>NZ_JBNPUY010000002.1:0-1075940 GCF_051168395.1 Bradyrhizobium sp. HKCCYLRH1030 | reverse complement strand
GGTACCTGCCGCCTGCATTCTTTTCGCAGGCGGGCCATGGGTGAGGCCTTCACCCGGCATTCCCTGCGCCCTCTGCACTTTCAGGAGGGACGAACCGGTCGCATAGCTCGGGCGTCACCCGCCGCGAGACTGTATCTTTGTGCCCCTCTTTCACAATTTCCGAGCGTTGCTGAGACCCGAATTGCTCGCAACGTTCGCGCTGTTTGAGATGTGAATCCGATCTCCCCTCCCGTCGTCCCGGACAAGCCGTGACGTGCGCCAGCACGCCGCGGCGCCGATCCGGGACCTATACGCCGCAGCAGACATGAGGGGCGAGATGCTCATGACTATCCTGCCTCAACCCACGCCCTATGGTTATGGATCACGGCGTTCGCCGGGATGACGGGGGTGCGTTGAGGCGATGCCGCCCCCCCCCAACATGCTCCGTCATTGCGAGTGAAGCGAAGCAATCCAGGCTGAGTGCGAGACTCTGGATTGCTTCGTCGCTTCGCTCCTCGCAATGACGGTGGTGAGTTTTGCGCCCAACACGTCACGGCACGCCCTGCACGAACAGCGCGAACGGCTCCTCGACCGTCTTGCGCAGGTGCTCGCGATACAGCGGGTAGTGCCGGTCATCCGCGCCGAGCCGGCCGAAGCTCGGCTCATCGACATTGCGCAGCGGCAGCAGCGCGATCGGCGCGGCGATCGGTGTCAGCAGCGAGCCGCGGCCGGCGAGCAAGGTCGTGATGATGCCGTACATCTCGCCGGTAATGGTGGGACGCGACACCGTGATCAGCCGGTGCTGGCCGTGGCGGTTGGTGACGAGGTAGACGAAGCCGGACTGGTTGGGCACGGCGACCTCGCCGAACTGCGTGAACGCCGCATCGAGCCGCGCGCCCTCGCGAAACACCAGCGACGACGCCGCATCGTCCCAGACGATGTCGGTGCGGTACGCATAGACGGCGTCCTTGTCGCCGAATGACGGCCGCAAGGTGACGTAGGTGCCCTCGATCCACTCCACAGCCCGCCGCGAATAGGAGCCGAGGCTGTCGGGCGCAATGCCGCCGCTTGCGGCAGGTGCGGCGAGAGGTGCACTCGGCGGCTTGCGCAGGGACATGCCGAGCGCCTGCTCGAGCCGGACGATGGTAGCGAGCGTGAACGGGCGGCGGCCGCCGAGGGCCTTCTCCAGGGTCGAGAGGCTCAGCTTGGCCTGCTCCGCCAGCGCCTGCCGCGACATCCGGCGCCGCGCAATCTCCTCGCGGATGGTCTCCGCGACCTGCCGGCTCTGTTCGTCGGAAAGCTCGCTGTTGTCCGGTATCGACATCCTGTCCCCTGCCGCGTGGTGCGCACCTCTTCTAGCAGACGGACAAATCAGCACAAACCCGGACAGATCAGCCGCGCTCTCGACCACCACCGGACATGCGCGGGCGGGCGGCGGCCGAACAAGACCGACCATTCCGCTCGCGGCGCTGGCGGGCTGCGCTCAGTGTCGGCATGCCGAAATTGTTCGTTGCGGAGCCAATGATGAGCGAGACGATGGACCACGATATCAGAAGCAGCACCCATCCGGTCCGGTCGTGGATCGTGACCATGCTGCTATTCCTGCTGCTGCAGGCCGCCGCCGTGCTGCTGGTCGGCTTCACGGCGCTGTTTCTCAGCGTCACCCCTGGCTGGTCCGCCGAAGGGCCGCTGGCGCCGCTGACCAGGCCGGGCGATGCCCGCTCCGGGGCGCTGCTGTTCAAGAGCGACGCCGGTTACGCCGAGGCGCCGCGGCTCGGCATCGACGTCGATATCGTCGTGTCGGGGCCGACGGCGCGGGCGCGCGTGACGCAACTGTTCAAGAACACGAGTTCGCAATGGATGGAGGCGGTCTATGTCTATCCGCTGCCGCCGGACAGCGCGGTGGACACGCTGAAGATGATCGTCGGCGACCGCGTCGTGGTCGGCGACATCAAGCCGCGCGAACAGGCCAAGGTGATCTACGAGCAGGCCAAGCGCGACGGCAAGACCGCGGCGCTGACCGAGCAGGAGCGGCCGAACATCTTCACCAACTCGCTCGCCAATATCGGCCCCGGCGAAACCGTGCTGGTGCAGATCGAATATCAGCAGCCGGTGGCGCAGGCGGCCGGCGAATTCTCGCTGCGGGTGCCGCTGGTCGTCGCGCCGCGCTACAATCCGGCGCCGATCGTGCAGAGCGTCGATTTGCGCCCTGATAGCAACGGCTGGGGCGCCGCTGCGAACGATCCGGTACCGGACCGCAAACGCATCTCCCCGGAGGTGCTCGATCCGGCCAAGAATGATCCGGTCAATCCAACCAGGATCGCGGTGCGGCTGCAGGCCGGCTTTGCGCTCGGCGAGGTCAAGAGCCACCATCACCAGGTGACGATCGACAGCCCCGATGCGAAGACGCGAGTCGTCACCCTGGCCGAGGGCGTGGTGCCGGCCGACCGCGACTTCGAGCTGACCTGGAAGCCGGCCGCTGCGACGATGCCGTCGGTCGGGCTGTTTCACGAGCAGGTTGGCGACGCCGACTATCTGCTCGCCTTCGTCACGCCGCCGGCGGTGGCTGCAACGGCGCAGCGCCCGCAGCCGCGCGACGTCATCTTCGTGATCGACAATTCCGGCTCGATGGGCGGCACCTCGATCCGCCAGGCCAAGGCCAGCCTGCTCTATGCGCTGGGACGGCTGCAGCCGAACGATCGCTTCAACGTGATCCGCTTCGACGACACCATGACGGTGCTCTTCCCCGCCTCGGTGCCGGCCGATGCCGAGCATGTCGGCAGCGCCACCAGCTTCGTGAGTTCGCTGGACGCGCGCGGCGGCACCGAGATGGTGCCGGCGATGCGCGCGGCGCTGACCGATGATGGCAGCGACGGCGACCGCGTGCGACAGGTGGTATTCCTCACCGATGGCGCCATCGGCAACGAGCAGCAGCTATTCGAGACCATTACCGCAATGCGCGGCCGCTCGCGCATCTTCATGGTCGGCATCGGCTCGGCGCCGAACACCTATCTGATGACCCGCGCCTCAGAGCTTGGCCGCGGCGCCTTCACCCATATCGGCTCGGTCGAGCAGGTCGAGGGGCGCATGCGCGATCTCTTCGCCAAGCTCGAGAACCCGATCGTGACCGGGCTCAGCGCGAGCTTCTCGGAGGCCTCCGCCGATCTCACGCCAGCCGTGCTGCCGGACGTCTATCGCAACGAGCCGCTCGTGCTCGCCGCCAAGATCGACCGTCTCGCCGGATCGCTGCAGCTCAAGGGCCGCATCGGCGACCAGCCATGGACCATCACGTTGCCGCTGTCCGGCGCCGCCGAGGGCAAGGGCCTCTCAAAGCTGTGGGCGCGGCGCAAGATCGGCGACGCCGAGGTGGCCAGGACCATGCGGCAGATGACGCCGGAGGAAGCCGACGGCGCCATTCTCAAGCTGGCGCTGGAGCATCAGTTGGTGACGCGCCTGACCAGCCTCGTCGCCGTCGACAAGACGCCGCGCCGTCCCGACGGCGAGCCGCTGAGGCTCGCCGAGTTGCCGATCAACCTGCCGGCCGGCTGGGACTTCGAGAAGGTGTTCGGCGAGCACGGCCGGGTGCCGGCAATGCAGAACGAGCGCCGCGCTGAGGCCGACGGCGACGTCCAGCTCGCCGCGGTGAAGCGACCGGTGGTGCCAGCGTCGCCCGCGACGATCACCCTGCCGAAGACGGCGACCGATGCCGAGCTGAGCATGCTGCTCGGGTTGGGCGTGCTGATGCTCGAACTGATCTGGCTCGTCGCGATCAGGCGACGAGTTGCCAACTAAGGAGCACGTCGTTGCGAGCGAAGCGAAGCAATCCAGGGCTCAGGACCCGACTCTGGATTGCTTCGTCGCTTCGCTCCTCGCAATGACGGGAGGAGAGAGAATGCCCCGCTTCGTCACCCCGCTCGCCGTCGCGCTCGTCGGTCTCATCCTGTTCGGCCACGGCGCCTTCATCCACGCCAAGGCCGTTCTCGCGCAAGTGCTGCTCGACCGCGCGTTCAGCCAGACCGTTGCGACCGGCCATGCCGCCAAGCCCTGGTCCTGGGCCGACACGGTCCCGGTGGCGCGCATCGAGGTGAAGCGCCTCGGCGTCTCCACCATCGCGCTGGCCGGCTCCAGCGGCCAGGCGCTCGCCTTCGGTGCCGGCCATGTCGAAGGCAGCGCCGAGCCGGGCGAGCCGGGCGTCGCGGTGTACTCCGCGCACCGCGACACGCATTTCCGCTTCCTGCGCGACATCAAAATCGGCGAAGAGATCGACATCGTCAGGCGTGACGGCAAGACGTTCCGCTATCGCGCCGACGCCGCCCGTGTGGTGCGCTTCGATGCCTCGGGGATCGATCCAGGGACCGAGAGCGCCGAACTGGTGCTGTCGACCTGCTGGCCATTCGACGCCCTGACACCGGGGCCCGAGCGTTATGTGCTGCACGCCACAATGATCGCTGCGGGCAAATGAACACGAGCATGGCCGCTCTCGGGAACCAGGCGACGAATGCCCATTTGTCACCCTGCCGCTCCCGTGGGATGATCCCACGGGCTCAGCAAGGCTCACACCCAAGCGCTTCCGACATGCATTCCCAGGTCCAATATCTGCCAATCACGCCGGTCTTCTTCGCCATCCTGGTGCTGGCGTTCGGCGTCCTGATCGTCCTGATCCAGCTCGGCATCCTGCGCTACGCCTACATGAAGCTCGGCGTCAGCTCGGGCACCGCGATGCTGCTGCTGTTCGGCTCGCTGGTCGGCAGCTATTTCAACATTCCGATCACCATGCTGCCCGGGCAGGTCGCGCGCTCCGGCGAGATCATCGACTTTTTCGGCATGCAATATGTCGTGCCGCTGGTGCATCAATGGCCCGGCACCCTGCTCGCTGTGAATGTCGGCGGCGCCGTGATCCCGACGATCATGTCGACCTATCTCATGCTGCGCTACCAGCTCTGGCTGCGCGCCGCGATCGCGGTGCTGGTGATCGCCGTGATCATCCACGCGATGGCGACGCCGGTGGAGGGCGTCGGCATCGCCGTGCCGGTCTTCGCGCCGGTCGTCGTGACCGCGATCCTGGCGTTCCTGCTGTCGCGCGAATATGCCGCGCCGCTGGCCTATATCGGCGGCTCGATGGGCACGCTGGTCGGCGCCGACCTGATGAACCTCGACAAGATCGGCAGCCTTGGCGCGCCCGTGGCCTCGATCGGCGGTGCCGGGACGTTCGATGGCATTTTTCTCACCGGTATCCTGGCGGTGCTGCTGGCCGGCCTCGCCGCGCCCTCCCGGCCGGGCCTTGCGCGCTGAGCTTTCAACCGGGAGACATAGCGGCTAAAATCGAGCGAGACAGCAGTGGGCACGGAATGCGCGCGATCAATCTCATCGTGGGAACCCTGACGATCGCGGCCGTCGCGGCCGGGATCAGCGGCGTCCTGATCAAGCAGAAGCATCGCCTTGCCGAGCAGCGCAGCATGATGCGCGTCGTGTTCGACGGCGGCTCGGCGGCGGGCCTGCGCAAGGGCGGGCCGGTGAATTTCGACGGCGTGCAGGCCGGGCAGATCCTGTCGATCAATCTGGAAAGCCCGCGCAAGATCGTTGCCATGATCACGCTCGACAAGTCCGCGCCGATCCGCAAGGACACCACCGCCGGCATCGAGTTCCAGGGCCTGACCGGCATCGCCGCGATCTCGCTGGTCGGCGGCGCGCCGACGGCACCGCCGGTGCCGCTGGATCGCGACGGCGTGCCGGTGCTCACGGCGGACCTGAAGGATCAGGAGACGATGGTCGAGACGGTGCACAACATCGACAAATACGTCGTCAGCAACGCACCGGCCATCAAGGAGGCGCTGCAGACCTTCGAGTCCGAGACGGCCTCGCTGCAGGCCAAGACCGCGGCGTTCGACTCCGCGATCGACAAGGCCGAGGACATCTTCAAGGGCTTCGACACGCTCGTGACCAAGATCGACGGCGCCATTCCCGGATTTGCCGACGGCAATCCCGGCCAGCTGTTCGACCAGATCAAGTCGATGCGCGAGCTGGTCGACGGCTTCAAGCGCAAATCTGCCAAGGTGATCGACGACAGCCGCAAGACGCTGGTCGACATCAGCGACGGCGCCAACGCGATGACCGTCAAGTTCGGCGGCCAGCCGGCGGGTCCGGGTCCGCGCCGCGTGCCGGCGTCACGCTGAGGGGCGGACGCGCCGCCCCTCGCGTTCGTTCAGTGGCTGATCATCCAGGGCCGCGCCGTCGGAAAGCCCTTGGCGCCGCTCCTGGTCTTGGTCATCAGCCGCGGCGATTTCTTAGGCCCGCAGCAGCCGCAGCCTGCACCGTGTTTGGCCTTGTACTCGGCCACCGTCTGCGGCGCGTGACGGCTGCGCTCGTTGGTGGCATGCGCCGTGCACCGCTCCGCCGGCATGCAGGCGAAGGCGGGCGCGGTGAGGATCACGCGCGGCGCCATGTCCTGGCATTGCGGACAGACCTGCGGATCATCACATTCCGCCATCGGACGCATGTCCGTGAACGGACCGCATGCATCACAGAGATATTCATAGACCGGCATCGTCTCGTCTCCTGCGCAACAATCGTCATCAACTCACGCGCGGCGGATGCGGGGCGGCGAATACGCTGCCGTCCCGCACCCATCGCGCAGGGAGATCGTTATTTGTCCGGCGAGATCGGCATCTGGATGTCGCCCTTGATGTGCTTGATCGGACCCGCCGACGACGGCATCACGTCGAAGTCGAAGATCTCGGTCGGCAGCCACAAGGTGGCGCAGGCGTTGGGCACGTCGACCACGCCGGAGATGTGGCCCTGCACCGGCGCGGTGCCGAGGATCGAATAGGCCTGGGCGCCGGAGTAGCCGAACTTCTTCAGGTACTCGATGGCGTTGAGACACGCCTGGCGATAAGCGATGTGGACGTCCAGATAGTGCTGCTTGCCGGTCTCATCGACCGAGATGCCCTCGAAGATCAGGTAGTCGCGATAATTGGGCGTGATCGGCGACGGCTTGAAGATCGGGTTCTTGATGCCGTACTTCGCCACACCATCCTTGATGACGTCGACCTTGATGTGCAGCCAGCCCGCCATCTCGATGGCGCCGCAGAAGGTGATCTCACCGTCGCCCTGGCTGAAGTGCAGGTCGCCCATCGAGAGGCCGCCGCCGGGCACGTAGACCGGGAAGTAGATCTTCGAGCCGCGCGACAGGTCCTTGATGTCGCAATTGCCGCCATGCTCGCGCGGCGGCACGGTGCGGGCGCCCTCGGCGCCGATCTTGGCCTTGACGTCGCCCTTGGCCTGGCCGGCATGCGCGGTCGGCGCGAACGGCGGGTTGGCGAGACCGGGCACACGGGTCGGGTTGGTGGCGATCAGCGCATTCTCACGCTCGTTCCAGGTCGCGAGCAGCTTCGGATCGGGCAGACAGCCGATCAGGCCGGGATGGATGAGGCCAGCGAAGTTCACGCCGGGCACGTGGCGCGACGAGGTGTAGAGGCCCTTGATGTCCCAGATCGACTTCTGCGCCAGCGGGAAATGGTCGGTCAGGAAGCCGCCGCCGTTTTGCTTGGAGAAGAAGCCGTTGAAGCCCCACAGGCTCTCCTTCAGCGGACCGACATCGAGCAGGTCGACGACCAGGAGGTCGCCAGGCTCGGCGCCCTTGACGCCGATCGGGCCGGACAGGAAGTGCACGATCGACAGGTCGATGTCGCGCACGTCGTCGGCGGAGTCGTTGTTCTTGATGAAGCCGCCGGTCCAGTCATAGGTCTCGATGATGAAGTCGTCACCCGGATTGACCCACTCCACCATCGGAATGTCAGGGTGCCAGCGATTGTGCACCTTGTCGTTCTCGTAGGCCGATTTGGTCAGATCGACCTTGATCAGTGTGTCAGGCATCAGAAGCTCCCCTTGTTACTTGCTTGCACGGAGTGGTTAGACGGACAGATATTTCGAGACCTGCGCAGCATCGACCTGGTCGCGCGGATCGTCGCGGACGATCTCGCCGTTCTCGATCACCAGCACGCGGTCGGCGATGTCGAGCGCAAAGCTCAGCACCTGCTCGGAGACGACGATCGACAGCCCCTTCTCGTCGCGGATGCGCTTCAGGGTGCGCGCCATCTCCTTGATGATCGACGGCTGGATGCCCTCGGTCGGCTCGTCGAGCAGCAGCACCTTCGGCTTGGTGGCGAGCGCGCGCGCGATCGCGAGCTGCTGCTGCTGGCCGCCGGAGAGATTGCCGCCACGGCGTCCCTTCATCTCCAGCAGCACCGGGAACAGCTCGTAGATGTCGCCGGGCACCTCGGACCCGCCGGACACGACGAGCCCGGTCTCGATGTTCTCCTTCACCGTCATGGTCGAGAAGATCATGCGGCCCTGCGGCACGTAAGCGAGGCCCTTGGCGACACGCTCATAGCTCTTCAGGCTTGCGAGCTCGGCGCCGTCCATCGCGATCGAACCGCTCTTGGCCGGAAGGATGCCCATCAGCGACTTCATCAGCGTGGTCTTGCCCATGCCGTTGCGCCCCATGATCGCAACGATCTCGTTGGGCGCGACCTTGACGTTCAGGCCATGCAGCACCTCGCTCTGGCCATAGGCGACATGGAGATCGGAGATTGCGAGCATCGGATATCTTCCTATGCAAGAGGGAGTGAGACGGCCGATCGAGCGGCATTGGCACTAAGCTCCCTCCCCCCTTGTGGGGGAGGGTTGGGGAGGGGGGTGGCTCCGGGCGAGACTGCCCGTGTGGACCCCCACCCCCGACCCCTCCCCGCAAGGGGGAGGGGGGCGCAGCGAGGGTGTGGATCGAGCGATTTCCCGAGCATCGGCTCAGTGCCCCAGATAGACTTCGACGACCTTGGGGTCGTTCTTGACTCGCTCCATCGTCCCTTCGGACAGGATCTGGCCCTGGTGCAGCACGGTGACCTTGTGAGCGATGTCCTCGACGAACTTCATGTCGTGCTCGATCACCAGCACCGAGCGGTCCTTGATGATGCGATTCAGCAGCTCGGCGGTCTTGGCGCGCTCGCTGACGCTCATGCCGGCGACGGGCTCGTCGAGCATCAGAAGGTCCGGGTTCTGGATCAGCAGCATGCCGATCTCGAGCCACTGCTTCTGACCGTGGCTGAGCACGGCCGCCGAGGTCTTGAGACGATCCTTGAGGAAGATCATCTCGGCGACCTCCTCGACGCGATCCTTGACTGCGGCGTCACGCTGGAAAGTCAGCGAGCCGAAAACGGTGCGACCGCGCGGAAACGAGATCTCGAGATTCTCGAACACGGTGAGATCCTCGAACACCGACGGCGTCTGGAACTTGCGGCCGACGCCGGCCTTGACGATCTCGTTCTCGCGCAGCTTCGTCAGCTCCTTGCCGCGGAACTGGATCGAGCCCGAGGTCGCCTTGGTCTTTCCGCAGATCAGGTCGAGCACAGTGGTCTTGCCTGCGCCGTTCGGGCCGATGATCACGCGGATCTCGTTCTCCTCGACATAGAAGGAGAGATCGTTGACCGCCTTGAAGCCGTCGAACGACACGGTGAGCGCTTCGACCGCGAGCAGGAATTCCTTGGGCTGATGACCGATGAGCATCGCTGTGTCCTCACTCTGCGGGGGCGCCGTTGGCGACGAGGCCGCCATTGCCGGATTTCTTGGTGCGGGAGGCCAGTAGCTTGTCGATGCGCGGCTGCACGTAGTCGCCCCAGATGCCGGCGAGGCCGTTTGGGAAAGCGAGGACGACGGCGATGAACAGCGCTCCCAGGCCAAACAGCCAGAGCTGCGGGAACGTCTCCGAGAGGCTGGTCTTGGCAAAGTTGACGAGGAGCGAGCCGTAGACCGCGCCGAAGATCGAGAGCCGGCCGCCGACCGCGGTGTAGATCACCATCTCGATCGACGGCACGATGCCGACGAAGGACGGCGACATGAAGCCGACTTCCAAGGTGAACAGCGCGCCGCCGACTGCGGCGAACACGGCGGCCGCGCAGAAAGCAAAGATCTTGAAATTGGCGACGCTGTAGCCGGAGAAGCGGACCCGGTCCTCCTGCTCACGCATCGCCACCAGGATGCGGCCGAGCTTGGTCAGCCGGATGAACTGGGCGACGAGGATCGCTGCGAACAGGAAGAACACCTCGACGAAGTAGAGGATGTACTTGGCGTGGTCGGTGCGGATGTCCCAGCCGTGCAGCGTGCGCAGGTCGGTGATGCCGTTGATGCCGCCGGTGTAGCCCTGCTGTCCCACGATCAGGATCGTCATGATCGCCGCGATCGCCTGGGTGATGATTGCGAAGTACACGCCGCCGACCCGCCGCTTGAACATCGCAGCGCCGATGATGAAGGCGAAGATCGCCGGCACCAGGATGATCGCGGCGAGCGCGAACGGGAAGCTCTGGAACGGCTTCCAGAAGAACGGCAGCTGCGTCAGCTGATTCCAATCCATGAAGTCCGGAATGCCCGGCGTCGACTGGATCTTGGTGTTGGCGACGCTGGAGGCTTCCAGCTTGAGGAACATCGCCATGCAGTAGCCGCCAAGGCCGAAGAACACGCCCTGCCCGAGGCTGAGAATGCCGCCATAGCCCCAGCACAGCACCAGGCCGATCGCGACGAAGGAATACGTCAGATACTTCGCGACGAGGTTGAGGCGGAAGATGTCGAGTGCCAGCGGCAGGATGACGACGAGCAGCAGCAGCAGCGAAGCGAAGCCGATGAGCTCGGAGCGGTTGAAGAAGCGCGTGTTGATGATCATGACCGTGCCTTCTGATTCCCTATTCCCTGCGCGTTTCGGCTATTTGCGGACCTTCAGGGCAAACAGCCCCTGGGGGCGCAGCATCAGGATCGCGACGATCGCCAACAGCGTGAGCACCTTGGCCATCGAGCCGGACATGAAGAACTCCATGGTCGACTGCGCCTGGGAGATGGTGAAGGCCGATGCGATGGTACCGAGCAGGCTGGCGGCGCCGCCGAACACGACGACCAGGAACGTATCGACGATGTAGAGCTGTCCGGCGGTCGGACCGGTCGAGCCGATCATGGTGAAGGCGGAGCCGGCGACCCCGGCGATGCCGCAGCCGAGGCCGAAGGTGTAGCGGTCGACTTTCTCGGTGTTGATGCCGACGGCGCCCGCCATGACGCGGTTCTGCACCACAGCGCGCACCTGCTTGCCCCAGCGCGACAGGAACAGCACGTAGGCCACGACGATCGTGATCAGGATGGTCAAGCACATCACGAACATGCCGTTGATTGGGATCTGGATGGCGTCGGTCGCCTGCCAAGAGCCCATCATCCAATCCGGCAACTCGACGCCGACCTCGCGCGCGCCGAACACGGAACGATAGGCCTGCTGCAGGATCAGGCTGAGACCCCAGGTGGCGAGCAGCGTGTCGAGTGGCCGCCTGTAGAGACGGCGGATCATCGCCCACTCGACCAGCATGCCGAGGGATCCGGAGGCGATGAAGGCGAAGATCATCGCGACGAAGAAGTAGCCAGGAAACAACGAGGGCAGGAAATGCTGGAAGGCGTTCGACGTCATCCAGGTGACGTAGGCGCCGAGGATCATGAACTCGCCATGCGCCATGTTGATGACGCCCATCTGGCCGAAGATGATGGCAAGCCCCAGCGCCATCAGCACATAGACCGAAAACAGGATGAGGCCCGCGAAGCCCTGCATCGCGAAGATGGCCCCGAGGTCGCCGATGGAATAGTCACCGAACATGATCCGTCCTCTCGTGATGCCCTGCTGCAAAATGGATCGGCGCCGGCACAGTGTGTCCGCAGCCAAGATCGCTCCCCCCCCCCTTGTGGGGGAGGGCTAGGGAGGGGGGCCTCCGCGCCGAGCTGCGGGTGGGGTACCCCCCTCCCCAGCCCTCCCCCACAAGGGGGGAGGGAGCGCACTTCCCGCGCAGCAGCATCAGCGATCTCATTCGCCTGTTGCTATGAGACGCGACAGATCAGCTCACTGGTAGCCCTTCGGAAACGGATCGGGCTCGACCAAGTCGGCGGTCTCGTAGATCAGCTCATACTGACCATCCGCCTTGGCGCGGCCGACGCGGGTCTTGGACCAGAGATGGTGGTTCTCGTGGATCCGAACGTAGCCTTCCGGCGCGCCCTTGAACTCGATGCCAGGCGAGGCGGCGGCGACCTTGTCGATGTCGAAGCTGCCGGCCTTTTCCACCGTCAGCTTCCACAGCCACGGACCGAGGTAAGCGGCTTGCGTCACGTCGCCGATGACGGTCTTCTCGCCCCACATCTTCTTGAATTCGGCGACGAAGGTCTTGTTGTTCGGATTGTCGAGCGACTGGAAGTACTTCATGCAGGCGTAGGCGCCCGCGATGTTCTCGCCGCCGATGCCGTCGATTTCGTCCTCGGTCACGGAGATGGTGAGCAGCGTCTGCTTCGACATGTCGATGCCGGCCGCCTTGAGCTGCTTGTAGAACGCGACGTTGGAGCCGCCGACGATGATCGCGTAGATCACGTCCGGCTTGGTCAGCTTGATCTTGTTGATGACCGAATTGAACTGGGTGTGGCCGAGCGGGAAGTATTCCTCGCCGACGACCTTGCAGCCCTGCAGATGGCCCTCGATGTGCTTGCGCGCGATCTTGTTCGAGGTGCGCGGCCAGATGTAGTCGGAGCCGAGCAGATAGAAGGTCTTCGCGCCCTTGGTCTTGTTGACCCAGTCGAGGCCGGCGATGATCTGCTGGGTGGCTTCCTGGCCGGTGTAGATGACGTTCTTGGACTGCTCGAGGCCTTCGTAGAAGGTCGGGTAGTATAGCATGCCGTTGTACTGCTCGAACACCGGCAGCACCGCCTTGCGGGAGGCGGAGGTCCAGCAGCCCATCACGGCGGCGCATTTGTCGTTGACCAGCAGCTTCTTCGCCTTTTCGGCGAAGGTCGGCCAGTCGGACGCGCCGTCTTCCTGGATGTACTTGATCTTGCGGCCGAGCACACCGCCCGCGGCATTGATCTGCTCGATCGCGAGCTTCTCGGCCTGCACTGACCCGGTCTCGGAGATCGCCATGGTGCCTGTGACCGAATGCAGAATACCGACGGTGACTTCGCTATCCGTGACTGCAAGGCCGGTAGTGTTGACAGCGGAGGTTGCGGGGCCGGCGCCGAAGGACGGCCGCGGCATCATGGCCAGCGCCGGGATCGCGGCCATTCCCATCAGCAATTGGCGCCGAAGCGGCGACTTCAGGCCCTTTTTCGTTTCGTCTGACATGAGCACCCCATTTATTTGGTTCGAGGACACGCGTTGGGTCAGACGAAGGATGGCGCGCTTTGTGCAACGCACGGATACGCAAGATTGCGTATACTGCACCGCAAAAGCGCGACGTAGGCTCTGCGTAAGTCTTGCGAGGGGCAGGACGAGCGTGCGGACAAGCGCTCGCGGGTGAGGAGTTCGAGAGTGGCAGGGCGGCAGCGGATCGACCGCGTCAGGCGCCAATACAACCAGTGGGTCGCCAACCAGACGTTGGAGGACTATGCGCTCCGTTTCACGGCCAAGAGCGCACGGCGCTGGTCGGCCGCCCGCGTCGCCAACACCGCGCTGGGCGCGATCTCGTTCCTCGCACTCGAGGCCATCGGCGGCACCATTACGCTGAACTATGGCGTCACCAACGCGACCGCCGCGATCCTGGTCGCCAGCGTCATCATCTTCTGTTGCGGCCTGCCGATCGCCTATCATGCGGCCAAATGCGGCATCGACATCGACCTGCTGACCCGCGGCGCCGGCTTCGGCTATATCGGCTCGACCGTCACCTCGCTGATCTACGCGTCGTTCACCTTCATCTTCTTCGCCATCGAGGCGGTCATCCTGGCTTCGGCGCTGGAGATGTGCTTCGGCATTCCCCGGCCGATCGGCTATCTCATCAGCGCCGTCGTCATCATCCCGCTCGTCACCTACGGCATCACCCTGATCAGTCGCTTCCAGCTATGGACGCAACCGCTATGGGTCGTGCTGCACATCCTGCCCTTTGCCGCAATCGCCTATGCCAGCCCGCACTCCTTTGTCGAATGGCAGCAGTTTCCCGGCGAGCACGGCGATCCCATGGGCCATCTCGATCTGGCGCTGTTCGGGACCGCGGCGGCGGTCGTGTTCTCGCTGGTCGCCCAGATCGGCGAGCAGGTCGACTTCCTGCGCTTCCTGCCGCGCGACAGCCGCACATCGAAGCGCTCGTGGTGGATCGCGCTGCTGTCGGCTGGCCCCGGCTGGATCGTGCTCGGGGCACTGAAGCTGCTGGCAGGCTCGTTCCTCGCCTTTTTCGCGCTGAGCCACGGAGTCTCCGCCGACCACGCAGCCGAACCCGCGCACATGTATCTGGAGGCGTTCCGCTATGTCTTGGCCCGGCCGGACCTGGCGCTTGCGTTGACCGGCACCTTCGTGATCGTCTCCCAGATCAAGATCAACGTCACCAACGCCTATGCCGGCTCGATCGCCTGGTCGAACTTCTTCTCGCGTCTGACGCACAGCCATCCGGGGCGCGTCGTGTGGCTGGTGTTCAACGTCGTCGTCGCGCTGCTGCTGATGGAGATCGGCGTCTACAAGGCGCTGGAGCAGACGCTGGCGCTGTACTCCAACATCGCGATCTCCTGGGTCGGCGCACTAGTGGCCGACCTCGTGATCAACAAGCCGCTGGGCCTGCGCCCGCCGCAGATGGAGTTCAAGCGAGCCCATCTCTACGACATCAACCCGGTCGGTGTCGGCGCGATGACGATCGCGACGATCGTCTCGATCAGCGCCTTCTATGGCCTGTTCGGGCCGACCGGAAAGGCACTGTCGACCTTCGTCGCGCTCGGCGTCGCGCTCGTCACCGCGCCTGCGATCGCCTATCTGACCGACGGCAAATACTATCTGGCACGCAAGCCAAAGCGGAGCTGGCAGAACATCGAGCGGATCCAATGCTGCATCTGTGAGCATCAGTTCGAGCCGGAGGACACCGCCTCTTGCCCGGCCTATGCGGGTCCGATCTGCTCGCTGTGCTGCTCGCTCGACGCCCGCTGCCACGACCTGTGCAAGCCGCACGCGCGGGCACAGGCGCAGGTCGCAGCGGCGCTCAGCGGCATGCTGCCAGAGTCGTTGCTGGCCAAGATCAACTCGCAGCTCGGTCACTATGTCGGTGTATTTCTGACATCGGCCGGGCTCGTCGCACTGACGCTCGGCATGATCTATCTGGAGACCTCGGCGGCGCTCCCGGGCTTCAAGGGCATCATCTCCGACGTGCTGTGGAAGGTGTTCTTCGCCCTGTCCATCATCATCGGCGTGGTGACCTGGCTGTTCGTGCTGGCGCAGCAGAGCCGTCGCGCCGCCGAGGCCGAGACGCGCCGGCAGACGCAGCTGTTGATTCAGGAGATCGAGGCGCACAAGCGCACTGACGCCGAGCTGCAACGCGCCAAGGAGGTGGCGGAGTCGGCCAATCTCGCCAAGAGCCGCTATGTCGTCGGCCTCAGCCACGAGCTGCGCTCGCCGCTGAACGCGATCTCCGGCTATGCGCAACTGCTCGAGCAGGACACGAGCCTTGCACCGAAGCCGCGGGACCAGGTCCGCGTCGTCCGCCGCAGCGCCGATCATCTGTCCGGCCTGATCGACGGCATTCTCGATATTTCCAAGATCGAGGCCGGGCGACTTTATCTGTCGCGCGACGAGGTCCGCCTGAGCGAATTCCTCGATCAGCTCGTGGGCATGTTCCGATTGCAGGCTGCGGCGAAGGGCGTCGACTTCGTGTTCAAGCGGCCTGCCGTACTGCCGCTGGTCGTCTATGCCGACGAGAAGCGGCTGCGCCAGATCCTGATCAACCTGCTGTCGAATGCCATCAAATTCACTGGGGAAGGCAGCGTCCAGTTCGTCGTGCATTATCGGAGCCCGGTGGCCGAATTCGAGGTGATCGACACCGGTCCGGGCATCCAGCCTGACGATCTGGAGCGCATCTTCGCGCCCTTCGAGCGCGGCGCGCTCGGGGTTGCGCAGCCGCAGACAGGTACGGGGCTCGGCCTGACGATCAGCCGTCTGCTCGCCGGCGTCATGGGCGGCGACATCAAGGTCGTGAGCAAAGTCGGCGCGGGCAGCACGTTCAAGGTCAAGATCCTGCTGTCGGAGGTCACCAACCCGACACGGCATCCACCGGTGAAGGCGCCGGTGGCCGGCTATCTCGGGCCGCGCAGGACGATTCTGATCACCGACGATGATCCTGTGCATCGCGACCTCCTGCGCGAGGTGCTGACGCCGCTCGGCTTCATCCTGCTGAGCGCGCCCGACGGTCCCGCCTGCCTCGCGCTTGCACAACATTGCCAGCCGGATCTGTTCGTTCTGGACATCTCGATGCCCGGCATGGACGGCTGGACAGTGGCCGAGACCTTGCGCAACAGCGGTCATCATCAGGCCCGGATCCTGATGACATCTGCGAGCGCGCTCGAAGCGCACGGCCGGCCGTTGGCGCAACCATTTCACGACAGCTACCTGATGAAGCCGATCGACATCCCAAGGCTGCTGGAGGCGATACGTCAATTGCTGAAGCTCGAATGGAGCTACCAGACCGATATCCCCGTGGTTTCGCCACGCTGGCGGCCGGACACCGGATCCAGGCCCCCGCTCAACTATGTCGAGGAGTTGATGAGCCTCGGCCAGATCGGCTACATCAGGGCCATTCAGCTCAAGCTCGACGAGATCCGCAATGCGCATCCGGAGCATGCCGACTTCGTCGCACATATGCGCACGCTCGTTGACCGCTTCGATCTCGATCAGTACATGGCAACTCTGAAGACCTTGCATGCCTATGAGCACTGACAGCAGGAAGCGTGACGTCGCGCTGGTGGTCGACGACTCGCCAGAAACGCTTCGGCTGCTCACCGACGCGCTGGATAGCGCCGGCATGACCGTGATGGTGGCGCTCGACGGCGCGGCCGCGATGCGCATCGTCGACCAGATCACGCCGGACATCATCCTGCTCGACGCGGTCATGCCGGGCATGGACGGCTTCGAAACGTGCCGCAAGCTGAAGCGCGAGGCCGGCCTCTCCAACGTCCCCGTGATCTTCATGACCGGGCTCGCCGATACCGAGCATATCGTGAAAGGACTGGAGGCCGGCGGCGTCGATTACGTCACCAAGCCCATCGCGGTCTCGGAAATGCTGGCGCGCATCCGCGTGCATCTCGCGAACGCCCGGATGACGCAGAGCGCGCGCGCCGCACTCGATGTCTCCGGCCGCTTCCTGCTTGCCGTCAACCGTGAGGGACGGCTGATGTGGGCAACGCCGCAGGCGCAGAAGCTGCTGTCGGACAGTCTTGGCACCGCCGACGACCTCGTGCTGCCGGAGGCGCTGCGGCTGTGGCTGGATCAGGCGCAGAACGGCAAGGGCGGTGCGAAGGCCGCCGCTTCGATCCCGGATCATCCCGAACTGCGCCTCTACTACATGGGCGGAGCCGGGCCCAACGAGTTCCTGCTGCGGCTCGCCAAGGAGTCCTCCGGTGAGCTGCCCAAGGAGTTCTCCAGCGAGTTCGGTCTCACCACGCGCGAGGGCGAGGTGCTGTCATGGCTCTCCAAGGGCAAGACCAACCGCGACATCGCGCAGATTCTGGGACTGAGTCCGCGCACCGTCGACAAGCACCTCGAGCAGATCTACGCCAAGCTCGGCGTCGAGAACCGCACCGCCGCCGCGGCGGTCGCGACGGGGGTGACGCGGCGGGAGGGATGAGGCGGGCCGACCAGCGTGCCCCAACCATCACTGCCGTCCCGCGCAAGCCCTGCGGCGCGAAGCGCCGGCGGGCGCCGACCCGGGACCGATACCGCGTGATGCTGCTTGAGGCGGGACGAAAGTTGACGTTGTGCCCAACACACCTGCCGGTGGCTATGGACCCCCGCTTTCGCGGGGACGACGCCGTCTTTGGAGCGGCACGCCGGCCGTCAAAAGCTCACCCATACACGAACGCCGGATCATCCAGATCGATTGCCGGGATCTGGTCCTTCTCGCTCCAATAGTCCTGGCTGTGCTGCCACTCCGGCTTATCGCCGCGCTTGGGCAGCAGGTGCATGTTGCGCATCATGTAGCCGGGGTTGAAGTTCTCCGGGTCGATCCATGGCAGCAGCGGCATGTTGTGATCCTCCGGGCGCAGCGCCGGCACGACCTTGCTCACGCCTTTTTCCTTCATGTGCGCGAGCAGGCGGCACACGAAATCCGCGACGAGGTCCGTGCGCAACGTCCAACTGGCGCGGAAATAGCCGAACACCCAGGCTAGGTTCGGCACGCCGGTGAACATCATGCCGCGATAGGTCACGGTGTCGGCGAAGTCGAGCGGCTTGCCGTCGATCGAGAATGCGATATCGCCGAGCACGCAAAGATCGAAGCCGGTCGCGGTGACGATGATGTCGGCCTTGAGCTCGTCGCCGGACTTCAGCTTGATGCCGTCTTGCGTGAACCGCTCGATCTCGTCGGTCACGACCGAAGCCTTTCCGCTCTTGATGCCTTCGAACAGGTCTGCGTCCGGTACGAAGGCGATGCGCTGCCGCCACGGACGGTAGCTCGGCGTGAAGTGCTTGGCGGTGTAGTCGGGTCCGAGGATGGCGCTGATCTGGCCGATCAGCTCCTTCTTCACCTGGTCGGGCTCGGTCAGGCAGCGCTTGGTGAACCAATCCTGTTCGAACAGGATCTTGCGCCTGACGATCTCATGGATCCATTCCTCCTTCACCTGCAGTCTCCGCAGCTCCTCGGCCAGCTCGATCGCATTGCGGCCGATGCGGAAGTAGGTCGGCGAGCGCTGCAGCATGGTCACGTGTGCGCATTGGCCCGCGATCGATGGCAGGATGGTCGCGGCGGTCGCACCGGAGCCGATGACCACGACCTGCTTACCCGTGAGATCGAGATCCTCGGGCCACACCTGCGGATGCACGATGCGGCCCTTGAACTCCGCCATGTCCGGCCACTCCGGCGTGTAGCCCTTCGAGTGGCGGTAGTAGCCCTGGCACATCCAGAGGAAATTCGTTGTAAAGGTGGCGGGCTGCTGATCCCTGCCCTTCACCGCCTGCACCGTCCAGAGACCGGTCGCGCTCGACCAGCTCGCCGACACGATGCGGTGGCCATAGCGAATGTGCCGGCCGAGATCGTTCTCCTCGATCACGTCACCCATGTATTTGAGGATCTCTTCCGCGGTCGCGATCGGCGGCCCGACCCATGGCTTGAAGCTGTAGCCGAACGTATGCAGGTCGCTGTCGGAGCGGATGCCGGGATAGCGGTGCGTCCGCCAGGTGCCGCCGAAGCTGTCCTGGCTCTCCAGGATCACGAAACGCTTGTCGGGCATCTGCCTGCTCAGCTGATAGGCGCTGCCGATGCCGGAGATGCCGGCGCCGACGATCAGCACGTCGAAGTGTTCGGTCGCGTGCGAGGACGCGGCCTCCCGGATGGGCGCGATGACGTTCATGTGAGTCCCTGGGCTTTGGTCTTGATGGTGTTTCCTCGCGTGACAGGCTGAACCCGATCACGACGATGGTCAACCCGCGACGGCGAGCCGCAACCCAGCCCTGAACGATCTCAATTTCCGCTGAGCGGCATGCCCCATTGCCGCGCGATTTGTGCGACCCAATCGCGATATAGCGTGAGCGGCGTGACGCCGGTCATGCCGCCGCAGCCGGCGCCGAGATTCGGTCCGGTCGACCATGAGATGACGCCGATCAGCACCTGACCCCGCGGCTGCGTCTCGAACGCAGGGCCGCCGGAGTCGCCGGTACATCCGCCCAGTCCGGACCGCGCGCCTTGCGTCGCCGGATCGACCAGCCGGATTTGCAACGTGCCTGGCTTGCCCGTCGCAACCAACGCCGCCCCACGCACCACGCCGCCGCTCTTGCCGTCGCCGGGAATCGCGACGCCGATCCCTGCGACCGTGAACGCGTTGCCGGCGGCAAGCGGCGGCTGCGGCACGCCGAGCGCCACCGGCACGCGCGCGTCCGCGGGCGCCTCCAATTCCAGCAGCGCGACATCGGCGGTGGCACGATGCGCCAGGATGGCCTGCACGCTGAAGCTCGGATGCACCGCCACCCTCCGGACCGTCTTGAGAACCGGCTTGCGGTCACGATCGTATTCCACGATGCGGTAATCGAGCCCCGGCTGCACGCAATGTCCGGCGGTCAGCACCAGCTTCGGAGCAATCAGCGCGCCGCTGCAAAAATTGCCGCGCGAGCCGACGATCGTGACCACGGAGCGGCCGATGCCGTCATTCAGCGCCGGCGCGTTGCCGACGATGGCAAGGATTGGCGATGGCGCGAGCAGGACGGCGGCTGCAATGATTGCGTGAGACGGCTTCATCGCGGCAGCAATAGCGGCTGCCGCCGAGGTCGCCAAGTGCGGCGTCCCGTGCTAGCGATCATCCAGGGATCGAGCGAGGACGGGACTGACATGGTCGAGGCGGTGATCTTTGATTTCGGTGGCGTGATGACGACATCGCCGTTCGAGGCATTCGCGCGGTTCGAGAAGGAGCGCGGCTATCCCGTCGACATCATCCGCAACACCAATGCTGCCAACCATCTCGAGAACGCCTGGGCGAAATTCGAGCGCGCCGAAATCGACCTCGAGACGTTTGATAGGTTGTTTGCCGAGGAGTCGCTGGCACTCGGTGGCGCAGCGGTCAGCGGGCGCGAGGTGCTGCCGCTGCTCGCCGGCGATCTCCGGCCCGACATGGTCGAGGCCCTCCGCCGCATCAAGGCGGAATGCAAGACCGGCTGCATCACCAACAATCTCCCGGCGAACGCAACCGGCAGCCAGGGCGGCCGCTCGTTGTACGTCGCGGAAGTGATGGTGCTGTTCGATCACGTGATCGAATCGGCCAAGATCGGGCTGCGCAAGCCCGATCCCCGGATCTACCAGATGATGACCGAGACGCTCGGAGTCAGCCCCGCGGACTGCGTCTACCTCGACGATCTCGGCATCAACCTGAAGCCGGCGCGCGAGATGGGCATGACCACGATCAAGGTCGTCAGCGCATCGCAGGCGATCGCGGAGCTGGAAGCGGCGACGGGATTGAGCCTGCGCTGATCATCATTGCGCGGCGAACTTGCGCCGAAGCAATCCAGAGGCTTCGTGGGATTCTTGATTGCGTCGCTGCGCTCGCAACGACGCTGATCTCAATAGTTCGTCTGTTTGGCCCGCTCCGGAAAAGCCGCCGCCAGTGCTGCGCCGTCGGCCCGCAGCACGCCACGCTCGGTGATCAGCCCGCTCACCAGCCGGGCCGGGGTGACGTCGAAGCCGTAGTTCGCGACTGGCGATCCCGGCGGCACGATGCGCACGGTCTCGATGCGGCCGTCGGCGGTGCGGCCGGTCATCTCGGTCACCTCCTGCGCACTGCGCTGTTCGATCGGGATCTGCCGTCCCTCGGCAACGGCAAAGTCGATCGTGGGCGACGGCAGCGCGACATAGAACGGCACACCATTGTCATGCGCGGCCAGCGCCTTCAGATAGGTGCCGATCTTGTTGCAGACGTCGCCATTGGCGGCGACGCGGTCGGTGCCGACGATGGCGAGATCGACCATCCCATGCTGCATGAGATGGCCGCCGGTGTTGTCCGGGATGACGGTATGCGCCACGCCGTGATGCCCGAGTTCCCAGGCAGTCAGCGAGGCGCCCTGATTGCGCGGCCGGGTCTCGTCGACCCAGACATGGATCGGAATGTCGCGATCGTGCGCGAGATAGATCGGCGCGGTCGCCGTGCCCCAATCAACGGTCGCAAGCCAGCCGGCATTGCAGTGGGTCAGCACGTTCACGACTTCGCCCGGCTTCTTGCGCGCCGCGGCCGCCTCGATCAGCGCGAAGCCGTGCGCGGCGATGCCCTGGTTGATCGTGACGTCCTCGCCGGCAATGTCGACGGCGCGGGAATAGGCCGCATCGCGACGCTCCGACGGCGCCAGCCGGCGCAGCATGGTGCTCATCGTGTCGAGCGCCCATTTCAGGTTGATCGCCGTCGGCCGCGTCGCGATCAGCATCTCGTAGGCGCGGTCGATGCCGGGATCGGAGCGGTCGTCGCGCATCGCCAGCGCCATGCCGAACGCGGCGGTAGCGCCGATCAGCGGCGCACCGCGGACCAGCATGCCGCGGATCGCGTCAGCGGCCTCCTCGCATGTCGTGATCTTCGCCACCACGAACTCGTGCGGCAATCGGCGCTGATCGATCGCGCAGACCGACCAGCCGTCGGAGTCGAGCCAGATGCTGCGATAGTGCCGTCCGTCCACCTTCATGTTCGCCCCCCTCAGCCGCGCAAGATACGGCCTGCGACCGCATCGAGCTTCTTCAGAAGCTCGGGATCGCGCGCCTCCGGCGCAGTGATCAAGGCTGTGTCGAGCGCACGGTCGGAGCCGATCGGGCACGGTTCGTGCTCGCGCGGAAACTCGCGGGCGAGCCGCGCCACCAGTGATTTCGCCTTGTCGGCGTTGGTGGTGAGCACGCGAATGATATCCTGCACGGTGACGGCGTCGTGATCCGGATGCCAGCAGTCGAAGTCGGTCACCATCGCGACCGTCGCGTAGCAGATCTCGGCCTCGCGGGCGAGCTTCGCCTCCGGCATGTTGGTCATGCCGATGACCGAATAGCCTGACGCCTTGTAGGTCATGCTCTCGGCATAGGTCGAGAATTGCGGCCCCTCCATGCAGACATAGGTGCCGCCGCGCACGATCGCGATGCCTTCCGCCTCGGCCGCCGCCGCCAGATGAATGCGCAACCGCGGCGAAACCGGATGCGCCATCGACACGTGGGCGACGCACCCCTTGCCGAAAAACGAGCTCTCGCGCTTGTAGGTGCGATCGACGAACTGATCGACCAGCACGAAGGTGCCCGGCGGGAGCTCTTCCTTGAACGAGCCGCAGGCCGACAGCGACACCAGGTCGGTGACGCCAGCGCGCTTCAGCACGTCGATGTTGGCGCGATAATTGATGTCGGAGGGGGACAGCCGGTGTCCCTTGTCATGGCGCGGCAGGAACACGATCGGCAGGCCCGCGATCGTCCCCCGGCGTACCGGCGCCGACGGCTCACCCCAGGGGCTCGCGATCACCTCTTCGCGGGCATCTTCCAGTCCCGGCAGATCATAGATGCCCGAGCCGCCGATAATGCCAAGCACAGCCTTCGTCATGACGTCCCCATCTCCAACGGAGACGAGAATGCCAGCTTTGCGACGAATTGAAAACAGCGACGCGATGATCCGTGGGGCGTGGCAACTGGATCAGGCAGCCTTGGCTGCCGCCAGCTGACCGCTCACCAGACGCTCCAGCGTGGCGACAGACTGGAAGTTCTCCGGCGTGATCAGCTCCTGCGGAATGGTGAAATCGAACTCCGCCTCAAGCGCCAGCATCAGGTTGACCATGTCCATGGACGTCAGCCCGATGTCGACGAGCTTTGCATCCGCCGTCACGTCGGCGGCCGTGGCGTTCTGCGCGAGGATATCGCGCACGAGCGCCACGATCCTGTGACTGACATCGACATCGAAACTCGGCATGGGGACCTCTTCACTCGCGGCTTGTTCGGGCACGTCGGATCTGATCGACGCTCGCGCAGGGAGATAATGCAATTCGGCGTCGAAAGAGTTACGCCGCATCCCGTTCCAAATCTGAACTCGTCTTAACGCTAACGGCTTGGTCCAGAATTCTCGGACCAAAACAACCAGGAATTAACCCCCACCCGTCGATGGCGCGGCGTTTACCCTGAATTTCGTCGACGTATTTGAATCAAATCCATACCCTGCGTGCAGCCCAAAGAAGGCGCAGTGCATCTGTCCTGATCTTGCGAGGACGCACGTGCCGATCTCTCAACGAGACAAAATCCGGAGTATCGATCGGTCATGACTCTCCAGGGAACCGCGCTTCGAAACCCGATCCCCGACGACGGCGAGAGCCTCCTGCTCGATCGCAGCGACCTGTTCCTGCAGCGGACCGCCGCTGTTGCCGCGCGGGCCGCCGCGGAAGCCGACGAGGTCGACCGTGACGGCCGCTTCCCCAAGGCCGCAATCGATGCGTCACGCGAGCACAAGCTGCTCGGGATGCAGATTCCGGTCGAGTTCGGTGGCTTCGGTGCCTCGATTCACGACATTGCCGATGCCTGCTATGCGCTCGGCCGCGCCTGCGCCTCCAGCGCCATGATCTTCGCCATGCACCAGACCAAGGTCGCCTGCCTCGTGCGTCACGGCCGCGGCAGCGCCTACATGGAATCCCTGATGCGCCGTATCGCATCCGAGCAGCTGCTGATGGCCTCGTCCACCACCGAGGGACAGAACGGCGGCAACATCCGCGCAAGCGCTGCGGCCGTCGGCCACGAGAATGGCCGCATCTCGCTGAAGCGCGACGCCACGGTCATCTCCTATGGCGCGGAAGCCGATGGCCTCGTCACGATTGCACGGCGCGCCGACGGCGCCGCCGCCTCCGATCAGGTGCTGCTGGCGCTGACCAGGGACGACTACACGATCTCGCGCACCCTTGGCTGGGAAACGCTGGGCATGCGCGGCACCTGCTCAACAGGATTCGCGCTCGAGGTGAGTTGTCCCTCCGACCGCATGTTCACCGAGCCCTATGAGCGCATCCACGGCCAGACGATGACGCCGTTCGCACATCTGTGCTGGTCGTCGGCCTGGGCCGGCATCGCTGCGGCTGCCGTGGAGCGCGCTCAGCGCTTCCTGCGCAAGGCCGCACGCGGCGCCGGCGGACAGATGCCGCCGGCAGCTGCGCATTACACCGCGGCGAAGATGGCGCTGGCCCGGCTGCGCGCAATGATCGTCACCAACATGGATGCCTTCGTCGCCCATGAGTATGACGAGCGGGCGCTGGGTTCGCTCGACTTCCAGTCCTCCATCACGCTATTGAAGGTGCAGGCCTCTGAACTTGCCGTCGAGACCGTGATGCATGCCATGCGCGCCTGCGGTCTCTCGGGCTATCGCAACGACGGCGAGTTCTCGATCGGCCGCCACCTGCGCGACGTTCTGTCGGCGCCGATCATGATCAACAACGACCGTATTCTCGCAAACATTGCCACGGCCAACTTGATGAGCACGGTACCGACTTCGCTCCATGAATGATCGCGCCGATTGCAGCCATTGCCTCGACCCAGGATTTGCACAATGACGATTCCCGTTCTCCCGCAGTCGCCCGAGATTGCACCCCAGCCGGCCGACGCGCTCGATCATCTGACCGGCGCGCTGTTCCATCGCATGGGCGCGGATGGCGTCTATGCGCGGACCGCGCTGTATGAAGGCGTGGTGGAGCGGCTCGCGACGCTCATCACGCGGCATCGCGAGCCCGGCACGGAGGTCATGCGCTTTCCGCCCGTCATGAGCCGCGCCCAGCTCGAAAAGTCGGGCTATCTGAAGAGTTTCCCCAACCTGCTCGGCTGCGTCTGCGGCCTGCACGGCACCGAGCGGGACATCCATGAAGCCGTGGCACGGTTCGACAAGGGCGGCGACTGGACCACCTCATTGTCACCAGCCGACCTCGTGCTGTCGCCCGCGGCCTGCTATCCGGTCTATCCGATCGCGGCGAGCCGCGGCGCGCTGCCGGTCGGCGGCCTGCGCTTCGACGTCGCGGCCGATTGCTTCCGCCGCGAGCCGTCGCGTCATCTCGACCGCCTGCAGTCGTTCCGGATGCGCGAATATGTCTGTATCGGCACGCCCGACGACGTCTCGGCATTCCGCGACCGCTGGATGGTAAAGGCACAGGCGATTGCGCGCGATCTCGGCCTGTCGTTCCGCGTCGATCATGCCAGCGACCCGTTCTTCGGCCGCGTCGGCCAGATGAAGGCGGTCAGCCAGAAGCAGCAGGCGCTGAAATTCGAGCTGCTGGTGCCGTTGCGCTCGGAGGAGCAGCCCACCGCCTGCATGAGCTTCAACTATCATCGCGAGCATTTCGGCACCACCTGGGGCATCGACGATGCCGACGGTGCGCCGGCGCACACCGGTTGCGTGGCCTTCGGCATGGACCGCCTGGCAGTCGCGCTGTTCCACACCCACGGCATCGATCCGGCGCGCTGGCCGTCGCGCGTGCGGGAAGCGCTGCAGTTCGAGCGCCAGGCAAGCACCGTCGGCTGACGCCACCAAGCCGCCGGCGAGGGATCGGCAGACCATCTCATGAGCGCGCTCCAGCCACCGATCCGGTGCCGCGAGATCGGAGCCTCCGATCTGGACGCGGTCGCCGATCTCTTGGCGCGCGGCTTTCCCCGGCGCCCCCGCCGCTATTGGTCGAGCGGCCTGCAGCGGCAGGCCGCGCGCCCGACGCCCGAGGGCTATCCGCGCTACGGCTACCTGCTCGAGCAGGGCGGCAATGCGGTCGGCGTCCTGCTGCTGATCTACAGCAATCGAGGCACACCAGCGCAGCCCCGGATCTGGTGCAATCTCTCGAGCTGGTATGTCGAGCCGGCGTTTCGCAACTACGCGACGATGCTCACCGCGATCGCCCAGCGGCGGGCCGAGGTCACCTACGTCAACATCAGCGCCGCTCGCCGGACCTGGCCGATCATCGAGGCTCAGGGGTTTCGTGCCTATTGTCACGGCCTGTTGTTTTCCGTTCCGGTGCTCTCCGCTGCGGGCCAGGGCGCTCGAGTCCAACAGGTCGCGGCAGACGCGCGCGCTGTAGACGGCATTCCATCCGACGAAGCGGATCTGCTGATCCGCCACGCCGGCCATGGCTGTCTCAGCATCGTGGTCAGGTCGAAGCAGAGCAGCATTCCCCTGGTGCTGCAGCAGGCGCGCATCCGGCAAGGACGGTTCGCACTGCCCGCCATGCAGCTGATCTATTGCCGCGACATCTCAGACTATGTCGCCTGCGCCGGCGCCGTCGGCCGTTTCCTGCTGCTGCGGGGCCGCGTGTCCGTCATCGTCGACGCCAACGGACCGGTCGCCGGGCTGTACGGCGTCTACACCGAACGCCGCGGCCGCAAGTACATCAAGGGGCCGCAGCCGGCGCGGCTCGGCGATCTCAGCAACACCGAGCTTCCGATCTACGGGTCCTGACCTATGCCGCCGCCCTGGCCTGGTGCGCATAGTCCCAGTACAGCGTGCGCGCACGGCTGAACACCGGACCGATCGGCATCGTCCGCTCGTCGATGCGGATCACCGGCGCGACCTTGGCGAAGTTGCCCGATGAGAATATCTCGTCGGCGTTCAGAAAATCGTCATATCGAAGCGTCGTCTCGACCACACTGACGCCGTCGCCTCGCAGCAATTCGATCACGCGCTGTCGCGTGATCCCGTTGAGGAAGGTTCCGTTCGGCACCGGCGTGAAGACAACGCCATCCTTGACCATGAACACGTTGGCATTGCCGAACTCGGCGACATTGCCGAGCAGATCCAGCATCAGGCAATTGTTGAAGCCGCGCGAGGCCGCCTCGATCAGCGCGCGCGAATTGTTCGGATAGAGGCACGCCGCCTTGGCGTCGACCGGCGCGCATTCGGCCGTCGGCCGCCGGAACGGCGACAGCGTGATGGCGTTGCCCGTCGGCTGCGGCATCGGCGCCTCATAGATGCACAGGCACCAATTGGTGGTCTCGGGATCGAACAGGACACCACCGCCGGCGCCGTGCTGCGCCCAGTACATCGGGCGGATGTAGAGCTCGGCTCTTGCTGCGAAGCGCGCGACGCCCTCCCGCGCCAGCCCCATCCAGGTCTCGACGTCCACCACGGGCTTGAGCCGGAAATTGATCGCGGACTGATTCACGCGCGCGCAGTGCCGATCGAGATCGGGCGTCACGCCTTCGAATGCGCGCGCACCATCGAACACGGTCGATGCGAGCCACGTCGCGTGGGTCCGGACGCCCATGATCGGTGCATTGCCCTCGCGCCATTCGCCGTCGAAGAAGGTCCAGGTCTGCGAGTAACTGACAGGCTTGACAATGTGGGTCATGGCGGCGCTCCCGTTCGGCATCGATCGTATCTGCACTTCTGGCGTGAATATTTTAAGGATTTCCCGGTCGCGACCTGCCGCTCATGATCGATTCACTGCTGATGGGCACAATGCCCGATGCCTTGGTTAACTGGAGCTGTCATGCCGCTCGACCCTCGCGCCCAGCGCCTGCTTTCGATGGTGGCGGCCGTTGTGACGGAAAGCCGGGAGCCTCCGAGTCCCCGGCAACGTCGGCAGTCGCTGGCGAAGCTGATGCAGTTCGCGCGCAACGACTGCGGCGCCGTCATCACGCGGGACGGCGATTTCTCCGGTCCCTCCGGGCTGCTTCGTTATCGCCTGTATACGCCTGCAGCAGGCCTGGACGATACCGGGATGCCGCCCGGCTTCGTATACTTTCACGGCGGCGGTCTCGTGGCAGGCAGCATCGACACGCACGACAAGGTCGCCGCCGCGCTTGCCGCCGCCGCCGGCTGCCGGCTGCTCTCGATCGACTACCGTCTCGCTCCCGAGCACATGTTCCCCGCAGCAATCGAGGATGCGATCGCTGCGGTTCACTTCGCCATCGATCACGCGGCCGCGCTCGGCATCGACGGCAATCGCATTGTGATCGGCGGCGATTCCGCGGGCGCCACGCTCGCCGCCGCGGTTTGTCAGCAGGCTGCCGGCAGCACCGGTCTCAGGATCGCGCTGCAATGCCTGATCTGCCCGGTGCTTGATTTTTCCAACCCCTGGCCGTCGCGCGAGTTGTTCGGGACCGGCTATCTGATCGACAGGGCGACCTGGCAGGCCGACCTCGCCGACTATCTGGCCGGCGAGTCCGATGTCGCCAATCCCCTGATATCGCCCTTGTGCCGCGAGACGCTGGCTGGGCTTCCCCCCGCCGTGATCCACACCGCGGAGTTCGATCCGATGCGCGACGAGGGCAATGCCTATGCGGCACGGCTCACGGAGGCCGGCGTCACCGTCGCGCATGTCTGTCACGACGGCATGGTTCACAATTTCCACACCCTCGGTGCGATCCTGCCGCAGGCGAAGGTCGCACTGGATCTGGTCGGGCAGCAGATCCGGTCGCTCCTGCGTGTCCCTGTTGCGCGCTAATTCGAAGCTCTTCGGCCACATCTCGTTAGGGTTATTTCGTCGTTGTTGTCGCGAATTATTGCCCGCTTTACGCCTGCGCTCCTACAACGGCACCACTCGCGGAATACGAGCAGCTCGCCGCATTGATCGAGCGAGCGTGGAGATCGCCGATGCGCAACGAGACGATTGCAATCCACGCCGGCTATGAGCCCGAAGCGACCACCAAGGCCGTCGCGGTTCCGATCTATCAGACCGCCGCCTACGCCTTCGACAGCGCCGATCACGGCGCAGCGCTGTTCAATCTCGAAGCCGAGGGCTATCGCTACAGCCGGATCTCGAACCCGACCACGGCGGTGCTCGAGAAGCGCGTCACCGAGCTCGAGGGCGGCGTTGGCGCGCTCGCCGTCGGCACCGGGCAGGCGGCGCTTCACTTCGCATTCGTCAATCTTGCCGATGGCGGCGGCAATATCGTCTCGGTGCCGCAGCTCTACGGCACCACGCACACGCTGCTCGGTCACATCCTGCCGCGCCAGGGCATCACTGGACGCTTTGCCGAAAGCGATACGTCCGACGCCATCGAGCGTCTCATCGACGAAAACACCAAGGCGGTGTTCGCGGAGACGATCGGCAATCCCGCCGGCAATGTCTGCGACATCGAGGCGCTGGCGAAGGTCGCGCATCGCAACGGCGTGCCGCTGATCGTCGACAACACCGTCGCAACACCGATCCTGCTGCGGCCGTTCGATTACGGCGCCGACATCGCGGTGCATTCGCTGACCAAGTTTCTCGGCGGTCACGGCACGACGCTGGGCGGAATGCTGGTCGACAGCGGCAACTTCCCCTGGAAGGATCACGCCGACCGCTTTCCCGCCTTCACCCAGCCCGACGCGTCCTATCACGGGATGGTCTACACCGATCATTTCGGCCGCAGCGCCTATATCCAGCGCGCGCGCAGCGTCTATCAGCGGACCATGGGCGCGGTGCTGTCGCCGTTCAATGCCTTCCTGCTGCTGCAGGGCATCGAGACGGTCGCGCTGCGCATGGAGCGTCACGTCGAGAATGCACGCAAGGTCGCCGAATTCCTGCGCAACGATCCGCGCGTGGCATGGGTCAACTACGCCGGTTTCGCCGACAGCCGCTATTATCCCCTGGTCCAGAAATATCTCGACGGCCGGGCGTCGTCGCTGTTCACATTCGGGATCAAGGGCGGCATGGAAGCGGGCAAGGCGTTCTATGACGCCCTGAAGCTCGTCACACGGCTGGTCAATATCGGCGATGCGAAGTCGCTGGCCTGCCATCCCGCATCGACCACGCATCGGCAGATGCCGCCGGACGACCAGCGCAAGGCGGGCGTCCTCCCGGAGACGATCCGGCTGTCGATCGGCATCGAGCACGTCAGCGACATCATCGAGGATCTCGACCAGGCGCTCGCCCAGGCCTGCCCTCGCACGCGTCAGCTGGATGCGGCGGAGTAGAGCGATCAGCCGATGACCCTGCTGTTCGACCGACATCGCAGGATCGCGAGCCCTGCCCTCGCGCCCGCTGAATTCGACGACCGCGGCCGACGCCCGATCGAGCTTTCGATCGGCCTCGTCAACAACATGCCGGACAGCGCCCTGAAGGCGACTGATCTCCAGATCGGCCGCCTGCTGCGGCAGTGCGCGCCGCGGCACGTCCGCATCCGCCTGCACTGCTTCTCGCTGCCCTCCATCTCTCGCTCGCAGGCGGCCAGGAGCCACGTCGCCCAGTCCTACGCCGACATCGGGTCGCTCGATCGGCTCGGCATCGACGGCCTGATCGTGACCGGCGCCGAGCCTGTCGCCGCGGCCTTGCGCGACGAGCCCTATTGGTCGGACCTCGCCTCCGTGATCGACTGGGCCAGAACCAACACGCGCTCGACCATCTGGTCGTGTCTCGCGGCCCACGCGGCCGTGCTGCATCTCGACGACATCGAGCGGCAGCGGCTGGCGAGCAAATGCTCCGGCATCTTCGACTGCGTGAAGGTCCAGGACGACTGGCTCACGCACGGCATCCATTTGCCGCTTCAGGTGCCGCACTCCCGCCTCAACGCCGTCAACGAGCCGCTGCTGGCGGAGCGCGGCTACGACATCCTGACCCGCTCGGACGAAGTCGGCGTCGACATTTTCGCGCGCTCGATGCCGAGCCGGTTCGTGTTCTTCCAGGGCCATCCCGAGTATGACGCGCTCTCCCTGCAGCGCGAATACATGCGTGACATCGCGCGCTTTCTCGCCGGGCAGCGCGACGACTACCCGCGGCTGCCGAAATCCTATTTCAGCGCCGAGAGCGAGGCGGTGCTCAACGCGTTCGAGTGGCGGGCCAAGGAAAGGCGCGACCCGACGCTGGCGGCCGAGCTCCCGGGATTGACGCTGCGGCCCGATCTCGCCGCCGAAAGCGCCGCCCAGACGCTGTTTAGCAACTGGATCGGCCATCTCGGGCAAACCGGATAGCGCCAAGGCCCGCGTCCCATCGCAGCGATCGCGCAATGGCGCGCTATCTGTTAGATTGGCACGGCACACTTCGCTTGCAAGGTTCCGATGGCCCGACGCACCGGCAGCGCCGATCTTCCGCTCCATTCCGGACGCGTCCCGGCCTGGCTCGGCACGCGCATGGCCTCGCTCGGCGCCATCATCACCCAGGCGATCGTGCATCATTACGGCCGCGACGAATTCCTGGCGCGGATGTCGCATCCGTTCTGGTTCCAGTCGTTCGGCGCCGTCATGGGCATGGACTGGCATTCCTCCGGGATCACCACGAGCGTGATCGGCGCGCTGAAGCGCGGGCTGAAGCCGCTGTCCGGCGAGCTCGGCATCTACGTCTGCGGCGGCCGCGGCGAGCATTCGCGCAAGACGCCCGACGAGCTGCGCCTGCTCGGCGACCGGCTCGGCCTCGACGGCGAGGAGCTGGTGCGGACCAGCAAGCTCGTCGCCAAGGTCGACAGCGCCGCGGTGCAGGACGGCTTCGACCTCTATCTGCACGGCTTCTTCGTCACCGCCGACGGCAAATGGACCGTGGTGCAGCAGGGCATGAATGGCGACGCCCGCCAGGCCCGGCGCTACCATTGGCATTCGCAACAGCTCGCGAGCTTCGTCGACGCGCCGCACAGCGCCATCGACGGTCCCGTCCAGGGCGAGATCGTCAACCTCACCGACAAGCGCGCCGCGCCGTCGCGCGACGCCCAGCTCGAGCTGCTCACCGAGCTCGGCCCCGACCGCGTCGTCGCCGAGTTCGCGCGGCTGAGCACGCCGGAGCCGGCGCAGGGCCTGCTGCCGCATCTCGTCATGCCGGCGCATCACGACGTCAGGCCGAAGGACATATTCGCCCGTCGCCTCCACGGCACGCTGGCGGCCGCGGCCGAGCGCGGCCCGGTCGACTTCCCCGACCTGCTGCTGACGCCGGGCGTTGGCGCCCGCACCGTGCGCTCGCTCGCCATGGTCGCCGAGGTCGTGCATGGCGCGCCGTATCGATTCGGCGACCCGGCGCGGTTCTCGCTGGCGCATGGCGGCAAGGACCGGCATCCCTATCCGGTGCCGATCAAGGTCTATGACGAGACCATCCGCGTGCTCAAATCGGCCGTCGGCAACGCCAAGCTCGGCCGCGACGAGGCGCTGTCGGCGCTGAAGCGGCTCGACGACCAGGCCCGCCGGCTGGAGCGCAGCGCGACCGGCCCCTCGCTCGATGCCTACATCGCGACCGAGCGCGCCGCCTCGCCAGAGCTCGACGGCCGTTCGGTGTTCGGCTGGGAGCGTGACCTCATCCAGCGCACCGGCGAGGCGTAGCGGCATGCCGGCGCGCAGCGCGGGCGTGCTCGCCTTTCGCCGCACCGCCGATGGACTCGAGGTGCTGCTGGTGCATCCCGGCGGCCCGTTCTGGCGCAACAAGGATCTCGGCGCCTGGTCGATCCCGAAGGGCGAGTTCGGTGCCGGCGAGGCGGCCGAGGCGGTGGCGCGGCGCGAATTCGCCGAGGAGCTCGGCACGACGCTGACGGCGCCGCTCGTGCCGCTCGGCGAGATCAAGCAGCGCGGCGGCAAGGTGGTCGAGGCATTCGCCGCCGAAATCGATCTCGATGCCGGCAGCATCACCAGCAACGCGTTCGAGCTCGAATGGCCGCCGCGTAGCGGCCACATCAGGCGTTTTCCCGAGGTGGACCGCGCCGCCTGGTTCGACCTCGCCGAGGCGAGGGTCCGGATCAATCCAGCCCAGGCCGCGCTGCTCGACCGTCTCGTAGCGATCGGCGGAGGGTGAGCTGTCACCATCCGCCGCCGACGTCACGCCGCGCGGACGTTTCCGAGGAAGCGCCCGGTCTGGGTCTTGAGCTGATCCGACTGGCTGCCGAGCTGGGAGGCCGCGCTCAGCACCTGCGCCGCCGCGGCGCCGACCTGGCCGGACGCCTCGCGCACGCCGACGATGTGCTGCATGACCCCCTGGGTGCCCTGCGCCGCCTGCTGGACGCTGCGGGCAATTTCCTTGGTCGCGGCACCCTGCTCCTCGACCGCGGCTGCGATCGCGTCGGTGATCTCGTTCATCTGGCCGATGGTCGCGCCGATCTCGCGGATGGCGTTGACGGTGGAGCCGGTGGCGTCGCGGATGGCTTCGATCTGGCTGGTGATCTCCTCGGTTGCCTTGGCGGTCTGCGCCGACAGCGCCTTGACCTCGTTGGCGACCACCGCGAAGCCCTTGCCGGCCTCGCCGGCACGCGCCGATTCGATGGTGGCGTTCAGCGCCAGCAGGTTGGTCTGGCCGGCGATGGTCTGGATCAGCGCCATGACCTCGCCGATCTTCTGCGACGCGTGGACCAGCCGGTCGACCATCGCCTCCGTCCGCGTCGCCTGCCCGACCGCGTTCTGAGCGATCGAGGACGACTGCGTGACCTGCTTGGCGATCTCCTGGATCGATGACGACAGCTGCTCGGCGGAGGCCGACACCGTCTGCACGTTCTTGGCGGTCTGCTCGGCGGCCGCGGCCACCTTCGCGCTCTGGTCGGTCGTGCCGGCGACGATGCTCGACATCGATTGCGCCGAGGTCTGCAGCTCGCCGGCGGCGGTCGCGGTGGTCTGGATCACGCCGCCGATCGAGCGCTCGAACTCGTCGGCGATCCGCACCAGCACCGTGCGGCGCTCCTCGGCGGCCTGCTGCTTGGACTGCTCCTGCTCGGCCCGGAGACGCTCGCTCTCGGCGAGATGGTCCTTGAAGATCTGCAGGCTGCGCGCCATGCGGCCGATCTCGTTCCTGCGATCCGTGAACGGCACCTCGAGGCCCAGATTGCCCTTGGTCAGCTCGTCCATCACGGCGCAGGTACGGTCGAGCGGAACGACGACGCTGCGTCCGAGCCAGAAGGCGACGACCGCGGCCACCAGCAGACCTGCGAGCGCGCCGAAGCCGGCCCACAGCGCGCGCTGATAGACGACCGCATCGACGTCGTCGACATACACGCCGGCCTGGATCGCCAGCATCTTGTCGCCGCTGCCATAGGCGCCGACGTAGGACATCTTCGGCAGCTCGGTCGTCCCCCCCGCGCGCGGCACCTTGTACTCGACGAAGCCGCCGCCGGCGCGCGCCATGCGCACGATGTCCTGGATCAGGAGCTTGCCGGTGGAATCCTTGAAGTCCCAGCGGTTGACGTTGATGTATTTCGGGTTGGCGTGGACATAGGTCACGCCGGCATCCGACGATCCGGTTCCGTAGACGCCGAGATAGTCGTTGTACTGGCCCCAGCGCATTGCGCCGATCGCGGCGTAGGCCTGCTGCCGCGCCTGCTCCGGCGCCATTTTGCCGGCGGTTGCCGCGGCGTCATAATAGCTCAGCACCTTGACGGCGGACTCGACGAGGTTGCGGACCATGGTCTGCCGCTCCTCGAGAACGGTTCCGCGCAGCATCAGGATCTGCATGGCGGAGACGGCGAACAGTGCGATCGACATCACGGCGATGATCGCCGCGAGACGCTGATAGACAGTCAGGTGTCGCATTTTCTGGTTCTCGTTGCGTGGACTGTATGCACGATACCAACCGTACATTAATGGTTTGCTATCCGTGCCGCCCGAACACTATCGAACTAATTAGTTTTTGGACGGATCATGTCCACTCACGCGAACTCAAGCCAGAGAACAACCAACCCGACCTGGGGTGGCGATCGTTCGAACTAACATGCGATAATCCGAGGTATCATCCAAGGGGACGGCCGGTTCCCTGCGAAGTTCCAGTGGGTTAGGTGTCGAGTTCCCACGGAGTTTCGTCGTCGCGACGCGTCAGGCGCCCGAGCTTTGTGCAGCTCAGCCCTCACCTCATCGAGGGCGCAGGGAAGACCAGGCATCGGCTGATTCCTGCGGCCCCCGTGCGGAAAGGAATGCACGGGGCAGGAACCACAGGTTCAGCCGGGTTTGCCCGGCCTTCCCTGCGCAATGGTGTTACGGCTGCTTCGCACTCTCCTCGGGGACCGACGTTCTTGCCCCCGTTTGCGGCAACGCGCCAATGGCACGCCGCGCAGGCATCAGCGTCGGGATGCCAGGACCATGCGACTTGACCGTCCGTGCCGGCGCCGCTCGTCAGTCGGCGCCTGCCCGTCCATCACATCCCACCCCAACGCTCCTGACGATGCGCAGCGCCCCTCGTCGATGAGGCGGGACAATCAGAGAGAAGCACGAATTCCGATAAAACGAAAGAACAAAATTTGCGCAAGCGGGCGCGATTGCGCCGATGTCGTTGAGACGGCGAATGAACTTCGTGTTTCGGCGCAGGGGGAATGCGGCATGTCGCGGCGCTCCCGGCGAGCCCATGTCCGGCCCGACGGGCGACTCGGTCGAACGCCTCAGGGAGAGACCGCCGCGCGCGCCGGCCGGCGCTGCCGCAGCAGCAACAGGATGACCACCGCCGCGCACGAGCAGGCCAGGCTCAGCGCCAGCGGCGCTTTGCTGCCGTAGCGGGTCAAGAGCTCGACGAGGATGGGCGCCGACACCGCCGACAGCAGGTTGAGCGGCAGTCCGATCTGGGCGGACGCCTTGGCGAACGCCGCCTTGTCGTAGAGCACCAGCGGCATCGTGGCTCGCGCCACGGCGAGCGCGCCGCTGCCAAGGCCGTAGATCAGGATGAAGCCGCCGATCGCGGCGTGCGACCCGTCGCTCAGCATCAGCAGCAGCATCGCCACCGGCAGCGCCAGTCCGGCGACGATCGCGGTGGTGATGCCGTCCCAGCGGCCGCCGCCGAGAAAATCGATGGCGCGGGCGCTGATCTGGATCACCCCCAGCATCGAGCCGAAACCGACCGCCTCGGCCGCCGACAGGCCTTTGGCCTTCAGGAGCTCGATCAGTACGGCCCCCATCCCGAACGCGACGAAGGCGTTGAGGCCGGAGGCGCCGACCAGCAGATAGAACGTGCCGCGCGACGGCGTCGATGCGGGAGCCGACGCCGGCGGATCCGACGACGGCGGCAGATGATCATGGACGCGCCGCGGCAGCAGGAACACGAACAGCGGCAGCGAGACCAGCAGCAGCAGGCCGGCATAGACGAGACAGGTGCTGCGCCAGCCGATATGCGCGGAGAGGGCCGAGGTGACCGGCCAGAAGATGCTGCTCGACAGGCCCGTGACCAGCATCAGCGCGCCGATGGCGCTGCGCGCGCGCAGGCCCGCGATCTCGTTGAGCACGATGTAGGAGGCGGTCGAGAGGGTGGCGCTGCCGGCCACGCCGAGCAGCAGCCAGGCGGCATAATAAGAGAGCGGCCCCTGCGCCGCAGACAGCAGCGCGTAGCCCGGCGCCGCCAGCAGAGTGCCCGCGATCATCACCCGCCGCCCGCCATGCTTGACGAACGGTCGCGCCAGCAGCGGCGAGCACAGCCCCATCGACATGTACAGCACCGTCGTGCTGGCGAAGATCGCCGTCAGCTCCATCTCCAGATCCGCCGCCATGGCCCGGCCGATCACCGCCGGCAGGCTGAGCGTGCCCCAGGCGATCAGCTGGGTGATGGCGAGCACGATCAGGACGCGCAGGAGGGAGGGGTCGGCGATGACGGAGGGCATTTCGGACGGGGGCACTGCACGGAGGTGACGCGCGGCGCGCGTTGCAATCCTAATTCTAGAGCATTCGCGCCGAATCAGCCCCGCTGTTTCGGAATTGCGGCCCCGCCACCGGCGGGGTGCTCGTGCCAGTGCCGGCAACTGCACGCACGGCCGCCGGCCCGAGCAGGAACAGCATGAGCAGCGCCGCACGGGAGCAGCCGATCGTCAGCCCCCATGGGTCTCAAGGCGAAGCAAGAGCATCGCCTAACGCGCCGCAGAGCGGCGCTCCTCACCATGAGGGCCGCGAAAAAGACCCTCATCCCGAGAGGCCGCCTTAGGCGGCCATCGCGAAGGATGGCCGCGAAACGAGCGCTCGCCACAGCTTGTTGCCTCATATGCGATCGCCCCACCCTATCGGCGGAGCTCAAGCTTCGCGCGTCTGAAGGAGGTGTGATCGGAACCAGTCACGCGCAGCCGAGGATGATCGTTCGAAGTGCTCGACATAGGGCGCGAAATGCCCGCAAGGCAAACTGACAAACTGTTTTGGCTCGCCGGCGCGCGCGAACGCCTCCCGCGACGCCTCGATCGGCATCAGCATGTCGCCCTCGGCCGCGATCAACATCAGGGGCCGCGGCGCGATGCGATGCAAGAAGGCGACCGGCTCGAAGCTGAAGGTGAGCTCCAGGCTGCGCACGGTAACCTCGTTGCGCCACAGCGGCGAGATCTTCGCCGCCTCCATGCACCAGTCGTAGGCGTCCGATGTCCCCAGGATGCACGGCGTCGTCGCCGGATCCTGCGCCACAACCTGCATGGTCATCGGCGGCTCGCCCGCGGCACGGGCCAATCGCTCGCCTACGAACAGCTGCGACAGCTGCGCCTTCGTCTCCGCCGGAATGTGGCTCCAGATCGCGCCGCCGCTGAGGAACGAGACCTGCACTGCCACGCAGCGGATGCGCTGATCGATCGCCGCCGCCTGGATGGCGACACCGCCGCCATAACTGGAGCCCCAAGCGCCGATCCTTCTGGGATCGACGCGCGGCAGGGTCATTGCGAAGGTGATGGCATCGCGGTAGTCGGCCAGCTGCTGCATCGGGTCGATCTCCTGCCGGACGCGCCCTTCGCTCTCGCCAAAATTGCGGGGATCATAGACCAGCGCGCCGAGACCGGCTGCGCTGAACGCGGCGGCATATTTGTCGAGATAGCTTTCCTTGAGCCCGCTGAAGCCGTGATGAAGCACGACGATGGGCGCTGTCGGCGCGTCCCCCTGCGGCGGCACGTGCCAGCCGCGCAGCACCGTACCATCGTCGGCCTTGAAGGCCACCTTCTCGAACCCAGCCCGCAGATCCGAACCGACCATTGCAACCTCCCTTTGCTCTCGTCTCTCCGCCTTGTCTGCACGGCGGTCACAGCCTAGGCTCTAGTCCAAGCGCGGCACCGACGTCCCGGACGGCAGCGAAAGCGAACCCGGACGACGGCGAAACGCGGGCGGACGCAGCCGCCGCAAGCGAGGGCCTCCGGGCGGCCGAGGGAAAGCGTTGCAGATGCCGAACGTGCAAGGGTTTGCCTCGCTGACCGCGCCCACGACGTCCCTCGACCCAATGCTCGGCTGGACCATTCACGAGGCCATCTCGCTCCGTCAGCAGTTGAGGCAGCTAGGCGATGCTCTCGTGATCGAAGCGCAGGTCGCACAGGGCTGCGCCGGGATGCGCCGCGCTTCCGATGCCGGTCTGGTGGTCGTGATGACCGTGATCGAAGGCCGGGAGCGCGGCGAGGACTCAACGGGCACGGTGCTGTTCGAGCCCGGCGACGTGATCGTCTGGAACACGCGCGAGACGCTCGCCTTCGCCACGCTCAGTCCGCTGCGCAAGATGATGATCGCCTGCCCTGAAGCCGTGATCCGGAATTTTCACCCCGACCTGATCGGACGCGGCCCCCTGCATCTGCCCGGCCGGCACGGCTTCGGCGCCGCCGTGTCCGGTTACTTCGAGGGCTTCGCCGGCACGCTGGCCGAGATGGACGACCGCGAGGCCCATGCCGCCGTCGATACCGGGCTCGAGATCGTCGCCAGGGCTGCGCGCCTCGTGCGCCGCGACGCTGCACCGCGCCGCTCATCCGCGCGGCTCGCGCGCATCATGAGCTACATCGACGCACAGCTGCACGACCCCGATCTCGACAGCGCCGAGATCGCCGCCCACTTCGGACTATCCGTCCGCTCCGTACAATTGTTGTTCGCCGAGCACGGCACCACGCCCTCGGAATGCATCCGCCAGCGCCGCCTCAACCGCTGCCGCCGCGACCTCCAAGCCGCGCGCCGAACCGAGAGCATCACCGACATTGCCCTGCGCTGGGGCTTCAACGACCCCTCGCATTTTAGCCGCCTCTTCCGCCGTCGATATGGCGTGCCCCCGCGCACGCTCGTGCGGAAGAGGCCGGAGGGCTGACGGCCCGCAGCGATTTCATCTTCTCGCAACTGAACGGAATGGCTGGGATGGGTGACTGGCGGAGAGAGTGTCCGCGTTTTTGTGCGAGATCTTTGTTTACCTTCAAATGGTTGCGTGATTTTGGGGCCAGCGCTTCCACCGAGTTACCCTCAGCCAATTGGCGAATTGGAACGGAAAAAGACGGAAAACTGCGGTCAAGTCTCCCAACCGCGAAGTGTTACCGAACCTTTTTTATACCTCCAGGTTCCGAGGGGGTCACGTGGAGCAGTGCGTGGAGCGAGCTCACGAGCACTAACCGCCGACGTCCTACCGTTATCGTAGTGAGTTGCCCTGCCCCAATTAACTCGTAAAGCTTCGTGCGGCCCAAGCCGGTGACCTCGCTCGCTTCGTGAATCGTGCAGGTGAGCCGTTGATCGAACGGAATCGACTTTGGTTCTCCGGATAGCAGATCAAATGGAGCAATCGGCAACCCTCGCTTCTGTCTCCCCCTTTCGACTGCATCCCATGTCTCCTCCTACTTTACAAAGCTCGGCGGGACCAGAGTTTGCTGTACGGGGATATACGTCAATGCGAACGCCCGAGAGCTCCCGCGCACACTGGAGCACGGCAACGGCTGTTCGAGCGAATTTGGATATCAACTGCGGCGTCGATTCTTTTTGGCGATTGAGGAGGACTGGCGGGCGCTGGAGCGAAATGGTTCTTCAGAGGCTAGCGTCAGCTAGGAACGTTTCCGAAGTTGAACACTGCCCACGCGCATTATGACCTGCCCCTAAGAATCTCCTCCAGAAGGATTTAGAGTCCGAACTGACGAAGGACGGACAGATGAACCGGAAGCGGTTCACGGAAGAGCGGATCATCGCGGTCTTGAAAGAGCACGAGGCCAGTGCGAAGACGGCCGATCTGGCTCGCAAGCACGGGATCTCGGAGGCGACGTTCTACAATTGGAAGGCCAAGTTCGGCGGCATGGAGGTCTCCGAGGCCAAGCGGCTCAAGGCGCTCGAGGACGAGAATGCCAAGCTGAAGAAGCTGCTGGCCGAGCAGATGCTCGATGCGGCGGCGCTGCGGGAGCTGCTTTCAAAAAAATGGTAGGGCCTGCCGCCAAGCGCGCTGCAGCGGCGCACCTGCAGGCCAAGCTCGGCCTGTCGGAACGGCGGGCCTGCTCGATCGTCGGGGCGGATCGGACGATGGTGCGCTACCGGTCTCGTCGCCCCTCGGACGCCGAGCTTCGGGGCAGACTGCGCGAGCTTGCCAACGAACGGCAGCGGTTCGGCTATCGTCGGCTGTTCATCCTGCTGCGATGGGAGGGCGAGCGATCCGGCATCAACCGTATCCATCGGCTGTACCGCGAAGAAGGGCTTACGGTGCGCAAGCGACTCGCCCGTCGAAAGGCTATCGGGATGCGGGCTCCGATCCCGGTAGAAGCGAAACCGAATGCTCGCTGGTCGCTGGACTTTGTCTCCGACCAGTTCGCCAACGGTCGGCGTTTCCGCATCCTTAACATCGTCGATGATGTCACCAAGGAGTGTCTGGGCGCGATCCCGGACACCTCGATCTCGGGCCGGCGGGTGGCACGAGAGCTGACGGCCATCATCGCCTGGCGCGGCAAGCCGGGATCAATTGTGTCCGACAACGGCACCGAGTTCACCTGCAATGCGATGCTGGCTTGGTGCGAGGACAACAGCATCGCCTGGCACTTCATCGCACCGGGCAAGCCGATCCAGAACGCCTTCGTCGAAAGCTTCAACGGCAGGATGCGCGACGAACTGCTGAACGAGACGCTGTTCTTCGGCATCGCCGAGGCACGGAGCAAGATTGCGGCATGGGTTGCCGACTACAACGGCGAGCGGCCCCACTCCTCGCTGAAATACCAGACCCCGGCGGCCTACGCAGCCACATTCACCGCAACGGGCGATCGGCTGCGCAACCCCGACCAGCTCCGCCGCTCGCCCGTTGCTCCACCCGCGCCAATCGGCGTAAAACCCACTCGGACTCTAGATGCTGCTGGATGAAACTTCGGTGGTAGGTCAATTAGGACAAAAGCAGCTCAAAGTGCCATTCAACCGCAAGCTCTTCCAGCCTGCGCGAGCTAGCACTACCTTATCGCCCCGCTAGGGTAAACGATCAGCTCCGGCGCGATTTTGCTCAACGGCGCGTTACACGTCGCCAACACTACTTTCTTCGCTAGTTGAGCCAATCATCGGCGTGTGGTGTGGCTTCTTCGATCGCCTTCTCAAGTTCGCGCAGTTGGTCTCGATAAGGACTCTGCAAGATGCTATCGAGCACGCAGCGGATGGGCCATGTTGATCGAAGCGAACTTGTCACGGTGCCGCTTCAGATAGGCCGGGTGGGGCCACTGCTCCTTAGTCCGGGGCAGGAGAATGCTGCCATCATGCCGATTGAGCAAAGACAATAATTCGTCAGGAATTCCGGTTCGCGCAGCGATAATGCGGTAATCGTCTGTAATAGAAATCAGAAATCGATCAAATAGCCAGTGAACCGTTGCAGTCAAGGCTATCCCGTTCTGGACCACATCGGGGCCGCCATCAGCTACCGCCCAAATATGCGCCGCGTGCACCTCCGAGTTTCCTCGACCATCAAACATTTGCAGCCCGGTTGCGGCGCAGCGGTTATCATACGCGTTATAGACCGCATTGCGAAAATTGGCGTCTCGAATTATACGATTGCTAAGAATTGATTCGATGCGACGTTCACGCTCTCCTGCCGGTGGCAGTTGTCGGAATGCTGCTGCCGCGTCCTCTACTACCGTCGCCGGTACCCCCAGACGCTGAGCATTGTCGGCGTTAAGAGTTTCGTAGAGGCCCATTGCGACCAAATCCGCAAAATCATCTTCCCCGAGATGCCTGACCGATCGTCCACGCAGGAACACACCCACCTGCGTTTGAGGAATGTCCCGCAAAGCCTGTTCGGAATAACGACCGTTTACGGTCCAGGGGACGGGACGGTCGAAGGGAAGATACTCGCCTAAATTGGCGTAGCTTAAACCGGGGTTCCTCTCATCGCGCTCAACGCTCACGACCCGCGCGACGGCAAAATAGGCCAAATTCCCGCCATCCGCTCGTGGTCTTCGAAGAACGATCCAATCTCCCACGCATCGTTCAATGATACCTAGATATCTACGAGGAAATTGATAATGCCTGGAAATATCATCATTGTAGATAGACGTCGGTTTCGTATCGAAGACTGCTTTCATGCCGTCCCCTTCGTCTTTCTACGCCGACCACTTTTCGAAAAGATTTCGGCCAGCTTGCGTTCAATTTCCTCGCCGTCTTTCGTCTCGCATTCCCAGATAACCGCAACGCGCCACCCGTCCGCGCGCAACGCACGAGTGGCCTCGCCATCCCGTCGAACGTTTCCGGAAAGCTTGTTAGTCCAAAACGCTCTGCGAGTTTGAGGCACCGACGCACGCCTGCAATTCGGATGCTGATGCCAGAAGCATCCATGAACGAATATCGCCACTTTATGTTGCGGAAACACCAAATCGGGCTGCCCTGCCAGATCTTTCCGATGAAGCCTAAATCTCAGTCCCATTGAATGGGCTACGGTTCGAACGCGCTTTTCGGGTACGGTATCCTTACTTCGGACCCGAGCCATAAGTTTGCTTCGTTGCTCCGGGCTGATTCTATCCATTGGCCGAAGGCGTACTGATGAAGTCTAATCCAACCCTTGAAAGATGCTGGCCGGTCATCTGCAGGACGTGGGTGGCATTCACACCGCGCAACTGTGCAATCACTTCAAATTGGCTCTCCACCCACTCGCGTTCGGTTTCGGACGCTTTCGTTTCGCCGTTTACCTGCACCAGCTTCGGAGTCAGACGCGACGCGTCGAATATAGTCTTTCCGGATTCCGCACGAACAAGACCCTGATCTTTCAACATAAAGAACTCGTATGGAGGTTGATAACCACTACCGGCCACAAATTTGAATGCCTTCTTATCGGAACCGCGCTCGAAGAAAATGTGATTTCCCTGCGATGCCACCTCTAAGGCCTTGTCGATCGGCACTGGATTTAACATGATCGCGACAAGTGGCGTAATGGGATGAACCGAGTGAGTCCACCATTGATCGGCCCCTGGACGCCGCGCGACCAAATCGCAAGCAGGCGATGCGGCCACGAAGTATTGATCTGTCGCTGCATGTTTGAAAATCGTGCCAGTGGTCAGATGTGCGCGACCGAAACGCTCGGTGCTTGAAAAGCTGTTGAGCCGAAACATTGTGTTGGAGTTTGTCGTGAGGCCTTTGGTACGCGCCAGCACAGTCGCGCCGTCCAACATAGTTTTGCCTCTTGGCCATGTATCTTTTGTCCAGCCTGTGTCCCTAAGCTCTCCTACTAGCGCCTGGACTGCCAGCTTCAGCAGCTCCGGATCGGACGACAAACGGCGTCGGACACCGTCGACAATCTTATCGACGATTGTCATTACAGCCACTTTCATGTCCGGCGGCGCTTGAGGATCAATAGGTCCCAAGGCGTCGAGAAGATAGTACCAAAGCGCGGTATGAGTGACAGGATCCTTGAGAAGTTCGTCTTCGCTGGCAAGAGCTTCGAGCTCAAGGATGTTCTGTATCTCGGAAACCAGAATTTGAATTAGGTTGGGTTTCCACGCCAATAAAGCGCTTCTCAAGCCGCTCATTATGCCGGCAGGATCATTTAGGTCCTCGGTGAGCTCGCTCTTCTGAACAATGGCTACAAAAACGCTGCCGGACTGTATCCATCGATTGCTTCCGCTATAGTCCCCAACGGTCGCCCGCTTCGGCTCACCCGCGTATCGGCCCGACCGTTGTGCCATCTCTCTGTGTATAAGTGCTTCAATTATGTCGCCGCAGGCGGCCTGCGGTACTTCCAGGTCGATCAATTGTTTCCGCTCGGTAGTCTGCACATCAGCCGGCAAGCCACGGAGGTCGCGACGTTTGGAATACGCCATAATCGCTTCCTTGCTCGCGCCCGGAAGTCGCCTTTCGTCGGAAAGCCTTTCCCAGTGAGTTTTTGGATCGCCGGTTAGAGCTGCAGGCAAGGTTGTCCAGCCACCGGAGAGAGCCGCGACGATCTCCAACCACACTTTGTCCAAGTCCGGTTCAGCCGTATATACGACGACGGTATTGAAATGTCGTGAGATTGAGAGCTCGCGAAGAATCTCGATAGCGCGATCACTGTTATTGTGACCAGGCCCCAGATGATAGTCTAGCACAACCAAGTCGCTTTTTCGTAGACGCTCAGGCCTGACGTCGTTAGCGACGTTTTCGACATCGCAAAGCATGTGGTTGCGTTGGAATGCATCATAAAGCAACGCGGCGCGGCCCTTATCGACAAAGCGATTTGCCGTGTCGGCAGTTTCGCCATTCGAGAGATCTAAATAGGTTGGAAATTGATCATCTACCAGCAGCACCGTTCGTAGCGGTTTACCCTGGAACGTGGCCTCGACGACGGATTCGTAAGCAGCATCAGCCATCGATACGCACCCCTTTAAAATCGATTAGAAAATTTGCGCCTCCAAGAACTTTGGGGTCGTCCCCGGTTGCATACCTGATTCTGTGGCCTGCCACCGAGAGATTGGCGCGACTTAGGTAAAGACCGATGCCACGCCCCGACCTCCGGGTCGTAAAGAAGATAGTGAACAAGCGCGACACGTCTTCCCGATCAACGCCTGGGCCGCTATCGGCAACAACCGCTAGACCATCCCGAAAATCCAACCGTATTTTGCGCTCGGCGGATTGGCTCGTCCAATAGATGGCATTATTCACGAGATTGATAAAAACGGGGAAAATGCGTGAGGGCATATCCGTGATAGCGATCTTCCGGAAAGACGCTGTCGCGAGAAAGTCGATCCGCTGATCCTTGAACGTCGATGAGAAAAACTCGGCTATGTAGTCTGCAATCTGCTGCCCTGTGATGGCTTCCCGCGTGCGATACCCACCGATTTTGAGAGGAGTCAAAAAACGCAAGCGATCCGCGAGAGCTTGATGAGACCGAATGGCCATCTTGTATGCGTCCGTCTGACGCAAGGCCAACGGGAGCTTTTCAAGATTGCGCTTTACCTCGGACTCCAATGTCTCAAATTCGTGTCCAATAATTTCGACTGTGATGCCGATCTGCGCTACAGCTTGAATGTCACGCAGCTGTTCTTCAAGCTCCTCTTGCCGCTCATTCGTAATATCGACCGCACCTTGAAGATCAATACCTTCGATCAGTAGGTCGAGAGCGCCGATGATAGATTGATATCGATCGGCGAATATCTCTGATAGCTCAGCACGATTGGCATCGAGCAAATTCATCATGCCAAGCAGATTAGCGGCATTGACCTTCGCTGTGAGCAAATGTCCGATGCGGCTTTGAATCTCCGCTTCGTCATCGCGACCTTGCGTTGTCCACTTTTGTCGAAGCTTCGCCAATCTGTCGTCAATGGTTGAGGAGAATTGCCGAAGCTGATTGAATAGAGCTTGACGTTGCTCTTTGTAGTAGTTGGACAAGACGTCTCTGGGCTTATCGCTTTGAACCGCCGCATCAACTTCCGCTGCAAGCGATGCCAAGCTTTGAAGTTTTTCCGAGAACACCTCAAAGTCATCGCGGTATTTACGCCAATCAACTTCCAAATCCCCCAGTCGCGATGAGGGGGTCGGCGGACGCAACGTATCACCAACCAGGCGAATATCGCGAACACGGGCAGCCAGAACTGTTGCCTGTACTTTGTCCTTTTTGGAGAGCGTGTCCTTCGCCAGTTCGATGAGCGATTCTGTCCGTCGAATCGCATCCTCCAATGGGGCGGCCTGTTCCTTCAGAAACTGTCGCATACCTTTGCGACGACGAAGGCGTGCCTTATCAGCAGCCTCCTTCTGGAGTGCCTTGCGCTCCATGATGCCCGGTAAGACTTCTGCACGTAATGGTGCATCCGTCCCGAAATACTTGCGGGCCGCATCCATCAGAAACTGGATCACCAGCAAACGCATTTCGCGAAATGCTCGGTTATCGACCAATCCTTCGCGGCCCGCTTTATCCTTCAGTGATGGATTTTCTGCTCTCGTAAAGCCAATCCTGCCAAAACTGCGCCTGTGGGCCCAAAACTCGCGCCCGGCATGCTTGCCTCGGCGTTCTTCCAGCTGGAGAAAATCCGCATTTGAGCGACCGTAAGGCATTACCCGCAGAAAGTCCCTAAATACAAGCACACCGCCGTATTTGTCCGACTGCAAGTCCAACCACGCGTGTCGCTGAGCATCATGCGTGGAGCGACGTTCATCCTGCTCATAAGTGCCAATTGTAAATGTGAATGCACCAAGCTTATCGCGCCCCCGCGGAGACAATGGACGCGCTGGATGATAAGTTTTGAGGCCCAAATCTTGACCGAATGCCACAATACGACCCGTGAACGTACCTCGCGCGTCGAACGCGCCATCGATGTAATGTTCAAGATCGTGCAAATCATCCATCCCGAAGACCTCGGTGGCTCCCAACAGCCGCCTGTCATCGTCGCCACGATGGATAAATACCTCGTAGTCGAAAGTCGGTCGATCTTTTGAATATGGATCAGTAAAATTCGTAAGCGTCTGCCTTAGGCGCTCCTTTGCTTCGTCCACTTCTTCCCCAGATTCTTCCGGGCGAACCCAAACGCCGAGCTCGTTGTTCAGGCCAACCATAAAGATTGCGGTACCGTGATCGGCGAGACCCAAAAAGACGGGCCATTCTTCCAGATGCCGTCGTGTGAGGGGCATGCTTTGCCAGGCCGCCTCTATCGAATCCGCGGTGAGCGAAAGCTTTTGACTCCCCTCATAAACGGAAAATCGCTTCCAACTATAAGCAAGCTTTTCCTCCCGCTCAGAGCCTTGGCCGCCCAAATTCGACTTCAAAGTGCTCAATAGGGTAGGCAACCCATCCACCAAATCGTCGGCGGACTTGAAGGTCTGCACCGGCAGCCGGATGTCGGATAGCTCAAGATAGGGGTTTTCAAATAATCTCCAATCGACAACGATGGCAACGAAATCTGAATCAGCTTGTTTGGATACCAGGATGGTCCCGGGAGCAAGGAATGCAACCGACAAGCGCCCGATGCCTTTCTCACCTTGCCGCGGCCTGACCGGCAAACCGAACGTCTGGACTGGCGTTTCATCGGATGCGTCGAACTTACTCTCGGTCCCGATGACCAACCATCGTTCAAGAACGTCATTCTTGTTCATTCCGACGCCGTCGTCGAAAATCGCCGCGACTTCAGGGCTACCGTCGAAAATATGCAGCGCTACGTTCTTCGCGTATGCATCGTAAGCATTCTTCCAGAGCTCACTGACCGCCGTCGGGGCATCGGCAATCTGCCCCCTGCCCAAATGGTCGATGGTTCGCGCGCGCGTCTGGAATGCTACGCTTTCAATCATGCGGCATCCGCCTGCTTTTCCGCCTTGCGGAGTTTGATGATTTCCTGGCGCAATGGTTTCAGCAGAGCCTTGGCCAAATCGACAGGCACAGCGTTTCCAACCTGTTTTCCGCCAGCCATTATCCCACCTTCGAAATTGTACCAATCCGGAAAAGACTGAAGCCGCGCGGCTTGGCGCAACGTGATGCCATGGTGCTGCGTGGGATGGACGAATCGCCCCTTCGACGGATTTATGCAGGCAGTTGTCATCGTCGGACCAGGGGCTGACGGATCGATCCGACCGTACACATCATGATGCCCGACATGGTCCTCGTGACAGGGCAGAATGCGGCCGGAGTCCTTTCGTGACCCACCATTAGGCGGTGTCTTTTCGAACACCTTCAGCAGCTCCGGTCCATGCTGCATATGGATGTTGTTCGGATCTCCAGGCAAAGCTTTCTTGAATGCCACGGAAGCGTTGACCCAGTGCGGCAAGCTATCTTCAGAGTCCGGTGACACGTGGGTCGCCTTCGGTGGCCAGGCCTTCACATCCGTGAGGCGTTTGCGGTCGTACCCCAAAATAAAAACACGGCGCCTATTCTGTGGCACCCCGAAATCTCTTGCATTAATGGTTTGGGGTTCAAGCACACCGTAGTTGGCCCGGTCAGCGAGTTCATAAAAAGCATCGAGGAACTTTTTGTGCTTGGGCCACAAAAGACCAGGCACATTCTCAACCAGGAAGAACACGGGCCTCAGGACGCGCACATACTCAAAATATCGCAAAAGCATTTGATTGCGAGGATCGTCAACGCCAGCGTCGTTCAATCTGTGGGCAGAGAAGCCTTGGCACGGGGGGCCGCCCAACAGGATATCGCAAGGCGCCTTATCGAAGCAGCATACCGCCTTCACTTTCGCGGGCGACAGCTTCGTAATATCGGCTTCAAAGAGGCAAGCGTTGGACAAACCGGTATCGATGAGGTTCTTCCGGTACGTCTCACACGCATACTTATCCCATTCGACAGCAGCGACTACTTCGATGCCAGCGAGATGCGCTCCCAGCGAAAAACCGCCAGCGCCTGCGAAGACGTCGCATGCGAGAACCGCATTGTCGGCTTTCGATTTCGTCTTGGTCTTTGTCTTGCTGTTTTTCCCAACGTTCCCCACGATACGCCTACTTCGCTTTTCTTTTGTCTTGAACTTCGTCTCCTGGGACTTGAATGCCCGCCTTGGCTAAAGCCTTGAGCACTATAATGCGCATCGTGTCTCCGCTTTCGGCAGCCTTTATTTTAAGGCTCTTCTTAGTCACGCTAGGGACGGTGATTTGAAGCGTCTCTTCCGGAGCAGGCTTCTTCGCTGCAGACATTTTTGTTTCCCTTAAATCATGAAACCATGATATCAAGTTCCACGGAACTTTCATAGACGGTATCGCAAGATTATTACGGTTAACGAGCCAAACCGACATCAGCCCACGCGGCTAATTCAATGGCGGTCTCTCCAGGACGACGATCGCATCTCCGGTGTCAACGGACGCCCTGGTTGTTCAAGGCCGTTCGCTCTCGGCGCCGGGGCCAGCAATCTCCGAAGGCATTGTCACCAAATGCGATATGCTCAAAACGCATACCCAGGGACATGTCGGAGGAATCAGTCCGTGAAACATTTCGAAGCGGCCGAGCCGCTCGCCGGAAGCGCCCGGCCTCGGTCCCGTCGTCAACGGCGTCGCTATCACTGCCCTTGATCCGGGTGCATTTTTAACCGGTCTCGCAGCCGAGGCCAGTCACGCGCCCGCAAGCGGCGCTTTTGCGTCTGCATGTCTCACGGGCCCGCTTCCCCTGAACGCTCAAGGGGCGCTGCGCCCGCACCAAGAGCTGCAGACTTCGCGAGCGGCTTACCCCCCGCTTTCGGCGAGGGCCAGGATCCCATCAGCCCATTGCAACCGACGCTGAATGAAGGAGAGTACACATGATTTCCCGCAATGTAGAATAGCTTTGACGGCTCACCGACGCCAGCAATGGCATCGCCACCAGCCTAACTCACGGGTGACGTTATGGAGGTGCCAATACGTTACCGACAAGGCGGGAGCTCACTGGGTGCTGGCAAAATCGCCAGGCACAGCGATCCACAAAAGCCGTGCCAACGGAGCTCTGGCTGGTGTCTTGAGGGAACATGGGAGGCGCTCCTTGATTTTCGATCTGCCGATGGGTTCCGTCCGGGACGGTCGCAGTGCTAATCTTTCCGCTTCACCCGCGGATATCTCCTTTCTGAAGGCGTTCGGCCTCTCCGAGGCCCCGAAATCGATCACGCCCCCGAAACCTTCGCGCTGCCTGGTCGTCCGGCTCGCAAAGCCTTCTTTCGCGAATGAGTCATAGAGCCGAGCACAGACCCTCACGGGTAACAAGTACTGAGGCGGCAACCGTCAAGCGGCATCCTGTTCAATGTTCTGCGGGGTTTGCCAAAAACCTATGCCTTCGACACGCTCGTCGACGCGCTGCAGCGACCGACGTTCAGGATGGATCTCCGGGAGGTCGGGGGGGCGGAAGCACTTTCATTCATCGGACGCCGGTCGCGATGCGAACATGCCAGGCGCGGTGCTCCGTCACGGCTCATTGTGAGAGGGACGGTGCCGTCCTGCCGTCGCAAGGCCCGATGTCCCAGGACAACAAGGTCGAGGAATTGACGGAGATCATCAGGAAGATCGAGCCTGCCGCGAGGACGGCGTACTCGTCCTGGCGACCCCGAACCGAAAAGAGGCGCTGGTTCCGGCTGTGCTGAGAAAGGACAATTCGGTCACTCGGTGCTTGTCAACTATCCCACGAAATAGGAAGTCTAACTTGCAATTCAGGGCATGTTGAACGAACGGCCGCAGGATGCCGCTGGCGGCGAACAGAGCTTGTTCTGCAGAATGGCGCGGATCGTGGAAGAAGACGCAGAAGTTGGACTCCTAGTTCATGTTGACGCCGCTTGCGGAACTTGGCGCGCTCTTGTAGTCGAGGGCTCCTGGGGATCAAGGCCCGAGCCCGCCAATGAGCTACATCGAGAATGGCGTTTTCGCTTGCAACTATTAGCTCCGATGGCGAGACATCAAGCGGTCGGCGCGCGATTACTCGCCGTTTTTGCGCGTGAGCGATCTTATCTCGTTGGTTGCCGTGTCCGCCTCGAACGCCTGCTTCCCCTTCGGCCCACAGCGCTCGCGCATGTTCGCCCTGATCGCTCTTTAGCGTGTCGGCCATCCAGAGCAGCGCGCCGTAGATGGCGGCGCGATCATCGCCCGTCGAAGTCACTAGTCCAGCTTTGACGACGAGGCCGCCCAGCTCGATGAGGTGTCGCGTGCGCTTGCGGCGCTCAACTTGCCACTTGCGCATGTCATGTCGCGCCCTGACGGCCCGATTGCGATTGCGGGCCGTTTGGTTGCGCAGGAGCGACATTAGCGTTGCGGTCAGTTGCTGGCGCATTTCGCCGTGGCCGGCTTTGAAAGAACGCGGCCCCGCGCTTGGCCCATGCCTCCCTCTTCCCGCCTTCTTTTGTCTCAGCCAGAACGATCAGTGCGCCTGCCAATTCCTCCGCGCTGAGTGCGTCCGCACCGGTGGCGATGACCAATTCGCCGAGCTGACGCACTTTGCGGCTCCTCAGTCCTCGCGCCTTTTCCTCGAGCGCCTTTAGGTCCGCATCGAAATCCCTTGGTTTGCGCATCGCTGTCTCCATGAGTGTCGGTGAAGAATGATAGCTGGGCGACCGGCATAATGCTGTAAGGTGGTCAGGACATCCTGGGACGCGATAGTCCCTCCCGAGATTTTTTCGAGGGAGGGCGCGCTTATACGTCGTGCCGACGTGCGCTTCGCTGTGTAGATGCTCTGATCGCGATGGCGATCTATCATCTTCACGTCAAGGTCATTGGCCGGAAGGCCGGGAGCAGCGCGGTGGCATCGGCGGCCTACCGCTCGGCGTCGAGGCTGCGCGACGAGCGTTTGGGCCGCGATCAGGATTTTTCCGGCAAGCGCGGCGTCGTCCATTCCGAGGTGATGCTGCCGGAGAATGCGCCGGAGGCATGGCGGGATCGCGAGCGACTCTGGAACGATGTCGAAGCGTTCGAAGTCCGTAAGGACGCGCAGCTCGCACGTGAAGTGGAGTTCGCGCTTCCGCGCGAGATGACTGAGGCGCATGGAATCGAGTTGGCCCGCGACTTCGTTCGGAGTGAGATCGTGGGTCACGGCATGATCGCCGATCTCAATGTGCATTGGGACAGAGCTGAGGACGGCCTGCCCAAGCCCCATGCCCATGTCATGCTGACCATGCGCTCGGTCGACGAGAACGGTTTTGGCCAAAAGGTGCGTGACTGGAACCGCACCGAGATGGTCGAGCGCTGGCGCGAACGCTGGGCCGAGCTTGCCAATGCACGCCTCGCCGAGCTCGACATCGACGCGCGGATCGACCATCGGAGTCTGGAGGCCCAGGGCATCGCACTGGAGCCGCAAAGCCAAATCGGCGCGCCTGCGAAACGCATCGAGGTTTCCGGCATCTCAGGCGAAGGCGGTGAGGCCGACCGGGCCGAGATGCACCGCGAGATCGCGCGCGGCAATGGCGCGCGGATCATCGCCGATCCCTCGCTTGGGTTAGACGCCATCACCCAGCAGCAATCGACCTTCACGCGCCGCGACCTCGCGAAGTTCGCTCACCGGCACAGCGACGGGCTCGACCAGTTCAACGAGGTGGTGGGCGCGATGCAGGGAGCGCCCGATCTTATCGAACTCGGCAAGGACGCCCGCGGCGAGGATCGGTTCACCACCCGCGAAATGATCGAAGCCGAACAGCGGCTGCACCGGGCTGCTGAACTGATGGCGGAGCGGGAGCGCCATAATGTGGGCGATGCGGAGCGCAGGGCAGCTTTGGCGCGCGCGGAAGCACGCGGCCTGGTGCTTTCGGGTGAGCAGGCAGAAGCGCTGGCGCACGTCACGAACGGATGCGATCTCAGCGTCGTAGTCGGCCATGCCGGGACGGGAAAGAGCGCGCTGCTGGGGGTGGCACGGGAGGCCTGGGAAGCAGCCGGCTTCGAGGTCCGGGGTGTGGCACTCTCCGGCATTGCCGCGGAAAACCTTCAAAGCGGATCGGGCATTGCGTCGCGCACGATAGCCAGTTTAGAGCACGGCTGGCGACAGGGCGGTGATCTGCTCAAATCGAGCGATGTGCTTGTCATCGACGAGGCGGGAATGGTCGGTACGCGCCAGCTCGAGCGCGTGCTGTCACATGCCGCCGAGGCTGGAGCCAAGGTGGTGCTCGTGGGCGATCCGCAGCAGCTGCAGGCGATCGAAGCGGGAGCGGCCTTCCGGTCGATTCACGAGCGTCACGGTAGCGCCGGAATCGGCGAAGTACGCCGTCAGCGGGAGGACTGGCAGCGCGACGCCACGCGCGATCTAGCGACCGGCAAGGTGGATCATGCGCTTGAGGCGTACCGCGCCCACTGCATGGTGCATGAGGCGCCTACCCGCGAGCAGGCGCGCGGCGATCTGATCGAGGGCTGGGATCGCGACCGGCAGGCATCGCCCGATGCGAGCCGGATCATCCTCACCCACACAAACGACGAGGTCCGCATCCTGAACGAGGCCGCGCGCGAGCGGATGCGGGCAGCGGGCGATCTCGGCGATGAGGTGCGGGTGACGGTCGAGCGCGGCGCGAGAAACTTTGCCAGCGGGGATCGCATCATGTTCCTGCAGAACGAGCGCGGCCTTGGCGTCAAGAATGGCACGCTCGGGACCATCGAGGAGGTCAGCGCGCAGTCCATAGCCGTGCAGACCGACGATGGCCGATCCGTGCGCTTCGACCTCAAGGATTACAATCGGATCGACCATGGCTATGCGGCGACGATCTACAAGGCGCAGGGCATGACGGTCGACCGCGTCCATGTCCTGGCGACGCCCGGCATGGACGCCCACAGCAGCTATGTCGCCCTGTCGCGGCATCGCGACGAGGTGGACCTGCATTATGGTCGCGATGATTTTGCCGATGCGAACCGGCTCACCCGCGCCCTATCGCGCGACCGCGCCAAGGATATGGCCTCGGATTACGAGGGCGTCGATCCGCTCCAGAGCTACGCCGAGCGACGTGGGATCACCTTCCGCGATCGCGTGGCCGAGATCGTGCGCAAGATCATTCCCGAGAAGCTACGCGACATCTTCGACGGCCTGCGCTCTCCGGCGGATGTGGCCGGACCGGACAGCGGACGGAGGCCGGAACAGGCAGCGCCGGAAAGGGAAAGCCGCGGTCCGGCAGCCGAGCCGCGCGGAGTCGAAGTCCCGGCAAGCAACGTGGCGCAAGATCCCGAAGCGGACGCCCGTCGCGTCCGGACACGAGCGCTGGTGCGCCATGCCCGCGCGGTAGATGCGATCTTCGCGGCGCAGGAGACGGGCAGCCGAGCGAGCAGAGAACAGGTGAAAGAGCTGCAAAAGGCGCGTCAGGCCTTCGAGGAGGTTCGCCCCTTTGGCTCCCGCGACGCTGAAGCCGCCTACAGGAAGAACCCGGTACTCGTCCGCGAAGCTGCCGGCAGGCGCCTCAATGGCGTTATCCGCGCGCTCCAGCTCGAGACCGAATTGCGCATTGATCCAGGCCGTCGCGCCGACCGCTTCGTGGAGCGTTGGCAAAAGCTCGACCATGTCAGCCAGCGCCAGTATGAAGCCGGAGACATGTCCGGCTACAAGGCCACGCGCTTGGCGATGGGCGACATGGCCAAGAGCCTTGAACGCGATCCGCAGCTGGAGTCCATTCTTGCCAGGCGCAAGAAGGACCTCGGCATTGGAATGGATTCGGGCCACAGGCTTGGGCAGCAATTGGCCTTTGCTCATGGCATCGAGCTCGGCCGCGGCCGAGGACTCGGACTTTAAGCCATCCCGTTTGCCGCCGGCTCTACGCCACGGCCGAAAACGTACGAGCTCCTCTTGTCCGCCTTCACTGATTCGTCCTGTCTGGTCTCACAAGACGTCAGAAACCGCCAGCGAGAGGCAGTTCGGCCATGCGAGAGCCGGATCGTATCATCCGTTTAAGGACCGTCATACTCAGGACAGGACTGTCCCGGTCTACCATCTACCGCAAGATCACCGAGGGCACGTTCCCGGCTCAGTTGAAGATTAGTGCCAATGGGGCCGGTTGGCATGAATCCGACATCGACAAGTGGGTCGCAAATCCAGCCGGGTGGATACCCGATCGAAATAACGCCAGCAATTAGTTGGTCTACAATGCTTGTTTTACAAACTTGATCGTCTTGTCATCAAATTTTCGGGCCATACAGTCCGCGTAGGTGGCCCCAGCCAAGCTACCAAGACGGTCCGGGTCAAGAAAATACATCGCCTTAGAGCGATCGAGCGTTAGGATTTTTTCATTCTTAAGGAGAGCCAACACGGCCGCACCTAGCCCCTTCGTCATCCGGGCGTGCTCTAGCTTATGCTGATATCTCGCGAGGCTACCCTTACTATGGGACCGGAATGAGATTATAAACTTACGAAATCTTCGCAGAGCCTCATCGGTCTTCGGGTCTTCGGCAGCGGTTGGCGCGGATGCGAAATTCGTCCAAGGATGATTCTTATCACCAGGCCAGGAGCACGAAAATTTGACGTTCCCGCGAACCGTTGGGACAGAAACAATCTGTGCTCCGTCATAGACTTGGGCCTCCAAATAGACTGACGCGTCTTCGCGACCCATCGAGGATTCAGCGATCACCTTCTCTGTTGTGAACTGCAATTCGCCGCACTGTATGCTTATCGGGGCCACCAAAATCGCTTCTGGTCCAGGACCTATTTCAACTTTCGCGTGGGGGGCGTCAATCTCAATATCTTCGAGATAGCGGCCTAGCTTCAGACCACCAGTTTGATCAGACTCGAAGTTAAGGATGCGCGGACGTTCCGCATCTTTTCTCGCAAGCGTGATTTCAACGTCTGCGCGCAGAACCTGCTCATCCTGAGCATCTTCTGGTGAACTGATGGAGAGGCTTGCCGAGTCTCCAAGTGATAGTCTAGCCCGAAGTGAAGCATAAAGGATCCCGATATGCTCCGGCGGCAGAAAGATACTCTCTCCATTGTCCTCTTCGTTCACATAGAACTCTGCCAAAAACGGGTTTGCCGCGGCTCCTCTTAGTAATTCGGCCTGTACCGCGGGCTGGCTAGCAGATTTGCTCCGAAGCGCGTGTACAGTAATGAATGCCTCGAAAACCGCCGACGATGTGCCCTGTTGCCCACCGAGAAATGGATGCTCCGGAACCCAGCTATCTAGAGCGGTCGAATAGGTTTGCGCGTCCCGCGGCGACATTGGTGGTAATGGTGGCGGCGCAAGCTTATACAGCCGCGCCACAAGCCGATCGAGCTGCTCGGTATCAGAATAGAGTCGCGAAGCTAGAGTCGGATCTTCAAAACTGAGACCAGCAAGCTTTCCCCTCTCGCGCTCTAGGATAGCCGAGACCACTTTTGGAAGAGTCACCGGCCTTTCGCCCTTTTCGATTTCGCCGATGAGTGCTGCCGGGTTGCCAACACCAGCAACGCGCTCGGATACAGCCCTCAGCACGGGCGCGTATCCGGCAAATCGATCACCATCACTCTCGGTCTGCTCTCTCAACTTCGAAAGTAACAACTCTATTGCACGACGCTCTGCCTGGGCATAGGGGCTTCGTGGCCGCGCGGCCCTCAATTGAGCTTCGGCAAAATCGACAGATGCCTCCTGTCCATAGAAGCCGATCTCAAGCACCGCGGACTGCGTTCCATTCGAATCCAGCAACAGCCACGTGTCCTGGATTGCGACGGTACGGCCAAACAGAATAGTTGGGATCACCCGCCCCTTTGTCAGTTGCGAGATGTCGGAAACGAACGCCTCGAAGGCTTCTTGCGTTACCCGGAAGCGAGCCTCATCGATCCCATCAATCAATACAGCCGTACTTCCGTCCTCCCATGCAGAGTAGAGTCCCGATTTTACCAAGCCGCCACTTAGTGTGTTGCCACCTACTGGATCAGCCTTCGATAGGTCCACATAAACCGCGCCGGTGATATAGGCAATTTGCCTCGCAAGCGTCGATTTTCCGACCGCGCCCGGCGCTGATACGAGCAAGACTGGACTCGTCTCCTCCTGGCCTTCGCTGCTTAGATCCTCATCGATAGACAAGGGGGCCTCCTTGAACGTGGGGAGGCCACACTTCTCCAGAGACCATCCCCGGACCGCACCTAGCCCATCCGGAGCCTTCACCTTCAGCCGCCGGGTCCAGAAATTGTCAAGGGTGAGGACTTTCGACATTGCTGTTCCGCCCTTCTGTGTTGTCGCCACAACTATATGGAGCCACTAGGGTCGTGTAAATTGGCTCGTGCAATCTTTCCGGGAGACGGAAACTCGCTCCTGCGAAATGTCTTAGGGCATCGAACGCCCCTCGTTGCCCGTAGGCGAAAGCACCGCCTCCCAATTGCTCCCGCCGTGCCAAAGTTTCAACCGTGGGTTAAGGCGAGGGAGCCTCAGTGATCAGACAGGCTATTGCACGCACCTAAGGGGGTTGATCCTCCGGCGAGCTGTGTTCGCGGCCTTCGTCTGCGCGATCGCCAAAACTCGTTTGAGATTCTGCCCCTCCGGCGCCAGCAGCACCGTTTCTATCCTGTTTCGCCGTGTCATCACAGGACTCGCACGAGAGTAGCGACCTCGACCGACGATATAACATCGAGGAGCGTGATAGTTAGGCGGACACTGATGGTGACTATGATCCTAATCTAGCGCAATTTACCGTAGCCGACTGCGCTCGACCGAAAAGCCGTCAAGTTTTTGCGCGCTCCGGCCTCATGCCTACTTGCGGCTCAGCTTCCTGACCACGTCGACCGGGTCAAACCCCAGGATCTTCCCTAGCTCGATCAACTCTACGACATCGATCCGGCGCTGGCCAGATTCCATGTGGGTCACCCAGGACTGGTAGACACCCATCTTTTCAGCCAGATCGACCTGCCTCATCCCCGCAGCCTTCCTGTGCTCGACCAGCATGGTGGCAAGCTTCTTTTGCAGCGGTGATGTCACCGTTTTCGGCATCCTGGCCTCCCGAGGGGGCCAGAGACATAAAACGACTTTTCAGATACCGATAAATTCGGTATTCTACGGGATCGACCCTATTTTCTTTCCGGAGCGTCCAATGAGAATGCAGATCCTTCGTATGCAGCGTGGCTGCGGCGGCCTACGCTGGCGCTCACCATGACCAATACGTGCAACTTCTTCGGAAATCGGTGTCCAAGGCGAATGGGCAATGCATCGTCAGAGCAAGCGGTGAATTCCACGACCTCTCCGAAAGCGAAGGAACTGGATCCTCGTAGTGAGTTCTCAGCGGACCAGAGGCCACAAGCTGAACAGCTTGAGCCTGATTTCGCGCTTGTCCAGTTAGACACGGCCTTTGTCACCCTATTGTTGGAGATTTCCGCGATCGAATGCCAGCAGGGTGACAATCAGGAGCCACTAGACGCGGCGAACGCTCGCTCGGACGCGGCTAGCCGAACACAGAGAATCGAATCGGTCCTGACTCGCCTGGCCCCGATTGAGCGGGCAATTATGTTCACGCCGGCGCAGACGATCGTAGGTCTGGGCATAAAGGCTCGCCATGCAGCCTACGTAGTATCGGAGCATTGGGATGTGCCTATCGATCAAATGGAATGGGATGCCCGATCCGTCCGCCTCCTGATTGAAGCAGTTTGCAAAGTTGCCGGCATGCGGTTGCCATTTTCGAGTGAGGCGGACGACGCCTCTCTTAACGGTCTCAGAACCCCGACTTTGTGACGGCTGGGCGCGCGAAAGCGAGCCGCGGCTCATTTGCTTGAACTAAACCGATCCCAACGAATACGCCTCGGCGCGCGTAGGCTCCTCACACAGCCCTTGTTCCATCTGCCGATCGCGAGCTTCAGCGCGTTGCCTCGCGAACTGTATCGGCCAATTTTGGCGGGCGCGTTGGACTACTAAGACTAGAGACCTGCGCTGGTAGTCGACCTCATCGGGAGACGGCCGATGACGAAATGTCCGTAGCCATCTAAACGAGGAGGCAGTTCAGGCGCGGATCGAGATGATCTTTTGATCGGCACCGCCACTTGAGGCACAAAATGTTGCCCAATCGAACATCAACGCCTTCCGCTTATCGAACAAATCCCCCCGGCGGTAAGCAGCCTCGACCTTGCTGCTGATCGTGTGGGCGAGTGCCATCTCGACCACTTCGTTGGGATAATTCGTGCACTCGGCGGCCCAGTCCCGGAACGTCGAGCGGAAGCCATGCGCGGTAAGGTCAGAACGGCCCATCCGATGCAGCAACGCCAGCAGAGCCATATTGCTGAGAGGCCTGTCGCGCTTCCCGCCCGGAAACAGATACGCCCCGCCCTGCTCCTTGCGCAGCGTATCGATATCGATGATGGCGAGCGCGGCTTCCGGCAACGGAACGCGGTGCTCCTTCGAGGCCTTCATGCGCCCGGCCGGCACCGTCCAGACCTTGTCCTTGATTTCTTCTGATCGCGCACCGATCACTTCCCCGGTGCGGGCTGCCGTGAGGATTAAAAACTCGAGTGCGCGCGCCGCGACGCCCTCTTGCGCGCGCAGAGCGGCCATAAATGCGGGTAGCTCATCGTAGGGCAACGCTGCATGGTGCTTGACCTTGCGCACCTTGGCACGCGCGGGCAGCAGCTTGTCGAGATGGCCGCGCCACCGAGCTGGATTCTCACCCTGGCGAAAGCCGCGCACGGTCGCCCAATCGAGCACGGCTTCAATCCGGCCTCGTAGCCGCGACGCAGTTTCCGGCTTCGTCGACCACAGTGGCTCGATGATTTTCATCACCAGCGCGGTGTCGATGCCGTGAACCGAGAGCGAACCGATCACCGGCTCGGCATACGTCTTCAGCGTCGAGCTCCACTGCGCCGCGTGCTTGGCGTTGCGCCAGCCGGCGCTGTGAGCCGCGAGATACTGCTTGGTGCACTCCTTGAAGGTCAGCGCCGCGGCCGCCTCCAGGGCCGCCTGGGCACGCTGCGCTCGGCGCGCCTCGATCGGATCGATGCCGTCATAGACCTGCCGTCGATACTCGGCCGCCTTTGCCCGCGCTTCGCCCAAGCCAAAGATCGAAAAGGAGCCTAGGCCCATTTCGCGGGAGCGGCCGCGGAGGGTGAAACGAAAGATCCAGGATTTGGCAGGGGTGCTTTCACCGTCGCCCGTGACCTGCAGATAAAGGCCAGCGCCATCGGCGTACATGCCGGGCTTCTTGACCTTTGTTACCTTCAGTGCCGTCAGGCGGCCCACCAGGTGCGCCATCTTTGCCTCGCAGCCTTACCCACGATGCTACCCGCGTCCTGCACGCGTTTACCCACGTTCTCGGGCGAACTCGCGCGGATGCTTGAGGGCATCAAACGCTAAAATTGCGGCGATTTTTCAGAGGCTTGACGGACGGCAGCGAACAGATGCGAACGCTGGGATGGCGGAGAGAGTGGGATTCGAACCCACGGTACGGTTTCCCGCACACACGCTTTCCAAGCGTGCGCCTTAAGCCACTCGGCCATCTCTCCGGCGGCCCTCTCTTGGCGGGGTCGGCGGCGTTTTGCAAGCCGGGCGGGGGCCTCGGCGGCAAATTTCCCCCAAATCGCTGATAAAAATCATCAATCCGCCCTGGTTGCGGGCTCGGCCGGGGGCCGCCGCCGCTCGCCGGCCGATCGATGAACCGGCCGGCCGGCCGGCACGACCACTGATTTGCAGCCCGTCGGTCCGGCTGCACACGAGGGACCTCGCGATGCCGTCATCCACCCCTGCCCGTCTCGCCGTGCTGCTGGCGGCAGCATTCAGCCTGACTGCCGCCGGCCCGGCGCGCGCCGATCAATGCACCAAGCAGGGCGTCGACGTGACCTGCGACGACGGCCGCAAGGGGATCTGGCAGGGCGATGCGATCCTGTGGCCGGACGGGACCAAGTCCAGCCTGAAGCCGCACCCGTCCGTCATCGTCGGCAACAAGGCATCGGTGGTGGTGGGACCCGGCGTGTTCGTCGGACAGGGCAACGGGATGGTGCCGATGGACAATCCGAGTTCGCCAAACAAGCTGCGCTGCGCCGTGCTCGACGGCGTCTCCTACTGCCATTGAGCCTCGCCGCCGTGCGGCGGCGAGGTGTAACGCCCGGTTCAGTGATAGCGCGCGCCGGGCGACAGCATGCGGCCGGCCAGAAAACCCGCCGGCGCTGCAGGCAGAGGCTCGATCTCGACCTCGGCCGAGTCACCGTCTTGCAGGGTCTCGACGAAGTCGGCAAACCATTGCTGGATCGAATGGCGGCGCAGCTTCGTCATCATGATCTCATAGCGCATGCGGCGCTCGTTGAGCGGCATCGACAGCGCCATCGCGATCGTCCGCGCCATGCCGTCGATGTCATGCGGATTGACGATCAGCGCCGCGTCGAGCTCGTTGGCGGCGCCGGCGAATTTCGACAGCACCAGCACGCCGGGATCGACCGGGCTCTGCGCGGCGACATACTCCTTCGCCACCAGGTTCATGCCGTCGTGCAGCGGCGTGACGACGCCGACCTGTGCGCTGCGATAGAGGCCGGCCAGCACGCCCTGACCATAGCCCTTGTTGAGGTAGCGGATCGGCGTCCAGTCGACCTCGCCGTGGCGGCCATTGACCTCGCTGACGAGGCGCGCGACCTCGCTCTGCAGATTGCCATAGGCCTCGATCGATTCGCGCGACGGCGTTGCGATCTGCAGCAACGACACGGCGCGCAGCAGGCTCGGGTGCATCGTCCACATCCGGTCGAACGCGTTGATGCGGTTGACGAGGCCCTTGGAGTAGTCGAGCCGATCGACGCCGATGGCGAGCTTCTCGCCGTGCAGGCTGCGGCGCAGCCGCGACACGTCCGGATGCGCCACCGCCTTCGCCGCCTGCTGCGCAAACTTGTCGGCATCGATGCCGATCGGGAACACCGCCAGACGTGTGCGGCCGTGCAGCGACCTGACCACGCCGTCACGCACCTGCAAGCCGAGATCGGCGCGGATGCAGGCGGTGAAGTTCTCGCGATCGTCCTCGGTCTGGAAGCCGATCAGATCATAGGCGAGCATCGCGGTGACGAGATCGCGGTGATTCGGCACGCTGTCGATGACGCTGCGCGCGGGCCACGGCGTGTGAAGGAAGAAACCGATCGGGCTCTTGACACCGAGCGTGCGCAACTCCGCGCCGAGCGACAGGAAGTGATAGTCCTGAATCCAGAACAAGGTGTCCGGCTTCTGGAACCGGAGCAGCGCGCGCGCCACGAAGGCGTTGACCTCGCGATAGGACCGATAGTCATCATGCGAGACGCTGATCAGATCGCTGCGTGAATGCAGCGCCGGCCACAGCGCCGAATTGGCGAAGCCTTCGTAGTAGCCGGCATAGTGCGCAGCCGGCAGATCCAGCAGCGCGAGCGCGCCTTCACCGATCTGCTCGATCTCCGCGATCGGTTCCGTCTGCGCGCCGTCGCGCACACGTCCCGAAGATCCCACCCAAACTGCCCCCGATTTCTCCACGATGGGCAGCAATGCTGCCGCAAGTCCGCCGGTCATTGGCTCGTTGGCTTTGCCACGTGCCACCCGATTCGAAACCACGACGAGGTTCACAGCTCCCTCCTGTTGGTCATGTCGGTTAACAGCTGTTCATCAATATGGTTCCAGGCCACCCTTTCAACCAAATGAAACCAAATTCGGGCATTCGCGCGGTGTAATCACAGCGTCAATCAAGTCAGAACGTTTCTAATCAAGAGCGACGCATGCAACATGCGAATGCATGGCGGATGGAACTAATAACGCGGCGATACCGACCCACTGCGCGGACCGCTAGGTCGATGAATTAGTTCCGCCGTCGGCGAGGCGCGCCAGGAACGCGCGCACGTCGTCCGGAGCGTCGAAATGTCCGTCGACACCGAGTGCCCGACGGCCGACCGAGAACGACAGGCCGGCGAAATCCGGCATGATCGCGAACACCGTCTCGTCGGTGACGTCGTCGCCGATGAAGAACGGCTTGCGTCCCTTGAAGGGCGCGTGCCGCATCAGCTCGCGCACGCCGCTCGCCTTGGTGAAGCCGGCATGCTTGATCTCGCACACACATTTTCCGGGCAGCACCTCGATCGGCGCCTCCGGCAACTCGGCGCGGATGCGCGACACCTCCTCGTAGATCGCCTTCTCCGCCTGCGGCGCGAGGCGATAATGCAGCGCCAGCGAGTACCCCTTGTCCTCGAGCAGAATGCCGGGGCTGAGCTTGGCGATCGCAGCGAGCCTGCGCTTCAGCTCCTTGTCCAGCGGCGGCGCCTTGATCGCATCCGCCTCACCGCCGCCGCCGAGCCGCATCTCCGCGCCATGACCGCCGACGGCGGGGTAGACCTCCGGCGCGAAGATGAGATCGATGTCGTTGAGTGAGCGGCCCGAAACCAGCGCCAGCGCGCCGGAGGTTCGTTGCAGCAACGCGTTCAGTGCCTCGGCAAGGCCCGGCGGGACCCACACCTCGCGCGGTGTCGGCGCAAGATCGAGCAGGGTGCCGTCGATATCGAGCAGGATCGCCACCTCGCGAAGATGCGGCACGAGACTCACCGGCGTCGGAACGATCTCGGCGGGCTCCGCCGCAGGAGAACCGATCAGATCGGAGTTGTCGGACATCATCATCTACTCCATGACAGCGAGCGGGCGCGCCACCTGCTCGAGCGATTTGCGCTCGGCCGCGATGGCATAGCGCCAAGCGACGAGCGCCGCCACCAGCATCAGCGCGGCACCGAACAGATAGCCGCCGAACACCGCGCCGCGCGCCCCGCTGTCGAGCAGCGCGCCGAACAGCGCGGGTCCCGCCACGCCGCCGATCCCGGTGCCGATGGCGTAGAACAGCGCGATCGCGAGCGCGCGCACTTCCAGCGGAAAATTCTCCGACACGGTGAGATAGGCGGCGCTCGCCGCCGGTGACGCGAAGAAGAAGATCACCATCCAGGCCGCGGTCTGCGTCGCGGCGCTCAGCACTCCGATCGAGAACAGATAACCGGTGAGCGCGAGCAGCACGCCGGAGACGCCATAGGTGAAGGTGATCATGGCACGGCGCCCGAGCGTGTCGAACAGACGGCCGAGCAGCAGCGGCCCGAGCACGTTGCCGGCCGCGAAGGGCAGGATGTACCAGCCGACATGATCGGACTTGATGCCGTAGAAGTCGGTCAGCACCAGCGCAAAGGTGAAGAAGATCGCGTTGTAGAAGAACGCCTGGGCGATCATCAGCGTCAGCCCGACCAGCGAGCGCTGACGATAGACCGAGAACAGCGTATGCGCGACCTCTCGTAACGGCGTGTGGCTACGCATCCGCAGCCGCATCCTCGGCAATTCCTTTGCGCGCGCCTCGCGGTCGTGGCCGGTGACGTCGCGTTCGATCTCCGCCACGATCCGATGCGCCTCTTCGGGATGGCCGTGAATCATCAGCCAGCGCGGACTTTCCGGAATCCACATCCGCATGACCAGCACGACCAGGCCGAGACAGGCGCCGATGCCGTAGGCCAGCCGCCAGCCGACATCCGGGCTGGCGACATCAGGATCGAGCAGCACGATGGCACCGACGGCGCCGAGCGCGGCACCCAGCCAGAAGCTGCCGTTGATCATGAGATCGGTCCAGCCGCGATAGCGCGCCGGCACCAGCTCCTGGATCGTTGAGTTGATCGCAGTATACTCGCCGCCGATGCCGGCGCCGGTCAGGAAGCGAAACAGCGCGTAGGTTGCGACATTCCACGACAAGGCGGTGGCGGCCGTCGCGGACAGATAGAGCGCGAGCGTGATGAAGAACAGCTTCCGGCGGCCGATGCGGTCGGTCAGCCAGCCGAAGCCGAGCGCGCCGAGCACGGCGCCGGCGAGATAGGCGCTGTTGGCAAGCCCGATCTCGAGATTGGAGAAATGCAGCGCCGGGCTCTGCTTGAGTGCGCCCGACAAGGCGCCGGCGAGCGTCACCTCGAGCCCATCGAGCACCCAGGTGATGCCGAGCGCCAGCACGACGCGGGTGTGAAAGGCGCTCCAGCGGAGGTCGTCGAGCCGGGCGGGGATGTTGGTTTCGATGATTCGATCCTGGCCAGCCGTGTCGCCCGGCGGCGCGCTGGATTGCGGCGCTGACGTGATGACGCGGAGGTGCGGAAAGGATGCCTGTCGGGGTGCCATGGAATCCCAATGCGACGGCGCGGGTCGCACCGCATGCTCGACCGAGAGGATGAAGCAAATGCGGCAATGAAACCCTGCCGCTGCGACCCAACGTCTCGCCGCGCGCTGGGTTCCCGGAAGTGGGGCGGGGTTCGGCGCTCGACCCGCCCCGGGGGGCCGCAGCGTTTCCTGGGTGAGGCCCAGGCGCGCCTCATTTCAGCTGTCGTCCCGGGCAAGCGGGCGGAGCGAGCGCGATCCGGGATCCATACCGCGTGATGCAAGATTGGGGCACGCGATCGATACCGCCCGCCACACATCTGACGCGGCGTATGGATCCCGGCGTTCGCCGGGATGACAGCGGAGGGTTTGGCCGCGGGCTCGCCAACGCATTTGCGAGCGGCGTGAAGACCAGCCTGTCGCCGCAAAACTCACGCCGCGCGGATGTTCGCCATGAAGCGGTTGAGCTCCGCGCGCAGGCGGGCGCTTTCCGAGGACAGCGACTGGGCCGAGCGCAGCACCTCCTCCGAGGCCTCGCCGGTCTGGGTCGCGCCGCGATTGACCTGGGTGATATCGGCGGCGGCGGCCTGCGTGCCTGCCGCGACGCTCTGCACGTTCCTGGCGATCTCCTGGGTCGCGCCGCCCTGCTGCTCGACCGCGGTCGCGATCGACGAGGCAATGGTCGAGATCTGACGGATCGTGCCGCCGATCTGCTTGATCGCGGTCACCGACTCCTGGGTCGCTGCCTGCATGCCGGAGATGTGGTTGGAGATGTCGTCGGTCGCCTTGGCGGTCTGCTCCGCCAGCGACTTGACCTCGGAAGCCACCACCGCGAAGCCGCGGCCGGCATCGCCGGCGCGTGCCGCCTCGATGGTGGCGTTCAGCGCGAGTAGGTTGGTCTGCTCGGCGATCGCGGTGATCAGCTTGACGACGTCGCCGATCTCCTGCGCCGCGCGCGACAGCTTGCCGATGCGCCCGTCGGTCTCCTCGGCCTGGGCGACGGCGGATTCCGCGATGCGGCTGGACTCGCGGACCTGGCGGCCGATCTCGTCGACCGAGGCCGACAGCTCGTCGGTCGCGCTCGCGACCGAGTGGATGCGGCCGGTGGCCTGGTCGGAGGTGCCGCTCACGCGGCTCGCCAGCGACTGCGTGGTCTCGGCGGTGCGCGTCAGGGTCGAAGCCGCCTGCTCGAGGTGCTCGGCCGAGCTCGAGACGTTGGACACGATCGAGCCGACGGCGGTCTCGAACTCGTCGGCGAAGCGGATGAGCTCGGCCCGGCGCGCGGCGCCCGCAGCCTTGTTCTGGGCGTCCTGCGTCGCGGCGTCGCGCTCGGCCTTGGCCACCGCCTGGACCTTGAACTCCTCGACGGCGGCCGCCATCTCGCCGATCTCATCGGCGCGCCCGAGGCCGGGCAGCCGGACGTCGAAATTGCCCGAGGCGAGCTCGCGCATCGCCTTGCACATCGTGATCATCGGCCTGGAAATGCCGTTGCCGAGCATCAGCGCCAGCACGGCGCCGAGCGTCAGCCCGCCGATCGCCAGCATCGCGATCAGCCGCTCGATGTCCGCGATGGTGGTGTTGGCGGCGGCCTCGATGCGCTGCTGGTCGGACGCGACCTCGGATTTCAGCCCGTTCGACAGCGCGATGATCTCGGTCCCGACGACGCCCATCTCCTGTTCGAGCTTGTCGAGCGCTTTCATGTTCTCCGACAGCTTGATGAAGGCGGCGCGGTACTGCTTGATCAGGTCGCCGAGCTCGGCGACGCGCTGGGTGATCTTCTCGTCATTGGCATAGATCGTCACCAGCGAGGTTTCCAGGAAGCGCGTGCGCGCGATGGCGCCGTCGGCCGTCTTGGCATCGGGCTTGGCGATGTAGGTCCCGACCAGCGCGGACACGGTCAGGTACTGGCCGGTGAGGTCCTTGGCCGTCGTCTGCACGGACGGCAGGCCGGCGAGCGCGGCGGTGTCCGCCAGATCATCGAACTTGAAGCGGATCTTGTTGCCGATGATGCCGATCTGGTCGGTCGCCAGCTTCGCGTTCTCGCGGGTCAGGGCAACGATGCTCGAGAATGTCTTGGCGAAGGCCTGAAACTGCGCCTGCAGCTTGCCGACCTGGGCCCGCCGCTCGGCACCGGTCGCAGCCATCGATTTGTCGATCGCGGCCTGGAGCGCCTGCTGGGCAGCGGTGGCCGCCGCCTCGTCGTCGGCTTTGCCGGTCAGGGCATAGTATCGGGCGAGAGCCTGGTACGAGACCAGCTCGCGATCGATGGTGCGGGTGGTGTCGGCTTCCGCAACGCTGCTGCGATAGGCCGCCACCGCTGCGGCGACCCGCTCGAACCCCAGATAGGAGAAGCCGATGCTGACGGCGGAGATGGCCAGCACCACGGCAAAGCCCAGGAAGATCTTGCCGCGAAATCGCAGGGTCAGAAAATTGGCACGCCGCGACTGCGGCGCAAGCTGCGCAGACATTCCCACCCCCGACACGCCATTCTTTATATTGGCCAGAAACCAACCGCCCGGCAGCAACGCACCAGAGCGTGATCAAAACTACGTCACAATGGCTAAGGGGCGGTAAATGGGCGGCCTCGGCCTGCGGCCTGCGCTTCACCCGCGCCGGTGCCGCCTCGCGTGGCGTGCCACATGCGACCGAATCGCCGAGGCCGCGCGCAAGACGTCGCAATGACATCAGAGACGAAAATTCGAGTTGCAAAGTCCTGAGGGCGCTGTTTCTAATCAGAATAAGAACAATTCATCGGGAGGTTACTCGTGTCGACAGTCAAACTGACGGTGAACGGCAAGGCGGTCTCGGTCGAGGCCGAGGATCGCACCCTGCTCGTTCACCTCCTGCGGGATCATCTGAACCTCACCGGCACCCATGTCGGCTGTGACACCAGCCAATGCGGCGCCTGCGTCGTCCATATCGACGGCCGTGCCGTGAAATCCTGCACCGTGCTGGCCGGCCAGGCCGCCGGCGCCAACGTCACCACCATCGAAGGCATCGCCAAGGGTGACGAGCTGCACCCGATGCAGGCGGCCTTCCGCGACAATCACGGCCTGCAATGCGGTTATTGCACGCCGGGGATGATCATGTCGGCCATCGACATTGTGCACCGCCACGGAGGCGAGCTCGACGAGAGCACGGTGCGCGAGGAGCTGGAAGGCAACATCTGCCGCTGCACCGGCTATCACAACATCGTCAAGGCCGTGCTCGACGCTGCCGGACGGATGAAGGTCGCGCAAGCTGCCGAATGAGGCCGGCGAGAGCCGCCGTTTACCGCAATACCGAGACCACGACCGCTGCGCGCGATGGCCGCGGCGGGACAATAGAACTCCGGTAGGGGAGAGATTCGCATGGGTATGGAAGGCATTGGCGCCAGCGTCGTCCGCAAGGAGGACAAGCGTTTCATCACCGGCAAGGGCCGTTACGTCGACGACGTCAAGCTGTTGGGCATGACCTTTGCCCATTTCATCCGCAGCCCGCACGCGCACGCCAAGGTCAAGAGCATCGACTCCTCGGCCGCCGAGGCAATGCCCGGCGTGGTCGCGGTGCTCACGGGCAGGCAGATCGTCGACGACAAGGTCGGCAACCTGATCTGCGGCTGGGCCATCACCTCGAAGGACGGCTCGCCGATGAGGATGGGCGCATGGCCGGCGATGGCGCCGGAGACCGTGCGATTCGTCGGCCAGGCCGTGGCGGTCGTGATCGCCGAGAGCAAGAACCTCGCCCGCGACGCCGCCGAGGCCGTCGTGGTCGAATATGAGGAGCTGCCGGCGGTCGCCGACATGCCCTCCGCGCTGAAGCCCGGCGCGCCGCAGCTTCACCCGGAGGCCCCCGGCAACGTCGTCTATGACTGGCATATTGGCGACGAGGGGGCGGTCAACGCCGCCTTCGCCAAGGCCGCCAACGTCGTCACCCTGGAATTGACCAACAACCGGCTGGCGCCGAACGCGATGGAGCCGCGCGCGGCGATCGCCGAGTACGATGCGGCCGAGGAGCATTTCACGCTCTATACGACGTCGCAGAACCCGCACGTCGCTCGCCTGGTGCTGTCGGCGTTCTACAACATCGCACCAGAACACAAGCTGCGCGTCATCGCGCCCGACGTCGGCGGCGGCTTCGGCTCCAAGATCTTCATCTATCCCGAGGAGATGGTGGCGCTGTGGGCCTCCAAGAAGGTCGGCCGTCCGGTGAAGTGGACCGGCGATCGCACCGAGGCGTTCCTGACCGACGCGCACGGCCGCGACCACATCTCCAAGGCCGAGATGGCGCTCGATGCCGACAACAAGATCCTGGGGCTGCGGGTCAAGACCCACGCCAATTTCGGCGCCTACATGTCGCTGTTCTCGTCCTCGGTGCCGACCTATCTGTACGCGACCCTGCTGTCGGGCCAGTACAACATCCCGGCGATCTATGCCGAGGTGATGGGCGTCTACACCAACACCACGCCGGTCGACGCCTATCGTGGCGCCGGACGCCCTGAGGCGAGCTACCTGCTGGAGCGGCTGATGGAGACCGCAGCGCGTCAGCTCAAGGTCGATCCGGCCGAGCTGCGGCGCAAGAACTTCATCACCCAGTTCCCGCACCAGACCCCCGTGATCATGGCCTACGACACCGGCGACTTCAACGCCTCGCTCGACGCGGCGATGAAGGCGATCGACTACGCCGGCTTCCCGGCGCGCAAGGCGGCCGCCAAGGCGCAGGGCAAGCTGCGCGGCCTCGGCTTCTCCTGCTACATCGAGGCCTGCGGCATCGCGCCGTCAAAGGCAGTCGGCAGCCTTGGCGCCGGCGTCGGTCTGTGGGAATCGGCCGAGATCCGCGTCAACCCGGTCGGCACCATCGAGGTGCTCACCGGATCACACAGCCACGGCCAGGGCCACGAGACCACCTTCTGCCAGCTGATCGCCGAGCGCCTGGGCGTGCCGATCAGCCAAGTCTCGATCGTTCATGGCGACACCGACAAGGTGCAGTTCGGCATGGGCACCTACGGCTCGCGCTCGGCCGCAGTCGGCCTCACCGCGATCCTCAAGGCGATGGAGAAGGTCGAGGCCAAGGCCAAGAAGATCGCAGCGCATGCGCTGGAGGCCTCGGAAGGCGACATCGTCATCGAGAACGGCGAGTTCAAGGTGACCGGCACCGACAAGTCGATCGCGCTGCCGATGGTCGCGCTCGCTGCCTACACCGCGCACAACCTGCCGGACGGCATGGAGCCCGGATTGAAGGAGACTGCGTTCTACGATCCGACCAACTTCACCTTCCCGGCCGGCACCTATATCTGCGAGCTCGAGGTCGACGAGGCCACCGGCAAGACGTCGTTCGTCAACTTCGTCGCGGCGGACGATTTCGGCCGGCTGATCAACCCGATGATCGTCGAGGGCCAGGTCCATGGCGGTCTGGTCCAGGGCATTGGCCAGGCGCTGCTCGAGCACGCAATCTATGACAGCAACGGCCAGCCGGTGACGGCATCGTTCATGGACTACGCGATGCCGCGCGCCGACGACGTGCCGTCCTTCAAGCTGAGCCACACCACGACCCTGTGCCCGGGTAATCCGCTCGGCGTGAAGGGCTGCGGCGAGGCCGGCGCGATCGGCGCATCCGCCGCCGTGATCAACGCGATCACGGATGCGATCGGCAACAACAAGCTGGAAATGCCGGCGACGCCGGACCGCGTCTGGCACGCGATCCACGGCAACGCCTGATCGAACGGAGGAGCAACCATGTATCAGACGACTTACCATCGTGCCTCCTCGGTCGACGAGGCGGCGGCGCTGTTCGCCAAGGGCAGCGAAGCCAAGTTCCTTGCCGGCGGTCACACCTTGATCCCGGTGATGAAGCAGCGCCTTGCTGCTCCGTCCGATGTCATCGACATCGGCAAGATCAAGGACCTGATCGGGGTGCAGTTGTCGGGCGACACGCTCGTCATCAAGGCCGCGACGACCTACTACGACATCATGACCAATGCCGATGTGAAGAAGGCGATCCCCGCGATCGCCCATCTCACCTCGGTGCTCGGCGATCCCGCGGTGCGCGCCCGCGGCACGATTGGCGGCTCGATCGCGAACAACGATCCGGCGGCGGATTTCCCGGCGGCGCTGATCTCGCTCGGCGCCACCGTGAAGACGAACAAGCGGTCGATCTCGGCGGATGATTTCTTCAAGGGCCTGTTCACGACGGCGCTGGAGGACGGCGAGATCATCACCGAGGTGTCGTTCCCGGTGCCGGAAAAGGCCGGCTACGCCAAGATGCGCCACCCGGCGTCGCGTTTCGCGCTCACTGGCGTGTTCGTCACAAAGACGAAGGGCGGCGACGTCCGCGTTGCGGCCACCGGCGCTTCGCAGAGCGGCGTGATGCGCGTGCCGGCGATCGAGGCGGCGCTGAAGTCGAACTGGTCGGCCTCGGCGATCGACGGGGTCACGGTGTCGGCGTCAGGCCTCTTGAGCGACATCCACGGCTCCGCCGATTACCGTGCCAATCTGGTGAAGGTGATGGCGCAGCGCGCGGTGCAAGCCGCGGGCTGACCTCACGACGCGGATCATTCCGCGCAACGGCACGACAAATTCCATGCGGCGCGCAGCGATGCGCGCCGTTTTGCTTTGCGGCATACGGCGCGCTTGCGTTGGCCTGATGCACGCGGGACAATCAAAGGATCAGGAAACGCATCGCGCGTGATGATGTTTGATTGATGCGGACAGCAGCCAAGCACACCCACCCTCCCCTGGAGGCGGAGGGTGAAGGTCACGGCGACCATCTTTGTCCGATCGACCTCATCACGCGCCGAAGCACCGCAGGGACAAGACAAACGTGCTCGACAAGACCGCACCACAGACCGAGATCCGCGCCACCGGACCGCTCGCGGGCTTCCGCATCGTCGAGTTCGCCGGCATTGGACCGGGTCCGTTCGCCTGTATGCTGCTGGCCGACATGGGCGCGGAGGTGGTGACGCTCGATCGCGTCGGTGCGCGCAAGACCATGAAGTCGGTCGCCGGCCGCGGCCGCAAGGTGATCGAGCTGGATCTCAAGGACAAGGGGGTCATCCCCCAGGTGCTCGATCTGCTCGCCGGTGCCGACGCGCTGATCGAGGGTTTCCGGCCCGGCGTGATGGAGCGGCTCGGCCTCGGCCCCGAGGTCGTGCTCGCGCGTAATCCGAGGCTCGTCTACGGCCGCATGACGGGCTGGGGCCAGGACGGACCGCTGGCGCATGCGGCCGGTCACGACATCAACTACATCTCGATCACCGGCGCGCTGGCCGCGATCGGACCCAGGGAGCGGCCGGTGCCGCCGCTCAACCTGGTCGGGGATTTCGGCGGCGGCGCGCTCTATCTGGTCGTCGGCGTGCTCGCCGCACTGCTCGAAGCCTCGAAGTCCGGTAAGGGGCAGGTGGTGGATACCGCGATGTGCGACGGCGCGGCCTCGCTGCTCGCGATGTTCTTCGACCTCACCGCGATGGGCCGCTGGACCGAGGGGCGCGAGCGCAACTTCCTCGACGGCGGCGCGCACTTCTACGGCGTCTACGAATGCGCCTGTGGCAACTTCATCTCCATCGGCTCGATCGAGCCGCAGTTCTACGCGCTGCTGCGGCAGCATGCCGACCTCTCCGATCCCGCCTTCGATGCGCAGATGGACCCGCGCGCCTGGCCGGCGCTGAAGGAGAAGCTGGTCGCGGTGTTCAAGAGCAAGACGCGCGAGGAATGGTGCGCGATCATGGAGGGCACCGACATCTGCTTCGCGCCGGTGCTGACGATGTCGGAGGCGCCGAAGCATGCGCACATGGCCGCGCGTGGCGTGTTCGTCGAGCGGCACGGCGTGACGCAGCCCGCGCCGGCGCCAAGGTTCTCGCGGACGCCGTCGAATATCCGCGAGCCGAAGGTGACGGAGATCGGCGCTGTGGTAAGCGCTTGGCAGGCAGGGCGGTAAAGCTCGATCGCTGCAGCAGCGCCGATCGAGCGCTGCTCGACTGTTCCGATGTCAACGAGTTGGCTACGCCGTCGCCTCAATCTCAGTGTCGTCCCCGCGAACGCGGGGACCCATAACCACCGGCCGTCCTGAGACGACGATTATCTGTCGCCGTGCCTCATCGACGCACCCTGCGGTATGGGTCCCGAGTCGGTGCCCAACGCCGCTTACGCGCCGTCGGGCTTGCCCGGGATGACAGTTGAGAGTTTGGCGGCAAACTGCCTCCAGTCACGCCGTCATTGCCAGCGAAGCCAAGCATTCCAGGGACAGACGGAAGTCTGGATTGCTTCGTCGCTCCGCTTCCCGCAATGACGGCCTACTTCCTTCGCCTACTCCGCCGCCTCCACCTTCAGCACGCCGCGGCGGATCTGGTCTTCCTCGATCGACTCGAACAGCGCCTTGAAGTTGCCTTCGCCAAAACCGTCGTCGCCCTTGCGTTGGATGAACTCGAAGAAGATCGGCCCGATCGCATTGGCCGAGAAGATCTGCAGCAACACCTTGGTGTGACCGCCAGCGACGACTCCCTCGCCATCGATCAGGATGCCGTTTCTCTGCAGGCGAGCGAGGTCCTCGCCATGCTTGGGCAGGCGAGACTCGATGCGCTCGAAATAGGTGTCGGGCGGCGACGGCATGAACGGCAGGCCTGATGCGCGCAGGCCCTCGACGGTGGCGTAGATGTCGCGGGCGCCGCAAGCAATGTGCTGGATGCCTTCACCGCGATAGATCTTGAGATACTCCTCGATCTGCCCGGAATCTCCGGCATCCTCGTTGATCGGAATCCGGATCTTGCCGTCGGGGCTGGTCAGCGCACGCGAGAACAGGCCGGAGGCGCGGCCCTCGATGTCGAAGAAGCGGATCTGGCGGAAGTTGAACAGTTTTTCGTAGAAGCCGGCCCAGACGTCCATGCGGCCGCGGTGTACATTGTGGGTCAGATGATCGATGTAGTACAGGCCGGAGCCTGCGGGGCGCGGGTCGCGCGCGCCGGTCCACTCGAATTCGAGATCATAGGCCGAGCCCTTGGCGCCGTAGCGATCGACCAGATACAGCAGGCTGCCGCCGATGCCCTTGATGACAGGAACGTCCAAGGTCTTCTGCGATGCAGGCAGGTCGGCCGGCTCAGCACCGAGCGCGATCGCCCGCGCATAGGCCTTCTTCGCATCGACGACGCGGAACGCCATCGACGGCGCACACGGCCCGTGCGCGGCGACGAAGTCGTGGCCGTGGCTGCCGGGCTCCTCGTTGACGAGATAGTTGATGTCGCCCTGGCGATACAGCGTGATCGCCTTGGTCTTGTGGCGCGCGACCGCGGCGAAGCCCATCAGCTTGAACAGCGCGTGCAGCTCGCTTGCTTCGGGGTGCGCATATTCGACGAACTCGAAGCCGTCCGTGCCCATCGGGTTGTCGGCGGAGATGGTGGCAGGAGGCGCATCGTGCGGAAATGGACCCATCGGGGGAAGCTCCTTCAGCTTGATGGGCCGATCATCTCCCGAATTCCGCGCACAGGGCATGCAAACCATTGTCATTTTTGCCTGGATATGCACGATCCATGCACGACCAGAGGAAATGGCGCATGATTTCGATCGACAGCTTCGATCTCCGTATCCTGGCCGCGCTGCAGGACGACGGCCGGCTCACAAACCAGGAGCTGGCGGATATCGCCGGCCTGTCGGCCTCGCAGTGCTCACGGCGCCGGATGCGGCTGGAGCAGGACGGCGTGATCGCGGGGTACCGCGCGCAGCTCGCCAGCCAGGCGCTCGGCTTCGAGCTGATTGCCTTCATCCAGATCACCCTGGCGACGCATTCGCCCGACAACGCGCAGAAGTTTCGCGCGCTGGTCAACCGCGTCGACGACATCCAGGAGGCCTACGCGCTGACCGGCGATTCCGACTATCTGCTCAAGGTCGTGCTGCGCGATCTCAAGAGCCTGTCCGACATCGTCAACAACGTGCTGATGCCGCACCAGAGCGTGGCGCATGTCCGCTCCTCGATCGTGCTCGACCGCCTGAAGGAGAGCGCGAAGCTGCCGCTGGCTTCGCTATCGACCGACTGAGCGTCTGCGGCGCAAATCGAGGGAAATGCGCCCTCCCCTTTGCGGCGCGGCTTTGCGACACTGCACTCACCAGCACACCTGCGAGACGACCAATGGCGCTCCAGCTCCGCCCCAATTGCGAATATTGCGACAAGGACCTGCCGCCCTCGGCAACAGAGGCACGCATCTGCTCCTACGAATGCACGTTCTGCGCCGACTGCGTCGAGACCAAGCTGTTCAATGTCTGCCCGAACTGCGGCGGCGGCTTTGCGCCCAGGCCGATCCGGCCCAGCCGCGAGTGGCGGTCGGGAGCTTGCGTGACGCAGCAACGGCCGTCCGACACGCGCGTGCATCTGAAATATGCGGCGGAGGATGTTGCGGCATTCGTGGCTGGTGTGAAGGACGTTATGCCAGAGGACCGCTAGATCTTCGTCATTGCGAGCGCAGCGAAGCAATCCAGGGCTGCGCACACGACTCTGGATTGCTTCGCTACGCTCGCAATGACGCCTGCTCCGCCGCCACGATCGTGCCTTCGACCTCGCCGAAGCCGACGCGATAGCCCTGCCCCTGGCACCAGCCGTGCATGATGAGGGAGTCACCGTCCTCCAAGAACGAGCGCTTCACGCCACCGGCGAGCTCGACCGGCTCGGTGCCGTTCCAACTGATCTCCAGCAGGCTGCCGCGCTGGTGCTTCTCCGGACCGGAGATGGTGCCGCTCCCCAGGAGATCGCCGACACTCATGGCACAGCCGGACGAGGCATGGTGCATCAGCTGCTGCACGCTCGACCAGTACATGTACTTGAAATTGGTCTGCGCGATGGTCTGCGCGGCGTTGCTGCCGGAGGCGCGCAAGGCCACGTCGAGGGAGAGATCGTAGTTCTGCGCCTCCTTCTGCTGCAGGTAGGGCAGCGGCGTTGGATCCTGCGTTGGCCCCGACACGCGGAACGGCTCCAGCGCCTCCCGCGTCACCACCCACGGGCTGATCGACGTCGCAAACGCCTTGGCCTGGAACGGGCCGAGGGGCACATATTCCCATTGCTGGATATCGCGCGCGCTCCAGTCGTTGAGCAGCACGAAGCCGAAGATCATCGCCTCCGCCTGCGCCTCGGTCAGCATCTCGCCGAGCGGCGAGGACTGGCCGATGACGACGCCCATCTCCAGCTCGAAATCGAGCCGCTTGCATGGACCGAAGCTCGGCACGTCGGCGCCCGGCGGCTTCAGCTGTCCGCGCGGCCGACGCACTCGGGTGCCCGACACGACCACGGTCGACGCGCGGCCGTTATAGCCGATCGGCATGTGCAGCCAGTTCGGCTGCAGCGCATTGTCCTTGCCGCGGAACATGACGCCGACATTGGTGGCGTGCTCCTTCGACGAATAGAAATCCGTGTAGCCGGCGACATGGAACGGCAGATGCAGCGTAACGTCGGAGCGCGGCAGCAGCGCCCGGCTACGCAACGGCTTGTCGTCGCGCAGCCGCGGATTGTCCTGACGCAAGAGGGCGCTGATCGCAGCCCGCGTCTTCGACCACACGACGGGGCCGAGCGCCATGAAGGCATTCAGCGAGGATTGCGCGAACACCTCATAGGCCGGCGCCAGATCGAGCAGGCCTTCGTCCTCGAGCACGGCGAGGTCGAGGACGACGTCGCCGATCGCCACGCCGACGCGCGGCTTCGGCGAGTCCTGCGCCGAGAACACGCCATAAGGCAGGTTCTGGATCGGGAAGTCGGAAGACGGATCGACCGGGATGAAGGAGCGGAGCGAGGGATCGTTGGGGTGGGGCACAGTTGTCTTCCTGAGTTCGGACCATGTCTCCGCTCGTCATTCCGGGGCGCGCGCAGCGCGAGCCCGGAATCCATAGCAACGGGCAGATGTGTGGGGCACAGTGGTTGTGGCCGAGCTTTGCATCCCCACGGCCGATCGTGGTTATGGATTCCGGGCTCGCCGCTGCGCGGCGCCCCGGAATGACGGCGGAGGTCGTGGCTACGGCCGGTTCGGATCGAAGCGCTTTTCGAGCCCGTTCCAGCAATCGGCATAGTCCGGCTGCAAGGTGCCGGACTCCGCCGCATGCTTCGTGATGCGCTGGGGAAAGCGCGTCTCGAACATGAAGGCCATGGTGCCCGTGAGCTTGACCGGCTTCAACTCGCCATTGCTGGCGTGATCGAACGCCTCGCGATCCGGCCCGTGCGGCAGCATGCAGTTGTGCAGGCTCATGCCACCCGGCACGAAGCCCTGCGGCTTGGCGTCGTAGACGCCGTAGATCAGCCCCATGAACTCCGACATGATGTTCATGTGATACCACGGCGGACGGAAGGTGTTGTCGGCCACCATCCAGCGCTCGGGGAAGATCACGAAGTCGATGTTGGCGGTGCCGGCCGTCTCCGACGGCGAGGTCAGCACGGTGAAGATCGACGGATCGGGATGGTCGAAGCCGATGGCGCCGACCGGCGAGAAGGTGCGCAGGTCGTATTTGTAGGGCGCGTAGTTGCCGTGCCAGGCGACGACGTCGATCGGAGAATGTTCGAGCTCGGTCTTGAACAGCGCGCCGCCCCATTTCACGTAGAGTTCGGTCGGCGTGTCCTTGTCCTCATACGAGGCCACCGGGGTCAGGAAGTCGCGCGCATTGGCAAGACAATTCGCGCCGATCGGGCCGCGCTCCGGCAAGGTGAAGGCGCCGCCATAATTCTCGCAGAGATAGCCACGTGCCGGTCCCGCCGGAATCTCCACCCGGAACTTGACGCCGCGCGGGATCACGACGATCTCGCCAGGCTCGGCGTCGATGCGGCCGAACTCGGTGACGAACAGCAAACGGCCCTGCTGCAGCACGAACATCAGCTCGCCGTCGGCATTGTAGAAGTGCTGGTCGACCATCGACTTGGTGATGACGTAGACATGCGCCGCCATGCCGGCCTGGGTCGTGGCATCGCCGGCCGTGGTCATGGTCTGCACACCCTGCAGAAACGTCACATCGCCTGCCGGAAGCGGCGTCGGATCCCAGCGCAGTTGCTGCACCGTGATCTCCTGCTCATGGCAGGGCGCGGTGCGCCACAGCCCGGCATCGACCTTGGCGAAGCGGCCGGAATGCTTCACCGACGGACGGATGCGATACAGCCAGGAGCGCTCGTTGGACCCGCGCGGCGCGGTGAACGGCGAACCCGAGAGCTGCTCGGCATAGAGCCCGTAGGCGCAGCGCTGCGGCGAGTTGCGCCCGATCGGCAGTGCGCCGGGCAGCGCCTCGGTCTCGAACGAATTGCCGAAGCCGGACATGTAGCCCGGCGTCACCTGCCCGGTGGCGCGGTTGAGCTGGTCAGGCGATGTATTGACGTTCATCATCCTTCTCCTTGCAAGCGGGCCCACATCTCGCGGTCGCGCTCGGCGGTCCAGATCACGGGATCGTCGATGCCGCTGGCCTCGTCATAGGCGCGCGACACGTTGAACGGCAGGCAGTGCTCGTAGATGGCGAAGCTCGAGAATTTCGGATCCATCACCTCGCGCGTCGCCGCCATCGACTCCTTCAGGCTGCGTCCCTTCGCGACCGACATCTCGGCCGCGCCATACAGCGACGTGACGAAGTCGCGCGTCATGGCGATCGCCTCGCGCACGGTGGCCTCGCCCTTCAGCGCATCGCCGCGACCGGGCGCGATCGCCTTGGGATTGAAGTCGCGGATCTCGTTCAAGGTCGACGGCCATTCGCGCAAATAGGCGTCGCCGCAATAGCAGGCCGAGTGATATTCGATCAGGTCGCCGGAGAACATCACCTCGGCATCCGGCACCCAGGCGACGATGTCGCCGGAGGTGTGGCCGGCGCCGAGTTGGATCAGCTGCACCTCGCGCTTGCCGAGATGGATCGTCATCTCGCCCTCGAAGGTCAGGGTCGGCCAGGTCAGGCCGGGAATGCTCTCGGCGTCCTGGAACAGGCGCGGGAAACGGCCGTATTCGGAGTCCCAATCCTGCTGGCCGCGCTCGACGATCAGCCGGTGCGTCTCCTGCGAGGCGACGATGCCCTGCGCATGATAGGCCGAGGCGCCGAGCACGCGCACGGCGTGGTAGTGCGACAGCACGACATATTTGATCGGCTTGTCGGTGACGGTCTTGACCCGCTCGATCACCTTGTTGGCCATCGCCGGCGTCGCCTGCGCGTCGAACACGATGCAGCCGTCGTCGCCGACGATCACCGCAGAGTTCGGATCGCCCTCCGCCGTGAAAGCATAGAGATCCGGGCCGATCTCCGAGAAGGTGACCTTCTTCTCGGCGAGATCCGTGGTCGATGCGAAACCCTTCGCCATCACTTCATTCCTTGTGTGCGCAGCAGCCTATTGCTGCTGCTGTTGTTGCTGTTGGCCGGCATCCGCCATGCTGCGTTTCGCCAGCGCGATCGCCTCGCCCAGCACACCGATGTCACCGATGTGATTGGCGAGGATCAGGACCAATGCCGCATCGAGATCGGCGCTTTCGAGGTCCGAGAGGCCCCGATGCGCTTCGACAATGGCGCGGAAGGCATCGTCGGGCTTGGCGAAATTGGAGGCGGTCGAGAGCGTCATCGTTGCGGCTTCCTCAGTTCAGGCCGGAGGCGCGGGCGACCGCCGCCGCGATCGCGGCGCGGCGCGGGTGGCGGAAGCGCGCCGCGACATAGCCATCCGGACGCAGCAGATAGGAGGTGCCGGGTTCGGCACCGTAACGCCTGCCCGCGAAGCCCTCGCTATCGGCAAGTCCATTCGGACCGCCGATGCTGACGACACCGACATCGTCGGGTACATCGATCGCCTCACCATTGGCAAAAGACAGCAGGGTGAAGCGCCGGCCCTGAGCATTGAATGCATCGGTGAGGTGAAGGTGCCGTCCGTCTGCCGTCTCGAGGGGCGCATCCGGCATCGATGTTCCCGGACGAGGGCCACTGTGCCAGGCCTCGTCGTCTTCGGTCGACAACGGCGTCTGGTAGACCGAGGGAACCGACAGCCGGCCGCCATTGACCATGCGCTTGCCGAATTCGGTGTCCCTGGCGAGCGCGAGCACCACCTTGCGCAGCCGCGCTTCCTGGTGCGAATTCGGCGCCATGAAATCCGTCGCCCGCGTGGATTCGCGAATGTTTTCGTCGGCGGCCGCGCTTCGCTCCAGATGGTAGGTTTCGAGCAGCGTCGCGGGCGAGGTTCCGCGCAGCACGCGATCGAGCTTCCAGGCCAGATTCTCGGCATCCTCGAGCCCCGAATTGGCACCGCGCGCGCCGAACGGCGAGACCTGATGGGCGGAATCGCCAGCGAAGACGACGCGACCATGAATGAAGCGCTCCATGCGCCGGCACTGGAATTTGTAGAGCGAGATCCATTCGAATTCGAACTGATCATGGCCGAGCATGCGCGCGATCCGGGGCCGCACATTCTCCGGCTGCTTCTCGACGTTGGGATCGGCATAGCGGCTGAGCTGCAGGTCGATGCGCCAGACATTGTCCGGCTGCCGGTGCAACAGCGCCGAGCGCCCGGCATGGAACGGCGGATCGAACCAGAACCAGCGCTCGGTGGGGAATTCGGCCGTCATCCTGACGTCGGCGATCAGGAACTGATCCTCGAACACCTTGCCGGAAAAACCCGCGCCGACCATCTGGCGCAGCGACGAGCGCGCGCCGTCGCAGGCGATCACATATTGCGCCGACAGCCGATAGGGGCCGTCCGGCGTCTCGATCGTCAGCACGACATGATCGTTGCGCTGTTCGAGCGCGGTGACCTTGTTGCGCCAGCGCAGCGAGATCTCCGGCAGCGCGTTGACGCGATCGACCAGATAGGCCTCGGCATAGAACTGCTGCAGGTTGATGAAGGCCGGCCGCTTGTGCCCGGGCTCCGGCAGCAGGTTGAACTGATAGAGCTCGGACGGACCGTGAAAGATGCGGCCGACGTTCCACACCACGCCCTTGTCGACCATCCGGTCGCCAACGCCGAGGCGATCCCAATATTCCAGCGAGCGCTTGGAGAAGCAGATCGCGCGCGAGCCCTCGCCGATCCGGTCGGCATCATCGAGCACCACGACCGCATGGCCGCGCTGCGCAAGATCGATGGCAAACGACAGCCCGACGGGACCCGCCCCCACGACGACGACCGGATGCGCGGCCGGCGTGGCCTGATCCTGGTCTTCGTGCCGATGATAGCCGAACTGAACCTTCGCCTGGCTCGCGCCCTGCCCCGGATTGGCCTGCACCATGGCTTGCTCGCCTTGTGGTTTTCTTGGACTTTCGAAGCGACCGACATTTCCTCGGGCGAGGCATCTGGCCGTCTTGCCAGATAGTCTCACCTGCAACTATTCTAAAGCCGACGGCTTCGGCCGCGTCAACTCAAAAATCGGAGCGCGATCTTGGCGAAGCCATCTACCGCGGCGTCCAGGCGGCAGGCGAAGCCGGTCGAGGATGACCGAAATGCGGCAGTGCCGCAGGACGACGAGCGGCTCGACCTGTTCAAGTTCGCGCCATTTCGGCTCAACCGTCTGGCCGCAGAGGTGAGCGCGGCGCTCGCCGTCGAATATCGGGAGCGCTACGGGCTCGACATTCCGGAATGGCGCGTGCTGGCGACGCTCGGCTTCCGCCGCGAGGCCTGCAGCGCGCAATATGTCGCAGCGTGCACCCGCACGCACAAATCGACCATCAGCCGGGCCGTGACGTCGTTGCTGGAGCGGCGGCTGATCGAGCGCGTCGAGAACGCCGAGGACCGCCGCGAGTTCCGTCTGCGCCTGACACGTAAGGGCAAGACGCTGTACGAGGAGCTGATCCCGCGTTTGCAGCAGCGCGAGCGCGAAATCATGGCATGCCTGTCCGCCGACGAGCGCAAGACGTTCGACCGCCTGATCGGCAAGATCGAGGCAAGCCTCGATCTGATCCAGACCAGCGAGGAGGCCGATGCGAAGCAGGCCTATTGAGCCGAGCTTCGTCGGGTGGCCAAAGCGCCGAAGGCGACCGGTGCCCACCATCCTTCGTCAAATGACAGCGATGGGCACGGGGGCGCGCGAGACTGCCGTCGACGACGAGCAAGGCGCCACGCGCCTTTGCCCGCCCTACTTGTTAGTCGCCGACGATCGCCGCCGCTCCTCGACTTCGACCACGTCGGCGCCCTCCCCCCGCCAGCGCAAGATCTCCATCGCCAGCACCGGGTGATTGAAGCCCTTGAGATGCAGGTCATCGATCGGCCTGGCATCGACCGACTGTTCGACGACGCCGAACACCCGGCGCGACACGATCACTTGGCCTGCCTTGGCCTCGTCGCACAGCCGCGAGGCGAGATTGGTGACGCTGCCGATCGCGGCGTATTCGAGCCGGTGCTCGAAGCCGACCTGGCCGAGCGTCGCATATCCCAGTGCGATGCCGACGCCGAACCCCAGGCTGTGGCCGCGATTTTTCCAACGCTCCGTCAATTGGCCGATCTCGTCGCGCATTTCGAGCGCCATCTTCACCGCGCGCGTCGTGTGGTCCTCGAACGGGATCGGCGCATTGAACAGGATCATCACGCCGTCGCCGGCATAGCGATCGAGCGTGCCCTCATATTTGAAGATGAGCTTGCCGAGCGCGGCGTGATATTCGCGCAGCACGTTCATCGCCTCTTCGGGCTCGGTCGTCTCGGTAAACGCTGTGAAGCCGCGCAGATCGCAGAACACCACCGTGACCTCGCGGCGGTGGCTTTCCAGCAGCGCATCATGGCCGTCCGACGACGCGATGATCTGCGCCACCTGCGGCGCCAGGAAGCGCTCCAGCCGCCTGATCCGCTCGATCTCCGCCAGTTGCTTCTCGACGCGCTCCTCGAGCGACTTGTTCCATTCGCGCAGCTGCTCGGTCTGCTCAGTGAGCTTTTCGGCCTGCTGCTGCACCGTCGCGTGGGTCAGCGCCAGCTCGCGGCCCTTCTGATCGACCTCGGTGAACAGTCGTGCGTTGCGCATCGCCAGCACGGCCTGGTTGGCGAACGTTCGCATCAGTCCGATCAGGTTCGGCGGGAATGTACCGGCCGACCGACGGAGCACCACGAGCGCGCCGAGCACGCCCTGCTGATCGACCAGCGGCGTGAACAGCACGGCGTGAAAGCCGGCGGCGACCGCGACGTCGCGCAGCGGGTGATCGGGCGCGTTTTCGAGCTCGGCGATCGCGATCGGCTCGCCGCTGCGCACGGAGTCGGAGAGCAGGCTCGTCCGCTCGTCCAGCACATTGTGCGGGCCGTCCCGGTCGACGCCCTTGGCCTCCACCAGCCTGAAGCGGCGTTCGGCGGCCTCATAGGAATAGATCAGCACGGCGTCGGTCTTGGTGATCTCCAGCGCCCGGGCCGCCACCGTCGGCAGCACCGCATTGAGATCGAGCGAGGAGGCCACCGCGCGGCCAACCTCCTCGAGCACCTTCAGCTCATTGATCGACTGGGCCAGATCCCGCGTGCGTTCCTCGACCTTGGCTTCCAGCACGGCATAGGACTGCGCGAGCTGGCCGGCCATGCTGTTGAACTGATCGGCGAGCTCCTCCAGTTCGTCATGCGTCCTCACCTCGATGCGCTGGGCGAAATCGCCGGCGCCGAGCTTGCGCGCGCCGGCGCGCAACGCGGTGATCGGGACGAGCATGCGTCGCGCCAGCACCGAGCCCGCGAGGATCGCAACCGCAAGGCCGAGCGCGATCAACAGCGCACCGCGCAACAGCTGATCGCGGATCGGCGCCAGCGCGTGAGCCGTGGACTGCTCGAAGAACACGGCCCAGCCGAGCTTGGGCAGCGTCGCGGCCGCCGAGAGCACCGCGTGCCCCTCGCCGTCGGTGCCGGAGGCCAGCGGCTCGCCATCCGGCGTGAGCACCGCCGCGACCTGCGGCAGCTTGGAGAGGTCCTGACCGACCGCCGGTCCCCTCGCCGAGCTCGCCAACACCTGGCCCCGCGGATCGACCACGTAGGCGGTGCCGACCTTGCCGATCTGCGCCTCGGTCATGAAGTCTTCGAGAAAGTCGAGGTCGATGTCGGCCACAGTCACCCCGGCATTGAAGCCGGAATGCGCGACCGAGATCGACATCATCGGCTGCGCGCCCTTGAAGGTCACGGCGGAGAAATTGCTTCCGTGTGTGACGGTGTCGGTGAAGCGCAGATCGCGTGACAAGTCGTTGCCCGAGGCAAACGAGATCGAGGTGCGCGACACGCGGAGCTGTTCCCGGCCCTGGCCGTCGAGCTGATACAGCTGCCGCACAGCCGGCGCCTGACTCAGCAGTTGTACATAGTCGGCGCGGCGGAGCTCCAGCGTATTGGCGCTCGCCCGCGTCACCCAGCTGATCTGTCGCTGCAGATCCGAGAGCGCCTGATCGATCCGCCGGGCGCTGGCGTCGGCCTTTTCGGCCATGGCGGCGGTCAGGCTCGCCTTGGTGGACTGATAGCTGATCCAGGTTTCGGTCGCGCCATTCACGGCCAGGACGAACACGACGAGCCCGACCAGCGACACGACGTATTTGGCGAACAGGCCCTGCCGCAACGACCAGCCTCTGTTCTCGACCTCGTTCATCCGGACCCCTCACGCGCGTCATCACCGAGGTCAGCCTCGGACAAGCGCGTCCGCTGCCGTCCTCGCGGCAGCAACACTTTGGAGGCAGGACCGCTCGGGTGCGAGACGGCCCGTCGCCGGCACCCGTTTAGCACAGAATGGCATGCACAGCGGCGACCATGCCGGCGCCCCGCGCCAACTCGTTATTGCTCGGCTGGCCCTGAATCGCATGCACCGCTCGAGGAGATTCTCCGCAGGCTCGGTCGATCGCGGCTATATATTACCTATTGAAGATGCGCTTCAGAACGTCGTTCATCGGCTGGCTGTCCTGCACACCCTCCTGCAAGGGCTCGGCGGGAGCTGCCTCCGCCGCGCCCCGGCCGTCGTCGCCCGGAGGCCGAGAAACAGCGCCGTCCTGAGGCGCAACCAGCGTACGGCCGCGGCTCTTGGCTGGCGGCTGCGCGGCCTGCAGTCCTTGCTGAATCAGATTGCCGATCGCCGATCCGAGATCGCCGCCGAGCAGGTCGGATTGGCCAGCCGCCGGGGCCTGTGCATTCGGGGCTGCCGTTGACGGCGCGCCGTTCGGACCAGCAGCACCGGTGGGCGCAGAATTTCCGATGAGGCCGCCGATGCCGTTGATCAAATTGTTCAGCCCGACCCCGTCCTTGCCGAACAGGCCCTGGCCCATCTGCTTGAGCCTGGCGTAGGCAGCATCCGGATTGTCGAGGATGCCGGCCATGTCGGGGTAGAAGCGCGGCTGACTCCAGGGGCCGTCGATGACGACGGGAATCCCGAGACCTATCGGCTCCGAGGTGCGGCCCTGCCCCTCGGTCGTCATCACGAGCTTCGGCTCGACCCGCATCGCCAGCGCCCGATTGCCCAGATCGATCGTCCCCGTACCGGTGACTTTGACCAGCGGTCCGACCAGGTTGAGGTCACTGGTGGCGGCCTGCCCGCGCTCGACCTGAAACGAGGCCGAGAGCTGCGTGAGATCGGTCGTCAGTTCCTTCGAATCCTGCCATCCCGACAGCGGATTGGACGTCAGTGAGCGGATCATCTGCGCAACGTTGATGCCGCGGATCGCGCCGTCCTGGAACAGCAGGAACGCCGAGCCGCTCAGGTTGCTCATGAGAGCCTGCTGGCTGGCGCCGCTGGAGCGCAAGGCCAGCTTGCCCTGCATCCGCGCATCGAGCTTGTCGAATCCGGCGACGCTCGAGAGCAGCGGCAGCGCCCGGATGCCGACGAGATCACAGTGCATCGCATAGGCCGGATTGCCCGTGGAGGCGTCGATCACGACCTCGCCACTGGCCTGCCCCTCATAGGCGCCGAGATTGGCGACGGTCGCCTTCAGCAGGCCGCCGGCCAGCGAGGCTTCGAGATCGAGCGGCCCGAGGCGAGTCCCGGAGAGAACGACATCCGTCGCCGACAGCTTCACGCGCGCGTCGACGTAGTTCAGACCCCGCAAGTCGATTGCCGCCGTGCTCCATCCCGACGCGCCGGCAGAGCCCTGCGCGGCAGGCGCTCCCAAGTCGAGCCGGCGAACGTCGAGATCGACCTTCACCAGCGGCTTGCTCGCCAGATCGACCGAGGCCCAGCCGTTGAAATCGCCGTCGCCAAGCGTGCCGCTGAGGCCGTTGATCATCACCACCGGGCCATTCAGCCGAACGTCGGCGCGGCCGGCAAGACTCCCGCGGAATGCAGAAGCCATGTCGATCTTGAAATCGACCGGCAGCGTCTGGCGCTCAATAGGCAGCGCGGGCGCGGCCGCTGTGAGGTCGAAGGTCACCGGACGGTCGCCGGCCCGGGCCGTACCCGTGATCTTGACCTTGCCATCGGACAGAGACGCCGTCGCGCCGATGCCCTCGAGCCGATTCTCGACGCGGTCGCGCGGGTTGGAGAGGACGACGGCGCCGTCCCTGACGGTGACCCGTTCGATCCGGGCCGCAAGCGCCGCTTCCGGCTTCGCCGAGGCACGGCTGCGCGGCGCATTGTCCCGCAGCCGTTCGCGCAGCAACGGCAGATAAAGTGTGGGCTTGTCGATGATGATCTCGCCGATGTCGGGCCGGCCGGACCACAGGCTCGACAGCGCCACGTCGGCCTGCAGCTTGCCGATCGTCAGCCGATTGTTGCCGTCACGCTCCTTCGGATCCTGCAGGGTGATGTCCGTCAGGGTCGCATGCAGCGACGGCCACAGGCTGACGCTCGCCGAGCCGGCGATGCTCAGGCGATAGCCGGTGTCACGCTCGACGCGGTCCTGGATGGCCACCGTGAGGAAGCTCGCCGGAAGTCCAAAAGCCAGCGCCAGAGCCAGCACGACGATGACGGCGCCAATCAAACCGCCTGCGATCTTCAATGCCTTCATGTCGATGTCCCAAGCGCGAGGCGCGAGCGGTCTCCACGGGTTAGCGTGCGGCAATGCCGACCCGGTTCAATCCGAAATTTTCTCGGAACGAAGACCGCTCCCAGCGCGACCAAAATAGTCGGAAGCCCGTGCGTCATTATGTGACTTATGACACACTTCCGCCCGGGGGGTTTCTGTAACTGAGGCTTTGAACCGTTGCCGAAGGTATAGTGATGAGCAAGCAGGCCGAATTTGCGGTCATTCTGAAGATGAACCCGATGTTCGCCGACCTCGGCGCGGACGAGCTGCAGCGAATCTCGAGCCTCTGCCACACCCAGCATCTGTCGTCGGGCGAGGTGCTGTTCCAGAAGGGCGACCCCGGCAATGCCCTGTTTGGGGTGCGGCGCGGCCAGATTCGCATCGAGACCGGTGCCACCGACGGCAGCCGGCTGACGCTCAACTTCATGGGGCCCGGCGATCTGTTCGGCGAGGTCGCCGTGCTCGACGGGCAGGAGCGCACGGCCGACGCCACCGCCGGTGAAGCGACCGAGCTGTTCGTGCTTCGCCGCGAGGATTTCCTCAGCTTCCTGGAACGCGAGCCCAAGGTGGCGATCAGGATCATTCAGCTGCTGTGCCAGCGCATCCGCTGGCAGAGCGAGCGAATGGAGGAATCGGTGCTGCAGCCGCTGCCGGTCCGGCTGGCACGCCGGCTGTGCGCCTTGGCGGAGGATTTCGGCTCCGAGGTTCATATCTCGCAGGAACAGCTTGGCGTCTTCGTCGGCGCGGCGCGTGAAAGCGTGAACCGCCAGTTGCAGGCCTGGCGCAAGGACAAGATCCTGGATCTGCAACGCGGCCGCATCCTTCTGCATGACCTGACCAAGCTGAACACGATCGCACGCAACGACTAATTGGCCGAGCGCGCAGCGTGCTCACCGCAAATTTGTCGATTGCGGGTCCGGTCCATGGCGGGAACCGCCCGCCATGCATCGTTTCGTATCAGCATCGGCCAAACATGATCGCAATTGGGCCACCACGCCTCACAATTTGCGACATGAACTCTTTTTAACAATTCTAACAGGGTTCAATCCGGCAGCGGAGAGTTCCATTTGCTCGCGCGCGGCGGCGCGCGGGGTGGAGCTTTGCGCGCCAGGCAAGCGTGGTTGGAAGTGACGTCATGAGTCTTGCGTTGCCGGCAATCGCCATCGAGGCCAGTGGTTCTGTTGGCCGTTGGCGCAGAGCTCTCGCGGTCTGGATCGACGCCGTGGAGGACGGCTGGGCCGTTCCGGCCTTGATCGTCGGGTTCGTCGCGGTCTGGATGGTGTATTTCTCGATCGCCTATCTCGGGGGCGATCTCCACCAGGACGTGATCGAGACCTGGTCGCTTGGACGCAGCTTCGACTGGGGTTCGACCAAGCATCCGCCGCTGATGGGCTGGGCGGCGTGGGCCTGGACCACCGTGTTTCCGCTGACCAACTGGTCGTTCAACCTGCTGGCGCTGACCAACGCAGCCGTCGGCCTCTTCGCCGTCGACCTCATCACCCGGCGTTTCGCGCGCGGTGACAAGCGGCTGGTCGTGCTGCTGTTGCTCATGCTGCTGCCGGTCTATCAACTGCATGCGCAGCGCTTCAACGCCAACGCCGTGCTGCTGTCGAGCTGGCCGCTGGCGACCTGGTGTTTCCTGCGCTCGTTCGAGACGCGTCACGTCGGCTGGGCCATCGCGGTCGGCCTGACCGGGGCGCTCGCGATGCTCGGCAAGTACTACTCGGTCTTCCTGATCGCGAGCTTTGCGGTCGCAGCGTTGTGCCACGGCGAGCGTCGGGCCTATTTCACCTCGCCCGCGCCGTGGATCGCGGCGCTGTCCGGCCTGGTCGCGCTGGCGCCTCATATCTATTGGCTGGCCACGACCGGCGCCCAGCCGTTCTCGCATGCAATCGAGCATCACGTCGGCAAGACCGCCGTGGCCGCCCTGGTCGAGGGCAGCGGCTTCCTGTTGGCGATGGCCGGCATCGCCGGTATCCCCGGCCTCATATGGCTCGCCATGACGCGGCCTCGCCCCACCCGCGTGCTGAACGATGCGCTCAGCCTCGACTCCGGACTCCGGCTGCTGGCGATGATCAGCATCGGGACCGTGGTGTTCCCCGCACTGGTCTCGATCGTGTTCGGCACCGACATGCCGCCGCTGTGGGGCCTGCAGGGCATCTTCCTGTTCGTCATCGTGATCGTGTGTGGCGCGAGCTATCACGCCCCCCGCGACATCACGATCAATCTCGCCGCTGCGACGATTGCAATCGCCGCATTCGCGGCCACAGTCGTAGCGCCCTTCCATGCAGTGTACCGGAACTACGTTCCGTTGAACGAGGGTCGCAACTTCTACGAGCCGGCCGTGACCGAGCTCGACCGCCTGTGGCAGACGGCATCGAACGGCGTCCTTCCCGCCGTCGGCGGCGATGACGGCCTCGCCTTTGCCGCAGCGTTCTACAGTCCCGACCACCCGCACTATGAAATGGCGCTGGTGCACCCGCATGAGCTGCACCCTCCGTCCGAAGCGCTGACTGCGCAGGGCTGGGCGGCGCTGTGCTACGACACCGACATCTCCTGCATCTCCGGCATGCAAGCCGCGGCGGCGCAGGCGCGGCATTCGGTGCGGGCCGATTTCACGCTCCGGACCAAGCTGTTCGGCCTGGAAGGCGCCAGCCAGGGCTTCGTTGCCCTGATCGTGCCGCCTGAGACCGTCGCGCCAGTCGACAGCGCCCCGAGCGGGGGTCACGATCTCAGCGCACGCCGCCGCATGCCCTCGACCGTGAACTGAAACAGCTCGTTCCGGCACGTCATCTCATTCCGCAGCCGGCGACATCGCCGACGGCGGCTTTGACTGATGCGCCGGCTCCGGCCCATGGCCGGACTGCGCCTCGTCGGCGGCATCGCCGGAAGAGACGATCAGCTTGCGGCCAACGCGGGCGAACAACGCGCCGACATCGTCCATCACCAGGAACATCGCCGGCACGAACAACAGCGACAGCACGGTCGAGAACACCAGCCCGCCGATCACGGCGAGCGCCATCGGCGAGCGGAACTCGCCGCCGGCACCGACCGCGAGCGCGCTCGGCATCATGCCCGCGACCATCGCGATCGTGGTCATCACGATCGGACGGGCCCGCTTCATGCCGGCATCGATGATCGCCTCGTCACGCCTGACGCCGGCATGGATCGCCTCGACCGCGAACTCGACCAGCATGATCGCGTTCTTGGTGACGATGCCCATCAGCATCATCATGCCGATATAGACGGGGATGGTGAGCTGCTTGCCCGTCAGCATCAGCGCGGCGATCGCGCCGCCGATCGACAGCGGCAACGAGAACAGGATCGTGATCGGCTGCAGGAACGTGCCGAACAGCAGCACCAGCACGGCGTAGACGATCATCAAGCCCGCCGTGATCGCCGTGATGAAGCCCGACGCCAGCTCGTTCAGGCTCTCGGCATCATCGGACGGGATCAGCTTGACGCTGGCCGGCATGCTCTTTCTGACCGGCAGCTCGTCGATCTGCTTGGTTGCATCGCCGAGCGCCGCAAGTCCGACGAGGTCGGCGGCGACGGTGGCCTGCCGCCCGCGATCGTAGCGGCTGATGCTGGTCGGGCCCTGGTCGAGCTTGATGTCGGCGACGACGGCCAGCGGCACGCCGCCCTTTTCGCCGTACTGCCCGAGCGGCACCCGCAACTGTTCGAGGATCTTCACGTCGCTGCGCGCCGCGTCCTCGAGCTGCACCCGGATCGGGACCAGCCGGCCGCCGGCGTCATACTTCGCCAGCGCAGGTCCAACATCGCCGATCGTGGCGACGCGGATCGTCTGCGACAGGCTTTCGGTCGACACGCCCAGACGTGCCGCCAGATCCGCGCGCGGCTGCACCCGCAACTCCGGCCGGTCGAGCGAAGTGTCCGACACCACGTTGGAGATGATCGGAATCCGCTTCATCTGCGAGGCGAGCTCGCTCGCAACGTTGTCGACCAGCTTGGGATCCGAGCCCGTCAGCACCAGCTTGATCGGGCGCAGACCATTTTCGTCTGTGAACCAGAAACGGATGTCCGGAATGGTTTCGAGATCCTTGGTGATCTCGAGCTCGAGCTCTTTCTGGGTGATCTTGCGCTCGGTCTTCGGCGTGTAGTTGACGATCATTCCGGCGCGACGAACCTCCATCGCGCCCTGAAGCCGGCCGCCGTCGACGAACACGCTGCGGACCTCGGGCCGCTTGCGCAGGCGCGCGACGATGTCCTCGGTGACCTTCTCGGTGTAGGCGAGCTGCGCGCCTGGCGGCAGCTCGATCGCGAGCAGCGATCGCGCCGCGTCCTGCGCCGGCAAGAACCCTTGCGACAGCAGCGTCGTGCTCCAGATCGAGGCAGCGAAGATCCCGATGCCGAGCAGCACCGTGACGAAGTAGTGCTTTACCGACCACGTCACGATGCGCTGATAGGCACGCAGGATGAACCCCGGCGGCGGATCGTCGTGCTTGTGGTCCTTGAGGAAGTAGGCCGCCAGCATCGGCGTGACGAAGCGCGCCGCCAGCAGCGAGAAGAACACCTGCACCGAGACGGTGATGCCGAACTGCTTGAAGAACTGTCCGGCGATGCCGGACATGAAGCTCGCCGGCGCAAAGATCGCGATGATGGTGAGGCTGATCGCGATGACCGCGAGCCCGATCTCGTCGGCGGCATCGAGCGCCGCGCGATAGGGCGACTTCCCCATCCGCATGTGGCGCACGATGTTCTCGATCTCGACGATGGCGTCGTCGACGAGAATGCCGGTCGACAACGTGATCGCCAGGAACGACACCATGTTCAGCGAGAAGCCGAGAATATCCATCGCCCAGAAGGCCGGAAAGATCGACAGCGGCAGCGAGATCGCCGCGATCACCGTGGCCCTGAAGTCGCGCAGGAACAAGAGCACGATGATGACGGCCAGGATCGCGCCCTCGAACAGGGTCGAGATCGCCGCTTCGTAATTGCCCTTGGTGAAATCGACCGACGTATCGATCAGCTTCAGCTCGACATCGGGATGGGCGGCCCGGACCTGGTCGATGCGCTTCTGAACCGCGGCGGCGACGACCACATCGCTGGCGCCCTTGGCGCGCTTGATGCCGAGCGCGACCACCGGCTCGCCGTTGAAGCGCGCAAAGGTGCGGCGATCGGCGATCGTGTCGGTGACCGTCCCGAGATCGGCGAGCCGGACCTCGCCGCCGCCGAACAAGGGAATCATCGTGTTGGACAGCTCGTTCAGCGTCTTGGCGCCGGCAAGCGTGCGGATCGCCTGGTCGTTCTTGCCGATCTCGGCGCGGCCGCCGGCGACGTCCACATTGGTGCCGCGCAGACTCTGGCTGACATTGACGGCGGTGAGACCCATGGCCTGCAGCCGGTCGGGATCGAGCGAGACCAGAATCTCGCGCTCGACGCCGCCGATGCGCTCGACCTGGCTGACGCCGCGCACGCCCTGCAGCTCGCGCTTGACCACGTCGTCGACGAAGAACGACAGCTGCTCCGGGGTCTTGCCCGGTGAGATCGCCGCATAGGTGACGATCGGCAGGCCGATCTTGTCGACGCGCGAGATCAGCGGCTCGGTGACGTTCTGCGGCAGGTCGGAACGAACGCGGGTGACGGCGTCCTTGACGTCGTTGATGGCGCGATCGGTGTTGGTCTCGAGCGCGAACGTAATCGTCGTCACCGACAGGCCGTCGGTGATCAGCGACTGGATGTGGCGCGCGCCCTCGACGCCGGAGACGCCGTCCTCGATGATCTTTGTGACCTGGGATTCAAGCTCCGACGGCGCCGCGCCGAACTGCGCCACCGCGACCGAGATCACCGGAATGTCGGCGTTCGGCAGCCGGGTGACCGCGAGCTTGGTGAAGCTCATCCAGCCCAGGATCAGCAGGATGATGGAGAAGAGGATCGACGGCAGCGGGTTCCTGATCGACCATGCCGAAATGTTCAGTGCCATCAGCGTACCCGCGTGCGATCGATGTCTTCGGCAAACATGGTCTTGATCTGGTCGCCATCGTGCAGCGAGCTGCCAGCGTCGGCCACCACGATTTCTCCCTCTGTCAGCCCGTCGAGGATCTCGCTCGCCGTATCCGACACCAGGCCGACCCGCACCCGGCGGGTCTCGATCGTGTTGCCCTTCACGACCTGGATGGTGAGATGATCGATCGCCGTATTGGGCACGGCGACGCCGCAGCTCCGCCGGGCATCGATATTGGCGCGCGCGAACATGCCGGGCTTGAGCGACGGATTGCTGGTCAGCGCGATGCGCACATGGCCCAGCTGCGTGGTCCGGTCGACCTGCGGCGCCACCACGCGCAGGCGGCCGACAATGTCGGGTAGGTTGTCGCGAGTGATGCGCACCGGCGCGCCCGTGCCGAGCTTCAGGAGATGAACGCTCGGAACTTCGGCGTCGAGCTCCAGCTCGTTGTTCACGGCGATGCGGAACATCGGACCGGCCTGCGGCGAGGCCGGCGCACCGGCGATCGTGCGGACCTCGGTGACGAGTCCTGCGGCCGGCGCACGCAGCGACGCCGGCCGGTTCGCGGCCGCCGCCGGCGCTCCCGGCTGCGGCGGTGACGGCGTCAGGCGCGCCAGCTCCTGGTTCTCGGTAACGGTGTCGCCCTCCTTGACCAGGACGTCGATGACCCGCGAGCCTTCCTGATCGGCGCCGACCACCGCTTCGCGGCGGGCCACGACGAAGCCGGTGACGCGCACGAGATCTGAGAAGCAGGCCTTCACCGCCTTGGTCACCAGCACCTGGGCCTGCATCGGCGGCTCCTCGGCGGTGTGATGGGGACGATGCTCATACCAGTAATAGCCGGCGAACAGGGCCACGAAGACGACCGCACTGGCCGCGGACTTGAGGGATTTTGGCAGCTTCATCGGCAGGGTGATCCGGTCGGCGCGAGATGCGGGTTATGGATGCTGCGAATTTGGCACGGGGCGCTCCGACAAGGCGATGCGCCCCGCAATCCTGCGGGACGCATCCGGCCACCTCGATCTCCGGCCACGCGACCTCCGACGGCGCTTGATGGACGCGGCGTTACTTGGCCGCCGCCGTCTTGCTCTGCATGTTGACGACCTGAACGCGGCGATTCACCTCGGCGAGCGGCTGGCTCGGATCCTTCAGCTTGCTCTTGCCATAGCCCACCGTCACCAGGTCGGCGCCGGCGATGCCGAACTTCTCGACCAGATAGCGCTTGATCGAATCGGCGCGGCGCTCGGAGAGATCCTGATTGTAGGCCTCGCCACCGGCGGCATCGGTATGACCGGCGACGACGAAGATCGACCCTTTCAGCTCGGCGTTGGTCAGCGCCCGACCGAGCGCCTGCACCGACGGCAGCGACTTCTGGCTGATGTTGGCGGAGTTGTAGTCGAAGGTGATCTCGAGGTCGATGTTCGGCTTGGTCTTGGCGACCGCCGCGATCTCCTCGCGCTCGGCAGTGGACAGCGACCGCGTCGAGCGGCCGCGAATGCTCTGCAGGAACTTGTCCTGCTCCGGCGCGACCGCGGGTGTGGCCTCCGACGGCGGCGACATCGACAGTCCCCGGGTCAGCGGCCTCTTCGGCCCGGCCAGGGCGCGGACGATCTGATCCTCACTGACATCATCGGCGGCGAAGGCCGGCATCGCGCTCAGCGACGCGGCCGCGCTCAGAACTGTCACGGCCAGGAGAGCCGTCAGGCCGGCGGTCATGGTCGAATTCGTTTTCGGTGCGGTCATTGCCAATCCCTCCTCACGCGAACTGATCGTCCCGGTCTCCGCCGCGCCCGGCGCGACACCCGGCTGTTCGCTGTTATGTCGGTCCGGCCTGCCGCATGGTTCGAGCCGGCCGGCCGACGCGCGCAACAAATCAGCGCACGCCGTAGGCTTCGAACTCGCGGACGATGTTGGGGTCCATCGCCTTGGCGTTGGCGATGTCGAGCGCCCCCTCCTGCGCGGCGCCGTTACGCTGTTTGGCGAGACCGCGGCCGTACAATGACGACGTCAGCCGCGGGTTGATCTTCAGCGCCGCATCGAAATCGGCGATGGCGTTCTTGACCGCGCCGCTCTTGAGGTTGACCAGCCCGCGGCTATCGAGCGCGTCGACGAAATTCGGCCGCAGCCGCAGCGCCTCGTTGCAGTCGCGCAGCGCAGGTTGCAGCTCGCCGACGACGGTGCGCGCCCAGCAGCGGTTGTTGAGCGCCTCGACGTCCTTTGGATTGATTCGGATGGTGTCGTCGAAATCGCGGATCGCCTGCGCGTAGGCGCCCTTGCTCGCATACACCTGGCCGCGTCGGTACAGCGCGCCGGCATCCTCCGGATTGGCCGCGATCTTGGCGCTCAGGCTCTTGATCGTCGGATCGTCGGCGAACGGATCCTGCGCGGGCGCTGCTGGGGCCGCGGGCGCAGCAGGCGCGGCGGGCGCGACGTTCGCGATCACGGGAGATGGCGCGGGCGCCGGCGGCGCCGGAGCAACCGGCGCGGGCGACGGGGTGTCCACCTTCTGCACCGGCGTCGGCTGCGGCGCGGGCGGAGCCGGCGGCAGCGGCGACGGCACCGGCGGCGCCACCACGACCTGCGTCGGGGTCGGCGCAGGTACAGGTGCAGGCGCCGGCGCGGCATTGCTCTCGGCCGGCGGCGGCCTGACGCCATTGCCCGGCACGAAGGAGAAGTCCTCCGCCAGCGACGACGAGATCCACGGCACCTGCTCGCTGCGCGAGGCGCGGGTGACGCCGACGCGGGTGCGGTTCAGCGTCTCCTCGGCGGTGAGGTCGGGAACGCGGATCTCCTTCAGGAGCTCCTGCACGAACAGGCTGCGATCGCGCCCGCCATCCGTCACGACAGCGGACAGCGCCGCCGAGTACATCACCAAAGTACCGCTCGGTGCGATGACCGGCGCGAGGCCGGCCGAGGCGGTGCGGAACCTGCGCTCATAGGGATTGCGCCGGGAGGCATCGAGCAGCGCGATCTTCACGCCGGCGCCGCGGCTGTTGATCTCCTGCAGCACCTGCTCGAGGCCGATGCCGTCGCGCCGCACGTCGGCCTCCTGCCAGATCTGCGCATCGACCGGGATCATGTAGCTCTGCCGGCTCGACTGGATGCCGTAGCCGGAGAAGAACAGCAGCGCCACCGAGCCCGGCTTGATCTTGCCATAGAGCCGATCGAGGCCGCGGCGCATCGCGTCGCCGCCGGCATTTTCCAGCGTCTCGACGCTGAAACCGTCACGCTTCAACTCGTCGGTGAGATCGCGGGCATCGTTGACCGGTTCCTTGAGCGGCGCCTCGGCATCCGGATATTTCGCATTGCCGATCACCAGGGCGAAGCGGTCGCCGGCCGCGTGCGCGGGCCAGGAGACAACGGCCGAAAACGCGACGGAGAACATCAGGCCGAGCGGCAACAGCAGGCGGAAAGTCATCACGATGGCGGTCCAGCGGTCAGCAATCAGGCGCCGTCCAGCTTGCGCCGCGGCGACCATATCCCACGCGTCAGGCATTATCAAATCGCCGTGACGGCACGTCAACCGCTTGCAGAGGTTGACGAATCGTCTGAGGCGGCGACCGCCCGCAGGAGCCTCTTGCGAGCTGCGGGCCATGACACGAGCGGACCATGCAACGATCCCAATGGCTTGAAATGTGAGATGCCTCACGCTGTGTCGCGGCAGCGCAGCGTCCGGTTCGACGAGCACCGCGATTGACCTCGATGCGATTGACCTCGATCCGTGCCGATGGCTCGATGGTTGCCGTGCCCAACCAACGAGAAGGCCATCATGGGGAACGCCGCCGAGGTCTACGCGCTGCGCTACGCGACGATGTCGCCGCGCACGCCGCACATGAACTTCCTGCAGCCCGATCCGCACGACAGCGCGGCGCAGGACCTCGACTATTTCGTGTGGCTGATCCGCCGTGACGGGCGTGACATCCTGGTCGACACCGGCTTCAACGCCGCGGAGGCCGAGATCCGCCATCGCACCCTGACGCGCGATCCGATCGATGCGCTCGCCTCCTTCGGCGTCGCGGCGGCCGACATCCGCGACATCATCGTGACCCATCTGCACTACGATCACGCCGGCAATCTCGACCGCTTCCCGAACGCGCGCTTTCACCTGCAGGAGCGCGAGATGGCCTATGCGACCGGACGCTGCATGTGCAACGGCATGCTGCGCTACCCGTTCACGGTCGAGCATGTCACCACGATGGTGCGCCACGTCTATGGCGAGCGCGTCACCTTCCACAACGGCGACGGCGAGGTCGCGCCGGGCGTCACCGTGCACCGGGTCGGCGGCCATTCCGACGGGCTGCAGGTGGTGCGCGTCGACACCGCGCGCGGCCCGGTCGTGCTCGCCTCCGACGCCGCGCATTACTACGCCAACCTGCAGCGCCGCAGCCCGTTTCCGATCGTGCTCAATATCAGCGACATGATCCAGGGCTGGGAGATCATCGAGCGCCTCGCCGGGCATCCGGATCGATTCATTCCGGGCCACGATCCGCTGGTGACCGAACTCTATCCGCGCGTGAGCGCGGCGGCCGATGCCTACGCACTGCATGTGGCGCCGTCGCGGTCGTTTGCGAGATAGCGGCGCGGCAGGACCAAGTGACGTGACAGGAATGAGCGTCGTTTCCGCCATCCCGAGGCGGTGCTGATTTCTCCACCGTCATCGCCCGGCTCGATGTTTAGCCCGGAGCGGGTGATGACACCTGAATCGACGAAGCGCCGCGCGAACATGACACTTCGGTCTCGCGGCGCGTTTCGCGTCCGAGCTTTACTCATCGAGACACCCTCTTCTGAACAGAGGGCGCAGGGAGAGCCAGGCCTCGGCTGAGGCCTGCGGTCCGCCTGCGAGAAAAAATGCAGGCGGCAGAACCACAGGTACAGCCGGAATGACCCGGCCCTCCCTGCGCGATGGCTTTACGACTTATACGCAGTCTCCTCGGTGACCGGCTTGTTTGTCACCGTGGCGACGACGCGCGCATCACGCGCGCCGCGCGGACCTCAGCGTCGGGAGGCCAGGACCCTGCGACTTCACCGTCCGCAGCATGGCGTACGTCCGCGTGCTCCCACGCTGCGCCCCGCCGCGGCCATCGCATCCCACCTCAACGCGTCGTGACGTTCGCGAAAGCGCCCCTCTTCAATGAGGCGGGACGGGCGGAAGTCTCCACCTGATTTGCCCGACGGCACAAGCGATTTCTTTTTTACCGAACATCTGGACAGCCCAGATCAAGTTGAGATGACTCAATACATTGGCCGCTACGCGCAGATGCAGATTGACGTGCTCCGTCATTGCGAGGAGCGAAGCGACGAAGCAATCCAACCGCCCCGGAATGATTGTGAACATTCAATGCAGCTCCACCTTCGCCTTCTTCGCCAGGTGGTCGCCGAGGAATCGCACGTCCCAATTGGTCAGCCGCACGCAGCCATGCGACTCCGACTTGCCGACCTTGGACGGCTCGGCCGTGCCGTGGATGCCGTAGCCGTTGCCGACCGACAGGCCGATCCAATAGGCACCGACCGGGTTGTTCGGGCCGGGCTTGATGGTGAACGGCTTGCGCGACTTGACGCCCTTGAACTCGTAGTCCGGATTGTAGCGGTAGTTGGGATCGGCATCCCGCGAGGTGACCTTGAAGGTGCCGTCGGGCGTCGGCTTTTCGTCGCTGCCGACCGTGGCGGGAAACACCGCCACCAGCTTGCCGTCGCGGTCGAACGCCTGCACCGTGCCGGCGTCCTTGCTGATGTCGAGCCGCATGATGTCCGGCGCCTTCTCGTCCGGCCTGATCACATTGGCGACGGCGATCTGCTCGCCCTCCTTGTCGAACCTGGCCTTCGGATTGAGCGCCGACAGCAGCGCTTCGCTCATGTGGAATTTCTCGGCCAGCGCCTCGCGCGGCGAGGTGTAGCCGAGCGCCGGGAGGTCCTTCATGTCCTCCATGTGCTGCGGCAGCTTCTTCAGGAACGGCCCTTTCACATCGTCGCGGGTGATCGTGTAGGAGACGATCGCCGGCGCCTGGTCGCCGCGCAGCAGCGCCTCCCACAGCTCGGGCGTCAGCTTCGCATCACCGGCAAGCTCCTTGGCGCGCGCGAACGCGGCGAGCGCCTTGCGCGCATTGTCGCCGAAGCGGCCGTCGATCTCGCCGGGAGAGACATGCGCGCGATCGAGCAGCACCTGGGCGCGGATCGCCACCGGATCCATCTTCTCCTCGGCAGGCGGCCGCTTGCGCAGCTCGGCGCTGTTGACGGCGTCTGCGGTGAGCTCGGCGGAGACCGCGGGCGTGACGCCGAGGGCGCAGAGCAGAAGCGGTATCCAGAGCCGAAGCATGGTCGTGAGTCCCAAGTGAAAGACGGCTGGCATTCGGCAACGTCAACGGCGACCCGGCCGAGAAGTTCGGCAGCGTCGGCTGAACGTCGCGGCATCCTGGCGCGACTACCAGGGACGCGGGTCGGCTGGCCCGGCGGCTGCGCGTCTGCTATCCCGGCGACAGCCGTGCAATGAATTGGGTTCGCGAGGATCGGTTTCGGATGGGACATGCCGCAATTGCCGCCACGATGCGCCGGATGCCGATGCTCGCCGCCGCCGGCCTGCTGGCGATGATCCAGGCTGCGGCAGCCGATGACGGCGCACCGAAGGGCGCCGCGGTCAGCGTGCTCAAGGCGACCAAGGCCTGCTTCGACAACACGGTCGAGGTGTCCGGCATGGTGCTGGCGCGCGACGAGACCGCCGTCAGGCCAGATCGTCCCGGCCTGAAGGTCGCGGAGGTGCTGGTCGATGCCGGCGACACGGTCACGGCCGGACAGAACCTGGCGCGGCTGACGCCGCCGGAGGGCGGCACGATCATGATCCAGGCGCCGGTCGCGGGCACCATCCTGTCATCAAGCGCCACCATCGGGGCGTTCGCCTCCGGTCGCGGCGAGGCGCTGTTCTCGATTCTCGCCCGCAACGAATATGATCTCGTCGGCCTGGTGCCGAGCGCCCAGCTCGGCAAGCTCGCGGTCAACCAGACGGCGCGGATCCGCATCGTCGGGGCCGGCGAGGTCGAGGGCAAGATCCGAAGGGTGGCGCCGACCGTCGAGCCGAACAGCCAGCTCGGCCAGGCCTTCATCGGCATCACCGGCACGGCGCGGTTGCTGGTCAATTCGTTCGGCCGCGCCGTGATCAAGATCGGCCAGAGCTGCGGCGTCGCGGTGCCGCTGACCGCCGTGCTGTACGATCCCGACGGCACGGTGGTGCAGGTGGTCCGGGCTCAGCGGATCGAGACCAAGCGGGTCGAGATCGGCCTGATGGCCGGCGGCCAGGTCGAGATCCGCGACGGCCTCGCCGAGGGCGACGTCGTCGTCACCCGCGCCGGCGCGCTGCTGCGCGAGGGCGACCCGGTGCGGCCGGTGATGGCGAGCAATTGAAAGACGCGACGCCGCAGGGGTCTGAGGGGCACGCGGCCCCACCCTCCCCTGGAGGGGGAGGGTCGTCGCGCGGCGCGCCAGCGTCGTGCGGCGGGGTGGGGTGAGCCACGGATGACGGTGCAAGTGGAGAAATCACCCCACCCCGCCCCCTCCAGGGGAGGGTGGGAGGCCGCCGAGAAGGCGGAGCATCTCAGGCGCGGGACAGGCTCAGCTCAGCTGCCGGCGTTGGCGACGTCGGCACTGAAGCGGATGTCCTCGACCAGCGAGGACGACACGGTCGGCACCTGCTCGCCGTCGGAGCTGCGGGCGATGGCGTTGCGAGTCTTGTTGAACACGGTCTCGGCGCTCGGGCTCTTGCCGAGCTGGTTCAGCAGCTCGGTGACCAGCACGCTGTTCTGGCCCTTCGGATCGTCCAGCACCTTGCCTGGCGTCGCCGACGACAGGATCAGGGCGTTGGCCGGCGCATTGATCGGCGCCAGGCCGTGCGAATAGGCGCGGAAGCGGCGCTCATAGGGATTGCGGCGGGCGGCGTCGATCACCACCAGCTTGGCGCGCGCACCCTGCTCGCGGACGGTGTCGAGCAGGCGCTCGATGCTGGTGCCGTCGCGGCGCACGTCGGCTTCCCGCCAGATCTTGGCGTCGACCGGGATCATGTAGCTCTCGCGTCCGGCCTGGATGGCGTAGCCGCCGAAGAACAGCATCACGACCGAGTCGGGCTTGATCCTGGCCTTGAGGCGCTCGACCGCGCGGGCCATGTCGTCCTTGTTGGCATCCTCGACGACATCGACGTCGAAGCCGTCGCGGCGCAGCGCGCCGGTCAGTGCACGGGCATCGTTGATCGGCTGGACCAGTGGCGCGTTGGCGTCGGGATAGTGACCATTGCCGATCACGAGCGCGAGGCGCGCGCCGTTGCCGGTCGCCACGCTGCTCTGCTCGGAGGCCGCGGCCTTGGGCGCCTCGAGCGAACGCTTGTTCAGGGCAGCATGCGCGCCGATCGCGAGCGACACCGTGCAGAGAAGCGCGGCGGCGATCACGGCCGATCGGCGGGAAAGAGAAGGCTGCCTTGCGGTCATCACGTCAATCCTGGTCCGAGCCTGCCCATCGATGCCAAAGGGGTGCACCCTTTGGTCGCGCTGGCGCCTCTGAGGTTTGAGGGGTTGCGAGACGATGTGTCGTCTCAATGCGCGCAAATTGCGGCGCCGCAACGAAGAAAGGCTTAACCCGAACGCGCATCCCAAGCAACATCGGAACACCATTGACTTTTCAAGCACTTGAAGAGAAACGCAAATTTAACCATGACGGCGATCTCCAAACGGCCCCGGACGGACCGCCGGGAGACCACATTGCCGCCAAATCCGCCTCCCGCGCCGTGACCGCCGTCACGTTGTCTTTGGCCGTCCAGCGTGTCAGTTTGCCCAATGCATGCGCGTGACGCGCCGTTTGCCGGGCGTCTCGAGCAACGCATGCCGCTCGTCCTGCCTTCGACAACCCGCGAGTCCTCGCTTGAGTTTCCAGTATTTCGCCGGCGCGGCCTGTCGCGCACTGACGGCCCGGAAGGATGGGCCCTCGCTGTACGAGGTCTGCGATCCCATCCTGCGCCGGCCCGGCAGCGGCGACCCGCATCTGTCGAAATTCTACCGGACCGCGCTCGGGAACCCGGCGCTGCGCGCATTGCTGCGCCGTGCCGGCCTGCCCGAGTTGAACGATCCCGCTGTTCTCAATGCGCTGCGCGACGCGCTGGTTCTTGCCCGCGACAATCCGACGCCGGATTGGGAGCAGGTCGGCCGCCCCGTCGCCGATCTGGTCGACAGCGTCGCCTTGCACCACCCTGCCCCGCCGCGCCGGACTGCGGCGGCGGCCATGCCGCCGGCCGGCGAGGTCGATCGCGTGATCCGGGCCTGTGGCGCCGACCTGCTCGGCTCGTTCAGCCGCAATGGCTTCATCCCGACCTATGCCGCCTTCAACCTGATCGGCGATCCCGACATGAAGGGCCGCGAGGTCAAGATGGCGCTGCAGGGGCTCGACGCCCGCGGCTACAAGAACTCGACCTTGCTGTTCAACCTCGCCCGCGTCTTCATCGCGCGATCGCCGGCGGCCGCGGTGATCAATCCGCCGTGGCGCGGCATCGCCGAGCCGATGTGGGAGCCGGTGCAGATCCGCCACCGCTCGGCCTATTACGACGCGTTCTTCACCGAGGCGCTGCTGAGCTATCTGGAGACGGGCCTCGCGTCATCGGAGCAGACAAGCGCGGCGCGCAGCGCCATCGCCGCCATGGTCGAGTTCTGCCTGACCATCAGCCGCGAGGAGGTGCGCGGCGCCGACGGCAAGAGCTACAATGTCGTCACCGCGCTGGCGCCGCCGCCGCATCCGCGCTTCTCGCGCTTCTTCACCCAGATCAAGCAGGACCTCGGCTTCGGCATCTACGTGCCGGATTGCGACACCACGGCGTGCTCGTTCTCGGCGGCGACGCAGGCCGGCTCGGACGATCCGATGTTGAGCCAACCGCTGCTGGATTTCTATGCGGGCTACCAGGTGCGCGCCGGCGGCAACGAGCCGCGCGTGACGGTGCCGATCAACGACAACATCGACTATGAAGGCGGTGTCGCGACCTGGATCGACAGCCTGGCCGGCGAGCGGCCCTACGGCAATGATCTCGATCCGACGTTGAACCTCGACGTGCTCGAGGTATCGTTCCGCAATCTCGGGCGCTGGCAGATCCTGGAGACGCAAGCCCGGCTCGACGTCGTCAGGCGGATCGTCGGCTTCCAGCAGCGGCTGGTGCTGAGCGGCGCCTTCGCCGACCCCCGCTCGCACATCTATTATCTGCCGGAGCTGTACTGCGCCTATTTCGGCCGCTGCTACCACGCCTTCATGGCGCTGCCGCCGGCGGCGCGGCAGGCGATCGATCCCGACGGCGCGTTCGAGCTCATTCGCCTGCGCGTGCTGGCCTATGTCGAGGACGAGTTGGTCGGCCGCGAGATGAACCCGTTCGACGCCGCGCTGGCGCTGATCGCGCTCGGCCATCTCGGCGGCGCTGCGGCGAGCTTCGCGCCCGCGGTGCATTGCATCGTGACGTCGTTCGGCGAGGGTGGCCGGCGGCATCCGTACCGCGCCTATGAATGGAACAAGATGAAGACCCCGACCCGCATCCTGGTCGGCGGCCCCGAGGTCACCTCGGCCTTCGTGCTGATGGGCCTGGCGCTGGCGCGGCGGGTCGTCGTGCGGTGAGGGAGTGATGGCGGTCGGCTCCCCCCTTGCGGGAGGGGAGCGCACTGCCGTCGAGGTGATAGCTCGAGTCGCCCTTCTCTCAGCGCGCCATCGCGCGAAGTTGAGCGGCTCAGCCAATCACGGCGCTGGAACCGCGGGCCGATCCGCCGCACAATTGCTCCAGCCTTCCCATCCCCAAGGACGACCCGCGCCCGTTGATGTCGATGAAACCAGCTTTGCTTGCGCTCCTCCTGCTGCTGCCCTCCGTCGCGTCCGCGGCCGACATCACCGGGATTCCCAAGATCCGTGAGGCCGATGGGATCACGATCGGGACCACCCGCATCCGGCTCGGCGGCATCGACGCGCCCTCCGTGGATCAGCTCTGCCTCAACAAGAACGGCGAGCGCTGGACCTGCGGCGTGGCGGCGCGTGACGAGCTGATCAAGTACGTCGACGGCAAGAGCTGGACCTGCCATCCGCGCTCGATCGACCGCCGCGGCCGCCAGGTCGCGCGCTGCGACGTCGATGGCGAGGACATCCAGAAATGGCTGGTGCGCAGCGGCTGGGCGCTGGCCTATCGCACCCTCTCGCATGACTACGAGCCCGACGAGGCGGAGGCGCGCGCAGCCAAGGCCGGCATGTGGCAGGGCGCGTTCATCGCGCCATGGGACTGGCGCGTGCGCAACAAGAAGACTGCGATCCTCGGGGCCACCAACCCGCCGGAGGGCGCGCGCAAAATCCTGCTCGCCTCGGCCTCGGGCCCGGTCGCGCCCTCGCCGGACTGCACCATCAAGGGCAATGTCAACGGCGCCGGCGAGTGCATCTATCACACGCCGCAGAGCCGCTGGTACGCGCAGATCAAGATGCACGTCGCCAAGGGCACCCGCTGGTTCTGCTCGGTCGAGGAGGCCGAGGCCGCCGGCTGCCGCGAAACGAGGCGCTGACGGCCCGACCCGCCGGCCTGCCGGGGCATGCCAGCCCCCCGGCTTCTCCGGCTTTTCTTAATGCGCCGCGCCACGTAAAACGACCATGGGCCGGCCGTGTGCGAGAGCCCGTCACCACCCTCAACCGCCAAACCACATCGCCGAGGACACTGACAATGACCGTTCGCGCGGGCCGGGAGTTTCTGGCCATCCCGGGACCCACCACGATGCCCGACGAGGTGCTGCAGGCGATGCACCGCCCCGCGCTCGACATCTACTCCAAGCAGATGGTCGAGCTGACCGACGGCATCATGTCCGATCTCGGCCGGCTGTTCGCCACCAAGGGCAAGACCTACATCTACATCGCCAACGGTCACGGCGCCTGGGAGGCGGTGCTCTCCAACGTGCTGGCGCGCGGCGACAAGGTGCTGGTGCTGGAGAGCGGCCGCTTCGCGATCGGCTGGGGCAATGCGGCGCGCGCGATGGGCGCCGAGGTCGAAGTGCTCCGCGGCGACTGGCGCCGCGCGGTGCGGCCGGCCGAGGTCGAGGCGCGGCTGCGCGCCGACAAGGAGCACAGCATCAAGGCGATCGTGGTGGCGCAGATCGATACGGCGTCCGGCGTCGTCAACGACGTCGAGGCGATCGGCCGCGCCATCAAGGCCGCGGGCCATCCGGCACTCTACATGGTCGACACCGTGGCCTCGCTCGGCTGCATGCCGTTCGAGATGGATGCCTGGGGCATCGACGTCGCGATGTCCGGCTCGCAGAAAGGCCTGATGACGCCGCCGGGTCTCGGCTTCGTCGCCGCCAATGACCGCGCGCTCGAGGCGCACAAGCGCGCCAACATGCGCACGCCCTATTGGGACTGGAGCGAGCGCGAGGGCACCGAGCACTATCGCAAATATGGCGGCACCGCGCCGGTGCATCTGCTGTTCGCACTGCGCCAGGCCATGGACATGCTGTTCGCCGAAGGGCTGCCGCACGCCTTCCGCCGCCATGAGCTGTTGGCCGAGGCCGTGCGCCGCGCGGTGGCGAAGTGGAGCGAGGGCCAGGTGATCGGCTTCAACATCGCAGACGCCGCCGAGCGCTCCAACACCGTGACCACTGTGCTGGTCGGCGAAGGTTATGATCCGGCCGTGTTGCAGACCTACTGCAAGGAGCAGTGCGGCGTCGTGCTCGGCACCGGGATCGGCGATCTCCAGGGCCAGGCGTTCCGCATCGCCCATATGGGCCATGTCAACGCGCCGATGGTGCTGGGCACGCTCGGCGTGATCGAAATGGCGCTGGTGGCGTTGAAGATTCCGCACGGCCGCGGCGGCCTCGACGCCGCGATCCAATGGCTCGGCGAGAGCGTGACCCCGTAAAGGACGACATGACCGACTTGAGCACCAAGGCGCCGGTGGCGCCGCGCCATCCGCACAGCTTCACCCGTCACGGCATCACCGTAAGCGACGACTATGCGTGGCTGAAAGACGCGCGGTGGCAGGAGGTGCTGCACGATCCGTCGCTGCTGGATGCTGATATCCGCGCCTATCTCGAGGCCGAGAACGCCTATGCGGAATCCGTGCTCGGCCACACCTCACCGCTGCAGAAGAAGCTCGTCGCGGAGATGCGCGGCCGCATCAAGGAGGACGATTCCTCGGTGCCGTCGCCGGACGGGCCCTACGCCTATTTCCGCAAGTATCGCGAGGGCGGCCAGCACGAGTTGTTCTGCCGGACGCCGCGCAACGGCGGGGCGGAGACGATCGGGCTCGATGGCGATGCGCTGGCGCGAGGCCACGACTATTTCAAGTTCGGCGGCAGCAGGCATTCGCACGACCACAAGCGCGTCGCCTGGAGCGCCGACACCAAGGGCTCCGAATATTTCACCATCCGCGTCCGCGACTGGGATAGCGGCAACGATCTCGACGACGTGGTCGAGGAGACCGACGGCGGTGTGGTGTGGTCACGCGATTGCACGAGCTTCTTCTACGTCAAGCTCGACGACAATCACCGCCCGATGCAGGTGTGGCGGCATAAGCTCGGCACCAGGCAGGCCGAAGACGCGCTGGTGTACGAGGAGAAGGACACCGGCTGGTTCACCCATGTGCACGAGTCGACGTCGGGCCGGTTCTGCGTCATCGCCGGCGGCGACCACGAGACGTCCGAACAACGGTTGATCGATCTCGATGCTCCCGAGGCGCCGCCACGGCTGGTAGCCGCGCGCGAGAACGGCGTGCAATATTCGATCGCCGATCGCGGCGACGAGCTGTTCATCCTGACCAATGCCGACGGCGCCATCGACTTCAAGATCGTCACCGCGCCGCTGGCCGCGCCCGAGCGCGCCAACTGGCGCGACCTCATTCCGCACCGCGCCGGCATCTACGTACTCGACCACGATCTGTATGCCGGGCACCTCGTGCGGCTGGAGCGCGCCAATGCGCTGCCGTCGATCGTCATCCGCGATCTCGCATCCGGCGAGGAGCACGCGATCGCCTTCGACGAAGGCGCCTATTCGCTCGACGCGATGGGCTCCTACGAGTTCGACACCACCAATCTGCGCTTTGCCTATTCGTCGATGACGACGCCGTCGGAGGTGTGGGACTACGACATGGTGACGCGCGCGAAAACCTTGCGCAAGCGCCAGGAGATTCCGTCCGGGCACAATCCGGCCGACTACGTCACCACGCGCATCATGGCCAAGGCGGAGGACGGCGCCGAGGTGCCGGTGTCGCTGCTGCACCGGCGCGACCTCAAGGCCGATGGCTCGGCGCCGCTGCTGCTCTATGGCTACGGCTCCTATGGCCATGCGATGCCGGCCTCGTTCTCGGCCAACCGGCTGTCGCTGGTCGACCGCGGCTTCGTCTACGCCATCGCCCATATCCGCGGCGGCACCGACAAGGGCTGGGGCTGGTATCTCGACGGCAAGCGCGAGAAGAAGACCAACAGCTTTGACGATTTCGCGGCCTGCGCACGGGCGCTGATCGCGGCGAACTACACAGCGGCCGGCCGCATCGTCGGCCATGGCGGCAGCGCCGGTGGCATGCTGATGGGCGCGGTCGCCAACCGCGCGGGCGAGCTGTTCGCCGGCATCGTCGCCGAGGTGCCGTTCGTCGACGTGCTCAACACGATGCTCGACGACACCCTGCCGCTGACGCCGCCGGAATGGCCCGAATGGGGCAACCCGATCGAGAGCGAGAAGGACTTCCGCACCATCCTGTCCTACTCGCCCTACGACAACATCGCGGCCAAGGAGTATCCCGCGATCCTCGCGATGGCCGGGCTGACCGACCCGCGCGTCACCTATTGGGAGCCTGCAAAGTGGATCGCGCGGCTGCGCGCGACGATGACCGGCGGCGGGCCGGTCCTCCTGCGCACCAACATGGGCGCCGGCCACGGCGGCGCCTCCGGCCGCTTCAACCGGCTGGATGAGGTCGCGATCGTCTACGCGTTCGCGCTATGGGCGGTGGGTCTGGCAGATCGGAGCGTTTGAGCCATGATCGCGCCTGAACACCAATGTCGTCCCTGCGAACGCAGGGACCCATAACCACCGGCGGCAATTGTTGAGCGCGCTGGAGCTACGTCCCTCGTCATCACAACCGCCTGTGGTTATGGGTCCCGGCTCAAGGCCGGGACGACAGCGGAGTATGGGGCCAATCTCGCCTCGCAATCGGCGTCGCATCCGCAACGACAGCCGAGGACGTAGCGGCTACCGGTTGTTCTTCGCGCGCCACGCCGCGAAGTCGGCGGGCGCCTGCGGATCCGTCGCGGGATAGAGGCCGAGGATCGAGCGGCCCTTGGCAACTTCCTCGGCAACGAAATCCTCGAACGCGGTCATCTCGAACGTCTCGTCCGCGATCTCGTCGGCGAGATGGGCGGGGATGACGATGACGCCGTCGGAATCGCCGAGGATGACGTCACCCGGAAACACTGGCGCGTCGCCGCAGGCGATCGGGCCGTTGATCTCGATCGCATGATGCAGGGTGAGATTGGTCGGTGCGCTCGGACGCTGGTGGAAGGCGGGGATGCCGAGCTTGGCAATGTCGGCGGCGTCACGGAAGCCGCCGTCGGTGACGACGCCGGCGACGCCACGCTGCTGCAGGCGGCTCACGAGAATGGCGCCGGCCGAGGCGGCGCGTGCGTCCTTGCGGCTGTCCATCACCAGCACGGCGCCGGGCGGACAATCCTCGACGGCCTTGCGCTGCGGATGGCCGCGGTCGCGAAACACCTCGATGGTGTTGAGATCCTCGCGCGCTGGGATGTAGCGCAAGGTGAAGGCTTCGCCGACCATGGTCGGCTGCGCCGGGCTGAGCGGATGGACGTTCTGGATGCACTGGATGCGCAGGCCGCGCTTGAACAGCGCGGTAGCGACCGTGGCCGTCGAGACGGTCTTGAGCTTGTTGCGGGTGGCGGTGCTGAGTCTGGTCATGTCCTGCTCTCTCCGGTCGTCATTCCGGGGCGCGCGGAGCGCGAGCCCGGAATCCATACTCCCGATCGTGGTTATGGATTCCGGGCTCGCCGCTCCGCGGCGCCCCGGAATGACGGGTGAACTAATAAATCGCTGGCTCGCCCACGGGCGCCCCGAAGTCCGTCTCCAAGAAATCGAAATCGCAGCCGTCATTGGCCTGCTTGATATGGCGGGCGAACATCCAGCCATAGCCGCGCTCGAAGCGCGGCGCAGGCGGTTGCCAAGCGGCGCGACGGCGCGCCAGCTCCTCCTCGGGCACGTCGAGATTGATGGTGCGCGCGGCGACGTCGAGGGTGATGCGGTCGCCATTGCGCACCAGCGCCAGGGGACCGCCGACATAGGCTTCCGGCGCGACGTGCAGGATGCAGGCGCCGTAGGACGTCCCGCTCATGCGCGCGTCGGACAGCCGGACCATGTCGCGCACGCCCTCGCGCACGAGCTTGGTCGGGATCGGCAGCATGCCCCATTCCGGCATCCCTGGCCCGCCCTGTGGCCCGGCATTGCGCAGGATCAGCACATGGTCGGCGGTGACGTCGAGATCGGGATCGTCGATCGCCTTCTTCATCGAGGGATAGTCGTCGAACACCAGCGCCGGGCCGGTGTGCCTGAGGAAGCGCGGATCGCAGGCAGAGGGCTTGATGACGCAGCCGTCCGGCGCAAGGTTGCCCTTGAGCACGGCGAGCGCACCTTCGCGATAGATCGGGTTCGACTGCGGACGGATGACGTCGTCATTGTAGACGCCGGCGCCCTTGATGTTGTCGCCGAGGGTGCGGCCATTGACGGTGAGGCAGTCGAGATGGAGATGCTCTTTCATCCTGCTCATCAGGCCGGGCAGCCCGCCCGCGTAGTAGAAATCCTCCATCAGATAGGCGTCGCCGCTCGGCCGGACATTGGCGAGCACCGGCACCTTGCGGCTGGCGGCCTCGAAATCATCAAGGCCGATATCGGCGCCGGCGCGGCGCGCCTGCGCGATCACATGGATGATGGCGTTGGTCGAGCAGCCCATCGCCATGGCGACCGCGATCGCATTCTCGAACGCTGCGTGGGTCTGGATCTTCGATGGCGTCAGGTCCTCCCACACCATCTCGACGACGCGGCGGCCGCATTCCGAGCTCATGCGGATGTGCTCGGCATCGGCAGCCGGAATCGACGAGGCGCCGGGCAAGGTCATGCCGATCGCTTCCGCGATCGCGGTCATGGTCGAGGCCGTCCCCATGGTCATGCAGGTGCCGTGGCTGCGGGCGATGCCCGCCTCCATCGCATTCCAATCGGCGTCCGACAGCTTGCCGGCGCGGCGTTCGTCCCAGTACTTCCAGGCGTCGGAGCCGGAGCCGAGCGTCTTGCCCTTCCAGTTGCCGCGCAGCATCGGCCCGGCCGGGAGATAGATCGCCGGCAGGTTCATGCTGGTGGCGCCGAGCAGCAGCGCCGGCGTGGTCTTGTCGCAGCCGCCCATCAGCACGACGCCATCGACGGGGTGGCCGCGCAAGAGCTCCTCGACATCCATCGCCAGCATGTTGCGATAGAGCATCGTGGTCGGCTTCAACAGCGACTCCGACAGCGACAGCGCAGGCAGCTCGATCGGGAAACCGCCGGCCATCAGCACGCCGCGCTTGACGTCGTCGACCCGCTGCTTGAAGTGCATGTGGCAGGGCTGCGCGTCGGACCAGGTGTTGATGATGGCGATGACCGGACGGCCCTTCCACTCCTCCTGGGCATAGCCCATCTGCATCACCCGCGAGCGGTGGCCGAAGGAACGGAGATCGTCGGGCGCGAACCAGCGCGCGCTGCGCAGCTGATCGGGGCTCTTCTTGTGGCTCATGATTGCGTTCCCCAGGTCAGCACGGTCTTGCGCTCGATGGTGCGGAAGATCAGGTTCTCGACCACGAGACCGATCAGGATCACGGTCAGCAGGCCGGCGAACACCGCGGGGATCTCGAGCAGATTGCGGTTCTCGAAGATGAACCAGCCGAGGCCGCCCTGCCCCGAGGAGACACCGAACACCAGCTCGGCCGCGATCAGGGTGCGCCAGGCGAAGGCCCAGCCGATCTTCAAACCCGTGAGGATGGCGCCGAACGCCGCCGGAATCAGGATTCGGATCACATAGGAGAAGCCGCTGAGACCGTAGTTGCGCCCGACCATGCGCAGCGTGTTCGAGACGCTTTTGAAGCCGGAATGGGTGTTGAGCGCGACGGGCCACAGCACCGAATGGATCAGCACGAAGACGAGACTGCCGCTGCCGAGCCCGAACCAGATCAGCGCCAGCGGCAGCAGCGCGATCGCCGGCAAGGGATTGAACATCGCCGTGATCGTCTCGAGGAAATCGGTGCCGATGCGAGTCGAGATCGCGAGCACAGTCAGGATCGCCGCGAGAACGATGCCTGCGGCATAGCCCATGAACAGCACCTTCAGCGAGGTCCAGACGCGCATCGGGATGGTGCCGTCGCGGACCTTCTCCCACAGCGCCGCGATGGTGTCGGAGAAGGTCGGGAACAGCAGGGGATTGTCGAGATAGCTGCCATAGGCCTGCCAGATCGCGGCGAGCAAGACAATGATCAGGCTCTTGCGCACGAAGCCGTCGTTCCACAGCAGCTCGAGCACGCCGAGCTTGCGCGCGACATCTGCAGGCGCGGCGCTCGCGGCCGACGTATCGCGCAGGATGATCTTGGCTTCAGCCATGGGCGCCGTCCTCAATGCGTCGTTGCAGGTTCGGAGAACAAAAGATCATGGATCTGCTTCTCCAGGCGCGCCGCGCTGCCGTCCTCGGCCGAGACCTTGTCGACGTCGACCACCTCGGCCTTGACGCGGCCGGGATGCGGCGACAGCAGCAGAATGCGGTTGCCGATCTTGATGGCTTCGGCGATCGAATGCGTCACGAACAAGACGGTGAATTTCGTCTCGTTCCACAACTGCAGCAGCTCGTCCTGGCAGGTGCGCCGCGTCAGCGCATCGAGCGCGGCGAACGGCTCGTCCATCAGCAGGATGTCCGGCTCCATCGCCATGCCCCGGGCGATCGCGACGCGCTGCTTCATGCCGCCCGACAGCGTGTGCGGATAGGCATCGACGACGCGCGTCAGCCCGACTTTCTCGATATAGGTGCGGGCGCGGCTCTCGGCCTCCTTGCGCGGCATGCGCCGCGCCGTCAGCAGCGGGAACATCACGTTGGCGAGCACGGTCTTCCACGGCAGCAGCTGGTCGAACTCCTGGAAGATCATCATGCGGTCGGCGCCGGGACCGGTGATCTCGCGGCCGTTGATGCGCATCCGGCCCTCGCTCGGCTTGATGTAGCCACCGACCGCCTTCAGCAAGGTCGACTTGCCGCAACCGGACGGTCCCAGCAGCACGAAGCGATCGGAGCGGTCGACGGAGAAGCCGACCCGCTCCGTCGCGGTGATCACTGCGCTGGAGGTCTTGTAGCGCAGGGTGACGCCATCGACGTCGAGCAGAGCGGACATCAGTTGCCCTTCAGATCATGCGCGACGGGGAGATAATAATCGGTCCAGGCCTTGGGCTGGGTCTTGATGGTGCCGATCTTGGCGAGATGGGCCGCGAACTTCATGGTGCCCTGCGGCTCCAGATTCCATTCCATCATGCCGGGCTCCTTGAGCCAGGCGAGCAGGTCATCGACCGAGGTCTTGTCGCCGGTGATCTCCTTGTAGATCTCGACCGCCGTCCTGGTATCGCTGCGGATCAGGTCCTGCGCTTCCTTGGTCGCATCGCGCACCGCCTGGATGATCTTCGGATTGACGTCGGCGAACTTCGTGGTGGTGAAGAACTGCGCCTGGCTCAGCGGTCCGCCCATGACGTCGGGCGAATTCATCACGACATGCGCGCCGGGCACGTTCTTCAATTCGAGGAACGTGTAGGGCGGGATCGAGAAATGATTGTGCACCTCGTGCTGCGGGTTCGACAGCGCCGTATAGGCGTCGGGGTGACCGAGCTGCACGGTGTTCGCGTCGAGCTTGTTCCACTGATCGGCGCCGAAAACCTCAGCGGCCGCGATCTGCAGCACGATGGCCTGGGTCGAGACCTTGACGGTCGGCACGGCGATCTTGTCACTGGGACCGAAGTCCTTGATCGACTTGATGTTGGGATCGCGGCTGATCAGGGTCATCGGCTGCGCCGAGGTGGCGACGATGCCCTTCACGCCGCCGCGGGTACGATCCCACAACAGCAGCAGATTGCCGGTGCCGGTGTTGAGGATGTCGACGCTGCCCGACAACAGCGCATCGGTCTGCGCGCCGCCGCCGGAGAAGGTCAGCCATTTGGTGGTGACGCCGGGCACGCCGAGCGCGGCCGCATGCTTCTCGATCAGCTTGTTCTTCTCGATGATGTGGCTCGGCATGTAGAAGATGCCAGGCTGGCGCGACAGCGAGATTTCGGTCTTCTGCTGGGCCTGCGCGGCGTCATTCCAGGCCGCCGCGACCAGCAGCGTGGCCAGCAGGCCGGCGGCTCGTGCGGCCGAGCGCGCGAACTTCTCGAACATGGGACATCCCTCCTCGCGTGCCGGCTCCTTCTTGACGGCCAGCGGAGAGATGCACTAATGCATTAGTGCATCTCTGACAAGGGCTGTTCTCCCCCTGCGACATTCGAGCCGGACGTCCCACCAAATGGCATTGCCCGCGACGCCTGCTGCGGTTCTCCCGCCCGAACGGCTCGATCCGAGCCGGCGCGCGGCACCGCAGGTCTTCGAGCGGTTGCGCGACCAGATCATCGCCCTCGCGCTCCCACCGGGAGCGCCATTGTCGCGGCCGGCGCTGCAGGCCGAGTTCGGCCTCAGCTCGACGCCGATCCGCGACGCGCTGATGCGCCTCGCCGAGGAAGGCCTCGTCGACGTGTTCCCGCAGCACGCGACCCTGGTCAGCCGCATCGATGTTGGTCGGGCGCAGCAGGCGCAGTTCCTGCGCCAGGCGCTGGAGCTCGAGATCGTGCGCCTGCTCGCGCTGCGGCCGGCGGCGGCGCCGATCGACGAACTCCATGCTCTGATCGCCCAGCAGCGGCGATTCGCCAGGGACGGCGACTTCGCGTCATTCACGGTGGTCGACAACGCATTTCACGAGCGGCTCTACACTGCCGCGGACAAGCACGAGCTGTGGACCCTGGTGCGCAGCCGCAGCGGTCACATCGACCGGTTGCGCCGGCTGCATCTGCCCTCGCCCGGCAAGGCGCAGACGATCCTGCGCCACCACAAGCAGATCGTCGACGCGATCGCCGCGAGCCGGCCGGACGACGCGCAGACGCATCTGCGCGAGCACCTGACCGGGACGCTGAGCGACCTCGCGACCATTCGCAGCCGCTGGCCGGACTATCTCAGTGGCTAGCGGCCCGCCCAATCGGAGGACGTGAGCGGTGTCACGCCGCACGCCGGCATGTCGTCTGTGGCCACTCCGTCCCGTGCTGGTCCGCACCGTCTGTCGCGCCACCTGGGATCGCACATCCTCAGACATGTGCTCAAATATTGTGCATTCGGCGCGACGACGAGGCGATTATGGAGCGCTCCGCGCCATGCAACTACGGCGCGAGCGCCTCGAATGCAGGCCCGGCGCCCGGATAGTCCACCCTTGTCCCGTACAGGACATCGATCACCGCGCCCCATCCTGCATGTGACTTGCCCGGCGAAACGCTTGCGGCGCGCCGCGAATTGGGCAAAACCTTACAACTGACCGTTGGTCTTGCTGCCAGCCAATCGGGAGATGCGGAGCGTGGCGAAGATTCTGGTCGTGGACGACGATCCGCTCATGCAGCTGACAATTCAGCGCGTGCTCGAACGGGCCGGTCACGTCGTCGGCATCGCCGGCGACGGCCAGAAGGCACTCGTCCGCTTCAAGAGCGAGAGCTTTGACTTGGTGATCCTCGACATCTTCATGCCGGGCATGGACGGGCTGGAGGCGATGCGCTTGATCCTCAAGCACACGCCGGGCGTTCCGATCATCATGACCTCGGGACGTGCCCACACCCCGACCTCGGTGACCGAGCCCGACTATCTTACCATGGCCACCAGGCTGGGAGCGGTGTCCGCATTGCCCAAGCCATTCAAACCGGCAGCCCTCCTGACGATGGTTTCCGAATGCCTGGCATCGGCAGGCGATCGGGCTGCTCGACCCCGGCCAGGCCAAGATGCTGTTCCGAAATCCTGACGGCCGAACCGAAGGGCTCCTGCTCAGCGGCGCGCAGCGCGCGAGCGAGGCGCCGCGGTTCGGCGGCCGCCTCACGCTGACGACGCGGCTGGCGATCGCGATGATCCTGCTGGTCGCGATCGCGGTGTTCGCCGTCGGCTGGCTCGGCTATCGCAGCCTCGAGCGGGCGCTGTTGCCGCGCGCGCTCGATCGAATCGAGTCGCATTCGCGCCTGATGGCGACCGAGCTCGAAAACTATGTCGGCAGCGCCCGGAATGACATCAACGGCTATCGCGCCTCGCCGAATCTGGCGACGTTGATGCGCACACTGAAGACGGGAGCTCCCGATCCCCGCGAAGGGCTGCCGGCGCAGTCGTGGCGCGAGCGGGTCGCAACGCGCTACTTCGCCGAGCTGCAGGCCAAGCCGACCTACGCGATGATCCGCCTGGTCGGGATCGAGAACGATTATCGCGAGCTGATCCGGGTCGACCGGCTCGGGCCGGGCAACACGGTGCGGATCGTTCCGGAGAACGAGCTGATCACGCGCGGCGAGCGCAACTACATCAAGGAGACGCTGAGCCTGCCGCCCGGCGGCATCCGGCTCTCGCCGATCATTCTCGACGGCAACACGACGGACCCCAAGACAGGCGTGCCGATGCTGTGCGTCGGCACGCCGGTGTTCGCGCCGGACGGCAAGCCGTACGCGATCCTGATCGTCGATCTCGACATGCGCCCGATCTTCGCGCATCTGCGCACGGCGGCCCGCCCGGGCGCGCAGCTCTATGTCGTGAACGCCCGCGGCGACTATCTCTTCCATCCCGAATCAGACCGGGAATTCGCCTCGAAACGCGGCCGATCGACGCGATGGCAGGACGATTTTCCGACGCTCGCCGGCGCGACCGGCAGCGCCGAGGGTTTCGCGCAGATCCTGCACGACGAAGCCGATCGTCCCGGCGGTGTCGCCTTCGCGCCGGCGCTGCTCGCGGGACAGGAATGGGTGGCGGTGATCGAGACGATCCCGAACACCGCCTTCATGGCGCCCGCCCTCGCCATCCGCAAGACGGCGATCGAGGTCGGCCTGATCGCGATGCTGTGCGCGGCCGCGCTCGCCTTCGTGGTCGCGCGCTCGCTGACGCGGCCGATCAACCAACTGACCCAGGCCGTCGAGGGCGTGGGGCGCGGCGAGGCGGTGAATATCCCGCTCGAGGCGGTCGGCGAGACCGGCGTGCTGGCGCGCGCCTTCGCCCGCGTGCTGGACGAGGTTCGCACCAAGACCGCCGAGCTCGAGCGCGAGGTCCAGGAGCATTACCTGACCGAAGCAGCGCGCGACCATTTCGCCGCCCGCGAACGGCTCTACAGTGCCGCGGTGGAATCGTCGAACGACGCGATCGTGACGCTGTCGCTGGACGGCACCATCACCGCCTGGAATCCGGCAGCCGAGGCCATGCTGGGCTACTCCGCCGAGGAGGCCGTGGGCCGCCTTGCGGATTTCCTCGTGCCGCCCGAGCGCATGGCCGAGGCCCAGGACCTTCTGGCGCGCATGGCCCGCGGCGAGCGGATCCAGCATTTCGAGACGGTGCGGATCCGCAAGGACGGTGAGCTGGTCCAGGTCTCGCTCAGCGTCTCGCCGATCAAATCACCGACCGGCCAGATCATCGGCGCCTCCAAGATCGCACGCGACGTCACCGAGAGCCGCCGGACCGAACTGGCGCTGCGCCAGCAGACCGAGGAACGGCGGCGCATCTTCGAGACGTCGCAGGACCTGATCCTCATCACCGACCGCAATGGCATCCTGGTTCAGGTCTCACCGAGCGTGGAGGCGATTCTCGGCTATACGCCGGCGGAGATGATCGGCCGCAGCGGCGCGGAGTTCATCCACCCGGACGATCTACCCAAAGCACGCGAGGAGCTTCGCGCCTCGCGCCTCGGCCTTCGGGCGCGCACCTCCGACTGCCGCTACGTCCACAAGGACGGCCGCGTGGTGACGCTGTCCTGGACCTCGAACTGGTCGGAGCCGGTGCAGCGCCACTTCTTCATCGGCCGCGACATGACCGAGAGCCGGCTGGCGCAGGAGACGCTCCGGGAGAGCGAACAGCTCGCCCGCAACATCGTCGAGACCGCGCTCGATGCCTTCGTCCAGGTCGACGACAACGGGGCCATTCTCAACTGGAACTCCCAGGCCGAGAAGATCTTCGGCTGGTCGCGCGCCGAGATCATCGGCAAGGACGTCTTCGACGTGATCACGGTCGGGGACGTCGGCGAGGAGCTGCGCGCCGCGCTCGGCCGCATCCTGATGACCGGACAAGCGAGCGCACTCGGGGTCGGCCGCCGACGCGAGGTCATGGTGAAGCGGCGCGACGGCCGCGAGTTCAAGGCCGAGCTCAGCGTGACCGCGCTGAAGACCCGCAACGGCTTCGTGCTGAACGGCTTCTTCCGCGACCTCACCGACAAGATCGCGACCGAGGAGCGGATCCGCCAGTCCGAGAAGATGGAAGCGATCGGCCAGCTCACCGGCGGCATCGCGCACGACTTCAACAACATCCTCACCGTGATCACCGGCACGATCGAGATTCTCGCCGCGGCCGTGGCCAAGGAGCCGCAGCTCGCCGCGATCACCAGGATGATCGACGAGGCCGCCGCGCGCGGGGCCGATCTCACCCAGCATCTGCTCGCCTTTGCGCGCCGGCAGCCGCTGCAGCCGCGCGAGGTCGACGTCAACACGCTGATGATCGACACGGCCAAGCTGCTGCGGCCGACGCTCGGAGAGCAGATCGAGATCGAGTCCGTCTTCCAGGACGAGACCTGCGTGGCGCATGTCGATCCGAACCAGCTCGCCACGGCGGTCATCAACCTCGCGCTCAATGCCCGCGACGCGATGCCGAATGGCGGCAAGCTCATCCTGGAGACCGGCTGGGCCGACCTCGACGAGAACTACGCAAGTCTCTACGACGACGTGCGGCCCGGTCGCTACGCGATGATCGCGGTGAGCGACAGTGGCAGCGGCATTCCCGCCGCCATCATCGACAAGGTGTTCAATCCGTTCTTCACCTCGAAGGGGCCGGGCAAGGGGACGGGGCTCGGATTGTCGATGGTGTACGGCTTCGTGAAGCAATCGGCCGGCCACATCAGGATCTACAGCGAAGAGGGCCACGGCACCACGATTCGGATGTACCTGCCGCCGGGCAGCGAAGAAGCGATCACGCAGCCCTCGGGCGACGCGCCGGCGATCCAGGGCGGCCAGGAGACGATCCTGGTGGTGGAGGACGACCGGCTGGTGCGCGGCTACGTTCTCGCCCAGCTCCATGCACTGGGCTATGCGACGCTGGAGGCGGCCAATGCCGCCGAAGCGCTGGCGATCACCAATGCCGGAGAGCCGTTCGATCTGCTCTTCACCGACATCATCATGCCGGGGACGATGAACGGCCGCCAGCTCGCATCCGAGATCCAGCGGATTCGTCCGACGCAGCGGGTCCTGTTCACCTCCGGCTACACCGAGAATGCCGTGGTGCATCACGGCCGGCTCGACGAAGGAATTCTTCTGCTGCCGAAGCCGTACCGCAAATCCGAGCTCGCCAAGATGATCCGCAAGGCGCTCGCCGCGACCGAGGCTTGAAAAACCAGGCTTGAAAAACGAGGCTTGGCCAATGCGGCCCGACCAACGCGGCCTGGCGCTTGCGGTTGCCGCTACTCCAGCTTGAGGCCCCGTGCGGGCGGCCCGGCCATCGGCTCAATTGGCGCGCGACGCCGTCATCACGATGCGGATCAGATCGGCCGCGTTGCGCGCGCCGAGCTTCTTCATGATGTTGGCGCGGTGATCCTCGATCGTGCGCGGGCTGATGCCCAGCGTGCGCCCCGCCTCCTTGTTCGAGGCCCCCGCCGTGAATTGTTCCAGGACCTCGCGCTCGCGCCGCGTCAGCGGCTCGCGGCCGGGGAAATGCAGCGAGCCGATCTTCGGCGAGGCATTCTCCTTCTGCCGCCGCGCGAACGCGCCGATCGCCTCGTTCAGACGGGCCACGATCTCACTGCCGCGGAACGGCTTCTCGATGAAGTCGAGCGCCCCGTTCTTGATCGCATTGACGGCCATCGGGATGTCGCCCTGGCCCGAGATCATGAAGATCGGAGCCGGATAGTCCTCGCCGTGCAGTTCCCTGAGAATGTCGAGACCGGACTTTCCGGGGATGTGCACGTCGAGCAGGATACAGGCCGGTGTCCTGCTCCGCGCCACCGCCAGGAGCGCGGCGCCGTCCGCAAAACAGATCACTTCATACCCACCTGCCGACAAGACCATCGAGAGGGTGTCGCGCACGGCTGGGTCGTCATCGACGACAAAAATCTCACCGCGGGAAGCTGTTTGTTCGGCCATGGGCGATTGCTCTTGCAAAGGAGAAGAAACAATGAAAGCGCGTCTTATGATACCATACTCGTCGGGTGCTTTGGGCACCCGTATTTGTACGGTTTATGATCCTAACCCACAAGTAGTAGCTGCAGATCGGTGATCGCCTTCACGAGACCATGATCTGGACACGATCTCAAGGCAGTCGTCTCGGGCAGCATGCTGCCTTGCAAAAACACATCAACGCCGACAGCGTCATGATCGACATCAAACTCTGGTCGCATCGGCGTTGCCCACGTGCACCACGCCCACAGACATGCTCGGCGGCGGACGCGTGCACGGCCCTCAGCCCACGAAAATCTGCACGGCATTTGACACAAGACGTACAGCCGTCAGCCGGCCTTGCCCTCGTTTTGATCAGAGATCGGCGGGATTCGGACGTTGCATAGGATTGTGCGCCCTGGACCGCGCCTTGCGCCGATGCAGCTCTGTCAGGACCGATGCTTCGCGGCAACACTTTCGGCTGCGACGCCGCCCCAGGTGTGAACCACGGGCAGGCCGAGCACAGTCTTGCCGAGATTCGCCAGGCAGATGCGCAACGCTGCCAGATCGACTGGCTTCGGCAGGCTCTGCAGGTCGATCCCGAGCGAGCGCGCGAACAGCCGGGCCTCAATTCGCTTCGCCGCATCCATGCCGCTGATCACGATCACGGAACCGGCGAAGCGGGTATCTGCGATGACCTTGAGGACCTCGGTCCCCTCGCCATCCTCGAGCATGAGATCGAGCGTCACGCAGTCAAAGCGGTTGCTGCGCACCTCGCGGATCGCATCGCTGCACGTGGCCGCGACCGTCACGGCGTGGCCGGCCTGCTTGGCCGCCAGCGCGATCAGCGTCCGCTGCGCGGCGTCGTCGTCGACGACCAAGAGCTGCAGCGCGCGCCGTTCGCCATCATCGGCGCGCTCCGACCGGCTGGATGCAAGTTCCGAACTCATGACCGGCATTGGCCGTCCCTGGAAAATTTGACCGACGTCATTGTCATACACGTCCGACCCTGCGGCGACGTAAAGCGGCTCTCGGAAAAAAGGCCACGCGTCTTAGGACTTGCGCAGGACCCGGGCTGGCGCGTCTCCTCGTCGCTCCGCGCGCGGAAGTTTCCCGAGCGGCGGGCGAGCAATGCGCCGTGCTGCCGCAAGGCGAACTAGTTGACGGTCGTTTCCTGGCCGGCGGAAGCGTTGCCACGCTTCTTCTTGTTCTTTCCCTTGATGAACTGGATGTCCATCTCGGAGCCGTTGACCCGGACCAGCTCGCAGCGGCGGTAGGCGAGCCCCGTCGAGGACAGCAGCAGAAAGAACTCTTTCAGATTCAATCCCTGGATCGATCCCTCGACCGTCAGCACCGCGTCGGTGTCCGAGATGGCGTTGAGCTGGCAGTCCCTGCGCCAGGTCCCGTCGATGCCCATGATGCAGACATCGTAACCACGGCTGAAGGTGACGCGCTCCGTACCTTTGTTGTCGTCAGACATCTTCGCGTCCTGCTCTATTGGGCTGCGGGAACATCTAGTTGCCCGCGGCCGCGATCCTGGGCATTCCCGGAGCGGACGCCTTCGCCGCGGAAGCGATCCCGCTCGGGCGATAAAGGCCACGCCGGTCCGCGAGCGGCTTGAACACGTCGGTGAGGCCGACGACGGTCTCCGCCGCACCGAGTACGAGGAAGCCGTCCGGCTCCATCTGCTTGGCGAGCCGGCCGAAGATGTTGATCTTGGTGTCCTGATCGAAATAGATCAGCACGTTGCGGCAGAACACGACGTCGAATGTGCCGAGCTGTGAGAAGTCGTGCAGCAGATTGAGCTGGCGATGCTGGACCATGCCGCGCACGTCGGAATTGATCTGCCAGAGTTCGCCTGCCTGCTTGAAATATTTGACCAGAAGCTGGATCGGCAGCCCGCGCTGCACCTCGAACTGGCTGTAGAGGCCGGCCTTCGATTTCTCCAGCACCTCCTGCGACAGATCGGTGGCGATGATCTCGATGCGCCATCCACTGAGCGCAGATCCCATCTCCTTGAGCGACATCGCCAGCGAATACGGCTCCTGGCCGGTCGAGCAGGCAGCGCACCAGATCCGGATCGACTTGCGGTTGGCGCGCGCCTTGAGGAGCTCCGGCATGATCACGTCGCGGAAATGATCGAACGGGACCTTGTCGCGGAAGAAGAACGTCTCGTTGGTCGTCATCGCTTCGACGACCTGACTTATCAAGGCGCTCGACCCGTCCTTCAGCTTCTGGACGAGATCGCTGATGCTGGCCAGACCGGCCTTGCGCGCGAGCGGAAGCAGGCGGCTCTCGATCAGATATTGCTTGTCGGCAGACAGATCGAGACCGGACTTGTCTCGAAGCAGCTTGCGCAGGAACTCATAATCAGGCTGGTTCACGGGCGGCCTCTTCTGGGCAGACGAAGGGATCAGGCGGATTCGGCTGACAGCGCCTGGATGAGACCAACTTCCTGGAATTTGGCGGCCACAATCTCTTTGTCGAACGGCTTCATGATGTATTCGTTGGCGCCGGCGTTCAGCGCGCGCGAAATGTGATCGATGTCGTTTTCGGTGGTGCAGAACACCACCTTGGGGCCTTCGCCGCCCGGCAGCCGGCGCAGGCGCCCGAGGAAATCATAACCGTCCATGACGGGCATGTTCCAGTCGAGCAGAATGGCGTCCGGCAGGCTCTTGGTGCAGATCTCGAGCGCCCGCTCGCCATCCTCCGCCTCGACGACGGAGAAGCCCAACTCCTCCAGGATACGCCGTGCGATCTTGCGCACGACGCTGGAGTCATCCACGACCAGACAGCTCTTCATTGTTGTCTCCCCTATGGGACGGTTGACGGGCTAGGCGGCGATTGCTGCCTTCGGCAGGAGCTCGAGCACGCGATCGACGTCGAGAATGACCATCAGCTGGCCGTCGAGGCGGTGCACGCCGCCGGCGAATTTCGCCATGCGCGGGTCGAGATTGACGGGGTTCTCCTCCCGGCCCTCCTCGGACAGCCGCAGCACCTCGCCGATCTGGTCGATCAGGAGACCGTAGGACTCGCCGCGCAGATCGACGCCGACCGCCATAGGCGGCTTGCCGTCCTCGGCGCGGGCAAGGCCGAGCCGCGCCCGCATGTCGACGACGGTCACGATGCGGCCGCGCAGGTTCAGGACCCCGGCGATCTCCGCCGATGACAGCGGCACCCGCGTCACCCGCTCCGGCATGAACACGTCCTGTACCCGGGAGATCGGCAGGCCGAACAGCTGGCCGCCGATCATCGCAGTGACGTATTCGACGGCGGCGCCCTCGGTGGTTTCGATCTTGCTGCTCATCGCACGCTACTCCTGTCCGCTTGCTGTCACGCGGCCCGCCGGTTGGCTTCGGCGCGGGCACGTTCCTCGATCTGTTCCTTCAGCGCCGCGATCAGGCCGGGCCGGTCGAACTTGGCGATGTAGTCGTAGAGGCCGGCCTGGCGGCCGCGCTCGATCGCCGCCGGCGACACCAGCGACGACACCGCGATGACCGGCATCTGGCTCAGGTTCTGGTCGGCGCGGATCGCCTCGGTGAACTCGAAGCCGTTCATCTCCGGCATCTCGATGTCGGTGACGACGATGTCGAAGCTGTGCCCGGAGCGCAGCGTGGCCAGGCCCTCGATCGCCGAGGCCGCCGTGCGCACCTTGTAGCCGGCCGACTTCAACACCGGCGCCAGCATGTTGCGGAAGAACGGCGAGTCGTCGACCAGCAGCACCGACTGCGTCTGCGCGTCGGTGTGCATCTCCTTGCGGATGAACCAGTCGGCGAAGGCCATCGGCAGGAAGTGGCCGACGTCGATCACCTCGGTCGCCTGGCCCTTGATCACCGCCGAGCCGAGGATGCCATCCTTGGCGCCGGAGACCTGGATGTTGAGCCGCTCCTCGACGATGTCGATGATCTCGTCGACCACGAGGCCCATCGCGCGGGTCTCGTCGGCGAACACCAGGATCGGCTGCGAGCCCGACGTCTGCACCGACACGCCTTCCATCTGCACCAAGGGCATCAGCTGGTCGCGGTACTGCACCATGTAGCGGCCGTTGGAGATCTCGATCTTGTCGGCCGCGATCTCCTCCAGGCGCGTGACCAGCGCCAGCGGCACCGCCTTGGGCTGCGCCGTGCCGGCGCGGAACACCAGCAGCGAGGTGAGCTGCTCGCCGCCGATGGCGTGATGCGCGGCGTGCTCGTCGGACACCGCCTGCGAGGCCGAGCCGGCGGCGCCGAGCGCTTTCGCAATGCCGTTCGGATCGATGATCATGATCACGGCGCCGTCGCCCAGGATGGTGTTGCCCGAGAACATGTCGATGTGACGCAGCTTGGTCGACATCGGCTTGACCACGATTTCCTCGGTGTGGAACACGCAGTCGACCACGATGCCGAAGGTCTGGTTGCCGACCTGCGTCACCACGATGAAGCCGTTCTCCGGATCGGTCGACGAGCCGTCGTCGATCTTCAGGAGCTTCTTCAGATGCATCAGCGGCAGCAGCTTGTTGCGCAAGCGCAAGACCGCGGTGTCCTTGATGCGCTCGATGCGGTGCTCGGAGTTGGCGCGCGCACGCACCAGCTCGACGACCGACAATTGCGGGATCGCGAAGCGGTCGCCGCCGGCTTCGACGATCAGCGCCGAGACGATCGCGAGCGTCAGCGGGATCTTGATGGTGACCGAGGTGCCCTCGCCGAGCACCGACTTGATGTCGATGGTGCCGCCGATCTGGTCGATGTTGGTGCGCACCACGTCCATGCCGACGCCGCGGCCCGAGACCGAGGTGACGGCGGCCGCGGTCGAGAAGCCCGGCTCGAAGATGAACTTGTGGATCTGCGCTTCCGTCATCTTCTCGAGCTCGGCCTCGGTGACGAGGCCGTTCGCCAAGGCCTTGGCCTTGATGCGCTCGGTGTTGAGGCCGCGGCCGTTGTCGGCGATGCAGATGATGATATGGCCGCCTTCGTGATAGGCGGACAGCCGGATGGTGCCCTGCTCGGCCTTGCCGGCCGCGGCGCGCTCGGCCATCGTCTCCAGGCCGTGATCGGCGGAGTTGCGCACCATGTGGGTGAGCGGGTCCTTGATCAGGTCGAGCACCTGGCGGTCGAGCTCGGTGTCGGCGCCGTGCATCTCGAGCTCGATCTGCTTGCCGAGTTCGGTGGCGAGGTCGCGGACGATGCGCGGCAGCTTCTGCCAGGCATTGCCGATCGGCTGCATGCGCGTCTTCATGACGCCCTCCTGCAGCTCGGCGGTGACGTTGGACAGCCGCTGCAGCGGCACCTTGAACTCGGTGTCCTCGTTGCGGCGGGCGATCTCCAGGAGCTGGTTGCGCGTCAGCACCAGCTCCGAGACCATCGTCATCAGATGTTCGAGCGTGTCGACGTTGACGCGGATCGACTGGTTGGCGACCTTGTCGTTCTCGTGCACCTCGCCGTCGGCATTGACCTTCGGCCGCGCCGCCTTCTTCGGCTCGGCCTTGGCCTCTGCTTCCGCCTTGGCAGGCCCGGCCTTGGCGACCGGCGCCGGGGCAGCGGCCTTGGGCTCAGGCGCCTTCTCATGCGCGGGCGGCAACTCGATCGCGGTCTCGCGGAAGGCCCGCTCGAGTTCGTCGAGCGACACTTCGCCCGGACGCAGCGGACGCTCCAGCGTCTGGTCGATCAGCGAGCCGTGCGTCACCGCGGGGGCGGGCGGCGCGGCCGGCACCAGCGGCGGGGCCGCTTCGCCCGCGGCCATCGCCGCCATGCCGCGCTCGACCATCGCCTCGAGCTCGCTGATGAGGTCGCGGTCCTCGCCCTCGGGCTCGGCCTCGTTGGCCTCGAGCTGTCCCAGGATGTCCTTGATGCGGTCGATCGTGGTCAGGATCAGCGTCACGGCCTCGCCGGTCACCGGCATGCCGTCGCGGAATTTGCCCATCAATGTTTCGGCGGCGTGCGCCAGCGCCTCGAGCCGTGGCAGGCCGAGGAAACCGCAGGTCCCCTTGATCGTGTGCACCAGCCGGAAGATGTTATCGAGGATCTTGGCGTTGTTCGGCTCCTGCTCGAACCGCACCAATTGATTGTCGACGGTATCCAGGCTCTCGCTGGTCTCCGTCAGGAACTCACGCAACAGGTCATCCATGAAACTGGCCTTCCAAGAATTGGCGCCGCGGTCACGGGGCGACCGCTGATCCTGTCAGAGCGACGGTCGGTCCCGGCCTTCACCAGCGGCGCGGATCGATACCCGGCCCTCGCCGACCCGGCTGAACAGACTTTCGTCCACGCCATCGTTAGGTGGGGCTTTTATCCGTCCCGTTAATTTTATTGTCCGTGCTAATACGGACGTAGCACCAACCTCTCAGGCTGTGGCGAGCCCGGCTCCTTCCGCGGCCGGAATGTCAAGGCATCGCTTCGACCGGCGCGACTGCGCGATCCTCTCGCTCGATCAGCGCCCTGATCTCCTTCAGCGCCTTGTACAGCGCTCCTTCCGTGACATGGCGATCCACCATCTCGGCTTGGCCGGCGGCTTCCGGAATCGCCCTGCGCAACTCGTTCATACAGGCGAGATAGGACGCGCGATAACGGATCGCGTCGTTCTTCAGATACATCGTCTGGACGCAGAGATAGAGGCGCTTGGCCGGCGTATCGGCGGTCTCGGCGGTGACGGTGTCACGCTCGCGGAGGATGGGCGCGTCGCCTTCGACGATGAAGCGGGCGCGCGTATTCGAATTAACGATGACGCTGTCGCCGATCACGATGCGCTCGAAAGGCTTCAGCTCGACCCGCAGGGGCATGGCCCAGTCTCCTCTCAGAAGGCTCCTCTCGGGAGTCTCCTCTCGGGAGCGGCGTCGTCGGCAGGCTGCATTCGCGTCGACACGACGTTGCTCTCGTGCTCGCTGTCCGGCTGATCCGGCGCCGCAGCCGAGCGGCGTCAATTTGCGAATAGTCTAGAGCCGAAAACGGCGGGGCAAGCCCCGCCGCCTCCGATATTCGTGGGTGCCGCCCGCGCCTTAGCGCAGGAGCTGCAGCACGCTCGCCTGCGACTGGTTGGCGAGCGACAGCGCGGACACCGCGATCGACTGGCGGGTCGACAGCGCCTGGCTGTTGGCCGCTTCCTCGTTGGTGTCGGCCAGCGTCAGGTTCGACGAGCCGGTCTGCAGCACGTTGATCAGGTTCTTGTTGAAGTCCTGACGAACCTGCACCACCGAGAGGTTCGAACCCAGCGTGGAGGCCTCGTTGCGCAGCGTGGAGCTCGCCGAGTTGAGGACGCCGATGACCTTGTTCGCCGAGTTGTTGTCGAGGAAGTCGGTGCCCGAGGTCAGGTTCGACAGGCCGAGGCCAGCCGAGTTGAACGTGACACCGGTGATCGACAGCGTCGACTTACCCGTTTCGTTGAAGGTCAACTTCAGCGTGTCGCCGTTCAGCAGGTTGATGCCGTTGAACGAAGCGTCAGCCGCGGTCGTGTTGATCTGCGCCAGCACGTTGTTGTACTGGGAGACCAGGCTCGCGCGCTGCGTCTGCGCGGTCGCGTCCGCCACCGGAGCCGCCGCCGTCAGGCCGTTGAAAGCCTGGCTGGATGCAGCCGACGTACCGCCGATCGCACCGATCGTGGCCGAAGCCGCGTCGTTGGTCGTGGTGATCGAGATCTTGCCGGTGGACGAGTCGATCGTCGCCTGCAGGTTGTTGGCTGCGAGCGCCGTGTTGAGATCGTTCAGCGACTTGACCTGTCCTGTCCCTAGTCCGAACGTGATGCTGGTCGCCGTGCCACCTCCTGTGGCGCCGACCGTCAGCGTCTTGCCGGACAGGCCGTCGCCGACGGCAGTCAGCCCGAGCTTGCCCAAGGTGCCGGTGCTGCCCGAGAGCGTCAGTCCCGCCGCCGGAGGCGTCAGGGTGATCGCGCCCGCGGTGATCGACGCGGTCACGCCGGTCTGGGTCTGGATCGCCGACAGCAGGTTGCTGACGCTGTCGCCGATGCCGATGCTGGTGCCCGTCGAGGACGTGCCGGTGACGAAGGTGAAGGTGGTGCCGTTGACGACCAGCGTCTCACCGGAGGTGATGCCGGTGGCGAGGTTGTTCGACGCGGTGCCCGCCGTACCCGACAGCTTGGTCGAGCCGGTGATCGCCACGGCGCTGGAGGTATTGTCGTTGTTCACGACCGAGCCGGTCACAGCCGTCGAGCTGGAGCCGAGCAGGTCGGTGGCGGTCGCGCCGGTCAGAGCCGCCGAGGTCACGCTCGACTTGGTGGAGTAGCCCACCGCGCTCTGCAGCACCTGGTTGGCGATCGACTTGGCGCTGTCGACGAGCTTCTGCAGCGAGGTGATGCCGGTGTTGGCGGCCTGCAGCACCTGCACGCCGTTGCCGATGCCGTCGAGCAGATTGGAGATGTCGGAAGCGCGGTTGTCGAGACCCTGGGCGGTGAAGAAGTTGGTCGGATTGTCGAGCGCCGAGTTGACCTTCTTGCCCGTGGAGAGGTTGTTCTGCGTGGTGGCGAGGAGCTGAGCCGTCGACTGGAGCGAGAGCAGGTTCTGGCGAACCGACGCAGAGAGTACGATACCTGACATTGTCATTCCCTTCTGGATGAACATGAGTAGACATCGCCGCACCGTTCTGTCGGCGATGGCGCAGACTGGTCCGCGGAATCCTACCCGTTCGTTAAATTGACTTCGGAACGGCCGCGCGCAGCCTCCGCCGCCGCCGTTAATCCTAATTGGCCGCTAATCAGTTTGATCAAATGCGTGCAGGCCGCCGCGATTCACGGTAAAATGGCGCACGGATCCGCGTCTGACGGTCGGCGCGCGCTGATACGCGGTGCGACCGTTAAGGCAGCGCTAACTATGAGCTTGCGGAAGAGCGGCCGGTTACGCGGGGGCGCGGTCCGCGTGCGGGAGGACGATCTCGACGCTGGCGGTCCGGCCGCGCGGCTCCTGGAGCTCCAGACGTCCGTTCGAGCGCCTGACGAAATCCTCGACCAGCCGGATCTCCGAGAACACGGGATCGGCTGGACCGGCCTCCGCCGCACTCACCGACGCCGTCAACACGATCTGCACGTCGGAGGAGATGCCGCCGGCGCCCGAGGCGTCCGCACTCATGCGCCTGGCCTGGATGTCGATGCGGCCGCCGTGCTCCAGTCGATGTCGGGCCCCGATCGCAAGACACAGCAATGCCGCCATCAACTGGCCCGGATCAGCGAAGACGGCCGGCACGTCCGCGCCCACCGACGTCGTCACCTCGACCTCGGTGCCCAATGTCGGACGAAGCAGGCGAGCGACGTCGACCAGGAGCTCGTTCAACTCCACCGCACATGGCTGCGGCGGCCGGCCCCTTGCGAACGACAGAAGCTGCGACGTCAATCGAGCGCCCCGGGTCGCGGCCTCGTCGATCAGACGCGCGACGGCCGCCAGTTCAGGCTTGTCCTCGACCGCTTCGGCGAGAATGTCGATGGTCCCCGTGATCACGGTGAGAATGTTGTTGAAGTCGTGCAGCAGGCCACCGGCAACCTGACCCACGATGGCCATCCCGGGGTGGATGTCCGGCGTCGCTGCAGCCGGAATGTCTGCGCCCGGGCTCGGTAGCGACTGATTGGACCGCTGGTAGGTGGAAGAGGCCATGAATCCTGCAATACCTGTTGGGGGGGAGGACGGCGGGGCTATCGGGACGCAAACGCACGGACGCCGCTGCGATGTTCAGCTTCGTCTTGATGCTCAGCCTTGGCGCTCAGTCTCACCGCTGACCATCGACGGCGCTCCGGCTGGATGCAGCATCAGTCGGACTCCTGCTCCTGCCAGGACGACAACCTCGTCACGCCAGTCGCAGGACACCGGCCGATGCCTCCACTCGCGACGAGAGTTGCATCCGACAGAAAAAGATCCGTCAACGAATCAGCGCGCTTATTAGCGATTTTGGCCGCAAGATGTCCGCTGTCAATTGCGGCGCTTGCTACGTGGCGTCCGTGCACATCGGAGCTGCCGCGGCCGGAGCAACGAGACGTTCGCCGCAAGCGTGCTGCGCTGCTTTCACGAGCCGAGGCGGAGGCCGGATGCGTGCCGACTGTATACAACCGCGCGCGATCAGATCAGCACATCGCACACACGTTGATGGCCCAAATCCGCAACGCGCATTCGCGCCTGTCTGCACGACAACGCACACAGCAGGAACGAATGGCCTTTACTGGGAATATTACCCGTGATTCTTCTTGTCAGCGGATGGGACGCAGTTCTATGGAACCATGAGGGCATTGAGATCTGCGAGGCTCCGATACTGCAATGCAGGAGATGGCTTTGGACCCCAGCTTGCGTTCTCCGAACGGTTTCCTGTCGTCGTTGACCGACGATGATTTCGAGCTGATCCGACCCTATCTGCGGACCGTGGATCTGGTGCAAGACTCCATTCTCGCCGAGGTCGGCGAAAAGCTTTCGCGCATCTACTTTCCTCATCGCGGCGTGATCTCGCTGGTCGTGAACCTCGCGCGCGGAGAGCGCGTTCAGGTGGCGATGATCGGTCGCGATAGCTTCTTCGGAAGCATGTCCCTGCTCGCGGGCGGCGATCCGGTGGTGCTGAACAGCGCGGTGGTCCTCGTTCCCGGTGCTGCATCGGTCGTCGACATCGACAGGGTACGGGCAGCCGCCGAACAGAGCCCCTCGTTTCGCGCGCTGATGTTGCGCCACGCACTCGCCATCTACGTGCAGAGTCAGCAGACCGCCGGTTGCAACGCCGCCCACACCGTCGAGTCGCGTCTCGCCCGTTGCCTGCTGCAGACGCATGACCTTTCAGGCGGCAACAAGCTCTACATCACCCAGGAGTCCCTGGCGCAGATGATCGGCGCCCGACGCAACAGCGTTTCGCTGGTGGCGAGCACGCTGCAGCAGGCGGACTTCATCCACTATAGCCGCGGCCATATCGAGATCATCGATCTGGAGGGGCTGAAGAAGACGGCGTGTGAGTGCTACGGCGCCGTGAAGGCCCACTACGAGAATCTGGTCCGGCCGCGCAGCCTGCCGTAAGCAGGCGTCGTTCCGGCCGTCGCGCGCCGGCGCCTCGCCGAACGCCCTTGCCTCCGTACAACTACGGCCCATTGCATGATCCCCATCACCGCTGCGGACGGAATTAACGCGCTGTTCAACGGGCGCTGATAATTGTCGACGTGCTGACGAGCGCGAGTTCCAAGAAGCGTCGAATTATCTTCGTGCTGATATATCTCGCCCGTGTTCGGCTTTTGACCAGACGCGCGGAGTAATGACATGGCCTTTGATCTGTCGATGCCGATCCTGGTGGTCGATGACTACGCCACTATGATCCGGATCATCCGCAACCTGCTGAAGCAGCTCGGATTCGAGAACGTCGACGACGCCAGCGACGGATCGGCCGCGCTCTCCAAGATGCAGGCGAAGAAGTATGGCCTCGTGATCTCCGACTGGAACATGGAGCCGATGACCGGCTACGACCTGCTGCGCGAGGTGCGCGCCAGCCCGGAACTGTCGAAGACGCCGTTCATCATGATCACGGCCGAATCGAAGACCGAGAACGTCATTGCCGCCAAGAAGGCCGGCGTGAGCAACTACATCGTCAAGCCGTTCAACGCTGCGACGCTCAAGACCAAGATGGAAGCCGTGTTCGGCCCGGCCGAATAGCCGAGCTCCCCGGAAATGCCCTGCGCGGCGGCCGGACCGGTGTCCGGCCGCTTTCTCTTTGGCGGACGAACTCCGCGCGGTCGACGATGGCAGGACGCATACATCGCCGCACGCTCCCCGTAGTCGTACGGAAACCAAAATTTACGAGGGGGTCAGAGCCGGCCGGTAGACATGATCCTGCTTGCCGATGACCGTGTCAGGGCGGCAACGGGACAGGGAATTCATGCGCAACGAACTCCTCGTGATCGAAGATGCCGCCGTGCATGTTTCAATCTTGCGAAAGATTGCAGCACAGGCCGGCTTCAACACGACGGACGTGAGCTCGGTCGACGCAGCCTCGATCGTCCTGCAGAAGAGGAGCTTGGACTGCACCATGCCGGACCTCTCGCTAGGCAAACGCCCCGGCACGGAGGTTCTCGAGCTCAACATAGATCCCCCCTTCTCGAAGCCGATCGACCTGATGCGGCCCCGGCAAACTCTGAAGCAGATCGCGCAGGAGACCGATCGCCGGCGGCTGGTCAGAGCGGCGGGCTGGTAGCAGGCGATGAGCAAAAAGAAGCGCTTTCTGGGAGCGCCTGCAGCGATCGCGCTGATCCTCGTCTGCGTCATTGCCGGCAGCAACCTCTTCTTCCTCACCAATCTGCGCGAGAACGCGCTTCAGCACGCCGAGGAAGATCTCAGCCGCCATAGCCTCACGCTTGCCGAGAACGCCGACCGTTCGGTGAAGTCCGTCGACCTCGTGCTCACGAGCGTGCGCGACTACCTGGTGCGCGGCGGCGCCATCGACGCTGCGGCGTATCGCAAGGTCGCGTCAGACCATCAGACCCACCTCCTGCTCAAGGAAAAGATCGCGGGACTGCCGCAGATCGATGCGGTGACGCTGATCGACGCGCAAGGCAGGCTCCTGAACTTCTCGCGCTACTGGCCGATCCCGGACGTCAACATCGCCGACCGCGACTACTTCAAGGCGCTGAAGGCCGACCCTGCACCGCACACGTTCCTCAGCACGCCGGTTCAGAATCGCGGCGACGGCACCTGGAACATCTATTTTGCCCGCCGGCTCGACGATTCCAATGGCGAGTTCATGGGCATGATGCTCGGCGCCATGTCGGTGCCCTATCTGGAGAACTTCTTCGGCTCCACCGCGCAGGGTCTCGATGCGGCGGTGTCGCTGATCCGCGAGGACGGGACGCTGCTCGCGCATTTTCCGCCCACGAGCGAGATCGGCAGGCCGACCTCCGGCTTCGGTCAGCGCGCGCTGTCGGCCGGCGGCGTGCTGCGCGAGCCCTCCACACGAACCGGCGAGATGCGCCTGCGGGCGGCAAAGATGCTGCCCAATTATCCCGCGATGATCGTGGTGTCGGTATTCGAGCACGACGTCCTGAAGGCCTGGCGCGACATGGCGACGCTTCTGGTCATCGTGTCGCTGGTGAGCGCGATGGCCGTGCTCGCGGCCGCGGTCCTGATCTCCCGCTGGTGGGAACGCCACGAGCACCTGATCGAGGCCGCCGAGGCCGCGAATGCGGCGAAGTCCACCTTCGTCGCGATGATGAGCCACGAGATCCGCACGCCGATGAACGCGGTGCTCGGCCTCGCCACGACGCTGCTGGAAACCAATCTCGATCCCGAGCAGCGCCGTTCGGTGGTGGCGATCCACAATGCCGGCGACAATCTGCTCGAGATCCTCAACGACATTCTCGACTTCTCCAAGCTCGAATCCGGCCAGCTCTCGCTCGAGGACATCGCGTTCCCCGCCGAGGCCCTGGTCCACAACACGCTCAGCATCATCGGGCCGCGGGCTTCCGCCAAGGACCTGAAGCTGAGGAGCGTCGGCGACCCGGCCGTGCCGCCGGCGCTGGTCGGCGACGCCGGCCGCATTCGCCAGATCCTGCTCAACCTGGTGTCCAACGCGGTCAAATTCACCTCGTCCGGCGAAGTGGTCGTCACGACGCGCTGCATCGAGAAGGATGACGAGAAGGCGACCGTGGAATGGACGGTGACCGACACCGGCATCGGCATTGCCGCCGACAAGATCGGCTCGCTGTTCGCGAACTTCGTCCAGGCCGACAATTCGATCAGCCGCCGGTTCGGGGGCTCCGGACTCGGACTCGCGATCTGCAAGCGACTGATCGAGCAGATGGGGGGTGACATCAGGGTCACCTCGACGCTGGGCAGCGGATCCACCTTCTCGTTCCGCCTGACGCTGCCGATTGCCGAGACCATCGCGGTGCCAGAGCAGAACGACGACGGCATCTACACCTCGCTGCAGAACCGGATCGCAGCGTTCGGCCGGCCGCTGCGCGTCCTCGTGGTGGACGACAATCCGACCAACCGCCTGGTCGCGACCAAGATGCTCAAGGATTTCGACATCCAGACCGACACGGCCTGCGACGGCGCCGAGGCCGTCACCGCCGCCAGCCGCTTCAACTACGACCTCATCCTGATGGACGTCCGCATGCCGGAGATGGACGGCTTCCAGGCGACCCGGACCATTCGCGCGCGAGGCGAGCGCCGCTCCAACGTGCCGATCATCGCCTTCACGGCGAACGCCTTCATGGAGGATATCCGAGCCTGCCGGGAAGCCGGGATGAACGATTTCGTCGTCAAGCCCGCCCGCAAGAAGGCGCTCGTGGAGGCCATCCTGCGCGTGCTGCCCCTGCCCGTTCCGGTGCTGGACACCGCGGCGTCAGACGCCCCGCTGGTGCCGGCTCAGGCGGATGCCGCGGCCCCCGACATTGGCGCCGACACCGAAATTGCTCCCGAAGCTGCGCTGGACCGCGAAGCCTACGCCGAGCTGGTCGGCGAGATCGGAGACGAGGCGGCGCAGGAGATCCGCGACGTGTTCTTCAGCGAGACGGATGCGCGGCTGAAGCAGCTCCGCCAGCTGACGCTCGACGGCGAGCGCATCAAGATCGGCCGCGAGGCGCATTCGCTGAAGAGCGCAGCCGGAACCTTCGGGTACCGCCGGCTTGCAACCTACGCGCTGGCGCTGGAGAAGAGCGCACCACGCCTGTCCGCCAAGGAGTATGCCGAGCTGCTCGACAACATCGAGGCCGCCTACGCCGCCGCCCGCGCCCAGGAGCTGCAATATTGACGCGGGGAGGCCGCAGGCCTCCCTGGCGCATGCCGATCCGCGCGACGTCCCCGCACGGTGCACCGCGGCGACGAGGACGGGCTCCGACGATCGAGATGGCAAACGAGACGTTCACGAACGCGGATTCGCCGAACCTGACCTTCATAATCCCTTACAATGGGTTGACGCCGTACTTCTACGGCTCACGATTTTCACAATCAACTAATCATGAGCTGCGAGACTCGGGGTCACATAGGAGATGTGTCCCATGTTTACTTTTGAAACCGCCGACCAGAAGGAAGTCAGGCGTTTCCGAATTGCGCAGTTCAACGGCCGGACCGCGACCGTGAAATCCGGCGGATCGACGATCACCGGCCACGTCCGTTCAGTCATGGAAAAGGAAGCGAGCGTACCGCCGCGCTGGACCATTACGATCGTGCCGACGCCGCCCAAGGCGCAAGCGCCGCTGCGCCCGACCTCCCGGGTTCGTCCCTTCGCCGAGGATTATTTCTGACAGCACGGACATCCGCGTCCGCAATCAGCGCGTTCGACCGAGCCGGTCGGACGCCGATTGTCGTTGTCTGCATCGCAGGGCCCACCTCGAAGGCACGAGCGCGGCATTCGCGCTCGTTCGCCGTCATCCGATCTGATTGAGGAGTGCTGCGCGGACGAGTTCGGCGGTATTGCGCGCGCCAACCTTGCGCATGGCTTCGGCGCGATGGCTCTCGAAGGTGCGGGGGCTGATGCCCATGCGCAAGGCGCCCTCCTTGTTCGAGTGCCCCTCACTGATCAGCTTGAGGACCTCGTATTCGCGCGGGGTCAGCGACTTGCTGGCCCGGCCGGGTGGCCGCCCGGGCACCGCGCCCTCCTCGAGAGCCGGCGCCGCCCGTGACAGCGGTCCGAACTGCCCGTGCGCGCCGGACATCTGGTTGACCAGGGCGCAGATCCGCTCGGTCTGCAGCAACGCGTTGTCGACGACGAGCTGGACATGCCGGCGCTCGCCGGGCGTCCTGGCAATCTCGTCGCTGCGCTGCTTGATTTCCTCCATGTAGAGCATCAGGGCGGTGAGCGAACCGTTCAGCTGACGCGCCAAAGCGAGCCTGCCCTGGTCGTCGTGACGTCCCATCGCGAGCGGCGCAGACATGCCGGAACGGGTCGCCAGGAGATCCGGGTCGTTAACCCCTTGGCCGCCCGGAGCAGGTGCGGCGTGAGCGTCGGAAAGGCTGTTGTTCAGCTGTGCCATGCCTCATTCTGACGCGAGGGCGGCTTTAACATGGTTAATTATGTCGTCCGTAGCAATACGGGATTGTTCCGGCAACTCGCGCAACCGTCGATCATTTCCCCAAAAAGTTGCAAGCTGCAATGGTTAAGCCGGGGCGTGATGCCACCCTTCAAGGAGACGTCCGCGGCGCGTGCGGCGGCGGCTGTCCACGATGCCGCGCATTACTACGATTGTTTACTGACATTAATTTCGCACCAACTGTTTCGTGCTTCCATGCGTTCCGTGCCCGTCCGTGGAGACGAGCGACCTTGAGATATAGCTGACAGCCTGACGCCAATGGGACCGGTCGACCGGATCTGGGAATTCCTGCAGCGGTTGTCACCGCTGACACGAAGCTGTCTGCTCAGCGAGCTCGAACGGCTGGAGCTGAGCGGCGTCGACATGCCGGGATCCGCCGACCTCCAGGCCCGGCTGCGCGCCGAGATCCGCAACAACAATGGCGCCGGCGGCCACCGCACCATCAATCCTTCGCGCTACTTCTTCATGCCGGTCGAGCAGCTTCTCATCGACGGTTCGCCGGAGCATGCCAATGAGGGCCGCATTGCCCGCGGCTCCCTCACGCCGATCTGGGAATGGATCTCGCGCGATCTGCTGCCGACCATGGCGCGCGACTATAATGCACAGATGAAGGACCTGATCGCGGCGGACAAGCAGCGCGAGATCCGCCAGACGGCGAGCGCGTTCCAGACCAAGGTGACGAAGTCGCTGGAAGGCACGTTGGCGCGCGCCGAGGGCATCGAGCAGGTCCGCAGCAAGCTGAAGGCCTATACGGCCTCGCCGTCGGTGTTCGACGATGTCGTCAAGCTGATGAAGGCGCTGCGCGCCCGCGAGGAACTCGCGAAGTTCGCCGATTCGCTGCCGGACCGGATCGCGGAGTTCGACGATCCGCAGGTGAAGAAGATGGTGCTGCTGCTCGATGCCCTGCGCAAGAGGCAGCCGGAAGCCGTGCCCTTTGCGTTGACGCTCGTCGCCAAGCGTCTGAAGGAGCCGTGGCAGGTGATGCGGCTGGCGACGAAGGCGGCGCGCTCGAAGAACATTGCCGACGTCATCGCGGCACCCTACGCGATGACCGTGCCGATGGTGCTCGACCAGTTGGAGGACAAGCGGCTCGCGCTCCGGATCGCGTTGAAGAACAACCGCGTCGTGACCGCCAAGGAAATCCTGACCAGCATCTATGACATCGAATATGCGATCCAGGTCCGCATCGATCGCATCGAGGACTCGGACTGGGGTACGCGCCTGAGCACCATCATGGCCAATACCGACAGAATGGTGCAGGCCGAGGTCAAGCGCTTCCCCGAAGAGGTCGGACACGTGCTCGGCTCGAACAGGCTGCGCAGCCATCGCTCGTTCGGCGGCCGCCTCACCTATTTCGCCTGGAAGGGCCGCGACGCGATCAAGACGGTGCTGCGGTCTGCAACCGGTTGACGGCGGCGCGTCGAGACGGCCTTCCGGCCATCCTATCCCTGGGCCATGCGTTCGCGCGCCGACTTGAAGCCCGCCACGAAGCGCGCCAGCGTGTCCGAGGTCTTGCCGCGCGGCAGCATCACTTCGATCAGCGAGAAGCGTCCGCGCCGATGCACTGCGCGCTCCAGCGCGGCGACGAGCTCGCTGCGGGTGGCGACGCGCTCGCCGGTGCCGCCGATGGAATTGGCGATGTCGGCATAGTGCCAGTCGTCGAGATCGTTGAACCGCGATTCCGGCTGGAACACACGCAGCATCTCCCAGCTGCAATTGTTGAACAGCACGACGATCGGATCGAGCCCGTAGCGGCGGCAGTTGCCGAGCTCCCATCCGGTCATCTGGAACGCGCCGTCGCCGACCAGGATCAGCGGACGAAGTCCGGTCGCGGCCACGCCGATGCCCGCCGGCACGCCGAAGCCCATCCCCGCGTAGTAGCCCGGCGCGGCCAGCGCGGTATTGTCGATCTCCATCGCGGTGAACAGGCAATCGCCGATATCGGAGGTCATCGGCATCCGGCCGTGGCGGTCGAACATGTCGTTGACCGCGGTCGCGATGTCCGAAGGCGCAATCGGCGCGCCATCGGCAGCGAGGCCGCGCGGATAGGCCGAGCGCTGCCGCGGCAGGCCGGGAGCTGCGGCCCGGGGTGCCGCGCGCTCGTCGAGCGCATCGATCAGATCGCCGAGCGGCATGTCGCGATAGGCGTGATGACCGATCTGCACCTCACGGCTGGCGGCCAGGATCATGCGGCGCGGGTCTGGCGCCCGGTTCGACAACGCGAAATTGGTATCCGACAGGATGACGCCCAGCATCAGCACGAGATCGGCATTCTCGACCAGCTCCGTGATCGCCGGATTGCCCGCGGCGCCGAGATAGGTGCCGGCGACGACATCGTCGGCCCTGTCGAGCAGGCCGCGGCCCATGAAGGTCGTCACCAGCGGGAGACCCAGCTTGCGCGCCAGCGCGGCGATCCTGTCCTCGACACCGTAGCGGCGGATTTCGACGTCGACGACGATCACGGGACGCTCTGCCTGCGCGATGCGGGCGAGGATCTCCTCGACGCATTCGTCGAGCGCCTCGCGGCTGGCCCGCCGCGGCGGCAGCGGCACCACCGGCTCGACCTCGGCATCGACCATGTCGCGCGGAAATTCGAGATACACCGGCAGCGACATCTCCTTCGCGCTGCGCAGCACGCGCGCAATCTGGGCCGGGGCGGTGGCCGGATCGCTCAGCACCGCCTGATCGCAGGTGATCTCCTTGAACACCGCGAGCTGCGTGTCGACGGTGCGGGCCTGGTGGTGCAGCAGAAAGCCGGAGACGCGCTCACGCGCGCCGGGCGCGCCCGCGATCACCACGACGGGCGAGCGTTCGGCATAGGCGCCGGCGACCGCGTTCACGACGTTGAAGGCGCCGGCGCCGTAGGTGACGACGGCGACGCCGAGGCCGCCATGATAGCGCGCGGCCGCATCCGCGGCGAAGCCGACCGCCGGCTCATGGCTCAGCGTGACGCTCGGCAGGATGTTGCTCTCCTCGATGACCTTGAACAGCGGCAGCACGAAGTCGCCGGGAATGCCGAAGATCTCGCGGGCGCCATGGTCCTTCAGGGCGGCGAGCAGCGCATGGGCAAGAGCAGGCATCCGGATCCCCTGAGCGTGGCGTAAGGTTCAGCCGGTGCTACACGATGAGGGGCGGACTGCCAACCGGCGGCCGTTCGATCTGCGAGCCGCGCCGTCTGGATCGCCCCGTCCAAACATCATGCTCGAGCGGCAAGGCCGGAGCTCACCCGCGCCACATCAGTTTGCCGTCAGCACCAGGGCGTGGGCGGATGGTGCGCCGCCATGCGGGACGGCCAGCGTAACCGTGAACAGGATGGCGACGACCATGATCATGCAGAGCTTCATCATGACCGTCCTGCGATCGGTGATCGGCAGGAACAGGAAGAACAGCAGCATCGCCGCCAGCGCGAGTTCGAAAACGTAAGACATGGATGACCTCCTCCGTTGCCAGGAGGATGGCGCATGCCGGAAGCCCAGACTGTGCGTGCCGTCACACCGGTCCCATAGACCACGCGAGCGAGTATCCCGGCCGCCGCAGCGGGACCATGCAACCCAATCGATTGCCACCTCTCAGCCGTCGAACAGCGCGGCTTCGGTGAAGGCGAGATCGCCGAGATGCGGCGGATGCGGACCTTTGGCATATTTGCGTCCGCGCTTGTCCGAGTACCAGCCGGCCAGCCCTGCGATGGGCCCATTGGCATCGAGCCGCACCAGCAGGCCGCCGCGCCGCAGCAGCAGCCAGCCGATGTTGCCGGCCAGCCGCACGAGGTCAGCGACATCCCGGCAATACAGCAGGCGATACACCGGCAGCGCATTCATCACCCGGTGCTTCTGAAACACGAACGGATACGCCGCATCGGCCTCGCGCGCGACGAGACTGAGACACCCCCATTGCGCATGCTGCCGCAACAGATCCGCCTCATCGGGAGAGAGCCCGTGCACATCGTCCTCGGAGAATTCTTCGATACGGACATCCGAGCGCGGTCGCGACAGGGCCAGCGCGGCGTAGACCTGTCCCTTGCAGTAGACCGAAAAGCCCTGAGCCTCGACCTGTGGCCAAGTGTGCGGGGCCGGCGTGATGTTGAAATAGGTCACCGTCTTGTCGCGCGTCGCCGCGCGCACCAGCATCGAGCTGAAGGCACGGAACGCCGGCTCGACATACCAGCTCGAGACATTGGCCCTGACGATCGGCTCACCGCCGATGTGGAGCTCGGAGAACAGCAGCAGGATCACGCCGACAGGCACCCCGGCTTGGTCGAGACAATAGCCGAATGCCGGATAGCCGGCCGGCCGCGGGCGCGCCGCGTGGCGTTCGAGTCCGCGCAACCAATAGGCCTCGCTGCGAAAGGCGAATCCGCGCGTCAGCAGTGCGGCGACCGCCGGCAGATCCGCCGCGCCGATCTCTCGGATGCGAACGCCGGTCACGGCCTGCGCGGGAGCCGGCCTGTCATTTGCAATCTCAGCCTTTTTGATTGGCTGCATTCCAGCATCACCCGAGAGAGATCCGGCGCGCCACCCATGGCGCGGCGGGATCGTCATGACGGCAATTATCGTAAAAAGCTTTGGCGGCAGTGAACCACGTCGTGCTGGCCTTACTTTTCAGTTAATGGAACATGCGAGCCACACCCGACAGGCTTCGATCAGCGCCGACATGATCTTCGCGATCCGAGCCGCCGCTCACGGCCGCGGCACGCGAAACATGTAGGTTTCATCGGCATTGAGGCCGTCGACGAAGAAACGTCCGGGCTTTGCCTCGATCCGGCGCCGCAGCCCATCCCAGCCCCAGACCTCGAGGCTGCGCGTCCCTGCGGGCAGCTCGAGCTCGACCGCGCGGCCCGGCCGCTCGGTCCAGCCGGCAATGTTCTGCCACACGATCAAATCGGCATCCGATCCGCGCAGCGTGTACAGCGCCAGCCGCCGGTCGATGGACACGATCCTCATGTGACCGGCGAGCTGCAGCACCGTCTTCACCACGAGGCTGCGCGCCTCCGGGGTCCAGGGATCCTTGCCCGTCGCCATCGCATAGGCCAGGCCGTCGACATCGGGTGTGTCGCCGAGATTCCAAGGAAACGCCAGCATGGACACCGGCATGCTGCCATCCTTGCCAACCACCGCAAGCTGGTCCCAGATCGCATTGAGAAACAATCTGGCCGCGTCCGTATCGCTGTCCCACGCGCCGGCGCGAGCGACGTTGAACTCGGTTGCGTAGAAGTTGATGTCGCGGCTCAGCCCCATCGCCTGCTTGATACGGTCGAAGCAGGTCTGCACCGAGAACTCGCGGCCGCGGGTCATCGGATACCATTTATCATTGTAGTAGGTATGCAGGTCGATGCCGTCGAGACGGCCGTCCTCGAGCAGATCGGCGATCGCCGGACCGTAGCCGCGCAACGTCGCATCGCCATGCGAGTTGCAGGTGGCAAAGCCGCCGGGAACGACCCGCAGCTTGGGGGCGACGCTGTGAACACCGTCGGCAAGCCCGGCCAGCGCGTCGTGATAGTCCTGGCGCGGGATCGTGGCCTGCACATCGGGCTCGTTGATGGCGGTGAAGACGGTAGCACCCCAATCGGGAATACCGTTTTCGCGGCCCCATTCGCCGCCGGGGCGGAAACGTCTCGCCATCGCCTGCCCAGCCGCGAACCAGTCCTGATAGGACCCGATCGGCTGCGGCGGAGTCAGGCTCTGATAGCTGCCTTCATACTCCAGCAGGATCAGCGGCATGATACCGTTCTTGTGCGCCTCCAGCATCGCGGCATCGAAATCGTGCGGCGTCGGTACCCGCGCCAACGTCCGCCAGCCGTAGGAATCCATTCGGCCCATCCTGGCACCGACACCGTGCAGTGCCTGATAGATCTGCGCGCTCTTGCCGGCCAGATGCGTGACCAAATTGCCGCCGCCGATGCGCTCGTCGATCCGCAGCGCCGAGGCGTTCGTTTCGATGGCGTGGACAGCGCTCGGCCATGGCGACGTGACAAACGTTAACAGGGCTGTGCTAATGACCAGCAGATTGGAACGAAGTCGCAATGTCTGATCCCTTAGATTTCCGCTATGACGTTTGAGATCGTCCAGGTCGTTCAAGAGATAAGCAATGCCGGCGGCGTGGAAACAGTCGCTATCGAGCTGGCGCGCGTTTTCGGCCGGAATGGTTTATCGAACATCGTGCTCGCGAGCACCGTCGCGGACAATCTCGAACACACGATCAGAGTCGAGCGCGTTGCGCCATGGCTGGCGCGGATTCCGACTCGCGGACTGTTCCGGCACATCGGCCGCGCCATTGTCGTGCCGCTGTTCACGCTGGCCGCGACACGGGCGCTGGCGCGTCACCCCGACGCCGTCGTCATCAGCCACGGCGACAGCCTCAAGGGTGACGTGCTGATCGTGCATGCCGTCAATGCGCAGAGCCTCGCCGAGAAACGCGCCGCCGGCAGCTGGCGCTGGATGCTCAACCCTATGCATCTGTGGGTCGCGCTGCGCGACCGGTTCATGATCGGAGGCCTGCGGTATCGGGCGTTCGTGGCGGTGTCCTCCCGCGTCACCGCGGAGCTGCAGCGCTTCTTCCGCGTGCCGGCCGCCCGCATCCACGTCATCTCCAACGGCATTGATCTCGCGCGCTTCAAGCGCGACGCCGTCGGCGGCCAGGCGATCCGGCGTGAGTTCGGCATCCCGGAGAACGCGCGCCTGCTGCTGTTCGTCGGCCACGAATTCAACCGCAAGGGACTGGCGCATGCGATCTGCGCGCTCGATCGGCTCGGCAACAACGTCTGGCTGCTGGTCGTCGGCTCGGACAATCCCGCGCCCTACCGCAGACTGACGCGCAACGCCCAGCAACGACTGATCTTCGCCGGCCCACGCTCGGACCTGCCGGCGCTGTACTCGGCGGCCGATGCCTTCGTGCTCCCCACGAGCTACGAGACCTTCTCGCTGGTCTGCATGGAGGCCATGGCCTGCGGGGTGCCGGTGTTCGCAACGCCGGTCGGCGGCATCGAGGACTATCTGCGCGACGGCGTCAACGGCTTCCGCATTTCAGCAGACGCCGACGACATCGCGGCCAAGCTCGCGGCCGTCTTCGCCGACCCCGCACTGATGCGCCGGCTGCAGGACGGCGCCCAGGCCACCGCGCAGATCTATGGCTGGGACCAGATCGGGCTGCAATACATCGAACTGCTCAAGCAGATCGATGCCGCCAAGCGCCAGTCCGGCCGCGCAGCGATGGCGCTGCCGGTGAAGGCCTAGCTAATTCGTCTGCAGCCGCTGTGGGCGGGCGAGGCCGGATGCGGTTCTCGACTGATGCGCCGCACGGCATGCCGTTTCAATCGCCGCTGCGACCGCATCATAGGTGAAGCGCCGGAGCACGTTCGCGCGGGCCGCCTCACTGCGAACGGCGAGCTCCGCCCGCCGACCGCTGAGCTCATCGATGAGCCGACACAGGCTGCCGGGATCCTGCTCCGGCACGATCCAGCCGCCGTCGCCGACGACATCCGGAATCGCTCCGCAGGTCGATCCGATCACCGGGATGGCGCAGGCCTGGGCCTCGATGATCACGCGGCCGAACTGCTCGCGCACCGCGTCCGTGGTTCGCGTCAGCAGTAGCAATGCGTCCAGGCCGCGCAGAAAAGCCGCGACCGCAGCGGGTGAAGCCCAGCCCTGGATGGTGACGCGCCCGCCCAAACCAAGTTCGGCCACGCGCCGGCGCAGATGCGGCTCGTGCGGACCTTCGCCCATGATGCTCAGCGTCGCCGCCGACTTGCTGCGCGCGAGCGCTTCGAGCGCATCGTCGAGGCCCTTCTCGACCACCAGCCGGCCGACATAGCCGAGCCGCAGCGGCGAGCCGGCCGTCGCATTCGATCGATCACCCGCCGGCATGAAGGTCGCGAGATCGACACCATAGCCGATCGGCGTCACCGGACCCGTGTAGCCGCACGCCCTCACGACCTCAGTCGCATCGGGACTGCGCGACAGGATGTGGGCGGTGCGGCCGAGGACGAATTTGCGGATCGCCTCGAATGGTGGCGGCAGCCGTTTCAGGATGTTCTGGTCGACCTCGAGCACGAGCGCCGCACGGCCGCGCAGCATCTGCGCCTGCAGCGCGACGATGCTCCAGGGCTCTTCCCAAAGGTGAATCACGTCGGGATCGAGCTCGCGCAGCAGGCGGCGCAGCGCCGGATAGAAGTGCAGGTACCATTTCATCGGACCCGCGTCCGGGAGTCGGATCGGGAGCCGATGGATGGGAAAGGCTTCGTTGGAGTGAGCCGCGGTGATGGTGCGGCCGAATTCCTTCCACACCTCGGGCGTCACGAGATGCAGATCGACGTCGGGCCGGGACGCGAGATGGCGGTAGCGCAGCCGGCCGGCCTCGCTGCTGGTGGCCGGATGCGCAATCGAGACGATTCGCAAGCGCCCCCTGCTAGACACGGCCCATCACCTTCGCTGCAGTCCCGCTGAAGCCCGTGAGATGCAGCTCCATCGCCGCAAGCGTACGATGCGCGCCATTCATGGTGTTGCGCGGAATCGAGAACGCATCCTGCCCTGCTTTGACAAGGCCCTTGCGCGTGGTCGCGGCACTGGCGAATCCGGCCTGCCGCGCCAGCGCAAAGTCCCGCGGTCCGCAATCGGCGGCGCGCCCGTAAGGAAATGCGAAGTGCCGGACGTCGATGCCGAGCCGCTCGTTCAATCGCAGCCGCGCGCCGGCCAGCTCGCAAAGGGCGTCTTCGGAAGACAGCGACGAGATGCGCGCATGCGAGACGGTGTGGGCTCCGATCTCGATGAGCGGATCCGCCGCCAGCACTTCCAACATCTCCCAGGAGATCGCATGTTTCCAATGCATCGCCTCGATGTCGATGGCGTTGGCGGCACAGAACGCGGCGTAACGATCCGCCGCCTGCGGGCCATCCCAGCGCGAGGCGATCTGCGCGAACACCGCGCGGCGCTGCTCGGCGCTCGACAGCGCGATCCGCTCATCGTCGACCCTGACATGGTCCCTGTGCAGCAGCGCATCCTCCAAGCCGGCGGCCCACAGCGGCAACGTGCCTTCGGGAATGCCGGTCGTCACGAACAGCGTCACCGGCACCTTGTGCCTGCGGAACACCGGCACAAGCAGATCGAACGTATCGCGGTAGCAGTCGTCGATCGAGAAGTTGACGTAGCGGCCGGACGGTTCGGCGCTTGCCGTCCGGCGCAGCGCCTCGCTGATCGTCACGACATCCCAACCCTGGTCGAGGACATAGCCGAGGAAGCGATCGAGAAAGTCGGCATCGACGTAGAAGTCGCGATTGGGCAGACGCTCCCACTGCTCTGCCGGCGCGGTGCGATGGAACGTCAAACAGCAGCCGCGCGGGCCGAGCACACGATCGATCGCTTTGGCGACGGGAAGGACGAAGGCGCCGGATGCCATCATCGCTTTGGCAGCAGCGAGGGCCAGCAGGGTCAACTCAGCTCTCCCTTCATCTTGAACGTACGACGAACATGACGGAGCGCCGTGCCGACCACGGCCGGCAGCAGGATGCCGATCGCGAAGGCCAGGCAGAGCAGATACGCCAATCCGCCGGCGAACAGGCGCGGCAGCAGGCCCGGCACGGAGGTCTGAATCATCAGGCCGAGCACGACCATCAATGCGGTCGGCAGCAGGGCCAGGCCGATCACGAGCAGGAGCTTTCGCGCATCGCCGAGTACGAACACCACGCCCGACAGCAGCACGAGGCTGCGGATCGCTTCGCCAACGCCGAGCAACTGCATGCCGGCCGCCGGCGACGGATCGAACAGCGGCATCAGCAGGTTGAAGCCCATGTTGGCGAGATAGGCCGAGACGATGATGACCGCAGCGACGCCGTTGCGCCCCGCGCCATTGAGCAGACGGATCAGGATCCAGCCGAGGGTCGCGGCCCAGACGCCGCAGGCGATGCCCTTGAGCGCATGCGAGGTCAGCAGCAGGGCCTCGTCGCCGAACGCGCCGCGGAAATAGATCAGGCGGACGATGTCGGTCGAGAAGACCAGCAGGAACGCCGAGGCCGGCAAGGTCAGCGCGAGCAGCGGCCGCAGCAGCGCCTCGGTCTGCGCACGCGGATCGCGTGGGGCATGCTGCGACAGCACCGCCATGCCGAGCGGTTGGCTGATCAGCAGCAGCGCGCTCTCGGTCAGCGAGCGCGCGTAGTCCAGCGACGCGACGGCGCCGGTCGTCAGCCGCGATGCCGTGAAGCGCTCGATCCAGACATTGCCCTGCTCGGCCAACGGCAACGCCAGCAGGACGCGCAGCCGGCGGAAGAATTCGATACCCTTGTCGATCACCATGCCGGCGGTCAGGCCGGAGACGCTCAGCGCGCCCTCGCGCCACAGCGTGAACAGACCCCAGGCGGCGAGGCCATTGAAGGCGACGGTGAAGGCGCAGGCGAGCATGTAAGCGTCGCCGGTCAGCACCAGCAGGCCGATGCCGCCGATCACCGCGACGTTGAGCAGGCTGGCACGGACATTGGTCAGCCGCGTGCGGCCGAGCGCGATCTCGCCGGCGGCAAGCACATTGAGCACCGCCGACGCCGGCATGCCGAACGCCATCATGCGCACGAAGTGCAAGGTCAGCTCGCGCCCCTCCGCCGAGAAGCCGCCGACGACGGCGTTCACCCAGAGCTCACCGAGCAGCAGGATGATCGCGGTCACCAGGCTCGAGACGACGGCAATGACGATCGTCAGCGCACCGAGGCTACGCGCGGCATCCGGCCGCTGCAGCGCCTCGCGATGCATCGGGATCATGATCGCCGGCACGCTCTCGTTCTGCAGGAACGCAAGCGGGATGAGCACGGCCGCCATGGCGGCCCGGAAGCCGTCGGCGATGAGCGAGGCGCCGAGCACATGCGCCATCAACACCTCGCGGCCGAAGCCGAGCATCTTGCTCGCCAGCGCACCGCTGATCAGCAGCGCACTGAAGCGCTTGAGCGAAGGACCGGAGGCGCTCATGCGGCATCCTCCGACACGGCCGGCGGCCCTTTCCATCGCGCAGGGACTTGTCCGTCCTCGAGCAGTTTCGACCACGACGGCACCGGCGCGAGAATGGCGAACGGCGGATCGCAGTCCGCGACGAGATCGACCATACGCCGCTCGGAGGACGGGGCAGGTGTGACGATCGTGCTCACACCGCCGCTCCCGCACCGACATTGCGGATCAGCAGCCCGATCGAGTCCAGCATGCGTGCAAGACTGTAATGGGTGCGCGCGCGGCGCGACGCGTAGTCGAGCTGGGGCGCGAGGAACTCGGGTTGAGCCAGCACCGCGTCCAGAGCCTCGGACAGCGCACGCGCGTCACCAGGCGGCACGAGCAGGCCGGCCCGGCCATGTTCGAGGATGTCCGGCGCAGCGCCAGCGTCAGTGGCGATCACCGGCACGCCGGCGAGCATCGCTTCGACCAGGGTGCGGCCGAACGGCTCGGGATCGATCGACGGATGCACCATCGCGTCCACCGCCTGCATCAGCAGCGGCACGTCGCTGCGATGCCCAAGGAAGTGAACGCGATCGCCGAGGCAAAGCTCCGCGACCAGCCGTCTCAGCTCAGCCGCGTAGTCCTGCTCGCCGAACAACGCGTCGCCAACGATGATACCGTGCACGTCCGGCAATTCGGCCAGCGCCTCGATCAGAACGTGCTGCCCCTTCCACCGCGCGAGCCGGCTGAACACGCCGACCAGCGGTCCCGACGGCAGGCCGAGCCGTTGCCTCAGCTCCTCGCGCGACACGGGCACGGGTTCGACGGCGAGACCATTGGGCACGACCTCGACGAGAGAGCGTCGACCTCCGGCCTCGATGAAGGCGGCTGCGGCAGCTTCGGAGGGGACGACGACCTTCGCCGCGAAGCGGTTGGCGAGAAAGATCTGCATGCGACGCTGCAGCGCGCCGAAATGAGCCGGGCTGATGATGTCGTGCAGATGCCAGATCAACGGCCGCCGTGCCGCGATGTTGGCGATGGCCGACAGGACAAAGGCCTTCTGCGAATTGGCATAGAGGACGTCATGCTTGCGCGCGGCATGCGCGAGTTCCGCGGTGATCGCCGCGAGTCTGCCGAACAGCGGCAGCGCCTCGAGCCACGAACTGTCGCGTCTGAACTGCCCCAGGCCGTGGCCCCAGCGCGACGTGACGACCGACATCCCGCGCTCAGCCAGCACCTGGCCGAGCGGGCCCGGCTCGAACAGGAACACCGACGAATCCTTGCGGCCCTGGACGACATCGAGCAGGATCAACTCGGCGCCGCCGATCTGCCCGGTGTGATCGACGAACAGGACACGCTCGGTCGACATCACCCGGCTCCGGCGTAGGCCGCCACGGGCGCGGTCTGGACCACAGGCGCGCTGCGGTGCTCGACGTCGGTCATGGTGACGACGATGCCGACATCGCGGGCTCCGAGTGCCCTGCTCCTGCTCACCGTCGCGACCGCCGGCTCGATCAACGACCGGTCACTGCGCACGCAGACGATCGCCCAGTCCGTACCGGCAAGGAAGTCGTTCCGTTGCGACGGCAATGGTGTGTCGACGATCACGGCATCATAGCCATCGAGACCAGCGAGGAGACGGTCGAGGCTGATCGCGTCGAGAATGTCGCCGACCGGACCGGTCGCCTCACCAACCGGCAGCACGTCGAGCGAGGGATGCGCGGTGGGCAGGACCATGTCCCGGAGCGGCGTCCCGCGCTCCAGCGCGCCGAGCCATCCGGGGCTTGCCGGCAGCGCCATGATCTCTGCAAAGGCGGGATGCGAGACGTCGCACTCGACGACCAGCACGCGCCAGCCTGCGGCCGCGAGGTGCTCTGCCAGCGCACAGGTCGTGGTCGTCTTGCCATCTGCTGCATCGGGAGAGGTCACAACGATGCGCTGCGATCGGGCGGACCGCTTCAAACCGAGTTCGTGGACGAGATCATGCAGCGTGTGCTGAAAATCAGTGTCCTCGGAGGCGAGGCGCAAGACGCGCGGGATCGCCAGCGGTTGGTGGCTTTGCAGGATCGCGCCGAGCGCCGACATCTCACGCAGGCTCTTCAGGCGCGGCAGGCAGGCCAGGATCGAAACGTCGGCGACGCTCGGGAGATGGGACCTTCGTTCAGGCGCTGCCGGTGGCGTCGCCGCTTGCGGTCCGGTCACACGCTCGGCCAATTCAGGGACGATGGCCGGAGCTTCGTCGACAGCGGGCGCCTCGACCTGCTCGGCCGGCGCTTCCGGCGTGACGGGCACGGGCGGGCTGATCAGGCGCGCGCCGAGCCTGTCGGCGAGCAGCGCAGCGCCGACACCGAAGATCAACGCGAGCGTCATGCCGGCGGCGAGGAACGGGATCTTCTTCGGGAAGAACGGCTTGCTCGGCAGCTCAGCGAGGCTGACGAGACGCGTGCTGCCGCGCAGGACACGCCGTTCGGTCTCGAGCTCGCTCGCCTTCTTGTAGAGCTCGGCATATTGCTGCCGCTTGATCTCGGTGTCGCGCACCATGCTCTCGATGGAGGCCTCGTCCAGCGTGGCCGAGCCGGCCTCCGCCTTCGCCGTCTCCATCTGCCTCTTCAGCGAGTTCACCAGCGCGGTGTTGGCATCGTACGTCTTCTGCGCGCTCGCCGCGATGCTCTGCATCTCGGCGATCAGCCGCTGCTGGATGATCGCCTGCTCGCGCGTCAGCGCCAGGATCGAGGGGTGCTTCGGCCCGAGCACACCGGCCGCACTGGCGAGCTGCGCGCTCACGGTCGTCAGTTGCTGCTTGAGGTCGGCGATGGTGCGGCTCTGCAGCACCGACGGGGCGTCGGTCGGCCCGCGCTCCTGCTCCGACTTGATCTCCTGCAGCCGCGCCGCGGCGTCGGCGCGCGCGGCCTCCGCCTGCGACAGCTGCTGGCCGATGCTGGTCAGCCGCTCCGAGGAGATCGGCGCATTGGCGCCACGCATCAGGCCCTTGGTGCGGCGGAACTTCTGGATCTTGTCGTCGGCCTCGCGCAGTTGCTGGTCGAGCTGCTTCAATTCCTTCCAGAGCCAGGAGCTCGCGACCTCGCGGCTGTTGGCGCCTTCGGTGCGCTGGTCCTCGAGAAAGGTCTGCGTCAACGCGTTGGCGAGCGTCTTCGCAGCCTCGGGACTGCTCGACTGATAGGAGATGTTGATGACGCGCGAGCGGCCGGCCGAAGCAACGCTGAAGCGACTGTCGACGTGATCGATGAACGCGCCCGGATCGGTCTTGAGGCGCTGGCACGCATCGCCCGAACCCATGAGACGGCCGCGCTCGCATTCGCCGACCACGGCGTCGACCACGCCGGGCGACGACATGATCTGACGCAGCAGGCGCGGCGAGCGAATAACCAGGAGCTGGCTTTCCATGTCGGCGGGATCGCCGATCTTCTGCGCCCACGCCGCCGAGGTGTTGGCACCCGGCTCCTGCTCGGCGATGATCACGGAAGCGGTGGCGAGATAGCGCACCGGCAGCAGCACGAGCGCGGCCACGGCAAGCGCGAGAACGGCGCCGGCCACGATGGCGAACACGCCGCGGCGGCGCCAGATCCGGGCGACGGCGTCAATGCCGGACAAGGCCTCGCCGAGAGCCGCCTGCCTCATGATCTGCACCCGTACCACATCCAATATTACGCAATCAGCCGCGTCGCGCGGCCCTGATGTCCCGCACGGAAACTGTCGATCTCCTCGTTGACCGCCGCGACGAACTGGCTGCGGAAACGCTCGGCCGAGAAGAAGCTGGCGCGCTGGCGGCAGTCGAGCCGCGAGATCGATTTCTCCTTGGCCACGAACGATCGCACGCAGGCCGCGATTGCCTCGGGCTCGGGCGAGCCGAAGAACATGCCGGTCGGCCGCGGCCCCGTCGTGAGGATCGACTCGCGTGCACCGCCGCGGCCGAGCGCCAGCACCGGTGCGCCTTCGGACTGCGCCTCGACCGGGATGATGCCGAAATCCTCTTCCGCCGCGAACACGAAGGCGCGGGCGGTGGTCATGAGGTCACGCAGCTGCTTGTCGGGCACGAAGCCGGCGAACTTGACGTTCGGCCCCGCGATCGACTTCAGCCGCGCGGCTTCCGGACCGTCACCGGCCACGACCAGCTCGAGGTCCGGCATGGTGTTGAAGGCGCGCACGATCGGCTCGATGCGCTTGTAGGGCACGAGCCGGCTCGCGGCGAGGAAGTGGTTGCCGACCGGCAGGATCGCATCGCGCTGCGCGATCGTCACCGGCGGATAGATCACCTTGGCATCGCGGCCGTAGATCTTCTTGATGCGGCGGGCGACGAACTGCGAATTGGTGAAGATGGCGTCGGGACCGTGCGCGGTGCGCGCATCCCAGATCCGCATCTTGTGCAACAAGGCGCGAGCGATCAGGCCCTTGACGCCGGTGGCGTAGCCGCTCTCCTGCAGATACTGGTGCTGCAGATCCCAGGCATAGCGCATCGGCGAATGCACATAGGCGATGTGGAACTGCTCCGGCCCGGTCAGAACGCCCTTCGCCACCGCGCAGCTGGAGGAGATCACCAGGTCGTAGCTCGACAGATCGAGCTGCTCGATCGCGAGCGGCATCAGCGGCAGATAGGAGCGGTGATACTTCCGCAAGAGCGGCATCTTCTGCAGGAAGCTGGTGTGCGACTTCTCGAATCCCAGCTTGGCGCGGTCCTCGGGACGCAGCAGGTCGAACAGCGTGAAGACGTCGGCGCCGGGATAGCAGCGCAGGATCTCCTGAAGGACCTTCTCGGCGCCGCCAAGAACGTAAAGCCAATCGTGGACGATCGCGACGCGCACCGCACTCTCCCAATTCCCGGGGTATTTAATAAAACCCTTAAGGGAGGCGTTCACGCGCACAAACCCAATCCTAAACTTCTAGTTAATCGCCCTTGTCGTCCGACCCGTCGAATCCGCTGCTATCAGGTAAGGATCGATTAAGGATATGCCAGCCGCATTGCGTCTCATGCCGTGACATGGTGTGCCGGACCAGAACGCGAAACGAGGCCATGGTCCCGCTTCGGCACACTCCGGCACGATAGGCCGCCTTGCTTAACAGGCCCTTGCGGATCGCAACGCCTGCGCGAATGCAGCCATGCATGGCGACGGCCGCGACGACACGCCGCGGCCTGATCGTTAGCGCATTCCGCCGCACGCGAACGTGATCGCGCGCCGCCTCAGCCGGCGATGGCGAGCTGCTCGATCGCGTATCCGTGGCGGATGGCGCGGTTCAGCACGGGATCGACCAGCTCGAAGTCGAAGCGGTCGGCGGGGCGGATGCCGCCCTTGGCGGCAAAGGTGCCGCCGAACATCGCGGCGCCTTCGGGCAGGCCGGCGTCACCATAGCGGCGCGCGATCAGGTCGAAAGGCGCCAGCATGCCGCGCAGCGCACCCTCCTGGTACAGCACACGCTTGCCGTTGATGGTCGCGTAGGCGCGCAGCATCAGCTGGTCCCAATGCGCGGCGACGTCGTCGACCAGCCAGAGCTCGGGCGCGACCGGCTTGTCGCACATCTGCTTGGACACGGTGATGTTGTAGGTCTCGACCTTGCGGTCGGTATGATCGGAGCCGACGCCGACCAGCAGCCTTCCGCCCGCTTGCACCAGCACGAACTCGACCTCGCCGGAGGAGTCGCCGCCGCTGACCTCGATGCTGTCCGACGTCGTCAGCCGGCTGGCCGCGGCCTCGTAATAGATCGGCGTCGTCGCCGGCCTGGGAATGCCGAGCTCTTCCAGCTCGGCGATGTGCTTGTCGCGGGCGACCGGATCGCGCCCGGTCCAGCCGGCGATGACGAGGCGGCTCAGCGTGATCCGATGCCGCGTCGCCGCACCATCCGCGTGAACCAGGAAATCGATCGTCGCACCGCTCATCGTCTCATCGCCTCTTGCTGACCAGCCCGCCGCTTAGCCGTCCGACCGCTCGCTGGCAAGGCGCCCAGCCGTTCACTCCTGCTCGGCCTTCTCCGCCTCGTGATCCTCCTTCAGGTGCCGCTTGCGGATCTGGTGGGTCGTGAACCAGATCAGCGCGATCGCGACCGGCACGAAGGCGGCGGTGGCCAGCGTCGGCTCGACCGGCAGGCCGGTGTCATGCGCGCCCTTGGCGAGATAGCCGAACAGGCTGACGACGTAATAGCCGATCGCGGCCACCGACAGCCCCTCGACCGTGCTCTGCAGGCGCAGCTGCAGCTTGGTGCGCTCGTTCATCGAGCGCAGCAGATCGCGGTTCTGCTGCTCCAGCTCGACATTGACGCGGGTGCGCAGCAGGTCGGCGGCGCGCGCCAGCTTGAGCGACAGGTTCGACTGCCGTCCTTCCAGCGCGTTGCAGGTGCGCATCGCCGGCGCGGTGCGCCGCGCCAGGAACGACGACCAGCTCGAATACGGCGCGACCGGCTCGCCCTCGATCACCGCCAGGCGGGCCTGCACCAGGTCGTAATAGGCGCGGCTCGCGCCGAACCGGAACAGGCTGCCGGTAGCGCCGCGCTCCAGCAGCGCCTCGAGCTCGGTCAGCTCGCGCAGCAAATGGTTGTTGAGCTTGAACGACTGCGCGCCCTGCATCTCCGCGAGCACCTCGACCAGCCGCCGCTCGATGCGGTCGACGTCCGGCGCCAGCGCCAGCGCCGCCGGCAGGCCGAGCAGCGCCAAAGTGCGGTAGGTCTCGAGCTCCAGCACGCGCTGCACCAGCGCGCCGAGCCGCTCCGGGGTCGGGCCGTCGGCGCAGACCAGGATGCGGGTGAAGCCGTCGTCGTCGAGACGGAAGTCGGAGGCGACCGCGCCGGCGCTGCCCTTGATCGTCACGATGGCGAGGCTGCTCTTGTCGAAGATCTCCTCCGCGCGCGCCACCGGATCGGCCGCATTTTCGACCTCGAGCTTGACCGCGACCAAGAGCTCGCCGGCCTGCGGCAGCGCCGCGATCAGTGCCTGCAGCTCGGGCGCGATGGCCCCGAAGCGGCGCGGGCCTGAGTCCGCGGGCGGGCTCCAGATCCAGGTGAGGGTGGCGAATTCCGAATGCTGCTCGAAGCGCAGCCTGACCGGGCCGAGATCGACCTGGTGATGCTTGACGCCCGGCTCCGGCGGCGGCGCACCGCGCTGCGCGCAGAACGCGGCGAGGCTGGCGCGGTCGACCGCTGGACTGTCGCCCTTGGCCATGAAGGCGAAGCGGATCACCAGCACCGGCTGCGTCAGCGGCGTGAACGGCCGCGCATGCACCTCGTTCAGCACGCTCTCGCGCAGGGCATGCGGCGTGAAGGCGGACTTGTCGAGCGACGTCATCGGGAGAGTCCGCGCGTGAGAGCGACACCTGACGCAGACGATCGCGCTGCGCCTGAATTGATCACCCCCGTCATGCCGTGCATCCCCCTGACTTCCATTGTCGTCCGGCCGGCCAACGCGCCGGCAGCGTGTGACACCAGTGTAGCGCAATTCGATGACGGCGCCACGGCTGCGGCGATGTCGTGCGCGCTGGCGGCTCTCTCAGCGCCACGGCAAGTCGATCATGATGCACGCAGACACACCAACACCTCCCGCGGCGCATCTGCACCCGAGATTGCCCTCATCAAAACCCTCCGAAAATGCCGAGGGCGCAGGGAAGGCCGGACCTCGACTGAGGCCCGTGGCCCCCGTGCGGAAAAATTGCACGGGGCAGGAACCACAGGTTCAGCCGGACAGACCCGGCCCTCCCTGCGCGATGGGTTTAACGTCTGCTCCGAGCTCTCCCCGGGGACCGGCTTGTTTGCCCCCGTCGCCTGATGACACGTCATGTCATCCAGACTTGGCGCCAGCATCGGGGCGCCAGGACCACACGGCTTGAACGTCCGCGAGCTGCCAATCGTCCAGCGCATCAGCACCTGACAGGCCCGCGGCCACCGCTCCCCGCCTCTACGTATCGTGACGACGCGTACGCCCCTCTGCATGAGGACGGGATGCAGGGAGTAGAGCATGATTTCGGAAAAATAGCAAGAAAGAATTTTGACGAGATGGGCTGGCCGAGGATGATGCGGGGCGACCGCATTTCGGGAAGATCGTGCCCGTCTCTTTCCTCATCGTCATGGCCGAGCTCGTCCCGGCCATCCTCGTCGTTGGTCGGGGAGAGACGTGGACGCCCGGAACAAGCCCGGGCATGACGGGCAACCGATCTGCGCGCTTCAGCGTCGCAACGGCCCATTTCGTTGCAAGCAATGGCGCCGATATAGTTGGGCTTGAGCAAGCCATGCCAATTGCCGATCGGCACTGCACGATCAACCGCAGCGCCCCGCATGCCAGACGCCGCCGGAGGTTGGCTCTGATACGTGAATGCGTGCCAGGTGAAAGCCCCGGGTTCCGCAGCCCCGATCCGCGACCCATGCAATTGTCACGGTGGGCGTGGTAGATCATAATAGATTGGCCCTTTGCCATCGCTCGATGGTCCCGCGCCCATCAGATCCCATTTGCATCAAAGCCCTCACAGGACTCCCATGACAACCCTCTCCTCGATCGTTGCGCGCGGCGTCGCGCTGGTTGGCAATGCGGCGCTGCAGTGGCGCAAGCTGCAGGGGGAGACGCCGCAACCGGCGTGGGGGGTGCAGCCGCAGATTCCCCTGGCGAAGCCACAGGGCCTGCTGCCGACCTTGAAGATGCCGACGGCGCGGGGCTGGCGTGACGGCGAAAAGCCGGTGGCGGCGGCGGGGCTGAAGGTGAATGCGTTCGCGACCGGGCTCGATCATCCGCGCTGGATCTATGTGATGCCGGACAAGTCGGTGCTGATCGCCGAGGCCACCCAGATTCCGAGCCCGGTGCGCAACATGTTCGGCTATGCGATGCAGGCGACGATGCGCCGCGCCGCAGCCCTCGGCGTCAGCGCCAACCGCATCACGCGGCTGGTCGATGCCGACGGCGACGGCACCGCCGAACGCCGCAATGCCTTCATGGAGAATCTCAGCCAGCCGTTCGGCATGGCGCTGGTCGGCGACACCTTCTATGTCGGCAACACCGACGGCATCGTCGCCTTCCCCTATGCAGCCGGCGCCGATCGGATCAATGCGCAGGGCAAGCGTCTCACCACGTTCAAGCCGGGCGGGCACTGGACGCGCAGCCTGCTGGTCAGCCCCGACGGCAGCAAGCTCTATGCCGGCGTCGGCTCGCTCACCAACATCGCCGAGCTGGGCTTCGAGGTCGAGGAGGGCCGCGCCTGCATCTATGAGCTGGACATCGCGAGCGGCGTGAGCCGCATCTTCGCATCAGGCCTGCGCAATGCGGTGGGGCTGGCGTTCGAGCCGTCGACGAAGGTGCTGTGGACCGTCGTCAACGAGCGCGACGGGCTCGGCGACGAGACGCCGCCGGATTACCTCACCTCGGTGCGCGAGGGCGGCTTCTACGGCTGGCCCTATTGCTACTGGGGCAGGACGGTCGACGACCGCGTGCCGCAGGATCCGGCCCTGGTCGCGACCGCGCTGACGCCGGACTACGCGCTCGGTGGCCACACCGCCTCGCTCGGCCTGTGCTGGCTGCCGGCGGGCGCCCTGCCCGGCTTCCCCCAGGGCATGGTGATCGGCCAGCACGGCTCGTGGAACCGCAGCAAGCTGTCCGGCTACAAGGTCGTGTTCATTCCGTTCGAGAACGGCAGGCCGTCGGGCCCGGCGCGCGACATCCTCTCGGGCTTCCTGGCGCCGGACGAGAGCTTCTCCTATGGCCGCCCGGTCGGCGTGACGCTCGGCCCGGACGGCTCGCTGCTGGTGGCCGACGACGTCGGCAACTGCATCTGGCGCGTGACGGGCGCGTGAGCCTCGCAGGCGAGGGCCGAGGCCGCGTTCGACCCCGGCCTTGCGCATGTGCCGCCATGCTCAGTCGTGGCCGTAGAACTGGCGATTGCAGTAGCGGCGGCCCTGCTCGTGGCGCGCGGCGCGCTCGGCCGGCGATGCATTCGCCGGCATCAGGAAGTTGCCGGTGTAGAACAGCTGCAGGCAGTTGATGTAGTTCTTGTTGCCCAGCCATTCCCAGCCGGCAGACGCCGGCGATGTCGATGCGGATGCGAGCAGGCCCGCGCCCGCGACGATGGCGGCGGCGGCGAAAAGACGAATGCTGGAAGTCATGACCTTGTCCCTCGTTGCTTGCGGCTGCCCCTGCAGCCCATGCGAGGATCATGACGGTCAGGGCGCGCTGCTTCCGTGATGGTCCGCACAGAGAGGGGTGATGCCGCATGAACGGCGCCGCGGCGCTCGGCCGCGGAACAAGCATCACGCCCGCGACGTTGTCCGGCACAGCGACAGGAGAGTTTCATGGCCGACAACGTCAATCCCGAGCAGAAGCAGCCGGGCGAGCATCACGAAGGCAAGTTCCACTACAATCCAGGCAACCAGGCCGGCAAGACGGTCGAGGTCGGCAAGCCGGAGAACGAGCAGGTCAACAACAAGGACCGCATCGAGAACCGCGAGAAACCGCAGTCGCGGTGAGGCGGACACCATTTTAGTTTTTCGTCATGCCCGGGCTTGACCCGGGCATCCATCTTCTGAAGCACCGAGGAGATGGATGGCCGGGTCAAGCCCGGCCATGACGGCGGAGAGAGGGCGGACCGCCCTACTCCTACAGCAGAAACGCCAGCGCCTCGTCGCACGGCGCTTCCACCTTCAGCGACAAGAGGTCATCCGCGCGGGTGCGGCCGAGATTGACGGCGGCGATGGGGATGTTGCGGTCCGCGGCGGCGCGGACGAAGCGGAAGCCGGAATAGACCATCAGCGAGGTGCCGACGACGAGCATGGCGTCGGCCTGCTCGACATGCTCGCGCGCGGTGGCGACGACCTCGCGCGGGACGGTTTCGCCGAAGAACACGACGTCGGGCTTGAGGATGCCGCCGCAGGCGCGACAGGCCGGCACATTGAAGTCCGCGAAATCGACGCCGTCGAGATCTGCATCGCCATCGGGCGCGGCGGCCGCATCATGCGCCAGCCAGCGCGGATTGGCGCCGGCCAGTTCGTCCTGAAAGTCGGCCCGCGACAGCACGGCGCCGCATCCCAGGCAGCGGACGCGATCGAGCCGGCCGTGCAGATCGATGACGTTGTTGGTCCCGGCGGCCTGGTGCAGCCGGTCGACATTCTGCGTCACCAGCAGCGAGCTCTTGCCCTGCGCCTCCAGCCGCGCCAGCGCATGATGCGCGCCGTTCGGCTGGGCGCGGCCGAACCGCCGCCAGCCGACCATGCTGCGCGCCCAATAGCGGCGGCGCGTATCGTCGCTGCCGACGAAGGCCTGATAGGTCACCGGCGGCGTGCGCTTCCACTGCCCGTCGGTGTCGCGATAGTCGGGAATGCCGGAGTTGGTGCTGCAGCCGGCGCCGGTGAGCACGACGATGCGGTGGTGATTATCGAGAAAGGATTTCAGCGCGGTGGGATCGGCCATGGCGCAGATGTAGTCGCCGGAACCGGCCTGCGCCAGTCCGCCACACCCCGGCCGGATCGCATGAACCATTGCGCACGCCCGGTCTTATCCCGGCGGGAGGACCTGCCATGACACCACGCAACGGGCATGATCGCGGATTGTGGCCGCTCGACGCGGACGAACGGGATGGCGAGCCGATCGATGACGAGCGCGACCTCGCGACCGGCGAGGGCGGCACCATCGAGGTGCCGCTGACCGACGAGGACATCGCCAACGACGATTGACCGCGCTCAGGATTCCGGCGGCACCGTCGCCAGCCAGTGCCGGGCGATGTCGGCGCGCGGCGCGATCCACGCCGCACCGTTGCCTGTGATGTGATTGAGGATGCGGTCGAGCGCGCCGATCCGGCCGGGGCGGCCGATCATGCGCAGATGTAGCCCGATCGACAGCATCTTCGGCGCCGTCGCGCCCTCGCGCACCAGCCAGTCGAAGGCGTCGATGACGTAGTCGGCGAAGTCCGCGCCGCGGAAGCGCGAGCCGTTGAAGAACTGCATGTCGTTGCTGTCGAAGGCGTAAGGCAGCACCAGATGCGGGCGGCCGGCGACGGCGACATAATACGGCAGGTCGTCATTGTAGGCGTCGCTGTCGTAGAGGAAGCCGCCCTGCTCGACCAGCAGCCGCCGCGTGTTGGGCGAGCTCGCCGAGCGCGTGTGCCATCCCAACGGCGGCCTGCCGGTGACGCGCTGGATCGTCTCCACCGTGCGCGCGATCACGCGGCGCTCCTCGGTCTCGCCCATGCCGGCGTGGCTCTGCCAGCGCCAGCCATGCGCAGAGATCTCATGGTCGCGCGCCACGGCATCGCGGGCGAGCTCCGGCGAACGCTCCACCGCGCGGCCGCAGGCGCTGACGGTGACCTTGACGCCATGGCTGTCGAACAGGTCCATGATGCGCCACCACGCCGCCCGCGTGCCGTATTCGAAATGGCTGTCGATGCAGGGGTCGGGGCCGTCGAGCCGGTGCACGACCTCGTAGATCGCCTCGTTGCTCGTATCGCCGTCGCACATCGAGAATTCAGAGCCCTCCTCGAAATTCACCACCAGCGACACCGCGACGCGTGCGTCGTGGGGCCAACGCGGATGCGGCGGCCTGCCGGCATAGCCCGTGAGATCGCGGCGGAAGGCAGGCTGTGAGGTCATCGTGTCAATCCGCGGTTCCGGCCATGCGGTGCAGGCCGACCAGGCGATCGCTGATCAGCAGCAGCACCAGGGTGCCGGCAAGAATGAGGGTGGAGAGCGCGGCCAACGTCGGATCGGGCGCCTCCTCGATATATTGCAGCATGCGGATCGGCAGCGTCTTGGAACGCACATCCGTCAGGAAGATCGAGACCGGATAGTTGTCGAACGAGGCCAGCAGGCTGAACAGCCCTGCGATCAGGAACGACGGCGCCAAAGCCGGCACCATCACCCTGAGCACGCTGCCGGCATAGGTGCAGCCGAGCGTGCGCGCCGCCTCGATCAAGGTGAAGTCGAAGCGGGAGAGCCCGGCGATCATGGTGCGCGCGACGTAAGGCAGCGTCACCACGAGATGCGCCACCAGCAGCGCGCTCCAGGTCGCGGTGAAGCCGACCATGCGGAAATATTGCAGCAGCGCGATGCCGAGCACGAGGCCGGGCATCATCAGGGGCGACACCAGCAGCGTGCCCAGCGCGGTGGCGCCGGGCAGCCTGCCGCGCGCGATGGCGATGGCGGCGAGCGTGCCGGCGACCAGCGACAGCGCGGTCGACAGCACGGCGATCTGCAGCGACAGCGACAGCGACGGCCAGAAACCGTCGAGCCGGCCGATGCGGCCATACCAGCGCAGCGATGCGCCTGACAGCGGCAGGTCGAACACCGGCGTCGGCGAGAAGCTTGCCGCGGCGATCACGACCAGCGGCAGCAGCAGGAACAATGCGAGCCCGACCGCGAGCGCCCAGCAGATGATGATGGCAAGGCGCGACATCATTTGGGCTCGCGCGACAGCATCGCGCTGAGCGCGACGACGATGACGGCGATCGCCAGCAGCACCACGCCGGCGGCGGCGCCGAAGCCGGGCTCGCGCGCCAGGAGATAAGCCTTGGCGATGGTGGTGGCGAGCGTCGGATATTTCTCGCCGATCAGCAGCGTCGGCACCACATAGGCCGACACCGACAGCGAGAACACCAGGGCGACGCCGGCGATGATGCCCGGCAGGGTCAGCGGCAGGATGACGCGGAAGAACACGACCAGCGGCGAGGCGCCGAGCGTCGCGGCGGCTTCCGCATAGCGCCCGTCCAGCTGCGCCACCACCGCGTAGATCGGCAGCGCCATGAACGGCAGGAAGATATTGACGGCGCCGACGATCAGCGCGGTCTGGGTGAAGATCATGCGGATCGGATCCTCGATGATCCCGACTGCGATCAGCACCGTGTTGATGAGGCCGTCGCTGCGCAGCAGGATGGTCCAGGCGAACGCCTTGACGATGACGGAGGCGGCGAGCGGCAGGAACAAGGTCGCCAGCAGGATCGAGCGCAGTGGGCCGCGCGCACGCGCCAGCGCGAACGCCGCGGGATAGGAGATGAGGAAGGCGATCAGGGTCGTCGGCAGGCCGAGCCGCAGCGAGTTCCAGATGATTCCGAGATAATAGGGCGTGCCGAGCAACCGGACGTAATGCGCCGAGGTGACGCCGCCCTTGGGGTCGAGCACGCTGACGCCGAGGAGCAGCGCCAGCGGCAGCACGAACACCAGCGCGATGATCAGCAGCGATGGCGCGACGAAGCCGAAGGCGGCGAGCCTGTCGCGATCCGGCGCGGGCTTGACGATCGGTGCTGATAGCACGGCGTCGGTCATGGTCAGGTCTCGGCGGCGAAGGCGAAGGTCTCGGCGACGGGCCAGGCGAAGCGGACCTCGTCATGCACGCGCGGCAGCTCGGCCTCGCGGCCCGAGAGCTCGGCGAGCAGGCTCGCGCCAGCGCCGGCATCGACGTCCACCAGGGTCCGCGAGCCCTGGAACACGACCGACCGAACTCGGCCGGCCGCGGAGTTGGCACCGTCACCAGCGCCCAGCCGCAACTGCTCCGGCCGCGTCGCCACGATCACCGAGGCGCCCGGCTGGAACGCGCCGCGCGCCGACAGGCGGCCGACCGGCGTCACCACCTCCACAGTGCCGTCCTGCGCGCCGACCACCTGGCCGGCGATGCGCGTCGACAGCCCGACGAAGTTGAGCGCGAACAGGCTGGCCGGCCGGGCATACAGCTCGCGCGGCTCGGCGAGCTGCTCGATGCGGCCCTTGTTCATGACCGCAACCCGGTCCGACATCGTCAGCGCCTCGTCCTGGTCATGAGTGACGAAGATCGCGGTCGCCTTGACCTCCTGCAGCAGGCGGCGCAGCTCGACCTGCATCTCCTCGCGCAGCTTGCGATCGAGCGCCGACAGCGCCTCGTCGAACAGCAGCACGTCCGGCTCGACCGCGATCGCCCGCGCCAGCGCGACGCGCTGCTGCTGGCCGCCCGACAGCGCCGAGATGCGGCGGCCGCCGAGATGGCTGAGCTTGACCAGCGCGAGCGCGCGCTCGACCGCGCGGTCGGTCTCGGCCTTGGGCGTGCCGCGCACCTTCAGTCCGAAGGCGACGTTGCCGGCGACGGTGAGATGCGGAAACAGCGCATAGCTCTGGAACACGACGCCGACATTGCGCCGGTGCGGCGGCACATGGGTGACGTCGCGCCCGGCGAGCGCGATCGTCCCGGTGTCGGGCGGCGCGAGGCCGGCGATCGCACGCAGCAAGGTGGTCTTGCCGCAGCCGGATGGGCCGAGCAGGGTCACCAGCTCGCCGCGGCGGATCGTGAGATCGACGCGATCGAGCACGGTCGCCGCGCCAAACCGCTTCGAGACCCCGCTGATGACGAGATGCGGAGCGGCGCTCATGTCATCTCCTTGCTCCAGCGATCGACCCAGCCGGCGCGGTTCTTCGCGATGAAGGCCCAGTCGGGCGCGAACAATGTCGCGGGATCGGGATAACCGGCCGGCAGCGGCGTGGCCTGATTGGTCGGCGCGATGAACGCCGTCTTGGCGAGGATGCTCTGCGCCTCCGGGCTGAGATAGAAGTCGATCGCGGCGTCGGCGAGGTCGCCGGCCGGCGCGCCGCTCACCTTGGCGATGCCCGACGGCATCGAGAAGCCGCCATCCCTCGGGATTGCGAGATCGACCGGCGAGCCGTCCGCTTTCCGGATCAGCGTGTAGGCCGAGAACTGGCCGCCGATCATCCAGGCCTCGCCCTGCTCCAGCAGATTGATGGCCTGCGGTGCGTTGGTATAGACGTTCAGCAGATTGGCCTTCAGGCTCTTGATCTTCTTGAAGCCGGCGTCGATTTCGTACTGCGCCTCCTTGTAGGGCTTGCCGGTCTCGAGATGCGCGGCGGCGAGCAGCGTCCAGAACCCTTCGGTGTTGGACAGCGACGGCACGACGATCTTGGAGTCGTATTTCGCGTCCCACAGCTCGGCCCAACTGACGGGCGGCGTCTTCATGCGCCTGGTGGAATAGGCGATGCCCACCCACGGCTTCTGGTAATTGGCCCACATGCCGTCCTGGTGCACGGCGTCGTCGACCAGCTTGCCGAGATTGGGAATCGCCGACGCCGACATCTTGGTGATCAGCCCTTCGGCCGCGGCCGGCAGCATCACCGGGTCGTCCATGATCACCACCGAGATCTTCGGGCTCGCCTTGTCGGCCTGCATCTTCTGCAGATTGGTCAGCGAGTTGGTGCCCTCATAGAGCACCTTGCAGTCGAGCTTCTTCTCCAGCACCGGAAACAGGTCGGAGTTGAAATATTTGGCGGCGCCGGCCGGGCCGCCGATCACGATCTCTTTCGGGGCGGCGCGCACCAGGGCTGGCGCGGCGAGCGTGGCGGCGAAGGCCGCACTGGTCTTCAGAAGGCTGCGTCGGGAGAAGGGGTGCATGACGAGGATCCCGTGTGAGCTGTCGCGTGGCGTGTCACCCGCGATCAGCAAGCGCCGTGCCAAATGTGCACATTCTTGATTCATCAATGAGATCAGCGTTCCGGGCTATGTCTCGATCCGCAGCGCGCCCGGCCGCGGACAGAATGTGCACATTTTTTGGAGGTGACGTGCCGCGCCTTTGGGCCTAGCTAAAACCTCATGGCGATGCGAGCGCAGCGAATCGGGAAGGCCAATCCCGCCGAGGACGAGGCGGTGTACCAGGCCATCCTGCGCGCGCTGCTGGAGGGCAAGCTCAAGGCCGGCACCAAGCTCGCCGAGACGCCGCTCGCCGCGCTCTTCGGTGTCTCGCGCGAGCGCATCCGAAAAGTTCTTCACCGGCTCGGCGCCGAGCGGCGGCTGGAGATGATCCCGAACCGTGGCGCGCGGGTGCCGCGGCCGACGCTCGATGATATCAGACGGGTTTATGAGGCACATCGCGTACTCGAGGCCGGCGTGCTCAGCCAGCTGGTGCTGCGGGTCGATGATCTCCTGCTCGCACGGCTCGATGCGCATCTGGCCGAGGAGCGCGCCGCCGCGCAGCGCGGCGATCGCGCGACGTCGGTGCGGCTGTCTGGCGCCTTCCACGTCCATCTCGTCGACTCCATCGGCAATCCCGAGCTGTCGCGCATGCTCGCCGATCTGCTCAGCCGCTCCTCGGTGATGGTGTCGGTATACGAGCCGGCGGCGCAGTCGATCTGCGCGGTCGACGAGCACGGCGCGATCGTCGACGCGCTGCGCGACCGCGACCTGCTGCGCGCGATCGCGGTGTCGCGAGAGCACTTCCTGCATGTCGAGGGCCGGCTGCGGCTCGACGACGATGCGGCGACGCCGTCTCAGGATCTCGCCGCCGTGTTCGCCGGACGGCGGCCGCTGCGCGGCAAGCTGCGGTCGGCTTAGTCGGACCGGCCACGTTACTTCGTCGTCAGCGCCGTCACCGGATGCCAATGATGATCCGCCCGCGTGCCTGCCAGGGGCCTGCAGCGCGTGATCATGACCTCGGCGGCGCGATCGCCGGGCTTGAGCGCGAGGACTGCTTCAAACGCCGCGATGGCTGCCTCGAAGTGCTGCGCGCGATAGTCCTGAAGTCCGCACGCGTAGTGTGCGATCCAGCGCACGTCCTGCGCGGCGACATTCTCCGCAAGCCCGACCAGCTCGTGGACGCGCAGGCCCTCTTCGCGGCCATAGACGGCGATGCGGTCGATCTCGCGGGTGAGAAACGCATCGCCCGCCAGCCGCGCGGTGCCCTCGCCGATCAGGATATCGGTGCCGTAGCTCTTGTTGGCGCCCTCCAGCCGGCTCGCGACGTTCACGGCATCGCCGATCACCGTATAGTTGAGACGCACCTCGGAGCCGATGTTGCCGACCAGCATGGGGCCGGAGTTGATGCCGATGCGGATGGCGAGCGGCCGGCCGTCATCGTCGCACAGGCCGCTGGCCTCCACCGCGTCTCGGCACGCCAGCGCGGCGCGGCAGCACAGAACCGCATGATCCGGCTGCGCGGCCGGCGCGCCCCAGAACGCCATCACCGCATCGCCGATGAACTTGTCGATGGTGCCGCCGTGGTCGACGATGACGGTCGAGATCAGGTCGAGATAGCGCGACAGCAGCGGCACGACACGGTCGCCCATGCGCTCCGACAACCCGGTGAAGCCGGCGATGTCGATGAACATCACGCTGAGCTCCTGGACATGGCCGCCCGGCCTGGCGTCGACGCCCTGCCGCAGCAATTGCCGGACGAGATCAGCGGGAATGAACTTGCCGAATGACGACAGCCCGCCGGCCATGTCATGAATGGCGCCGGACAGGCTCGCGATCTCGCGAAGCCGCGAGGGATGACGTCGCACCTGCTCGAGCGCGAAGGCCTCGACGTGACGCAGTTCGGCCACCACACGCCCGAGCGGGGCGGCGATGACGGCACGCGCCAGCGCGGCGGAGGCCAGCGCCGCGAGCACGGCGCCGATGCCGAGACCGATGATCACGCGCCGCAGCGCCGCGTCGACCGGACCGAGAAACTCCGCTTCCGGAATCACCGTAACCAGCGACCAGCCGGGAAACGGCAGCGCCGTGCGCGCGACCTCGAAGGCGCCGTCGCCCGATAGCACGCGCCCGCGCCAGGCCTCGTCGCCTTCGCGCGAGGACCGCATCGCCTGCTGCGCGATCGGCAGCAGCGGCTGGCGGCCCTGCCCGGCATTGACCTCGTCGGCGGTCTCGTCGGGCGCCGCGACCACGCCGCCATCAAGCGCCAGGATGAAGGCGCTGCCGGTGCGGCCGACCTGAAGCTGGGCGAGAAAGCGCGAGATGCGCGCGTGCTCGATGATGATGGCGAGCACGCCCTGCCGCTCCTGATAGACATCGATCGGGCCGGCCAGCGCGATCGCCGGGCGGTCTCCGCTCGGATGATGATCGACGCTGAACCAGCGCGGTTCGTCCGCAGCGAGGCTCTCCTTGAACCAGGGCTGGTCGGCGACCTTGAAACGGGTCGGCTCGAAGCGGCGTGTCGCGAACTCGATGTCGCCGGGCACGACGTCGTATTCATCGACACGGCGCTGGCCGGGATGATCGGTCAGGGAGATCTCCATCATCTCCAGGCGCCGGTCGCCGAGCTTGTGGGCGGCGAAGAACGAGCCGTCCGGCCAGCCGAACGCCGCCGATGAGATCGTCGCCTGCGACTGCAGCTGCGACAGGAACACGAATTCGCGCTTGTCCGCCTCGCGGGTGTCGAGCACGTTCTGCAGGAACAGCGTGCGGATGGCGGTGTGCGCGGCGCGCGCCTCGCTGACGATCGCGCTCACCTCCTTGCGCACGGCGCCCGCGATCTGCGCGTTGATGGTGCTCGCGAGCTGACGGCTGATCGCCTCCGAGGTGCGCCACCACAACAGACTCGAGGCAAGGGCCGTCAGCAGGATCGCGGTCAGCACCAGGGCCGACACGGCGAAGCGGATGCTGACGGTCAACCGCTCGTCGGCGGCGCCTCGGCGCGGCACTCGGCTCTTTGCGCTCGCCATCATCGCAGGTGGATCTCCGATCGGACCGAGCGGCGCGCGGGGCGGCGCGCGACCGGGAGCCGCCAGACTGCGCTCCGATGGCGTGAGCCGCCAATGCCGGCCGGCTAAGTCGATGATGCCTGCAAAGCATTGGCACTTCGAGTCGGCTTGCGCTCGACTAGGGCAGCTCCCAAGCACGCAATACCGCTCACAGGGTCGTGAGCGGAGTCGCCGCGTAACATTGTCGTGGCGGCGGGCGAAGGAGAGATGCGCGTCGCCAAGCGAGCGACGCAGAACACGAGAGGAATTGTCATGTCCGCCAAGAGAACCGTCACCACGCTGGCGCTCGCCGGCGCCGTCAGCACCGCGCTTGCAAGCCTCGCAATGGCCGGGCCACTGACCAAGGCCGAAGCGGAAGCCGCAATGGCCGCCAAGAAGGAGAAATGCTTCGGCGTTGCCCTGAAGGGCCAGAACGATTGCGCCGCCGGTCCCGGCACGACCTGCCAGGGCACCTCAACGATCGACTTCCAGGGCAACGCGTGGAAATTCGTCCAGGGCGGCACCTGCACCAGCATCGACGTGCCCGGCGGCCGCAAGGGCTCGCTGAAGCCGATCTGATAGATCTCGTTCACCCCAAGCGGAAAGCGGAGACGCAGCATGCGCACCGATGCCCCCCCTGCACCGGGCCCCACCATGCCGCTTCGCTTTCCGCCACCTCTCGGCGGCGTGGCCGGGACCAGCTTCAAGCCGTCGCACCTGGCCGCCATCCTGGCCGAGGCGCCGCAGCGCGGCTTCTTCGAGGTCCATGCCGAGAACTACATGGGCGCCGGCGGTCCGCCACACCATCAGCTCGAGGCGATCCGCAGGGATCATCCGCTGTCGATCCACGGCGTCTGCATGTCGATCGGCGGCCCAGGGCCGCTCGATCGCGAGCACCTCGCGCGCTTCCGCAAGCTCGTCGCCCGCTATCAGCCGAGCCTCGTCTCCGAGCATCTGGCATGGTCGACGCACGATACGACGTTTTTCAACGACCTGCTGCCATTGCCCTACACGGCCGCCACGCTGGCACGGGTCTGCGACCATATCGATGAGGTGCAGAGCGCGATCCGCCGGCCGATCCTGCTGGAAAATCCGTCGACCTACGTCGCCTTTCACGACTCGACGATGAGCGAGACCGACTTCATCCGCGCCATCGTCCGCCGCACCGGCTGCGGGCTCCTGCTCGACCTCAACAACGTGTTCGTCTCCGCGATCAATCATGGCTTCTCGCCACAGGACTATCTGGCCGACGTTCCGCTCGCCGCTGTCGGCGAGATCCATCTCGCCGGTCACGCCGTGCAGGCCGACGATGAAGGCGAGCCGCTGCTGATCGACAGCCATGACGGCCCCGTCGCCTACGATGTGTGGGCCCTGTTCGCCAGCGTGATCGCGCGCAACGGTCCGGTGCCGACGCTGATCGAATGGGACAGCAACATTCCGGACTGGCCCGTGCTGAAGGCAGAGGCCGCGGCCGCGCAGACGATTCTCGATGACCACGCCCCCAACTGCTCGCAGGAGGCGCGCGATGCCGCAGCCTGAGCAGGTTTCCGACTACGCCGCCCAGTTCGCCGCGGCGCTGCTGACGCCGGATTGCGCGACGCCTGTCGCCGTCAGGGGTCCGCTGGCCAAGGCGGCCGGGCGCCGGTTCAACGTCTACCGCAACAACGTCACGGTCAGCCTGATCGAGTCGCTCATCGCGATCTATCCGGCGGTGAAGCGCATCACCGGTCCCGACTTCTTCCGCGCGATGGCGCGGGCGCATATACGCGAAACGCCGCCGACGTCGCCGCTGCTCGTTGACTATGGACGCGACTTCCCCGCTTTCATCGCAGCTTACGAGCACGCCCGGACGATGCCGTTCCTGACGGACGTCGCACAGATCGAGCGGGCCTGGCTCGACGCCTATCACGCGGCAGACGCCGCGTCGCTCGACGGAGCCACGCTGGCGACGGTGCCGCCCGAGCGGCTGCCCGAGCTGCGCTTCGCCGCTCATCCCGCCACCCGCATCGTGCGCTCGGATTTCGCGGCGGTGACGATTTTCTCGGCCAATCGCGGCGATGCCCCGGTGCCGCGCATTGACGGCTCGGTCCCGGAGGACGCGCTGATCACGCGGCCCGCGTTCGACGTCGCCGTGCGCCACCTGCCGCGGGGCGGCGCGATCTTCGCGAGCCTGCTGATCACGCGGCAGCCGCTCGGCGTGGCCGCGGAAGCCGCGTTCGAGGCAGCGCCGGAGTTCGATCTCGCCACCAACATTGCCGGCCTGATCGAGGCCGGCGCCTTCACGGACATCAGTTTCGAGGACGCATGATGACGACGGACCACTCCATGGCGCCGACCGCGACACTGTCGCTGCCTTCCCTCGTCGGCCAGACCGTTCGGCTGCTGCAGAGCGCGACCCCGCTCACCCTAGTCCAGCTCGTCACTCGCATTGCGCTGGCGGTGCCGTTCTGGCGCTCGGGCATTCTCAAATGGGACGGCTTTCTCAGGCTGAGCGACACCGCCGTGACGCTGTTCAGCGACGAGTTCATGCTGCATCTGCCTGGCGGGCCATACCACTTTCCCATGCCGACGGTGATGGCGTTCCTGTCGGGCTGCGGCGAGGTCACCTTCCCCGTCCTGCTCATTCTCGGCCTCGGTACCCGCTTCGCGGCACTCGGCCTGCTGTTCATGACATGCATCGTCGAGCTCACGGTGCCCGACGGCTGGCCGATCCATCTGACCTGGGCCGCGATGGCGCTGGGCCTCATTGCCCATGGCGGTGGAAAGATCTCGCTCGATCACATCCTCGGCGGGCTGTTCGGCGGCGCGCACCAGGGCAGCACGAGCCGTGGCATGTAGTAGCCGCGCCACTCGCAGACCTCCTCGGGCCCCTTGCGCTTGAGCGCCATCTTGACCGGCTCGGCCTGGCTGATGCCGACATGGAGCGCGAGCAGCACCGCGCCGATCGGATAGGCGAAGCGGGAAAAGCGCAGGTCCGACAGACGATCGAGCAGGACCATGCCGGCGATGATGATCAGGGGATCGGTGAAGACGAAGTACTCGACCTTCAGCCCGCGGCGGACGCCGAGCGTGTCGATACCGATGGCCGCCAGCATCAGGAGGACGGCTTGGATGGCCGCCTGCCGCTCACCGCGGCGCCAGGCCATGACAATGCCGGGGATGATCAGCCAGGTCAGGAACACGGCGGGGCGGGCCGACGATTGCAGCACGAAGGTGTAGCGCCGGATGACCCCGAGGACGCCGGACAGCAACAGGCCGATCGCACCGCCCAGGCTGCCGGCGGCCTCGGGCGCGTCGACATAGGTGATCATCTTCTCGAGCGGATTGAGCACGACCACGACATCGTTGATGTCGTAGCTCAACTTCAGTGCCAGCAGGCCGAGGCTTGCGCCGGCCACCACCGCCAGCAGCGCCGCGACGGTCTCGGCCGCGCTCACGCGCCACAACCATGCGAAGGCGGCCATGCAGACCGCGACCACGCCGAGCAGCGCGAACTGGTAGAGGCCGAAGCGGCCGAGCAGCATCGGCTTGAGGCCGGCAGCCGTCGCATTGACGGGGTCGAAGCCGGCGGCGACCAGCGGCCAGGCGGCGATCGCGGCGACGATCGCCGCCACGGCTGCGACCATGACGGCCGCCCACGCGCGCGAGCTTTGCCAGAACGCCACGCTTGCGCTCGTCGCCGTCCCGAACGGCAACACCAGCACGGGAATGGTGGCGATCAGCAGGATCGCATGCACCTTGTTCTCCAGACCGAGCATGCAGAGCAGCGCGGCGAGTCCGACGGCGAGCGGCCGCGTCAGGCTGGCGCGGCGCGCGACCGCGATCAGGATCATCAGCGCGAGGATGCAGAACGACGCCGCGATCATCTCGCTGCGCAGGATGCGCAGATGCATCTGCACGCCGCCGGAGAAGGCGAAGGCGGTGACGGCGAGCATGGCGATGCGCCAATCCGACACCAGCCGGCGCGCGGCCCAAGCAAAGGCGAGGATGATGCCGGCGGCCGTCAGCAGCGCGGCGACGCGTCCGGCATGGACGGCGCCGGTCATCGCGACATCGAAGGCGGCGCGATCGGCGGGGATCGCCGACAATGTCCAGGCGTCGAGCAGGCCGAGCCGATGCAGCAGCGCGAACCAGGTCTCGACCGAGAGGATGGTGAGATAGGCCGGGTGATCGAAGAAGGCCTGTGCGCCGCCATCGTTCATGGCGAGCGCATTGTAGATCACCATGAAGTCCATGTCGGCATTGCGCCAATAGACGGTGAAATAGCCGGCGGTCAGGAACGACACGAGCGACAGCAGCAGCGCGACCGCGACCCCGCCGCGCCAGCCGAAGCGCGTCAGGCGGTCGAGGGCGTCGGGAAAGGGAGCCGATGCTTTCGGTACCGCTTTCTCCGTCATGCGCAGGCTTGTCCCACGCATCCATGTCGGCCCTCATCGACGAAAGAAGACGTCGATGGCCGGGTCAGGCCCGGCCATGACGATGTGGGAAGATGGGCAACCGATCCACGCACCGCTTGGTCAGGCTCGACGGCGTAGACAGCGGCCATCTCAGATCGCCTTGATCTTGAAGAACGCGAACACGACCATCTTCAGCAGCATCCAGCCGTGGCGGAAGCGGGAGATCTGGGTTTCGCCATAGCTGCGCGCGGCGTAGCGGATCGGCAGGTCGATCGATTTCAGGTTCAGCTTGGAGGCGCCGAAGATCAGGTCGAAATCGCCGAACGGATCGAAATCGCCGAAATAGGCCTTGCCGGCCTTGAGCCTGACATAGTCGCTGCGGCGGAGCACCTTGGTGCCGCAGAGCGTATCGGTGTAGCGCTGGTTCAGGAGCCACGAGAACAGATAGGAGAAGGTCTTGTTGGCGATGAGGTTGAGGAACCGCATCGCGCCCTCGTCCATCGGATAGACCAGGCGCGAGCCGTTGATGAACTCGCCCTTGCCGGAACGCAGCGCCTCGAAGAATTTCGGCAGTTGCTCCGGCGGCATGGTGAGGTCGGCATCGAGGATCATCAGCACGTCGCCGCGCGCGGCGTCGAACGCGGTGAACACCGCGTCGGCCTTGCCCTTGCCGGGCTGTCGCATCAGCTTGATGTCGTGATCGGGGAATGCCGCGCGCACCCGCTCCATCTCCTCATAGGTACCGTCCTGGCTGTGGCCCTCGACGAAGATGATCTCGACGTCGTTGCAGAACGCCGCGATGCGCCGGACCGCCGGCTCGATGTTGCCGCGCTCGTTGCGCGCGGGGATGACGACGGTGGCCGAGCGGACGTCGTCGCTCACGCAGCGCAGCGAACGCGACACCAGATAGTGCCGCAGCGCCAGCGCGCGCAGGCCCGGCAGCACGCTGAGGAAGCGGTTGGCGAAACGGCCGAAGCCGTAGAGCCGCAGCGGCGAGAGCACGCGCTGCTCTGACTTGACGGGATCGAAATCGGCCAGGTGCGCCAGGCTGCGCAGGTCGGCTGGCGACAGCACGTTCTGCTCCGGCTGCGGCATCCGCAGGCCCAGTGCTTCCGCAGCCTTCAGCAGCGGATACCAGAGGTGCGAGAAGTAGCCGATGACGAGTCGCGTCTCGCGCGTGCACAGCGGATGCAGCTGTTCGATGAACTGCTGGCAGTCGTCGAGCGAGCCGATGGTGTCGAGCACCAGGATGACGTCGAACGGGCCTGACACGGCGGCGAGTGTTGCCGGGTCCTCGGCATCGCCGACGACGAAGGTCAGGTGCGGATGCCGGGTGCGGGCGATCGCGATCTGCGCGTCGCTGAAGTCGATGCCGACGCCGTAGGACGGCTCGAGCGCGGCCAGGGTGTCGCCGAGGCCGCAGCCGATCTCCAGCACCCGGCTGCCCGGCGGAATCAGGAAACGCAGATAGCACGCGTCCTCGCCATGGAAGAACGATGCCTTGTCGCGCCAGCCCGCGCGTTCGGCAGCAAAGCGATTGGCATGCGCGAGGATGGCCGCCTTGCGCGGCGACAGCGGTCCGGGCGCAGGCGCCTCGCTTGCCGCGGCCGGTGGCCGCTCATGCTCGTCCTGCAGGACCTGACCATCCAACTCCGCCACTTGATACCATCCTCGTTTGGGGTTGCATCCTTCTAGGCCAGCCCGGTTGGGCGGAGTCAAGGCAAGTGACGAGGCGCTCGGCTCGCCACATTCGTCGCGGTGCTCACCCAGCAACCGGGCGCAGCGAAGCAGCCGACATCGTTCACGCGGCGCGTTCGCGCCCGAGTTTTGCGAGTCGTTCGCGCCCTCAAAATGCGAGGGCGCAGGGAAGGCCGGACCTCGACTGAGGCCCGTGGCCCGCCTGCGGAAAAAAATGCAGGCGGCAGGTACCACAGGTCCAGCCGGACAGATCCGGCCCTCCCTGCGCGATGGGTTGAACGTCTGCTCCGAGCTCTCCCCGGGGACCGGCTTGTTTGCCCCCGTCGCCTGCGCGACACGTCATGCCACACCGACTTAGCGCCAGCATCGGGGCGCCAGGACCACACGGCTTGAACGTCCGCGAGCTGTCCATCGTCCAGCGCATCAGCACCCGACAGACCCGCGGCCACCGCTCCCCGCCTCTACGTATCGTGACGACGCGTACGCCCCTCTGCATGAGGACGGGATGCGCGGATCAAACCATGATTTCTGAAAAATAGCAACAGAAATTTCGTTCATTCCGAATAATGGCCCACACAGCTCACCGCCCGCAGCAGAACTTGGATTTCTTGCCGCTGCCGCAGGGGCAGGGATCGTTGCGGCCGACCTTGGCCGCGCCGGCCGTCCGCTTCTGCTCTGTGACCACGGCCCGCGTGTCGCCCGAGACGAACCGCCAGGCGCCGTCGTCGTCGCGGCGGAACTGCGAGACCTCGTGGTGCTCGATGGTCCTGCCGCCCTCGCGATAGGTGGCGACGAAGCTGACCACGCCGTCAGCGTCGTCAGCCCCGCCGCGCGTCGTCGAGACGATGCGCAGGGAAAGCCAGGTCGCGCGCGTCGCCCAGTTATTTGCCGCGACGGCATCGAACGCGCGACGCTGGCCGGCCGCGAGCGTCGCTGCGATGTAGCCGATGTCGCCGCGCGTATAGGCTGTGTAGCGCGAGCGCATCAAAGCCTCGGCGGTCGGCGGCATCGCATCGCCACTGAGATAGGGACCGCAGCAGCGGTCGAAGGGAAGGCCTGAGCCGCAGGGACATGGCATGAAATTACGCTAGCACCGTTTCGGGGTTGATGAAATCTGACGGCGACGGCTGGCCTGCGGCCTTGGCCAGGAATAACGGTGGTTGTAACGAAACGAAGCCCATTCAGCTTGGAGGCTCGGAGCGTGAGGATAATGGTCGTGCGGCTCGTCTCGATCGTTGTCGCGCTGGTCGCCATGAACGCCGGTTACGGCGTCGCCGTCGAGCAGCCGGGACCCGATCGGATTTCGTCCATTCAGCGCGCCGTGTTTGCGGAGGGGCGGCTCTGGCTGCTCGATACCGGCGGCCGGCTGTCGAGCATGGCGGAGGGCGGTGAACGAAGCGACGTTGCTACGCCGGAGCCGGTGATCGAGTTATTCGTCCAGGATGGACGAGTGGCAATCGTGACTTGCCCGCAGGAGTTCTGCGTGCCGTGGACCTCCGTCGAGCGATGGACTGTGCGCCGACGGGATGGCGACGGTTGGGGAACGGTGGCCAATATCGCAACGAAGGGCGAGAAGTTCGTGGCCGCGACGTCCACCCTCTTGCTGACGGACAGCAGGATGATCGACCTGACCGGCGGTGAATTAGCGGAGACGGCACTTACATCGTCGTCCACGTCGTCGCGCGCCGCCCCAAGGCCGCTGAACGAGGGCAAGGATTTCAGGTTCGGCGGAGCCATCATGCTGCTGGAAGACGGCAGGACCATTGATCTCACCGAAGGCATGCCATGGGAGGCGGCTCCCCTCATGCCTTCCTCCAACCAAACGCTGGCACGCAAAAAGCCGTTGCGGAGATCGCCGGCCGCCAGCGTCCTCCTCACGGCGAAGCATGTCTTCGTCGGCTACAACGCCGGAGAATGGGGCGGCGGGCTGCAGCGGATCGATCGGATCACCGGGATCGTCTCCGATATCGACGATGTCGAGGGCGACCTGTGCGGCGGCAAGCTGAACCCCGAGTGCGATCCGGTCAACGGCATCGCAATCATTCCGTGGAAGCCGCATTGCATCGCCGTCGCGGTCGGGCTGATCCATATGGCCGCGCATGGGCGCATCGTGGAAGTGTGCGACGCCTCGATGCGGCAGCTCTATCAGCATGTCATCCAGGCACCGACGGATCAGACACCTGACGGGCGGACGCGGATCTCTTGGTTCGCCCAGACGACCGCATTCTTCGGGCTGCAGCGCCAGGGCGAGGATCTGCTCGCAATGGGACATGACGGCCTGTACCGGATCGGCCAGGGCGATGTGGTGCGACAGATTCCATTCCCAAACTTCAAGCCAATTGATGGCGTCGCGGTGAGTTTCGACATTCCTGGACTTGTGTTGCTGCTGACCACCGCCAACCGGCGCTTCTCGGTGAGCGGCAGCACGCCCATGCTGGTGCCGCGCTGAGTGTCACTCGCTCCGGCGAGGGATGACGCGCTCATGTTGAGGCTGGCCGCATAGACCATGTTCGACTATCGCACATCATCCGAACGGCTTGCGCGCCGGCCCACGCGTCGCGCCTCCGCTCACGCGCGAGTTGTGACTCCAAAGCCGCAGCTCGCGACTCTTCAGCTCGCACCGTCCCGCTACACGCGCCGCGCGGTTTCGAAACCGGCGAATCCGTGTTAACCATTGGTTAAGAACAAGGGTGTTGGGCAGATTGCTGACCGGCCCGGCCCCGCGCGGACCAGAACCTTCCGGGCGCCGCCTCATTACGCGGCGTCCGTGACCGCAGCCCACCGCATCATCGGCGGTTCAGGGCGCGTGAGATGCGAACGATTTCTTCGCGCGACGCCAGCCAGGCCGCAAGACACCTCAAGCCCGCCCTCGATGCGGGCCGCTGCTCACCTCCCGATCAGACGTGCACCCCGATGCCGGCGCGATCGGCGCTGCGTGCAAACGCAGCGTCGCGCCCATCACCACCGATTGGAGCAGCCCCGATGGCTGATGAGTCCGTAGTCGCATCCATCATTCCCTGGCAGCAGCCGAAGACGGCCAAGCCGCGTCCGAAGCGGGCCAAGGTCGTCAAGCCACGCCCGCGGCCCCGAGCCGACAAGGCCGAGAAGGCCAAGATGGCGGCGCTCGACGACGAGATGCTCGCGTCCGAGACGCTGATCATGCCGGATTTCCTGGACTACGTGAACGAGCCGGCGAAAGCTCCGGCCGTTGCCGAGGCGTCCCGCACGGGGGCGGCTGCCAGCGCGGCGGCCGCGGCGATCCCGGCCGCAGCGCCGCCGGCCACGATACCGCCGCGCGAAGCGTCGGCCGCGACCGAAGGCGAGGTCGTGCCGGCCGCCGCGCCGATCACGCCGGCAAAGCCCGCGCGCGCTGGCATCACCGCCTCGTCGGTCCTGCTGCAGCTGGCCGCACTGGCGCTGGCCGCGGTCGGCATGGCCATGAACGGCTGGTTCGCACACTCGCTCGGCTCGAACAGCACCGCGGGCTACATGTTTCTGGCGGTCGGCGTCACCGCCGACCTCGTCGCGCTGGTGATGCCGACCTGCGCCGCACGGCTGTGGCAGGCGCGCCACCGCGCCTCGGCACTGACCGGCTGGACGGTGTGGCTGATGACCTTCGTGTTCGCGGTCACCGCCGGCATCGGCTTCGCCTCCACCAACATCAGCGACGTCACCTTGGCGCGCGCCTCGCGCGTGACGCCCGCGGTGCAGGCCGCGCAGACGGCGCTCGCGGATGCAATGACCGCGCGCGACCGCGAGTGCAAGGGCGGCGTCGGCAAGTTCTGTCGGGAGCGCGAGGCTGCGGTCGCCGAGCGTCGCCTGGCGCTGGACGCGGCGATGTCCACGGTCAGCCAGACCGCCGATCCGCAGACCGAGGCCGCGATCAAGCTGGTGGCGTGGGTGTCGCGCGGCGTGGTGAAGCCCTCCGCCGACGACTTCGTCATGCTCCGCCTGATCCTGCTGGCGCTCCTGCCGCAGATCGGCGGCGTCCTGCTGATGGTCGGGCGGAGGGTATGAGAGTTCTTGTCGCCGCCGGCGATTGTTTCGCCGGGGTCGGCTCAGCGCCTGCTGCGGCCGCGTGAACGCTGCGGACGATGCGCGGCGCGCCACGCGCTCTCGAGCACGCCGCGCAGGCGAGCGGCGTCGACATCGGCGAGTGACACGGTGGTCCAGCCCTGATCACCCCATTTGTTCGGGACCCGGCGAAACACGCCGGGCTGCAGGCCGGCATGGTGCTCCTGCTCGTCGGGCGTGAGCAGGACGTTGGCGGATGCGCCATCGGCGGCGAGGGTCGCGAAGGTCCGGTGCAGCTTGAACGCGGTGCGATCGAAGTGAGGCGCCGCGGTCGTTCCGGCGAACGACAGGGCGAGAGCACGAAATTCGTCACCGGTCATCTCGACGCGCCTCGTGTGATCGTATTCGAACGATAGGACTAGCACCGGCCATGGCGGTCCGCCATACGGCGGACGTCGCGCCCTGCACGCAAACGTGAAGCCCCGGCATCCCGGGGCCTTGATGCAGGTCAAAACTATACGACCTCGTTTCTATATGGCTTGTCGCAGGATGGATCAGAGGAGAGCAGCCATGCCGGCACAGAGCACGATGCAGGTCTACCTGAACTGGGCCAGGGAGCGCCTCCACGAGATGGATGCCGCGCTGGAGTCGCTGGGGGTCAAGGCAGCCGAGGTCGAAGCAGCATCCAAGGTGAAGACCGAGGAGATCATGGCGGACTTGAAGAAGCGCCGCAGCGACCTCGAAGCCCTGCTCAAGACGCAGGCAGCGGCCGGCGAAGCCGCGATGGCCAGCGCGAAGACCGAGCTGGACGCGCACTGGGCCGGATTCGAGGCGCAGATGAAGGCCTATTTCGACGCCGCCGGCAAGCAGGCCGCCCAGCAGCAGGCGACCTTCAAGGACATCGCCGCCGCGCAGGCGACGGCATGGCGGGAGTCGGCTGACAGGTTTCGCGAGGCGGCGACCAAGGTGACGACGGTCGGCACGACCGATCTGGACGCCGTGCTGAAGCAGCTCAAATCCGACGCGGCAGAGGCCGGTGCCCATCTCGAGAAGCTGAAACAGACAGGCAGCGAATCCTGGTCGGTGCTCAGCGCCGCCCTGAGCGAATCCCGCAAGGCGTTCGATCAGGCCAATCAGGCAGCTTGGAATGCGTTGAAGGGGCCGGGCGGGAAGAGCTGAGGGCGGTACGGCCAGAACGCCGCGATCCATCATGGGGCGGCGTCGCGAAACGCGACGCGCCCCGCAGTCAACGGATGGACGAAATGTGACGGGGTCGAGGGAAGCCGCAGCACCGCCCCCAGGGCAAGCCTACCAGCGCGAGCGGACAGCGCCGCTCGGACTCACTCCCTGATCGAGTCACTGCTTGAAGCAATGGCGGCGATGCCATTGCAGAAAGTGAGGGTGCGGTCGATCTCGGGCGCGGTCTGGAGCGAAAGCAACCCCGGACTGATTGACGAAGCCACGGATACGAGCGATGTCGTTGACGTGCCGAGAGACCAGGATGGCGAGATCATCGTCAAGGCTGATCAATCCTCGGTCGAACATCCAATGGACCGTTCCCGACAAGGCCAGCCCGTTTTGCACGAGGTCGGGCCCGTTGGCCTCGACAGGGCGAATATGGGCCGCATTCACTTCGGCACGTCCGCCGCCGTTGATCAGTTTCAGCCCGGTGATGGCGCAACGTTCGCCATAGGCTCGCAGTACGATCTTGCGGAACAGGCGATCTCGGGCGATACGCGACGTCAGACGTTGGATGCGATCGCGGAGCTGCTCCGACACCAATGGCGTTTGATCCTCTTCAAACCCATTAAGGGGGTGGCCGGTCTCCGGCATACGCGGCAACAGGGCGTCTCGATCATCAAGACCGCGCTCGATGATACGCTGAAAGTCCTTCGGCGAAATCGGCCGCACAGCCGCCTGCGCCCGGCCCGAGAGCTTGCCCGTATCGTTGAGCAGGCCCCGCTCGATCGGGCCGTTCTGCTCGCTGAAGGGAACCGGACTGACGAATTCGAGGTATGAGCCGGGCTGAATGAGCGCGAGATACATATCGGGCGCCTTCGGATCTGGAATGATCCGCTCGACCCGAGCGATCGCGAAATAGCCGCGCGTTCCCAGCACTTTCGTCGGCTCTAAGTAGACAATCCAATCTCCGACGCTGCCCTGCGCGCGGCCGAGATATTGTTTGGGAAATTGGTACTGCTCCGCCGGACTATCGTCGTAAATCGAATCAGTCCGATGCATGAAGACGCAGTAGCTCATGCAGGCAGCTTAACTGAGCGACTCGGATGGAAGCAAATGTCGCAGCCAGCCGAGATCGCCGTGTCGCTGTACTTAGGAGTACGACGCTGGACGTCGATGCACGACGCCGCAACCGGCTTGGGCCGTGCTTGAAGGACCCACAGCCGACGTCGAACTAGGCGTCCGTCAGCCTCGCTTCGAACTACCTGGCGGTGGCGCGCCGCTCACGCCCGGACTGATCGCGAGCGTGGTGCCGGCGGCACCTCCCGCTTCATAGGCCGCCGTCGACACCATCCGGCTCGTGCTGCGCGCCGACCGCAGCTTCAGATCGAGCTTGTCGAACTCGGCATCGACCACCGAGGTCTTGAGCACGACCAGGCCGCGGCCGCTGCTCTGGTTGATCTGATCCCGGGCCGCCTTCATCGCCACCAGGCGGTCGGCGATCGACACCACCATGCCGAGGGCGAAGGAGGCATTGGCGAGATGCCGGTCCTGGTGCCGGAACCGGCGGTACTCGGCCGAGGTCTTGTAGCGGCCGAGTTCGGCGCGCACGGCGTTGTCGATCAGCTCCGCCAGGTAGTGCGCAACCTCGACATCCGCGGGGAGACCGAAGAACACATAGCTCGCTTCGCCGGCCGGATTCTTCTCGCGCCAGACCCGGCAATCGCAGAAATGCGCGATCGCGCCGATGCAGTCATCGAGCGGAATGCGCTTCTTGCGATGGGTCTCATAGACCTTGCGCTCGCACGCCGACGCCCGCAGCTCGAGGTCGGACAGCGACAGGTCGTGGCGATCGAGCAGTTCGGCGACCTTGGCGGCCGCGGACAGCGCCTCGTCCTCGGTGCAGCCATTGGCGATGGTCTTGGCGCGCAGCGCCTGAATGCGGGATTTCAGCTTGTCGAGCGCAACAGGATCGGAAGCGGCAGGATCGAACGTCTGGCTCACCGCTCAAGGCCCATGACAAGCCCCGCCGGGAGGTGGCCGAGGGAGGAACTGGCGGAGAGGGAGGGAGTCAACGCCTGTTGAAAGATGGACCATTTTCGATCCCGCGGGCCGAAAAACCACGGTTCGAGCCACTGAAATCACGTCTCGAACGAGGGGGCGCCGTTGAACAGTTCACGGTACGGCGCCATCGCATCCGATGGCGCCGTTTTGACTATCGGGATACCGCACGGTACGGCAGGATCGGTCTGAGCAGACGCACGATTTCGCAAGCTGCAACGAGCCCGATCAGCCAGGCCGCACTGGTGAACCCAATACGCGCGACGATCGCCAGCGTGAAGCTCGCCTCTCCGCCGAGTATGGGCGTCGCTGCAAGCAGCACCAGCTCATAGGTGCCGTAGGCCCCGGCCAGGGCCGCTCCGAGCGCGAGCGGCAGCATGGTAGGACGTAAGGCCTGCAACACGGTGCGGGCGACGACAGTGGCAGCAAGCGCAGCAGCGCCGATAGTGCCCCCCCAGGCCAGCGTGTTGACGTCCACGGGATAATGCAGGACGCCGAAGCCGATGCCCTGGTTGACGAGCCAGGCTCCGAGCACGCAGAGCAAAGCCGCGCGCAGCCTCAGCATCGCGGCTCCGACCACTGCGAAGGCGGAGAACGGCGTGGCGCAGGCAAAGGCGAAGCTCGCCAGCGCGCAGGCGGTGACCACCAGCGCGAAGCAGAAGGCCGCGGCATGCCGGGCCGGAACCGGCACGAGGCGCGCCTCGGACGGGGGTGTGAGGATATCAAGAGCCATGGGTCGTCTCCATTGAGGTTGATCGTAGTCCATTCGCGAACGAGGGCAACAGTCGGTTCGGTGATTCAGTGTGGGGCGTCAGCCGTCTCGGCCTCATCGCTGGCGCGGTCGTACGTGGAGAGCCACGCGGACAGCGCAGCAGATCTCGCACCCGATGCATGCAATTGACGCAACGTTACGCGGATCGTGGCGCGCGCCATTCGATCGTCGGGAAGGTCAGCTTCGGAGGGACCACGGCCGGCTCTCACGTGCGCCGCGACGTCGTTCTTGAGCGCGACGAGACGTGGATCGCCATAACGGTCCAGCAGCCGATCGAAGGCCGCGAGATGGCGGGCAACGAACGGCTGCGGCCGGCCGAGCGGATCACGCAGCGGATGTGGTGGATAGACATGCGCACATGGAATCCAGCCGTCGGGCAACGGCTCAGTCGCCGCGTGGGTGCGGCCATGGGCCAGCAGTTTCGGCAGGATGTGCGTGTGTGGCCCGTCCGGGCTGCGGCCGCCGGGGGGCGGGATCGGCTGGAAGATTTCGGCCCGGCCGATACGGCTGATGAAAACGCGGTGCGGATTGGCTGCCAGCATCACGCGCATCAGTTCGCCGTCGGGCGCGAACAGCGATGAGCCAACGTGGCGGCGCAATGCGGCAACGAGCTTTGGGTCGCGGCTTCGGACGCAGACGTCGACCTGCAGCGCCGTCAAACCGAGGTCGAATAGCACAGCCTCTCTGTCCTCCGGTCGCAGGGCATCGCGATCGGGGCCGAGCTCTGTTATTCCGGTTCGCTGGTTCATTGCGCAAGACGCGTGCGGCAGGCAGAGGGCGACGCGATGGCTCCAGCCGTCACGTGTCGGAAACTCGGATGCGATCAGACGAAGGTCGGCGTTGGCGCAGAAGCGTATGCCGCCACGCGCCGTCACCGCGCCGATAACTCCGAGATCGACGAGAAGCCTGACCGGTTCCTCTGCGTCGCGCGTGAACTCGGCGATTGCACCGAACGTGCCGAGGCTCCACCCGGTATCGAAGTCGACGAGAAAGTCCCGAAGCTGATCCATGGGCGCCATGTCATCTCTCCCGATCCTCATCTGAGCTGTCATTGCACGCCATAGGTCGCCACGCGGATGCCACCAAACACACCGAGACCTGGGGCCAGGAAGCCGGTCGGGTTCTGGTAGTGGCGATTGAACAGGTTATCGATGCGGCCGAACAGCTTGACCTGATCGGAGACCGCATAGTCGCCGCGCAGATTCGCGATCGTATAGCCGGGAGCGGCAAGTCCGGACGTCATGCCGTCACGGCTGACGTCGAGCCAGTCGCTGACGTGCAGCACGGTCGCCGACAACTTCAGCGGATCGATCGGTGTCCAGATCGCCGTCGCGCTCCATTTTTCCTTCGGTCGGCGTAGCAGCTGGATGCCCGTGGTCGCGTCGACGGCCCGGGTAAAGGTGTAGTCGGCACGGAGCGACAACCTATCCGTCAGTCTCGCCGAAACGAAGTTCTCGGTGCCCTCGGTCGTCGCGAGGCCCACATTGGCGTAGGACGTGAACGTCGCGTTGAAATTGATCAGATTGGTAATACTGTTGTGAAAATAGGTCGAGCCGAAGCGGATTCGATCTTCGAACAGCGGCTGCTCGAACCCCGCATCGTAGCCGGTGCTTTCCTCCGGTCTGAGGTTCGGATTGGCGAAGAAGTTGAACGCCGCCAAGTCCTGGTAGAGCTGGCTCAACGTCGGGGCCTTGAATCCGGTGCCATAGCTGGCTTTCAGCTTGGTCTCGGTGACCGGCAGGATCATGGCCGGCGCGATCCGATACGTCCCGTGCCCCCCGAACCGATCGTTGACGTCGTTGCGCAGGCTCGCGACCAGGAACAGGCGTTTTGCGAACTCCGTCTGCAGCTCGATGAATCCGGCCTTGTTGCCATTCTCGGCCGAGAGGTCAGTCGTCCTGAGTCGTTCGGTTTGCTGCTCGAGTCCCACGACGACATTGTTGTGGGGGGCGAGCTCAGTGACAGCATGCCAATCATACTTGACGCGCTCGCCGGTTGCGACCGCAGCGGTGGGATCGCCAGCCGTCAAGTCGGATGTCCAGTTGTTGACGTAGTTGATCCCGAAATAGTTCTTGATCCTGCCGTCCAGCAGCGACCAGACCGCTTCCTCGCGTGTTGCGAGCTGATGAACGGTGTGGGTGCTCTGGGCTGCATTCGGGACGCTGGGGAAGCCGCCGTCGCCGGTGAATAGAAGCGTTGCATCGGTGTAGCGAACGACCGAATTGAGCGTCCAGGCCTCATTGAGGTCAATTCCGAACTTGGTCGAGGCCGTGACGTTGTCGTAGGAATTGCCGATCGCTTTCTGCCCCGCCGGCAACAGCTGCCAGGGCGTGACCGGCAAGTCACCGGCGTGGAGGTGCGCGACGTTGACGGCATAGTTGACATTGTCCTGAGCGCCGCTGACGCCTGCCGATTGATTGAATGTCTTGAACGAGCCGGCCTCGACCGACGCCGTCGCCCGCGGCGGGCCCTCGCCCTTTCGCGTGATGACGGAGATGACGCCGCCAATCGCATCGGAGCCGTAGAGCCCGCTCTGCGGGCCTCTGAGCACCTCGAATTGCTGGATGTCGGAGGTCAGCAGGTGAGCGAAATCGAACGCGCCATTGGCATTTGTGACGTCACCGACATCGATGCCATCGATCAGGATTTTGGTGTGATTGGAATTGGTCCCGCGGATGAACACGGAGCTCTGTCCACCTGGTCCTCCGGTCTGCACGACATTCAATCCGGGAACGGAAGCGAGGACGTCGGGCACGCTGCGGGCCTGCTGCGTGGCGATGTCCTTCGCCGTCACGACCGTGAGCGCATTCGCCACATTGGCGGCAGGGGTCACGATTCCGGTTGGGCTGACGACGAGTTGTGCGTTGGCCTGCGCGCGAGCAACCGGGACCTGCGATGGGGCCGCAGCTGATGAGCGTGCGCGAGAGGTCTGGGACTGGCGCTGCATCGCGGGCTTCGGTACGGGCGGCTTGCGCGGCGGATCGACCTCGACGGGGGGCAGCAGGCTGGGAGAAGCGGATTGCTGGGCGCTGCCCGGATCCGCGTGGAGCATGGCGATGGACAACAGGAGCGTGGACGACAGCAAGCCGGCGCGATGGCGCCGGACGACAGACAGACTTGAGAACACGAGGGGACCTCGGCATGACGTCAGTGGCACGTCACCGCGAACGAGGTCTCACACCGGACAATGCTGTCCGGTGTAAAAACGATGCCAATGAACGCCCCGACCGGCATCTTCGCGTGTGACCACGGCTGACGGCAGGTCTCCTGGCTCGCGGGTCGTCACCTCAACGCCGCCTTCCCAGGACCGAGTGTTCCCAGTGGCATCTGACGTGAGATTCGCCGCATACAGTTGCGGGGGCAGCTGCGACCTTCGCACGACCCGGAAGGATCGTATCGGCACCGCATTCCCTTTTGAGCCCCGGTTAAGGGGGCACCGTCACATTCAGGTTACGGGCCGATGGTCGTCGATGTCAATCGATATGAACTGCGGCGGTCTCGCGGACCACGAGTGTAACCAATGCGGCGCGTCGGGCGACAGCGAAGCGGATCATTTTTCGACTATCCCCGCTCCAAGGGCCGCGTTTATATTCGCGCCACCGTTGCTTGGCGTGCCACCCGGTGCGTCCTCGGTAATTCCGACTCAGGATTAAGGAGCTCCTCCGTGGCAACAGCGGCGTCACTTTCGGGCACTCTGCCCTCAGCCATTCCCGTCCGCGAGATTCTGCCATGGGCGATCTTCGGCGGCCTGATGCTCGTTCTCGGCATCTATTTTGTCGGCGTCGAAGAAGGCGCAGCCGCTGTCTTCAACAGCATGTATGTCCATGAATTCGTCCATGACGGACGGCATCTCCTCGGATTTCCGTGCCACTGAACCGCGGGCTCGGCTGCGCCGGAGTTGCTCGATTGCGCGCCGGCCTTGAGGACAATTGTCGTGTTTCCTCTGCTCTGAGAGAAGATCGATGACGGGGCGGTTGCTCCTGCGCGGCATGCTGGCCGGCCTCGTGGCCGCCTTGCTTTCCTTCGGCTTTCTCAAGCTGGCTGGCGAATCATCGGTCGACCGCGCGATCGCTTTCGAGACCATGGTCGATGAGGCAAAAGCCAGATTGAGCGGCGGGGAGGCGGCAGCCAAGGGGCAGCCCGCGCCTGCCGTCCTGGCCGAGCCCGAACTGGTCAGCCGTACGGTACAGGCCGGCATCGGCCTCTTGACGGGCGTCATCGTCTACAGCACGGCGTTTGGTGGCCTGTTCGCGCTCGCCTTCGCGTTGGCCTTCCGGCGTATGGCCGATATCGGCCCGCGGGCGACCTCGGCCGTACTTGCGGCGCTTGGCTTCGTCGCCGTCTACGCTGCGCCCATGCTCAAATATCCGGCCAATCCGCCATCGGTCGGTCTCGCCGAGACCATCGGGATGCGCACAAGTCTGTACTTTGCTCTTATTTTGCTATCGCTTGCTGTGATGATCGCCGTCGGGATGCTGCGCATCCGCCTGCTGCCCCGGGTTGGCGAATGGAACGCGGCCTTGATCGCGGCCGGCGTCTATATCGCCATGATGACGGGCATCGGTCTCGCACTGCCTGATGTGAACGAGGTGCCGGAGGAGTTTCCGGCCACCGTGCTCTGGCAGTTCCGAATCGCCTCACTCGGCGGGCAGGTCATCATGTGGGCCACGCTCGGATTGCTGTTTGGCTTTCTTGCCGAACGACTCATTGCGCCGCAAAGCGCGCGTGCTTGAGCGGCCGCGGCAATTATGACGACGCGCCTGCATTTGATCTGCACGGCGGCTACCGAGGCAACGTCGGCAATTGCCTTTGCGGCTAACGAATCGATTGATGCGCGCGGCCGAGCCAGCATCGCCAGGCTAGGGGACTGGCTCCCGTCACATGACATCGCCTTGCGCAGCCCGGCCCGCTGCGCCGCAGAGACCGCCGAAGCCCTGACACTGCAAGCCAGATTGGAGCCCGCGCTGCGCGACTGCGACTTCGGCCACTGGACGGGACGATCGCTCGCCGAGGTTCAAGCTGAGACGCCGGAGGCGGTCAGGGAATGGTTGCAGGATGCTCATGCAGCTCCTCATGGCGGTGAGTCCTTCATGGACCTGATGACCCGCGTCGGCGGGTGGATGCAGAACATGCTCGCTTTCGAAGGCTCGGTCCTGGCGATCACACACGCGCTGATCATGCGCGCTGCAATCGCGCATGCCATCGGGGTGGGCCCGGAGCTTTTCCGGCACATCGACGTCGCACCGCTGACGCGCGTGAGGTTGTCGGGCATGGGCGGACGCTGGACGCTCGCTGCGCTCGTGCCGTTGAAGGACAGCTGATGGCGGCGTGTCGTACAAAGCAGGCGCTCACCGAAAAGCTCGTCGTCATGCTGATGGCGGCCTTGATCATCGCGGTCGCGCCAGCCCAAGCCCATCATATGCCAAAACCAGAAGGGACGCAGCTCGGCCATTCCGTTCCGGCCATCGGTCATGGCGAGATGCTGGTGGTCGCGCGCTACCGCTCCGCCATTCTCGACCTGGCGCAACATCAGATGCGGACAGATCCAACCATGCGACGGCTAATGGGCTACGTCAGCCTGCAGCATTTCGCCTGCTGGTGGGGCCTCGTTCCCGGCAGCTTGACCGACGAAGCGAGCCCATTCAACGAGTGCAGCCATGCCGACATGGCTGGCACTCGCGCACTGCTCACGCACCTTTCGACGATGCCAGGCGCACAGTCCCAGGCTCGGGCGCTGGAGGAGCGCATCGCGTCCGAGATCGCCGCCGATCCGGCCTTTGCCGCGTTATGCTCGAACAGCGACGAGACATTCGATAGCGGCGTCATCATCGGGCCGGAGTGGCGGATGGCTCCATCCCACATCCCCACGATTCTGACTGGACTGTCTCTGCTGGTTCTGGCGGCAGCCTGTGTCTCGCTGCTGGCACGCTGCCTGCGCTCTGAAAATCCTTCGGCCGCTTCCGCGGCATAGGGAGGGGCGAGACTGTCGCAAGTCCTGATCGCGCAGGGTCAGGTGGCAGATGGCCGCGCGAAGTGGTGAGCCGCTAGCTGCGCAAGATCTCGCGCTTGGCTGATTGTTCGGCAAAGACACGGGTGTTGACGTAACCGTCAGCATGGCTTTCGCCCTGGCGTGGCCATGAACGGTCCGTGGCCTGCCATCGCGAGAGCGGAGGAGCCATAAAGGGCGGCGCCTTGATTCGAGAGGGTCTGGTGGGACTTCACAGCTCCATACTACAGGCCGAGGCCTCGGCTTTTTCCAAAGGTCCATTCGATGCCTCCGTCATTGCGGTGCAAGCCGGCGATATGCTGGCCGATGCGCTTCTCCAGGACGGGTTGCCAAGGCACGAGCTGAAAGCCAAGGCCGTTCTCGATCATCGCGAAGCGGCCGCTGGCAAGAGTGGCGACGCCGGCGAGCCGACCGCTCACATAGTCGCCGGCACCACTGAGCATGAAAGTCATGCCGCGCTCTCTGGCCATCTGCTGGCCCACGCGGGTAACCTCCTGTCGTTCAAGCACCCGCACGGCATTGACGGGAACGTTGACTTTCCCCTCTCTTACGGTGGCAAGTCCCATTTCTACGAGTCGTTGAGCACGACGGTTGATCGCTCGATTGACTTCCCTGCCGAACCCGCTGTCCCTGATTTCCGACCGGTCGTTGCCAATCAGTTGCCGATCGAGCCACGTCGCACCGTCGCTGGCAATCTGGCTCTCAAGATTGGAGGCCGACAGCGTTCGTACGCTCAAGCTATCGCCGCCCCGACCGAGGTCATAGGACCGCCCTCGAGCGGCGAGGTCCTTCGGCATCTTCCATTGGTCGTCGTCGACCCGCTCGACGTGGCCGGCCCGGCGAAGGGCCTCCAGACGTCGGACATGGGAGCGAACGAAAGCCTCGGGGTCCTTACCCTGCCGCTCAAAATCGTCGCGAATGCGGGCCAGATGGATGCTTGGCCGGTATATGCCGTTGTCCGAGCCCGCATTGCTCGCGATGTTGCGGTCGGCGGCCCTCGGTCCGGAAACAACGGGAGCCACCTCGACGATCATGTCTCGCCTGACGTCTTCAATCGGGCTCACGTCCTTGAACTCGATGTGGTGAACCCTGCCGTCGATGCCGTCGACGACCAGATGGACCCGCTCGCTCAGTTCGTCGCCAGCCAGGCCTTTGGCCAGAACCCGACCGACGATCTTTTCGCCTGAAGTCCCACCGTGAAGGGCGATTTGCCCGACGCCTCGCTGCTCCGCAAGCCCATTCACAGCAAGCGCGCGATGGACCGCGTTGATGACGTCATTGCGACGCTCCAGCTCCTTCAGGACCTTCTCCGCACGGTCCGAAAGGGTCCAGCGTCCTGGGTCAAGCTCGGACGCTATTCCGTAGCGCTGGAGGTGTTGTAGACGCTGGGTCAGGAGGTGACGATTGTCGCGGGCGAGGAACGTTGCGCTCTCGCCGGGCCGCATGTCGATGAGGCCCTGCTCCCGCTGTTCGCTCAGCAGCATCTTGTCCAGACGGGTCACCCGCTCGACCTCGACCTCATTCTGCAGCTTGGTCTGAAGCTCCAACTCGCTCTGGTGGCCCAGTTCCCGGGTCACCAAGTCGCCCGCCCGCTGCCGGATTCCATGGGCGATATAGTCGCCGGCGATGTTGAGAATCCGGCCGTCGTCCAGCACGCCTCGCACGATGATGTGAGTGTGGGGATGGCCGGTGTTGTGGTGGTCGACCGCGATCCAATCAAGGCGGGTGGCCAAGTCAGCTTCCATCTGGCTCATGAGATCGCGCGTAAAGCCACGAAGGTCTTCCATCTCGGCGGCATCCTCGGGCGCTACGATGAACCTGAACTGGTGGCGATCTCCACGGCTGCGTTCCACAAAGGCCCTGCCGTCAGCCTCGTTCTCGAAAGCGGAATAGGCCTTGCCCCGCTCACCATCCCTGGTCACGCCCTCCCGTTCCAGATAGCGCAGATGGGCGTCGACGGCCCTGCTCGCCGTTGCCCGCATCTTCAGACCTCGCGAATCCTGCCTCTGCGGATTGAGCCGCGTGACTCTCGCCTTGACCACCACACGCCGTGCCCGATAGCGGCCTGCGGAGTCCCTCTGCCATCCGCCGTGCTGTCCCTGCCGGTGGAGCGAGGCAACCACCTTCGCACCCCGCCCACGCGCGTTGAAACGGCCTGTCGTTCCTCCTTCCCGGCCGCCGCTCGGCCGCGGACCAAGACCTATCCGGCGAACATCACCGCCCGCTTTTCGAACCGCGAATTGTACCTGCTCGAAGAATGATTGCGACCTCGTACTGGTGCGTGCTTGTCCGGCACGTGAACGGCCAGGTCGAAGCCGAAAATTCTCACTCTCGTCTCGTGCCATGATCGCAAGGGTCGGCATCGAAATTCGTTTGAGACAAGGGACTCCGGCGGCCATCGTAACAAGTCGTATTCGTACGTACGATAGAGGAGAATGTCGAACTCGCACGTATGGCTCTCAACGCTGCCGCCATCGCTGCAAGATTTGAAATCACTTGAGAAAACTCGAAGAGCGGCACTCCCTCCCGCGGAGTGGTGCCACTTTGGATCGCAAAAAACAATGTGCAGACAAGTCCTTGCGACCCAAGGGAGCCGGCGAACTCCGTTCGCTTTATCTTGCCGTCACTCCCGCCCTTGTCGATGAGCCCGCACATCTCGTCGTTCTTCTCCAACTCGCATCGAAGCTATGTGAACGCGAGCGAAGCCTGAGCGGAGCAAAGCGTTCCATCGCTGCAGGGGTGTGGGGGGATGGAACACCGGCGATGGAAGGGACGATGGCAGGCGATCGAACAGCCGTTGGCAGTGGCGTTCGGATGGGCGTTGGAAGTAGCCGAAAGCCGATCGAAGGGGCGATGGAAGATCATCGAGGCGCTCTTTCAATGTGCTTTCGGCGCTTCGATGCTGGACCCGTTTCCACGCTCACGATCCTGCCAGCCGTGAATAAACGCTCCATGGCAGCTCGAAGGGCGCCGGCCGATACGCCGTTCGCCTCGGGGTCACCTGCCAGTTCAAAGGGCGCACTGCCACGACCGCTGCTTGGTCGTACGGGCCGTCCCTGAGCGATGCGTTTGTCGAGCAATTTGAGGAAAAGCTCGTCGATACTGCGCTCGGCCGCCGCACGGTAAGACGAGCTTTCGGCCGACGTCGCCGGGACGAAGGTCAGACCGTTCCACCGCAGCCTAATCTTCTCACCGGCGCGGCCGTAATTCGATTTCTTGACCTCGAGCTCTCGAACATCCGGATCGTTTTTGTCAGCATCCGAAAGGTGCATCATCGCGCGAACCGAGTTGCGCCAATCGACGGAATTTGCCGTTCCTGAACCGTCGGCCATGCCGCGTACCGAGGGGTGGTCGAGCATCACAATCGCCGTCTCGTTTTCGCGCGCGATCTTCCGAAGCATTGCAAGAAAACTGCGGACTTGTCTTCGAGCGATGGCTTCGCCGTCGAACACCGCGGCGATCGAATCAATGACGACGAGGATCGGTCGATGCTCGCAAATCCAGGCCTCGATCTGCAGAAAAAGTGCAGTTCTCGTGAGCTTTCCGAGCCGATCGGCGGTCACCAGCCAAGTCGAATCGAGGTCGGGAAAATGCAGGTGCAGGTCATCGATTGCGTGCGGATCGATGTGACGGTGGCGACAGATTCGCTCGATCCGATCACGTACATTGGCTTCCGGCTCTTCACAGCTGAGGAAGAGCGCAGGCCCCGTCTCGACCACGCACCCCAGCCAATCGCCGAGCCCCGCGGCGACCGAGACGAGCAGTTGCGCTGCCGTCTCGGTCTTCCCGGCACCCCCGTTTCCCGAATACAGGGTGAGATCCCCGCAAGGAATGCGTGCAGCAGCCAACCAGCGCTGCGCGAGCGGCTCCGTCCCCTTCCAGGCTGCGGGCGTCTTGGTTTCGAGCGACGGTGGAGAAGGCGCGGGGCGAACAGGCGGGCCGTCGTCAACTTGCGCTCCTCCATATGGTTCGCGGGGCAAATTCGCTGACATTGCGATTTGCATGACGGCGGCTTCCCTGTCGCCGCCGGGTTGACCGATCAGCCCATTCGATTCAGCGACTTCGAAGATCTTGTCGACAACCGCCGCTCGGCTGAGGCACCCTCCCTCGACATATTGGCGCAATTCGTCGGCCATCTTCCGCAGCGCCTGAAGCCGCTCGGATATCGTCGGCGGTGCTGTAGCGACAGTACGAGCGGCGATCGAAAGCGCCTTTTGCGCGTCCCTTATGGGCGCGGCGATGCCGGAATCATGCTTCATCCGATCGTGCCCACATCCAGCCGATCGGCTTGCGACCGCTCACTCCGGTTCGCCTTCAGGGGATGCGATTGATCGTCTTGCCGTTGGCGGCATGGTTGCGGCGGGCAGCCTCTGCGGCAAGCCGCCGCTGGATGTAATCATTGATTGATCTGATCGTGATCCGGCGGGACTTGCCCTCCGTGTAGCTCTCCAGCTCTCCGGTATTGATCAGCTCGTATAATTTCTTGCGGGAGACCTGGATGGCTCTCATCGTCTGGTTCGGTGAAGCTACAAGCGGCTCTTCAAATACGGCAGAGTTGGAGGACATGAGATGCATCCTGTCGTTTCTGAGAGTCCCAGAGAATGCAGGAGAACGGCCTGGCTGCACAGCAACCGGGCTCACGTTCGCATTTTCGGCGGCTCAGGCGCAGAATTGGGCCACCGTGATACATATGGATGGACAGGGCCGGGTCGGCTGCCATGTGGAGAATTCGGTGACCGCTTTCCGGGAACATAGGATCAGGGTCAGACAGCGTCGCGGAGGCTCACCATATCCGATCCCGCCAGGAAACGCGCCCAATCCTTCATGAGAGCTCGGCGCTTCTCGAGCTTTTGCCCACGCTGATAGGCCGCGGTGGTCTCGGACTTGTACTTGTGAGCCAGCGCAGCCTCACGGACGCCGTCGGTATAGTCCGTGCACTCTTCGGCCCACGTCGCGAAAGTCGAACGGAATCCGTGCACGGTGACATGACTGTAGCCGAGACGATCGAGTACGGCGAGCATCGCGTTCTCAGAGAACGTTCCTCCGTTAGGATTTGGAAAGATCAGTTCGCCGCGGGAGCGGGTCCGCATGTGTTCGAGGATTGCGAGTGCTGGGCCGGCTAACGGCACGACATGGTCCTGATGCATTTTCATGCGCGCTCCAGGAATATGCCAGGTCGATGAAGAGCTATCGATCTCGGACCACCGTGCGTCGATCACTTCATTGGTGCGGCAGGCCGTCAAGATGAGAAAGCGGAGCATCGAAGCCGCCGCACCAGTGGCGCTGGACAAATCCTCCATGAACTTCGCTACCTCGGCGTAGGGCAAGGCCGGATGATGTCGGACGACGCGTTTCGGACGCCTTGGCAGCTTTTCGCGTAGCTGCTTAGTAAGCTCGGCAGGATTTCGGAAATCGGTGTCGTCGACATCGACGTTCTTCGCGATGATCGTTTCGATCCGCCCGCGGACGCGGTTCGCCGTTTCTCGCTTCTCGACCCAGACCGGCCGCAGCAGCTCATAGATGTGGCTGGGCTTGATTTCGGCGATGGTGAGCTTTCCGATTGTCGGATAAGCATATCGCTTGAGCGATGACGGCCATTGTTGACGGTGCTTTGCGCTCCAGGTCGACCAATGTTCGCGAATATAGGCCTCGGCGCATTGCTCGAAGGTGGGCTTGGTGACCCTGATCTCGACGGCCTTCGCTTCCTCGCGGGCAGCACGCTTCTCCTGCACAATGTCGACGCCGGGCGTACTGCGATCGCCTTTCACGCGAAGGCGCGCCGCATCGCGAGCAAGCCGGGCATCCTTGAGAGAAACGTCCTTGAGTGAGCCCAGGCCGAGCCAGCGCTCTTTGCCTTCCTTGTTGTAGCGATAGATCCAGTTCTTGGCGGTCGCGCCCTTCACGATGAGATAGAGGCCGCCGCCGTCGGCATATTTGCCAGGCCGAATTTCACGCTCGACGTCGAGCGGCTTGAGCTTGCCAGCCATGTGTTCTCCCTCATGCGCACCGTCCTCCGAACCCACGGCCAAAAACCACGGTTTGCACGGTAACTAGGGGTAACGTCACGGACCTCGCCGCAACAGCCTTCGTCACGCAAAGCGTTGTTTTCGCTGTCGTTTCGAACAATAGGATACGGTGGAGAACATCTTAGTGGCGGAGAGGGAGGGATTCGAACCCCCGATAGGCTTGCACCTATGCCGCATTTCGAGTGCGGTGCATTCAACCACTCTGCCACCTCTCCAGGCGCAAATCAGGGGCGAGCCCCCGGGTCGGGCGTCGTTCTAGGGCACGATGCGGGGGGTGACAAGGCAGCCGGTCGAAATTTTCCCGGGGCTCGCGCATGCGCGCGCCATTGCGGTCCGCTCGGGGAAGCGGACCGCACGCGGCGGCTGAACGGCTACACCGCTCGGCCCCGCGCTCCGAAGGCCCCAGACTGACGCGGGCCTTCGAACCCGCTGGTCTGCGCCGCGCTCGTCAGCGGAACAGGTCGAAATGGTAGTTCAAGCCGAGCCGCACGGAGTGAATCTTGGCCGCTCGCCAGTCCGGCAGATCGTCGTGCTTGAGGTCGGTGTAGAGGTATTCGAGCTTGGCCGACCATTTCGGCAGGAACGCCCATTCGGCGCCGCCGCCCGCGGTCCAGCCCATCTTCATCTTGTGGGTCGGCCCGTCCTTCAACTCGCCGGCCGCAAGTCCCGCCGTACCATACAGCCACAGGCGCTGGTCGAGCACCGCGATGCCGGCGCGCGCGCGGCCGGAGGTGAGCCAGGGCATGCTGACGGCCGGATTGACGAGGTCGGCCTTGCGCGAGAGACCGGTGAATTCGAGATCGTTCTCGATGCCGACCACGAACATCGGCGAGATCTGGTAGTTGTAGCCGGCCTGCAGGCCGCCAATCACGCCGGACAGCTCACCGCCATTGGCGCCGGCGGCGTTCGTGAAGGAGTCGTTTCCGGTGAAGGCGCCGCCGACATTGGCGCCGGCATAGAAGCCGGTCCAGGAAAACGGTGCCGGTGCGGCGGCATAGGCCGGCGCCTTGTAGGTGGTCGCCGCCAGGTCGGCTGCCTCTGCCCCGCCGAGGCCCAGCGTCGCCGCCGCCACCGCAGCCATCCAGCCTCTCGCCCGTCTGATCATCATGTCCTCACACTCCACCCGGCGCGAGATTGCGCCGTCAAATCCCACCCCATTTGGGATGTCCATTTATAAACCGACTAGACGGTTTGTAAATGGACTTGATTTATACCGACGACGATTTCTCCTGCCGTTGCGGACGCGGCGGCTGGCGACGGAGGCCAGGAGACAAAGGTGGGACCGCCGTACGCTGACACATACCGGCGGTCCCGTGTCGCTACATCTTGGGGAAACCGACGGAAGAGACGGGGGTCAATCCGGCCGGCCTGAGCGACGCCGGCGACCCTGAGCCATCTGCGCGTGCATCGCAATGCGAACCGTTCCTTAACCTAACCAGTCAAGGTTACCGGGTTCCAGGCCATCCGACTGGTTGTACGGCGGTTTTCCGCACGTCCGGGAGCGCGAAGGCGCCATGCTGCAGCGCAGCATGCACCCCCCCCTCCGGACCGCCGAGAGACATGGTGCGGCCGCGCCAATGCTCAATCCTTCTTCTTCTTGGCCGCCTTCTTGTCGTCGGCCTTGTCCTCCTTGGCCTTGTCGTCCCTGTCTCTGCGGCCGTTCTCCTTGCGGCGGTTGGTAAAGCGGGCATTGCCCAGGCCGGTGCCGATGGTCAGCACGCCCCAGCGCTCGAACTCCTGCATGAACGGCACCTCGGAGAGGCCCTGCACGACGCCGTCATTGTGCATCAGCACCGCGGTGTCGTGATCACCGATCATCGGGATCGCCTCGACCAGGCTAGCCGGCAGGTTGAACTTGCTGCTCTCCCAATTGCCCGGCAGGTTCTGTGCGCCCTTCTCGATCGAGCCGTCCTCGTTGATGACGCCGGGACAAGCGATGCCGATGAAGGGCGCCAGCCGCAGGCCCTCGGCGTCCGCCTCCTCGATCAGCTCCTTCAGCATCTTGGCGAGTCGCTTGACCGCACCTTCCCGCGTGGGTTCGTCATCGGCATGGCGCCAGAGATCGGACTTCCACACCGACGCTTTCGACAGGTCCGGGGCCTTCTTGCGCGCGGTCTCGACCACGCCGCAGCGGATGTTGGTGCCGCCGATATCGACCGCCAGGATGCTGTCATGGGCCTCGAAGATCCAGGACGGCGCCAGATGCAGTGCGCCGATCAAGCCGGCATCGTCGGGATGGTAGCGGATCGGCTCCAGCTCGACGCCAAAACCCTCGTCCTTGAGGATGATCTCGGTGCGCGCGATCGCGAGCTCGCCGAGGCGAGAGTCGCGAAAGCCGCCGCCGACCACGATGCATTCGGTCTTGGCCCAGGCCTTGGTGCGCAGGAAGCGCCGGGTGACGTGGGCGAGCTCCTGGGCGAATTCCTCGATCGCGGAGTGCACCACGGCCGAGGCCTCGGTGTCGTCGCCGACCAGGATGGCGTCCAGCGCCTTCTTGCTGATGGTCTCGCTGTCCTCGTCCCCGAACGGATCCTTGCCGGATTTGCGCAACGGCTTGCGCCAGCGCTCCAGGATCTTGCGAAAGGCGCCCTTGGAGGCGCGGTCGCCGAGGAAGCCGTCCTCGTCCTTGAGCTCGATGTTGAAGCTGTCGATCTCGACCGTCGGCAGCCGCGCGGCGCCGTGGCGGGCGATGCCCGTGGTGGTCATGACGTCGTCGGCCATGCGATCCTGCCCTGTTGTGCATTGGGCCCGGACAACGGCGGAGGGAACAGTTGGTTGCGGGTCCGGTGCGCCGGGTCGAGCGAATAGCGGCCGGGGGTCGGCGGGGCCCGGGCATCCCGTCCGAGCGGCAACCGGCCATTCACCTTGACTCGCCGGCTCACGCCGCTATAAGCGCCCGATCGACCGGCGCGGGCGTTCCTGCGCCGTTTGTCGTTGTGCCCTTTCTCGAGGCCCCAAAGCCTCGGGCGCGACTTCCGGCTCCAATCGGGCCGGACCACATGAACCATAACGACTGAACAAGAAGCCGACCCGGGGCCATCGCGCTCTGAGGCCGGGATCGAACACGAAGGATGAGAACGATGTTCGCAGTCATCAAGACCGGCGGCAAGCAATACCGCGTCGCCCCGGATGATGTGCTCGAGATTGGCAAGATCGACGGTGAGCCCGGAACGATCGTGCAGCTGAACGAGGTGCTGGTGGTCGGCGGTGATACGCCGATGCTGGGCATCCCCGCGGTGGCCGGCGCGTCCGTGGCCGTCGAGGTGCTGGACCACAAGCGCGGCCCCAAGGTGATCGCGTTCAAGAAGCGCCGCCGCAAGAATTCGCGCCGCAAGCGCGGCTACCGGGACGAGCTGACCTTGATCCGCGTCTCGGAGATCCTGACCGACAACGCCAAGCCGACCAAGGGCCCGCGCCCGAAGAAGGTCAAGGCGGAAGCCCCGGCGGCCGACGCCGCCGAGTAAGCGTGCCGGCGCGCGTCTCGCGCGCCGCACCGGCTTGAACCTCATCGCGCGTGGATTTTTCGTCCGCGCAGGTTGCAAATGTGAATGATCCCTTAGCGGAATCGCGCTAAAGGTGATCGCAAGAGATCGGAGACGAGCGATGGCTCATAAAAAGGCAGGCGGTTCATCCCGCAACGGACGCGACTCCAAGGGCAAGCGCCTCGGCATCAAGGCGTTCGGCGGCGAGCGCGTGATTCCCGGCAACATCATTGCGCGTCAGCGCGGCACCACCTGGCATCCCGGCCTCAACGTCGGCATGGGCACGGACCACACGATCTTCGCGAAAATCGAGGGCGTCGTCGAGTTCCATGACCGTGCCAACCGCACGTTCATCTCGGTACGTCCGGTACTCGCCGAGGCTGCTGAGTAGAATACGGTGGAACAATTCGCGTCCGCCGGGTCCTGACAAACCGGCGGAGCGCCAGATGGCTCCAGGGGAGGCGGGACAACCGGCCTCCCCTTTTCATTTTCGCTGATCCGAAGCTGATCCCGAAGCGTCGATGGAGCCTGACATGCTGCAGGACATCACCACTCCCACCTTGCGCGAGGTGAGACCTTGCGTCCTCGAAACCTCCCGGCTGACGCTGCGTGCGCCGGTGCTCGCGGACGTGACAGCCATCGCCCGGCTCGCCGACGACCGTGTTATCGCCGAGAATACCCGCCGCCTGCCGCATCCCTATTCGGAGGTCGATGCCGCTCGCTTCGTTCGCGCGCTGGAACAGACGGGTGAGACCGCCTTCCTGATCGAGCATCTGGACACGCCGATCGGCATGGTCGGGATCAATCGAGCAGCAACGGGCCGTGCCGAGCTCGGCTACTGGCTGGGCGTTGCGCATTGGGGCCGCGGCTTCGGCACCGAAGCAGCGCGCGCCGCGATCGACCATTTCTTCGAGACGAGCGAGGACAATTTGCTGATCGGGCACGCCCGCGTCAGCAACCCAGCCTCGCGCAACATCCTGGAAAAGTGCGGCTTCCAATGGACCGGCGTCGAGCTGCACCGCTTCGAGGTGATCGGCTCGTCCGCCCCGGTCGACGCCTTCCGCCTGACCCGCGGCGTCTGGTCCTCGCTGAAGGCCTGGGCCAATGCGGGGCGGCGGAGTTAGGCCGGGCCACCCACCCCGCCTCACGTGTCGCTTCGCTCCGCGTGAGGCGACCCTCCCCCTCCAGGGGAGGGTGGCATCTCAGGCCGGCGGATTCACAGCACCCTGGCCCTGCCCCAGGCTGCGCTCGCGCAGATAGATGTACAGCCCAGCGCCGATGATGATGGTGGCGCCGATGATGGTGGCGGGATGCGGCACGTCGCCGAACACGACGAAGCCGAACAGCACGGCCCAGACGATCATCGTGTACTGATAGGGTACGACCACCGAGGCCGGCGCCAGCTTGAGCGAGCGGTTGACGCAGAACAGCGCGGTCACCGAGATGAGGCCGGCGGCGGCGAACAGCACCAGGCTGCCGGGCGTCGGCGTCACCCAGCCGAACGAGGACATCGCGGCGCCGAGCAGGAAGGTCCCGACGAACTGCGACGACGCCATCACGATGTCGGGCGTCGCGCGCAGGCTGCGCGTGATCAGCATCAGCACCGCGAACGACAGACTGCCGCCGAGCGCGATCAAGGCCGGCAGGCTGAAGGTCTGCGCCGAGGGCCGCAGCGCGATCAGCACGCCGCAGAAGCCGATCAGAATCGCGGTCCAGCGCCGCCAGCCGACATGCTCGCGCAGCACCAGCGCCGACAGCGCGGTGACGAAGATGGGCCCGGCGAGATAGTAGGTGATGACGTCGGCGAGCGGCAGATAGACGGTGGCGAGGAAGAACGCTGCGACCTCCAACGTCGACAGGATCACGCGCACGAGCTGCAGCCAGGGGCGCTCGAGCTGCAGGAACGCGGCGCGGTTGCGCCAGATGAACGGTGCGAGCAAGAGCAGCGCCGCACAGGCGCGCAGCCACAGGAGTTGGCCGACGGCATAGGTCGACACCAGGAACTTGCCGAGGGCGTCGCCGAACGAGAACATCGCAATCGACAGCAGCATCAGGCCGATGCCGGCCAGCCGCGCCGAGCGCTCGTCGTTGGCGGTGGAGATTCGGGACAGCACGCTCATGATGGGGCTGCCTTATCAGGCACGCCGCCGCGGCTCCAGCCCTTCCGCATGGCGCGTCATGCAGCCCTGCTGCAACCCCTGCGCACGCCTTGTCCACGTGCTGCGCAGCGCGGCTTTACCGCTCGAAATTAAGGCTTCGGGCCGAATTAAACCCATTCCGCGGTTGCCGTGGGGACCCGCCTCGCCTACGTAGGACGCATCATGAAATTCCTCGATGAAGCCAAGGTCTATGTGCGCTCCGGCGACGGCGGCAACGGTTGCGTTGCGTTCCGGCGCGAGAAGTTCATCGAGTTCGGTGGGCCGAACGGCGGCAATGGCGGCCGTGGCGGCGACGTCATCATCGAGGCCGTCGACGGCCTCAACACCCTGATCGACTACCGCTACCAGCAGCATTTCAAGGCCCAGAAGGGCGAGAACGGCATGGGCAAGGACCGCCATGGCGCCGGCGGCAAGTCCGTGGTGCTGAAGGTTCCCGTCGGCACCCAGATCTTCGACGAGGATCGCGAGACGCTGATCCACGACTTTACCGCGGTGGGCGAGCGCTTCGTGCTGGCCGAGGGCGGCAATGGCGGCTTCGGCAACGCCCATTTCAAGTCGCCGACCAACCGGGCGCCGCGCAACGCCAATCCCGGCCAGCCCGGCGAGGAGCGCTGGATCTGGCTGCGCATGAAGCTGATCGCCGATGCCGGCCTGGTCGGCCTGCCCAATGCCGGCAAGTCGACCTTCCTGTCCAAGGTCTCCGCCGCCAAGCCGAAGATCGCCGACTATCCGTTCACCACGCTGCATCCGCAGCTCGGCGTCGTGAACGCCGACGGCCGCGAGTTCGTGCTGGCGGACATTCCCGGCCTGATCGAGGGCGCGCATGAGGGCGCCGGCCTCGGCGACCGTTTCCTCGGCCATGTCGAGCGCTGCCGTGTGCTGCTGCACCTGGTCGATGCCACCTGCGAGCACGCCGGCAAGGCCTACAAGACCGTGCGGCACGAGCTCGAAGCCTATGGCGGCGAGCTGACCGACAAGGTCGAGATCGTCGCGCTGAACAAGATCGACGCGGTCGATCCGGACGAGCTGAAGAAGCAGAGGGACCGGCTGAAGCGCGCCGCCAAGAAGACGCCGCTGCTGATTTCCGGCGCCACGGGCGAAGGCGTCAAGGAAGCTTTGCGCAAGCTCGCCGACGTGGTCGGCGAACAGCCTGTGTCCCTCAAGGCCAAGAGCACGACCGAGAGCGCCGCGACCGAGGAGCCGTGGGCGGCCCCAACGTCACCGCAGGGCTGAACTGAAGCCAACCTTGCCTCGCAGGCCCTCGCTTGCGACACTCGCCGCCATCCATCAACACTTGAGCCCCGTCCCGTGCGGACCGCGTGTCAGCCACGCACCTCTCATCACGATGCGAGGGCTCGAACCGACCCCGTTCACGCCATGGCACCCCGTCTCGAAAATTTTCGCCGCATCGTCGTCAAGGTCGGCTCGTCGCTGCTGGTCGATTCCGAGGCCGGCGAGGTCCGCGCCTCCTGGCTCGCCGCGCTGGCGGCCGACATCGCCCGGCTCCACAGCCGCGGCTGCGAGCTGCTGGTCGTATCCTCGGGCTCGATCGCGCTCGGCCGGAGCCGATTGAAGCTGCCGCGCGGACCGCTGAAGCTGGAGGAGAGCCAGGCGGCCGCCGCGGTCGGCCAGATCGCGCTGGCGCGGACCTGGTCGGAGGTGCTCGGCGCTCATGGCGTCAGTGCCGGCCAGATCCTGGTGACGCTGCAGGACACCGAGGAGCGCCGGCGCTATCTCAACGCCCGTTCGACCATCGCCAAGCTCCTGGAATGGCGCGCGGTGCCGGTCATCAATGAGAACGACACGGTCGCGACCGCCGAGATCCGCTATGGCGACAATGATCGCCTCGCCGCCCGTGTCGCGACCATGGCGAGCGCCGATCTGCTGGTGCTGCTGTCCGATATCGACGGCCTCTACACCGCGCCGCCCGCGCAGGATCCGAATGCGCGGCTGATCCCCGTGGTCGAGAGCGTCACCGCCGACATCGAGGCCATGGCCGGCAGCGCGGCTTCCGAGTTTTCGCGCGGCGGCATGCGCACGAAGATCGAAGCCGCCAAGATCGCCACCACTGGCGGCACCCACATGCTGATCGCCTCCGGCAAGATCGAGCACCCGCTGGCCGCGATCGCCAATGGCGGCCGTTCCACCTGGTTCCTGACGCCGGCAAACCCCGTCACCGCGCGCAAACGCTGGATCGCGGGTTCGCTGGAGCCGAAGGGCACGCTGACGATCGACGCCGGCGCCGTGACCGCGCTGCGGGCGGGCAAAAGCCTCTTGCCGGCCGGCGTCATCCGTGTCGATGGCCAGTTCGCCCGCGGCGATGCCGTGGTGGTGCGCGGCCCCGACACCCATGAGATCGGCCGCGGCCTCGTTGCCTATGACGCCGACGATGCCGAGCGGATCAAGGGCCGTTCGTCGCCGGACGTGGCCGTCATCCTCGGCATCTCCGGCCGCGCCGAGATGATCCATCGCGACGATCTGGTGATCGGCCCGGCAGGTGCCGGTCCGGTCTGAGACCGCGGCACCAGCGTTCGCAAACGGCCGAATTCCGTGCTACTGGAGAGCCTTAATTCAAGGTTGAAACGCCCATGACCGCGCCTTTGAAAGCCATCGACGGCAGCGCCGATCTGCCTGCGCTGATGAACGACCTCGCCAAGCAGGCGCGCGCCGCCGCGCGCGTGCTGTCGCTGGCGCCGGCCGCGCAGAAGAACCGGGCGCTGGAGGCGATGGAGCGGCTGATCCGGGCCCGCGCGGACACGATCATCGCCGCCAATGCCGAGGACGTGGTCGAGGCCAAGGCCGCCGGCATCACTTCCTCCTTCCTCGATCGCCTGACCTTGACCCCGGCCCGCGTCGCCGCGATGGCCGACGGCATCGCCGCCGTGCGCGACGTCGCCGATCCCATCGGCATCGTCACCGAGAGCTGGCAGCGGCCGAACGGCATGACCATCGAGCGCGTGCGGGTGCCGCTCGGCGTGATCGGCGTGATCTTCGAGAGCCGCCCCAACGTGGCGGCCGATGCCGGCGTGCTGTGCCTGAAGTCCGGCAATGCCGTGATCCTGCGCGGCGGCTCGGACTCGTTCCGCTCCTGCCGCGCCATCCACGAATGCCTCGTCGAAGGCCTGCGCGAGGCGGGCCTGCCGGAGGCTGCGATCACGCTGGTGCCGACGCGCGATCGCGCCGCAGTCGGCCTGCTGCTGTCGGGCCTGAACGGCGGCGTCGACGTCATCGTGCCGCGCGGCGGCAAGAGCCTCGTCGCCCGCGTCGAGGCCGAGGCACGTGTGCCGGTGTTCGCGCATCTCGAAGGCGTCAACCACGTCTATGTCGACGGCGCCGCCGACCTGGAGATGGCCAAGTCGATCGTGCTGAACGCCAAGATGCGCCGCACCGGCGTCTGCGGCGCGGCGGAGACGCTGCTGGTCGATCGCGCGAGCGCCGACAAGATCAAGCCGCTGGTCGACATGCTGATCGGCGCCGGCTGCGAGGTGCGGGGCGACGATGCGGTGCGCGCGGCCGATGCGCGGGTGAAGCCGGCCAGCAACGAGGACTGGGACACCGAATATCTCGACGCGATCATCGCCGCGAAGGTCGTCGACGGCGTGGAGGGCGCGATCGCCCACATCCACGCGCACGGCTCACACCACACCGACGCGATCGTCACCGATGACAATGCGGCCGCCGACAAGTTCCTCAACGAGGTCGACTCGGCGATCGTGCTGCACAACGCCTCGACCCAGTTCGCCGACGGCGGCGAGTTCGGTTTTGGCGCCGAGATCGGCATCGCCACGGGCAAGTTCCATGCGCGCGGCCCCGTCGGCGTCGAGCAGCTCACCAGCTTCAAATATCGCATCCACGGCACCGGGCAGACGCGGCCATGACGGCCGCATCCTGTGGTTGAGTTGCACGAGCAGCAGGCGGGGGCAGCCGTGACCGACGCCACAGCCATGCGCCTTGCGATCCGCCAGGCGCTGCCGCCCCACAGTGACGGCATGCGCATCGGCCTGCTCGGCGGCTCGTTCAATCCGCCGCACCAGGCGCACCGCGCGATCAGCCTGTTCGCGCTGAAGCGGCTGCAGCTGGACCGTGTCTGGTGGCTGGTGACACCGGGCAATCCGCTCAAGAACAATGGCGGGCTGCATGCGCTGGCCGAACGCGCCGAGGCGGCGCGCAAGGTGGCCGCCGATCCGCGCATCGAGATCAGCTGTCTCGAATCCGTCATCGGCACCCGCTACACTGCCGACACGATCGATTATCTGCGCCGGCGTGCATCGCGCTTGCGCTTCGTGTGGATCATGGGCGCTGACAATCTCGCGCAGTTCCATCGCTGGCAGAAGTGGCGGCACATCGCGGCCCAGGTTCCGATGGCCGTGGTCGATCGTCCGCCCCGCAGTTTCCGCGCCCTGAACGCGCCCGCCGCACGCGCCCTGGCGCGGTATCGCATTCCCGAAGCGCAAGCCAGCCGTCTGGCCGACCGCGCCGCTCCAGCCTGGGTCTACCTCACCGGCCTCAAGCTCAGCCTGTCCTCGACGGGCCTGAGGAACCCGGACGGCAGTTGGAAGTCGTTCTGAAAGGCCGCGCGTTCGCCATCGCGCGCGGCATCGGATATGCATGGAACTTGCCGTCTCCGCTACGGTCCGAAGCGGGGACGGCCTGGACGCTGTCGGGCCGGACGACCGGGGTACTGGATTGTTGAAACCCTTAACCCCACATGCCTAATATGGTCAGCAGGCCGGGTTGGATTCGGCCTGCGATACAGTGAAAGGAATGGTCCCTGACCACATCTGTATTGTCCCAGTCGGCCTTACCGAAGACGAAGGCAACGACTACCAAGTCGGCGACGGCCAAGTCAGCGCGTAAGACGTCGACCCAAGATGCGGCCTTGCAGGCGCAACCCGACGCCGACAAGACCCTGCGCACGATCCTCTCCCGCCTCGAAGATATGAAGGCGGAGGAGACGGTCACGATCGATCTTCACGGCAAATCGGCGTATTCCGACTACATGGTCATTACTACGGGCCGCTCGAACCGGCACGTCGGATCGATCGCGGAAAACGTCGCCAAGGGCCTGAAGGAAGCCGGCACCAAGAAACTCCACATCGAGGGCCTGCCCAATTGCGATTGGGTGCTGATCGATTCCGGCGACGTGATCGTGCACGTGTTTCGACCCGAGGTTCGCGAGTTCTACAATCTCGAGCGATTGTGGACTCAAGGGCCGAACCCGGCCAAGGCGGTCTAGGCGGTCCCACGCCGCGGCGGATGCGAATCGTGCGGCGCACGTGCTAGTCGGGTGCGCATGCGCCTGATCGTGGTCGCCATCGGCCGGTTGAAGCAGGGTCCCGAGCGGGAGCTCGCGGAGCGCTACCGCGAGCGTTTCGACGACATCGGCCGCAAGCTCGGCTTTCGCGGCCTCGACATCCATGAAATCCCGGAAAGCCGCGCGCGCGATGCGGCGACGCGCATGACCGAGGAGGCCTCCGCGATATCGGCGGCGATCCCCGACAAGTCCGTGCTCGTCTGTCTCGACGAGCGTGGCCGGAACGTCGACAGTACAACTTTTGCGGGTTATCTTGGGCGCTGGCGGGACGAAGGCATTCCGGCTGCCGTCTTCGCAATCGGCGGCGCCGACGGACTTTCGCCCGATTTGCGGCGCAGAGCCAAGCTTGGGGTTGCGTTTGGCGCCGCCACCTGGCCGCACCAGATCGTCCGCGTCCTGCTGCTCGAGCAGATTTACCGTACTGCGACGATCCTTGCCGGTCACCCCTATCACCGCGCTTGAACAAGGGACGATGGGAGCACAATAAGGACCTCGATGTTCGCTGCGCGGCCCCTCTCCTGCTTCCCAAGACCTGTCCGCAGCGGCCGGTCCTGCCGCGCGTCGCTCATCGCGCTCGTGGTGGTCTTTTCCGGATGTCCGGCGCTGGCGCAGAGCGGACTCCGGCCATCCATCCCCGGCACCGCGTCACCGACGCCGGCCACCCCGGAGCAGTTGAAGCAGCGCGAACAGGAGCTCGAGGCCGCCCGCGCCGCCCAGAAGGCCGCCGCCGAGGCCCAGGAGCGGTTGAAGGCCGACATCGCCGCGCTCGGCGAGGATCGCGGCAAGCTCAATCAGCAGCTGATCGACGTCGCGGCGCAGGTGCGTAGCGTCGAAGTGCGGGTTGGCGAGGCCGAAACGCGGCTGCGCGGGCTCGACGGCCGCGAGCAGGATCTGCGGACGTCGCTGGAAGCGCGGCGCTCGGAGATCATCGAGGTTCTAGCCGCACTGCAGCGCGCCGGCCGCCGCACCCCGCCGGCCCTGCTGGTCCGTCCCGAGGACGCGCTGCAGTCATTGCGCACGGCGATGCTGCTGGGTTCGGTGATCCCCGAGATGCGCAGCCGAGCGGAGAAGCTCTCGACCGATCTCGGCGAGCTCGTCGCCATCCGCAAGACGATCGCCAGCGAACGCGACAAGCTCGCCGGCGACCGCGACAGGCTGCGCACCGATCAGACCCGTCTCGCCGCCTTGGTGGAGGAACGCCAGCGCAAGCAGAGCTCGGCCGAGAAGGACATGGAAGCCGAAAGCGCGCGCGCCGCCGTGCTGGCGCAGCAGATCGACTCGCTGCAGGGACTGATCACGACGATGGAGCTGGACCTCAAGAGCGCGGCCAAGGCTGCCTCGACGGCGAGCCTGCAGGGGGTGCCGGTCAACAGCAAGCCGGACGCGAATGCGCTGCGCAACCCGGGCCGCAAGGCGCCCGCGATCGCGTTCGCCTCGACCAAGGGCATGCTGACGTTTCCTGTCAACGGCACCAAGATCCGCGAATTTGGCGCATCGGACGGTGCGGGCGGCTCGGATAAAGGCATTTCTTTGGCAACCCGGCCAGGGGCTCAGGTCACAACCCCGTGTGATGGCTGGGTTGTGTATGCGGGTCCCTTCCGTAGCTACGGACAACTCTTGATCCTCAACGCCGGTGGCGGGTATCATGTCCTGATCGCCGGGATGGAGCGCATTTCCGTCAACATCGGGCAGTTTGTTCAGACGGGAGAGCCGGTCGCGATCATGGGTAACAGCTCCCAGGTTGCCTCCATTCTCGCTACCAACGCGAGTCAACCAGTGCTCTATGTCGAGTTCCGTAAGGACGGCACTCCAATCGATCCAGGCCCATGGTGGGCCGCAAATGAAGGCGAAAAGGTACGCGGATGATGCGTAAGACTTCGGTAATTCTCCTGAGCGCGGCCACCGGTGCGGCATTGACCCTGTTCGTCTCGCAACCGCGCGCGGTGTTGATGGGATCGACGGCGCGCGCCGCGACCGCCGATACCTATCGCCAGCTCAACCTGTTCGGCGACGTGTTCGAGCGGGTGCGCAGCGATTATGTCGAGAAGCCCGACGATTCGAAGCTGGTCGAGTCCGCGATCAGCGGCATGCTCTCGGGGCTCGATCCGCATTCGAGCTACATGGATGCGAAGAGCTTCCGCGACATGCAGGTGCAGACCCGCGGCGAGTTCGGCGGCCTCGGCATCGAGGTGACGATGGAAGACGGCCTGATCAAGGTGGTGTCGCCGATCGACGATACGCCGGCCTCGAAGGCGGGCATCCAGGCCAACGACATCATCACCAATCTCGACGACGAAGCCGTGCAGGGCCTGACCCTCAACCAGGCGGTCGAGAAGATGCGCGGTCCGGTCGGCACCAAGATCAAGCTGAAGGTCGTGCGCAAGGGCGCCGACAATCCGCTCGACGTGACGCTGACCCGCGACAACATCCGCGTCCGCTCGGTGCGCTCGCGCACCGAGAGCGACGACATCGCCTATATCCGCATCACCACCTTCAACGAGCAGACCACCGAGGGCCTGAAGAAGAGCATCGCCGACCTGCAGAACCAGATCGGTGACAAGCTGAAGGGCTACATCATCGACCTGCGCAACAACCCGGGCGGCCTGCTCGAGGAGGCGGTCACCGTCTCCGACGCGTTCCTGGAACGCGGCGAGATCGTCTCGACCCGCGGCCGCAATGCCGAGGAGACGCAGCGCCGCGCGGCACATGCGGGCGACCTGACCAAGGGCAAGCCGGTCATCGTGCTGATCAATGGCGGCTCGGCGTCGGCGTCGGAGATCGTGGCCGGCGCGCTGCAGGATCACAAGCGCGCGACGCTGGTCGGCACCCGCTCGTTCGGCAAGGGCTCGGTGCAGACCATCATCCCGCTCGGCGCCGGCAACGGCGCGCTGCGACTGACCACCGCGCGCTACTACACGCCGTCGGGCAAGTCGATCCAGGCCAAGGGCATCGTGCCCGACATCGAGGTGCTGCAGGACGTGCCGGATGAGCTGAAGTCGCGCACCGACACCAAGGGCGAGGCGTCGCTGCGCGGCCATCTGAAGAACGACGGCGACGAGAAGACCGGCTCGCAGTCCTACGTGCCGCCGGACACCAAGGACGACAAGGCGCTCAAAATGGCCGCCGACCTGCTCCACGGCATCAAGAACAGCGCCAACACCCCGGCGCCGACCGAGAAGGCCGCGGCCGACAAGCCGGCCAAGGCGGCAAACTGAGGTCGCCAACTGAGCGGCAGCCGACCGACGCGAATCAGGTTTGAAGGGCGGCCTCCGGGCCGCCCTTCTTTTTTGGACGGCTTCTTGGTTTGCCGCTCCGCCGGTCTACGGGCTTGCGGACACCGGCCCTGCGTCCGAATCCCCGCCGTGGTATCGTCGACCCGATTGATTCGGGAATTTCGATGACAGAGACGGCCGACGAGCTGAGCGCCCCGCTCGGGCAGACGGAAAAGCGTCGCAGGCGCCGCATTCGGCTTCCCTTCACGGCCCTGCAGGCCCTCGCGATGCTGCTGGGGCTGTTCCTGGTCGTGTTTGCCGGCTTTGCGATGTTCAACGACAATCCGCTCGGTGGCGAGCCGATCGCCCGCGTCGCGATCAACGAGGGCGCAAAGCCCACCGACGACAAGGCCGCCGCCAAGCCGGATGGCAAGCCAGATGCAAAGGCCGACCACGGCGCGGCCCCCGCGGCCAAGCAGGAGGGCGGCGAGCGCAAGACGGTCACCATCATCGACGGCTCCAGCGGCGCCCGCCAGGAGGTCGCGATCGGTGCCGGTGGCGAGACGGCAGAGCCTGGATCGGCCGCGCCCGCGAGCCAGATGCCCGGCGTGGACCCGCGGCTGCTGGAGAAGTCGCGCTACGGCATGATCCCGGTGATGGCCGACGGGCTGAAGCCATTCACTGCCTATGCGGCCGAGGCCGACCGCGCCAAGGCGGCGCGCATGCCGGCCGTCGCGATCGTGATCGGCGGTCTCGGCGTCGGCGCCGCCAAGACGGCGGACGCGATCATGAAGCTGCCGCCGGCGGTCACCCTGGCCTTCACGCCCTATGGCTCCGATCCGACCAAGCTCGCCGAGCGCGCCCGGGCGCAGCGCCACGAGATCCTGCTGCAGGTCCCGATGGAGCCCTACGACTATCCCGACAACGATCCGGGTCCGCAGACGCTGCTCGCAACACTCGGACCGGACCAGAACATCGACCGGCTGTTCTGGCACATGAGCCGGCTGCAGGGTTACGTCGGCATCGGCAACTTCATGGGTGCGCGCTTCGTCGCAACGGAAGCGGCGATGCAGCCGATCGTGAACGAGGCCGCCAAGCGCGGTCTGGCCCTGTTCGACGATGGCGCAGCCCCGCGCAGCGTGGCAGCCTCGCTGGCCACGGGGCTCGCGATGCCGTTCGCGAAGGGCGACGTCGCCATCGACGCGGTGCCGACCCCGGTCGAGATCGACAATGCGCTCGCCAAGCTCGAAAGCCTGGCCAAGGAACGTGGCGTCGCCGTCGGGACCGCCTCGGCGCTGCCGGCCTCGATCGACCGCATCGGCACCTGGATCAAGGGGCTCGACCGCAAGGGCATTCTGCTGGTGCCATTGACAACCGCGATGCTGAAATCAAAATCGAACTGAACGAACGTGCGCCGGCCCGACTGGCGACGTGACAGCGGGAGGCCTGCGCAGCGAGGCGCAGGGGTCCCCGCAGGAAGGCCGAGACCGGAATGACGCGCTACGAGGACCTGCCTTACCGCACCTGCGTCGGCATCATGCTGATCAATTCGGAGGGGCTGGTTTTCATCGGTCGCCGCGCCGGCGGAATCGAGCATGTCGACGACACCCATGTCTGGCAGATGCCGCAGGGCGGCGTCGATCCCGGCGAGGATGCCTGGGAGGCGGCCAAGCGCGAGCTGTATGAAGAGACCAGCGTGCGCTCCGTCGAGAAGCTGGCCGAGGTCGGCGACTGGCTGACCTACGATATTCCGCGCACGGTCGCAGGCCGTGCCTGGAAGGGGCGCTATCGCGGCCAGCGCCAGAAATGGTTCGCGCTGCGCTTCACCGGGGCCGATGCCGAGATCGATGTCGAGCGCCCCGGCGGCGGCCACCACAAGGCGGAATTCGTCAGCTGGCGCTGGGAGCCGATGAAGAACCTGCCGGGGCTGATCGTGCCGTTCAAGCGGCCGGTCTATGAGCGCGTGGTCAAGGAATTCGCTCCGCTCGCAGGCGATTGAATCGCGATCCCCGCCCTCGACGCGGTACCCGACATCCGCTAGTCCGCTTCTGCGCAGGAGCTGCAGGGAATCTCTGCAGATGCGTCGCGACGATGCCGTCATGATGCACTGCCATGCGAACGACAGCTCATGGATTCGAGGATGACCGAGACCAGACCCTATCGTCCGAATGTCGGTATCGCGCTGCTCAACGCCGAAGGGCTCGTCTTCCTTGGACGCCGCTTTCGCGACGACGGGCCGGAGATCGTGCTGCCCGGGCTCGAATGGCAGATGCCGCAGGGCGGCGTCGACCCCGGCGAGGATCTTCAGGCAGCAGCGCGGCGCGAGCTGTGGGAGGAGACCGGCATTCGCGACGCCGACATCCTCGGCGAGACCGACTGGCTGACCTACGAATTTCCGCCGTTCGAGGATCCGAACCACCGGCTCGCGCGCTTTCGCGGCCAGCGCCAGAAATGGTTCGCGATGCGCTTCACCGGGCGCGAGGCCGACATCGATCCGGTGACGCCGCGCAACGGCCAGCCGGCCGAGTTCGACGCCTGGCGCTGGGAGCGGCTGGCGCGCATCCCGGAGCTGGTGGTGCCGTTTCGCCGCGAGGTCTATCGCGCGGTGGCGCAGGCCTTTGCGCATCTCGCCAACGTTGGCGACTGATCTACGTCGAAGCGCGGGGCTCTCCGTCATTCAAGGGCCGACGCTCCGCGCGCCTCGGAAAGGCGATGTCGCGAGAGTTCGCCGGCCTAATTGTCCTCGACCGTGAACGGCCCGATCGCAATCACCCGGCAGTCGTTGTCGCGCGTGGCGCAATCGGCCAGCGCGCCGCCGATCGCCGTCTCCTCACGGTCGCCATTGAGGCCGAAGCCGGGGTGGCCGGCCGTGCCGACCGCGACTGCATTCCAGCCCGACGTCGCGGCCTCGAGACGTCGCGCCACCTCCTCGCGCGCTTCCGGGGCGATCGCCTGATGGATGGCCGCGCGGAAGAAGCCGGTGGCTTTCATCACCGTCGGTATCGGCACCACGAAGGCATCGTCGAGCGCAACGATGATGCAGGCGGTGCCCGCCTGGGCACCGCAGGCTTCCAGATTGCGGCGAACCACATCGTCGACGAGGTCGCCGCCGACGCTGTAGAAGAACTGCCCGCCGGGCCCGAGCGCGATGGCCTTGGTCCGACGCGCCGTGCCGTAGTTCGCTTCGAGCCGGGCCCGGCCTGTATCGCGCACCAGCGGCATCTCTGCCGCGCTGAAGGCGCGCTCGGTCATCGGGTCGTGGCGCACCCAGGGCTGCGGCGGCAACGGCGGTTTGCTGTGCACGTAGACGACATTGTCGCCGACGGCATAGAGCTCGCATTTGCGCGGTCCGTTCGCATTTTCCGCGCGCTGCTGGCACTGCTCCAGCGCAGCCGATTTCGCCGCGTCGTCGCTCGCCTGTCCGGTGACATAGGCGCTGACGCCGTTGATCGTGGTCGCGAACGCCTTGTGATCCGGTGCCGGCACGTAGTCGCGCGCCAGCGCAATGCGGGTCCGCTCGCTCACGAACGGCACGGCTTCAGGTGCAAACTTCTCGGCGGCGACAGAGGATGAAGGCGAGGGCGACGGCTGCGGCGAGTCGGCCGGCTGCACGGCGGCGGATGACTGCGTCGGCGCGGGGGATGGGGATGCAGACGGGACCGAGGACGGCGAAGCCGGCGTGGCCGACAGCCGGGCCAGCGCTTCCGCGGCCGCCTTGGCGGCATCGCGCTGCGCGGGGTGCGGATCGCGATAATCCAGATAGAGCTCGGTCCCGACCCCGACGGCTCCCAGCGCAACCACGGCGGCCGCAATTCGCCAGATCAGGCGGAGCCCGCCCCCGCGGGCGTCTTTCTTTTCTTCCGGCGGCGCGTAGGTGCCGTCCTCGCGGCGCATCGCCACCCGATAGGCGTGCACCGGGGTCGGGATGTTCTTGACCTCCCGCGCGCCCATGTCGGCGAACTGCACCGACAGCTTGTTGGCGACCTGCTCATGAACGGCGCGCGAGATGCAGATGCCGCCGACGTCGGCGAGGCCCTCGAGGCGTGCTGCGATGTTGACGCCGTCGCCGAGCAGATCGCCGTCGCGCTCGACGACGTCACCGATGGTGATGCCGATGCGGTAGCTCATCTGCCGGCTCGGCGGATAGGCCATGTTGCGCGTGCGCAGGCTCTCCTGGATGTCGATCGCGCAACGCACCGCTTCGACCGCGCTGGGAAATTCCGCGAGCACCGCATCGCCAGCGGTGTTGAAGATGCGGCCGCCGGCTCGCGCGATGAAGTCGTCAACGACCTCGCGATAGGCCGCCAGTCGCCGTAGCGTCTCTTCTTCATCCTCCGCGACGAGGCGCGAATAGCCGGCGATATCGGCGGCGAAAATCGCCGCGATCTTGCGTTTCAAGACGATCTGTCCTGCCATGTCACCGCGCCCGCTGGATTGGCCGGGAGCATGCCGTCAGATCGGTGAGCATGCAACCGGCCTCCCTTGAAGTAGTCATCGACCGGCGCACGACGTTCGAGCCCCAAACGAAAATGGCCGGGCAGAGCCCGGCCATGAACGTTCATTCATACGTCGTGCGGTGGGATCAATGCAGCGCAGTCGTATTGAGCTGCTGCTGGATCGTCTTGAAGTGATCGAGCCGCTCGATCGCGCGATCGAGCTCGTTGCCCTGCTTCTCGTTCAGCTTGGATTCCATGCCGGCGATCTCGGCCGCGAAAGCGGTCTGGTCGAGCTCCTTCAGCGACGTGGCGACGTCGGCGAGAACCGTCAGACCCTTGTCCGAGATCTCGGCAAGGCCGCCGAGCACGATGATCTTCTGCTGCGATCCGCCTGATGTCACCGTCAGGATACCCGGCCGCAGCGTCGCCACGAACGGCGCATGCCCGGCGAGCACGCCGAAATCACCCTCCTGGCCGGGAACGTCGACCTGGTCGACCTCGCCCGAGAAGGCGATCTTTTCCGGCGAGACGAGATCGAAATGGAAAGTAGCCATTGGGAAACCTGCGAATAGCGAATAGCGAATGGCGAGTAGTGAAGGAGGAAGCAGCGAACAGCTCGTCTATTCGCTGCTCCCTATTCGCCCTTAGGCTGCCTCAGCGGCCAGCTTCTTGCCCTTCTCGACCGCCTCGTCGATGTTGCCGACCATGTAGAAGGCGGCCTCCGGCAGGTGGTCGTACTTGCCTTCACACAGGCCCTTGAAGCCCTTGATGGTGTCGGCGAGGTCGACGAACTTGCCCGGCGATCCCGTGAAGATTTCGGCGACGTGGAACGGCTGCGACAGGAAGCGCTCGATCTTGCGGGCGCGGGCCACGGTCAGCTTGTCCTCTTCCGACAGCTCGTCCATGCCCAGGATGGCGATGATATCCTGCAGCGACTTGTAGCGCTGCAGAATCTGCTGGACCTGACGCGCGGTCTGATAGTGCTCCTCGCCGACGACCAGCGGGGAGAGCATGCGCGAGGTCGAGTCGAGCGGGTCCACCGCCGGGTAGATGCCCTTTTCCGAGATCGCGCGGTTGAGCACGGTGGTGGCGTCCAAATGCGCGAACGAGGTCGCCGGCGCCGGGTCCGTCAAGTCGTCGGCCGGCACGTAGATCGCCTGCACCGAGGTGATCGAGCCCTTGTTGGTGGTGGTGATGCGCTCCTGCAGCGCGCCCATGTCGGTGGCGAGCGTCGGCTGATAACCCACCGCCGAGGGGATGCGGCCGAGCAGCGCCGACACTTCCGAGCCGGCCTGGGTGAAGCGGAAGATGTTGTCGACGAAGAACAGCACGTCCTGGCCCTGGTCGCGGAAGTGCTCGGCGACGGTGAGGCCGGTCAGGCCGACGCGGGCGCGGGCGCCGGGCGGCTCGTTCATCTGGCCGAACACCAGCGCGCACTTCGACTTGACGCTCGGATCGGGATTGTGCGGATCGGCGTTGACCTTGGACTCGATGAACTCGTGATAGAGGTCGTTGCCTTCACGGGTACGCTCGCCGACGCCGGCGAACACCGAATAGCCACCGTGCGCCTTGGCGACGTTGTTGATGAGCTCCTGGATCAGCACGGTCTTGCCGACGCCGGCGCCGCCGAACAGACCGATCTTGCCGCCCTTGGCGTAGGGAGCCAAGAGGTCGACGACCTTGATGCCGGTGACGAGAATCTCGGCTTCGGTCGACTGATCGGTGTAGCTCGGCGCGTCCGCGTGGATCGGACGCAGGCCCTCGGCCTCGACCGGACCGGCCTCGTCGATCGGCTCGCCGATCACGTTCATGATGCGGCCGAGCGTGCCGACGCCCACCGGCACCTGGATCGGCGAACCGGTGTCGGTCACCTCCTGGCCGCGGACCAGACCTTCGGTGGTGTCCATCGCGATGGTGCGCACGGTGGATTCGCCGAGATGCTGGGCCACTTCGAGCACCAGGCGGTTGCCGGCGTTCTTGGTTTCGAGCGAATTGAGAATGGCCGGCAGGTGACCTTCGAACTGCACGTCGACGACGGCGCCGATGACCTGGGTGATGCGACCGATCTGGTTGGCTGCGGTAGCCATTGAGTGTCTCTCCTTACGATCCGTATACGAAACCACGGTCGGCTCGACCGGGATATGTTCCTGGGTTGCGCTTCAACGGGCGCTGCGCGATCCGGCTAGACCGCCTCGGCGCCCGAAATGATTTCGATCAGTTCCTTGGTGATCATCGCCTGACGCGTGCGGTTGTAGATCAGCGTCTGCTTGCGGATCATCTCGCCGGCGTTGCGCGTGGCGTTGTCCATGGCCGACATCTGCGCACCGTAGAACGAGGCGTTGTTTTCGAGCAGTGCGCGGAAGATCTGCACCGCGAGATTGCGCGGCAGCAGTCCAGCCAGGATCTCGTCCTCTTCCGGCTCGTATTCGTAAGGCGCCAGCGGCGCCGCATTGGCCGGGCGCGCTTCGACCACCAGCGGAATGATCTGCTGAGCGGTCGGGATCTGCGCGATCACCGAGCGGAAGCGCGAGTAGAACAGGGTGCAGACGTCGAATTCGCCGGCCTCGAAGCGGGCAATCACCTTCTTGGCGATCTCGTCGGCATTGGCGAAGCCGATCTGGCGTACGGAGCGCAGGTCCATGTGCTCGACGATCTGCTTGTCGAACTGGCGGCGAAGCTGCTCATAACCCTTGCGGCCAACGCAGAAGAACTTCACCTCCTTGCCCTGGTTCATCAGGGCGAGCGCACGCTCGCGCGCCAGGCGGACGATCGAGGAGTTGAACGCGCCAGACAGGCCGCGCTCGCCGGTGCAGACCAGCAGCAGGTGCACCTGATCGCGCCCGGTGCCCGCCAACAGCTTCGGGCCGCCGGCGGAGGCGATGGTGGCGCTCGCGATGTTGGAGATCACGGCGTCCATCTTCTCGGCATAGGGACGCGCCGCTTCGGCCGCCTGCTGCGCGCGGCGCAGCTTGGAGGCGGCGACCATCTGCATGGCCTTGGTGATCTTCTGCGTCGCCTTGGTCGAGGCGATGCGGACCCGCATGTCTTTCAGTGACGCCATTGTTCGTCTAGCTCACCCCGGCGGCCGATCCGTTGAAGACCCGACCGCTCAACCCTGAGATTGGTCATGCCCGGCCTGGCGCCGGGCATGAGATGTCACGTTGTCCCACCCCGAAGGGCGTGGATCGCCGGCCGGAGCCGGCCACGACCTCGCGATCAGGCGAAGGTCTTGGCGAAGCCCTCGACGACCGCCTTCAGCTTGGCGGCGCTGTCGTCGGACAGATCCTTGCTGTCGCGGATCGCGTTGAGCAGGTCGGCATTCTTGCCGCGCAGCAGCGACAGCAGGCCGTCCTCGAAGGCGCGCACCTTGTTGAGCGGCAGCGGATCGAGATAGCCGTTGGTGCCGGCCCAGATCACGCAGACCTGCTCTTCCATCTTCAGCGGCGAGAACTGCGGCTGCTTCAGGAGCTCGGTCAGGCGCGCGCCGCGGTTGAGCAGGCGCTGGGTCGAGGCGTCCAAGTCGGAGCCGAACTGCGCGAAGGCCGCCATCTCGCGGTACTGCGCCAGCTCGCCCTTGATCTTGCCGGCGACCTTCTTCATCGCCTTGGTCTGGGCCGAGGAGCCGACGCGCGACACCGACAGACCGACGTTCACGGCGGGACGGATGCCCTGGAAGAACAGGTCGGTCTCCAGGAAGATCTGGCCGTCGGTGATCGAAATGACGTTGGTCGGAATGTAGGCCGACACGTCGTTGGCCTGGGTCTCGATGACGGGCAACGCGGTCAGCGACCCCAGACCATGGTCCTTGCTGAGCTTGGCGGCGCGCTCGAGCAGGCGGGAGTGCAGATAGAACACGTCGCCCGGATAGGCCTCGCGGCCCGGCGGACGGCGCAGCAGCAGCGACATCTGGCGATAGGCGACGGCCTGCTTCGACAGATCGTCATAGATGATGACGGCGTGCATGCCGTTGTCGCGGAAGTACTCGCCCATGGTGCAGCCGGTGAACGGGGCCAGATATTGCATCGGGGCCGGATCGGACGCGGTGGCGGCGATGACGATCGAATACTCCAGCGCGCCCTGCTCTTCGAGCACCTTCACGAACTGAGCGACGGTGGAGCGCTTCTGGCCGATCGCGACATAGACGCAGTACAGCTTCTGGCTCTCGGGAGCGCCAGCGACGTTCAGCGGCTTCTGGTTCAAGATGGTGTCGAGCGCGATCGCGGTCTTGCCGGTCTGACGGTCACCGATGATCAGCTCGCGCTGACCACGGCCGACCGGGATCAGGGCGTCGATCGCCTTGAGGCCGGTCGACATCGGCTCGTTCACCGACTTGCGCGGAATGATGCCGGGGGCCTTGACGTCGACGCGCTTGCGCTCGGTGGCCTGGATCGGGCCCTTGCCGTCGATCGGATTGCCGAGCGCGTCAACGACGCGGCCGAGCAGACCCTTGCCGACCGGAGCGTCGACGATGGCGCGGGTGCGCTTGACGGTCTGGCCTTCCTTGATCTCGCGGTCGGCGCCGAAGATGACGACGCCGACATTGTCGGTCTCGAGGTTCAGCGCCATGCCGCGGGTGCCGTTCTCGAACTCGACCATCTCGCCGGCCTGGACGTTGTCGAGACCGTAGACGCGGGCGATACCGTCACCGACGGACAGCACCTGTCCGACTTCGGTGACTTCGGCTTCCTGCCCGAAATTCTTGATCTGGTCCTTGAGGATCGCGGAAATTTCCGCGGCGCGGATGTCCATCAGCCTGCCTCTTTCATCGCGTGCTTGATCGAGTTGAGTTTGGTGCGAAGCGAACTATCGATCATGCGGCTGCCGAGCTTGACGACGAGCCCGCCGATAATCGCTGGATCGACTTTCACGTTGAGCGCGACGTCCTTGCCGGTCACCGTCTTCAGTGAGGCCTTCAAGGCGTCGAGATTCTTGTCGGAGAGCGGCTCGGCGACGACGACGTCGGCCGTGGCCTCTCCCTTGTATTTGGCGACCAGCGCGTTGAAGGCGCGGATCACGTCGGTCACCGCGAACAGGCGGCGGTTGGCGGTCAGCACGCGCAGCACGTTGGCGGCGACACCGGCGATGCCGGCCTTGTCGAGCACGGCATTCAGCGCCTTGAGCTGCACGTCCGCACCGAAGACCGGACTGCGGACGAGGCGCTTGAGATCGGCGCTCTCATCGAGGAGGGCATTGAACCTGTCGAGATCGGCCTTGACCGCATCGACGGACTTTTCGTCACGGGCCAGTTCAAACAGGGCCGTCGCGTAACGACCGGACACACCAGATACGGAGGGATCTTCAGCAGCCACAGACGTGCTCTTTTTATATGCGCCCAACCCACAAGAGGGACACCGGCGCGCCGCTGCGGCGCAAACCAGCTAAGCCCTTGGAATTCAAGCAGGACTTTGATTTTCGATCGCCGCGAGAGCAGCTTGATCACGAAAAGCGGCGCTTTGCTAACATAGCGTACGCGCAGCCGCAACAAGCGGCGGCCCGCTATTCGGCACCTTGTTGCCGCGCCGCGGTCGGAGCCTACGCGCGGTCCAACGGACCCGCTGATGGCCGCCCGCGCGCGCCCCGGCCCCGATACCAGTCACTCAGCGCAAGGTTCCAGCTGTTGCTGCATGGCCGCCATGCTGGTTTGGCCTTGACTCCCGTCGGCGGTGCCCGGCGGCCGCCGACCAGCCCGCACCGACATTACTTGCTGACATCTTGGCATCCTAAGTGAGAACTTAACTCAACAGTATTTCGAAGTATTTGATCGTTAATCAAGCGTTAACGCGGTGGATTACGGAATTTTCCGTGATGAGTAGACCGCGACGCAAGATGTTTCGATCAGAGCGGAACAATTTCTACTGCCCCATTCACGCCTCATTGCCCCACCAAACGGCGCGCGCCTCAACACCTGACGGGGGTCCACTGGCCGCAGAACGCGGCAATACTGTTCGAGGGACATAGATGCTGAAACTGAAGAACCTCTCGGCTGGCAAGATCGCCGGCTCGCGCACCGCGCTCGCTGTTGCCGTGACGCTGATCGTCGGCGGCAGCGCCACCGAAGCCTCGGCCCGGTCCAGGCACCACCATCACCACGCTCGCCACCACCATCATCACATGGCGCGTCATGCTGCTCAGCCCGCGGCCGACTCGTTTTCGAACGGATGGTCGTCCAACGGCTCCTCGTGGATGAACTCCAACGCAGCGGTTACGCCGTCGTCCGGCACCGGCCGCACTTTCTCCGGCATGGCGTCGTACTACGGCAACGAGTCCGGCAGCCGCACCGCCTCCGGCCAGCGCATGAACGCCAACGCGATGACCTGCGCTCACCGCTCGCTGCCGTTCGGCACCAAGCTGCGCGTGACCCATGGCGGCAACAGCGTCATCGTCACCGTCAACGACCGCGGCCCGTTCATCCGCGGCCGGGTGCTCGACCTGTCGACCGGCGCCGCCCGCGCCATCGGCCTGACCCGCGCCGGCGTCGGCCGCGTCACCGCCGAGGTCGTGTCGTAAGATACCCGATCTTTCCGCGCGTCATTGCGAGGAGCGAAGCGACGAAGCAATCCAGAGTCCCAACCCGGCCCTGGATTGCTTCGCTGCGCTCGCAATGACGGTGGAGAGAGCGCTACAAGAAGCTCTGCGGGTCGACGTCGACCTCGAGCTTGAGATTGCCCTTGGGCTTCTCGGCATGCGCCAGCCAGTGGCGCAGATAATCCGACAGGTCGAAATTGCGCGCCGACTTGAGCAGCAGCCGGAAGCGGTAGCGGCCCTTGATCACCGCGAGCGGCGCCTCAGCCGGGCCGAGCAGCAGCACGCCCTCCTCACGCGGCGCTGACGCGACCAGCCGGCGGGCGAAGCCTTCGGCAGTAGGCCGATCCCCCGCCGAGATGATCAGGCTCGCCAGCCTGCCGAACGGCGGATAGCCGGTGCGCTCGCGCGCGTCGATCTCGCTGGTGTAGAACGCCTCGCGGTCGCAGGCGACCAGCGCCTTCATGACGGGGTGCTCGGGCTGGTGGGTCTGCAGATAGCCGCGACCCCGCCCCTGCTCGCGGCCGGCGCGGCCGATCACCTGGTTCAAGAGCTGCCAGGTGCGCTCGGCGGCGCGCGGATCGCCATTGCCGAGGCCGAGATCGGCATCGACCACCCCGACCAGATTGAGCCGCGGAAAGTTGTGGCCCTTGGCGACGAGCTGGGTGCCGATGATGAGGTCGACGCGGCCTTCGGCGATCTCGGTCAGCTCGGCGCGCATGGTTTCGATCGAGGTGATCAGGTCGCTCGACAGCACCATGCTGCGCGCCTCAGGAAACAGCGCCGCCGCCTCCTCCTGCAGCCGCTCCACGCCGGGCCCCACCGCGACCAGCGATTCCTCGGCCGCGCAATGCGGGCAGGTCGGCGGCCGCGGCATCGAGAACCCGCAATGGTGACAGACCAGCCGCTGACGGAAACGATGATCGACCAGCCACGCGTCGCAGATGGTGCAGGCGAAGCGATGGCCGCAGGCGCGGCACAGGGTCAGCGGCGCATAGCCGCGGCGGTTCAGGAACAGCAGCGCCTGCTCGCCGCGCTCGATCGCGGTGCGGATCTCACCCGCCAGCCGCGGCGAGATGTAGCGGCCGCGCGGCGGCGGCTCGCGCCGGAGATCGATGGCCTCGATATGCGGCATGTGCTGGCCGCCGAACCGCGACGGCAGCGCGACGCGCTGATAGCGGCCCTTGCGAGCATTGACCTCGGTCTCGACCGAGGGGGTGGCCGAGGCCAGCACCACCGGAAATTTGGCGATGTGGCCGCGCACCACCGCCATGTCGCGGGCGTGGTAATGCGCGCCCTCGTCCTGCTTGTAGGCCTGATCGTGCTCCTCATCGATGACGATCAGGCCGAGATCGGCATAGGGCAGGAACAACGCCGAGCGGGCGCCGACCACGACCGGCGCCTCGCCGGCGGCGATCGCCGCCCAGTTGCGCTGGCGCGTGCGCGGGGTCAGCTCGGAATGCCATTCCAGCGGCCGCACGCCGAAGCGGCGCGAGAAGCGGTCGAGGAACTGGCCGGTGAGCGAAATCTCAGGCATCAGGATCAGCGACTGCCGGCCGCGGCGGACGGTCTCGGCGACCGCCTCGAAATAGACTTCGGTCTTGCCGGAGCCGGTGACGCCGTCGAGCAGCGCGACCTGGAAGCCGCCATCGGCGGCCAGCGCCCGCATCGCCGCGACGCCGGCCAGCTGCGCGTCGAAGAACTCGGGCTGCGCGAACGACGGATCGGGCGCCGGCGGCGGCAGCGCACGCGGCATCGCCTCGACCGTGAGGGTCCTCTCGTCGACCAGGCCGTCGATCACGCTGCTGGAGACGCCGATCTCGCGGACGAGGTCGGACTTTCCATGCAGCAGACCGTCTGACACCGCCTCGATGACCCGCCGCCGCGCCGGCGTCAGCCGCTTGGGCGGCTCGCCGACCAGGCGGACGCCGAGCCGGACACGCTCCGGGCCAAGATGCTCGCCCATGCGCAGGCACATCCGCAGCACCATGCCACGCGGCGACAGCGTGTAATTCGCGACCCAGTCGACCAGCGAGCGCAGCTCCGGCTTGAGGGGCGGCACCTCGAGCTTCTCGCCGACGTCCTTGAGCCGGTTGTGCAGCCGCGGATCCGGATTGGCATTCTCCGCCCACACCACCGCCAGTACCTCGCGCGGCCCGAGCGGCACGCCGACGATATCGCCCGGCTTCAGATCCATGCCGCGCGGCACGCGGTAGGAATAGGTGTGGTCGAGCGCGACCGGAACCAGCACGTCGACCACGCCGGTCGTGCTGGCTGCACCTGGAAAGAGGTCGGTCGCGCGGTCCATGAGGGCGGAGATAGCCTTGCTCTGGCTGAAGCGAAAGCCGTCCGGCAAAGTTAGCGAACGGTAAAGGACGACAGTGCGATATACATGACTCGACGAGATGAGATCGAGCTGTTCCCGCGAGCGCCATTGCACTCCCTCTTCCCGCTCTTGCGGGGAGAGGCGCAAACCGAGTTCGCGGCGATCGACAACGCTTCACAGCGACCCATCCGTGGGCACGGACGCCATGGCAAAGCAAACAGAGCCGACTCACGCGGACACGGACGAAGAGTCTGAGGCCACCGCCCTCCTCGGCGCCGACGAGGGCGTCGTCCAGGCCATGATGCAGTGGCTGGCGCATCTGCGTAGCGAGCGCCGGCTATCTCCGAAGACCGTGGAGGCTTATGCCCGCGACCTCCGGCAGTGCCTGCAATTCCTCTGCATCCATTGGGGCGAGCCGGTGACGCTGGTGCGCTTCGCGGGGCTGGAGGCCGCCGACATCCGCGCTTTCATGGCGATGCGCCGCGCCGACGACATCGCCGGACGTTCCCTGATGCGATCCTTGGCGGGCCTGCGCTCGTTCGGGCGCTTTCTGGAGCGCGAGGGCAAGGGCAAGGTCGGCGCCCTCTCAGGAATCCGCGCGCCAAAGATCGCCAAGAGCCTGCCGAAGCCGCTGCCGATGGACGCCGCCAAGCGCCTCGCCGATGCCGACGAGCGCGCCGGCGAGACCCGCGAGACCTGGGTGCTGGCACGCGACGCCGCGGTGATGGCGCTGCTGTATGGCTCCGGCCTGCGCATCTCCGAGGCGCTCGGGCTGAAACGCCGCGAAGTGCCGCGCCCCGGCGAAGGCGACGTGCTGGTCGTGACCGGCAAGGGCAACAAGACCCGGATGGTGCCGGTGCTGCAGAACGTGCTGCAGCTGATCGACGAGTATGCCAGGCTTTGCCCGTACCCGCTGCCTGCGGAGGGGCCGATGTTTCTCGGCGCCAAGGGCGGTCCGTTGAGCCCGCGCATCATCCAGCTCGCGATGGAGCGGCTGCGCGGCGCGCTGGGCCTGCCGGACAGCGCCACGCCGCACGCGCTGCGCCATTCCTTCGCGACGCACCTGTTGTCGCGCGGCGGCGATCTGCGCGCGATCCAGGAGCTGCTCGGCCACGCCTCGCTGTCGACGACGCAGATCTATACCGGCATCGATTCGGAGCGCCTGCTGCAGGTCTACGCGTCAGCGCATCCGCGACGGTGAGATTTTTCGTTCATATCGTTTCGCTTGCGCTGTCCCCCCGGTTCCGGCAATCGTCTTGGCAGCTTGATCCGGAGGGGAACAGATGAGCGCACATGAGAGCATGGAGCATGCGGAGCATGCCGAGCATGCGTCCGGCGAAAACAAGAAGATCGCGCTGCTGATCGCCGTCATCGCCCTGTTCCTGGCCCTGTCCGAAACGCTCGGCAAGGGCGCGCAGACCGAATCCATCAGCAAGAACGTCGAGGCCTCGAATCTCTGGGCCTTCTTCCAGGCCAAGACCGTTCGCCGCACCGTGGTGCAGACCGCCGCCGAGCAGGGCAAACTGAGCTTGCCGGCGCTGCCTGACGAGGCGGCCAAGGCGGCGTTGCAGAAGCAGATCGACGATTGGCAGAAGAATGCTGCGCGCTATCGCTCCGAGCCCGAGACCGGCGAAGGCAGCGAGCAGTTGGCGGAGCGCGCCAAGCATGCCGAGCATGAGCGCGACGAGGCGACGGCGAAGTACCACCACTATGAGCTGGCGTCGGCCGCCTTCCAGATCGGCATCGTGCTGGCGTCGGCGACGATCATCACAGGAATGATCGTTCTGGCCTGGGCCTCCGGAGGGCTCGCGCTGATCGGTATTGCCATGACGCTGCTCGGCCTGTTCCAGCCGCATCTCTTGCATCTGCACTGAGGTCAGCGACAGCAACTGGCTTGCGACGTCGCGACCACCACTACCGCGCCTGCTGCACGCTCCTGCGGAAGCGCATGATCACGCGCAGCACGCGCGATGACCAGCCATCGGCATTGCCGTGGATGATCTCGCGGATGCGCTGCTTGATAGGATCGACCAGCGCCGCGGCTTTCCTGCGCAGCGCGAGCACGGCCTCGTAGAGCCACGCGAACCAGGACATCTGCAGCAGCTTGCTGCGCGTCACATCGAAGATGAAGGCGGTGACGCCGACACCGACGATCTTGCCGAACACGATCGTGGCCAGCGCAAACTTCCACTGCTGGTGCATCAAAAGCCACATGCCGATCAGCTTGAGCGGAAACAGCAGCACGACCGGCACGACGAAGACGATCAGGGTCAGCGCCGGCGACAGGGTCTCGATGCGCGCGGCCAGCCAGTGCTTGAAGCTACGCAGCGGTATCGCGGCGACGATGCGCGCCACGATCGGCTCGAGATGGTCCCACAGCCAGGCTTCGATCAGGAAGATGATCGCAAGCAGAACCCAGAACGGCTGAAGCAGGCGGCGCAGCATCGGACTCCATCTCCGCCAGGCCTCGCGGGTTGAGGCCGCTATGACGATACGACCTCGCGCCTTGCCGTTCGGTTCAGCGTCATAAGCGGGCGTTTTGTCGCACCCACCGAAGGCGCCTCCGGGCGTCCATCACATATGGATGGCCCGCTTACCCACCGCAAGCGCGGCTTCCTTCACGGCCTCCGACCGTGTCGGATGCGCGTGGCAGGTGCGCGCGAGATCCTCGGCAGAGCCACCGAACTCCATCAATACGGCGGCCTCGTGAATGATTTCCCCGGCCTCGCGGCCGATGATATGGGCGCCGAGCACGCGATCCGTCTTCGCATCGGCTAGGATCTTCACGAAACCGTCAGTGGTCTGGTTGACCTTGGAACGGCCATTCGCGGTAAACGGAAACTTCCCGACGGTATAGGCGACGCCGGCCTGCTTCAGCTCGTCCTCGGTCTTGCCGACGGAGGCCACTTCGGGCGTCGTGTAGACCACGCCTGGAATGACGTCGTAGTTCACGTGCCCGGCCTGGCCCGCGAGGATCTCGGCCACCGCGACGCCCTCGTCCTCCGCCTTGTGCGCGAGCATCGGCCCTGCAACGACGTCGCCGATGGCGTAGACGCCGGGCACGCTGGTCGCGAAATGATGGTCGATCTGGACGCGGCCGCGGTTGTCGAGCGCGACGCCCGCTTCCTGCAGCCCGAGTCCCTCGGTGTAGGGCACGCGGCCGATCGCCACGAGCACCACGTCGGCTTCGATCTTCTCGGCAGCGCCGCCGGCCGCCGGCTCGATCATGGCCGAGAGCGTCGTGCCAGAGGTGTCGACACCGGTCACCTTGGCACCGAGCTTGAACGCAAAGCCCTGCTTCTCGAGGATTCGTTGGAACTGCTTGGCGATCTCGCCATCCATGCCGGGCAGGATGCGATCGAGGAATTCGACCACGGTGACCTTGGCGCCGAGGCGGCGCCACACCGAGCCGAGTTCGAGCCCGATCACGCCGGCGCCGACCACCAAGAGCGTCGAAGGCACCTTGTCCAGCGACAGAGCTCCGGTCGAGGACACGATGCGCTTCTCATCGATCTCGATGCCCTTGAGCCGCGCGATGTCCGAGCCCGTCGCGATCACGATGTTCTTGGTCTCGACGGTCTGCACGGCGCCGTCATTGCCGGTGACCTGCAGCTTGCCGGTGCCGAGGATCTTGCCCTTGCCCACGAGCACGTCGATCTTGTTCTTCTTCATCAGGAACTCGACGCCCTTGACGTTGCCGTCAATGCCCTGCTGCTTGAAGTTCATCATCGCCGGCAGATCGATCTCGGGCTGGGGCACCTTGATGCCCATCTTGGCGAAGGAGTGCCCGGCTTCCTCGAACAGCTCCGAGGCGTGCAGCAGCGCCTTCGACGGCATGCAGCCGACATTGAGACAGGTGCCGCCGAGGGTGGCGTTCTTCTCGACCACGGCCACCTTCATGCCGAGCTGTGCTGCGCGGATGGCGCAAACATAACCACCGGGTCCGGTGCCGATGACGACGAGATCGTAGGATGCCATGATCGAATGTTCCGTAAGCTTGCAAGTCAGAGATAGCGACGGTCGTCAGCGTCCGCCCGACACGTCGAGAATGGCCGAAGTGACATAGGAAGCCTCGTCCGACAGCAGCCAGACGATGGCATTGGCGATTTCCTCCGCGGTGCCGACGCGCTTCATCGGCACCAGCGGGGCGAGACGATGGGCGCGATCGGGCTCGCCGCCGGAGGCGTGGATATCAGTGTCGATCAGCCCTGGGCGAATGGCGGCGACGCGGATGCCTTCATTGGCGACCTCATGACCGAGGCCGACGGTGAAGGAATCGATCGCGCCCTTCGACGCCGCATAATCGACGTAGGTATTCGGCGAGCCGAGCTTGGCGGCGACCGACGACAGGTTGATGATCACGCCGCCCTGTCCGCCATGCCGCGTCGACATGCGCTTCACCGCCTCACGTGCGCACAGGATGCTGCCGGTGACGTTGACCGCCATCAAACGCTCGATGCGCTCCGCGCTCATCTCGTCGACGCGCGTGGTCGGACCGACGATGCCGGCGTTGTTGATGAGCGCGCCGAGCGTGCCGAACTTGTCCGCCGCCTTGAAGAGAGCGAGGATGTCGTGCTCGCGGCCGACGTCGCATTTGACTGCGATGGCCTTGCCGTTCTTGGCCTCGATCGCGGCCACCGTGCTCTGCGCGGCGGCCTCGTTGGAGGCGTAGCCGACCACGATCTTGAAGCCGCGCGATGCGGCGGCGATGGCGGTGGCGCGGCCGATGCCGCGGCTGCCGCCGGTGATCACTGCAACCCTGTCGGTCATGATGGCCCCCGTTAGGTCTGAGGCGCGCTCATGAAGCGCGCCTCATGTCTTCAAGTCGTCGCGTGCCCTCAGAGATCCAGCACGAGCCGTGCCGGATCCTCCAGGCTTTCCTTGACTCGCACCAGGAACGTCACGGCTTCCTTGCCGTCGATGACGCGGTGATCGTAGGACAGCGCCAGATACATCATCGGGCGGACTTCGATCTTGCCGCCGACCACCACCGGGCGCTCCTGGATCTTGTGCATGCCGAGGATGCCGGACTGCGGCGCGTTCAGGATCGGGGTCGACATCAGCGAGCCGTAGATGCCGCCATTGGTGATGGTGAAGGTGCCGCCCTGCATCTCGTCGATCTTGAGCTGGCCGTCACGGGCGCGGCGGCCGAAATCGGCGATGCCCTTCTCGATGTCGGCGATCGACTTGTGGTCGCAGTCGCGCACGACGGGCACGACCAGGCCCTTGTCGGTGCCGACGGCGACGCCGATGTGATAGTAGTTCTTGTAGATCAGGTCGGTGCCGTCGATCTCGGCGTTGACCGCCGGGATGTCCTTGAGCGCCTGCACCACGGCCTTGGTGAAGAAGCCCATGAAGCCGAGCTTGGAGCCGTGCTTCTTCTCGAACACGTCCTTGTACTGGCTGCGCAGCGCCATGACGTTGGTCATGTCGACCTCGTTGAAGGTCGTCAGCATCGCCGCGGTGTTCTGCACGTCCTTGAGGCGGCGCGCGATGGTCTGGCGCAGCCGCGTCATCTTCACGCGCTCCTCGCGCGCGGCGTCGTCGGCCGGCGACGGCGCACGCACCTGGACCGAGGCGGCGGGCTGATTGACCGGGGTCGGCGCGGACGCTGCGCGCTCGATGGCGGCCAGCATGTCGCCCTTGGTGACGCGGCCGTCCTTGCCGGAGCCCGGCACGGTGGTCGCATCGACGCCGCTCTCGGCCGAGAGCTTGCGAACCGACGGCGCCTGCGGGGTATCGGCGGGCAGCGCCTTGGCAGGGGCGGGAGCCGCAGCCGGCGGCGCAGCGGCAGCCGGCTTCGCCGGAGCCGGAGCAGCAGCGGCGGGCTTGGCAGCCACGGCGCCATCCGTGATCTGGCCGAGCAGCGCGCCGACGGCGACCGTCTCACCATCCTTGGCGATGATCTCGCCCAAGGTGCCGGCCGAAGGCGCGGGCACCTCGATCGTGACCTTGTCGGTCTCGAGCTCGACGAGGGGCTCGTCGACCGCCACGGCGTCGCCTGCCTTCTTGAACCAGCGGCCGATGGTGGCTTCGGTGACGGATTCACCCAGCGTCGGAACGCGAATTTCAGTCATGGTCTTTATCCTCAATAACCCGTGCGGTCATAAAGCCGGTCCGCCATCGCCTTGCGGCGAGCAAGCGATGCGGGACGGACGATCAACGCGATGTACTTGCGCCCCGCAGATTGCGGGGCGCGTCAAAAAAGGCAGGTTCAGTTCAGGGCTTCGTCGAGCAGCGCCTTCAGCTGGGCGAGATGCTTGGACATCAGGCCCGTGGCGGTCGCGGCCGACGCAGCACGGCCGGCATAGCGCGGACGCTTGCTCTTGCCGCCGGTCTGGTTCAGCACCCACTCGAGATACGGCTCGATGAAGTGCCACGCGCCCATGTTGCGCGGCTCTTCCTGACACCACACGACTTCTGCGTTCTTGAAGCGGCCGAGCTCGGCGACCAGCGCCTTGAGTGGCACCGGATAGAGCTGCTCGACGCGCATCAGGTAGACGTCGTTGAGCCCGCGCTTCTCGCGCTCGTCGTAGAGATCGTAATATACCTTGCCCGAGCACAGCACGATGCGGCGGATCTGGTCGTCCGGCACCAGCTTGGTCTTGTCGTCCGCCTGCATCTGGGCGTCATCGTACAGGATGCGATGGAACGTGGTGCCCTTGGCGAGCTCCTCGAGCCGCGACACCGCGCGCTTGTGGCGCAGCAGCGATTTCGGCGTCATCACGATCAGCGGCTTGCGGATCTCGCGATGCAGCTGCCGGCGCAGCACGTGGAAGTAGTTTGCCGGCGTGGTCGGATAGACCACCTGCATGTTGTCCTCGGCGCACATCTGCAGATAGCGCTCGAGGCGTGCCGAGGAATGCTCGGGGCCCTGGCCCTCATAGCCGTGCGGCAGCAGGCAGACCAGGCCGGACATGCGCAACCATTTGCGCTCGCCCGACGAGATGAACTGGTCGAACAACACCTGAGCGCCGTTGGCGAAGTCGCCGAACTGCGCCTCCCACAGGGTCAGCGCGGTCGGCTCTGCGAGCGAATAGCCGTATTCGAAGCCGAGCACGGCTTCTTCGGACAGTAGCGAGTTGATGACCTCGAAGTGGCCCTGCTCCGGCGCCAGATGGTTGAACGGCGTGTAGCGGCTCTCGTCCTCCTGATCGATCAGCACCGAATGGCGCTGCGAGAAGGTGCCGCGCTCGCTGTCCTGGCCGGAGAGGCGAACCTTGTGGCCTTCGAGCAGCAGCGAGCAGTACGCCAGCGCCTCGCCGGTCGCCCAGTCGAGCCCGATGCCGCTCTCGATCGCCTTGGCGCGGTTCTCGAGGAAACGCTGGATCGTCCGATGCAGGCGGAAGCCGTCCGGCACCTTGGTGATCTTGCGGCCGATCTCCTTGAGGCGGTCGATCTCGACGCCGGTGACGCCGCGGCGCGCCTCCTCCTCCTGGTCGGCGGACTTGAAACCCGCCCACTTGCCGTCGAGCCAGTCGGCCTTGTTCGGACGATAGCTCGTGCCGGCCTCGAACTCGGCGTCGAGACGGGCGCGCCAGTCGGCCTTGGCCTTGTCGACCTCGCCCTCGGTCATCACGCCTTCGGCGACCAGCCGCTTGGAGTAGATCTCCAAGGTCGACGGATGGCCGGCGATCTTCTTGTACATCACCGGCTGGGTGAAAGCCGGCTCGTCACCTTCGTTGTGGCCATGCCTGCGGTAGCAGAACATGTCGATGACGACCGGCTTGTGGAACTTCTGCCGGAACTCGGTCGCGACCTTGGCCGCGAACACCACCGCTTCAGGATCGTCACCGTTCACGTGGAAGATCGGCGCATCGATCATCTTGGCGACGTCGGACGGATAGGGCGACGAGCGCGAATAGCGCGGATAGGTCGTGAAGCCGATCTGGTTGTTGACGATGAAATGAATCGAGCCACCGGTCCGGTAGCCTTTCAGATCCGACAGCGCGAAGCACTCCGCCACCACGCCCTGGCCGGCGAACGCAGCGTCGCCATGCATCAAGAGCGGCAGCACCGAGATGCGCATGTCGGGCGGATCGCCGTGCTGGTCCTGCTTGGCGCGGACCTTGCCGAGCACCACGGGGTCGACGATCTCGAGATGCGAGGGGTTGGCGGTCAGCGACAGGTGGATGCGATTGCCGTCGAACTCGCGGTCCGAGGAGGCGCCGAGGTGGTACTTGACGTCGCCGGAGCCTTCGACCGCGTCGGGATTGGCCGAGCCGCCCTTGAACTCGTGGAACAGCGCGCGATGCGGCTTGCCCATGACCTGGGTCAGCACGTTGAGGCGGCCGCGATGCGGCATGCCCAGCACGATCTCCTTCACGCCGAGATTGCCGCCGCGCTTGATGATCTGCTCCAGCGCCGGGATCAGCGACTCGCCGCCGTCGAGACCGAAGCGCTTGGTGCCGGTGAACTTGACGTCGCAGAACTTCTCGAAGCCTTCGGATTCGATCAGCTTCTGCAGAATCGCGCGACGGCCCTCACGGGTGAACGAGATCTCCTTGTCCGGCCCCTCGATGCGCTCCTGGATCCAGGCCTTCTGCGCCGCGTTCGTGATGTGCATGAACTCGACGCCAAGCGTCTGGCAATAGGTGCGCTCGCAGATCGCGACGATCTCGCGCAAGCTGCCGTATTCGAGGCCGAGCACGTGATCGAGGAAGATCTTGCGGTCGTAGTCGGCCTCGGTGAAACCGTAGGAACGCGGGTCCAGCTCCTCGCGGTTGCGCGGCGCCTCGATGCCGAGCGGATCGAGCTTGGCGTGGAAGTGGCCGCGCATGCGGTAGGCGCGGATCAGCATCAACGCGCGGACGGAGTCGCGGGTGGCCTGGTTGACGTCGGCCGCCGACAATTCGACGCCCTTGGCCTGAGCCTTCTGCGCAATCTTCTCGCCGACCTTCTTCTCGACGACGGCCCAGTTGCCGTCCAGCGCCGAGGTCAATTCGTCCCGGGGGGAGACCGGCCAGTTGCTGCGCGCCCAGGAGGGGCCCGACGCATTCTTCTGCACGTCGGCCGGCGCATCCTTCAGGCTCTTGAAGAACTCCTGCCATTCCGGGTCGACCGAAGCGGGATCCTTCTCGTAGCGGGCGTAGATCTCATCGATGTAGGTGGCATTGGTGCCCTGCAGAAAAGACGACAGGGCGAAGGCGGCGTTCGCATCTTGGCGAGACATGGTGGCGTCCTGGTAATTTCGATGCGCCCAATCAAAACGGCGCAATGCCTGACCCGCGGGGGACGCGGATCAGGCTCGGGTTAGGACCGTTTACCTTATTTATTGTAAATATTCGCGCCGAAAAGCACTAAGTCCTGAATCAGGATTTCAACTTTTCGACAAGCGTCTTTCCGAGCCGCGCAGGCGACGGCGACACGGTAATACCAGCCGCTTCCATCGCGGCCGTCTTCGAGCCGGCATCGCCCTTGCCGCCGGAGATGATCGCGCCGGCATGACCCATGCGACGGCCGGGAGGCGCGGTGACGCCGGCGATGAATCCCACCATCGGTTTCTTGCGACCGCGCTTGGCTTCGTCCTTGATGAACTGCGCCGCGTCCTCCTCGGCCGAGCCGCCGATCTCACCGATCATGATGATCGAGGTGGTCTTGGGGTCAGCGAGGAACATCTCGAGCATGTCGATGAACTCGGTGCCCTTGACCGGATCACCGCCGATGCCGACCGCCGTGGTCTGGCCGAGACCTTCCGAGGTGGTCTGGAACACCGCCTCGTAGGTCAGCGTGCCGGAGCGCGACACGATGCCGACCGAACCGGGCTTGAAGATGTTGGCCGGCATGATGCCGATCTTGCACTCGCCAGCGGTCATCACGCCCGGGCAGTTCGGCCCGATCAGGCGCGACTTGGAGCCCTGCAGCGAGCGCTTGACGCGGACCATGTCCAGCACCGGGATGCCCTCGGTGATGCAGACGATCAGCGGGACCTCGGCGTCGATCGCCTCGCAGATCGCGTCGGCGGCGCCCGGCGGCGGGACGTAGATCACCGAGGCGTCGGCCCCGGTGGCCTCGCGGGCCTCCTTGACGGTGTCGAACACGGGCAGGCCGAGGTGGGTCGAGCCGCCTTTGCCCGGCGACGTGCCGCCGACCATCTTGGTGCCGTAGGCGATCGCCGCCTCGGAGTGGAAGGTGCCGTTCTTGCCAGTGAAGCCCTGGCAGATGACCTTGGTGTTCTTGTCGATGAGGATGGACATCGTGCTTTCTCTAAAAGCGTTGCGGTGAGGAATGAGCGAGCGCCTGGACCGGCGCTCAGCCTCCCTTGACGGCCTTGACGATCTTCTGCGCGGCGTCGTCGAGATTGTCGGCGGGCAGCACGTTCAGACCGGACTCGCTGATGATCTTCTTGCCGAGATCGACATTGGTGCCTTCGAGGCGCACCACGAGCGGCACCTTCAGGCCGACTTCCTTGACCGCGGCCACGACGCCCTCGGCGATGACATCGCACTTCATGATGCCGCCGAAGATGTTGACCAGGATGCCCTTCACGTTCGGGTCGGCGGTGATGATCTTGAACGCCGCCGCGACCTTCTCCTTGCTGGCGCCACCGCCGACGTCGAGGAAGTTGGCGGGCTCCATGCCGTAGAGCTTGATGATGTCCATCGTCGCCATGGCAAGGCCGGCGCCGTTGACCATGCAGCCGATGGTGCCGTCGAGCGCAACGTAGTTGAGGTCGTATTTGGAGGCCTCGATCTCCTTGGCATCTTCCTCGGTCTCGTCACGCAGCGCGACGACTTCCGGGTGCTTGAACAGCGCGTTGGAGTCGAACGACACCTTGGCGTCGAGCACGCGCAGCTGGCCCTGCTTGGTGACGACCAGCGGGTTGATCTCGAGCATCGCCATGTCCTTGGCGACGAACGCATTGTAGAGTTGGGTGGTGAGCTTCTCGGCCTGCTTGGCGAGGTCGCCGGAGAGCTTCAGCGCCTTGGCGACGGCGCGGCCGTGATGGCCCATGACGCCGGTGGCCGGGTCGACCGAGAAGGTCACGATCTTCTCGGGGGTCTCGTGGGCGACGTCCTCGATGTTGACGCCGCCTTCGGTCGACACCACGAAGGCGACCCTCGAGGTCTCGCGGTCGACCAGCAGCGACAGATAGAACTCCTTGTCGATATCCGAGCCGTCCTCGATGTAGAGGCGATTGACCTGCTTGCCGTCGGGGCCGGTCTGCACGGTCACCAGCGTCGCGCCCAGCATCTGCTTGGCGAAAGTGTTGACCTCGTCGATCGACTTGGCGAGGCGGACGCCACCCTTGTCGCCGGCCGAGGCCTCCTTGAACTTGCCCTTGCCACGGCCACCGGCGTGGATCTGGCTCTTCACGACCCAGACCGGGCCACCGAGCGTCTTCGCCGCCGCATCCGCGTCCTCCGGACGGAGAACCGGCACGCCCTTGGAAATCGGCACGCCGAACTCGTGCAGCAGTGCCTTGGCCTGATATTCGTGAATGTTCATAAGCGCTTGCTCCCCGAACCCGCGATGGGGTGACGACCAGAATTGTTGTTAGGATGCCTGGTATACCATATACCAAACATCCTGCAACTCGATGTGGGCGAGATTACGCCCCGTGAATGACCCCTGATCAGCGGCCGAGCAGGTCGGGCGCGATCTTCTTGCAGGCGTCGACCAGGCCCTGCACGGCGGCGACCGACTTGTCGAACGCCTCGCGGTCCTTGCCGGCGAGCTCGATCTCGACGATGCGCTCGACACCCTTGGAGCCGATCACGACGGGCACGCCGACATACATGTCCTTGACGCCGAACTCGCCGTTGAGATGCGCCGCGCAGGGCAGCACCCGCTTCTTGTCGCGCAGATAGCTCTCGGCCATTGCGATCGCCGACGCCGCCGGAGCGTAGTAGGCGGAGCCGGTCTTCAGCAGGTTGACGATCTCGGCGCCGCCGTTGCGGGTGCGATCGACGATCTCGTCGATGCGGGCCTGCGACGTCCAGCCCATCTTGACGAGGTCGGGCAGCGGAATGCCGGCAACGGTCGAGTACTTGGTCAGCGGAACCATGGTGTCGCCATGACCGCCAAGCACGAAGGCGGTGACGTCCTCGACCGAGACGTTGAACTCATCAGCCAGGAAGTAGCGGAAACGCGCCGAGTCGAGCACGCCGGCCATGCCGACGACCTTCTTGGCCGGAAGCCCCGAGGCCTTCTGCAGCGCCCAGACCATCGCGTCGAGCGGATTGGTGATGCAGATGACGAAGGCGTCGGGCGCGTACTTCTTGATGCCGGCGCCGACCTGCTCCATCACCTTCAGGTTGATCGACAAGAGGTCGTCGCGGCTCATGCCCGGCTTGCGCGGTACGCCCGCCGTAACGATGCACACCTTGGCGTTGTCGAGCGCCTCATAGGAGTTGGCGCCGGTGTAGTGCGCGTCGAAGCCGTCGACCGGCGATGACTGGGCGATGTCGAGCGCCTTGCCCTGCGGAACGCCTTCGGCAATGTCGAACATCACGACGTCGCCGAGCTCCTTGAGGCCGACGAGGTGAGCCAGCGTTCCGCCGATCTGACCGGAGCCAATCAAAGCAATCTTGTCGCGCGCCATGGCAAATTTTCCTTTGAACCCGAAGGAGTGAGGGAGGTTGAAAAGTCGACTGGTGGTTATCCCTTTCGCCCCGGCCGTTCAAGTCAAGCTATGGCCAATTGACGGGCCTGCCTTGATTTCGATCAGGACCGGGCGACGGCTGCTGATGATCCTTTCAGCATGATTGGCGTGGCCTTTTCGCGGCTGTGTGCCCGGCGGCTGGCGTTCGCCAAAACTCCAGTATTTGTCAGGTTTCGACCAACCCCGTGGAAGTCCCAGATGCCGCCGAGTCCTTCCGCCCGTGCGGCAGGGCCAGATAGGAGTCCGAACCCATCTCGATCAGGCGCGAGGTGGTCCGCTTGAACTCCATGGCCTCGATGCCCTCGGTCGCGACGTAGAGCGAAATCGGGTCGGCTTCGGCGGAGGCGATCAGCTTCACGGCGTTGTCGTAGAGCGTATCGATCAGGGTGATGAACCGCTTGGCGGCATTGCGCTCGGCCAGATCCATGACCGGAACGTGATCGATCAGGATCGTATGATAGTCGTGCGCGAGCCGCAGATAGTCCGAGGCCGCCAGCGGCTTCTCGCAGAGATCGGCAAAATCGAAGCGGGCGACGCCGTTGGCGGAGCACGGGACGTGCAGGATGCGCCCCTTGATCGTCATGTCGCGCGGCTTGCACTTGGCATGGCCCGTGAGCCGCGCCCAGGCCTTGTCGAGCGCCGCTCGCGCGTCGACATCGGCCGGCACCAGCCACATCTTCACGCCGGCCAGCTTCTCCAGCCGGAAATCGGTGCGCGCGTCCAGCCGCATCACGTCCATGTGGTCGGCAATCTGCTTGATGAAGGGCAGGAACAGCGCGCGGTTGAGGCCGCCTTTGTAGAGGTCTTCAGGCGCGACGTTGGAGGTCGCCACCACCACCGTGCCGAGCTCGAACAGCCTGGCGAACAGACGTCCCAGGATCATCGCGTCGGCGATGTCGGTGACATGGAATTCGTCGAAACAGAGCAGCCAGGCCTGATCGAAGATCGCCTGCGCCGTGAGACCGATCACATCGGCATCGGCGAGCTCGCCGCGCGCGATGTTCTGGCGGTAGCCGTAGATGCGCTCATGCACCTCGGCCATGAATTCGTGAAAATGCGCGCGGCGCTTGTGCTCGACGGGACAGTTCTGGAAGAACAGGTCCATCAGCATGGTCTTGCCGCGCCCGACCTCGCCGTGGACATAGAGGCCGTTCGGCGGCTCGCTCTTGTCGGCAAAAAGGCGGCCCAACAAGCCTTGCTTGCGCGTGGGCTTGTAGGTGGAGAGCCGGCGCTCCAGCGCCGCCAGGGCGTCGGCGACCTCGGCCTGGGCGAGGTCGGCCTCGATCGCACCGGTATCGACCAAAGACTGATATTGCGCGCGGAACGCGTCTGACGGAGTGGACAGCATGAGCCCACTCTAGGTCATGAGACTTACGCAAAATGCAATCCGCAAATGGTGGAAGCCGCCATGCGTCGGAGCCGTGTGGTCGTGGTATATGGCACGCAAACGCCGCCGTGATCGTTAGTCCGGGGCTAACGACGTTCGTCTTCGCTCCCGGCCTCAGCGAACGGCTGGCTTGAACGACCCCGCTGCAGACCTCACCCCCGGCGAGAGGTCGTAGGCGTCCTCGACCACATAGGGCCCGCCGCCGGTCGAGGCACGCGACGAAAACAGCACGAAGCGCTCGGCCATGAACACGCGGCTCGGGAAATAGCCGCGGACGGAGAGATAGTCGGCGACGTCCTGGCTCGACGCATCGTGCAGCCGCGCCAGCGTGACGTGGGGCACGAATTTGCGGCCCTCCGGATCGAGCCCGATCCGCTGCATGAGCCGCTCGAGCTCGGCCTGCAGCTCGATCAGGGGGCGGCTCGGCGCGACGTTGGCAACGACGGCGCGCGGCTTGCGGCCGCCGAAGCTGGAAAGACCCTGCACCGTCACTTCGAACGGCTTGCGGTTCACCCGCCACAGCATCGAGGCGATCTCGTTGGCGGAGGCGCCGTCAATGTCACCGATGAAACGCAACGTCACATGGTAATTTTCGGGATCGATCCAGCGGGCGCCGGGGAGGCCACCCCGCAAACCGGAAAGCGTGTGGCCAACCTCGGCCGGGATTTCCAGTCCAGTAAACAAACGCGGCATCGTTTCGGGACTCCCGATGCTGGAGGCTGATCTCGAAAATTGACGAGATCATGCCTTCGAGAAATGATCGACGACGAATCGCCAATGCATCATTCCTACCGAACTTATATGACTCCGCGACGGAAGGCGGGTTAACGCCGGTAAAAGCTGCGGAAAACCCGGTCCTTAAGGTTATCGCAAATGATCGACGCGGCGCTTCGTTCCGTCATTGCCCACGAAGCGGACGCAGGAATGCTTCCGCCGTAGGCAACAGCCTGGACACGATGATGTCGACGCCCGCCGCAGTGGGGTGGATGCCGTCGGCCTGGTTCAGCTTGGCGTCGGCGGCGACGCCATCGAGGAGGAATGGATACAGCGGCACGTCGAACTGCTTGGCGAGATCGGGGTAGATCGCGTTGAATTTCGCGGCGTAGTCGCTGCCGAAATTCGGCGGCGCCAGCATGCCGCACAGCATCACGGCGATGCCCCTAGCCTTCAGCCGGGCCACGATCTCGCTCAAAGCCTTGCGCGTCACGGCGGGATCGATGCCGCGCAGCGCGTCATTGGCGCCGAGCTCGACGATGACCGCTTCGGTCCCCTCCGGCACCGACCAGTCGAGCCGGTCGCGGCCGCCGGACGAGGTGTCCCCGGACACGCCGGCATTGGTGAGGTCGATCGGCAGCCCCTTGGCCTGCAACGCCTTCTGCAGCTTGGCTGGAAACGCATCCGAGGCGGACAGGCCGAGTCCCGCGCTCAAGGAATCGCCGAGAACGACGAGCTTGATCGGCTTGACGGCCTCGGCACCCGCGAACGCGGGCCCGACTGTCATCAAGGCGAGCATCAACACGAGTATGTGCACGAAGATATGTCCGCGCCTCTCGACCCGGCTTGCGGAGTTGCCATATGACCGAGCCATGGACAGTCTCATCGAAACCTCGCCTTTGGCCGGCCTTGCGCCGGACACCATTACCATCTCGAACGTCAACCTCTCGCTCGGCACCGGCGCGGCGCGGGTCCATATCCTCAAGGACATCAGCCTGCGGGTGGGACAGGGCGAGACGATCGGTCTGATCGGACCGTCGGGCTCTGGCAAGTCCACATTGCTGATGGTGATGGCGGGGCTGGAACGTCCTGATGGGGGTGAGGTGGTGGTCAACGGGACCGCTTTCAATGCCCTGGACGAGGACGCTCTGGCGCGGTTCCGCGGCCGCCAGGTCGGCATCGTCTTCCAGTCCTTCCATCTGATCCCGACCATGACGGCGCTGGAGAATGTCGCGGTGCCGCTGGAGCTGGCGGGCCATTCCGGCGCCGCCGAGCGCGCCGCCCGCGAGCTGGATTCGGTCGGACTCGGACACCGGCTGCACCACTATCCGACCCAGCTCTCGGGCGGCGAGCAGCAGCGCGTGGCGCTGGCGCGGGCACTTGCGCCGGACCCGGCCATTCTGGTGGCCGACGAGCCGACCGGCAATCTCGACGAGACCACCGGACGGCAGATCGTGGACCTGCTGTTCACCAAGCATGCCGAGCGCGGCATGACGCTGGTGCTGGTGACCCATGACAGCGGGCTTGCGCATCGTTGCGACCGCGTGGTCCGGCTGCGCTCGGGGCGAATCGAAGCCGACGGCGGCGCGCACGAGCCGGCCCTCGCATGACCACCGTCGCTGAACCGATCGCCGGCGGCCGCATGGCCGCGCTGCCCGTGCGCTACGCGTTGCGCGAGCTGCGGGGCGGCCTGCGCGGCTTCTACGTCTTCATCGCCTGCATCGCGCTGGGCGTGCTCGCCATTGCCGGTGTCGGCTCGGTGGCGGCGAGCCTCAACGACGGCCTGGTTCGCGAAGGACGCACGCTGCTCGGCGGCGACGTTGCCTTTTCACTGTTTCAGCGCGAGGCCAAGCCGGAGGAGATCGACTTCCTGCGCTCGCGTGGAACGCTGTCGCTGGCTGCGACCCTGCGCGCCATGGTGCGCTCGGGCGACGCCAAGCTGGCGCTGGTCGAGCTGAAGGCGGTCGACAACGCCTATCCGCTGCTCGGCAAGGCCGAGCTCCAGCCAGATCTGCCGATGGCCGACATCCTGGCTGAGCGCGACGGCGTCTACGGAGCTGCGGCGGATCCGGCGCTGCTGGCTCGGCTCGATCTGAGGATCGGCGACACCGTCACCATCGACACGGTCCGCTTCCAGATTCGCAGCGCGCTGCAGGCCGAGCCCGACAAATTGTCCGGCGGCATCGGCCTCGGGCCACGCTTCCTGATCAGCGAGGCGGGCCTGCGGGCCACACCGCTGCTGCAGCCGGGCAGCCTAGTGCGCTGGACCTACCGGGTCCGGCTGCCCGACAATGCCAAGGACGACCACGCCGCGGCGTCCTTCATCGCCGATACCCGCCTGACGCTGCCCTCGGCGGGATGGGAGATCCGCAGCCGCAGCAACGCCTCGCCGCAACTGGAGCGGACGATCGGCCGCTTCACCCAGTTCCTCACCCTGGTCGGTCTCGCCGCCCTGCTGGTCGGCGGCGTCGGCGTCGCCAATGCGGTCAAGAGCCATGTCGACCGTCGGACCGAGGTGATCGCGGCCTTCAAGGCCCTCGGCGCCACCAGCCGCGACGTGTTCGGCATCTACCTCGTGCAGGTGATGGTGCTCGCCACGATCGGTTCGATCATCGGCCTCAGCGCCGGGGCGGCCCTGCCGTTTGCCATCGTCGGGCTGTTCGGCAACATCCTGCCGCTGCCCGTGATCCCGGCCATTCATTCGGACGAGCTGGCGCTGTCCTTCGTCTATGGTCTGCTCACCGCACTGGCGTTCGGTCTGTGGCCGCTCGGGCGCATACGCGACGTGCCGGTGGCGGCGTTGTTCCGCGAGGCGGTCATCGCCGAATGGCACCGTCCGCGCTGGAGCTATCTGGTGCTGATCGCGGGCACCGTCGCGCTGCTGATCGCGGTCGTGATCGGACTGTCCTACGACAAGCGCATCGCAGCCGTGTTCGTCGTCGCCGCCGCGCTGGTGTTCGTGCTGTTGCGCGGCATTGCCGCCGCGGTGATGGCGATTGCGCGCGCCCTGCCGCGCAGCCGCTTCCCGATGCTGCGGCTGGCGGTCAGCAATATCTATCGCCCGGGCGCGCTGACACCGTCCGTGGTGCTCTCGCTCGGGCTGGGACTCGCCGTGCTGGTCACGATTACCCAGATCGACGGCAATCTGCGACGCCAGTTCCTGGCTCAACTGCCGGAACAGGCGCCGTCCTTTTTCTTCATCGACGTCCCCTCCGGCGAGGCCGACCGCTTCCGCGACTTCCTCAGGGACCTCGCCCCTCAATCCACTGTCGAAGACGTGCCGATGCTGCGCGGGCGCATCGTCTCCGCCCGCGGCGTGCGCGCCGAGGACCTCAAGGCGACGACGGACACCGAATGGGTGCTGCAGAGCGACCGGGGCCTGACCTATACCGCCGAAGTTCCCAAAGGATCCAAGGTCGTCGAGGGCGAGTGGTGGGGCGAGACCTACAGCGGCCCGCCGCTGGTTTCGATCGAGAAGCGGATCGCCGACGGTCTCGGCCTCAAGCTCGGTGACGACATCGTGGTCAACGTGCTCGGACGCGACATCACGGCGCGGATCGGGAACATGCGCACCATCGACTGGCAGGGGCTCGGCATCAATTTCGTGCTGGTGTTCTCCCCGAATGCCTTCAAGGGAGCGCCGCACACCCATGTCGCCACCCTCACCGAGGCGCGCTCCGATACCGCCGAGGATGCCCGTGTCATCCGCAAGGTGGCCGACGCCTTCCCGATGGTGACCAGCGTGCGGGTCCGCGAGGTGATGGAGACGGTGGGCTCGGTGGTCTCCAACCTCGCGCTCGCCATCCGCGGCGCCAGTGCGGTGACGCTGATCTCGGCCATCCTGGTGCTGGGCGGCGCGCTGGCAGCCGGCCACCGCCACCGGGTCTACGATGCCGTCATCCTGAAGACCCTGGGCGCGACAAGGCTGCGGCTGCTCGGCGCCTACGCGCTGGAATATCTGATGATCGGGTTTGCCACCGCCGCGTTCGGCGTCATCGCCGGCTCGGTGTCCGCCTGGCTGATCGTGACCCGGCTGATGACGTTGAGCTTCGCCTGGCAGGCCGGCAGCGCCGCGCTGGTCGTCGTAGCCGCGCTGATCGTGACGGTCGGCCTCGGTCTGGCCGGCACGCTGCTGGCGCTCAACCAGAAGCCCGCGACGGTTCTTCGGAATCTGTAGCGACTTGCGCGCTCATGCCGCACGGTTAACGCGATTTCTGCGGCTGGGACGCGCGCGGAGCGACATTCAGCCGCGCGTGGAAGCTTGCGGCGGATATGCTAGTTTCCCATCTAGGGAATGGGCTCAGAGACCTGCCAAAAGATGGCGAATTTGCCGATGACGCAAATTTAATATCTGCAGCAGTGGGTATGAGATAGGGTTTTTCGAGAACCGGCCGAAGGTCCTGTCAGGACCGGGCTGCCGGGCAACCAACGGGAATCGACCATGTCGGACCTAGACCGCAACTATGCTTCACCCTTTGGCCGGGTGGCCGGGCGCGCCGATGCCGCGACCGTCGACGCCGGTCTGCGCGCCTACATGCTGCGCATCTACAATTACATGAGCATCGGCCTGGCCATCACCGGCCTTGCGGCACTGGGCGTCTACATGGCGTCGGTGACCGGCGATCCCGCGGCCGGCGTGTTCAAGTTCGGTAACGCCTATCTGACGCAGTTCGGCTACGCGATGTTCGTGAGCCCGCTGAAGTGGCTGTTCATCCTGGCCCCCCTGGTCATGGTGTTCGCGATCTCGGCCGGCATCAACCGCTTGGCGCCGTCGACCGCACAGATCCTGTTCTGGGTGTTCTCGGCCTCGATGGGCATCTCGCTGTCGTCGATCTTCCTGGTGTACACCCACACCTCGATCGTGCGGGTGTTCTTCATCACCGCGGCGACGTTCGGCGCGCTGAGCCTCTACGGCTACACGACCAAGCGTGACATGACGGGCATGGGCTCGTTCCTGTTCATGGGCCTGATCGGCATCGTGCTGGCGAGCCTCGTGAACCTGTTCCTGGCGAGCTCGATGCTGCAGTTCATCGTCTCGGTGATCGGCGTGTTCGTGTTCGCCGGCCTGACCGCCTGGGACACGCAGCGTCTGAAGAACGAGTACATCTACGGCTACGCTTCCGCGGGCGGCGACATCGCGGAGCGCGCGGCAATCACCGGCGCCCTGTCGCTGTACTTGAACTTCATCAACCTGTTCACGCTGCTGCTGCAGTTGCTCGGACAGCGCGACTGATCCAAGCGCTCGAACGAGCGACCTTCGAAGCCCCGGCCTCACCGCCGGGGCTTTTCGTTTGCACAAACCCCGATTGTGACCGGCGCAAAGCCGCAGCGGCAGCCATGCCGCGAGGCCGGATTGATCGCCGCGTCCGCCTGGGTATGCTTCCCCCCATGTCCGACATTGAAATCCGGCCCACCCAGGAGGCCGACCTTCCCGCCATCACCGCCATCTACGGCCAAGCCGTCCGCGAGGGCACGGCCACCTTCGAGCTCGACCCTCCGGATCTGGCGGAGATGACGCGCCGCTTCCGGGCGCTCCGCGACGGCGGCTTCCCCTATTTCGCTGCCCTGCTGGACGGAGAGGTGGTGGGCTATGCCTATGCCGGGCCCTACCGGCCCCGCCCTGCCTATCGCTTCACGGTGGAGAACTCGGTCTATCTCGCTCCGGCCAGCCAGCGTCGCGGCATCGGGATGCGCCTGATGCGGCGGCTGATCGACGCCTGTGAGGAGGGAGGCTTTCGCCAGATGATCGCCGTCATCGGCGACTCCGCCAATTCCGGCTCGGTCGGGCTGCATACCGCCTGCGGCTTCCAGATGATCGGCACCCACCCGAGCGTCGGCCTGAAATTCGGCCGCTGGCTCGATACCGTGATGATGCAGCGCCCGCTCGGGGCCGGGAGCAGCGACGTCCCGGCGTAAGGCAGCGCCAGTCGGAATGTCATGATCAAGCCGGAGCGCGTGGGATCAAACCAGGGCTGGTTTGGGCGCGATCACCAGCAGCACGCGCTCGAGCTCGTGGCCGCGGCGCAGGATCAGCCCGGTGGCCGAGATCACGCTGTACATGCCCTGCTTGCGTGCGAGACGCGGATCCTTCTCGATGCGGTAGATCGGCACCTCGGACGCCCGGCGAAACACGGAGAAGACGGCCCGGTCACGCAGGAAGTCGATCGAATAGTCGCGCCACTCGCCGTCGGCGACCATGCGGCCGTAGAGGTTCAGGATGCGGTTCAGCTCCAGGCGGTCGAACGTCACCCGGCTCGGCGCTGCGGCCGCACTGCGCGCCGCCGCGCGGTTCTCGCTGGGGTCGGCGTCCTCCGGCGTGAGGTTCATTGGCGTCCTCCTGTCATCCGTGTGACATGATCGCGCCATCCGGCAGAAGCCGCAAGGGGCCGTTTTCGTTGTTGAAGTTCGACCGAGCCTGCGAGGCCGTCGGTTCCGCGAACACGCAAGCGTCACGGGATCGTTAGCAGAATCATAATCGCGCCGTCTTTCCGCCCACCGACCGCCCCCGACCTTCGGCATAAGATTCGTGTGCGTTGGCCCGGTCCTTTCGGTTCCGGATTCCTCAGCCCCCAGCCCCCCGGGGTCGTCAGGATCGGGTCTATTCACAAGTAAGGCAAAGGGCCAACGCAAGTTGGTCCTTTTGCTTTTCTGGCGTGAGCTGCGCGTAAGATTGTCGGGACACGCCGTCGCACGGACGTGACGCGCCCAACGCAGGTCAGCGAAAACGAAGATCAGGACGACGGAAGATCAGCGCTCGGGACCGCGCGCCGTTGCTGAAGCCCGTCCGCCCAACGGCAACTCGGAAAAGGCGGCCCCGAGCATCGGCCCAGGGCGGTCGCGACTGCCGTCCTGCACATAGACGACGGTGCCATCGACGCCCTCGCGGGCGATCTTCTCCAGCGGCACGCTCCATCTGACCGGCGACCCGTTCCAGTCACCCAGCTTCTGAAGCCCGCGAACGACGTTGTAATAGGTCAGGTCACGGCCGCTGTTCTCGCCGCGGCCGACCGAGATCGGGACCACCCGCGAGATCGAGCAGACCCAGACCTCGCCGTGCTTGCGCGGCATCTGGTCGTTGGCCGCGGCCACGGAGACAGTAAGGTCCTGGCCGTCGACCGACAGCCTCACCGGCACCGACATCACGCTGCCACCCTGGACGGTCTCCTCGATGGCGCCCTCGATCGCCTCGCGGTCGCTGCCGATCACATGCACGGAGCCGTTGACCACCGCCTGCGGCGTATAGACCTCGCGGTCGCCGCGCGCACGAGAATAGGCCCGCTGCCGGGCCGTGAAGCGGGAGTCGGCCAGCGTGTCCTTCCAGCCGAGATAGTCCCAGTAGTCTATCGGCAGGGACAGCGCGATCACCGAAGGATCTCTGGCGAGCTCGCCGAGGATCTTGTCAGCCGGCGGGCAGGACGAACAGCCTTGCGAGGTGAAGAGTTCGATCACCGCACGGGGATCGGACGCAGCGGGCCGGACGAAAGCGATGACCGCACAGACACTCAGCGCTGCGCGCGACCACCACGACATCTGTCCACTCATCGCCACTGTCCCGTCTGGACCACCGTCCGCTGCGCCCTGTGCATCACTGCATCCGCGATGCCGTCCTCGTAGTTAACAAACCGAAAATGCAAAAGAGGCGGCCTTTGTCATAGGCCGCCTCCTTCATCACCCGCTACTCACTTCAGAGTGAGCCAAACTGTCGCATCGCGCGTTGGTTAAGCGGCGAGCTTGCGCAGCACGTACTGCAGGATGCCGCCGTTGCGGTAGTAGTCGAGCTCGTCGAGCGTATCGATCCGGCAGAGCAACGGCACCTGCTGCGCCGCACCGTCGGCCGAGACGATCTCGGCGGTCAGGGTTTGGCGCGGCTTCAGGTCGCCTTGCAGGCCCTTGATGGTAACCTTCTCGTCGCCCTTGAGGCCGAGCGAGGACCAGGACGTGCCTTCCTGGAAGGTGAGCGGCAGCACGCCCATACCCACCAGATTGGAGCGATGGATGCGCTCGAAGCTCTGGCAGATCACGGCACGGACGCCCAGCAGCCGGGTACCTTTGGCGGCCCAGTCGCGCGACGAACCGTTGCCGTATTCGGCGCCGGCGAACACCACCAGCGGCACGCCCTCTTCCTGATACTTCATCGCGGCGTCGTAGATCGACATCTGCTCGCCGTCGGGCCAGTGCTTGGTCAGGCCGCCCTCGGGAATGTTGCCGTCGGCACCCTTGAGCATGAAGTTCTTGATGCGGATGTTGGCGAAGGTGCCGCGCATCATGATCTCGTGATTGCCGCGGCGCGTGCCATACTGGTTGAAGTCCGCCGGGCGGACCTGGTGTTCGCTAAGGAACTTGCCGGCAGGCGAAGTCAGCTTGATCGAACCGGCCGGCGAGATGTGGTCGGTCGTGATCTTGTCGCCGAACAGCGCCAGCACGCGGGCCTCGACGATGTCCTTGATCGGCTCGGGCTCCTTCTTCATGCCCTCGAAATACGGCGGGTTCTGCACGTAGGTCGACGACATGTTCCAGCGATAGGTCTCGCTCTCGACCGTCTTGATCTTGCGCCAGTTGGTGTCGCCCTTGAACACGTCGGCGTAGCGCTTCTTGAAGATCGACGCCTTGACGAACTTCTTGACGAAGTCGTTGACCTCCTTGGTCGTCGGCCAGATGTCCTTCAGGTAGACCGGCTTCTTGTCCTTGCCGATGCCGATCGGCTCGACCGAAAGATCCTTGGTCACGGTGCCGGCCAGCGCATAGGCCACGACCAGCGGCGGCGAGGCCAGATAGTTGGCCTGCACGTCCGGCGAGACGCGGCCTTCGAAGTTGCGGTTACCCGACAGCACGGCCGCCGCGACCACGCCGTTGTCGTTGATCGACTTCGAGATCTCCTCCGGCAGCGGGCCGGAATTGCCGATGCAGGTGGTGCAGCCGAATCCGACGAGGTTGAAGCCGACCTTGTCGAGGTCCTTCTGCAGGCCCGAGTTGGCAAGGTATTCGGCAACCACCTGACTGCCGGGAGCGAGGGAGGTCTTCACCCACGGCTTGGCCTTGAGGCCCTTGGCGGCGGCGTTGCGGGCCAAGAGGCCGGCGCCGATCAGCACGCTCGGATTCGAGGTGTTGGTGCAGGAGGTGATGGCGGCGATGACGACGTCGCCATGGCCGATGTCGAAGTCCTTGCCCTCGACCGGGAAGCGCTGCGCAGCGTCGGGCTTCTTGTACTCCCCAGCCAGCGCGGTCGCGAAGCCTTCGGCCACCGCCGGCAGCGCGATGCGGCCTTCGGGACGCTTCGGACCGGCCATCGACGGCACGACGTCGGCGAGATCGAGGGTCAGCGTCTGCGTGAACACCGGGTCCGGCGACTTGGCAGTGCGGAACAGACCCTGCGCCTTGGCATAGGCCTCGACCAGCGCGACGCGCGGCGCCTTGCGACCCGAGGTCTTGAGATAGTCGATGGTGGCGGCGTCAACCGGGAAGAAGCCGCAGGTCGCGCCGTATTCCGGAGCCATGTTGGCAATGGTCGACTTGTCGGCGACCGAGAGATGGTCGAGGCCGGGGCCGAAGAACTCGACGAACTTGCCGACCACGCCGAGCTTGCGCAGCATCTGGGTGACGGTCAGCACGAGATCCGTCGCGGTCACGCCTTCCTTCAGCGCGCCGGTCAGCTTGAAGCCGACGACGTCTGGCAGCAGCATCGACAGCGGCTGGCCGAGCATGCAGGCCTCGGCCTCGATGCCGCCAACGCCCCAGCCGAGCACGGCGAGACCATTGACCATGGTGGTGTGGGAGTCAGTGCCGACCAGCGAATCCGGATAGGCGACCTCGAAGGTGCCCTTGGTGCGGCCGACCGTCATCTTCTCCTTCTTGGTCCAGACCGTCTGCGCCAGGTATTCGAGGTTGACCTGGTGGCAGATGCCGGTGCCGGGCGGCACGACGGAGAAGTTCGAGAACGCCTTTTGGCCCCATTTCAGGAATTCGTAACGCTCCTGGTTCTGCTTGTACTCCTCGGCGACGTTCTTGCCGAACGCCTTGTTGTCACCGAAGTAGTTCACGATCACCGAGTGGTCGATGACGAGATCGACCGGCACCAGCGGGTTGATCTTCTCGGCATCGCCGCCCAGCTTCTGCATCGCGTTGCGCATCGCCGCGAGGTCGACCACCGCCGGCACGCCGGTGAAATCCTGCATCAGCACGCGCGCCGGGCGGAAGGCGATCTCATGCTCCAGCGACTTCTTGCGCAGCCATTTGGACACCGCGACGATGTCGTCCTTGGTGACGGTGCGGCCGTCCTCGTTGCGCAGCAGGTTCTCGAGCAGCACCTTCATCGAATACGGCAGCTTGGAGATGTCCTTGAGACCGTTCTTCTCGGCTGTGGGCAAGCTGTAATAGATGTAGCTCTTCGTTCCGACCTTGAGGGTCTTGCGACACTTGAAGCTGTCGAGCGAGGTCATGCGTGGAAATCCCAATTGATCTGTATACCCGGAGGGGGTATTTAAGAACCGTCAGCGCGAGGCGCCGGATGGCTTGCAGCGGGCGATTGTGTGCTGCATCAAGGTCGGGCTTATAGAAGCTTTCTAACTGCGCCGCCACAGAGACAAGCAAGTCCCGACGTGGCATCACCCACAAATTCTCACGCGCTAGCCATCAATTCCCTAGGGGCTGTCACGACGGGCCATGCAGGCGACTTCAACACTGTCTCCGAAGCTGTTCGGCCGCGACGTCAGGTGCGTGCGCGGCGGCCGCGAGGTGTTCGCAGGACTAGCCTTCGAAGCGGTCGCGGGCGAGGCGCTGGCGGTGACCGGACACAATGGTGCGGGCAAGACATCACTGCTGCGGTTGATTGCCGGTCTGCTGCTGCCGGCGGGCGGCTCCATCGCGATCGAGGGCGGTGAGAGCGAGCTCACGGTGCCCGAGCAGGCGCATTATCTCGGCCACCGCGACGCGCTGAAGCCGGCGCTCAGCGTGCGCGAAAACCTGACCTTCTGGGCCGAATTCCTCGGCGGCGGCATCACGCGGCCGATCCCCGACTGCCTCGCGGCCGTCGGCATCGCCCACGCCATCGACCTGCCCGCCGCCTATCTGTCCGCCGGCCAGCGCCGCCGGCTGTCGCTGGCCCGCCTGCTCGCGGTGCCCCGCCTGCTCTGGCTGCTCGATGAACCGACCGCGGCGCTCGACGTCGCCGGGCAGGCGATGTTCGCGGGGCTGATGCGGGAGCATCTCGCCGGGGGTGGGCTGATTGTCGCGGCGACGCACGGCCCGCTCGGCATCGACACACGCGAGCTGCGGATCGGGGAGGCTCGATGATTCCCTCTCGCCTCTTCGCAGTCCCACCCACCGCTCTCTCCGTTCCCGCCCCCCTTGTGGGGGAGGATCAGGGACGGGGGTGCCCCACGACGCGCTCTAACTTGTTTGACGAGATTCGGTTGCACCAACCAACGTCCCATCGGCGCGCCGACCCCTCCCCCCTGCGGGGAGGAGCCGGCGGTCCGCAACGGCAGCGTCACCTGGAGCCACCCCCCTCCCCAGCCCTCCCCCATCTCCCCCACAAGGGGGGACGGAGCGCAGTTTGCGGGTCGAGGGAGCGCGGCTCACCATCTGCCATCAAGCAATCAGCCGAGGCCCTATCCGCATGACCGCCCTCGGTGCCCTCATCCGCCGCGACATCAGGATCGCGCTGCGTATCGGCGGCGGCGCGTTGATCGGCGTGCTGTTCTTTCTTACCGTCGTGGTGCTGATGCCATTCGCGGTAGGGCCGGATCTGGCGCTGCTGACCCGGCTCGGCCCCGCCATCCTCTGGCTCGGTGCCCTGCTCTCCAGCCTGCTCACCCTGGACCGGCTGTTCACCGCCGACCACGAGGACGGCTCGCTCGACCTGGTCGTGATGAGCCGGACACCGCTGGAGCTGGCCTGCGCCGCCAAGGCGCTGGCGCATTGGCTCGCCGCCGGCCTGCCGCTGGTGATCGCGACGCCCGTGCTCGGCCTGCTGCTCAACCTCGACGCCACAGCGACCGGCGCCGTCGCGCTGACGTTATTGGCGGGCACGCCTGCCCTGACCTTCATCGGCATGATCGGTGCAGCACTGGCTGTGACGATGCACCGCGGCGGGCTGCTGCTGGCGGTCTTGGTGCTGCCACTTTCGATCCCAGTGCTGATCTTCGGCGTCGCGGCGTCGCAGGCGGCCATCGTCGGCCCGCTGCCGTTCGGGGCGCCGTTCTCGATCCTGTGCGCATTGTCGCTGGTGAGTTTCGTGATCGGCCCGTTCGCCGCCGCGACAAGCTTGCGGAACGGGCTGGATTGACCCGCCGCCCGCCGGGGTTTGACCATGATCAACTCTTACCTAGCGGCGTCGTGCTGATTGCCTGCAACCGCTTCCGCCTTTAACAAGGGTCTCATGTCGCTGATCGACCTCGCCAATCCCACCCGGTTCCTTGCGCTGGCGGCGCGGCTGCTGCCGTGGCTGGCGCTGGTCACGGCCGCGCTGCTGGCTGCCGGCCTGTACCTCTCCGTGCTGGCGCCCGACGACTATCAGCAGGGCGCGACCGTCAAGATCATGTTCATCCACGTGCCCAATGCCTGGCTGTCGATGTTCGTCTGGAGCATCATGAGCATCGCCTCGCTCGGCACCTTGGTGTGGCGGCATCCGCTCGCCGACGTCGCTGCCAAGGCCGCCGCCCCGATCGGCGCCAGCTTCACGTTCCTCGCTCTCCTCACCGGCTCGCTGTGGGGCCGGCCGATGTGGGGCACCTATTGGGAGTGGGATGCGCGGCTGACCTCGGTGCTGATCCTGTTCCTGATGTATCTCGGCCTGATGGCGCTGTGGCGCGCGGTCGAGGATCCGACCCGCGCCGCCCGCGCTGCCGCCGTACTGACGCTGGTTGGCGCGATCAACCTGCCGATCATCAAGTTCTCCGTCGACTGGTGGAACACGCTGCATCAACCGGCGTCGGTGATGCGAATGGGCGGTCCGGCGCTCGACAAATCATTCCTGATCCCGCTGCTGGTGATGGCCGTCGGGTTCTCGTTCCTGTTCATTACCCTGCATGTCGCGGCGATGCGCAACGAGATCCTGCGCCGGCGCGTCCGCAGCCTGCAGATGATGCAGGCCCGCGCCTACACCACGGCCGCACCAGCCGACGATGCGGCAGGCCAGATCGCGGGAGCGGCTTGACATGGACCTTGGCCCCTATACCTCCTTCATCGCGACCTCCTATCTTGCAGCGGCGCTGGTCGTGATGCTGCTGATCGGCTGGATCGCCATCGACTACCGCACCCAGAAGGCGCGCTTGCGCGCGCTCGAGGACAGCGGCATCAGCCGTCGTTCCGGCCGCGCCGCGACGGATATCCAATGATCGAACAGGCTGCGACAGAGCCGGCGCCGCGGCGCCGCTCATTCCTCATGCTGCTGCCGCTCGTGGTGTTCCTCGGGCTGGCGGCGCTGTTCTGGTCGCGCCTCGGCAACGGCGACCCGTCGCGCATTCCATCCGCGCTGATCGGCCGCCCCGCGCCGGCCACGCCGCTGCCGGCGCTGCCGGAACTGGCGAGGGACGGCACGCCGGTGCCCGGCCTCGACCCGGCTGCGCTCAAGGGCAAGGTCAGTATCATCAATGTCTGGGCATCGTGGTGCGTGCCCTGCCACGACGAGGCGCCGCTGCTGGTCGAGCTCGGCCGCGACAAGCGCTTCCAGATCATCGGCATCAACTACAAGGACGGCGCCGACAACGCCCGCCGCTTCCTCGGCCGCTACGGCAACCCTTATGACGTCGTCGGCGTCGACGGCAACGGCCGCGCCGGCATCGAATGGGGCGTCTATGGCGTGCCCGAGACCTTCGTCGTCGGCCGCGAGGGCACCATCGTCTACAAGCTGGTCGGCCCGATCACGGCGCAGAACATCGATGCGGTGTTGAAACCGGAAATCGAGAAGGCGCTGAAGGCGGGTTCGTAAGCCTCGCGCAGCCATCGGAGCTTCAGCGGCAAACACGCTCCTCTCTCTGCGTCGTCATTCCGGGGCGGCGCGAAGCGACGAGCCCGGAATCCATACTCACGAGCGGTCGTTTGGCGAAGACGGGCGCCACAGCCATCTCGCGTCACACGCCTTGTCGTGGTTATGGATTCCGGGCTCACGCCGCTGCGCGGCGCGCCCCGGAATGACGGCGCGGAGAACCTCGAAGCGAAGCAATCCGGAGCACCTACGGGCCTTGGATTGCTTCGTCGCTACGCTCCTCGCGATGACCGCGTTCGGGGCAGCTACCCCTTGCTCACATCCCCTTCCGCCGCATCGCTGGCTTCGAGCGACGCCGGGTCCTGGTGGTAGCGCTTGATCAGCGGCATCTGGGCGATGGCGAAGATCATGGTCAGCGGCACGACGCCGAACGCCTTGAAGCCGACCCAGAAATCGGTGCTCTGCGTGCGCCAGATGATCTCGTTCAGCACCGCCATCGCGGCAAAGAACAACGCCCAGCGGAAGGTGAGGATGCGCCAGCCCGCGGGCGTCAGATTGAACATCTGATCGAACATGATCGCGATGAAGGAGCGATTGAACAGCAGCCCGCCACCGAGCACGGCCGCGAACAGTCCGTAGATGATGGTCGGCTTGACCTTGATGAAGGTCTCGTCGTGCAGCACCAGGGTCAGCGTGCCGAACACGATGACGACGACGGCGGTCACCAGCGCCATCAGCGGGACGTGCCGCGTCACGACATAGGACGCGATCAGCGCCGCGATGATCGCGACCATGAACGCGCCGGTCGCCGCGAACAGGTTGAACTTGGCATTGACCACGAAGAAGATGATCAGCGGGCCGAGCTCGGTCGCGAGCTTGAACAGCGGGTGCGGCTGGGTCTTGTCCATTCAATGTCCTGTTGGCTGCAGCCACGGCAGCGGTTGATCCGGTCGTCTCGATCTGGCGGTGGGCCGGAGCCCGAGCGTGGCGACGTCAATCCTCGATGCCGGCGATCGCCCGCGCAAAATCTCTCGCGGCGAACGGTGAGAGATCATCGACCCCCTCGCCGACGCCGATGAAGTGCACCGGCAGCTTGAACTTCTCCGACAGCGCCACGAGGATGCCGCCGCGCGCCGTACCGTCGAGCTTGGTCATCACGAGGCCGGTGACGCCTGCCGTACGATGAAACGCCTCGACCTGCGACAGCGCATTTTGTCCCACCGTCGCGTCGAGCACGAGCAGCACCGCATGCGGCGCCGACGCGTCGACCTTGCGAATGACACGCACCACCTTTTCGAGCTCGTTCATCAGCTCGGCCTTGTTCTGCAAACGGCCGGCAGTATCGATCAGCAGGATGTCGGGGCCCTGCTCCTTGGCCGCGGTGATGGCGGTGAACGCAAGGCTGGCGGAGTCCGAGCCTTGAGCGCCGGCGATCACCGGCGCCTTGGTGCGCTCGCCCCAGACCTTGAGCTGCTCGATCGCGGCGGCACGGAACGTGTCGCCCGCGGCCAGCATCACCTGCCTGCCTTCGGAGGCGAATTTCTGCGCCAGCTTGCCGATCGTGGTCGTCTTGCCGGAGCCGTTGACGCCGACGACGAGAATGACAAACGGTTTGTGGCCCGGCGCGATCTCGAGCGGCTTCGCCACCGGCGACAGCACCTTCTCGACCTCGGTCGCGACGACCGCCTTGACCTCGTCGGCGCTGATCGTCTTGTCGTAGCGGCCGGTCCCGACGGCGTCGGCGATTCGCGCGGCGACCTGGGTGCCGAGATCGGCGCGCAGCAGCACGTCCTCGATGTCGTCGAGCATCGCGCGGTCGAGCTTGCGCTTGGTGACGAGATCGGCGACGGCCGTGCCGAGCGCGCCGGAGGTGCGCTTCAGGCCGGCCGACAGCCGCCGCCACCACGACAGCTTGGGTGTTTCCGAGGTGGTATCGTTCATGGCGTGGTGTTAGCCCTTTCCATTCGCAAACGAAAGCTCACACCCGCGTTACGGTTTCCATGGACATTAACCAACCCACCGACGAGGAAATGCTCGCCCGTGTGCTCCACCGCGACGGGCTGATGCTGGTGATCGACAAGCCGGCCGGCATTCCCGTGCACAAGGGACCGAAGGGCGGACCGAACCTCGAAGCCTCCTTCGACGCGCTGCGCTTCGGCCTGCCGCGCCCGCCGGTGCTGGCGCATCGGCTGGACAAGGAAACCTCGGGCTGTCTGGTGCTCGGCCGTCATCGCAAGGCAACCGCATCGCTCGGGCTTTTGTTCAAGCATGGCAAGATTTCGAAGACCTATTGGGCCGTCGTCGAGGGCGGACCTGACGCTGACGAGGGCGTGATCGAGCTCCCGCTCGGCAAGCTGAACGCCGAGCGCGGCTGGTGGCAGAAGCCGGATCCGAACGGGCAGCCAGCGGTGACGAAATGGCGGGTGCTGGGGAGGTCGTACTCTCTTGCCAGTCTATCCCTGAACTCCCCTCCCACTCGTGGCAACGACTCCCCTCCCCCTTGCGGGGAGGGGTCGGGGGTGGGGGTCCCCACGGGCAGTGTCGCTTGGAGCCACCCTCCTCCCCAACCCTCCCCCACAAGGGGGGAGGGAGCGCAGCTGCCAACCGGAGAGGGAGAGTCGGTGCACTCCAATCGCAGTCCGCGACTCACTTGGCTGGCGATGGAACCGGTCACCGGCCGCACGCATCAACTGCGCGTGCATTCGGCAGCGTCGGGATGGCCGATCGTCGGTGACAACATCTATGGCAACGGCCCGCGCTTCGGCGAGCCGCGGCTGCATCTGCACGCACGCGAGATTTCGATTCCGCTGTCGAAAAACAAGCCACCGGTACACGTGGTGGCGCCGGCGCCGGTGCACATGCATGAGCGGCTGAAGATGTGCGGGTGGAACGGGGCGTGAGCCCATCTCTTTCCGCACCGTCATGGCCGGGCGAAGTCCCGGCCATCCACGTCTTAGTTCTTGGGGACAGCGTGGATGCCCGGGTCAAGCCCGGGCATGACGGAATTCTGGACTAACAGCCGGGCCCCATGATGCCCCGTGATCGTGAGCCGCTGCACGGTGCCTGGCAACGCAGTGGTCGTGGCGACCGGCAGATAATGCTCCGTCCGTCCCTGGGTCTCACTCTCGATCAGCACCTCACGCTGACAGCCGATCTCCTGCTCCAACCGCCGCCGCAACGCCGCCTCTCCCGCGGCCCGCAGCCGCCGGGCCCGATCACGGATGACGGCGCCGTCCACCTGCGGCATGCGCGCCGCCGGCGTGCCCGGGCGCGGCGAATAGGGAAACACGTGCAGGAAGGTCAGGCCGCATTCCTCGACCAGGTCGAGCGAGCGCGCGAACATCTCCTCGGTCTCGGTCGGAAATCCCGCGATCAGATCGGCGCCAAGCGTGATGTCCGGCCGCAGCCGGCGCACCTGAGCACAGAATGCGATGGCATCGGCGCGCGCATGCCGTCGCTTCATGCGCTTCAGGATCAGATCGTCACCCGCCTGCAGCGACAGATGCAGATGCGGCATCAGCCTGGCATCATCCGCGAGCGCATCGAGCAGGTCGGCATCGGCCTCGATCGAATCGATCGAGGAGATGCGCAGGCGTCTCAACTCCGGCACGTGGCGGAGGATCTGCTTCACAAGCCGGCCGAGCTTCGGCGTGCCGGGCAGGCCGGCGCCATAGCTCGTCAGGTCGACGCCGGTGAGCACGATCTCGGCATGGCCACGATCGGCCAGCGCGCGGACCTGATCCACCACAGCGCCCATCGGCACCGAGCGCGAATTGCCGCGACCGAACGGGATGATGCAGAAGGTGCAGCGATGATCGCAGCCGTTCTGCACCTGCACGAACACGCGCGGCAGGCCGCGCTGGAAGCCGTCGACCAGATGCGGCGCCATCTCCATCACCGCCATGATGTCGGAGACGGCCACCTTCTCGGACGCATCGATGCCGAACCGTGGCACCGCCAACGCCTGTGTCGTCGCACGCCACGCATCGGGCCGCAGCTTGTCGTCATTGCCGATGACGCGGTCGACCTCGGGCATGGCAGCGAACATGCCGGCCTGCGTCTGCGCGGCGCAGCCGGTCACGACGATGCGCGCCGCGGGGCGCTCGCGCTTCAATTTGCGGATCGACTGCCGGGCCTGCGCCACCGCCTCGTTGGTGACGGCACAGCTGTTGATGACGATGGTGTCGTCGGCACCGGCCGCCTCGGCATGTTTCGCGATCAGCTCGGATTCGAACGCGTTGAGGCGGCAGCCGAAGGTAACGACGTCGACGCTCATGCGACGCTGGCGAACATCGACGGCTCGAACCGTCCCTCGAACTCGAACGTCGCGGTGCCCGTCATCAGCACGTGATCGTCGCGCTCGCGCCACTCGATCGTGAGCTCGCCGCCGGGCAGCCTCATCTGCACGATCCGGTTGGCACGCTTCAGCCTGACGGCCGCGACCGCTGTCGCACAGGCCGCCGAACCGCAGGCCTTGGTCAGCCCCGCGCCGCGCTCCCAGGTGCGCATCGTGATGTGGTCGCGATCGACGATGTGGGCGAGCGTGATGTTCGCACGCTCCGGGAAAATCGGATGGTTCTCCAGCAGCGGCCCGAAGCGCTCCAGATCATAGGCATTGACGTCGTCCACCCAGAACACCGCGTGCGGGTTGCCCATGTTGACGACCGAGGGCGAATGCAGGATCGGCGCATCGATCGGCCCGATCTGCAGCTCGATGTAGCGGGTGTCGCGGAACTCCTCGGCGAGAGGAATGTCCTGCCAGCCGAACTTCGGCGCGCCCATATCGACAGTGTAGAGGTCGGGCGCCGGCCCCTGCCAGCAGTTCAACAACCCGGCGCGGGTCTCGAACGTCGCACTGGTCTGGCCGGTCTTGCCGAACATCTGGCGTACCACGCAGCGCATGCCGTTGCCGCAGGCGCCGGACTCCGATCCATCATTGTTGTAGATGCGGATGAACGCTTCGGTGCCGTCGAGCCGCGGCGGCTGCAGCACCATCAGCTGATCGTAGGGCACCCGGGATGCCACCGCCCGCGCCTCGTCCGGCGTGACGACATGCTTCACGTCGCGCAGATCGACCACGACGATCTCGTTGCCGATCCCGTTCATCTTGACGAAGCTGTGGTTGGCCAGCGCGCTCATGAAAATATCCAAATTGTGTCCGCCTTATATGGCGAATGGCGCGGCATTGACCAGCCTGCAGAGCGACATGACGCATCTGTCATGGGACGCCGCGCCGCCGAGCATGTTAGGACCGGTTCATTCGCCGGCACGAACCGGGCAAAGCAGCACGGCCACTGGAGAATAGTCGAATGAATCTCAGCACTTTCCGCCTCGTTCTGGCCGTGAGCTCGGTCGCGCTCCTGCTCGGCGGCGCGCCCGCCCGGGCCCAGGCGCCGTCGGCCTCGCCGGCTCCGGCGGCCTCAGCCACGCCCGCACCGGCCCCGAGCGCGCTACCGGCGCCGGTGGCGCCGGCCTCTCCTGCGCCTGCCGCGTCGGCCAGTCCGGCGCCCGCGACCAGCCCGACGCCGGCCGCCAGCGCGAGCCCCTCGCCGTCGTCATCTCCGACCGCGGCCCAGTCCCCGGCCACGACGCCGCCGCAGGCCGCGGCGCCGGCCCAGGCGGCCGACGCCTTCGGCGACGAGATCAAGCTCGAGGCGAAGAAGGTCGTCCTCGTCAAGGGCACCGCGAATTGGGACAATGCGTTCGACACGCTGATCGACTCCTTCAAATCGCTGTCGGCCACGCTGGACAAGCAGGGCATCAAGCCCGCCGGCAACGGCATGATCGTCTACACCTCGACCGACGACACCGGCTTCACCTTCCTGGCCGAGATGCCGGTCGAGCAGGAGCCGAAGACGCTCGGCAAGGGGATGAGCATCGGCCAGTCGCCCGAGGGCAAGGCGCTGAAGTTCGTCCATCGCGGCTCCTACGACAACATGGACAACACCTACGAGGCGATCACCAACCACCTCGACGAGCGCCGGCTGGAGGCCAAGGACACCTTCATCGAGGAGTACCTGACCGACCCCTTGAAGACGGCCGAGGACAAGCTCGTCATCAACGTCTACGTGCCGCTGAAGTGAGCACCATGATCATCAGACCCATCCTCGCGGTCGCGCTCGCGACCAGCTTCGCAATGCCCGCCCTCGCGGATGACATCGCCCGGCAGGACACGCCGGCGATCACCGTCAGCGGCGAGGCCAGCGTGTCGGCGCCGCCGGATCTGGCGCAGATCGACGCCGGCGTGGCATCCGACGCCAAGACCGCGCGCGAGGCCGCCGAGGCCAACAACGCCGCCATGGCCAAGGTGCTGCAGGCGCTGAAGGCGGCCGGGATCGCCGACAAGGACTATCAGACCTCGCGGCTGTCGCTGCAGCCGCAATATGCGCAGAACCGGCCGGCCCAGCCGGCGGTGACCGGCTATCGCGCCAGCAATCGCGTCACCATCAAGCTGCGCGACGTCGCCAAGGTCGCCAGCGTGATCGATACTCTGGTCGCGGCCGGCGCCAACGATGTCGGCAACATCTATTTCAGCGTCGCCGAGCCATCCAAGCTGCTCGACCAGGCGCGCGAGAAGGCCGTCGCAGACGCCCGCCGCAAGGCCGAGATCTATGCCAAGGCCGCCGGCGTGACGCTGGGTCAGCCGCTCAGCATCTCCGAGGATGGCGCGCCCGCCCCGGTGTTCCGCGCCAAGACCTTTGCCGCACCGATGGCCGCGACGCCGACACCGGTGGCGCAGGGCGAGGAGACGCTGTCGATCACGGTCAACGTGACCTGGGCGATCAAGGCGGCGCAGTAGGTCGGCCTCACGCCCACGCGACGCATTGTGCGTCGTGGCAGCCGACAACGTAGCTACAAACTCGGTGTCGTCCCGGCCTTGAGCCGGGACCCATACTCCGGGGCGGTAATTGTCGCGCGAGAGGGAGCTGCCAGCCTTCACAACATTGAATTCGGTGTTTATGGGTCCCGGCTCAAGGCCGGGACGACATCTGTTTTGTGGCGGCGGCCTGCTTAGATCTCCACCACCTGCCCCGGCTTCAACACACCAAACCGCTCGCGCGGGATGCCGGCCTGGTCGAGCGCGGCGTGCAGGGCGCGCACCGGCGCGTCGATCGCCTCGTCCGTCAGTTGGAACGTGCCGTGGTGATGCGCCAGCGCGGCCTCCGCGCCGCAATCCTGCAGCGCCTGCACGGCATCCTCCGGGTTCATGTGCTGGTCGCGCATGAACCAGCGCGGCTCGTAGGCGCCGATCGGCAGGATCGCGAGCCTGATCGGCGCGTGCTGCTCCGCCACGCGGCGGAAATGCTTGCCCGTGCCGTAACCGGAATCGCAGACGATGTAGACCCTGCCGCGCGGCGTCTCCAGCACGAAGCTCGCCCACAGCGCCTTGTTGCGGTCGAACAGGCCGCGCGCCGTCCAGTGCCGCGTCGGCACCAGGGTCACGGCGACCTCCTCGTTCAGCGTCACGCGATCGTGCCAGTCATAGGCCTCGGCGCGGATCTTGGAGTCAGCGTCGATCATCGTAAGGTCGTTGCCCAGCGGCGTGACGACCCGCGGCGAAAATCGCGCGGTCAGCTTCGACAACGTCCGGATGTCGAGATGATCGTAATGCCCATGCGACACCAGCACGACGTCGATATGCGGCAGCCCCTCAAAGGCGATGCCGGGATCATTGTGCCGCCGGGGACCGGCGAACGCGAATGGCGACACCCGCTCCGACCAGACAGGATCGACCAGGATGTTGAGCCCGCCGGTCTGGATCAGCCAGCTGGCGTGGCCGATGAAGGACAGCCGCACTGTCTCGCCGTCGATCCGGTGCGGCGGCGTGTCGGCGTGCGGGCTCGCCGCCCAGGACGGCCAGCGGGAACGCTTGCGGTTGCGGTCGAACTGCCAGCGCAGCACCTGGGACAGGGATTTGGGCGGAACGCCGTCGGGATCGTAGAAGCGCTTGCCGTCGAAATGGTCGGTGACGGGGCCGGAATAGGTCCTGGAACGGCGCAGCAAGGTCGTCCTCGCAAGGGAAAGCTGAACTGGCGCAAGAGGTAAGCGCCCCCACAGGGTCCGGCAACGGGACGGCGAGAAGCAAGTTTCCTTGACTTTTGCGGCTGCTGAGGGTTTAACCCGGCCGAATTTCGGAAAGTTTCGTCTTTTCGAGCCACCGCCCGGCCCTGGAGGCCGGAGGTCACCGCCCGACAGCGCTGTGCGCCCTCGGGCGCAAACGTGTTTGGACTGACGGTTTCGGCCGACGGGCCGAGGTTTATATGGTCGTCATGGGCCGCAGCAAGCGGCGATGACGGGCGGCAATGAAGCGAGCGCCCGCAAGGGCAAAGGATAACGGCATTGTTCGACAATCTGTCGGAAAGGCTTGGCGGCATTCTCGATCGGCTGACGGGGCGTGGTTCGCTCTCGGAAGCCGATGTCGACGCCGCGATGCGCGAAGTCCGCCGGGCGCTGCTCGAGGCCGACGTCGCGCTGGAGGTTGTCCGCAGCTTCACCGAGCGCGTGCGCGAGCAGGCGATCGGCGCCACCGTCGTCAAGTCGGTCACCCCCGGCCAGATGGTCGTCAAGATCGTCCATGACGAGCTGGTCAAGACGCTCGGCGACGACGGCCAGACCATCGACCTCAACGCCGTGCCGCCGGTGCCGATCATGATGGTCGGCCTGCAGGGCTCCGGCAAGACGACCACCACCGCCAAGCTCGCGCGCCGCATGGTCCAGCGCGACAAGCGCAAGGTGCTGATGGCCTCGCTCGACGTCTACCGTCCGGCCGCCATGGAGCAGCTCGCGGTGCTCGGCCGCGACCTGGACATCCCGACGCTGCCGATCGTGGCCGGCCAGATGCCGCCGCAGATCGCACGCCGCGCCATCGAGGCCGCCAAGCTCGGCGGCTACGACGTGGTGCTGCTCGACACCGCCGGCCGCACCACGCTGGACGAGGACATGATGAAGGAGGCCGCCGAGATCAAGGCGGTCGCCAACCCGCACGAGGTGCTGCTGGTCGCGGATTCGCTGACCGGCCAGGACGCCGTCAATCTCGCCCGCGCCTTCGACCAGCGCGTCGGCCTCACCGGCATCGCGCTGACCCGTATCGACGGCGACGGACGCGGCGGTGCGGCGCTGTCGATGCGCGCGGTCACCGGCAAGCCGATCAAGCTGCTCGGCACCGGCGAAAAGACCGACGCGCTGGAAGACTTCTATCCCTCGCGCATTGCCGGCCGCATCCTCGGCATGGGCGACATCGTCTCGCTGGTCGAGAAGGCCGCGGCGAACATCGACGCCGAGAAGGCCGCGCGCGCCGCCGAGCGGATGCGCAAGGGCCAGTTCGACCTCAACGACATGCGCGAGCAACTGCAGCAGATGGCGCAGATGGGCGGCATCGGCGGGCTGATGGGCATGATGCCCGGCATCTCGAAGATGAAGAACCAGATCGCGGCCGCCGGCATCGACGACAAGATCCTCAAGCGCCAGGTCGCGATCATCGATTCGATGACGCGCGAGGAGCGCAAGCATCCCGACCTGCTCAAGGCCAGCCGCAAAAAGCGCATCGCGGCCGGCTCCGGCCAGAGCGTCGAGCACGTCAACAAGCTGCTCAAGATGCACCGGAACATGGCCGACGTGATGAAGGCCATGGGCTCAGGCAAGCGCGGCCCGCTGGCCGGCATCGCCCAGGCGATGGGTTTTGGCGGCGGTGGCGGCATGCCCTCGCCGGATCAGCTCAAGGCGCTTGCGGAAAAGATGCCGGGTGGCATGCCCGGCGGACTGCCGAATTTGCCGAAGGATCTGCCCGCCGGCCTGCGCGGCGGCCTACCGAACCTCCCCGGCCTCACCGGTCTCAGCGGCAAGCCGACTCTGCCGGGCCTCGGCCTTCCTCCGGGGAAGAAGAAATAATGAGGATCATCCGCTCCTCTTTCCATTCGTCATTCCGGGCGCGCGCAGCGCGAGCCCGGAATCCATACGCACGATCGTGGTTATGGATTCCGGGCTCACCGCTTCGCGGTGCCCCGGAATGACGGCTTAGCTGACATCAACTCATCAGAAGACACTCAGGAGAACCTACATGTCCGTCGTCATCCGTCTCGCCCGTGCCGGCACCAAGAAGCGCCCGGTCTATCACGTCGTCGTCGCCGACTCGCGCTTCCCGCGTGACGGCCGCTTCATCGAACGTCTCGGCTACTTCAATCCGCTGATGCCGAAGGACAACGAGGCACGCCTCAAGCTGGACATGGAGAAGGTGAAGGGCTGGCTCGCCAAGGGCGCGCAGCCGTCCGACCGCGTCGCCCGCTTCCTCGACGCCGCCGGCGTCAAGAAGCGCGAAGCCCGCCAGAACCCGATCAAGGCCGTGCCGCGCAAGGAGCGCAAGGCGCAGGCCGAAGCCGCCGCCAAGGGCTAAGGTCGTTGACGAGCGCGGCCTCATGCTTCGAGATGCACGGCTTGCGCCGTGCTCCCTTGCATGAGGAACTGGCTCCTCCTCCTGAGGAGCGCGCGTTCGAGCGCGTCTCGAAGGACGAGGCACGCTGATGTCCAAGCTCATCTGTGTCGCCAGAATCGGCGCCGCGCATGGCGTGCGCGGCGAGGTTCGCTTATGGACCTTCACCGAGGATCCGCTGGCCGTGCTGCATTACGGCCCGCTCACGACCAAGGACGGCAGCCGTTCGTTCGAGGTCGCGAAGGCGCGCGAGGCCAAGGACCATCTGGTCGCAGCCATCAAGGGCGTCACCGACCGCAATGCGGCCGAACGCCTCAACGGGCTCGAGCTCTACGTGCCCAGAGACCGCCTGCCCGAGACGGCTGACGACGAATACTACCACGCCGACCTGATCGGCCTCGCCGCGGAGACCGCTGACGGCGCGCAGCTCGGCCGCGTGCTCACGATCCATAATTTCGGCGCCGGCGACATCATCGAGATCGCCCCGCCCTCGGGCAGCACGTTGCTGCTGCCGTTCACCAATGCAGTGGTGCCGACGGTCGATCTTGCCGGCGGCCGCGTGATCATCGAGCTGCCGGCGGAGATCGAGGGCGAGGATGAAGCCGCGGATGAACCGGCTTCCGCTGAAGATGACGCTGCCGCCGCACCCTCCGCTCGTCGTCCCCGCGAAAGCGGGGACCCATAGCCACCGCAGCTGATTGGCTTGCGCGGGACTGGCCGCATGCCTCGTTTCGACATCACGCGGTATGGGTCCCGAATCGGCGCCGCGACGCGCTGACGCGCGTCACGCTTGTCCGGGACGACACCGGTGTCGAGGTCGCAAGAGCCGGCAATGCATCCAGGGCTCGATCTCGCAACCTGGGTACCTTAACACAGAGCATCATGACGACTTCGCCCCCATCCCCAGTCGCACCTTGGCGCGCCACCGTGCTGACGCTGTTCCCGGAGATGTTTCCCGGGCCGCTCGGCGTCAGCCTGGCCGGCCGCGCGCTGGCCTCCGGCATCTGGTCGTTGGAGGCGCGCGACATCAGGGCCTCCGCCACCGACAAGCACCGTAGCGTCGATGACACGCCGGCCGGCGGTGGCCCCGGCATGGTGCTGCGCGCGGACGTGCTGGCAGCCGCGATCGACGCGGCGGCGATCGATCCCGAGCGGCCGAAGCTGCTGATGAGCCCGCGTGGCCGGCCGTTGACCCAGGCCTTCGTCCGCGAGCTCGCGGCCGGTCCGGGCCCGCTGATCGTCTGCGGTCGCTTCGAAGGCGTCGACCAGCGCGTCATCGATGCCCGCTCGCTGACCGAGGTCTCGATCGGCGACTACGTGCTGTCGGGCGGCGAGATCGCCGCCCTGGTGCTGATCGACGCCTGCGTCCGGCTGCTTCCGGGCGTGATGGGCAAGCTCGAATCGGGCACCGACGAGAGTTTTTCCGATGGCCTACTTGAATACCCGCAATACACCCGGCCCCAACTATTCGAAGGCCGGACCATTCCGGATGTGCTCACCTCGGGTGACCACGCCAAGGTCGCCGCTTGGCGCCGCGCCCAGGCCGAGGCGCTGACTGAAGCGCGAAGGCCGGATTTGTGGGCCGAATGGCAGGGGCGCGACGGCCGAGAACAAAGAGGGACCGGCCAAAAAGAGCCAAAAAGCACGACAGACGGGTGACAAGCCTCGCGCTTTGGCTTATAGGAGCGCCCAATTCCGCAAGTGACGGCAGGAACAAGCGCAGCCCCCGCGTGACCCGGCTGGGCGCGCCGCCGATGGAGATTTACCCGTGAACCTGATTCAGCAGCTCGAAAAAGAGCAGTTCGACAAGCTGTCCGCCAACAAGACCATTCCGGAGTTCGGCCCGGGCGACACCGTGATCGTCAACGTGAAGGTGGTCGAAGGCGAGCGCACGCGCGTGCAGGCCTATGAGGGCGTCTGCATCGGCCGGTCCGGCGGCGGCATCAACGAGAGCTTCACCGTGCGCAAGATCTCCTATGGCGAGGGCGTGGAGCGCGTGTTCCCGATCCTCTCCCCGATGATCGATTCGATCAAGGTCGTGCGCCGCGGCAAGGTGCGTCGCGCCAAGCTGTATTACCTGCGCCAGCTGCGCGGCAAGTCGGCCCGCATCGTCGAGAAGCAGGACCGGCAGCAGACCGCCGTCAACGAGTAGTCGTTGCTTTCATTGGATTGACGAAGAGCGCGGGCTGGCCCCGCGCTTTTTTGTTTTTGCGCTGCCGTCATTGCGAGCGAAGCGAAGCAATCCAGAGTCCTTGCCCCGGCCCCTGGATTGCTTCGTCGCTTCGCTCCTCGCAATGACGGCGGGCGCAAACGCATCTCGCACTCCACGGCACGCGTGCTATATACCCCCTGAAATGGTTCTAGATCGCACCAGCATGGCCTGTCGCCGCGTCGTCATCGACGATCGCCGCCGGCTGCCCGGGCGGTTCTTCGGACGCTTCGCCACCTCGGCAACATCTGAGCTTAGGCGCGCGCTGTAAGCCGCAGCGCCTCATTGCTGATTGTTCACGCGTGCCCGGCACGCGCTCAGTTTCCAACCTTCAATTCCCGGGAGCATTCGCTCATGTCGAAGCCGACCACCCTGTACGACAAGATCTGGAACGACCATCTGGTCCACGAAGCCGAGGACGGCACCTGCCTGCTCTACATCGACCGCCATCTGGTCCATGAAGTGACCTCGCCGCAGGCCTTCGAAGGCCTGCGCATGACCGGCCGCAAGGTGCACGCGCCTGAGAAGACGCTGGCCGTGGTCGATCACAACGTGCCGACCACCGACCGCTCCAAGCCGAATCCGGATCCGGAGAGCATCGAGCAGATCAAGACGCTGGCCGAGAACGCCAAGGAATTCGGCATCGAATATTACAACGAGTTCGACCGCCGCCAGGGCATCGTCCACGTGATCGGCCCGGAGCAGGGCTTCACCCTGCCCGGCACCACCATCGTCTGCGGTGACAGCCACACCTCGACGCATGGCGCGTTCGGTGCGCTGGCGCACGGCATCGGCACCTCCGAGGTCGAGCACGTGCTGGCGACACAGACGCTGATCCAGAAGAAAGCGAAGAACATGCGCGTCACGGTCGACGGCGTGCTGCCGGACGGCGTGACGGGGAAGGACATCATCCTCGCCATCATCGGCGAGATCGGCACCGCCGGCGGCACCGGCTACGTGCTGGAATATGCCGGCGAGGCGATCCGCGCGCTGTCGATGGAAGGCCGCATGACCGTGTGCAACATGTCGATCGAGGGCGGCGCCCGTGCTGGCCTTGTGGCGCCCGACCAGAAGGCGTTCGACTTCCTGCGCGGCCGTCCCAAGGCGCCGAAGGGCGCCGCCTGGGATGCGGCGATGCGCTACTGGGAGACGCTGCGCTCCGACGAGGGCGCGCATTTCGACCACGAGCTCCGGCTCGACGCCGCCAAGCTGCCGCCGATCGTGACCTGGGGCACCTCGCCCGAGGACGTGATCTCGGTGACCGGCGTGGTGCCCGATCCGGACAAGATCGCAGACGAGGCCAAGCGCATCTCCAAGCATCGCGCGTTGAAATACATGGGCCTGACCGCGGGCACGAAGATCACCGACATCAAGCTCGACCGCGTCTTCATCGGCTCGTGCACCAACGGTCGCATCGAGGATCTGCGCGCCGCAGCCAAGATCGCCGAAGGCAAGACCGTCAGCGGCCACGTCAACGCGATGGTCGTTCCGGGCTCGGGCATCGTCAAGGAGCAGGCGGAAGCCGAGGGCCTCGACAAGATCTTCATCAAGGCCGGCTTCGAATGGCGCGAGCCGGGCTGCTCGATGTGCCTCGCCATGAACCCGGACAAGCTGGCGCCAGAAGAGCGCTGCGCCTCGACCTCGAACCGCAACTTCGAGGGACGCCAGGGCTTCAAGGGCCGCACCCACCTAGTGTCGCCCGCGATGGCCGCGGCGGCCGCAATCGCAGGACACTTCGTCGACGTACGCGACTGGCGCTGACGTCATCTCGCTGCTTCACATCCGGCACGGCGGCCGGTCTACAAACGAACGCGATGGCTTCACCCAAGCCATCGCGTTTTTCATTTCACCTCAACGTCGACACAGTTCGGCAAGGGCTTCTTAAGTCTCGTCGCGCACAATCCTACCGCCGGACGCGCTGCGTCTGCAGAGGAACGTGCCGAGGAGCCTGACATGGCCGACAAGCCGGAATACGTCGACCTCATCCGTGATGCGACGCGCCAACGCCGCAAGACACCGCCCGCCAAGATCATTGCCCAGCCCGAGGCTCCGAAGGAGGAGCGGCGGTTGTCGAACTGGCCGCCCGGCCGCTTTGCCAAATGGCGCCTGGAGACGCTGGTGCCTTGGAAGCTGAGTGTGAGGAATTGGCAGTTCAAGAATTGGCTCTGACCGCCGCGCCCCACTCCATCCCCTTGAAATGAGAGAAGGACGCCGTTGGGCGCCCTTCCTGTTTTGTCGAACTTCAAGTCCCGTCAGTAGTAGCGCCAATGGTGGCGGTGGCGATGATGCCACCGGTGATAATGGCGCCAGTGATGACCTCGCCAATGCCGATAGTGGCAGATGCGGCGCGGCCCGTAGTGGGTCCAGACGACGCGGCAGCGGCGATAGGGATAGTAGTAGCCCGAGGTATAGACCGGCGCGTAGTAGCTGCGATAGCCGTAGAAGTGCCGGCGGTGATGGTGGAAGTACGGCCGGTAGGCGTAGTACGGACGATGATGATAGCCGCCGCCATGGAATGCGGGGCCGCCACCGTGGAAGACAGGACGCGGGCCACCACCGCCGAAGGCATGTCCTCCCCCATGAAACGCGGGGCTGCCGCCGCCCCTGAACATGGCGCCGCCGCCATGGAACGCCGGGCCGCCGCCTCCGCCGTGGAACGCCGGACCGCCGCGGAATCCACCACCGCCGGGATGCCCGCCACCACCGCCGCCATGGCCGCCGGGGCCTCGGACCTGAACGGTCAATACGTCCGAAGGCGTCTGCGTGGCGGAGCCGGCACCGGGACTCACCGGCGACATCGCAAGCGCAGGCCGTCCGGACGCGCCCGCCAAGACAAACAGTGTGGCCGCCGCAAGACTGAGGCGACGAGCAAGACCAGCGCGCTGGTCCTTCATCCTCATCATGGTCCCTTCTCCCTGAATGCTGTGCAACGATGGACCCATGCAGCGCCGATGCTGGTCGTCCGATCGGTGGATTGGCGCACCCCCAACATGAACGTAGAGATAGCGACGTGAATGCGGCATGAATGATGCACGTCAGTGATGCACGGTGCACGCGCATCTGCGGCGTGGCGTCGCGGCAGAGGAGATGCACGTGAGCCTCTAAGTCGTCCTGCAACTCAGGATCACGGATGCCGACGCAACGGCTCACGTGCTGCTCGTGCGGGGACTTCGCAACTAACGACACGCAGGAAACGCAGCGCGCCTCGCCGACATGGCCTCAATGGTAGAACGGCGTGAATAGAACCAATGGCCCCGGCGGATAGGCCGGCGTGTAATCCGTGGGACGGTCGAGATAGCGCGGCACCTCTGCCGTCGACACCACGGGCTTCGATCGGCGGCCCTGCCGACGCGGGCCAGCATCCGTTACGGTCTGACGCGCCTGCGTAACGGCTGGAGCTGCGGCCACAGGAGCGGTGGCGGCGGAACTTGCGAGCAGCATCGCCACCGTGACAACGCTGATCCCGAGCCAGGTTCTGTTGACTGATGGTTTCATGGCGAACCTCGTTGCCAGCCCCCATCAACGTACAGGCCCGCAAAGCGGGCCTGTTTGATTTCGGTCATTGTCTCGATCGGATGGAAGGCGCGGCTTACCAGCGGCCGTGATGGCGATATCCGTAGTGATGCGGCCGCCAGTGATGACGCGGATGGTAGTAATGCCGAGGATAGTAGTGGCGCCGGGGATGCCAATGGCGGCGGCCATGCCAATGCGCCTGCGTGGTCTCCTGCGCCGTGCCCTGCTGCACCGCGGTCGCAGCGCCCGGATTGATCAGCGACAGCGCCTGCGCGCGTTCGGCGGGGGCAGCCATCGCGAGAACGGCGCCAACCGCCGCGATGCCCAACAGCTTCATCACAGTCATGAACTTCTCCCTCGATCGCCTGACATCACGTCCGGCACCGTACCTTCCGCCTTGTCAGTTGCCTGAAGGGCGGCCGCAGCAGCGCGACGCAGACCAGTCTCGAACGAGCGACGTGAATGGGACATGAAGACCTGCGCAGGAGCAGAATGCCGATATGTCGCGCATGGTTCCGCCGCAGTACGCGACATATCGGCACTGTGTCCGGCCGGTAACATCAGGCAACGTCGCGATCGCGACCGGATCGCGTGCGCGCTTGCCGAGCCGATCAGTGCGCGGGACCCAGGAGTCAGCCGCGTCGCCAGACGCAACTCATATGCGGGACGATCACGGTGCCGCTCGGCCGATGCTCCGGAACATAGGTGGCGTCGCATACACGAACTGCGTTCGGACCCGGGTTGAAGCGCGGCACCACGTCGGGCTGCCAATGACCCTCGTAGCGCGGATAGATCTGGATTCGTCGTGGCCGGCGCTGTGCGGAGAGATCCGTGCTCACCTCACTCTGCACGGCGCCGCGCGCGCCGGCGGCTTGCTCCGCTTGCGCTGTTGCCGAGATCGAGACCACGACCGCCGCAGCCAGCGCCGCTCCGGCCAGCACCATCGACATCTGCCTCATCTGTCCCCAACCCCCAGTTCGCGCGTCACGGTCGCCGGTTTCATCCCCTGCGTCAACCAGCTCCGCCACACATGTCATAGAACCAAGATGCAAGATGATCAAAGCCGGGCTAGAAGGCGGCAATGTGGACAGATCTGAAAGCCCCCTCGCTCGCCGACATGGAAGTCATGGCGCACGAGATGTTCGAGCGTCTGCCCGAGCATTTTCGCAGGATGTGCGAGGGCGTCATCATCCGGGTCGACGACTTTCCGACCGAGGAGGTGCTCGACGAGATGCAGTCCGAAAGCGAGTTCGACCTGCTCGGCCTGTTCCAGGGCACGGGACTGCCGTTTCGCAGCAACGACGACCTGCCGCGCCTGCCCAACATGATCTGGCTCTACCGCCGACCGATCCTCGACTACTGGGCCGAGCACGACGAGAGCCTCGGCCACATCGTCCGCCATGTCCTGATCCACGAGATCGGCCATCATTTCGGAATGTCCGACGACGACATGGAGGCGATCGAGGCGTCCGTCGACTGACGACCCAGCGATAGCACCGGGATTTTGACTTTATCCGCCCTGCCGTTCGGGCTAAACAGCGGCCTGCCCGTATTCTCGAAGGTGCCCCGATGGACAAGTTCACCACGCTGGAAGGCGTCGCCGCGCCGCTGAAGATCATCAATGTCGACACCGACATGATCATCCCCAAGCAGTACCTGAAGACCATCAAGCGCACCGGCCTCGGCAAGGGCCTGTTCTCGGAGCAGCGCTACAAGGACGACGGCAGCGAGAACCCGGATTTCGTGCTCAACCAGCCGGCCTATCGCAACGCCAAGATCCTGGTCGCCGGCGACAATTTCGGCTGCGGCTCGAGCCGCGAGCATGCCCCCTGGGCGCTGCTCGATTTCGGCATCCGCTGCGTGATCTCGACCTCGTTCGGCGACATCTTCTACAACAACTGCTTCAAGAACGGCATTCTGCCGATCCGCGTGTCGCAGGCCGATCTCGACAAGCTGTTCGACGACGCCGAGCGCGGCGCCAACGCGACCTTGACGGTCGATCTCGCCAACCAGGAGATCCGCGGCCCCGACGGCGGCACCGTCAAGTTCGACATCGACCCGTTCCGCAAGCATTGCCTGCTCAACGGGCTCGACGACATCGGGCTGACGCTGGAGAAGAAGGCGTCGATCGACAGCTACGAGGCCAAGCTGGCCGAGCGCGCCTGGGCCTGAGGCCCGCCGAAGGATGGTGAGTTCGCGGGCCCCGGACCTCGTCCGGGGCCCTGTTTCGAGAGCAGCCCAGCAGGTCCGCCGTTGACGCGCGTATTGCCCGAGGTCGTCACCTTCTGGCGGGGGCCGCTCGACCGCCTGCGCCAGACCTGCCTGCGCTCGCAACTCGCCGCCGGCCACAAGGTCACGGTCTACAGCTTCGATCCGCTGCCCGGCCTGCCCGACGGCGTCGGCAATGCCGAGGCCGAGGCGGTCCTGCCTTATGCGTTCTCCGAGCGTCTGAGGCCGCCGCAGCCGGACGGCGGCTGGCGCGATTGGACCACCTTGCAGTTCAGCGACTTCTTCCGGATGCGGCTGATGGCACAGCGGGCCGGCCTCTGGCTCGATGCCGACGTACTGCTGCTCAGGCCGGTCGAGATCGACCCCGCCGTGCCCTATTTCGCCTGGGAGCGGCCGCGGCAGCTCGGCAACTCCGTGCTCTACCTGCCGCCGGAGGATCCGATCGTCGCCGAGTTCGCCGCACTGATGGCGCAGGACGCGCTGACGCCGAACTGGCTTTCGCTGCGTCACCGCCTCACCTTTGCGCTGCGCCGCCTGCGCGGCGGCTCCGACCGCCTCTCGGACATCCGCGTCGCCATCTTCGGCCCTGCCGCGCTGACGGCGCTGGCCCGCCGCCATGGCTCGCTGCACCATGCGCTGCCGAAGCGCAGCTTCTACGCGGTGCATGCCGAGCCGAAGGCGTTCTTCGACCCTTCCGACTTCTCCGGCCTGATCGGCGATCCCGGTGTCATCGGCCTGCACATCTCGCCGAAGGGCCGCGGCGGCGAAGCGCCGATCCCGGGCAGCCTCTATGCCTGGGCGGCCGCACGATTTGCCCCGCGCTGACCTTCGCCGCGCAGCTTTGCGGCCGGCGCAGGGCCGATTTGCTGCTTGATCTACCGCAACGTCCGCGCGGCCACCCGGTGATTGATTGCGGGCCATCATCGGAGACGTGTCATGACCGTAGACGCCAAGCCCTATCCGCGGGTTCAGTTCCTGATCGATACGTTCGCGCAATGGCTCCGGCACCGGCGTGAGCTGAGCGAGATCCGGCAGCTGGACCGTGACGATTTCGAGCGCATCGCGATGGACCTGCAGGTCACACCGGCGGATCTCGACGAGCTGGTCCGTCACGGCGAGCACGCCGCCGACGAGTTGCCGCAGATGCTGAAGGCGCTCGGCATCGACGAAGCCGCGCTGGGGCGCGCCGAGCCGCTGGTGCTGCGCGACATGGAGCGCGTCTGCGCCATGTGCAAGGACAAGCCGCGCTGCCATCGCGATCTTGCCGCCGGGACGAGCGCCGAGCACTACGAGGAATACTGCCTCAACGCCCCGACCATCGACCGCCTGGGCAGCGCCGCGGTCAAGCACTGATCGCCGCCTCCCTCTCACCCAGCGGAGCAATGCGATGAGCCTGCCGAATCTGCACCGCAACACCTGGCTCCATGTCGGCGCCGCGATCCTGCTCGCGCTCGGCGCGATGCTGCTGATCCGGCTGCACAATGCCGGCGGCGTGACGCCGGCCGCCGACAGCGTGCAGGCGGGACGCAAACTGGCGGAGGCTTGGTGCAGCACCTGCCACGCCATCGACACCAGCGGGGCGAGAGCCCAAACCACGACCGCCCCCGATTTCGTCGCGGTCGCCAACATGCCGTCGACGACCGAGCTATCGCTCAAGGTGTTCCTGCAGAGCAGCCACCCGACGATGCCGAACGTCATTCTGACGGCCGAGCAGCGCGGCGACCTCGTCAACTACATCCTCAGTCTCCGCCGCATCTGACGCCTCACTTCGCCACCGCCGCGATCGCATCGGCGATCGCGATCGTGCGTCGCGCCATCTCGGCATGCAGCCGCTCGACCATGCGGCCGTCGATCTGGATCGCGCCGCGCGAGGCATTCTCCGGCAGCTCGAACGCGGCGATGATCTTGCGTGCCGCAGCGACCTCGTCGGCGGGCGGCGTGAAGATCGCGTTGCAGGCGTCGATCTGGCCGGGATGGATCAGCGTCTTGCCATCGAAGCCGAGATCGCGGGCCTGGATGCATTCCTGAGCGAATCCGTCGGTGTTGGCGAAATCGCTGTAAGGCCCGTCCAGAATCTCCAGCCCATGGGCGCGCGTCGCCAGGATGCAGTGGCTGATCATCGGCAGCATCGTGGAGCGGCCCGGCAGCATCCGGATGCGAGTCTCACGCGAGATGTCGTTGGGTCCGAACACGAAGCCGGCGAGCCGCGAGCCTTCCTCGTGCACGGTGGCCGCGAGCAGATCGGCATCGAGCACGGCACGCGCCGTCTCGATCATCGCCCATACCTTCAGCGCGGGATCGGCGCCGACCTCGGCCAAGCGATCCGTGACCAGGCGAAGGTCCTCGACGGTCGACACCTTGGGAACGAGGATGCCGTCGGTCGCCGCCTGTCCGGCCATGGCGACGTCGTCGCGCCACCACGTCGTATCCAGGCTGTTGATCCGGATCAGCAGTTCCCGCTTGCCGTAGCCGTCGGCCGCCACCGCCTTGGCGATCTGGTCGCGGGCGGCGGCCTTGGCGTCCGGCGCCACCGAATCCTCGAGATCGAGGATCAGCCCGTCGGCCGGCAGGTTCCGCCCCTTCTCCAGCGCGCGCGCATTGGAGCCGGGCATGAACAGAAGACTGCGGCGCGGGCGGATCATTTCGGCGTTTCCCTTGGTTTATCGACGCGGCCCGCGATACCATTTCGGGGGCCGGCCCGAAAGGCTTGTTCCCGGAAGGCGCATGTGTTTAGGCAAGGCCCATGATCTCGTTTCCGCAACGCCTGCTCGAAGGCTATCGCGCCTTCGCCACCCAACGCCTGCCGACCGAACAGAGCCGTTACCTCGAGCTCTCGGAGCGCGGCCAGTCGCCCGAAGTAATGGTGATCGGTTGCTGCGACTCGCGCGTCTCGCCCGAGGTGATCTTCGACGTCGGTCCCGGCGAATTGTTCGTGCTGCGCAACATCGCCAACCTGGTGCCGATCTATCAGCCGGACGCCAACGCGCACGGCGTGTCCGCGGCGCTGGAATATGCCGTCACCGTGCTGAAGGTGAAGCACATCGTCATCCTGGGCCACGCCCAGTGCGGCGGCATCCGCGCCTTCGTCGACAAGGCGGCGCCGCTGTCCCCGGGCGACTTCATCGGCCGCTGGATGTCGATGTTCATCAAGCCCGGCGAGGTCGTCGAACAGCGCACGCATGAGAGTTTCCAGGACTTCGTCACCCGGATCGAGAAGGCCGCGGTGTTCCGCAGCCTCGAGAACCTGATGACCTTCCCATTCGTGCGCAGCCGCGTCGAGGCCGGTGATTTGCAGCTCCACGGCGCCTATTTCGGCGTCTCCGAGGGCTCGCTGTTCGTGCTCGACAAGGCCAGCAAGGAATTCAAGAGCGCGCGCGCTGGCGAATAGCGAATGGGGAGTAGCGAGTAGTTCACCTGCCCTATTCGCCATTCGCGCCTCGCTATTCGCCGCCCATCAATGGTCACCCGACCAGCGGTCCGACAGCGCCAACATCAGGGTCGACACCACGAAGGTCATGTGCACGCCGACCAACCAGGCGAGCTTGGTCGAGTCGTAGCCGGCGTCGAGATTCATGAACGCCTTCAAGAGCTGGATCGCCGAGATCGCGACGATCGAGGCGAGCAGCTTCTGCTTCAGTCCGGCGAAATCGACCTTGGTCATCCATTCCGGCCAGTCGGGATGGCCGCCGGGATCGATGCGCGAGACGAAGTTCTCATAGCCGGAGAACACCACGATCAGCACCAGGTTGCCGGTCAGGCAGACGTCGATCAGGCTGAGCACGCCGAGGATGATGTCGCTCTCCTTGGCGGTCGGCAGATGGACGATGTTCTCCCACAGCAGCAGCACGAACTTGAACAGCAGGACGACCAGGCTGACGACGAGGCCGACATAGAACGGCGCCATCAGCCAGCGGCTCTTGAACAGGAAGCCTTCGAGCCCGCGCTCGAGCGGACCCGGCGCGTGCCTGGCGGCGTCCGGCGTCGTCTTCTCGCTCATTGCGTTCCGCGCCTCACCCTGACGACGTCTCCGCTCAGGCCGCCTTCTTCTTGGCCGTGATCAGCTTGCGGTTGATCAGGACCTCCGCGATCTGGATCGCGTTCAGCGCCGCGCCCTTGCGCAGATTGTCGGACACGCACCAGAAGGCGAGGCCGTTCTCGACCGTGCCGTCCTCGCGGATGCGGCTGATATAGGTCGCGTCCTCGCCGGCCGCCTCATAGGGCGTCACGTAGCCGCCCGGCTCGTGCTTGTCGATGACGAGGCAGCCCGGCGCATTGCGCAGGATGTTGCGGGCCTCGTCCGCCGTGATCGGATTCTCGAACTCGACATTGACGGCTTCGGAGTGACCGACGAACACCGGCACGCGCACGCAGGTCGCAGTGAGCTTGATCTTCGGATCCAGGATCTTCTTGGTCTCCATCATCATCTTCCACTCTTCCTTGGTGAAGCCGTCTTCCATGAAGACGTCGATCTGCGGAATGACGTTGAAGGCGATGCGCTTGGGAAACTTCTTATTGACCAGCTCGTCGTTGGTGTAGACGGCCTTGGTCTGCGAGAACAATTCGTCCATCGCATCCTTGCCGGCGCCGGACACCGACTGATAGGTCGACACCACGACGCGCTTGATCTTGGCCTTGTCGTGCAGCGGCTTCAGCGCGACGACGAGCTGGGCGGTCGAGCAGTTCGGATTGGCGATGATGTTCTTCTTGTTGAAGCCGGCGGCGGCGTCGGCATTCACCTCCGGCACGATCAGCGGCACGTCGGGATCCATGCGCCAAGCCGACGAGTTGTCGATCACGACAGCGCCGGCGGCGCCGATCTTGGGCGACCACTCCTTCGACACCGAACCGCCGGCCGACATCAGGCAGATGTCGACATCGGCAAAATCGTAGTGCTCGAGCGCTTTGACCTTCAACGTGCGGTCGCCATAGGACACCTCGACGCCGACGCTGCGGCGTGAGGCCAGCGCGACGACCTCGTCCGCCGGGAACTGGCGCTCGTCGAGAATATTGAGCATTTCCCGCCCGACATTGCCGGTCGCGCCGACCACTGCGACTTTGTAACCCATCGTTCACTCTCCGAAGAAATTTGGCCGGCCGCGCGTGTCAGCGGAAACCGAAGCGGCAGCGCTTCTATGCGAGAAACGTCCCTGACACAACGTTACCACGATGTCTCGCATCCGATGCAGTCCGATTCGGCCAGAACAGCCGCAGCGCCCCGATCCGCGTCCGTCCTGCAGGGGCTCCAGGGCTTCGCGGACGAGGTCTGCGGCACCTTTGCGCGCCTGTTCGCCTATGTGGGGGCTCTGGCGCTGATCGCCATGCTCGGGGTGGCCGGCTGGAATCATCTCGACGACGGCGACGCTTTGCCCGGCCGTGCCGGCTGGACCTTGGCCGACGCCGCAGTGCCGGCGTTCTCGCTTCGTCTCACCGACCAGCCCGACAGGACCGCCACCTACACCGTGCTCATCCACCCGGAAGGCGGCCGCAAGGACGTGTTGCGCTGGGGCGAACCCGCCGATCGCCCCGCTGCCGAGCTCGAGGTCTACCGGTTCGGACCGGAGCGCGATGCAAGGCGTGATCCCCGGGCCGATCTGGCGGCCCGGATGGGGCGCAACTCCGCCTCCGAGCTCGAGACCGCCGGCGTGATCGACAGCCGGTTCGGCCCCGTCAGTCTGGTTCGCCGGGCCGGGGCTCCCGAGGGCGCCGGAGCCTGCCTCGGCTTTCTCAAGACCATCGCCGAGCCGAGCTTGCGGATCTCCGGCTGGTCGTGCCAGGGCGTGACGATGCCGATGCGCCGCGCCATGGTCGGGTGCATGCTCAACCGGCTGACCCTGCTGGCGCCCGACCAGCACCGCGCCCTGAACCAGCTGTTCATGGGGTCCGATCAGCGGCGCGGCGGCTGCGACGAACCCACCGTCGCCACCGGCAGCGCCGATTGGGTGACGTCGACCGCCAATCCGAGGCTGCGCGGCGCCTTGTGAATGTCCGCCTGCGTCCGGATGTTGCTGGGCGTGACCGCATCCTATTCGACCCGTCAAACCCACGGGCAAGTGACGGATATTGATGCAACTTTCCCGCCACAGCAGGGATTTATCTTGCCCGTCGCCGCGGGAATGACCTTGTGATGCCACAGCCGACCCAGATATTGTGCGGGCCAAATCATGCGCATGGCGAGCGCCCGCCCCTTTTGGCGCGAGGAAGAGGACGTGATGATCGAATTTCCTGCTGCGACCCGGGTCATGGCCTTGGCGGTGATCGCCGCGACGGGCCTTGCCGTCACGTCTCTTGCCGCCACCTCGGCGGATGCCGCCACCACCAAGCGCCGTGCCGTTGCCGTCACCAACAGCGGCAATCCGAACTATTCCTACCAGTCCGGCCCGCGCACCCGCATCTACATCACCCGCCGCTCGTTCCTCGACGGCGGCACCGAGGTGCTCCCGGGCGACCGCAAGTTCTCGGATTACGCGTTCCCGCCGGCCGTCGGCTATCCGTCGTTCGCCCGCGAGAACCTGAACCGCCCGATCGACCGTCAGCCGCTGATGGCGCCGTCCGATCTCGGTGGCTATCCGACCCGGATTCCGATCCCCTACTGAGGGCGGCCGCATCGTCAGATCATCAAGGCCGGGCCCCGCCCGGCTTTTTGTTGTTTTGCCGCGCTGACGTTCCATCGCGTCGTCATCGATCATGAGCTGGTCACTGCTCGATTTCGAACGTGTGAGACGACCGTTCGGAGACATGGCTGACACATCGCTACACGCCGATGGAGGCCAGCCCGTTCCCACCCCTCAGTGTCACCCCGGCGAACGCCGGATCCATAACCACCGGCCGGCATGCCCCCCCGGTCTCATCGCTCCAGCGTGCCTCACACCCATGTCGGGGAGTCTGGGTCCCGGCGTTCACCGGGACGACACCGGAATTTTCGGCACGACTGGTCATCCTCGCACCCGCTTTCGCGTCCGAGTCTTTACTCGTCTGATCGCCCTCTCCTTGCAGAGGGCGCAGGGAAGGCCGGGCCTCGGCTGAGGCCCGTGGCCCCCGTGCGGAAAAAAATGCACGGGGCAGGAACCACAGGTACAGCCGGATCGACCCGGCCTTCCCTGCGCGATGGTTTTCACGCTTACTCTACGCTCTCCCCGGTGTCCGGCCTGTTAGCCACCGTCGTCGTCGGGATCATCGCCCTTCCGACTTGGCGCCAGCATCGGGGCGCCAGGACCACGCAGCTTCACGTCCGCAAGAGCCTCGTTCGTCCGCATGTCCCTAGGACATGCTGCGAGCCCTCGCGGCCACCGCATTCCCGCCTCACGCCTCGTGACGATCGCGAAACGTCCCTCGCAAGCGAAGCGGGATGGAGGGAGAAGACCATGGATTCTGGAAAAACGAAAGTGGAATTCTTGGCGGAGGCCGACTGATCAAGCGGAGGAGATTGAAATCGCTGGCGAAATAAGTTCTTCGCCGCGGAGGGAATAGAGCCACGGGACGACCGGCAACCTCCGTCAATCGCCATCGATCGCACCCGAGAGCTGATCTGATTTGCCCGACGAGCAGTCGCGACAAGCAAGCGTGCGAGTTGGCTACTCCGTCATGCCCGGGCTTCTCCCAGGCATCCACGTCCTTCCCAGGATGCCTCGCGACGTGGATGGCCGGGACGAGCCCGGCCATGACGACGCGGAGATGGACCGCCGCAAACTCAGATCATCATATGCGATCGCCCGGCCCGACCTCGCACCGGTCTCAATCGTAAAGCACAGCCGCGATCTTCGGGTCGGTGATGTTGGACTTGTCGTACCAATAGAAGCCGGTGTCGGTGACCTTCGGCAGCTTCTCGCCCTTCAACGCCTTGACCGCTGACTCCACGGTGCAACTGCCGATGCCGATCGGGTTCTGGGTGATGGCGCCGGCCATCTCGCCCGACATGATCGCGGCCTTCTGCTGCTTGCCGGAATCGTAGCCGATCACGACGATCTTCTTCTTCATCTCCTTGACGCCGTTGAGCACGCCGATCGCCGAGCCCTCATTGGCGCCGAAGATGCCCTTGAGGTTCGGATTGGCCTGCAGGATCGACTTGGTGATCTCGGTCGATTTGAGCTGATCGCCGCCGCCATACTGCACGCTGACGATCTTGATGTTCGGATGCTTGTCCTTGATGCGCTTGAGGAAGCCGTCGCGACGGTCGATGCCGGTGCGGCTGGTCTGGTCGTGCACGACCACGGCGACGTCGCCGGCATCGCCGATCATGTCGGCCATCTTGTCAGCGGCGAGGCCCGCCGCGGCGAGGTTGTCGGTGGTGCAGGTGGTCAGCGGAATGTCGCTGTCGACGCCGGAGTCGAAGGCGATCACCGGGATCTTGGCGGCTTGCGCCTTCTTCAGGAGCGGAATGGCGGCCTTGGAATCGAGCGCGGCGAAGCCGATCGCCTGCGGCTTCTTGGCGAGCGCCGCGGAGAGCATGTCGATCTGCTTGTCGACCATGGCCTCGGTTTCCGGTCCTTCGAAGCTGATCTTGACGTTGGCGGCCTTCGCGGCCTGCTCGGCGCCGAGCTTCACCGCCTGCCAGAACTGGTGCTGGAAGCCCTTGGAGACGAGGGGGATGTAGACATCATCGGCACGCGCGCTCGCGGACACTCCCGCGACCATGAGGGCGCCGAGCGCGACGCCGAGGAGATGCTTGCTCAACATTGGTGTTTCCTCTGCTCTCTTCAGTGACCTTGTCGTTACAGTGATGATCGTGGTCGTCGCCGCTCGCTGTCGGCGGGCAGCGCAGTCTTCAGCGCGACGTCGGAGCGGTGCTGGTCGCTGGTCCTCCTTGAAGGGTCAGGCGCGGTTTCGACGGAGCATGTCGGCGTAAACAGCGAGAATGATGATGACCCCGGTGACGACGAATTGCCATTCCTGGGCCACCGAGAGGATGCGCAAGCCGTTGGTCAGAACGCTCATGATGAAGGCCCCGATGATGGTGCCGAGAATGGTGCCGGTGCCGCCGCTCAGCGACGTGCCGCCGATCACGACGGCAGCGATCGCATCGAGCTCATAGCCCTGGCCGAGCGCCGGCTGGGCGGAATTGATGCGCGACGCGATCAGCAGTCCCGCGACTCCGCAGATGGCGCCGCCGAGGCCGTAGATGATGATCTTCCAGCGGTCGACATTGACGCCGGAGAGCCGCACCGCCTCCTCGTTGCTGCCTATCGCGAAAGTGTAGCGGCCGAGCGCGGTGCGGTTGAGAACGACGGAGGCCAGCACCGCCATCACGAACAGGATCAGGGCTGCATTGGGAATCGGCAGCGCCGGCACGAGCGTGCCGAGCAGCGAGTCCTGCGAGATCATCGAGAAGTTCTCGGTGTTGGTGAAATAGATCGGCTTGCTGCCGGAGACGACCAGGGCCAGCCCCTTCAGCACCAGCATCATGCCGAGCGTCGCGATGAACGGCGGCACCTTCATCTTGGTGATGACCGTGCCCGACAGCGCGCCGCTGAGCGCGCCGGTCACGATCGCCGCGACGATGCCGGTCCACATCGGCAGCTCCCAATAGGTGAGGAACACGCCGGCCATCACCGCGCAGAAGGTCATCAGCGTGCCGACCGACAGATCGATGCCGGCGGTGATGATCACGAAGGTCGAGGCGATCGCCAGCACGCCGTTGACCGCGGTCGCCTGCAGGATGTTGATCATGTTGTCGGTCTGCATGAACGCCGGCGAGGCGAAGCTGAAATAGGCCAGCAGCAGCACGAGGCTCGCGAACGCCAGCAGCTTCTGCAGCGCTGCAGGCCCGAGCAGACGGCGCCGCAGCGCGGCCATCGCGCCGCTCGGCGCGAGGCCATCCTTGACCTGATCCTTGACCAATGCGGGGTCGCTCATGCCGTCAGCCTGCCTTCATGGTTTCGCGCTGGGTGGCCAGATGCATGATCCGCTCCTGCGTGGCCTCGTCCGGCGACAATTCGCCGGTGATGCGGCCCTCGCACATCACGACGATGCGATCGCTCATCCTGATCACCTCGGGAAGCTCCGAGGAAATCATGACGATCGCCTTGCCCTGGTCGGCCAGCGCGCGCAGCAGGCGGTAGATCTCGTTCTTGGCGCCGATGTCGATGCCGCGGGTCGGCTCGTCGAAGAACAGGATGTCGCAATCGCGATCGAGCCATTTGGCGATCACGATCTTCTGCTGGTTGCCGCCGGATAGCAGGCGAACCTGCTGCGACGCCGAAGGCGTGCGGATGTTCAGCATCCGGATGAAGCGGCCGGCGGTGTCGCGGATCGCGCGCTTCCTGAGCATGAACTTCATTGCAAGGTAGTTCGCGAGGTTCGACATCACGACGTTGGACTCGACGTCCATGCCGGTGGCGAGGCCGAAGCGCTTGCGGTCCTCGGAGAGATAGCCGATGCCGTGGGCGACCGCATGCGCCGGCGAGCGGATCGTCACCTTGCGATTGTCGACGAGAATATCCCCGGACGGAACGGCGTCGGCGCCGAAGATCGCGCGCGCGACCTCGGTGCGGCCGGCCCCCATCAGGCCGGCAAAGCCGAGGATCTCGCCCTTGCGCAGGGTGAAGCTGACGTCGCGGACCAGCGGCCCGCAGTTGAGCCCGCGCACCTCCAGCGCGATCGCGCCGACGGGCTGCGTGCCCGCGACGCGGGCGTCGCCCAAGGTGCGGCCCACCATCATGCCGATGATGGTCTCGATCGTGGTGGTCTCGGCCGGCACCGTCGCGACATACTCGCCGTCGCGCAGCACGGTGACGCGATCGGCGATCTGCTTCAGCTCGTCCATCTTGTGGGAGATGTAGACGATGCCGACGCCGCGTGCCTTCAAGGCGCGGATCATCTTGAACAGCTCGGCGATCTCGCGATCGTTCAGCGCGGCGGTCGGCTCGTCCATGATCAGGACGCGCGAGTTGAAGGACAGCGCCTTGGCGATCTCCACCATCTGCTGCCTGGCCACCGTCAGCCCGCCGACTGTCGTGCGCGGGTCGATCGACAGATTGAGCTGGGCAAGCAGCTCGGCCGCCTGCCGGTTGAGCCTGTCCTCATCGAGCAGCAGCCCGAACGCCTTCATCGGCTCGCGCCCGATGAAGATGTTCTGCGCCACCGTGAGGTGGTTCATCAGTTGCAGCTCCTGATGAATGATGCCGATGCCGGCGGCCTGCGCCTCGCGCGGTCCTGGAAAATCGACGCTGGCGCCGTCGTAGATGATCTCGCCGGAGTCCTTGCGGTAGACGCCGGCGAGGATCTTCATCAGGGTCGACTTGCCGGCGCCGTTCTCGCCCATCACGGCATGGACCTCGCCGGCGCGCAGCTCGAACCTGACATTGTGCAGCGCCCGGACGCCGGGAAAGCTCTTGCACAGGCCGTGAACGGAGATGAGCGGCGCAGTCATGCGTCAGCGTTTGTGGTGAGGGAGGTTGCGTACAATCGCCACGGGGCGGTGGTCGCGACATTGGCGACGACACCATGCACGGCGAGCGACATATCGCATCGCAAGCGCGATCACATTCATCCTCCCCGGCCCTCGCACGCATCATGTCGAACGCGTGCGAGCCCGCGTCCATTCAATGGCGCGGCGTTGGGGTCAGGCTATTCATCCGGGGATGAAAGTCTATAGGTAAAATCGACAGGCCTTGCGATGCGCCTGCAGGACGCGACCGCGGAATAGCGACGACGCGCCCGGTGGCGCGATCGAACACGTCGTGCGTTGAATTTGCGCTATCTCGACAACGACGGTGAGCCCCCCTCCCCCTTGCGGGGAGGGGTCGGGGGTGGGGGTCCCCGGGCGATACTTGATGTGATGAGCTCGGGTCGAGACGTGCAACGACGAAAAGTAATCGTCTGGGCAGGTGAGACGGTGCCTCAAGCGGGGCTCACTGGGTGTGGACCCCCACCCCGGACCCCTCCCCGCAAGGGGGAGGGGAGTGCACCTTCGGCGCGGCGGAACCTCGGCTCCGACTACGCCGTGAGCTTCTCCAGCTCCTTGATGATCGCCTCGCCCATCTGCGCGGTCGAGGCCGGGGTCGAGCCTTCGGCCTTGATGTCGGCGGTGCGCAGGCCGGAGGCGAGCACGGCGGCGATGGCGGCGTCGAGCTTATCGGCGAGCGCGCCCATGTCGAAGGAGTAGCGCAGCGCCATGCCGAACGACGTCAGCATCGCGATCGGGTTGGCGAGACCCTTGCCGGCAATGTCCGGCGCCGAGCCGTGCACCGGCTCGTACAGCGCGCGGCGCTTGTGGGTCTTGGCGTCGACCTCGCCGAGCGAAGCCGACGGCAGCATGCCGAGCGATCCCGTCAGCATCGCCGCGATGTCCGAGAGCATGTCGCCGAACAGATTGTCGGTGACGATGACGTCGAACATCTTCGGATACTTGACCAGATTCATGCCGCCGGAATCGGCGAGCTGGTGCTCGAGCGTGACGTCCTTGTATTCGCGATTGTGAACCGCGGTGACGACCTCGTTCCAGAGCACGCCCGACTTCATGACGTTGCGCTTCTCCATCGACGTCACCTTGTTGCGGCGCTTGCGCGCGAGGTCGAAGGCGACGCGGGCGATGCGCTCGATCTCATAGGTGTCGTAGACCTGGGTATCGACGGCCCGCTTCTGGCCGTTGCCGAGATCGGTGATGGTCTTGGGCTCGCCGAAATACACGCCGCCGGTGAGCTCGCGCACGATCATGATGTCGAGGCCCTCGACGATCTCGCGCTTGAGGCTGGAGGCATCGGCGAGCGCCGGATAGCACACGGCCGGACGCAGATTGGCGAACAGGCCGAGATCCTTGCGCAGGCGCAGCAGCCCCGCCTCGGGGCGGACCTCATAGGGAACGCCGTCCCACTTCGGACCGCCGACGGCGCCGAAGATGATCGCATCCGCCGCCTTGGCCTTGTCCATGTCGGCTTCCGAGATCGAGGCGCCATGGGCGTCATAGGCCGCGCCGCCGACCAGACCCTCCTCGGTCTCGAACGAGGCCAGCCCCTTGGCGTTGAGCCAGCCGATCAGCCGCTTCACCTCGGCCATCACTTCGGGGCCGATGCCGTCGCCGGGCAGCAAAAGGAGCTTCTGGGTCGCCATGGTCGTTGTCCTCACGGGGCTTGTCATGCCGGGGCCTGAGCCCGGACATCCGTCATCTTTTGGTTGGATTGCCGGCTCGCCCCGATGGGTCGGGGACAGCAGCCCGGCAATGACGAGAGTTGCAAAATCGGCGGAGTGCTAAAGCGCTCCTGCGCGGTTGGCAAGCCACCATTGCCGCCGCCCGCCTTCTGTCGCGCCGGGCAAGGCTGTACTGTGCTCGAAACTGGCGGCCGAGCAGCATGATTTGCCGGATATGCGCCACGCCGGAGCATGTCTTGCCGATCTCCCGTTCCGATCCGCCGCCGGCCCACCCGGCGCTGACCAACCTCACGCTGTCGCTCGGTCCCATCATCGGTCTCGGCATCGGCCGCTTCGCCTATGCGCTGGTGCTGCCGGACATGCGCGACACGCTGCACTGGTCGTATTCGGCGGCCGGCTTCATGAACACGGTCAATGCCGCCGGCTATCTGATCGGGGCGTTGATCGCCGCGCAGACGGCCCGGCGGTTCGGCGGGCTGACCGCGGTGCGCGGCGGCACGCTGGCGGCTTTGGTCTCTCTCGTCGTCTGCGCCATGACGGGCGATTTCATTGCGCTCAGCCTGGCGCGGCTCGTGACCGGCATCGGCGCCGGCGTGGCGCTGGTGGCCGGCGGCGCGGTGGCGGCGCGGGTCGCCTTGGCGCGGCCGGCGCAGGCGAGCTTCGTGCTGAGCCTGTTCTATGCCGGGCCGCCGCTCGGCATCGTCATCTCAGGCCTGATCGCGCCGTTCGTGCTGCAGGCGTTCGGGCCCGGCTCATGGTGGATCGTGTGGGCGGTGCTCGCAGGCGCCGGCGCAATGCTGATCGTGCCGCTGCTGCTGATGCGGCTTCCAGCGAACGCCGCCATGCCGGAGACGCGCGCGGACCGCGTCTCGCTGCGGCCGATGGCGATCTATCTGTTCGGCTACTTCCTCTACGGCGCGGGCTACATCGCCTATCTCACCTTCATGATCGCCTATGTCCGCGACCTCGGCGGCGGCGCCGCGGCGCAATCCGGCTTCTGGTGCCTCATTGGCCTCGCCGGCTTCACCACGCCCTGGGTGTGGCGGCGCGTGCTGGCGCTCGATCGCGGCGGCTGGCCCACCGCCCTCATCCTCACCATCAACGCGATCGGCGCCGCCCTGCCCTCGCTCAGCCATTCGCCCGTCATGCTGACCTTGTCGGCCGCAGTGTTCGGCATCGCGTTCTCGACGGTGACGACCGCAACGACGGCCTTCGTGCGCTTCAACCTGCCGCAAGCCGCTTGGCCGCGCGCGATCGCGGCGCTGACCATCTCGTTCGGCGTCGGCCAGACGTTGGGTCCGTTCGCCGTCGGCGCGATCACCGATGCGATGGGGAGCCTGACCTATGCGTTGAATGTGTCGGCGGCGCTGTTGCTGTTGGGCGCGGCAATGGCGGCGCTGCAGGGGAAGTTGAAAGCCACCGATCGAGCCTGATCGACGGTGTCGTCCCTGCCAACGCAGGGACCCCTACCGCGGACGCTATCGAGGAATCCGGCTGGTAGTTGCCTGCCTCATCACGGCCTGTGGTTATGGGTCCCTGCGTTCGCAGGGACGACAGCGGAGATTGCGGCCGCCATCCGGGCTCGATTGGCGGGAGATCAGCTCCCGCTGAACGAATTGTACCCCTGATCCTCCCAGTAGCCGCCCTTGTAGTCGTTGGTGACTTCCATCGCGACGACGTATTTGGGGTTCTTGAAGCCGAGCTTGGTGGGCACGCGGATCTTCATCGGGTAGCCGTAGGCGCGCGGCAGGATCTGGTCGGCGAACTTGAAGGTCATCTGGGTCTGCGGATGCAGCGCGGTGCGCATGTCCAGAGGCGAGTTGTAGCCGTCCTTGTCGGCGCAGTTGAACCAGACATATTTCGCACTGATATCCGCGCCGATCAGCTTGAGGAAGTCGCGCAGCGGCGTGCCGGTCCAGGAGCCGATCGCGCTCCAGCCCTCGACGCAGATGTGGCGCGTGATCTGCGTCACCTGGGGCAGCGCCTGCAGCTCATCGAGCGTCCACGACTTCTTGTTGTCGACGAGGCCGCGCACCTCGAGCTTCCAGTCGGCGGCGTCGATCTCCGGCGCCTCGTCGAGCGTGTAGTAGGCATTGAACGGGAACGGCTTGGTGATCGCGCTCTCCGGGAAGGTCGGCGCCAGCGCATCCGGATTGAACATCCAGGCCTGCACCGCGTCGTTGAACTTCGAGACCTTCTTGAGCAGCTCCTCGGCGGTGTCGCCGTCGACGACGTCGCAGCCGGCGAGCAAGGTCAGCGCGCCGAGGCTGGCGCCGCCGGTGATGAAGCGGCGCCGCGTGAGATCGGGCATCACCTTCAGCGAGTCCTTGATCAGGAGCCGCTTGTCGACGCCGGGAATGAGGAACGGACGTTTCGCCATGGTTGTCTCTCCTCTCAGCGGCCGATGATCATCGCGCGCAGGCTCTTCGGCACCAGCAGCGCGAGCAGGATGTGGATCACCAGGAAGGCGCAGATCAGCGCCATGCAGACGAAATGGACGTAGCGCGCCGCCGGATAGTCGCCGAACAGGCTCACCAGCCAGTGCAGCTGCACCGGCTTCCACATCGACAGGCCCGTGAGCACGACGACGATGCCGACGCAGATGATGCCGAGATAGAGCAGCTTCTGCACCGCGTTGTAGACGGTGAGGTCGTCATGGGCGAGCTTGAACGTCAGCGCGGCCTTGAGGTCGGCGACGACGGACGCCGGCGAGATCGGCAGCAGCTTGCGGCGGAACCGGCCGGTGGCGAGACCGGTGACGAGATAGGCAAGGCCGTTCAGCATCAGCAGCCACATTGCCGCGAAGTGCCACAGCAGCGCGCCGCCGAGCCAGCCGCCGAGCGTGAAGCTGCGGTCGAAGCGGAAGTCGAACAGCGGCGAGGCGTTGTAGATCTGCCAGCCCGACATGATCATCATGATCATTGCGACGGCGTTGATCCAATGCATGACGCGCACCCAGGCCGGCTGAACGACCTTGGTCGCGACTCCGGTTACAGGTCCCCCGGTCGCCGCGAGGGTCGAAGGGGCGCTGGTGGTGGCGCTCGTCATGGCGGTCGGCTCCGTCGCTTGCATTTACGTCGCTTGCATTCGTCACGCCAATTATACGCCGGCTCGGTGGGCTCCGTTACACCGCGGCGCCGATCAAAACGATACGCAGAAACTATCGCGTTCACAAAGAAGCGAGCCGGGGGGGCCCGGCTCGCTCCTGGTCACATCCGCGAGGAGGAGGAAGAAACGGACGTGTCCGGTGTCGCGCCGGGCCTCAGGACGCCGGCATCAGCACGGTGTCGACCACGTGGATGACGCCGTTCGACTGGTTGACGTTCGGGATCGTCACCATCGAGGTGCCGCCCTTGGCGTCGACGATCATGACGTTCTTGCCCTCGCGCTTGACGGTGAGCTGCTCGCCCTCGACCGTCTTCAGCATCTGGCCGTCCTTCAGGTCGGACGCCTCGAGCTTGCCGGGCACGACGTGATAGGTGAGGATCTTGGTCAGCGTCGCCTTGTTCTCCGGCTTGACCAGGCTGTCGACGGTGCCTGCCGGCAGCTTGCCGAACGCGGTATTGGTCGGCGCGAACACCGTGAACGGTCCCTTGCCTTCCAGCGTCGGCACGAGGCCGGCGGCCTTCACCGCGGCGACCAGCGTCGTATGATCCTTCGAGTTGACCGCGTTCTGCACGATGTTCTTCGACGGATACATCGCCGCGCCTCCGACCATCACGGTCTTCTCCTCGGCGCTGGCGGGCGCGACGAAGGTCGAGGTCAGCGACAGCGCGCTGAAGGCGGCGGCAGCGAGAAAGGCAATGCGCTTGGACATGGGTAGCTCCCTATGAAAGGCGGCGGCAGAGCCGCGTGATGAGTTCGACTGCGACACCGATGCTGATCTTGAGCGGATGCGCTCTTGCGTCGTGTCAGGCCGAGCTACGCCGCGTTCGGAAGCGAGTTTCGGCGCATAATTTAACGTGATCCGTGAAACCTGCGGCGATCGAGATCGTCTCGCCGACTCATTGAACGAGATCCGCGCCGCATTGTCGCAGCCTGCTGCGAACTGATCAGCTCTCTGTCGGTCATTGGCCGACGCCGATGACCGATCATCGTCGCCATTAACTACAATGCGAGCCGAGCCCGGCCGAACCTGCCGAAAACATTGCGAGTAAGACTTTCTTAAGGTTGATTGGTCGGCACGGCGCCGGCTGCGGGAAGGGGATGTCCTGCACTGTCCGGCGCGATCGGCGGGGGTTTCCTACAGTGAACAGAACGATCTGGATTGCGGGGTTCTGCCTCGTGATAATCTGCTGCTTGCTTGCAACGAAGATGGTGCTTGCCGCGGTATCGCCCGGCGACATCGCGGGCGAAGCGACGTCGTCGCTGATCCGCGAGCCCATTCCCGGCGTTGATACGTTGAACGAGTCCGATCGCAGTTTCGAAACACCGCCGCTCGATCTCAACGAAGGCGCGCGCCTGCCGCTGCTCTCGCGGGCCGTGCGCGCGGAGGGACGTGGTGCGTCGGCTGCCCGCCGCGCCAAGCCGGCCAGCAAGTCGACCGTGCTGCGGCCGGCCAGGCGCGAGGCCGCGCCGGTGAAGACCGCGGCGGCGCCGTGCCGGCAGCTCGATCCGATCGCCCGCTTCCTTGCGTCGGCCAAGATCGGGCCGCGCTGCCAGGCTTGATGAATCGCGGCGTCAGGCCGAGACCGCCGTCACCACCTGCGCCAGCAATTGCTCGCGCCGCGTCTGCGAGCGCTGGCCCTTCATGGTGGCGGCGAAGCGTTCGAGAATGCCGTCCTCGAACGCCGTGACGATGGTGTCGTGCACGTAGCTCTTGCGGCAGATCGCCGGCGTGTTGGTGAGCTCGTCGGCGGCGGCGCGGATCGCTTCCAGGATCTGCTTCTTGCGGCCGCGCGCGCTCGCCGCCGGCGTGATCCGCGACAAGGTCTCCAGCGCCACGGCGGAGGCCATCAGCGTGCGGAAATCCTTCAGCGAGATCTTGATGCCGGCGATCTCGCGCAGGAAGGCGTTGACCTGCGTGGTCGAGACCGCGCGCACCACGCCCTGGGCGTCGCGGTATTGGAACATGCGGCGGCCGGGCACGCCGCGCAAAATGCCGACGGCCCGCACCAGCTTGGCGGCGTCGCATTCCTTGCGCACGGCCTTGCCGCCCTTGGCCTTGAAGGTCAGCACCAGGGAGTCATCCTCGAGCGTGACGTTCGACTTCAACAGTGTGGTGGCGCCGCGCGTGCCGTTCAGCCGGGCATAGGACTCGTTGCCGGGGCGAATGGCCGTGCGCGCGATCAGCTCGATGACAGCAGCGAGCGCGAACTCGCGCGTCGGCTCGTCGCCGGCGAGATGTTTCGACACCGCGCGACGGATGCGCGGCAGCGCGCCGACCAGCTTGGCGAGGCGATGCGCCTTGCGATGCTCGCGCACCTTCTCCCAGTCGGCGTGATAGCGGTATTGCAGCCGGCCGGCGGCATCGACGCCAACCGCCTGCAGATGCAGGTTCGGATCGGGGGCGTAGCGCACCTCGCGATAGGCCGGCGGCACCGCCATCGCATGCAGGCGGCGGATGGTGCCGGCGTGGCGGATCGGGGTGCCGTTGGCGCGGATGAAGGTATAGCTCTTGCCCCGCCTGACGCGGCGGATGGTCAGCGCGGTCTGGTCGCCGAGCTTCAGCCCGATGCGCTTGGCGAGTTCCTCGACCGAGGTCTTGGCATTGCCTTGCGCGTCGGCGGTCTTGGCGTGGGCCAGATCCTTCAAGCTCAGCTTGCGGCGCGGCGGCTTGGGCGGCCACTGGCCCAGCGCTTTCGCGAGCGCGACCTCGGGATCGGCCGGGCCGACCCGCGGGCTCTCGAAATTCTGCTGGTCCATCATTGCTTTAGACGCCCTGCCGTCGTTTTCATCCGCTCAATGCCCCGGAGTCCGGTTTGGTTCCGGCCGGGTTATCCACAGCTTCAAGGCGATTTAGGGCGTGACGGGCCGGATAGCGAGTCCCTAATTTTGGGCAAAGCGGTTTCAAAATACCGGTACGCGCCCCGATTCCGGGTAACCTTGATGCTGCAGACTGTAGCGATCTCCGAGGCGCGGCCGGCGCACGCAACCTCCGCGCACAATTCTTTGATCCTGCTCAGACCGCCTCCCCGCCGAAGGTCCTACTTGTCTTGCCTTGTCGCCGCCGGTTACGCGGACGCATAGTGGGAACAACGATGGCCTGCGCGGGATCGACGGCAGGCCGCATGTGGAGGGTGTGAAATGTCCGAGAAGATCTACGACGTTCCGGCCGAGTGGGCGAAACGCGCCTTTGTCGACGACGCGAAGTACCAGGAGATGTACGCGCGCTCGATCAAGGACCCCAACGGCTTCTGGGCCGAGCAGGCCAGGCGCGTCGATTGGGTCAAGGCGCCGACGAGAATCGAAAACGTCTCCTACGCACCCGGCAACATCTCGATCAAATGGTTCGAGGACGGCGTCCTCAACGCCGCCTATAACTGCATCGACCGCCATCTCGCCACCCGCGGCGACCAGACCGCGATCATCTGGGAAGGCGACGACCCCTCGCAGTCGAAGCACATCACCTATCGCGAGCTGCACGACGAGGTGTGCAGGATGGCCAACATCCTGCGCAACCGCAACGTCAAGAAGGGCGACCGCGTCACCATCTATCTGCCGATGATCCCGGAGGCCGCCTATGCGATGCTGGCCTGCGCCCGCATCGGCGCCATCCACTCGGTGGTGTTCGCCGGCTTCTCGCCGGACTCGCTCGCCCAGCGCATCAAGGACTGCGATTCCAAGATCATCATCACCGCCGACGAGGGCCTGCGCGGCGGCCGCAAGGTGCCGCTCAAGGCCAATGTCGACGCAGCGCTGAACAAGGTCGACAATGTCGACTGGGTCGTCGTGGTCAAGCGCACCGGCGGCAAGATCGAGATGAATCCGAGCCGCGACCTCTGGTACCACGAGGCCGCCGAGATGGTGACCACCGAATGCCCGTGCGAGCCGATGAATGCGGAGGATCCGCTGTTCATCCTCTACACGTCGGGCTCGACCGGCCAGCCCAAGGGCGTGCTGCACACCACCGGCGGCTATCTCGTCTACGCCGCGATGACGCATCAATACGTGTTCGACTATCACGAGGGCGACGTCTACTGGTGCACCGCTGACGTCGGCTGGGTCACCGGCCACAGCTACATCCTCTATGGGCCGCTGGCCAATGGCGCTGTCACGCTGATGTTCGAAGGCGTGCCGAACTATCCGGACAATTCGCGGTTCTGGAACGTCATCGACAAGCACAAGGTCAACATCTTCTACACCGCGCCGACCGCGATTCGCGCGCTGATGCAGGGCGGCGACGCGCCGGTGAAGAAGACCTCGCGCGCGTCTCTGCGCCTGCTCGGCTCGGTGGGCGAGCCGATCAATCCGGAAGCCTGGGAGTGGTATCACCGCGTCGTCGGCGACGACCGCTGCCCGATCGTCGACACCTGGTGGCAGACCGAGACCGGCGGCATCCTGATCACGCCGCTGCCGGGCGCGACCAGACTGAAGCCGGGCTCGGCGACGCGGCCGTTCTTCGGCGTCGTGCCCGAGATCGTCGATGCCGACGGCAAGACGCTGGAAGGCGCGACCGAGGGCAATCTCTGCCTCACCCGCTCCTGGCCGGGCCAGATGCGCACGGTGTATGGCGACCATGCCCGGTTCGAGATGACCTACTTCTCGACCTACAAGGGCAAGTACTTCACCGGCGACGGCTGTCGCCGCGACGCCGACGGCTATTACTGGATCACCGGCCGCGTCGACGACGTCATCAACGTCTCCGGCCACCGCATGGGAACGGCCGAGGTGGAAAGCGCGCTGGTTGCCCATCCCAAGGTGTCGGAAGCCGCCGTGGTCGGCTATCCCCACGACATCAAGGGCCAGGGCATCTACGCCTATGTCACCCTGATGGCCGGCGAGCAGCCGACCGAGGAGCTGCGCAAGGAGCTCGTCGCCTGGGTGCGCAAGGAGATCGGCCCGATCGCCTCGCCCGACCAGATCCAGTTCGCCCCCGGCCTGCCCAAGACCCGCTCCGGCAAGATCATGCGCCGCATCCTGCGCAAGATCGCCGAGGACGAGCCGGGCGCGCTGGGCGACACCTCGACCCTTGCCGATCCCGGCGTGGTCGATGATCTCGTCCAGCACCGGCAGAACCGCAAGGAGAAGCAGGCGTAAGCACGCCGTGCCCCGCGGGCGCGGAGCGCGTTCGCCGCAATCGTCAAGTCTCATCGCACTCCCGCGGCTGATTCCGCGGGAGTGTTGTTTTCAGGTCATTTACTCGCAGACGGAGTTTTCCTTTCCTCATGCGATCTGCGTGCTCCCGGCCGGGGAGCAGGCGCCGCGGAACCGGCTGAGGGGATGACCATGCGGACTGGGGCGGTCAGGCTGACAATGAAGGCGGCGATGCTGGCCGCGTCGGTGATCGGAACCATGGTCACGACGGCCGGCTCTGCGTCGGCCCGTCCCGAGTTGGTCGCCGTCGCCGGCGACTTTTCGCCGGGCACCATCGTCGTGAGGACCGGCGAGCGGAAACTCTATCTCGTGCTCGATGGCAGCCACGCCTTGCGCTACACGGTCGGCGTCGGCAAGGCCGGCCGGCAATGGGCCGGCACCACCAAGATCGACGGCAAGTACAAGAATCCGGCCTGGGCTCCGCCCGCCGACGTCAAGCGCGACAAGCCGGAGCTGCCGGACGTCATTCCCGGCGGCTCGCCGCGCAATCCGATGGGCGTTGCCGCCTTGACGCTCGCCGGCGGCGAATATGCGATCCACGGAACCAACGTGCCGAATTCGGTGGGCGGCTATGTCTCGTATGGCTGCATCCGCATGCTCAACCCGGATATCACCGACCTCTACGAGCGCGTGTCGATCGGCACGACGGTGGTGGTCACGCGCTGAGTCACCGTTGCGATACGGGAGTGCGGCGAACGCGGGACCGGCAAGCCCGGCGCCGAACAACGAAAGCCGAGCGCGGACATCCCGTCAGAAGTCCGAGATGATTCCCTTTTTCTCCCAGTCGCCGTAACGGGTCGGCTCCGGCCCTTTCGGCCCCTGCAACTCCGTCGGCATCGGCTTCGTCTGTTGTGCTGCCAGTCGGCGGCGTTCCTCAGCCTCGGCCAGCGCGCGCTGCGCGGCCGGCGTCAGCGGCTTGCGCGGCGACTCATTGCTGGCGACCACGGCCAAAGCGGCCTTGCCCTTCGGCTCACTCCTGGGCTCATTCTCGGGCTCGTTGCTCATCGTACCATTCCACCATTGAACCGGTTCGTTCCCGACCTCATCAGATCGTGTGCCCACCCATGAAAAAACAGGGCTAATAAAAGCAGAGCCGATTCTTACATTTGGCATATTCCGGTGACAGAGGACCCGCAAGCTGATGGCATGCACCCGATGGTCGCGGAACTGCCTTTCTTCTTTCGCGAGTAATTCCCAGGCATGCCTCCGCCGCGTTTTGCGACCCCTTCCGAAGTCCCAGGCCTGGCGGCACGGCGCATCGCCGCCGACGTGGTCGACGGCGTGCTGCACAAGCATCGCACCCTCGACGATCAGCTCGACGGGACCGGCGCACATCCCGGACTGAAGCATCTGGCCGACCGCGACCGCGCGCTGATGCGCCGGCTGGTCGCCACCACCTTGCGGCGGCTTGGAACGCTCGGTCACGTGCTGTCGCGGCTGCTGGATCGCGGCGTGCCGACCGACGCGCCGCGGGCGCAGAGCGCGCTGCTGATCGGCGCCGCCCAGATCCTCTGGATGGACGTTCCTGACCACGCCGCCGTCGACCTCTCCGTCCGCCTGGTGCAGGCCGACCGCCGCGCAGCGAAATATGCCGGGCTCGTCAACGCGGTGCTGCGGCGCTGCGCGCGCGAGGGCGCAACCCTGCTCGACGATGCCACCGGTCAGCCGCTCGACATCGCGCCCTGGCTGCTCAAGCGCTGGATCGATCATTATGGCGAAGCGACCGCCAGGGACATCGCCGCGGCGCTCGGCCAGGAGCCGTCGCTCGACCTCACGGTGAAGTCGGACCCGGCGCAATGGGCGTCGCGGCTGCATGGCGAGGTGCTGTCGACCGGCACCGTGCGCACCGTGCTGCATGGTTCGGTGACGGTGCTGCCGGGCTTCGCCGAGGGACAATGGTGGGTGCAGGACGCCGCCGCCGCCTTGCCTGCGCGCCTGCTCGGCGACATCAGCGGCAAGGCCGTCGCCGACCTCTGCGCGGCGCCAGGCGGCAAGACGGCTCAGCTCGCCCATGCCGGCGCCCGCGTCACCGCGGTCGACCGGTCGCCGGCCCGGATGAACCGGCTGAAGGACAACATGACCCGGCTGCAGCTGACCGCCGAGACGGTCGTGGCCGACGCCGCCGAATGGCAGCCCGCCGACAGCGGCGGCTTCGACGGCCTGCTGCTCGATGCGCCCTGCACCTCGACCGGCACGATTCGGCGTCATCCCGACGTCGGCTGGTTGCGCAGCGAGGCCGACATCGCCGCGTTGTCGGGCTTGCAGGCGCGGCTGTTGACCAGGGCGGGCAGCCTGATCAAGCCGGGCGGAACCCTGGTCTACTGCACCTGTTCGCTGGAGCCCGAGGAGGGCGAGCAGGTGGTCGAGCGCGTGCTGGCCCAAACCACCGAGCTGCGCCGCGTCCCCGTCACCGCCGGCGAGGTGGCGGGACTGGCAGAGCTGGTCACCCCGGCCGGCGACTTGCGCACGCTGCCCTGCCATTTGCCGCACCAGGACCCCCGGCTCGGCGGTCTCGATGGTTTTTATGCGGCGAGACTGGAGCGGCGGCCGTGAGCGTGTCATCGTGCGCCGTGCGCCGGCCCTGCGTCGGTCGGGCTTTAAGGGCGTCGGCGTTGCGTTAGTCCGTTAAATCCTGATTTTGCACCAGATTCTGGTCCCGCGATGGTGCTGCACCGGGGCCAAAAATGGTGTATCGGCGGCAGTTGCGATCTATGAAGGATGCGCAACCGAATCCCCCTCTGAATCCAAGGCTTGGCGTGTCCGCCGCTCAACGCAGACGCATATCGACGCTGGTGATGGGCCGCTTTGCGCGCAGCCTGATGTCCAACGTCAGCGGTGTATCGGTATCCGTGTCCGGGTTGTGGCCCGGTCGCGCCGACCGACTCATCATTGCGCCGCATGACCTGCGCACGTCGGACGCGACGCGGGCGGCCGAGATCTACGCCGGCCGCTTCGTCTTCGCCGGCAAGATCGTGACCTGCCATGGCCGCTCGATCTTCGACCTGGAGCCGCCGTCGGAGGATTGGGAGGTGGCCCTGCTCGGCTTCGGCTGGCTGCGACATCTGCGCGCAGCCGACACCGCGCTGACCCGCGCCAATGCCCGTGCTCTGGTCGACGACTGGATCACCAACCAGATCGGCCGCCATCCGCTGAGCCGGCGCGCCGACGTGCTGGCGCGGCGGGTGATCTCGCTGCTGTCGCAGGCGCCGCTGGTGCTGGCCGATTCCGACGGCAAGTTCTATCGCCGCTATCTGCGCGGGCTGACCCGCGAGATCCGCTATCTGCGCTATTCGACGATCGACATCCCGGATGGCGCGCCGCGGCTGCAGGTGCTGATCGCACTGTGTTACGCCGCGCTGTGCCTCGCCAACCAGGCCAAGCACATCCGCAGCGCGACCCGGAAACTCTCCGACGAATTGCAGCGGCAGATCCTGCCCGATGGCGGCCACGTCTCGCGCAACCCGGGCGCGCTGATCGAATTGCTGATCGACCTGCTGCCGCTGCGGCAGACGTTTGCGGCCCGCAACATCGCCCCGCCGCCGGCGCTGCTCAACGCCATCGACCGCATGATGCCGATGCTGCGCTTCTTCCGCCACGGCGACGGCAACATGGCGCTGTTCAATGGCATGGGCGGCACCCCGTCCGACCTGCTGGCGACCCTGCTCGCCTACGACGACACCCACGGCACGCCGATGGCGAGCATGCCGCATTCCGGTTTCCAGCGGCTCGACGCCGGACCGATGACGGTGATCGTCGATACCGGTCCGCCGCCGCCACCGCATCTGAGCCATGAGGCCCATGCCGGCTGCCTCGCCTTCGAGATGTCCTCCGGACCGTGCCGCATCGTGATCAATTGCGGCATGCCGTCGACCGGCCGCGATAATTGGCGCGCCTTTGCGCGCAGCACGGTGGCACATTCGACGCTGACCTACCACAACACCTCGTCCTGCACCTTCGTCGAGATGTCGGCGATGAAGCGCCTGCTGCACGGCGCGCCGATCGTATCGGGTCCGACGCGGGTCGAGAACTTCCGCGAGATCGTGCCCGACGGCACCGTGCTGTCGACCTCGCACAACGGCTACGCGGCGAAATTCGGCCTGATCCATCGTCGCGTGCTGGTGGCGGCCGAGGACGGCTCGCGGCTCGACGGCGAGGACACCGTGACGCCGGCGCAGGGCGCGCGGCTCCGCGGCGGCGGATCGGACTACGCGCTGCGCTTCCACCTGCACCCGGCCGTCAAGGCCAGCCGGCTCAGCGACGGCCGCGGCGCCATGCTGGTGCTACCCAATCGCGAGGTCTGGACGTTCGAGACGTTCGACGATCGCGTCGACCTCGAGGACAGCGTGTTTCTCGCCGGCAATGACGGTCCGCGCCGCACCACGCAACTGGTGATCCGGCAGGACGCGCAGCAGGCCCCGTCGATCCGCTGGAGCTTCGTCCGCTCGTCGACGTCCCCGACCGAGACCAACGGGCGCCGCAACGGGCGGAGAGAGCCTGAGCTGCCGCTGTAACACCCTGGCTCTCGCTTCTCAGATCATCTCACATCACCGTCCGTCGAGACGTCCGCCTTCGGCGGGCCCTCGGAACGCGGCCGACGTTCGGGCGGCTCATCGTGAGACGTGCGGCCAAGGTGATCGTTCGATCGGCCACCCGTTGTCGCGGGCGGCAAAAGCTGATATGAGGCCCGCTCTCGCGCGACTGGCGACTTTGGATGGAGCACCATCGGGGAGCGCGGGATTTGACGCCGTGCGCCTGGGCATTTTGAACTCCTGCACAAGGACTCTGCCCATGACCAATCAGCTTCGTCGCGTTCACCGTGCCCTGCTTTCCGTATCCGACAAGACCGGCCTGGTCGACTTCGCCCGCTCGCTCGCCGCGCGCGGCATCGAGCTGGTCTCGACCGGCGGCACCGCCAAGGCGATTGCCGATGCCGGCCTCAAGGTGAAGGACGTCTCCGACCTCACCGGCTTTCCCGAGATGATGGACGGCCGCGTCAAGACGCTGCATCCGAAGGTGCATGGCGGACTGCTCGCGATCCGCGGCAATGATGAGCATGCCGAGGCGATGAAGACCCACGGCATCGCGCCGATCGATCTGCTCGTCGTCAATCTCTACCCGTTCGAGGCCACGGTCGAACGCGGCGCCCCGTTCAACGACTGCATCGAGAACATCGACATCGGCGGCCCGGCGATGATCCGCGCGGCGTCGAAGAACCACGAGGACGTCGCCGTCGTCGTCGACGTCAACGACTATCACGCCGTGCTGGACGACCTGGCGCGGCATGAGGGTTCGACCACGCTGCTGCTGCGCCGCCGGCTTGCCGCCAAGGCCTATGCGCGCACCGCCGCCTATGATGCCGCGATCTCCAACTGGTTCGCCGCCACCATCCAGAACGACGCGCCCGATTACCGCGCCTTCGGTGGCAAGCTGATCCAGTCGCTGCGCTATGGCGAGAACCCGCACCAGCACGCCGCTTTCTACGCGCTGCCCGGCCGCCGTCCCGGCGTCGCCACCGCGCGCCAGCTGCAAGGCAAGGAGCTGTCCTACAACAACATCAACGACACCGACGCGGCCTATGAGTGCATCGCCGAGTTCGACCCGGCGCGCACCGCCGCCTGTGTCATCGTCAAGCACGCCAATCCCTGCGGTGTCGCCGAAGGGCCCGATCTCGTCACCGCCTACCAGAAGGCGCTGGCCTGTGACTCGACCTCGGCGTTCGGCGGGATCATCGCGATGAACCGCAAGCTCGATGCCGCCACGGCGCACGCGATCACCGGCATCTTCACCGAGGTGATCATCGCGCCCGACGCGACCGAGGAGGCGATCGCGGTGATCGCAGCGCGCAAGAACCTGCGGCTGCTGCTCGCCGGCGCCCTGCCCGATCCGCGCGAAGCCGGCCTCACCGCCAAGACCGTGGCCGGCGGCCTGCTGGTGCAGAGCCGCGACAATGCTGTCGTCGATGACATGGAGCTGAAGGTGGTGACCAAGCGCGCCCCCACCGAAGCCGAGCTGCGCGACCTGCGCTTCGCCTTCCGCGTCGCCAAGCATGTCAAGTCGAACACCATCGTCTACGCCAAGGAGTCGGCGACAGTCGGCATCGGCGCGGGACAGATGAGCCGGGTCGATTCGGCGCGCATCGCCGCGCGCAAGGCGCTGGATGCGGCCAGCGCGCTCAAGCTCGCCGAGCCGCTGACCAAGGGATCGGTGGTCGCCTCCGACGCGTTCTTCCCGTTCGCCGACGGCATGCTCGCCTGCATCGAGGCCGGCGCCACCGCGGTCATTCAGCCCGGCGGCTCCGTGAAGGACGACGAGGTCATCAAGGCGGCTGACGAGCACGGCATCGCCATGGTGCTGACCGGCGTGCGGCACTTCCGGCACTGATTGCGCCCACAATCTCCGCCGTCATTCCGGGATGCGCCGCAAGGCGCAGGCCCGGAATCCATAACCACGATCGTGAGTATGGATTCCGGGCTCGCCCTGCGGGCGCCCCGGAATGACGGCGGAGCAAGTTTCAGGCGCCCTGCCCCGCACGACCACCTGCATTCACCCGCGCCAGCAACACTAGCCCCACCGCAAAGAACAGCACCAGCACGGCCATGCCGGCCTTCTGACTCGCAGTGACCGCGGTGATGGTGCCGATCAGCAGCGGGCCGATGAACGACGTCACCTTGCCGGTGAGCGCGAACAGACCGAAATACTGCGCGACGCGCTCCTTCGGCACCATGCGGATCAGCAGCGAGCGCGAGGCCGCCTGCAGCGGCGCGCCGCAGGCGCCGATGACGCAGCCGAGCAAGAGATAGGCGCGCTCCGGCAGCGAGGCGAACAGCGGGCCGCCCGGCACGGCCGGCGTAACCGAAATGAACAGAACCGAATCACGGCTCACCATGAGAATCGCGATGATCGCGAGCAGCAGCAGCGTCATGCTGCCGGCGATCACGCGCTTCGGCCCGAGAAAGTCATCCAGCTTGCCGCCGAGCCAGCCGCCGAACGTGCCGGCGGCGGCGAGGATGATGCCGAAGGTGCCGATCTGGATCGTGTTCCAGCCGAACGTGCCGGCGGCATAGATGCCGCCGAAAGCGAACAGCGACACCAGCCCATCGGTGTAGATCATGTTGGCGAGGAGAAAGAGCGCAACGTCGCGCTGCTGCGGCAGGCTGCGCAGCGTCTGCTTCAGTTGACCAAGCCCCTCGCCCACGGCCGCGCGCAGCCGGTGCCGCGCCGGAAAGTCCGGTGTGAACAGGAACATCGGCAATACGAACACGATGAACCAGAGCCCGGTGAGCGGACCGGAGATGCGGTCGCCTTCATGGCTCACGGGATCGAGCCCGAACAGCGGCTTGAATCCAAACAGCGTGCGGCCGCTGTCGGGATTGGCGGCGAGAAAGCCGAGCACGATGACGAGCGAGAGGATGCCGCCGACATAGCCGGTGGCCCATCCGGTGCCGGACAGCCGGCCGATGCGTTCCGGCGGCACCAGGGTCGGCATCATCGCGTTGTTGAACACGGTGGCGAACTCGACACCGATGGTGGCGATCACATAGGCCGCGAGCAGCGGCGGGATCAGCTCGGGCGCGCCGGGACGCCCGATCCACATCAGCGAGGCGCCGATCACCAGCATCGCGCCGAACGCCGCGATCCACGGCTTGCGGCGCCCGGTGGCATCGGCGATGGCGCCGAACACCGGTGACAGCAGCGCGATGACGATGCCGGCCGCGGCGGTCGCAAAGCCCCACAGCGCCTGGCCGCTCGCCGCGTCCGGCGCGACATGCGCCGCGAAATAGGGCGCGAAGACGAAGGTCGTGATCAGCGTGAAGTAGGGCTGCGCCGCCCAATCGAAGAAGATCCAGCTGACGACGGCCGCGCGCCCGGGATAGATTCGGCCGTCGGCAGGACCAGAGGTCTCGATCGTGATGACGGCCATTCGAAAATCCTCTGCAATCACAGCGTCGCATCTCGCGACGATCACGGCGTTGCGTTTTACGCCGGCGACGCGGCCCTATAACATCTGACGATCCCAGGCGGATGTCAGCAACGGCAGAATTGCGATGACCACGTTCACGATTGATCGACGACGGCTCCTTGCGGGTTTCATGCTGTTGCTGGCCGGCTGCCTGCCCGCGCGGGCGCTGGATTCGCAAACCTTCGATATCCCGCAGCCCCCCGGTATCACCGCGCCGGCGCAGCCGCCCGCACATGGCATGGTGGTGGCGCAGGAGCGGATCGCGGCCGAAGTCGGCCAGCGCATCCTTGCGCTGGGCGGCAACGCGGTCGATGCCGCCGTTGCCACCGGCTTTGCGATGGCCGTCACCTATCCCGTTGCCGGCAACATCGGCGGCGGCGGCTTCATGGTCATCCACATCGCCAGGACCAACGAGGACGTGGCGATCGACTATCGCGAGACCGGTCCCGCCGCGATCACGCGCGACATCTTCCTCGGCGCCGATGGCAAGCCCGACAACGTCAAGTCGCGCGATTCGGCGCTGTCGATCGGCGTCCCCGGATCGGTGGCAGGTCTCGCGCTGGCGCTGGAGAAATACGGCTCGGGCAAGTTCACGCTGGCGCAGGTGCTGCATCCGGCGATCGTGCTGGCGCGCGACGGCATCCCCGTCGCCGACGACGTTGCCGTCACCCTGCCGATGATGGCGCCGCGGCTGGCAAAATGGAAATCATCGGCCGCGATCTTCATCCGTCCCGATGGCACGGTGCTGAGGGAAGGAGACCGGCTGATCCAGCGCGATCTGGCGGCGACGCTCACCGCCATTGCCGAGCAGGGCCCGCGCGGATTTTATGAAGGGCCGGTCGCCGACCAGCTCGCCAAGGCGATCCAGGATGCCGGCGGCATCATGACAGCGGACGATCTCAAGGCCTACCAGCCGGTGCTGCGCACGCCGGTGCGCGGCACCTATCGCGGCTATGACATCGTGTCGATGCCGCTGCCGTCCTCGGGCGGCACCGTGCTGGTCGAGATGCTGAACATCCTCGAGGGCTTTCCGCTCGCTGAGCTGAAGCAGGGCTCGCCCGCCTCGCTGCATCTGCTGATCGAGGCGATGAAGCGCGCCTATGCCGACCGCGCGCGCTATCTCGGCGACCCCGCCTTCGTCGACGCGCCGGTGCGCGCGATGCTGTCGAAGGACTATGCCGCGCGCCAGCGCGCCGGGATCGATCCCGCGCACGCCACCAGCGCCGGCGACGTGCTCAACACCACGCCGCTGCGGGAGGGCAGCAACACCACGCATTTTTCGGTCGTCGACAATGACGGAAATGCCGTCAGCAACACCTACACGCTGAACTTCCCCTATGGCGTCGGCCTCGTCGCCGAGGGCACCGGCGTGCTGCTCAACAACGAGCTCGACGATTTCACCGCCGCGCCCGGCGCCTCGAATGCCTTCGGCCTGGTCGGCTTCGAGGCCAATCTGCCAGGCCCCGGCAAGCGGCCGCTGTCGTCGATGTCGCCGACCATCGTGCTGAAGGACGGCAAGCCCGTGCTCGTCACCGGCTCGCCGGGCGGCAGCCGCATCATCTCGACCGTGCTGCAGGTGATCGTCAACGTGCTCGACTATCGGATAGACGTCCGCCAGGCCGTCACCGCGCCTCGCCTGCATCACCAATGGATGCCCGACGAGGTCCGAATCGAGAAGGGTTTTGCCGAGGACGTGCTCGCCGGTCTGCGCGCCCGAGGTCACAAGCTCGAGGAGCCGATGGGACGGACCTCGGCCAACTCCATCCTGGTGACGTCGGATGGATTCGTCGGCGCGCCGGATCCGCGCAGCAAGGGCTCCACCGCAGCCGGGCGCTGAGGCGCCGGTTCCCAGGCGATGTCGGACATCGCGGCCCCGGATGACGATTTGCCGCCGCCCGGCGGGGCCCTGCACGCGCTTCCCTCCGTTGGCGTGGTGACCGAGGCGCGTTAGAAGCATACCAGGGCGCAGCGAGGCTCGCCCGCGAGACGGTGTCGGACGTTCTGGTGCATTTGCGAAGATTCGTGGTCGGTCTGCTGGTGTTTGCGGCCCTGCTGGTGGCGGGGTGGCTCACCTATCGGCCTGACCGGGCGCTGCGCGTCGCGACCAGCGCGGTCGCCGAGATGATCTGCGCCAAGACCTACGTCTCCGGCTTCGATCCGCAAACGGTGTTTGCGGAGACCATGGAACGGCCCGGTCTGCGCCGGCTGCGGGCCGTGATGCGCTACCGGGTGGAGCCCGACATGCGCATGGTGGAGGCGTCGCTGCTCGGCCTGCACGCCACCCGGGCCACGTATCATGACGGTCTCGGTTGCGTGACGCTCCAGGGCCAGAAGCCGCCTTACGTGCCTCACACCGACGTCGCTGCGCTGCGTGCCGCGGCGCCCGCTCCCGCGTTGCCCGACTTGGCGGAAGGCGCTGCAGTGGAGCCCGGCGATCCCGCGCTGAAGGCGGCGCTCGATCACGCCTTCGAGGAGCCGGCCAACCCGCCGTTCCGCCGCACCAAGGCGGTCGTCGTTGTCAAGGACGGTCGCCTGATCGCGGAGCGCTATGCGCCGAACATCAGCGTCGATACGCCGCTCTTAGGCTTCTCGATGACCAAGACGGTCACCAATGCGCTGCTGGGCATCCTCACCCGGCAGGGCAGACTGAGCCCGTCGGTCCCGGCGCCGGTCGCGGAATGGCGCGAAGCCGGAGATCCGCGCCACGACATCACCATCGAGCAGTTGATGCGCATGACATCAGGTCTGGCGCTGGACGAGACCAATTCCGGCTTCGACCCGTCGAGCCAGATGGACATCCACCGCGACATGGCGGCGTTCGCGGTGCATGCGCCGCTGATCGCGCCGCCCGGCCAGCGCTGGGCCTATTCGAGCGCGAGCACCCAGATCCTGGCACGCATCATCCGCGATGCCGCCGGCGGTCCCGAGCAGGCGATCGAACTCGCGTGGCGCGAGCTGTTCCATCCGCTCGGCATGCGCAGCGCGACGCTGCAGTTCGACGGCACCGGCACGCTGCAAGGTTACGGCAACATGCTGGCGAGCGCGCGCGACTGGGCGAAGCTGGGGCTGCTCTATCTCGGTGACGGCGTCGCCGGGGACAAGCGCATCCTGCCCGAGGGCTGGGTGGCGATGTCGGCGGCCGCGACGCTGGACACCGACTATGGCGCGGGACTGTGGACGAACCGCAGCCAGCATTTTCACGCGCTGGGACGGGCGCGCGCCGGCATCCCGGCGGACGCGTTCTTCGCCTTCGGCCTGCTCGGCCAGCGGCTCGTGATCATGCCGAGCCAGCGCATGGTGGTGGTCCGGCTCGGCGATTCCGTGGATCCGGACGGCGACATCAAAGGCGTCGCCCGGCTGGTGCGCGAGGTGATTGCGGCGACCGCGGCGCCGGCGACGGCCGCCAAATAGCGCTCAGCGGCCGACCTCGTAGGGCCCGCCCTTCTCCAGCGCGATCTTGTAGGCCGGCCGTGCCTCGATGCGGGCGAGGAAATCCATCGCCCGCGGATGGCCCTGCTCCAGGCCGCCGCGCGATGCCGCCGCCTGCAGCGGGAAGCTCATCTGGATGTCGGCCGCGGTGAACGAATCGCCCGCAAACCACTCGCTCTTCTGCAGCTCGCTTTCCCAGAACGCCATGTGCTGCTTCAACTGCGGATTGACCAGCGTGCTCAAGGCCTGGTTCGACACCTTGCGCACGATCGGACGGAGCAACGCCGGCGCGCGCTTCGGCATGATGTTGAACAGCAGCTTCAGCAGCAGCAGCGGCATCGCCGAGCCCTCGGCGTAGTGCAGCCAGTACGAATAGCGCAGCCGCTCCGGCGTCTTCGGCGGCGGGATCAGCCGTCCCTCGCCATAGGTCTCGATCAGATATTCGACGATCGCGCCGGACTCCGCGACCGTGTTGCCGTCGTCGGTGATGACGGGCGACTTGCCGAGCGGATGGATGGCGCGCAGCTCCTTGGGCGCGCGCATGTCCGGCTGGCGCTCGTAGCGAATGATCTCGTAGGGCACGCCGAGCTCCTCGAGCAGCCAGAGCACGCGTTGCGAGCGGGAATTGTTGAGGTGGTGAACGGTCAGCATGGGGTTCCCAGGGACGGATCGAGTGGCGGGCGCCGTTCCGTAGCAGGACAGGATGGGTTCGGCGAGGCGTCCTCGGCACTGGAGGCGGCCACAATAATTATCCGGGTAATATTGACTTTAATTTCACCCGGGTCTTATTAGGCGCATCACAGGGACCAAGCCATGGACACTTTCACCGCGTTTGCCGGCCAGACCCGGGTCGCCGCCGGGCCGCTGCCCAAGGTGGCGCTGGTGCTGAAACACGCCGCGCCGAACACCGAGCCGATCGTGATCTTCAACGACCGCACCGGGCAGCCGATCGACCTCGATCTGCGCGGCAGCGATCGGGAGATCCTGGCGCGCCTGCCGGTCGACGCCGGCGCGGTCGCAGACCAGCCGCCGAGCGGGCCGCGCGGCCGCGGCCGGCCGAAGCTCGGGGTCGTGGCCCGCGAGGTCACCTTGCTGCCGCAGCACTGGGACTGGCTGAACGCGCAGCCGGGCGGCGCCTCGGTGGCACTGCGCAAGCTGGTCCACGACGCCCGCCGCGTCAGCGGCGACACCGACCGCGCCCGCGAGGCGCGTGACGCGGCCTATCACTTCATGTCGGGGATCGGCAGCAACCTGCCGCAATTCGAGGAGGCCTCCCGGGCGCTGTTCGCCGGCGATCTCGGCCGCTTCGCCGCGCTGATGGCGGACTGGCCGGCCGACATCCGCGACCATGCGGTGGCGCTCGCGCATCGCCACAGGGCCGATTGAGATCGGCTGATTTCAACAGCCAGCGAGAGCGGCCGTTCGCGGCGGCTCTCATTCCAATTCCTCGCAACGCGACCGTACTCCGAATGAAGAGCGGTCGACGGAGAACCATGCCGTGTCGTCGCCAACCGCCTCGCTGCGCAAGCCGTTCCTGATGTTCGTCGTCCCGATGATGCTGAGCAACACCCTGCAATCGCTGTTCGGCACCATCAACAATGTCTATCTCGGCCAGATGATCGGCGTCGATGCGCTCGCCGCGGTCTCGGTGTTCTTCCCGGCGATGTTCTTCTTCGTCTCCTTCGTCATGGGCCTCGGCTCGGGCGCCGGCGTTCTGATCGGACAGGCCTGGGGCGCCGGCGAGCCCGCCAAGGTGAAGCAGGTCGCCGGCACGACGCTGACCATTGCGCTGCTGCTCGGCGGGCTGATCGCGGTGCTCGGCGGCCTGTTCAGCCGCGAATTGCTGACCGCGCTCGCCACGCCCGCCAACATCCTCGATGCAGCCGCGGGCTATGCCCGCATCATGATGATCACGATGCCGCTGACCTTCGCCTACATCCTGCTGTCGTCGCAGATGCGCGGCGTCGGCGACACCGTGACGCCGCTGGCCTCGCTCGCCGCATCGACGACGCTCGGGCTGGTGCTCACCCCGGTGTTCATCCGCGGCTGGCTCGGCGCGCCCGTCCTCGGCGTCGCCAGCGCCGCCTGGGCGTCGGCGATCTCGACCCTGACCACGCTGGCCTGGCTCCACGTTCATCTGCGCCGGCGCAAGCATCCGCTGGCGATCGATGCGGCCTTCCTGCAGGGCATGCTGCCTGATCCGAAGCTGCTGCGGGCGGTGCTGCGGCTCGGCATCCCCGCCGCGATCGGCATGATCGTGATGTCCTTGGCCGAGATGGTGCTGATCGGCCTCGTCAACGGCTTCGGCTCGGACGCGACGGCGGCCTATGGCGCGGTCAACCAGGTGCTGGGCTATGTGCAGTTTCCGGCGCTGTCGATCGCGATCTCGGTCTCGATCTTCGGCGCCCAGGCGATCGGCCGCGGGCAGGCCGAGCAGATCGGCGACATCGTGCGGACGGGCATCGAGATGAACGTGGTGCTGACCGGCGGCCTGGTCGCGATCGGCTATCTGTTCTCACGGGTGCTGATGGGTTTCTTCATCACCGACCCTGCCGTCATCGAGGTGGCGCAGCATTCGCTGCATATCGTGCTGTGGAGCTCCGTGCTGTTCGGCATGTCCATCACGTTCTCGTCGGCGATGCGCGCCTCCGGGACGGTGTGGATGCCGCTGGCGATCTCGGCGTTTGCGATCGCCGCGATCGAGGTGCCCGCCGCCACCTGGCTCAGCCGCAGCATCGGGCTCGACGGCGTCTGGCTCGCCTATCCCATCACGTTCGCCGCGATGATGCTGCTGCAGATGAGCTATTATCTCCTGGTATGGCGCAAGCGGACGGTGCGCCGGATGATCTGACGCACCACCGGCGTCTTCCGGCCGCTGGAATATGATGACCGTCATAAAACCCTGGACGGAGCTGCTGCGCTGGACCACAATGTGAAAAACCGAGGAGACCGCCCATGAGCCGTCCTGCGCCAGAATTCATGTTCGACTTCGGCAGTCCCAACGCCTATCTGAGCCATGAGGCGATCCCGGCGATCGTGAAGCGGATCGGCGTCCAGTTCTACTATGTCCCGGTGCTGCTCGGCGGCATCTTCAAGGCGACCAACAACAAGTCGCCCGCCGAGTCGCTCGCCGGCATCAAGAACAAGCGAGAGTTCCACGAGGTCGAGACGCAGCGCTTCCTCAAGCGCTACCACGTGCAGCCCTGGGTCTGGAATCCGTACTTCCCGGTGAATACACTGAACTTGATGCGCGCGGCCATCGCCGCCCAGCTCGAGGGCGTGTTCGATGCCTATGTCGACGCGGCGTTCCACCACATGTGGCGCGAGCCGAAGAAGATGGACGATCCCGAGATCGCGATCGCCGCGATCACATCCTCCGGGCTCGACGGGGCCAAGCTGTTCGCCCGCGCCCAGGAGCCCGAGGTCAAGGCGAAGCTCGTGGAGAACACCCAGCGCGCGGTCGAGCGCGGCGCGTTCGGCTCGCCGACCTTTTTCGTCGGCAACGAGATGTTCTTCGGCAAGGAACAACTGCGCGACGTCGAGGACTACATCCTAGGCAGGTAATCGCCGTCGTCGCGAGCGAAGCGAAGCAATCCAGAGCCACGACGAAGGACTGGATGGCTTCGTCGCTTCGCTCCTCGCAATGACGGCTCGGGAGAACGGAGACCAAGCATGCAGCAGCGCAACGCCACCGTCGCGGTCGTCGGGGCCGGCGACTACATCGGCGCCGAGATCGTCAAGAAGTTCGCGTCCGAAGGCTTCACGGTGTTCGCCGGCCGCCGCAATGGCGACAAGCTCGCGCCGCTGGTCGCGGAGGTCGAGAGCGCCGGCGGGCGGATCGTGGCGCGCTCGCTCGATGCCCGCAAGGAGGACGAGACCACCGCCTTTCTCAACGACGCCGACAAGCATGCGCCGCTGGAGGTCGTGATCTTCAATGTCGGCGCCAACGTCAACTTCCCGATCCTCGAGACGACGGACCGCGTGTTCCGCAAGGTCTGGGAGATGGCGTGCTGGGCCGGCTTCGTCACCGGGCGCGAGGCCGCCCGGCTGATGCTGCCCCGCGGCGGCGGCAAGATCTTCTTCACCGGCGCGACCGCGTCGCTGCGCGGCGGCGCCGGCTTCGCGGCCTTCGCCTCCGCCAAGTTCGGCCTCCGCGCGGTGGCGCAGGCGATGGCGCGCGAACTGATGCCGCAGAACATCCATGTCGCTCATCTGATCATCGATTCCGGCGTCGACACCGCCTGGGTGCGCGAGCGCCGCGCCCAGCTCTGGGGCGAGGAGGCGCTGGACAATCCGGACCTGCTGATGCCGCCGTCCTCGGTTGCCGGCGCCTATTGGCAGCTCTACCAGCAGCCGAAGACCGCCTGGACCTTCGAAATGGAGATCCGGCCGTTTGGCGAGAAGTGGTAGAGGCGAATAGCGAATAGGGAGTAGCGAATAGGGAATGGAGCCTATTCCCATTCGCTACTCGCCATTCGCCACTCGCTTCTGCATGATGCGGCCCGCTCACGGAGGATCCACCCATGCGTATTCTCGTCGTCGGCGCCGGCGCCATCGGCGGCTATTTCGGCGGCCGGCTGCTGCAGTCCGGAGCCGATGTCACGTTCCTCGTCCGCCCGCGGCGCGCGGCTGAACTCGCCAGCGCCGGCCTCGTGATCCGCAGTCCGACCGGTGACGTCACCTTGCCCAATCCGCGGACGGTGCAGGCGGATGGTTTGAAGCAGCACTTCGACGTCGTTCTGCTGAGCTGCAAGGCCTTCGATCTCGACGACGCGATCGGCTCGTTTGCACCGGCGGTGGGACCTGACACCGCGATCATTCCGATGCTCAACGGCATGAAGCACCTCGACGTGCTCGACGCCAGGTTCGGGCGCGCGCGCGTGCTCGGCGGGCTCTGCGCCATCGCCGCGACATTGAACGAACAGCGCGAGGTGGTGCAGCTGCAGCCGATGCAGTCGCTGAGCTTCGGCGAGCGCGACGGCGGATCGTCGGAGCGCGTCCGCGCGATCTTCGAGATCTTCCAGCGCGGCAATTTCAATGCGTCGGCCAGCGAGAACATCATGCAGGACATGTGGGAGAAGTGGGTGTTCCTGTCCTCGCTCGCCGCGTCGACCACCTTGATGCGCGGGCCGGTCGGCGTGATCCTGACCGCGCCGGGCGGCAAGGATTTCCTGCTCGGCATGCTCGACGAATGCAGCGCCACCGCTGCGGCCGCCGGCTACCCTCCGGCCGGCGCCTTCTTCCAGCGTGTCTCCGGCATGCTCACGGCGGAGGGATCACCGATGACCGCCTCGATGTTCCGCGATCTCCGCGCCGGCCTGCCGGTCGAGGCCGATCACGTCATCGGCGATCTCGTCGCCCGCGCCGATGTCGCCAAGGTCCCGGTGCCACGGCTGCGCATATCCTACACCCAGCTGAAGGTGTACGAGGCGCAGCGGCAAAGTTGACCGCAGTGGCCGGATAGTCTGGCGATTTAGGTTGATCAGGCACAGTCCCCGAGGCAAGTACAGGTGTCGTCCCTGCGAACGCAGGGACCCATACTCCGCGGCCGCGGTGAGGCAGGCAACTCGCAGCGAAATCCCTCGATGGACTCCGCGGTATGGGTCCCGGATCGGCGCCCACCAACGCTTCGCGTCGGCAGGCTTGTACGGGACGACAGCTGTGGGTGTGGCGCGAGACCCCATCCCATCACCAGCAACTACAGATGCGCCAGATAATGCGCGAGCGCCGTGATCTCCTCGTCGCTCAGCGGATAGGCAACATCCGTCATCGCCGCCTGGCTGCCGCCGACGCGCTGGCCGCTCTTGTAGTCGTGCAGCGCCTTGACGAGATATTCCTCGCGCTGGCCGGCGAGCCGCGCCACGCCCTTGGTGCCGGCATAGCTGTCGAGATGGCACGAGGCGCAGCGGCGGCCGGCGGCGGCTTGCGCGCCTTTGGCCGACAGATCCGGATCATTGTCGGGCGGCGCCTTGGCCGGCTGCAGCGAGGCGAAATAGGCGCCGAGATTGCGGATGTCCTCGTTGGTGAGCTGATCGACGATCGGCTTCATCGCCTCGTTCTTGCGTGTGCCGGCGCGGAAGAACACGAGCTGCCACTGGATGAACTGATCCTGCTGGCCGGCGAGCGAGGGAATGTTCTCGGTCTGCGAGATGCCGTTCTCGCCGTGACAGCCGGCGCAGAGCTCGGCCTTGGCCTTGCCGGCCTCGAGATCGGCCGCGGAGGCCGGACGCGCCGCAACCAAGAGCGTCAGCGCGGCCGCTGCTGCCCGGCACATTCTGGAGGTCCCTGGAGTCATCGCGGGGGTTCTCGCTCCCATCATTGCTATGGCGCGCGGACCGGCCTTCGGTCGATGAGCGGTACCTCGCCCCCGGTCAACGCGCGACTGTCAAAATAGTTGGGGCTGCGGCCGCCGTAAGGCAGCGCGCAGCCCCGCTTTCACGACGAGCTCATTTCTTCTCGTAGCTGATGCGATAGATCGCGCCGGCCCAGTCGTCCGCCACCAGGATCGAGCCATCCTTGGCGAGGATGATGTCGTCGGGGCGGCCGAGATAGCCCTGGTCGCCTTCGAGCCAGCCGGAGGCGAACACCTCCTGCTTGGCGTCCTTGCCGTCGGGACCGACGATGACGCGCATGATCCGCGCACCCTGGTACTTGTGCCGGTTCCAGGAGCCGTGCTCGGCGATCAGGATGTTGTTCTTGTACTCCGCCGGGAACTGGTCACCGGTGTAGAACTTCATGCCGAGCGGCGCCACGTGCGCACCGAGGTTCAGCACCGGCGGTGTGAACTCCGAGCACTTGTGGCCCATCGCGAATTTCGGATCCGGCATGTCACCCTGGTGACAATAGGGATAGCCGAAATGCTCGCCGATGCGGGAGATCATGTTGAGCTTGTCGCTCGGCAGATCGTCGCTGACCCAGTCGCGCGCGTTCTCGGTGAACCAGTAGCGGCCGGTGCGCGGATCGACGTCGCCGCCGACGCTGTTGCGGACGCCGAGCGCCCAAATCTCGGCATTGCCGGTGCGCGGATCGACGCGGCGGATCTGCGACACCGATGTCGGCGGAATGCCGATGTTGAAGGGCGGGCCGAAGGGAATATAGAACCAGCCCTCCTTGTCCACCGCGATGTATTTCCAGCCATGCGCCGCATAGGACGGCATGTCGTCATAGACGACCTTGCCCTGGCCGAGATTGTCGAGATTGGCCTCGGCATTCTCGTATTTGATCAGCTTGTCGACGGCGATGACGTAGAGATTGCCGTCCTGGAAGGCGAGGCCGGTCGGCATGTTCAAGCCCTTGAGGACCGTCTTGACCTCGCGCTTGCCGCCCTTGTCGCTGATCGCATAGACGTTGCCGAGTCCGAACGAGCCGACGAACAGCGTGCCCTTGTCACCCCACGCCATCTGCCGCGCGGCGAGCACGCCCGACGCCCAGACCTCCATCTTGAAGCCGTCCGGCAGCTTCACTTGCTTGACGATCTTCGCAAGCTCGGCATCGGAGGCGCCGGTCGGCGGGCCCGATGGCGGCGCCAGCCCCTTCTGCGCCTCGGTCTCGTCACCGAGGAACCAGTCGTCCGGCGGATGCGTCCAGAACTCCTTGGTGCCTGATTCGTATTTCTTCAGGCCCTTGCCCTGATCGGATTGCTGCTGCGCGCCGGCGATGCTGGTGCCGGCGAGAAGACTGATTGTTGCAAGCGCAAGAATGCTTCGGTGAAAAGCCGATGTCATCGCTTCACTCCCATGAGGCAGCTCGTGTGGCTGCGTCTACTATTCGGAACGTATCTGAAGACGTCCTTTGGCCGACCACACCAGTGGTCCTGCTCAAAAATGGTAGCACATCCTGAGCGGGTGAGAAGCGGATTGCTGCCAGGTTCGCGCGAGGCTCAAGAGATGCCGTTCCACTCATCTCATACTGGATGCGCATGCCCATGCTCACGCCTGCGCCGCATCGGCGATTGTCCGCCACGCGGCACGGGCCTGCCGCCATGCGCTGTATTCATATGCTCCGATCGGCCGGACGATTGGCGTGCGCTTGAACACCCGATAGGATCGGAACAACCGGCTGCGACCGTTCACCGCGCGGCAATGAGATCAAGTCGACAGGATCGATGAATGTCCGAGCGTATCCCTGTGTCCACGCCAAAGGCCGGTGCCGGCGTTCTCGAGCTGCTGCGACGGTTTGCAGCCGATCCGACAGCGGCCACCGCCTATGGTGAAGATTGTTTGAAGAAGACGCAGGCAATCGAGCCGCGGCTGAAAGCATTCGAATATCTGCCGCGGGATGTCGCTCCAAAGACCGGCCCGCTCGGTGGAATTCCCGTCGCCATCAAGGACATCATCGCCACCTCGGACATGCCGACCACCAACGGCTCGCAGATCTACCGCGATCACGTGCCGGATGCGGACGCCTGGGTGGTCGAGCGACTGCGCAATCTCGGCGCAACCATCTTCGGCAAGACGGTCTCCACCGAATTCGCCTGGCGTCATCCAGGTCCGACCGTCAATCCATGGAACCCCGAGCACACGCCGGGCGGCTCGTCGTCCGGATCGGCCGCGGCCGTTGCGGCCGGCCTGGTCCCGCTGGCGCTGGGCACACAGACACTCGGCTCGGTGATCCGACCGGCGGCGTTCAACGGCGTTGTCGGCTTCAAGCCGAGCTTCGGCGCGATTCCCCGCGTCGGCGTGCATCCGCTCAGCCCGTCGCTCGACCATGTCGGCTTCTTCGCCCGCCGCGTCGACGACGTGGCCTTGGCCCTCTCTCTGCTGGCCGGCACCAGCGCCGATGATCGCCACGGCTGGCCTCTGCCGGGCTTCACCGTCGACGTCAAAGGGGGCATCCCGCCGCTCCGCACGCCACGGCTTGCAGTGGTGCGCTTCGCCAAATGGGAGCGCGCCGAGGCCGCGCAAAAGGCCGTGTTCGAATCCGTCATCGACAAGCTGCGCAGCGCCGGCGCGACGATCGACGAGATCGAACTGAGAGAGCTCGACGCGGTGAACTGGGATGCGATCACCACGATCATGCTCAGCGAGGCGACCACGATCTTCTCCGATCTGATCGCGCGCTATCCCGACCGGGTCAGCGAGGTCATGAAGGGCCACGTCGAGAGCGGACGAAGCAAGACGGCCATGGAATATCTCGCTGCGAAGGCGGCCCAAGCCCTCAGGCAGAAGGCGCTCGCCGCTGAGCTCGACGGCTTCGACGCAGTGCTCACCTTGCCAGCCTTCGGCGAAGCGCCGCGCGGCCTGGATTGGACCGGAGACGCCGAATATTGCGCCCCTTGGACCTTCGTCGGAGCGCCGGCCATCTCCCTGCCGGCCGGGTTCGGCAACAACGGCCTGCCACTGGGCGTGCAGATCGCCGGCCCCTATCGCAACGACCTCCACGTGCTCCGCGTCGCGAAATGGGCCGAAGCGGTGCTGGCGTTCGATCCCGGCGTGCCGCTCCTGGCGCGCTAATCGCCGCCACGACCCCCGAGCAAGGATGCCGCCGCGCCACGAGGGCCTCCTCCGACAAGCCCAGTGGCGGGTTTGCGGCCAGCGCTGTAAAACGATCACATGACAATCACAGACATCGCGAGCAGAACCTATAATCACGGTTGGCGCCTCGATCCGATCGTGCGCAGCCTGCTCGACACCGATTTTTACAAGCTGTTGATGCTGCAGATGATTCGGGAGTTCTACCCGACTCAGCAGGTGACCTTCTCGGTCATCAACCGGACCCGGCGGGTGCGGCTCGGCGACGTCATCGACGAGGGCGAATTGCGCGCCCAGCTCGACCACGCCCGCACCATCCGCTTCGCCAAGAAGGAGCTGATCTGGCTGGCCGGCAACACCTTCTACGGCAAGACCCACATGTTCTCGCCGGAGTTCATCGCCTGGCTCGCCAATTTCCGCCTGCCCGAATACGAGCTGCGCAAGTCCGACGGCCAGTACGAGCTGCATTTCCACGGGCCCTGGACCCACACCACGATGTGGGAGATCCCGGCGCTCGCGATCGTCAACGAGCTGCGCTCGCGCCAGGCCATGAAGGGCCAGGGCCGGTTCGCGCTCGACGTGCTGTTCGCCCGCGCCAAGGCCAAGCTGTGGGCCAAGGTGGAGCGGCTGCGCAAGCTCGAGGGGCTGCGGCTGTCGGATTTCGGCACCCGCCGCCGCCACGGCTTCCTGTGGCAGCGCTGGTGCGTCGAGGCCGTCAAGGAAGGTCTCGGCTCGTCGTTCACCGGCACCTCCAACGTGCTGCTGGCGATGGACAATGATCTCGAAGCGATCGGCACCAACGCGCATGAGCTGCCGATGGTCGCCGCCGCGCTTGCCAAGGACGATGACGAGCTGCGCTTCGCGCCCTATCGCATTCTCGACCAGTGGCGGCAGACCTACGCAGGCAACCTGCTGATCGCGCTGCCCGACGCATTCGGCACCAAGGCCTTCCTGCGCGACGCACCCGACTGGGTCGCCGACTGGACCGGCTTCCGTCCCGACAGCGCGCCACCGATCCAGGCCGGCGAGGAGATCATCGCCTGGTGGAAATCGAAGGGGCGCGATCCCAAGCAGAAGCTGCTCGTGTTCTCCGACGCGATGGACGTCGAATCGATCGAGCAGATCCATCATCGGTTCTCCGACCAGGTGCGGCTGTCGTTCGGCTGGGGCACCAACCTGACCAACGATTTCGTCGGCTGCTCGCCGGACGGCTCGGTCGACCTCGATCCGATCTCGCTGGTCTGCAAGGTGACGTCGGCAGACGGGCACCCCGCCGTGAAGCTGTCCGACAACCCGGAGAAGGCGACCGGCGATCCCGCCGAGATTGCCCGTTATCTCCGCGTGTTCGGCGATGCCGGCCGGGTGCGCACGCCGGTGGTCGTCTAGGTCGCCGACAGCCCACGGCAATTTCTCATTCCTGCCACGATTCTTGTTCCTGCTTTGTTCGAAATGCGGTAAAATCGTCGCACGAGCAGATCGGGTGACAGGAGATCGTTGGCATGCGTCGGGTGATCGGCCGAGTTGGACAGCTGCTGTCTGCAACCATCCTTGTCGTCGGCGCGATCCTGATCTCGACCGGGCCCGCTGCCGCCGACAAGCGGGTGGCGCTGGTGATCGGCAACGCCATCCACGAGCACGCACCGCTGCTGGACGAGCCGGCGGCGGATGCCCGGCTGATCGCCGACAGCCTGTCGCGGCTCGGCTTCACCCTGAGCGGCGGTGCCGCGCAGATCGACCTCGACAGGCGAAGCTTCGGTCGCGCGCTTGCCGAGTTCAAGGGCCGGATCGCCGACGCCGACGTCGCGCTGATCTATTATGCCGGCTATGGGCTCAACCTGGGCGGCGCCGATTATCTCGTCCCGGTCGACGCGGCGCCGGCGACAGCTGCGGATCTCAAGACCGAGTTGCGCGACCTGACTGCGATTTTGCGCGAGCTGGGCGGATCGAGCCCCCGGCAGAACGTGATCATTCTCGACGCCTTCCGCTCCAATCCGTTCGCCGGGCGCGGCATCGCCGGTCTTGCCGCCGGCCTCGTCCCGGTCGACGTTTCCGCACGGACCGTGATCTCCTTTGCCGCACAGGCCGGGACGGCGGGACAGCGCGGCCCGGACGGTCACGGCGTGTTCGCCGCCGCCCTTGCAGAGGCGCTGCAGCAGCCAGGCCAACGCCTGATCGAGACCTTCAACCAGACCAATGCGGCGGTGGAGCGTGCCACGGGCGGAGCGCAGCAGCCGCTCGTGATGTTCACGTCGATCGACGGCGGCGCTCAACTGAGCGCCGCTGCGGCGAAGCCAGCGCAGCCCGCTGGCCCCGCCGCCGCCCGGAGCAGCGCTCCCGTTTCGAGCCCGACCGCATCGTCCGACGCGGCAGATGCGCGGACGCCCGGACTTGCCGTGCTGTATGATGAGGATCTCTCCGACCCCAAGGGTAAGCGCTATTCCGGCTCGGTCACCTGGCGGACGGAGACGGTCAAGAACGCACAATCGGGACGGCCCACGCCGGTGATCCGTGGCGAGATCGACATTCCCGAGCGCAAACTGAAGGTCAGCCTGCAGTTGCGCCGCAACGACGATCCCAGCCTGCCGGCCAGCCATGTCGCCGAGCTCACATTCAGGCCCGCTGCCGATTTCGTCGGTGGCGGCATCAGCAGCGTCCCAGGAATGCTGATGAAGACGGATGAGAAGTCGCGCGGGACGCCGCTTGCCGGGCTTTCCGTCAAGATCACCGAAGGTTCGTTCCTGGTGGGCTTGTCCAACGTCGAGGCCGATCGCGCGCGCAACGAGGAGCTTCTCGCACGGCGCGAATGGTTCGACATCCCGGTCGTCTATGCGAACCAGCGCCGGGGCATCCTCGCAATCGGCAAAGGTCCCAGTGGAGATCGGGTATTCGCCGACGTGCTCGCGGCCTGGGACAAATCCCCGCCGACAAAATGATGAGGCACGAGACGAAGGAACAACGGAGCGAAATTTTTGGAGCGGGCGAAGGGGTTCGAACCCTCGACCCCGACCTTGGCAAGGTCGTGCTCTACCACTGAGCTACACCCGCATCCGTGACGCCTTGGCGGCGTGGCCGCCAGCGACGGGCAGACCTATGCCAAATGCCGCGGACGAATGCAACAGGTCTGCGACAGGTTTCGTACGCCGGCGACGTTCAAATTTTAGCGGCCGGGACCGGCCGAACCGGGCTGAGACCTGCCCATCACCGGACCGCGATGGGCGCTGATTGAAATTTCCAGCTGGACCGCCACTTAAAGTGAAAGAAAACGTGTATTGAGGCGCGGCGGCGGCCGGTTCCCGGTCGCCGTTCATCGGAATTTTTCGGACGAGGGACCCCGTGACCATTGTTGAGCAGGGCGGCGGAGCGGCGCCGCAGGTGCCGGATCTGATCAAGGACACCACGACGCAGAGCTTCGTGAAGGACGTCATCGAGGAATCGAAGCGGCAGCCGGTCCTCATCGACTTCTGGGCGCCGTGGTGCGGACCGTGCAAGCAGCTGACGCCCATCCTGGAAAAAGCCGTCAAGGCCGCCAAGGGCAAGGTCAAGCTGGTCAAGATGAACATCGACGAGCATCCGGCCATCCCCGGCCAGATGGGAATCCAGTCGATTCCGGCCGTGATCGCGTTCGTCGGCGGACGACCCGCCGATGGCTTCATGGGTGCGGTGCCCGAGAGCCAGGTCGCCGCCTTCATCGAAAAGATCACCAAGGGCGTTCCCGGCGCCGGCGAGCCCGACATCGCCGAAATCCTCAAGGAAGCCGAAGCGGTTCTCGCTGAAGGCGATGCGGCCGGCGCGGCTGAGATCTATGCCGAGGTGCTCGCGATCGATGCCGCCAACATCCCCGCGATCGCCGGGCTTGCGAAGTGCCAGGTCGAGCTCGGCGCGATCAACGAGGCCAAGCAGACGCTTGCGATGGTCCCGGACTCCAAGCGCAGCGATTCGGCGGTCTCCGCCGTGCAGGCCGCGATCGATCTGGCAGAGCAGGCCCAGTCGCTCGGGCCGGTCGGCGAGCTCGAACAGAAGGTCGCCGCCAATCCGCTCGACCACCAGGCGCGTTTTGACCTGGCGACCGCACTGAACGCCGCGGGCAAGCGGAAGGAAGCCACCGACCAGCTGCTCGAGATCGTGAAGCGTGACCGCAAATGGAACGAAGACGGCGCGCGTAAGCAGCTCGTGCAGTTCTTCGAAGCCTGGGGCGGCGCCGACGAGGCCACCATCGAGGGCCGCAAGCGGCTGTCGACGATCCTGTTTTCGTAACCCGGCTGGACGGGACGCGCGCTCGTTCCAGCGGACACGAGGTATCGCATGCCGATCAATGCCGAATATCGCGGTCCCGCCGAGCTGCCGGAGATCGTTCCGGTGTTTCCGTTGGCGGGAGCCTTGCTGCTGCCGCGCGGCCAAATGCCGCTCAACATCTTCGAGCCGCGTTATCTCGCGATGGTCGACGATGCGCTTCGTGACGGCCATCGGCTCATCGGCATGATCCAGCCCGACGTCACGCACTCCTCCAGCGAGGAGCGCCCGGTGCTGTTCAAGGTCGGCTGCGTCGGCCGGATCACGCAGCTCGCCGAGTCCGGCGATGGCCGCTACATCCTTGAGCTCACCGGCGTGTCCCGTTTCAAGGTGGTCGAGGAAATGACGGTGCTCACGCCCTATCGGCAGTGCAAGGTCGATTATTTCCCGTTCGTCGATGATTTCACGGCGCGCAAGGGTGAAGACGCGGTGGACCGCGAAGCGCTGCTCGCGGTTCTCACCGACTTCCTCAAGGCGAACAATCTCAAGGTCGACTGGGCCGGCATCGAAGCGGCGCCGAACGAAGCGCTCGTGAACGCGCTGGCGATGATGTCGCCCTATGGTCCGGCGGAGAAGCAGGCGATGCTCGAGGCGCCGGACCTGAAGACCCGCGCCGAAATCCTCATCGCCGTGACCGAGATGGATCTCGCCAAGAAGCGGACCTCGGGCGATCCGCCGCTGCAATGATCACTCGGCGGGAGCCGCGCGCGGCGCTGGCGGGGCCGCCGTCAGGCGCATCAGTGCGATGGTGGTGACGATCACCCCGATGTAGACTGCGAGCTGCATCGCGGTAGGCTGATCCGTATAGCCGATCAGAGCCTTGAGCGTCCGCCCGGCGACGCCACGCTCGGGCAGAACCGCGCTCGAATCCCACACCACATGGTCGAACGTTGTCAGCCAGTTGGCGCGGGCGAGAAAGAACACCGCCTGCGCGGCCATTCCCGCCGACAGCAGGGTGATCAGCACGGTGGTGGTCTTGAACAGCGCGCGCGGCGGGATGCGCATCAGGCCGAGATAGGTCGCGAGACAGACGGCAACGCCGAGCAGCAGGCCAAGGACGCCGCCACCGAGTAGCGCCCGCCCGCTGCCGTCGCCGGAGGCCGCCACCCCATAGAGAAACAGCGCGACCTCGCTGCCCTCGCGCAACACGGCGATGGCGATCACGGTCGCCAGCGCGACCAGCGGCTTGGCGCCGTCTGCCACCGCTTGGCCCATCGTCCGCAGCTCGGTGCTCATCTCGCGGCCGTGCCGGGCCATCCAGACATTGTGCCAGGTCAGCATGATCACGGCAGCCGACAGGATCCCCGCATTGAACAATTCCTGCCCCATGCCTTCAAAGAGCTGCGTCAACGTTCCCGCGAACGCCGCGACGATGCATGCGCCGACCAGGCCGGCAAACAGCCCCGCGCCGATCCAGCGCAGGCGATGCGGAACCGCGCTGGTGACGGCAAGCACGATACCGACGATCAGGCCGGCTTCGAACACTTCGCGGAAGACGATGATCAGGGCGGCGAGCATGGGATCTGGACCTATTGGACGTTGACGAAGCCGCGGGCCTTTTCGTTGAAGTCATTATAGAACTCGTAGCGCCCGGACTTCATGGCGCGGACGTTGAGCACCGCCTCGCTGTTGGCCGCGATCACCTTCTCGACCTTCAGGGTCTCGCTCTCGAACTCGATGGCCTTGCCCTCCATGTTCCGGACGCGGATGGTCAGCGGCGCGTCCGCGGGAACGGTCGGCTCCTTGGGCTCGAATTGACCGTTGGCATAGGTGAGGCAGATCTCGCTCGATCCCCCGGCGTGCGCCTGCGCTGCCATCAACAGCATGCCGACGCTTCCACCTACGACGACCAACTTCCGCACCACGTCGACCAACATCGATCCGTCCCCTCTCCTATCCAGACAAGCAAATCGGAGAACGGTTGTGCGCCCGGATCGATGTCGACGCCGGGCACCCGTTCGCGACGACGAACAGCTAAGCGGCTCGTCGCCGTGTCTGCAAAGAGACTCCTTCTAAGTTGGAACCATTCTTGGCGAATGTGTCGTGGCAGTGGCCTCGCGGTGAACGGAGTGCGGCCGAACAGCAGTTGAGGCGACGCGGCGGTTACGGAGCGTCGCGATGCCTTCCTCTCGCCGGGTACGTGGCGGCGCTGCGGTGGACCGGGATTCGCCGCGTCAGTAGCCGGCGATGGCGAGACTGACTACGCCGGCGAGCATGACCCAGCCGAAATGCCGCCCGCGCGTCGCGAGCGCATTGGCGCCTGCGGCGAAAGCGAACACGACGATGACCGTGGTCACCGTCCAATGCCGCGCCGACTCCGACGTCATTTGCGGGGCGACGGCGAGCAGCACGCCACAGCCGATCCACGCCACCGTGCCAGTCTGCCAGACCAGCCGCAGCAGGGTTCGCAGCCGCTCCGGCGAGATGGTGGCACGCGCGAAAACCGTCGTCTCGCCGAGCACGCCGTGGATCACGGCGACGGTGATCGCCATCAGCCCCGCGGTCACGAGCAGCGCATCGCGCATGGCACGCCTCCATACAGTTATGTATGGACAATGCACGAAGCCCTGGCGGTCGTCAATACAGCTGTGTATGGTCGTCTCATGGTGACGACATGACCGATCAGCTCTCGGCCGACGATTGGCTGACACAGGGATTGAAGGTGCTGGCCAGCCGGGGCTTCACCGCGCTGAAGGCGGAGCCGCTGGCGAAAGCCTTGGGCGTGTCGCGCGGCAGCTTCTACTGGCATTTCGCCGATGTGGCCGGGTTTCACGCGGCCCTCCTCAAGAAGTGGCGGGAGATTGCGGCCGAGCAGATCATCACCGGGGTGGAGGCGAACGCCGGCGACCAGCCGGCCATTGCCGTGCTCCTCCGCCGCGCGTTCAACGTCAAGCTCACCCTGGAGCGCGCCGTGCGCAACTGGGCCGGATCCGACCCCGCCGCGCGGCAGGCTGTCCAAGCCATCGACAGGCGCCGGCTGGGCTATGTCGAGAGCCTGCTTGCAGCCGAGGGACTAGTGCCGGCGATCGCGCGCGCACGCGCCCAGGTGCTGTACTGGACCTTCCTCGGCCACGCGCTGTCGGATCGGCCGTTGCCGGCCGAGCAACTGGACGCGGTCATCGACGAGCTGATCCGGATCGCCCGGCACATGCCTTGAAGCACGACAAGCGAGCGGACGTTATGCTACAGAGGCGCCCGCCGGAGACCCTTGCCATGAACGCCCCGCTCGAACGCCCCGCCAATTCCGTCGATCCCAAGCTGCTCGAGATCCTGGTCTGCCCGATGACCAAGGGCCCGCTGGAATACGACGCGGCGAAACAGGAGCTGGTCTCGCGGTCGGCGAAGCTCGCCTACCCGATCCGCGATGGCATCCCGATCATGCTGCCCGAGGAAGCGCGGAAGATCGACTGACCGATGCGGCCCGTCGTGATCCGCTGTGCGCTCGCCGTGGCGCTGATGGCCCTCGCTTCGGGGGTCTCGGCCGAGGAGAGCGCCGTCCGCATTGGCGCACTCGACGCCGTCCTGACGACGCCAGCGGGTGTCGAGCGCCCGCCGGTGGCGCTGCTGATCGCCGGCTCCGGGTCGACGGACCGGGATGGCAATGGGCCGCAGCTCAAGCCGGCGACCTTGAAGAAGCTCGCCGAGCAGCTCGCCACCCAAGGCATCGCCAGCCTGCGCTACGACAAGCGCGGCGCACGCGGCTGGAAGGCGGAGTTCGGCAAGCCGGAGGACTTCCGCTTCAAGGACTACGTCGACGACGCCGCCGCGCTGGTCGACTTCCTGCGCGGCAAGTTCGCCCGCATCGTTCTCGTCGGCCACAGCGAGGGCGGCCTGGTCGCCATCCTCACCGCCCGCCGCACCCCGGTCGACCGCCTCGTGCTGCTCACCACATCGGCGCGGCGGCAGGGCGACCTGTTGAAGGCGCAGCTCGAGAAGAAGCTGCCGGCCGCGAAGATGGAGCCGGTCGCCAAGGCGATCGACGCCATCATGGCCGGGCAGGTCGTGGACCCGCCACCGCCCGAGCTGCCGGTCGCACCGAGCATGCAGCCCAGCATCGGCTCCGCCTTTGCCGAGGACCCGATCGATCCACTGAAGCAGCTCACGATCCCGATTCTGATCGTCGGCGGCGCCCGCGACCACCAGATCGCACGCCTCGACATGGTCGCGCTCGCCGCCGCCGCACCGGCCGCCAAGTCGCTGTGGCTGCCGGAGATGAACCACGTCCTGGTCGACGTCGCCAACGAGGACGAGAACCTCGCCTCCTACAACGACCCCGACCGTCCGCTCGACCCCGACATGGTCGAGGCCGTCGCCGGCTTCATCGCCGCCGCAGGCCCGCGCTGAGCTCTTTGTTCGAGCATGATCTCCGCGCAAACGCCTTCGGCGTTTGTCGCGAGGGAAGACCGGTTCCCGTTTTTCCGGATCATGCTCTACAGCGCCTCACCCTTCAGCAGCCGTGGCATCTCTCCGGTGAGGCCCGCGGCCTGCTTGATGAACAGCTCCTTCAACGGCGGCGCGCGATCGACGATGCCAAGGCCGATGTCGCGCACGGCCCGCAACAGCGTCGACTTGTTCGAGAACAGGAAGTTCAGCGAATTGGTGGCAACGCCCATCGCCATCGTGTCGAAGCGGCGCCAGCGCTGGTAGCGTTCGAGGACATCGACCTGCCCCGGATCGATCCCCATTCTTGCCGCATCGACCACGACCTCGGCCAGTGCGGCGACGTCTTTCAGCCCCATATTGAGCCCCTGCCCCGCGATGGGGTGGATCACATGGGCGGCGTCGCCGACCAGCGCCAGCCGCGGCGCGATGAACGAGCGGGCGACGAAGTAGGACAGCGGAAAAGCGCGCGGCTGGTCGAGCACCTTCAACTCGCCGAGATGCAGACCCGCGCGCTTCTCCAGCTCGGCATGGAATTCATCCGCGCTGAGCGCGACGAGGCGCTTCGCCTCGGCGCGCCGCTCGGTCCACACCAGCGAGGAGCGCTTGCCGGTCAGCGGCAAGATCGCGAATGGTCCGGGCGGCAGAAAATGCTCCTCGGCGCGGCCGCCATGGTCGCGTTCATGACCGATGGTCGCGACGATGCCGGACTGGTCATAGTCCCAGCCATGGGTCTGGATGCCCGCGCGCTCGCGCAGCTTCGAACGCGCGCCGTCAGCGGCCACCAGCAGGCTCGCCTCGAGCTGGCTGCCGTCGCCCAGAGTCACCGCGATGCCGTCGGCCCGCGTCACGAAGCCGGTCACCGGCATCGCCTTGAGCTCGACGCCTGCGGCCTCCGCATGCCGCACCAGCGCGTCGATCAAGAGCCGGTTCTCGACCATGTGCGCGAACGGCTCTCCGGCCTCGACCTGGCCCGCGAACGTCAGGAACGACGGGCGGGTCGCGTCCTCGAGCTTGGAATCGGTAATGACCATGTCGAGGATCGGCTGCGCCTGCGGCGCCACGTCCGCCCAGACCCCGATCGCATCGAACAGCTTGCGGCACGCCGCGACGATGGCGCTGGCGCGTGGATCGCGGCTCGGCCGGTTGGCGAGCGCCGGATCGGCCACGATCACCGGCACTTCGGGACCGAGCCCCTGCCGAAGCGCGAGCGCGAGCGCCAGGCCGGCAAAGGCCCCGCCACAAATGACAATGCTTCGCTGTGTCGTCATGCCACCCTGCTCACAGTTACTCTTGCGGGAGGATTATAGCTGGGCGAAACAGGGGCGTGAACCAAGGGCTGCCCCCCGAGGCCATCAATTCCGGATGCCTGATCCCGCGAGAACGGGACCGGAGCGGCCGGCCGAGCCAGCGAAAGCACCACGCCATGTCCAAGGGACTGATCGACCTGATCTCGATCCTCGATCTCGAGCCGATCGAGGTGAACCTGTTCCGCGGCAACAGCCCGAAGACGAGCTGGCAGCGCGTGTTCGGCGGCCAGGTGATCGGCCAGGCGATGATGGCGGCCTGCCGCACCGTCGAGGGCCGGCTGCCGCATTCGCTGCACTGCTACTTCATCCTGCCCGGCGACCCGCAGGTGCCGATCATCTACCAGGTCGAGCGTCTGCGCGACGGCAAGAGCTATGCGACGCGGCGCGTCACCGCGATCCAGCACGGCAATGCGATCTTCTCGATCATGGTGTCGTTCCACAGCGACGAGGAGAGCGCGTTCAACCACCAGGACAAGATGCCGGACGTGCCGCCGCCGGAGAAGCTGACGGCGGAGGAGATCTCCAAGCAGCCGATGTTTCAGGAAGTCTTCCAAAGGATGCCGGACTTCATCCGCCGCTACTACGAATCCGACCGGCCGATCGAGCTGCGCCCCGTCGAACTGAACCGGTACTTCGGCCAGAAGATCGAGGATGGCCGCATCAACGTCTGGATCAAGACGGCGGCGAAGCTGCCCGATGATCCGGCGCTGCACATGTGCGCGCTGGCCTATGCCTCGGACTTCTCGCTGCTCGACGCGGTCATGGCGCGCTATGGCCGCACCTTGTTCGACAAGCGCATGATGCCGGCCTCGCTGGATCACGCGATGTGGTTTCACCGGCCGTTCCGCGCCGACGAATGGCTGCTTTATGCGCAGGATTCGCCGAGCGCGCAGGGCGGCCGCGGGCTCACCCGCGGCTCGATCTTCAAGCCCGACGGCACGCTGGTCGCCTCCGTGGCGCAGGAGGGCTCGATCCGCGAGCGCCGCGCCTAGCCGCATCACACCGGCTGTGCCGTCCGCGGGACGACCGCGAATTGCGACACGTACCAGGCGCTGTACCAGCGCAGCAGCCACGGGATCGGAATGATCACCGAGCAGCCGAGCACGAACGCGAAGGTGCGCCACAGCACCTGCAGGCCCGAGCCGGTGAACACGACCTCGCGCCGCGTCCCCTGGATGTTGCGGCAGACCCAGCGCATCCAGGCGGTCAGCACCCAGGCCCAGCCGATGACGGTGATGCCCGACACGATCATCAGCAGGTACCAGCCGGCATAGACGACGGGGCTGCCTTCGAAATGGATCGGCAACCGCTCGCCATTCGAGGCGAGGTTGCTCAGCAGCCAGCGCAGCACCATCCAGCCCAGGAACGCCGGGGCAACCAGCGAGATCAGGTTGAGGATCGGCCGGTCGCTGAGGCCGACATAGGCCAGCACGCCCATGGCGATGAAGACGTACCAGATGTCGAGCGGCTGGCCGGTGAAGGTGAGGTTCGGCCGGCCGGGCACCCGCATCCGCTCGATCACGTAGCGGTAGAGATAGACAGCGGTCCAGGGCGTGATCACCACCAGGAACTGGCCGACGACATACAGCAGCGTCCAGCCGAGATAGGACCAGGTGTCGAGCTTGACCGAGAGCGCGCCGCCCGACGCAGGCACGCCGGCCTCGAACGCGGGCGGGACGCCGGGGGAGATGCTCGGCACGCCCGACATCAGGCCGGGAATGCGCCCGGCCTTCTCCCAGCCGGCCATGCCGTCGCTCCACAGCAGCGTCTCGGCCGTGACGACACCCCGGGCGATCAGGTCGCGCAGTTCGTCTTCCGAAATGGGGCCCTGTTGCTGGCCTTGCGCCGCGTAATACCAGGAACGATTCGACATGGGATGTCCTTGAATGGAGGATGGCAGGAAAACGTCTTCAGTCTGTCGGGCGATGTCGCGTTCCGTTCAGTGATATCCGTCACTCCTTGACGTTTTCGCTTAACGCTGCGCTGATTTTGTGCCATTTGCCTAGGAACAGGCCAAAACGGCCATCCCAAGCCTGCCTCCGAAACAGGCGGCTTCTACCTGAGGAAACCAAGGCCCGCCCATGAAGCTCGTCGTCGCGATCATCAAACCCTTCAAGCTCGACGAGGTGCGCCAGGCCCTCACCGCGATCGGCGTCCACGGCATGACCGTCACCGAGGTCAAGGGCTACGGCCGCCAGAAGGGCCATACCGAGATCTACCGGGGCGCCGAATATATCGTGAACTTCCTGCCCAAGCTGCGCATCGAGATCGCGGTCAACTCGGACATCGCCGAGAAGGCGGTCGAGGTGATCACGACGCACGCGCGCACCGGCCAGATCGGCGACGGCAAGATCTTCGTGACGCCGATCGATCATGCCCGCCGCATCCGCACCGGCGAAACCGACACCGACGCACTCTAAGCCCGTCAAGCAGCCGCAACGGCTGCACGCCCGCCGCAACGGCGCGGCGGACTGCAAAATCCTAACATCTGACATGCCGGGGGGACTGTCATGGAGACCAGCGCGTCTCGTAGCCTGCGCGCGTCTGCAGCATTGGCTGCAGCGGGAGCGATTGCCTTCACCACGCCAGCAGCGGCCGCAGCGCCGTCCACGATCGAACCGGCCGACACCGCCTGGATGATCGTCGCCACCGCTTTGGTGCTGATGATGACCATTCCGGGTCTGGCGCTGTTCTACTCGGGCATGGTGCGCAAGAAGAACGTACTGGCGACGATGGCGCAGAGCCTCGCAGCCGTGATGCTGATCTCGATCCTGTGGGTCGCATTCGGCTACTCGCTGGCCTTCGTCGGCGACGGCACCTGGATCGGCTCGCTCGACCGCGCCTTCCTCGCCGGCATGGGCATGGACAGCGTCCATCCCGGCGCCAAGACGATCCCCGAGTCGCTGTTCATGCTGTACCAGATGACGTTCGCGATCATCACGGTGGCGCTGGTGGCGGGCTCGGTCGCCGACCGCATGCGCTTCTCCGCCTACCTCCTGTTCAGCATCGCATGGTTCATCTTCGTCTATGTGCCACTGGCGCATTGGATCTGGGGCGGCGGCTTTCTCGCGCAGGCCGGCGTGGTCGACTTCGCCGGCGGTCTCGTCGTGCATCTCTCCGCGGGCACCGCGGGATTGGTCGCGGCGCTGGTGATGGGACGGCGCCAGGGCTACGGCAGCGAGAACCTCTCGCCGTTCGATCTGTCGCTCGCGGTGGTCGGCACCGGCCTGCTCTGGGTCGGCTGGTTCGGCTTCAATGGCGGCTCGGCTTTGGGCGCGAATGCGCATGCGGTGATGGCGATCCTGACGACGCATCTGGCCGCCTGCGCCGGCGCCGTCACCTGGGGCGCGCTGGAATGGTCGACGCGGCGCAAGCCGTCTGTGCTCGGCATGATCTCCGGCGCGGTGGCCGGCCTCGGCACCATCACGCCCGCGTCCGGCTTCGTCGCCCCCTGGCATGGGCTGGTGATCGGCGCGCTCGCCGGTATCATCTGCTACTGGGCCTGCACCTCGCTGAAGCACCGCTTCAACTATGACGATTCGCTCGACGTGTTCGGCGTCCACGGCGTCGGCGGCCTCACCGGCACCGTGCTGGCCGGCGTGTTCGCGACCGCCGCGATCGGCGGCACGACGGGGCTGATCGAGGGCAACCCGAAGCAGCTTACGGCCCAGCTCTACGGCGTCGCCGTCACCCTGGTGTGGTCGGGCGGCGTCACCTGGGGGCTCCTGAAGCTGGTCAGCGCCTTCGTGCCGCTGCGGGTGTCGCGTGAGCACGAGCTGGAAGGACTCGACATCTCCCAGCATGGCGAGGCGCTGCAATAGCTGCAGCAATTGACGCCAATTGACCTGTTCGGCGCCGCAGGATTCTGCCCGCGCGCTGAGCAGCATTGTGTCTTGAGCCTGACATGCGCAACTTTTGCGCATGCCTGCCCATTCCTTGAGCGCGACGGAATAGCGCAGCCCCTGCTGCCCCTCCCGAGGGGTGAAAAGGCCAGGATTCACCGCTCGTTAGCCCTGACCAGCCGTCTGGCACGGCATTTGATTCTATCGCTCCCGGCTGTGCCCGCGTCGTGAAGATTTCTCCGCGTGGTGAACCTCAGTCGACAGGAAGCGCTCGGTAACGTCCGTGCCGGGCCCAAGCGGGGATAGGACCCATGAAAATTGTTATGGCGATCATTAAGCCATTCAAGCTCGAAGAAGTCCGGGACGCCCTGACCGCCATCGGCGTTCATGGTCTCACGGTGACGGAAGTGAAGGGGTACGGCCGTCAGAAAGGTCATACGGAAATCTACCGCGGCGCCGAATATGCGGTGAGCTTCCTGCCCAAGATCAAGATCGAGGTCGCGATCCCCTCCGACCAGGTCGACAAGACCATCGATGCGATCAGCTCGGCCGCCAAGACCGGCCAGATCGGCGACGGCAAGATCTTCGTCATCAGCCTCGACCACGCCGTGCGTATCCGCACCGGCGAAGCGGACGCTGCGGCCCTTTGATTTCGCGCTCAAACCAGAACACTTACGGAGTACAATAAAATGACGTTCAAGCGTCCAACCAGCGCGGGATGGGTTACGCTCGCAATTGCAGGGCTCTGCGTCGCAGGCCTCGTCGATGTGGCGTTCGCCGAGGACGCGCCTGCCGCCGCTGCCGCAGCCGCCCCCGTTCCCAACAAGGGCGACGTCGCCTGGATGCTCGTGTCCAGCGCGCTCGTCCTGATGATGTCCATCCCCGGCCTCGCGCTGTTCTATGGCGGCCTCGTCCGCACCAAGAACATGGCCTCGGTCCTCACCCAGGTGTTCGCGATCGTCGCCATGGTCGGCGTGGTCTGGACGCTCTACGGCTACTCGCTCGCCTTCACCGACGGCGGCAGCATGACCAAATATGTCGGCGGCTTCGCCAAGGCCTTCCTGCACGGGGTCGATGCCAACTCCACCGCCGCGACCTTCTCGAACGGCGTCGTGATTCCGGAGTTCGCCTACTTCGTGTTCCAGATGACCTTCGCGATGATCACCCCGGCCCTGATCGTCGGCGCCTTCGCCGAGCGCATCAAGTTCTCGGCAGTGATGCTGTTCGTGCTGCTGTGGGTGACCTTCATCTACTTCCCGATCGCGCATTGGGTCTGGTACGTGCCCGCGCCGGATGACGTTGCTGCCGCCGCCAAGGCTCTCGCTGCCGCTGGCGACGCTGCCGCCAAGACCGCCGCCCAGGCCAAGCTCGACGAAGTTAGCAGCAACGCCGGCTGGCTGTTCCAGGCGGGTGCCCTCGACTTCGCTGGCGGCACCGTGGTGCACATCAACGCTGGCATCGCGGGCCTCGTCGGCGCCGTCCTGATCGGCAAGCGCACCGGCTACGGCAAGGAGCTGATGGCTCCGCACTCGCTGACCATGACCATGATCGGCGCCGCGCTGCTGTGGGTCGGCTGGTTCGGCTTCAACGCCGGCTCCAACCTGGAATCGAACGGCGTCACCGCGCTGGCCTTCGTCAACACCATGGTCGCGACCGCCGGTGCGGCGCTGTCCTGGCTGCTGTGCGAATGGGCCGTCAAGGGCAAGCCGTCGCTGCTCGGTATCTGCTCGGGCGCGGTCGCCGGTCTCGTCGCCGTTACCCCGGCCTCCGGTTATGCCGGTCCGATCGGCGCGCTGGTGCTCGGCCTGATCGTCTCCCCGGTCTGCCTGTTCTTCGTCTCCACCGTGAAGAACGCGCTGGGCTATGACGACGCGCTCGACGTGTTCGGCGTGCACTGCATCGGCGGCATCATCGGCGCTCTGGCCACCGGCATCCTGGTCAACCCGGCTCTGGGTGGCGTCGGCATCACCGACTACACCAACATCACCGGCAACAACGCCGGCACCTACGACTTCGCCACGCAGATGCTGGCGCAGATCCAGGCCGTCCTCGCCACGCTGGTGTGGTCGGGTGTCGGCTCGGCGATCCTCTACAAGGTCGTCGACGTGATTATCGGCCTGCGCCCGACCGTGGAGCAGGAGCGCGAGGGTCTCGACATCACCGACCACGGCGAGCGCGCCTACAACTACTGAGTTCTCCCGGGACTTGGTCGTACGCGACCAGGTCCGCAACTTCGGTTCGGGCAAATACCCGGCAATGCCCTGACCGTTGAGGGGCTCCAGCGCAAGCTGGGGCCCCTTTCTTTTTGTTTGGATCGTGAGGGCCGAGCGCGCGCCAAATAGCCGATGTCGTCCCTGCGAACGCAGGGATCCATACCGCGTGATGTTTGTAAGAGGCAGGCTGCGAGTCCCGTGCAAGACAACTGAACCCTGTGGTTATGGATCCCGGGTCGGCGCGCTTCGCGCTTGCCCGGGACGACAGCTGTGGTTGGCGGTCCCGGCGTTGCCTCGACAAGCAGCTCGAAGGCGAACGATCTCGTTCTCGCGACACGATGCGCCCGAGCTGTGCTGAAACTACCGCCCTCCTCAAACAGAGGGCGCAGGGAAGGCCGGGCGCTGGCCGCGCCCGTGGCCCGCCAGCGAAAGAAAATGCTGGCGGCAGGTACCACAGGTCTGGCCGAACACACCCGGCCCTCCCTGCGCGATTGGTTTTAACGGCTGCTTCGCGTTCTCCCTGGTGCGCCGGCTTGCTGGCCACCATCACGAGCGCGACACGCTGAGGGCATCGGCACCCGCTTGATATCAGCGTCGGGATATCAGGACCGCGCGACTTGACCGTGCGTGCATCGCCGTTCGTCCGCGCGATCAGCTCACGCTGCGTCGACCCACGCCCATCGCATCCCACTGCCAACGATCCGTGACGGTCGCGAAACGTCCCTCATGCGGCAGCAGGGACGTGCGGAAATGTGCAGGTGATTTGCCCGACGGTGCAATGCCGGCAGCGTGCGACAAACTAACACGACGGGCAATTCGCGCATGACAGGCTTGCGGCGGCAGCCGTCTGCCGCGCGGCGTTCCGGGACGCCGAACCGAAATCACGGAACAAGGTCATGCCCCTCGTGCGGGGCATGACGCCGGACTCGGAAGCTCGATCCCGCTGCCCGTCCATCGGCCGACGGAAGATTCGACGGAAGTCGAGGGTCAATTCAACTCACGAACCTTCGAACTTGAACGACACGTTGAGCTTGGCCCGATAGGCTTCGACTTTCCCCTTCGCATCGAGTTGCATGTCGAGCTTGACGACTTCTGCAACGCGCAGGTCCCGGAGTGTTTTCGCAGCTTGTTCGACCGCGTTCGCGGCCGCCTTTTCCCACGATTCGCTGCTGGTACCGATCAGCTCGATGACTTTGTAGACGCTGTCCGACATGCCGGTCTCCTGTTCGGTATGGAGCAGGAAGCAGGTGCTCCCTGCCACAACTGAACGTAGCATCATCGCGCGGCGCCTGAAAGGACGCAGCCTACCCATGGCAGCCACAGGTCCGGAGCTACCACGAATGGCGCTAACGCCTTGCGCGTCTCACAAGCCCTTGCGCCCCTACACGCCGCCCAGCTTGCAGACGTGCTTCCATTCCGCAGGCGTGACCGGCTGCACCGACAGCCGCGACTGCTTCACCAGCGCCATCTCGCTCAGCATCTTGTCGGCCTTGATCGCGGCGAGCGTCACCGGGGTCTTGAAGGGCTTGTGCGCCTTGATGTCGACGCAGACGAACTTGCCGGTCTTGTCGGTCGGATCAGGATAGGCTTCCTTGATGATCTCGGCGATGCCGACGATCTCCTTGCCCTCGTTGGAATGATAATAGAAGGCGAGGTCGCCCTTCTTCATCGCCACCAGGTTCTGCCGCGCCGTGTAGTTGCGCACGCCGATCCAGGCCTCCCCCTTCGCGCCCTTCGCCACCTGCTGGTCCCACGACCATACCGAGGGTTCGGATTTCACCAGCCAGTAGTTCATGATGGTCGTCTCTTTCCACTCGTCCTGGCCAGGCAAAAGCGCGAAGCGCTGGGAGGTCCCGGCCATCCACGTCGCACTGCTCGGCGCATTATCCAAGACATGGATGCCCGCGACAAGCGCGGGCATGACGGCGGAGAGAGCGTCGTGCTGGATGACGTCGGTCGCGCGGCGGCCCTCACTCCTCCGCCTTGAATGGGCGCATCATCAGCGCCTCGATCGCGGCATCGATCGTCACGGTGCCGGCGAGAATGGCGGCGACCGCCTGCGCCACCGGCATCTCGACGCCGCGCGAGGTGGCGAGTTCGACCAGCACGGGCGCGGTGTATTGTCCCTCGGCGAGCTTGCCTGCGGGCAGCGGCTCGCCGCGGCCGAGCGCGAGGCCGGCGGCGAAGTTGCGCGATTGCGGACCGGCGCAGGTGAGGATCAGGTCGCCGAGGCCGGACAGGCCGGTCAAGGTCTCGCTGCGCGCGCCATAGGCGCGGCCGAGCCGCACCAACTCGGCGAAGCCGCGCGTGGTCAGCGCCGCCAGCGCCGAGGCGCCGAGATTGCGGCCGGCAACGATGCCGGCGGCGATCGCCAGCACGTTCTTGGCGGCGCCGCCGATCTCGACGCCGCGCACGTCGGTCGAATGATAGGGCCGGAAGGTCGGCGAACCCAGCGCATGGACGAGGTCGGCCGCGAGCGCCTCGTCGGGCGCGGCGAGCGTCACCGCGGTCGGCAGCCCTCGCGCGACGTCGTCGGCGAAGCTCGGGCCGGACAGGATCACCGGGATCGCGTTCGGCGCGGCCTCCGCGATCACCTCGGTCATGAATTTATGGGTGCCGTGCTCGATGCCCTTGGCGCAGGCGACGAGCGGCGTGCCCGGACGGAGCAGCGGGGCGAGATGCATGACCGCACCGCGCAGATGCTGGGCGGGGACAACGATGAGAACGGCGTCGGCGCGGGCGGCCTCGGCGAGATCGGCGGTCACGGCGATGCTGGGGGCGAGCGGAATGCCGGGCAGTCGCGGGTTTTCGCGGGCAGCAGAGATGCGCGCGGCGTGGTGGCTGTCGCGCGCGTAGAGCGTGACCTCACGGCCGGCACGCGCGGCGACGGCGGCGAGCGCCGTGCCCCACGCACCGGCGCCGACGATGGAGATCGTTTGGAAACGAGTCATTCGCCGCGGATTCGGCTGCGCTCCCTCCCCCCTTGCGGGGGAGGGTTGGGGAGGGGGGTGCCACGAGCGAGAATTTTTATGGAGCCACCCCCACCCCCGACCCCTCCCCGCAAGGGGGAGGGGAGCGCACCGCGTATGGTGCAGGAGCTTGCCACATCACAGCCGAGGGCGATCCAGCCGCTTCGTGCAGGATGAAAAAGCAATTCCATCACCCTCAAAACCCCGCCCGCGTATTCGCGAACTTGCCCGGCACGCTGGCATTGGCATCCAGCAGCCAGCGCGCGCGCGGCGCGGCGTCCATGCCGTCCACCATCCCTAGCGCCAACCGCTCCAGCCCGGCCCAGGCGATCATCGCGCCATTGTCGGTGCACAGCGCCGGCGGCGGCATGATCAGGCGGGTGCCGGCCTGCTGCGCGACATCGTCGAGTGCGCCGCGGATCGCCTGGTTGGCGGCGACACCGCCGGCGGCCACCAGCGCGGTCGGCGCGCCGAAACGCTGCTTGAACAGATCGAGGCCGACGCGCAGGCGGTCGGCGGTCGAGTCCAGCACCGCGGCCTGGAAGCTGGCGCAGAGGTCGGCGATGTCCTGCTCGCTCACCTTGCCGAGCCGGCCGATCTCGTTACGCACGGCGGTCTTCAGCCCGGACAGCGAGAAATTGGCATCGCTGCGGCCCTGCATCGGACGCGGGAAGGCAAAGCGCTGACCGTCGCCGTTGCGCGCGGCCTGCTCGACCTGTGGTCCGCCCGGATAGGGCAGACCCAGCATCTTCGCGACCTTGTCGAACGCCTCGCCCATCGCGTCGTCGACGGTGGTGCCGAGCCTGACATAATCGCCGACGCCGGCGACCGCGACGATCTGGGTGTGGCCGCCGGAGGCCAGGAACAGGCAATAGGGGAAGTCGATTGCATCGGTGAGGCGCGGCGTCAGCGCATGCGCCTCGAGATGGTTGACCGCGATCAGCGGCGTGTCGTGCACCATCGCGATCGCCTTGGCGGTGGTGAGGCCGACGATGACGCCGCCGATCAGGCCCGGCCCGGCCGCCGCCGCGACGCCGCCGAGCGCGGCATAGTCGATGCCGGCCTCGCGCATCGCCGCGTCGATGAGATGGTCGAGCATGTCGACATGGGCGCGCGCGGCGATCTCGGGAACCACGCCGCCATAGATGGCATGCTCGTCGGTCTGCGAGCGCACAACATTGGAAAGGATCTGCCCCTTGCCGTCCGAATCACGCGCCACCACCGCCGCGGCGGTCTCGTCGCAGGTGGTTTCGATGCCCAGCACGAGCGTTTGCGATTCGTTACCCAATCTCAACCCTTTTGGTCATTATGAGTGCGCAGAACCGCCTAACACCACGAGGTCGCCAGGTGCAATCGTCCGTCCGTTGCAGCCCGGCCGATCCGTGTTCGACGGGAGCATAGCACATGGCCGTGCTGGTGACCCGTCCCGCCCCTGACAATGAACGCACCGCGAGCGCCCTGCGCGCGCGTGGCTTCGAGGTGCTGCTGGCGCCGATGCTGCGCTTCGAGCCGGTCGCGCTGCCGCCGGACGTCGGCGGCGATGCCGCCGGACTCATCGTAACGTCATCGAACGCGCTGCGCGCGGCGGCGCCGCAGCTCAGGGCGTCCGCCTTGCTGCGCCTGCCGCTGTTCGCGGTCGGCGACCGGACGGCCGCAGCCGCACGCGAGGCCGGCTTCACGCAGGTGATCTCGGCCGCGGCCGATGCGACCGCGTTGCGCGACCTGATCGCAGACAGCGGCGTCATCGAGGCCAGGGCCACCCTGCTCTATCTCGCCGGCGCCGACATCTCGCGCGACCTCGCCTCCGAACTCGCCGAGCGCGGCTTCGATGTGATCACCCAGACCGTCTATCGCATGGCGCAGGTGACCACCCTGCCGCGCGAGGTCTGCGACGCCTTCGCAGCCAACCGGATCGAGGCGGTGCTGCATTATTCGCGGCGGAGCGCGGTTGCGTTCGTGGCGGCCATCCGCGCCGACGGCGTCGAAATCTCGGCGCTGGCGGTGCCGCATGGCTGCCTGTCGGCCAATGTCGCCGAGGTGCTGCGCGAGGCCGGCGCCACCCAGGTCACAATCGCGGCGCATCCGGATGAAAACGACATGCTGGAGGGCCTGACCCGTGCGCTACGGTCGTGAATGGCGTAAGAGGGCCTGCTCAATCTTGCCTCAGCCAGGGAACTTCCACCATGGTCGATGAACCCGACACCGCTGCACCGGCCTCCGACACCGGGCGGCCGAAACGGCCACCGCCGACCATCGATTTGGAGCCGACCTCGCGCGAGGAGCGCCCGTCGGCCAGCGAGAGCGCGGCCGAGCGGCCGACCACGTCGCCCTGGTCGGCCCCGGCCGAAGCCTTGGCCGAGGGGTCGTCGGGCGCGGCGAGCCAGTCGCATCCGCATGGCGCCGGTGACGCCGAACCGGAATCGGCCGCCAGCGAGACGCCCGAGGAGACGGTCGCCGCGGCCGAGCCGCCGCACGCCGAGCTTCCTCCACCCCCGCCGCCGCGTCCGGTGTCGCCCTGGATCATCGCACCGTTCTCCGGCGCGGCCGCGGCCGCGCTGGTGATCGGCGTCGGCTGGATGCTCGGCTGGCCGCCTGTGCAGCCGCCCTCGGCGATCTCGCCGCAGTCCGCCGCTATCGACGAGCTCACCTCCCGCGTCGCCGGGCTGGAGCAGCGCGTCGGCAAGCCGGACGGCGCCGTGACCGGCCGGCTCGATGCCGCCGACAAGGCGATCGCAGCGCTGCGCAACGACGTCGCCGGCCTGCGCGCGCAGGCCGACAAGACCGTGGCGGCCCTCAACGATGTCCGGGCGCAGCCGCGCGACGGCTCCGCGCCGGCGCCCGAGCCGGTCGATCTCTCCGGCCTGACGGCGCGCATCGACGCGCTGGAGCGGGCGAGCAAGAGCCAGAGCGCGGCGCTGGCACAGGAGCGCGCCAAGCTCTCAGAGGCGGCCAAGCCGGCCGACGATGCGCCGCTGCGCCGCGTGGTCGCCGCGACCCTGCTCGACGTCGCCGTGCGTCACGGCGATCCCTATGGAGCGGCGCTGACCACCGCTAGATCGCTGGCGCCCGACGCGGCCGCGCTGAAGCCGCTGGAGGCATTCGCCACGACCGGCGTGCCGAGCCCCGCGGCACTGAGCCGCGAGCTGCTCACCATCGTGCCGAAGCTCTCGCCGCCGGCGCCCGAGAGCACCACGGGGACTTCGATCCTCGGCAAGCTCTCGGCCGGCGCCTCGAGCCTGGTCAAGGTCGAGCGTACCGACGGCGCCGGCACCGATCGCGGCGCGGTCGTGGCACGGATCACCGCGGCGGCGCTGCGCAACGATTTCGCCGAGGCCCGCCGCGAGCTGAAGGGTCTCTCGCCGGAGGATCGCGCCCCCGCCAATGACTGGCTCGCACGCGCCGATGCCCGCGACGCCGCGCTGTCGACCGCCCGCAAATTCGCCGACGACGCGATGACCGCGCTCGCCAAACCCGCGCAATAGGACGCCCAAGGACGCACATGTTCCGGATCGTCATTTTCCTCATCCTGGTCGGGCTCGCCGCTGCGGGCTCGGCCTGGGTCGCCGAGCAGACCGGCGACGTCGTCTTGAATTGGGGCCCGTGGCGGATCGCCATGACCTTGCCGGTGTTCGTGCTGGCGCTCGGCCTGACCATCGCGGCCTGCGTGCTGGTCTGGAACCTGATCAGCGCGCTGCTGCGGGCGCCCGGCCACATCCGCAAGGCGCATCGCGCCCGCCGGCATCAGCGCGGCCGCCACGCCATCACCCACGGCCTGCTGGCGATCGGCCAGGGCGATTCGACCGCGGCGCGGCAGCACGCCGACACCGCCAAGCGGCTGGCCGGCGATGATCCGCTGACGCTGCTCCTGCACGCCCAGGCGGCGCAGCTCGAAGGCGACCGCGACGGCGCCCGGCGCGCCTTCCGCGCCATGGCCGAGCGCCACGACACCCGCCTGCTCGGCTTGCGCGGCCTGTTCATCGAGGCGCAGCGCGCCGACGACGCCTATGCCGCGGTGATGATCGCCGACGAAGCGCTCAGGCTGGCGCCCAACGCCACCTGGGCCTCGCATGCCGTGCTCGGCTTCCGCTGCGCCGAGGCCGACTGGGACGGTGCGCTTTCGATCCTCGACGGCAACTACACCGCCGGCATGATCGACAAGCCGACCTACCGCCGTCAGCGCGGCGTGCTGCTGACGGCGCGCGCGCTGGCGCTGGAGACCGGGGATCGCGACCTGTCGCGCTCGAGCGCGATGGAGGCGGTGAAGCTGGCGCCGACCCTGGTGCCGGCCGCGGTGCTGGCGGCGAAGTTCGAGAGCGAGGCGCACCAGGTGCGGCGCGCGATGAAGATCATCGAGGCGGCCTGGGCGGCGTGTCCGCATCCGGATCTCGCCGATGCCTACGCCCATGTGCGGCTCGGCGATTCGGCCACGCAGCGGCTGGCGCGGGTGGAGAACCTGGCCGCGCGGACGCCCGGCCATGTCGAAGGCGCGCTGGCGGTGGCGCGCGCGGCGATCGACGCCGCCGAATTCGGCCGCGCCCGCGAGGCGCTGGCGCCGTTCACGGAGGATCCGACCCAGCGCGTGGCGATGCTGATGGCCGAGCTGGAGCGCACCGAGCATGGCGACGCCGGCAAGGCGCGCGAATGGGCGCTGCGCGCGGTGCGCGCCCGCCACGACCCGGCCTGGACCGCGGACGGCTATGTCAGCGATCGCTGGCAGCCGATCTCGCCGGTCACCGGCCGGCTCGACGCCTTCCAATGGCAGACGCCGGTGGCGAGCCTGCCCTCGGAGCGCAGCAGCGTGATCGAAAGCTCGGCCTTCGCCGAAGCCGTGCTGGCCCCGCCGGCCCGGCCCGCCGTGGCCGAAGCCGCGGTCGAGCCGCCGCGCGAGGCCGTGGTGATCACTCCGGCGGTGCAGGACAACGAGCCGCCGCGGCCGGTGGTCGCCGCCGATCCCGAGCAGGCCGAACAACCGGCCGAGGCCGTGGACAAGCCTGTCGACAAGCCGGTGGATATCCCTGTGGACATGGCTGAGGATAGCCGGTTGATCGAGGCCGGCGCCGCCGAGCCGGCGCCGCCGTTGCAGGCCGCGGGTCCCGTCGAGGCCGAATCGGAGCCGGAGACGGAGGCCGAGCCGAACGCGGTCGCCGCCAAGCCGGCCGAGACGGCGGCAGCCGCGCCGACGCCGCTGTTCCGCACCCGCAACGATCTCGCCCGGCCGGCGGAGACGCCGATCCAGGCGATCGTCCCGATCATGCGGCCGCCGGACGATCCCGGTGTCGATGACGACGACCAGCCCCGCGACGAGTTCGCCGAGCAGCTCGCGCCCAAGGCCCAGGCCGGCGGCTGGCGCGGATTCTGGTCGCGGTTCGGCGGCTGAGGACCGTCAGGCCCTCCCGCCGTTCCGGTCACACCGGTTCGTTTCGGAGCCGCGGCCGCGCGCGTTGTCCTTGCCAACGGGCCGTCCGCCCGATATCAGGAGCGCGTCCGCGTCGTCCGGCCGCGTGCCGGGCGCTCGCCGCTATGGTTCGCCGCAATAGCTCAGCTGGTAGAGCACGTCATTCGTAATGACGGGGTCGGGGGTTCGAGTCCCTCTTGCGGCACCAGCCTCTCCTTCCGTCCCCATCTCTCCTTTCCTGACGCGCCCGCTCGCCGCGCTCCATTTGCCGGTTAAGAATTGCTTAACCCAAATCGCGCCATCGTTCGGCGCGAGCGGCGGGATGAATGCCCGCACTGGCGGCTGGCGGCGATCCGGACGAGCGCGTCCGTCGCGTTCGAATCCCGCAGGTGCCGGTTGCGCTCGGGCGTACGCCAGCGGCCAAGCCGGTGGCGATCAGTATCCAGAGGTCATGGTGGGACGTCTCTCGCAAGGGCATGGCGCCTGTGCACGTGACGATTCGACCGGCACTGGCGATGCACCGGCTGCCGGCAGCGGCGCCGGACCAACGGCCGAAGACGCAACGCGAGACAAAGGCGAACCCGCGACATGAGCACGACTGCCCTCGACAGCCACACCCAGTTTCAATCCATCGTCGGCCAGATCCGGACGCTCGCCTACAAATACATCGAGGACAAGGACTTCGTCAGCGCCCAGCTCGCGTTCCAGAAGCTGCTCGAGCTCGACCCCAAGGACATCAACGCGCGCTTCATCTATGCGCAGCTGATCGACGACGGCTCACACAAGAAGCGCGCCGAAGCGCGCGACATGATGCTGGCGATCCTCGACGAGAACCCTGAGATCTTTGAGCAGGCCACCGAAGGCAATCTGCACCTGATCCGCAGCGCCGCCGTGCGCTGCAGCCATGTCGGCCCGTTCACGCGCTCGATGGAGCTGTTCCGCAAGCTCGCGGCAGCCTCCAACCAGGCCGCCGACTATTTCTCGCTCAGCGAGATCCTGACCCAGGGCAACGAATTCGAGGAAGCGGTCGCGGCGCTGGAAAAGGCGATCAAGCTCAACCCGGCCTATGACAACCCGATCAACCGCGAGACGCTGGAGCTCGCGCGGTCGAACGCCAAGAAGGGCAAGGCCAAGGAAGCCAAGGGCCGCGCCAAGGTCGGACGCTATCCGGAGACCAAGGACTTCCTCGGCGACCTGCAGACGCTGATCACCAGCCACATCGCGGTGAACCTCGCGGCCGCGCCGAAATTCCTCGACAAGAGCACCCGCTTCTTCACCATGGGCTCGTGCTTCGCGCGCAACCTCTCCAAGAGCCTCACCGACAGCGGCTATGCCAGCCACCACATGGAGATCTCGGAGTACATCAACACGACCTTCGCCAACCGCGTGTTCGTCGACTGGCTGCGCGACGCCCAGATCGATCCGGAGATCCGCGAGCGCATCGTCGAGTTGCTGCCGCCGGGATCGAGCAAGGAGAATACGCTCGCCGTCATCAAGCAGGCCGACGTCTTCATCCTGACGCTCGGCGTCGCCGCGGCGTTCTTCGACCGCGAGACCGGCGCCTTCGTGCTGCCGCGGCCGACCGCGCTGAACTCGCGGGCGCTGGCCGAGAAGTACAAGTTCCGCACCGCCGGCGTGCAGGAGAACGTCGACAACGTGCTCTATCTGATCGAGTTCATCCGCAGCATCCGGCCTGGCATCAAGGTGATCGTCACCGTGTCGCCGGTGCCGCTGCTCACCTCGTTCGAATATGAATCGGTGGTGCAGGCCGACTGCCTGTCGAAGAGCACGATGCGGCTGGTCGCGCATGAGGTCGTCAACAATTCGAACCTCGAGGACATCTGGTACTGGCCATCGTTCGAGGTGTTCCGCTGGGCCGGCTCCAACGCCTCCAGCTTCTTCGCCGCCGATGACGGCGCCGCCTGGCACGTCTCGGAGGACAAGGTTTCCGCGACGGTGCGCGCCTTCGTGCAGACCTTCTCGCCGGCCTGAGCGCGCGAACGGCTGCCTCAGGGCAGCCGCTTCTTCCAGAGGCGGATGACCAGGATGCCGGCCTGGGCGTAGCCCGGCGGCGAACTTTCAGTGCCGAACGGCGTCTTCGAATACAGCGAGCTCGAAACCAGGAAGCCGCCGACATACGGCTCAGGCAGGCCCGACAGCGCCAGGAAGCAGCGGTGCGTGAGCAGGCCGTCCTCCGGCAGATTGCCACGCACCAGCCGGCAATCGCCGATGCCGGTGAATGCGATGCCGTTGAGCTGGCCCTCGGTGTAGGTGCCGAGCAGGGTCGGATCCATCGCCTGGCCGACGCAGACCCGCATCTCGCCGATGCTCTTGTCGCCGGTCTCGGTCATGCGGCCGTCAGCCGGCCGGACCCCGACGGAGTGGATCGAGAGCTGATCCTCCAGCGCCGGCGCGAAGCCGGTCTTGGTCGGCGCGCAGAAATCCGACGGCACGACGCGGCCCTGGCGCACGCTCCGCGCAATGTAGATCTCTTCGACGTTGTCGTCGCCGGACTGCGCCCGGCCCGGCCCGCTGGCGGCCAGCAGCGTCACGGCCGCCAAGAACACTGCAACGATCACCCGGCGCATGCGCGCATCCTTCCCCCGAATCGATCGGTCCCCCTATCGGATTCGGCGAAGCTTCTGAACAGCACCAACGAACAGTACACGTACATACGATCATACCTCAACCCCGGATCTCACCGGCAGCATGGAACACCGCGCCTTGACGGTAATTTGGTAGCAACAGTCGGGTGTGCCGGATCGCGTCGCCCACCGCCCACGTGCTGCCGCCGGTGGATTTCCGGATGGGCTCGTCCAGAACTCCCCTCGTCCTGAGCGGACGTCCCCGCGGCGCCGGAAAGGTTTCGAGAAAGATGGCGCACCGATCCGCAGTGCCGTGTGCCGGCATCCGGCTTCATTCGCGCTTGCCATGCGGAGCGTGACGGGGGTCACATCGGACGGTCGCGCCGGCGCCTAAACCTTCCCGCAGCCAACAAAGGGGAGCTTACTCGATGCGCAAGATGATCCTGATCGGAGCCATGGTGCTCGCATCCGCCACAGTCGCGCAGGCCGAGGGCACACGCAGCCTGTCGCTGTCGTCGAACGACGCCGCCGCGCGGGCGCCGCGTCCGACCTACGTCCAGCAAGCCGGCGAGGTCACCGTCACCCCGGCGCCGGTGCCGGCCGTCGCGGCCGAGGTCCAGCCCGCTGCGCAACCGGTTGCGCCAGCGGCCCCGGCCGCCGCACCGCCGCCGCCGCAGCCCACCGCCGCTGCGGCGCCGGCACCGCAGCCGGGCTCTGTGCAGCAATCGTCGCGGCGGTCGAAATCGGCGCGCTCCGACCGGACGCGCCGCAAGAGCTGGACCGAAGCCCGCATCGTCCGCGAGCTGCATCGCCACGGCATCTATTGGTGAGCATCCGCCAATCGGCGACAAACGAAGAAGGCCGGGCGAATGCCCGGCCTTTCGCGCGAGGAGACCCTGCAGCGAGGCATCACTGCGAGATGGTCTGGATCACGCTCGAGATCGGCCGCGCATTGGTCATTGTCGTCGGCAGCTTCGGATCCTGGCCGATCATCGCGTCATATTCCGGCAGCGTGTCGAGCGTGCCCTTCGGCTTCATCGCGACCACCTTGTAGCCGCCGGCCTTGAGCCGCCGCAGCAGGGTCGGCAGCGCCAGCGCAGTGTTCTTCTGGAAGTCGTGCATCAGGATGATGCCCTTGCCCTTCTTGTCGAGCCCGGTCATCACGGTGTTGACGACCTGGTCGGCATCCTTGGAGCGGAAGTCGAAGCTGTCGACGTCGCAGGAGAACATCGCGACATTGCGGCTGCCGAGATAGGCCACGGCAGAGGACCGGTGCTGCAGTTGCGGGAAGCGGAAGAACGGCGCCGGGTTGGTGCCGAGCGCGAACTTGACAGCGCTGAAACCCTTCTCGAGCTCCTCCTTGGCCGTCTCGTCGGTCATCTTCTTGCCGTTCAGATTGGCGTGCGACCACGTATGCACGCCGACGACGTGACCGGCGGCCAGCACCTGGCGCAGGATCTCCGGATGATAGGTCGCGTGCTTGCCGATCGTGAAGAAGATGCCGGTGGTGCATTCGTCGGCCAGCGCCTTCAGCACCGCCGGCGTGTTGACCGGCCACGGGCCGTCGTCGAAGGTCAACACCACCTCGTGGTCGGCGAGGAAGTCGAACTGCTTGAAGTGATCGAGACCGAAACCCGGGCCGCCGGTGGTGTCGACCATGACGGTGCGGGAGATGCCGAGCGCGTCCGGATTGGCGCAGGTCGATCTGGGCAGCACCGGCACCGGGCCTGCTGCTGCGGCAGCGCGCGTGGAGACGGTACCGGTCGTCTCGACATCGTCCTTCGAGCTGGCCTTGGCGGCGACGCGCGCCGGAGGCGGCGCCGGCTCGGACGGCTTCGCCGCTGCGCTCTGCGCGGCGGCCTTGGCAGCGCTGGGCTTCGATACGTAGTACCAGACACCGGTGATCGCCAACGCCGCGACGACGGTGGCCAGCAGCAAGCCTAACGCATTACGCATGGTTACTCTTCCCGAAAACGCGAGACACTCGATGGCGGACGCAACGCTGTCCGCCTCCTTCAATTAGCTTCCATTAGTGCCAACGATTCCTTAACGCGGTGCCAACACGACCAGGATCGGACAAGATTTCCAGGATGATGCCCGCTCCGAAGCGGCCGTTCACCGGAGCGACATGGCGCCGCGGCCATCGGCCTGCCGAAACTGCCGACCAGGTTTGGATCTGGCGTGACCCGCATCACGGTTGCCAACAGGGCATCCCGCCATGATGGACGCATTGAAACACGCGGCCCCGCCAACATGCGGCGCCAATGGGAGCCAGCCATGACGAAGTCGACCAACATTCTGCGCAGGGCCGTTCTGACGGCCGCCAGCCTTGCCGCCCTCTCGACCTTCTCCTCGACGGCAAGCTTCGCCTTCAGCGCCGAGGCGCAGCAGATGTGTACCGGCGACGCGTTCCGCCTGTGCAGCAGCGAGATCCCGAACATCCCGGCGATCACCGCCTGCATGATCAAGAACCGGTCGTCGCTCAGCTCCGGCTGCCGCGTCGTGCTCGACCGCGAGATGTCCAAGCGCAGCGGCAAGGTCGCGGATGCCAATGAGGCCAATTGAGAGCGCTTCCGGCTCCCGCCTGCGCACCCCGGCTGCGACCGAGGCGCTTGCGACGGCCGGTTGCGACCACTAAAAGCGCCGCCAAACGTTCAGTCCCGGGAGCGAGGCGCCAGTCATGAACAAACTCTCTCTGATTATCCCTCTGGTCCTGATCGCGTCGAGCGCCTCAGCCCAGCAGCAGCCCGGCCAGGATGCCTGCGCGCGCGACGTCTCGCGGTATTGCCGCGCGGTGATGAACAACGGCGACCAGGCGGTGCTGGCCTGTCTCAAGGAGCATCGGGCCAAGCTGTCGAAGGCTTGCGAGAAGGTGCTGACCGAGCACGGGCAGTAATCGCCTGCTCGGTGCAGATGGTCCGAAGCTACGGCCCGCTGCGAGCCGCCGAGGCGACAGCAGGCGCCTGCTCGGCGGTGCGGTCGATGTCGTCCCTGGCCCGGACCGAGCCGAACGGGCGTTCCAGCATGCGGCGGATGCGCACCGGGTCGGTGCCGATGTGGAAGTCGATCGCGCGCTTGTGCAGCTCGCGCTCGGCGCGGGTCGAGCGGTTGCGCTGACGCAGATAGTCGATCCAGGTCGGGCAGTGATACCGCTCGGTCCATAATTCGGGGTCGGCGATGTCGCGTGCGATCGACCAGCCATAGGCGCCGTTGCGCTGGCGGCTGAGCTGCACGTCCTGCATCAGGTCGTGAAACGCACGGGCATTGTCTTCAGCGACGCGGTACTCGATCTCGACCACCAGCGGCCCCGAGCGCGGCGTCAGCTCGAGCTGCACCTCGGGATCAGCCAGCGTCTCGCCGTCCTCGTTGCGGGCCCCGATCGGCGGCATCCGCAGCCACAGGCCGAGCAGCGGCGACACCATCATCAGCGCTCCCGACGCGAGCAGCGCGACCTCGACGCCGGCGGCGTCGGTGAGACGCCCCCAACCCCAACTGCCGATCGCGATGCCGCCGGAGATCGCGGCCTGAAATGCCGCCAGTGCGCGGCCCGCGACCCAGCGGGGTGCCGAAAGCTGCACGCCGATGTTGAACAGCGCCACCGCCAGCATCCACACCGCACCGGCGATGACGAGCGCCGCCGCCGTCAGGACCGGCGCGGTGCTGAGCGCGACGGCCGCGGTGGCCGCGCCCAAGGTGAGCGCGCAGGTGCGGATCGCGGCCTCACCAGACAGCCGTTTCCTGATCTCGCCGATGTTGAGCGCGCCGACCACCGCGCCCATGCCGAAGGCGCCGAGCATGATGCCGTAGGTCTGCGCGCCGCCATGCAGCAGGTCGCGCGCGACCAGCGGCATCAGCGCCGAGATCGAGCCGCCGATGATGCCAGTGACCAGCGTGCGGATCAGCACGATCCGGATCGACGGCGAATGGACGATGTAGCGGACGCCGGAGACGATGGCGCGGTTGAGCGGCTCGCGCGGCAGCCGGCTTGGCTCGACCACGCGCCGCCACAGGAACAATGCCGCGAGCAGCGGCAGATACAGCAGCGCATTGGCCGCGAACGCGGCGACCGCGCCGGCGGCCGCGACCACGACGCCGCCGATCGCCGGACCGAAGCTGCGCGCGATGTTGTAGCTGATGCCGTTCAGCGCGACCGCGGCCGGCAGCGTCTCCGGCGGCACCTGCTCGCTGACGGAGGATTGCCAGGCCGGCCCCATCAGCGCCATGCCGCTGCCGATGACGAAGCACAGCGCGAGCAGGCGCTCCGGCGTCACCAGGCCGTACCATGCCAGCACCGTCAACGTGGTGGCGCCGCCGAGCGCCACGGCGAGCGCGACCAGCGCGACGATGCGCCGGTCATACATGTCGGCGATGGCGCCGGCCGGCATCGAGATGAACATCACCGGCAGCATCAAGGCCGTCTGCACCAGCGCAACCTTGTCGGCCGACGACGTCATCTGCGTCATCGCCCAGGCGGCGCCGACCGCCTGGATCAGCAGGCCCAGGTTCGACAGCAGGCTCGCCAGCCAGATGCGGCGGAACACCGCGTGCCGCAGCGGCGCGGCGATGCCTTCGGCGGCGAACAGCTCACGTTTCTGCGGCGCATTCATGCGGGTCCGTCCACGTCGCCAGTTCGCCTTGAAGCTCGCATCGAACTATCGCTTGATTCCAGCTGGACCTATGTGATGCCTGCGAATGTCCGCCGCTGTCCAGTGCTGCCTGCAAAGGCCGGCATCGGGGATCGCGGCCAACGAACACAAATGAATGAGACCAAAGGGAGACCGCCGATGAAGCTGACGCGCCGCAACATTCTGCAGGGAATGGGAACCCTTCCCTTGCTCACCAGCGGTCTGCCCTTACCGGTACGCGCCCAGAGCGCGGCGGCAACGACGGTGGGCGACATCCCTCCGGTCCTGTTCGTGCACGGCAATGGCGACCACGCGGCATTGTGGATGACCACGCTGTGGCGGATGGAATCCAACGGCGTGCCGCGCACGCGTCTCGCTGCGCTCAACTTCACCGACCCGCTGGCGCGCAACGACGACGCCGTGGCGCAGCCGAACCGCTCGTCGACCGACGATCAGCGCCGCGAACTCGCCGAGGCCATCAAGGCACTGAAGGAGCGCACGGGCGCTGCGCGCGTCGCGCTGGTCGGCAGTTCGCGTGGCGGCAATGCGATCCGCAACGTCGTGAAGAACGGCGGCGGCGCCGATGTCAGCCACGCCGTGCTGTGCGGAACGCCCAATCATGGCGTGTTCGACTGGGATGACAGCCCCGGCAGCGAGTTCAACGGCCGCGGCCCGTTCCTGCGCGGACTGAATGCCGGCGACACCGAGGTGACCGAGGGCACCGCCTTCCTGACGCTGCGCAGCGACGGGCTCGACAAATACGCCCAGGCCGACGGCCGCCTGGTCGGCAAGCCCGGCGTGCCGACCGGGATCACGTCCGAAGGGCCGGCGCTGAAGGGCGCAACCAATCTCGTGATCGGCGCGCTCGACCATCGCGAGGTCGCGTTCCACCCGCGCGCGTTCCGCGAGATCTACAAATTCATCGCCGGCCGTGAGCCGACGCAGATCGCGATCCAGCCCGAGCAGCAGGTGCGGCTCAGCGGTCTGGTGACGGGAACGCCGGGCGGCGCGCCGACCAATCGCCCGGTCGCGGGCGCAAGCGTGGAGGTCTATCGCGTCTCGAGCGAGACCGGCGCACGCAATGGCGAGCCTGTCTATCGCGGCCAGACCGGCGCCGACGGGCGCTGGGGTCCCGCGGAGGTCGATCCGACGTCCTATCTCGAGATCGTCCTGACCTCGCCGGGCGCGCCGGTCACGCACTTCTACCGCTCGCCGTTCCCGCGCTCGTCCGACGTCGTGCATCTGCGCGCGGCGCGGCCGCTCGGCCAGGCCGATGCCGGCGCCGGAGCGATTCTCATCATGATCAGGCCGCGCGGCTATTTCGGCCTGCCCCGCGACATCGTGCTGCTCGACGGCAAGGAACCAACCGACGTACAGAAGGGAATACCGACCGATGCGGCAACGACATTGCGGCTGCCTGCGGGCGACGTCGGACGCAGCGTCATCGGACTGTTCAACGAGGAACGCATCACCGCCCGTCTTTGGCCAGCATCGGAGAGCAGGATTGCGGTGATCGAGCTGACTAATTAGTTGCTGGAGTATGATGATACATCATAGCCTCGGAGAGGGCGGAAGCGCGCCCCTCTCGCTTGTGAGCGGGACGACAGAGTTACCTCTGGCAGAAGGCCGTCGTTGCGCGACGGCCCGTTGCGACCCCGCAACCGAGGCTCGGTTGCTCGCGATGCAGCCGATCGGTGGTTCCAGGCTCGTGACAGCGTCGAGAGGCCGTGAATGAGTACCGCCGACGTCCATTATCTGCCGCAGGCACGATTGCCGCTGATACCGCCGACACCGCCGCGGGCGCCTGACAGCATGGGCGCGCTGCGCCGCGTGCTGATGATGGGCGACAACGCGATCGCGACCTGGAGCCAGCGCGCCTATGAGGACGACATCATTCGCGGCCGCTTCTTCGGCAGCTCCAGCTACATTCTCAATACGCCCGACACGATCAAGCACGTGCTGGTCGACAATTGGGAGAACTACGCCCGCACCGTCGGCGCCATCCGCGTGCTGCGTCCGGTGCTCGGCGAGGGGCTGCTGATCGCGGAAGGCAAGGCGTGGAAGCACCAGCGCCGGACGCTCGCGCCGGCGTTCACGCCACGCGCCGTTTCCGGCCTCATCCCGCACATGGTCGCGGTGAGCGACGAGACCGTCGCCAGGCTGAAGCAGCAATGCGGGCAGGCGCTCGACCTGCGCGAGATCATGCAGCGCATGACGCTCGACATCGCCGGCCGCACGATGTTCTCGTTCGAGATGGGCCGCCATGGTGCCACCCTGCGCGATTTCGTCTACGAGTATGGCGCGCGGCTGGCCAGCCCGCATCTGCTGGACATCGTGCTGCCGCTGTCCTGGCCGACGCCGCGCGACTTCGCGCGCCGGCGGTTCCGCAAGCGCTGGACCGGTTTCGTCGCCATGCTGATGGCCGAGCGCCGCGCCGCCGGCAAGCTGGAGGACGCACCGCCGCGCGACCTGTTCGACCTGATGGGCGCGGCACGCGATCCCGAGACCGGCGCGGCGTTCACCGATGCACAGCTCGCCGACGAGGTCGCGACCATGATCCTCGCCGGCCACGAGACCACGGCAACGGCGCTGTTCTGGGCGCTGTATCTGATCGCGCTCGACCCGGCCAATCAGGACAAGCTCGCGCAGGAGGCCCGCGCCGCAACCGATCTCAGCGATCCGGATCAACTGCCGTTCACGCGCGCCGTGCTGGACGAGACATTGCGGCTCTATCCGCCCGCGTTCCTGATCGCGCGCGCAGCCAGCGGCCCCGACCGGATCGCCGCGTTCCAGGTGAGGCGCGGCGACGTCGTGCTGATCTCGCCGTGGCTGCTGCACCGGCACGAGAAGCTGTGGGATGCGCCCAACGCCTTCAAGCCCGAGCGATTCATGCCGGGCGCGCCGCCGCCGGAGCGCTTCGCCTATCTGCCGTTCGGAGCGGGCGCGCGGGTCTGCATCGGGGCTCATTTCGCCCTGACCGAGGCGGTGCTGGCGCTGGCACGGCTGGTGGCGGCCTTCGACATCGAAATGCTCGACGCCGCACCCGTGATGCCGGTCGGCGTGGTCACGACCCAGCCGGATCGCTCGCCGCTGTTCAAGCTCACGCCCAGGGCGGGCGTCTGATCCCGGCGGCGGCCGGGCCATCGCTTCGTCTCTTGCTTGTGGGTTTGCTAGGCACCATCTTAGCACGCCATGAGCGACATCCAGGCCCAGCTTTCGGTTCTGAAGCAGACCGCCGATCCGGCCGTTGCGGACGCGATCACACGGTTGATTGAGGCGGGTGAAGATCACGAACTCAACCGTATCAATGCCCTGGAGTTCTCGGCGCGCGCCGGTCTCGATGAAGAACGGGTTATTTCCGGGTTCCTGCATGCTGCACGGATCGGCTTGTTCGATCTGACTTGGAACGTGCTCTGTCCTGGCTGCAGCGGCGTGCTGGATGCGCACGCCACGCTGAAATCTCTCCGCCATGACGATTACCATTGCGGACTATGCGCTTGCGGCTACGAGCCTTCCATCGACGAGCAGGTCGAAGTTGCTTTCACCGTGAGCTCCAAGGTCAGGAGCATCGCCGCTCACGATCCGAACACGCTGCCGCTCTGGGAGTATTACAAGCAGGTCTTCTGGAGTTCCGGGATCGACCTCGACCGGGAGACTTTTGCCTCGCTCAGCGAAGAAGTGACGCTTGATGCGCTCGAGCTGCCAGCCGGTGAAAAAGCCGTGCTCTCGCTGCAGCTCCCATCCGATTTCATCATCATCTTCGAACCGGTGACGCATTCTGCGCATTTCATCGACGTTCAGGGCGAGCCCACCAGGGAACGCCAGCAGCTCGGACTACTATTCAACAGGGCGCATCCTCCGACCGGATCGATCACGTTGCGTCCAGGCCCGCTGCGACTGGCGCTCGACAATCAGGCCGGCGTACGGACGCTGCCGACCGTCTTCGTTGCCGGCGATGCGCTCCACCATCTCCTTGGCAAGCGCCGGCCTTTCCTGACCGCCAAGCGCATATTATCCAACCAGACCTTCCGCGACGTGTTCAAGGCGGACAATCTCAACATCGACCAGCGGCTGAAGATCACCTCGCTGACCTTCCTGTTCACCGACCTCAAGAGCTCGACCGCGCTGTATGAGCGTGTCGGCGATCTCGCGGCCTTCGACCTGGTGCGCGCCCATTTCCGCGCGCTGCTGGAGATCATCAACGCCGAGAAGGGCGCGGTGGTGAAGACGATCGGCGACGCCGTGATGGCGACCTTCGTCAAGCCCGAGCATGCGCTCGCCGCCGGCCTGCGCATGCGCGCGGCGATGCAGCGGCTCAATGCCGAGCGCGGCACCGAGGACCTCGTGGTCAAGATCGGCATCCACGAGGGGCCGTGTCTCGCGGTGATGCTGAACGACCGCCAGGACTATTTCGGCCAGACCGTCAACATCGCCGCCCGCGTGCAGAGCCTGTCGACCGCGCAGGAGATCCATCTCACCGCGCCCGTGATCGAGAGCCCCGGCGTCGCCGACATCCTGCGGGGCGCGAAGATCGCGCCAATTCAGAAGCACGCGGCGCTGCGCGGCATCGCCGACCGCATGATGGTGTACGAAATCCCCTGAGCCTTACCGAAATGTCATGCAGCCCGAAGGTCGCAGCGGATTGCCGGCGCAGCGTGGCATTCGCATATAATGAGCAGTCGCCGGCCGGTTTGCGGTCCACTACGGATCTGACAACGAAAGGACGCCATGCTCGAAGGATTGCGCCAATTCATCGCCGACGTCGTTTCGCCGCACGAGACCCCGGCGTTCGACGACAATGGCTATCAGCTCGCGGCGACGGCGCTGCTGATCCACGTCATCTCGCTGGACGGCGAGCCGAGCGAGATCGAACGGCGCAAGCTGCACGGCCTGATCGAGCTGCGCTTCGGGCTCGACCCCGGCAGCGCCGACCGGCTGATCGCCCAGGCCATGCTGGCGGAGGGCGACGCCGTCGATCTCTATCGCTTCACCAGCGTGATCATGCGCGAGGTCGACGAAGCCGGCCGCCTGCGCATCGTCGAGATGATGTGGGAGCTGGTCTTTGCCGACGGCAAGGTGACGGAGTTCGAGGACAATGTGGTCTGGCGCGCCTCCGAGCTGCTCGGCATCTCCACGCATGACCGCGTCGACCTGAAGCACCGGGTGGCGTCGCGGAAGTCCGGCGCCCCTGCTTGAACCGCCTGGCTCCGGGCGGAACCGACTTCATGCGGAGATGAACAAACTTTAATTTTGTTTCCGAACCCCCCGTTCATGTAAACCCATGTGAATCTGAGGCTATTGCCGCAATCCCGCGCAAGGCCATGGAGCACGGTGTCTTGCATGTTCCCGTCCCGCTATGCTCTCGTCCGCCGCGATTGGATGATGTGCGGATTGTGATCGAAGAGCAGGATCGTGGGTGAACGTGTCACGCTCGTAACGGGTGCCTCGGCCGGGATCGGCAGCGAGTTGGCGCGCGTATTTGCCGCGAACGGGCACCGGCTCGCATTGACGGCCCGGCGCGAAGACCGGCTCGCGGCGCTGGCCCAGGAGATCGCCGCCAAGGGCGGCCCGGCGCCGCTGGTGATCCCCTGTGACCTCACCTCCGCCGACGCCGGCGCGACCATCGAGGCTGCGCTGTCGGCTGCCGGCCTGGAGCTGGAATATCTCGTCAACAACGCCGGCTTCGGCCTGTTCGGCAAGGCGGTACAGCTCGACCGCACCGAGCAGCTCGACATGATTTCCGTGAACGTTCGCGCCCTGACCGAGCTGTCGCTGCGCTTTTCCGAGCAGCTGATCCGCAACAAGGGCGGCATCCTCAATCTGGGCTCTGTGGCCGGGTTCCTGCCGGGTCCCGGCATGGCCGTCTATTACGCCTCCAAGGCGTATGTGATCTCGTTCACCGAGGCGTTGCGCAAGGAGCTGGCGCCGCATGGCGTCCGGGTCACGGTGCTGTGTCCCGGTCCGGTGCCGTCGGAATTCCAGGACCGCGCCGGCTTCAAGCCGGGCGTGGATTCGGTGATCCTCAACGTCTCGCCCAAGGCGGTGGCGGAAGCCGGCTATCGCGGCCTGATGGCCGACAAGCGCGTGGTGCTGCCCGGGCTCGGCATCAAGATCGTGCCGTTCATGCTGCGCTGGTTCCCGCGCGGCTTCATCCTCGCCGCGGTCGGCCGGCTGCAGCTGAAGCGGACCTGATCGCGCTGGCCCGGCGCTTGCTTTGCAATGTGCGCTCGCTCACGCGCCGTTAACCTTTGCTTAGCTATGATCGCCAGGTGATGCTCAGGCAAGACCCTTCGCTCCATCCGAACGGGCCCCAGGCCGACGTTCGGCAGCTCCATCCCAAGCCGGCCATGGCGGCTGCGCCGCAGCGGCCCGTCCTCATCATCCTGCACCAGGAAACGTCGAGCCCCGGCCGGGTCGGCAATGCGCTGCGCGCCCGCGGCTATCCGCTCGACATCCGCCGGCCGCGGTTCGGCGATCCGCTGCCGGAGACTCTCGATGAGCATGCGGGTGCCGTTATTTTCGGCGGTCCGATGAGCGCGAACGATCCGGACGACTTCGTCCGCCGCGAGATCGACTGGGTCGAGGTGCCGCTGCGGGAGCAGCGTCCGTTTCTCGGGATCTGCCTGGGCGCGCAGATGCTGGCGATCCAGCTCGGCGCCGCGGTTGCGCCGCATCCAGAGGGGCGCGCCGAGATCGGCTATTATCCGATCCGCCCGACCCGGGCCGGGCGCAAGCTGTGCCCGCATTGGCCCGATCACGTCTATCACTGGCACCGCGAGGGCTTCGATCTGCCCGATGGCGCGGAGCTGCTCGCCGAGGGCGGCGACTTTCCGGTGCAGGCCTATCAATACCAGAACGCCACCGGGCTACAGTTCCACCCCGACGTGACCTACGCGATGATGTGCCGCTGGACCACGCGCGGTCATGCCCGGCTGGACACACCCGGCGCCCGTCTGCGCCACCATCATTTCGAGGGCCGCGCCGTGCACGATGCGGCCGAGCGAGCGTGGCTGGCGCAGTTTCTGGATGGCTGGCTTATGCGCGAGCCGGTGGCGGCGATGGCCGAGGCGGCGGAGTAGGACGGGCGTCCTGGTCAGTCGATTGTTGGGAATCTTTGTCATTCAGCCCGCCGTCGCCCTTCGGGCTCTGGCGCGGCAACCTTCGCACGCTTCGCTATTCATTTGCCGAAGCGGCTTGCCGAGCCGAAGCTCGCGACGCGAGCGAAGGTTGGTGGAGCCAGGCGGGATCGAACCGCCGACCTCGTCATTGCGAACGACGCGCTCTCCCAGCTGAGCTATGGCCCCGTAACACGACCGCCTCGATGTTGGGAAAAGGCAGCCGGCAGATCGGGCGCCATTTACAGTGGGTGCCGAGGTCAAGTCAAGAACGGTCACATCGCCCGTTAGCCTTGACGGGCACCTTCCCTTGTTTGCGCCGGGGGGAACCGATATCTACCGGTCGTCACAGGTCGAATTCGCGACCTCGCCCCCCGAGTGGACCCGCATGCGTGCCGTTCTCGACATCGTTCTGATCGTTCTCGACCTCTATGTCTGGCTGCTGATCGCCTCGGCGATTCTGTCGTGGCTGATCGCCTTCAACGTCGTCAACACGCGCAATCAGTTCGTCTCCGCCGTGGCCGAGTTCCTGTACCGAATCACCGAGCCGGTGCTGGCGCCGATCCGGCGCATGCTGCCCAATCTCGGCGGCCTCGACATCTCGCCGATCATCCTGATCCTCATCATCATGCTGATTCAGCGGGTGATCACCTACTACATCTATCCATTCGTGTTCTGACCGCCTCGCCGTTCGCCATGGACCCCTGGCGCGCCGCCGCTGACGGTCTCACCGTCGCGCTGCGTGTGACGCCGCGCGGCGGCCGCGACGCGATCGACGGCGTCGAAACGCTGTCCGACGGCCGCAGCGTGCTCAAGGTCCGCGTCCGGGCCATCGCGGATGGCGGCGAGGCGAATCGCGCGGTGACAGAGCTGCTCGCCAAGGCGATCGGCGTCACCAAGGCCTCGGTGCGAATCACCTCTGGCACCACCTCACGGCTAAAACAGGTCGCCATCGACGGCGATCCGTCCGCGCTCGATCAGGCCTTGCGCGACCTCCTTGCAGCCCATAAGCCGACCCGGAAACAACGAGAATAGACGCAAGAAGCGCGAGCCGAGGCCTTTCGGCTTCGCAAGCGGCGATCTTCACCCTCCCCTGGAGGGGGAGGGTCGCCTCACGGTGAGCGAAGCGAGCGTGAGGCGGGGTGGGGTGATCTCTCCACCGGTACCGGCATCCGTGGCTTCACCCCACCCCGCTCGCCCGCTTCGCGTGCGATAGACCCTCCCCCTCCAGGGGAGGGTGGGAGCACGCGGCCAGCGTCTTGCTCGATGAAACAGCCTTTGAACCGAGGATAGAGCAAAATGACCGCGCGCATCATCGACGGAAAGATCATTGCAGCCGACCTGCGCGCGCAGGTCGCCCGTGAGGTCGAGCGGGTCAAGCGCGACCATGGCCTGACACCAGGCCTCGCCGTGGTGCTGGTCGGCAACGATCCGGCGTCCGAGGTCTATGTCCGCAGCAAGCATACCCAGACCCAGGCGGCCGGCATGGCCTCGTTCGAGCACAAGCTGCCGGCTGACGTGTCGCAGGACAAGCTGCTGGCCTTGATCGGCAAGCTCAACCGCGATCCCGCCGTACACGGCATTCTGGTGCAGCTGCCGCTGCCGAAGGGGCTGGAGACCGAAGTCGTGATCAATGCGATCGATCCGGCCAAGGACGTCGACGGGCTGCATCCGCACAATGCCGGCCGCCTCGCCGGCGGCCAGCAGGCGCTGGCGCCGTGCACGCCGCTCGGCTGCATCATCCTCAGCAAGACCGTGCATGGCTCGCTGGAGGGCATGAACGCGATCGTGATCGGCCGCTCGAACCTGGTCGGCCGTCCGCTGGTCCAGCTCCTGCTCAACGAGAACGCCACGGTGACGATCGCGCATTCGCGCTCGCGCGACCTGCCGGCGCTGACCGCGCGCGCCGATCTGGTCTACGCCGCCGTGGGCCGCGCGGAGATGGTGAAGCGCGACTGGATCAAGCCGGGCGCGACCGTGATCGACGTCGGCATCAACCGTATCCCAACGGCTGACGGCAAGACGAAGCTGGTCGGCGACGTCGCCTATGCCGAGGTGGCGGAGGTCGCCGGCGCGATCACGCCGGTGCCCGGCGGCGTCGGCCAGATGACGGTGGCCTGCCTTCTGGTGAACACGCTGCGCGCCGCCTGCGCGATCGCCGGGCTGCCGAAACCGGCCGTCTAGGCCGGGCTCGCGGCGGCTTCCAGCAGCCGCCGATAGAAGCGGATCATGTCGGCATAGCCCTCGACCGACAGCCGCTCATTGGTGCCGTGGAAGCGCTTGAGATCCTCCGTCGTCGCGCGCAGCGGCGAGAAGCGGAAGATGCTGTCGGCAATGCCCGCATAGTGGCTCGAATCGGTGCCGGCGACCATCAGGCCGGGCGCCACCACCGCGTCGCTGAAGATCTCGCGAATGGTCCGGTTCACGAGCTGATAGGACGGTCCGGCGGTCGAGGTGACCGGCGGGGGCTCGCGGTTGCCGCGCAAGGACGTGATCGAGATGCGGTCGTTGGCCACGGTCTGCCTGACGTGGTCGATGATGCCCGCCTCGGTGTCCCCCGGCAGCAGCCGGAAATTCACGGTGGCGGAGGCGTTGCCCGGCAGCACGTTGTCCTTGTCGCCCGCGTTGAAGATGGTCAGCGCGGTCGTCGTACGGACCATCGCTTCGGCCGGACCGCTCTTGGCGAACTCGCCGAACAGCAGCGGTTTGGTCAGCCAGAGATTGGACAGCACGGCGCGGTTGATGCCGGTCATTTCCGGCGCCAGCGTATCGAACATCTCGCCGACCGTGCCGTCGATGCGCATCGGCAGCCGGTTGGCCTCGAGCTTCGCCAGCGCCGCACTCATCATGCCGATCGCGGTGTCCCGCGGCGGCATCGAGGAATGCCCCGGGGTGGCCTTGGCCGTCAGCACCAGGCTCGCATAGCCCTTCTCGGCAACACCGACCAGTGCCGCCGGCTTGTCGAGGCCCTTGACGCCGCCCTCCGAGATCAGCAGGCCCTCATCGATGACGAAGTCCAGCCGGACGTTGCGGGCGGCGAGGACGGCCGAGATGGCCTTGGCCCCCCGGGTGCCGCCGACCTCCTCGTCGTGACCGAAGGCGAAATAGATCGTGCGCTTCGGCTTGAAGCCGGCCTTGATCAGCGCCTCGGCCGCCTCCAGCATCGCATACAGATTGCCCTTGTCGTCCCAGGCGCCGCGGCCCCAGACGAAGCCGTCTTTGACGACGCCGGCAAACGGCGGCACGGCCCAGTCGGGCTCGGTGCCCGGCGCGACCGGCACCACATCCTGATGGGCCAGCAGCGCAATCGGCCTGGCCGCCGCATCCGAGCCCTTCCACCGGTACAGCAGGCTGTGCCCGGCCACGACCTCCTGTGTCGCGGCCGCATGAAAGGCCGGGAAGCTTGCCTCGATATGGGCCTTCAGCGCCGCGAAGGCATCGGCATTCAGCTCGGGATCGTCGGAGCTCGAAATCGTGCGAAAACGAACCGCCGCCGCGAGCCGCTGCGCCGCGGCCTCGGCATCGATGCTGATCTTCGGCAGCGCCGCGACATCGAGCTGCCGGGAGCCATGGCGAAACATGTTGACCAGCACGACCGCGACGAGCGCCGCGCCTGCCGCCAGGACGAGAGGACCAAGGTATCGAAGGGACCTGAGCAGGCGGCGCATTGCAGAACGCTCCAAGACAAGACGGCGCCGCAGATCCTATCTGCGACGCCGTGAAACTGCTCGGAGCGGGCTCGAAAGTCCATCGCCTGGAGCCGCGAAGCGCTGCGTTTGGAGCTTCCGCGCGCCCTACTTCTTCGCCGCCTTGGCGCGGGCGATGCCCTCAGCGATCAGCTGGTGGGCGTCGTCGGCATTGCCCCAACGCAGCACCTTCACCCATTTGCCGGGCTCGAGATCCTTGTAGTGCTCGTAGAAGTGCCGGATCTGCTGCAGCGTGATGTCCGGCAGGTCCGAATAGGTGCGGACCTTGTCGTAGCGCTGGGTCAGCTTCGAGGACGGCACCGCGATGATCTTCTCATCGCCGCCAGCCTCGTCCTCCATCAGCAGCACGCCGACCGGGCGCACGCTCATGACCGCGCCGGGCGCGATCGCGCGCGTGTTGGCGACCAGCACGTCGCAGGGGTCGCCGTCATTGGACAGCGTGTGCGGGATGAAGCCGTAATTGCCGGGGTAGCGCATCGCCGTATAGAGGAAACGATCGACGAACAGCGTGCCGGCTTCCTTGTCGAGCTCGTACTTGATCGGCTCGCCGCCGACCGGCACTTCGATGACGACGTTGACCTCGCGCGGCGGATCTTTCCCGATCGGGATGGCGTCGATGCGCATGGATGCTCCGTAGAACTTGAACGTTTGAGAACTTGAACGTTGAGGGTCGGACGCTCGACAGGCGAGCGCTGGCATTCGCAGTCGCAAAAAAATCGCGGCTGCGCAACAGCTACCTCAAGCCAACACTTTCAGTTCAATTCCAGTTCAATTCGCTGGCGCGTTAACGTTTAACGCGCCCGGAGCACGGCCGGCCCAGGCTCAGTTGGTCCAGGCAAAGGCAACCTTGTCGAGCGACTTCGGCCCGAAGCGCTCCGACGACCGCGCGACCATCCGGCCGCCCAAGGCGCGGTAGAACTCGGTGGCGGGATCGTTGTCGGACAACGCCCACACCACCATGCTCTTCAGGCCGCTCTGCGCGAGGTCGCGCTTGGCGGACTGGAAGAGCCGGCGACCGAACCCCAGCCCCTGAAATTCCGGTCGCAGATAAAGCTCGTAGACTTCACCGTCGAAGTGCAGGCTGCGGGCGCGATTGCGGCCGTAATTCGCATAGCCTGCGACCTTGTCGTTGAACACCAGCACGCTGACGCGGCTGCCTTTGCGGATCGCGCTGTCCCACCATTGCGGGCCGCGCCGGTTGATCAGCTTCTCCAGCTCTGCGCCAGGGATGATTCCCTGGTAGGCGGAACGCCAGGCTTCATCATGGGCTGACGCCACCGCAGCCGCATCTGCAGCCTTGGCCGGACGGACTTCGATCAGGGTTGTGCTCATGAGTGGATCAAAGCAAGTCGGCGGTCCGCCTTCAAGGTGCCACGTTAAAGATCGGTTAACCTGTGGACTTTCGGCATCACCGTGGCGGAAAGCTGTGCCGAAAAGGGACAAATTCGCAACATTGTTGAGGGTCGACGGTGCCCTGTCACCGCAGCCTCACGCCGCGTAGGAAAAATCGCATCGGACGGGCCGCGGCCTCGGCTAGTGTGGCGCAGGCTCAACATCCTCCCGTTCGGCTGAATGGTGCTGCTTCGCTGCGTCTCATGGTTGCTCGCGCTGGTCGTCCTGTCGGTCGCAGCCGGCGCAACGGCACAGCCGTTCGGTCCCGCGTCGCCCGAAGCCGAGCCTGCGCGCCGGCAGCAATGGCTGATTCCGTCGATCGAGACCGAAATTCCCGCGCATGCGATCCTCTATCGGCCTGCTGGCGGTGGACCGTTTCCGCTGGCCGTGATCGCGCATGCCTCGACGCAGAATCCGCTGTGGCGGGCACAGCTGCCGCAGCCCACCTACACGGCGCTGGCGCGTCTCCTGGTCGGGCGGGGCTATGCCGTGCTGGTCCCGGAGCGGCTCGGGCACGGCCGCACCGGCGGTCCCTATGTCGAAGACCAGGGCGGCTGCGCCGACGCGGACTACGAGAAAGCAGGACGCGCGACGGCGGCGCAGATTTCGCGCGCGCTTGCCTACATGCGCGAGCAGCCGTTCGCGGCGAATGGCGGCGCCGTCGTCGTCGGCCATTCGGCCGGCGGCTGGGGCGCGCTGGCACTCGCCGATCAACCGCCGCAGATCGTCTCGACAATCGTCGTGTTCGCGCCCGGCCGTGGCGGCCATGCCGACGACGTGCCAGGGCGCGTCTGTGCAGAGGCGCGCCTGCTTGATACGGCCCGCGCATTTGGACGCGGCGCGCGCGTGCCGGTCACGTGGCTGGTCGCGGCCAATGACAGCTACTTTCCACCGCCGCTTTCGCGTCGGCTTGCGGAGGCCTTCGGCTTGGCCGGAGGCCGGGCGGACTTCAATCTGTTGCCGGCGTCCGGCGAGGAGGGGCATTGGATGATCGAGCACGACGACGGCGTGGCACTGGCGGCGGATTTGCTGTCGCGGGCGCTGACAACGACACGTCGATCGACGCATCCGATGCCGCCGAACTAGCAGGACACGATGACGCTGTATTTCCTTGTCAAATATCTCCACGTGCTCGGCGCCATCGTCATTCTCGGCACCGGCACGGGGATCGCATTCTTCATGCTGATGGCGCATCTGAGCGGCGAGGCCGCGTTCATCGCGCGCACCGCAGGCGTCGTCGTCATTGCCGACATGCTGTTCACGCTCTCGGCGGTGCTGCTGCAACCAGTCACCGGCGGCACCTTGATGTGGCTGTCGTCGACAGCGATGACCGAGCGCTGGCTGCTCACCTCGCTCGCACTCTACGCCGTCGCCGGCCTGTTCTGGGTCCCCGTGATCTTCATGCAGATCGAACTGCGCGACCTCGCCCGTGCTGCTGATATCAACGCCCAGGCGCTGCCGCCGCGCTACTTCATCGTCTTCCGCCGCTGGTTCCTGTGCGGCATCCCCGGTTTCGGCGCGGTCATGGCCATTCTCTGGCTGATGATCGCAAAGCCGCTCTGACGAGACGCGCATGATCACGTCGACCACCCCCCGCATCCTCGTGCTTGGCGCCTCCGGCCTGATCGGGCGCTTCATCACCGACGATCTGCGCCAGCGCGGCTGTGCGACGGTCGGCGTCGCGCGCGCGTTCTCGCCATCGCAACGCACGTCGCCGTTCGACATCGAGCTGCCGATCATGGCGCTCGATGCGCCGGCTTTGGCGAGCCTGATCCGCGCCCACGAGATCGACGTCGTCGTCAACTGCCTCGGCGTCCTGCAGGATGGTCCGGGCAGCGATACCGCTGCCGTGCATCGTGAGTTCGTCGCGCGCGTGCTCGCAGCGATCACGGCCTGCGGCCGTCGCGTACGCTTCATTCACATCTCGATCCCCGGCACGGCCGATCAGGATCGCACCGCCTTCGCGACCACCAAGCGCGAGGCGGAGCAGTTGATTGCATCCTCAGACATTCCCTACGCCGTCCTGCGCCCGGGCTTCGTGATCGCGCCATCGGCCTATGGCGGCAGCGCGATGGTCCGCGCGCTCGCGGCGCTTCCGGTCGACCTGCCGGCGAGGGATGCGGCGACGCCGTTCCAGCCGGTGGCGGTGGCGGACATCGCCGCGACCATCGCCTGGCTCGCGATGCGGCCGATCGATGACGAGGCGACGCGCGCGGTGAGCTGGGACCTGATGCAGCCCGAGGCGGTGACGCTTGGCGACGTCGTCGATGCGTTTCGGCGCAGTTTCGGCACGACGGATTGGCCACGCGTTGCCGTGCCCGCACCACTGATCAATCTCGGCGCTTTCGCCGGTGACCTCTGCAGCCGGCTCGGCTGGATGCCGCCGATGCGCACCACCGCGATCGCCGAGCTTCACCGCGGGGTGCACGGCGATCCCGCACCATGGATCGCGGCAACCGGCATCACCCCCACGCCGCTGGACGCCGTCGGCGCGCGTGGCGCCACCATTCAGGACAAATGGTTCGCGCGGCTGTTCCTTATCAAGGCACTGATCATCGCGAGCCTCGTGCTGTTCTGGGTCACATCGGGGTCGATTGCACTGTTCGTCTCGTTCCCGGCGACCACGGCGGTCCTGACCACGCGCGGCTGGCCGGAAGGCTTTGCGATTCCGTTCGCGGCGATCACCAGCATGATGGACATTTCGGTCGGCCTATTGATCGCGTTCCGCAGAACCGCAGCATTCGGGCTCGCCGCCGGCATCCTCGTCTCGCTCGGCTACATGCTCGGCTGCGCGATCCTCACGCCCGATCTCTGGCTCGAGCCGCTCGGCGCCCTGGTGAAGACGGGACCTGCGATCGTACTGATGCTGGTCGCGCTGCTCATGATGGACAATCGCTGATGACCAACTGGCCCGACGATGACGTGATCCTCTACGACGGCGTCTGCGTGTTCTGCTCCCGCTGGGTGCAGTTCGTGATCGCGCGCGACACCGCCAAGCGCTTCCGCTTCACGCCGATCCAGTCGCCCTACGGCACCCGGCTGGCGCAGGCCTTCGGCATCGATCCCCAGGACCCCGACACGAATGCGGTCGTGCATGGCGGCAAGGCGCATCTGAAATCCGATGCTGCGCTGACCGTATTGTCGAACCTGCCGGGCTGGAGCTGGACGCGCGCGCTGCTCGCCATTCCGAAGCCGCTGCGCGATGCGGTCTATGGCGTGGTCGCACGCAACCGCTACCACATCTTCGGCAAATACGAATCCTGCTTTGTGCCGGATGCCGAGCTGCGCAAGCGGGTGCTGGAGTCGTGATCCGGTCGGCGGTGAGATGCGGCCACGAGCGCCGATTAATCGATTGAACCGAATGATACGTGCGATATAATCTATTGGATCGATTGGTCACAGCATGAAATTCTCTTCCTCGCACTTGGTTTGGGAGAGATTTCCATGGCTGCCCCCTCGCACGATCTGATCGCCGATGCGCCCGTTGCCATTCATCATCGACTTGCGCACGCGCCCGCGACGCCGGCGGCACCGACGCTGCTGCCCGGGCTCGCGCTGTCCGCGGCGCTCGCGGCCGGCGCCTTCGGGCTGCGCCTGCTGCCGGGCCTCGGCCTGTTCAGCCCGATGATCCTGGCGATCGTGGCAGGGATGGCGCTGCACAACGTGGTCGGCACACCGGCGCGGGCCAAGCCCGGCGTCGCCTTCTCGATGCGTCGCGTACTGCGGCTGGCGATCATCCTGCTGGGCCTGCAACTGACGGCGACGCAGATCGTCGAGGTCGGCGCGCGTGGTCTCGCCGTGATCGCGCTGAGCCTCACCGGCACCTTCCTGTTCACGGTGTGGATGGGACAGCTGCTCGGCGTCAATCGCAAGCTGGCGGAGCTGATCGCCGCGGGCACCTCGATCTGCGGTGCGTCCGCCGTGATCGCGACCAACACGGTCACGCGCGCCCATGACGAGGACGTCGCCTATGCGGTGGCCTGCGTCACGGTGTTCGGCTCGATCGCAATGTTCATCTATCCGCTGCTTCCGGCGCTGCTGCATCTCGACGCGCACGCCTTCGGCCTGTGGAGCGGCGCCTCCATTCACGAGATCGCCCAGGTGGTCGCGGCCGCGTTTCAGCAGGGCCAGCAGGCCGGCGAGTTCGGCACCATCGCCAAGCTGGCCCGCGTGATGCTGCTGGCGCCGGTCGTGCTCACGCTCGGCCTGCTGGCAACGCGGCGTGCGCGCCATGGCGGCGAGGCCCGAGGCAATGCGCAGCCGCCACTGCCCTGGTTCGTGTTCGGCTTCATCGCGCTGGTCGGCCTCAACAGCGTGATCAGCATTCCCGCCGAGATGAAGACGGTGATCGTGACGGCGACCACGTTCCTGCTGTCGATGGCGCTGGCCGCGATGGGACTGGAAACGGATTTCGCCAAGCTCAAGGCCAAGGGCCTGCGGCCGCTGGCGCTGGGCCTGCTCGCCTTCCTGTTCATCGCAGGCTTCAGCCTGGCCCTGGTGAAGCTCACCACATAGGACGCTTGTGACGCTCGAACAGCTCAGGATCTTCGTTGCGGTCGCGACCCGCGAGCACGTCACCCAGGCGGCGCGCGACCTCAATTTGACCCAGTCGGCGACATCGGCGGCTGTGGCCGCGCTCGAAGCGCGCTACGAGACCAGGCTGTTCGATCGAGTCGGACGCCGCATCGTGCTCACGGCGACCGGGAAGGCGTTTCTCGTCGAAGCGAAGGCGGTGCTGGCGCGCGCGGCCGCCGCCGAGACCGTGCTGAACGATCTCGCCGGCCTGAAGCGGGGGCAGCTGGCGCTGGCGGCCAGCCAGACCATCGCGGGCTATTGGCTGCCGGCCTTCATTCACCGCTTCAGTGCCGCGCATCCGGCGATCAGGCTGCAGCTGTCGATCGGCAATACCGAGCAGGTCGCGACCCAGGTCCGCGAGGGCTCTGCCGATCTCGGCTTCATCGAGGGCGATGTCGACGATCCCGTGCTCACGGCTCAGCCGGTCGCGGAGGACAACATGGTGCTGGTCGGTCCGATCGATCATCCGCTGTGCCGCGGAAGGTCAGTGACAACCAGCGACCTGAAGACGGCGCGCTGGGTGTTGCGCGAGCAGGGCTCCGGCACGCGCGCCGCGCTCGAAACAGCGCTTGGCCGCTTCGGAATCACTCCGGCCGAGCTCGATGTGGTGTTCGACCTGCCGTCCAACGAGGCCGTGCGCGGCGCCGTCGAAGCCGGCGCCGGCGTCACGGTGCTGTCGCGCCTCGTGGTCATGCGCGCCGTCAAGGCCGGGCTGCTCGCCGTCGCCAACATCGAGCTGCCCAAGCGGCACTTCTACAGCCTGCGCCACAAAGAGCATCACCAGACGCAGGCCGCACGGGAGTTTCTGCGGATGGTGGAGGAGACGTATTGATCGGCACGTCATCGCGAGCGCAGCGAAAGCGACCCGGAAATCCCACCGCGGTGACAGTCTGGACTGCTTCGCTGGGCTCGCAATGACGATCGATGGACTAGCGCCTGGTTAATGACGCCAGAGCTTCCCGCGCCGCGCGCTCGCCGCTGTCACGCGCGCCATGGGCGGTCGAAAAGAAATCCGGGGGCGTCGCCTCGCCGGCGAAGAACAGCCGATCATCAACCGGCGCGGCCAGCACGGCGCGCTTGTCGGCATGTCCGGGCAGTGCATGCGAATAGGCGCCGCGCGCGAACGGGTCGGCGCCCCAGCGGGACTCGGCGAGCGGACGGAGGCTGTTGCGGATGTCGTTGCCGAGCAGGGCCGCGATGTCGTCGATCGCCTGCGCCGCCAAGGCCCCCTCGCCCGCCGCCTCGATGTCGCGGGCGAAGCTGCCGCCATAAAAGCCTTCGATGCAGGGCTGGCCGAACGGGCGCAGCTGGAAGCTGCCGACCCGCGCGGTGTGGCTTCGGCCGCGCATGCCCGAATCCCTCGGCAGGTGCTCCCAGCCGTCGAGCGCCAGCGTCACCTTGTTGTCGAGACCGAGCGGCAGGCCAGCGGCGGCTTCGACCTTGCTCGGCAGGGCCGGCGAAAAGCGGAGCGTTTCGTCGGCCATGAGACTGGTCGGCACGGTGACGATGACCTTGTCGGCCGTCAGCGTGCCCTGTGAGGTCGTCAGGCGGATGCGCGTGTCGCCGTGATCGATCAGGGTCACGTTGCAGCTCATGGCGATCGGCAGGCCCCCGCCATAGGCGGCGACCAGCGCGCCATAGCCGCGGCGAATCCGCCAGTTCAGCTCGGTGTCCTCATAGGCCTCGAAGTCGAGCAGCGACATCTGCGCCAGCTCGCAGCCGTTGAGATAGGTGCAGATCGCGTCGATCATGCCGTTCCAGCGATTGCCGGGCTCGAGGCAGATGCTCGCCGGCGCATCGCGGCCGCTCCTGGCAGCCTCCGCGGTACGCATGAAGAACGCCTCCAGCGCGCGGATGAATTCTTCGCGCTCTTCGCGCGGGAATGCCGCCTCATAGGCCTGATCGCGCCAGGGCGGCCGGCTGGTGTCGATAGTGAAAGCAAGCTGCTCGGCAATGCCGACGAACGAGTTGCGATCAGCCGAATGCAGCCAGCCGCAGCCGAGATCGAAGGTGACATCAGGCGAAGCCATGATGGTGTGAGCGCGGCCGCCGATGCGGTCGCGGGCCTCCAGGACGATGAACGAGACGCCCTTGTCCTGCAGCGCATGTGCCGCGCCGAGGCCCGCGGCACCCGCGCCGATGACGGCGATGTCGATGGAGGATGGGAAAGACATTGGCTTATCCAACTCCGTCGTCATGCCCGGCCTTGTGCCGGGCATCCACGTCGTCCTCGCAAGCCCCAAAACGTGGATGGCCGGGACAAGCCCGGCCATGACGCATTTGAGAATGGAGGGCGGAAATTACGCCACCGCTTCCTTCTGCTTCTCGGCGCGCTTGCGCTCGTTCGGATCGAGATGCTTCTTGCGCAGCCGGATCGACTTCGGCGTGACCTCGACCAGCTCGTCGTCCTCGATATAGGCGAGCGCCTTTTCCAGCGTCATCTTGATCGGCGGCGTCAGACGGACGGCCTCGTCCTTCGACGTGGTGCGGATGTTGGTGAGCTGCTTGCCCTTCAGCACGTTGATCTCGAGATCGTTGTCGCGGGTGTGCTCGCCGACGATCATGCCGCGATAGACCTTCCAGCCCGGCTCGATCATCATCGGGCCGCGGTCCTCCAGCTTGAACATCGCGTAGGCCACCGCCTCGCCCTGGTCATTGGAGATCAAGACGCCGTTGCGGCGGCCGGCGATCTCGCCCTTGAACGGGGCATAGCCGTGGAACAAGCGGTTCATGATCGCGGTGCCGCGGGTGTCCGTGAGCAGCTCGCCCTGATAGCCGATCAGGCCGCGGGTCGGCGCGTAGAACACCAGCCGCAGGCGGTTGCCGCCAGAGGGGCGCATCTCGATCATCTCGGACTTGCGCTCGCTCATCTTCTGCACGACGACGCCGGAATGCTCCTCGTCGACGTCGATCACAACCTCCTCGATCGGCTCCAGCCACGCGCCGGTGGCCTCGTCCTTCTGCAGCACCACGCGCGGACGCGACACCGACAGCTCGAAGCCTTCGCGGCGCATGGTCTCGATCAGGATCGCGAGCTGCAATTCGCCGCGGCCCGACACTTCCATGGCGTCCTTGTCGGCGGATTCGACGACGCGCAGCGCGACATTGCCCTCGGCCTCGCGCAGCAGGCGGTCGCGGATCATGCGGCTCGTGACCTTGTCGCCTTCGGTGCCCGCCAGCGGCGAGTTGTTGACGATGAAGGACATCGACACGGTTGGCGGGTCGATCGGCTGCGCCGGGAGCGGAGTCTCGACCGAGGGATCGCAGAACGTGTCGGCGACGGTGCCCTTGGTCAGGCCCGCGATGGCGACGATGTCACCGGCCTCGGCCTCGTCGAGCGGCACGCGCTCGATGCCGCGGAACGCGAGAATCTTGGAAATACGGCCCTGCTCGACGACCTTGCCCTCGGCGTTCAGCACCTTCACGGCCTGGTTGGGCTTGATGCTGCCCGAGGTGATGCGGCCGGTGATGATGCGACCCAGGAAGTTGTTGGCCTCCAAGATGGTGCCGATCATGCGGAACGGCCCCTCTTCGACCGACGGCGCCGGCACATGGCGCAGCACCAGGTCGAACAGCGGCTGCATCCCGGCGTCCTTCGGACCTTCCGGGCTCTCGGCCATCCAGCCCTGCTTGGCCGAGCCGTACAGGATCGGGAAGTCGAGCTGCTCCTCGGACGCGTCGAGCGCGGCGAACAGGTCGAACACCTCGTTGATGACCTCGGTCGGACGGGCGTCAGGACGGTCGACCTTGTTGATGACGACGATCGGCTTGAGGCCGACCTTGAGCGCCTTGGAGACCACGAACTTGGTCTGCGGCAGCGGGCCCTCGGCGGCGTCGACCAGCACCAGGGCGCCGTCCACCATGTTCAGGATGCGCTCGACCTCGCCGCCGAAATCGGCGTGGCCGGGAGTGTCGACGATGTTGATGCGGGTGTCCTTCCACTGCACCGAGGCGGCCTTGGCCAGGATGGTGATGCCGCGCTCGCGCTCCAGATCGTTCGAGTCCATGGCGCGCTCGGCGACCTTCTGGTTCTCGCGGAAGGTACCCGACTGCTGCAGGAGACGGTCAACCAGGGTGGTCTTGCCGTGGTCGACGTGGGCGATGATGGCGATGTTGCGAAGATTCATGGTCGGTGTCTTCTAAGCTTTCTCAAGAGCCCGTGCTCTGTCCCCGGCGGGGCGCGCGCTTTGTTATAGTCGAATCAAGCTGTTAGCTTTGCGACGCGCGCTCGCGAAACTCGTTCGGCGGCAGGGGCCGGCAGCCCCAAATAGGAAGCCCGGCCAATCGACCGGGCAGACCTCACGCGTTGCGGCGCAATATAGGCAGAAAATGCCAAAAAACAATGACTGCTTTCAGGAACGGGGAGCGGTTTCCGAGCGGCTGGCTAACGCCTCCGCCGCCACGCGCCTCCGGGAGGCGCGGGAGAAGACAAGATCAACCACTCCGACCGGCAATCCCACGAGGACCAGCGCTGACAGCCAACGCGGTTGGCTGGAGTCTGTACGCGGGACGTCAATGGCGCCTGCAGGCTCAGCCCGCCGCGGCCTGCTCGGTCGGATAGACGCCGCGCAGGACCTCTTCGAAATGGGTCTTCACGGCCTCGTTGCACAGGCAGGAGCGGCGCTTCAGCGCGTCGAAGTCCCGCACCATGAAGGCGCCGCGGCGGGTTTCGAGAATGCCCTCGGCCCTGAAGGTCTGGACAACCCGGCTGACGTAGCTGCGGCCGACGCCCAGCAGCGTTGCCAGCTGCTCATGCGTCAGCGGCACGATCGGCTCGCCATCGGTACGGTCCATCGCGGCCACGATCCACTTCGCCGTCCGCTGCTCGATCGAATGGATTGCGTTGCAGGCGGTCGACTGGAACATCTGCGCCAGCATGCAATCGGCGTAGCGCGCGAACACGTTGCGCAGCGTCTTGGATTGCAGCTTGGCGGCCGCCAGGCGGGACAGCGGCAGCCGTGCGAACGGGCCGCCGAACTTGACGACGATCCGTGTGTAGGCCGGCAGGAAGCCTTCGCTGACGATCCCGCCGACGGCGCCCTCGCGGCCGACCAGGATGGTCTCGACGTCGCGGCCATCCTCATTGGGAACGAGATAGGACGTCAGCGCCGGCCCGCAGGGAAAATGCACGATCTGGACGTCGTCACCCGGACTGTAGAGCAGCTCGTTCGGCGTTGCCTCGTCCTCCACCAGATACGGCGAGATCAGCGCGTAGTCGGCCGGACTGAGCCGCCGCAGCAGGTTGTTGTAGGGCCGCTCCCGGCTCAGCGTGGTCACACCTTGGCTCAGCATCGTCATCCCCGTGCGCAACGCATGTGCGTGATCCGTGCACCTTGTGTTCACAAGTGCACCGACACAGGAACTCTGATATGCTGCCTTGGTTCCAGGAACCCGCCAGCGCGCTCGAGAGGAGGCGCCGGCCGCGGGGTCCATCCCTCATCCTGGAACCCGCAGATCCCATGACCAGCTCGCAATCAGGCGTGCCCGAGTTCTATCAGCATGTGCTGGTCGTCGAAGACGACCCCATCATTGCACTCGGACTGGAAGACACGATCACCGACCTCGGCGTTCCCGACATCAGGATCGCAGCCGACGTCGCAACCGCGCTCGCCATGATCGCCGAGCGCGTCCCGCAATTCGCGCTGCTCGATGTCGGCCTGGTCCGCGAAAAGAGCTTTGCGATTGCCGAGCGGCTGACGGCGCTCGGCATTCCCTTCGCATTCTCGACCGGCTATGGCGCCGACCGCGTGCCACCCGCATTCGCCGACCGGCCGCGGCTGCCGAAGCCTTGCCCGACCGAGGCGCTGGAGGCGGCGCTGCGGCGACGCGATTAGTTGCCGTCGCCGCACGCGGTCGTCTTGCCGCCGAACAACGAGACCTCAGCCCAGCTTCGGATCGAGCGTGGTCGACCACAGCGCGACGTCGGCGCGATCCCGCAGGGTCACGGTCATCTGGCCCGTGGCGCCTTCGATCTTGACGTGGCCGAAGAACTGCATGCCGGCCGACGGCGGCAGATTCTGCTTGTCGAGGCCGGGCGCCTTGATGAAGCGCACCTCGGGGCCGAAGGTGTTATCGAGCTCGTTCGGACCGAACGTGCCGGCATGCAGCGGACCGGAGACGAACTCCCAGAACGGCTCGAAGTCCTGAAACTGCGCTTTGTTCGGATCGTAATAATGCGCGGCCGCGTAGTGCACGTCCGCCGTCAGCCACACCGTGTTCTGGATCGGCGCGGTCTTGATGAAGCGCAGGATCTCGGCAATCTCGAGCTCGCGGCCGCGCGCCGGGCCGTCACCCTGGGCGATGGCTTCCGAGCCCTTCTTGTTGGCCGCGTCGTCATAGACGATGATGCTGAGCGGCATGTCGGAGGCGATCACCTTCCAAGTCGCGCGGGAATTGAGCAGCGCCTGCTTCAACCAGCGCATCTGCTCCGGCCCGATGAAGTAGGACGCCGGACCATACTCGTCCTCGAGATTGGGACCGTTGGCGCCGCGGTAGCTGCGCTCGTCGAGCACGAACACGTCGAGATGCGGGCCATAGTTGATGGTGCGATAGACTCGGCCCGGCTCGATGATGCTCTCGCGCATCGGATACATCTCGTGGAAGGCGCGCGCCGCGCGGGCCGCGAGCAACTGGATGTTGCGCTCCTTGTAGGCGGCGGGCAGCTCCTTGGAGGCCGACCAGTTGTTGGTGACCTCGTGATCGTCCCACTGCACGAAGATCGGCACCTCGGCATTGAAGGCGCGAACGTTCTCGTCGAGGAAATTGTATTTGTGGGCGGCACGGAATTCGTCGAGCGTCTCGGCGACCTTGGCCTTCTCTTCCACGGTGAGGTTCTTCCACACCTTGTTGTCCGGCAGCTTCACCTCGGACTTGATCGGACCGTCGGCGTAGATGGTGTCGCCGGAGTGCAGGAAGAAGTCCGGGCGGTGCTTCTTCATCGTCGAGAAGGTGAACATGCCGCCATCATCGGGATTGATGCCCCAGCCCTGCCCCGCCACGTCGCCGCCCCAGACGAACGAGACGTCGCGCTTGTTGCCTGGCGCGGTGCGGAAGCGGCCGGCCACGGCCTCGCTTTCGACCGCGGTATGCGACAGGTCGCGGAACTTGACACGGTAGAAGATGTCCTGGCCGCTCGGAAGGCCGTCGATCAGCATCTTGGCCGTGAAGTCGCTTTCCGGAAGCGCGGCAATCGGAGGCAGCGTACGCGCGTCCTTGAACGATTCGGTGGTCGCCACCTCGACCAGCATCTGCGACGGCCGGTCGGCGCGCGCCCAGACCACGCCGCCATCCATGCCGACGTCGCCGGACTGCACGCCATGCGTGATCTGCGGCCGGTCGGCGGCGCGGCTCAGATAGGGCATCGCCAGCGTCGTGACGCCGGCTGCGGCGGCCGTCGACAGGAAGCGGCGGCGGGACAGGGCGGTGTGCGGTCGAGGAATGCGAAGCGTCATGCGGATCTCCTGGTCGGATCGCGCGCGGGAGCCGGCGCGAGCCACGGCCCGGCAGACCTAGAAAAGATTGATGACGCTGGAATTACAATCGCGCCGTGGACAGCGCGTGACGCGGCCGCAGGGCGAACATCGTCCGCCCTCAGGTGCCGGCGGCACGCAACTGCGCGCCGGTTCGCTGCAGATTGGCGGGCATGCTCATCAGGATGAGCTTGCGATCGGCCACCGCGTTGTGGAACTGCTCGAGCGCGATGTTGAACGCGGTCAACGCCGCGTGCTCGATTGCACCGTCCTCGAAGCAGGTCAGCGTGTTGCGCAGGATCTCGTCGGCCTCGCTCTGCAGCTGGTCGAGCTCCTCGGTCGAATCGCTCTTGCGCGCGATCGTGATCATCTCCAGCAGACGATCGCGCAGCGAGGTGTTGATGGTGCGTTCGTCGCGCTTGAGATAGCCGGCGAACCACGCACCGGCCGAACCCATCGCCGAAAGCGCCATCAGGCCCCACCAGATGTAGTCGCTGTAGCGGTCGAGGAAGGTCTTCTCCTCGCCGTTGATGAACGCCGCCGCGCCGGGATGCGCCGGAATCGCGGCGTCCTTGTCGGTGTCGGGGGTCTCGATCTTGGCAGCCAGCGGGAACTCCGACAGCAATTGCTGGCGCACCGAAAACAGCTGATGGGTGAACGCGGACACTGTCGAATCCGACAGGCCTTTGCGCGCCACGATGTGGTGGTTGAAGCTGATGGTCTTCACCTCGTCCTCGGGACGATCGGGCGAGCCGCCAAACGCGCCGGCGGGAATTTCGGTCGATTCATATTCGGGGTGGTTCTGCGCGATCGCTTCGGCCGAATCGATCGCCAGGAAGGTCGGCGTGCCGCCGTCCTTGGTGGCAGCGGCGATCGCATCCGCCGTGATCTTGCTATTGATGGGTCCGGCCGCAAGATAGACGTCCGCCCGCTGGTTGCGCACGGCTTCGGCGGCCTCGGTGATCGGGACTTGGACGATCTCGACCTTGCTGGCGTCGACGCCGTACTGATGCAGGATCACCTTCAGCAAATTGGCGTTCGCCGGGGTCCGACCGATGATGCCGACCTTGTGGCCCGCGAGCTGGGAGATCTTGGTGATCTTGGCGCCCTTGCGACCCTTGCCCTTGCCGCCCGGAGGCACCCAGAGCACGGCGACGTTCTTGCGCAGCGTCGCCACGGCCTGCGCGTTCTTTGGGACCTCGAGGTCACCCCGGACGATCGCGAGATCAACCTTGCCTGCGGCCAGCGCCTGCGCGCTCTGTGCGGCGCCCTCGGTCGGAACCGGCCGCAGCCTGACGGAGGCGTGCGACTGGGAAAAGGCCTGGGTCAGGGCCTGGACGACCTTCAGGTCGTCGCTGTTGGGCGGACCGACCGCGATCTTGAGCACCACGGGACGCATCGCAAAATAGTAGGCCCCCGTCAAAGCGCCGACGACCGCGAGGATCCCGGCGATGACGATGAACACGGCAGGGCGCATCCGTGAGCGCTGCGCTGGCGTGGTCTGAGTATCTACCAGATCCCGTCCTCCGGTGGTCCCAGGCCCGGGCGATGCCACAGGCGGCTTCGTCTGGCCACGTCGTCCTTCAATAGAGCCGAACTGTAGCAAATTTCTTGTCCGCCCGGGGTGACATCTGCGTCATGGTTACCATCGCACCAGTCGCCGGAGGATCGGGGCAGTTCCAAGCGCCTCCGGCATCGCGCCTGTGACAAGGCTCTGATCGGGATGCGTTTTCGGTTAGTCTTGGCAACCGGACACCGGCGCGATCCAGCCGGAGGTAGCCCCGCAGTCGCCCGGATGCCGCCGCGTGTCCGGTCGATTGCACCACGAGAGGAGATCGAGATGCCGCAACCATTGTCGGCGGAGGCACGCGCCACCGCCTTGCGGGAGCTTCCCGGCTGGACCGAGGCACAGGGCCGTGAGGCCATCGCCCGCACGTTCACATTCACAGACTTCAACGAAGCCTTCGGCTTCATGACCCGCGTCGCCCTGGTCGCTGAAAAGGCTGACCATCATCCCGAGTGGCGCAACGTCTACCGCACCGTCGAGGTGGTCCTCACGACCCATGACGCAGGCGGCGTGACCATGCGCGACATCGCGCTCGCCAAGGCGATGAATGCGATCGCCGCGACGATGCGCGGCTGAGATCTTGGCGACGACGGCACGCGCCTTGCGGCCGGCGTCGCCATCACCACATCCGAGGGCGAGGACCGCGCCCCCAGCGCCGTCTGGAACCGGAGATCGGACATCATGTCGGATGCGACCGACTACAGCGTTGGCTTCGAGCCCGCGGAGCGGCTGGCCCGGGATCGCGAGACCCTTCGCCGTCGTTTCTGGATCAAGTTCAAGAAGGTTGTCGCGCGGCTGCCATTCGCCGAGGAGCTGCTTGCAGCGTATTATTGCGCCTTCGACAAGGAGACACCCCGGCACGTACAGGTCGCCCTGCTCGGCGCCATCGCCTACTTCGTCGTGCCGTTCGACTTCATGCCTGACGTGTTGCCCATCCTCGGCTTCACCGACGACGCGGCGGTGCTCGCCACCGCCATCCGCATGGTCGCCTCGAACATCACGCCCGACCATCATGCGGCAGCCCGCGCCGTACTCGCGCGGCTGGCGGCAGACAAGAACGCTGACGGCGAGAATATCGGCTGACGGCGGCTCCGGCCGGCAAGCCGGGCGCCCGCAGTCAGCGCATCGGAAGGGCACAACAGCAAAAAGCCCCGCATCCGCGGGGCTTTTCTCTTGATGGGATTTCGTCGAACGCTACGAGCTCAGCGCTGGCCGCGCGCCTGGGCGCGGGCGCTGCCGGTCTTCTCGGCCTCCCAGGCCTGGTACTGCTTGAACAGCGCCTCGCGGTCGGCCTCGCTCGGCATCGCCCTGCCGGCGCTGCTCTGCTTCAGGAAGTCATCGAAGCGGTCGCGCTGTGCGCCTTCCATGGCGTGGCTCTCCAGCCATTTGCTGGCGGACGGCAGCCGCTGCCAGCCGGCGAGCGGCGCCGACAGCGAAACCTCCTTCCACTTCGGATGGAACGGCGGATTCTGGAATGCCGGGAATTTGGTGAAGAAGGCGTCGACGAAGGTCGCGAGCTTGCGATAGCGGTCGGTGTTCGGCGCCCAATTATAGGCGGCGAGCACGGCCGGCACCGCGATCGTGTCGACCTTCTCGCCCTCGGCGATCAGGTTCGGGTAGTCCTTCGCCGTCAGGGTCGCCGGCAGATAGTCGGTCTGCAGCGGTCGATCGTAGTCGACGTTGACGAGATGGAAGCGGCCGTCGTTCACGAAGGTCGAGACCGACTTGTAGGGCTTGCCGCCGACCACGATGACGGCATCGAGCTCGCCGCGCTTCAGCTTCTCCATCGCGATGCGCTGCTCGATGTAGGCGAAGTTGGCGCGCAGGCCAAGCCGCTCGAACACCGTCAGCGCCGTGACGAAGGTGCCGCCATTCGGCAGGTCGACGCTGACGCGGCGGCCCTCGAGATCACGCAGGTTGCGCACCGCGCGCGGCGCGATCACCTGCATCTCTTCATTGTAGAGCTTGGTGACGTAGGTGAACTGCCGCTTGATGTCCTTGGCGAAACCCTTGCGCTCAAGGTAGTCGAGCGTATCGGCGCGGACGACGCCGAGATCGACGCCCTGCAGGAACAGGATGTCGGCCACGCTCTGCACCGAGCCGCGGCCGACGATCGGCAGGACGCGCAGATTGTTGCCGTCGTCGAGCAGCGAGGCCAGATCGGCGCCGAACTGCACATAGGTGCCGCCAATGGTGCCGGTGATGAGCGTCACCGTGTTGGCGTTCAGCGCCTGCTTGGTCTGCACCGAGCCGAACTGGAAGATCGCCTTGAGGCTGTCGCTCACCTTGGCGGGGTCGAACTCGCCTTCCTCGGCGTGGGCAGCGAAACCGCACGCTATGATCATTGCGGCCAGGGCCGCTCCAACAAGACGTCGCATCTGTCCCCCTTGATCTAAGGCTGGCACATGTTTGCGAGCCGGAACGCGGGCAGCGCCAAGTCTCGCCTGGCATCGCCCATGAACAGACTCGAAAATCACGCGTGAAACAAAAAAATGAAACGAGGCGGCATCGCTGCCGTCACGAGCGTTCAGTTCTGCAGTTGATCGAGCCTGCGCTGCGCTTCAGCCGAGCCGAGCTGGGCGGCGCGGCGGTACCAGTTGCGAGCCGCAGCCGGATCGGCATTGATGTTGCGGATGTCCTTCGTCCCCAGCACGTGGGGATCGTAGGTCTGCGCAAGCATCAGCGCCGCGGCCGGTTCTTGCGCCTCGGCCGCGCGCTCCAGCAGCAGTCGGGCCGGCGGGATGTCGCCCGCGGCCAGCAGGCTCTTGGCGCGTTTCATGATGCCCGCGAGTTCGTCGGGATCGAGCCGGCGGACCTGCGCGGGCGGCGGAGCGGCGGTCACGGCGCCGAGGCCGGGTGCGACGATTGCCGATCCGGCGCCCGGCGAATTGATCGAGGATGGCTCCATCGCGCTCGGGGCCGGCGCGGACGGTGCCGTGGCGAAGCTCGGTGGTGCTGCAACCGGCGCGGGCTGCGTCACACTGCGATTCTGCAGCGCTGTCTGGTAGGCGTTGGCGATGTCGTCACGCGTCGGGGCCACGGCTGCCGTCTGCACCGGCGCCGCCGCAGCCGGCGGCTCGGCGGGCGGCAGTCGCGCCGGCTCGTTCAGCTGCATGTCGCGCGCGGTGAGCTGCGTGTTGGTGGCCTGCGGCGGGGCCGTCGGGTCCGGCGTGGCGCCGATGATGGAAGCCTTGGCACTGGCGATCAGGTCGCGCGTCGCATCCGAGGTGACAAGCGCGAAGAGCACCGCGACGCCGGCCGCAGCCACCACGGCGAGAAGAATCCGGGACGAGACCGAGACGCGGCGGGCCCGCTCCGGCCACTGGTCCTCGAAATGCGTGCTGTCGATCTGGTTGCCGCTCTCATACTCAGAGAGGAACATCGGCATCGATTCGTCGTTTGGATAGTTGTCCTGGGTCGACCGGCCGAAACGATAGCTCGGGGGGCGCTCCTGAGGGAGTTCGTCGGGGAAAGGCCTGAAGTCAGGCTCCGAAGGAGTTCTGTTGTTGAAACGCCCGCGCGTCGTCCGCTCAGCCATGGCCTTCATCCCCATCTCAACTTCACGCAACATACTTTTGGTCCCAAGCCCGTCAGAAGCTCGAGACACGTCACGATTGCCAGAGGCACCCCACTGCCGACAACTAATTGACTAATTGAATCCGACTAAAAGTGGACGAGAGCCGGCATGATTCTGGAAACATTTTGATCTGATTGTGGCAACGCACGTGCGACATCGCACGGCACCAAATCCAGAAACGTCGTGATAACAACGGCAAAGCCTCGAATTAACCACGCCATAATGTGGCGCGGTTGCGTTAACCAAGAAACGCTCGTTTTCGGATTTTCTGCTTCCGGTTGCGAATCCGTGGCGCCGGCGCGGCAGACCGCCGAACAAATTTGCGACCGCCGCGCAGCGCGCGGATGTCACAGCGACGCCGGGCCGGCTCGAGCATTCCATCGGCACAACAGCCGGGGCTCTGCTCGGTTTGGTTGCACGGATCAGGGCGAGGCTATCCCGGGGAGTACAGCCCCCCGGGGGCCTTCATTGCGCGACGTCCTCAGGGGTGCAGGATCACCTTGCCCATCGCCTGGCGGCCGGCCAGCACCTTCAAGGCATCGGCGGTCTGAGCCAGCGGGAAGGTGCGGTCGACATGCGACGACAGCTTGCCCTCCGCGGTCCACTGCACGAGCTTTTCGAGGTTGGCGCGGTTCTTGGCGGGGTTGAGTCGGGTCCAGGCGCCCCAGAACACGCCGCGGATATCACAGCCCTTCAGCAGCGCGAGGTTCAGCGGCATCTTCGGGATGTCGCCGGCCGCGAAGCCGATCACCAGGAACCGGCCCTCCCACGCGATGGAACGCAGCGCCGCCTCGGCGTAGGCGCCTCCGACGGGATCGAAGATGATGTCGGCACCCTTGCCGTCGGTGAGCCGCCGCAGTCCCTCCTTGAGATCCTCCTTGGCGTAGTTCAACGTCAGCGTCGCGCCGTGCTGCCTGGCAAATTCGAGCTTCTCGTCCGAAGAGGCGCAGGCGATGACCTTCAACCCCATCAGCTTGCCCAGCTCGCAAGCCGCCAGGCCGGTGCCGCCGGCGGCGCCAAGCACGGCCAGCGTCTCGCCCGGTTTCGGACTGGCACGATCCTCCAGCGCATGCAGCGCAGTGCCGTAGATGATGATGATGCCGGCGGCGCGATCGAAATCGAGATTGTCCGGAATCTTGACGATCGAGGCGGCCGGCAGCGCGATCTTTTCGCGCGCGCCGTTGTGGCCGCAGGAGGCAACGACACGGTCGCCGACCTTCAGTTCGGTGACGCCATCGCCGACGCTCTCGATGACACCCGCGACCTCCGCACCCGGCGAGAACGGGAACGGCGGCTTGATCTGGTACTTGCCTTGGATCATCAGGATGTCGAAGAAGTTCAGCGCCGCCGCCTTGATCGCAATCACGGCCTCGCCGGGACCGGCCACCGGATCTGGCACCTCGGTGAGGACGAGATCGTCGGGCTGACAGAATTGCGAGCAGAGAATGGCTTTCATGGGCGCTCCTTGGTCGTTGGCGCCGGATCGAGGTCCGGCTTTGGGAACGTCATGCCGGATTTGCCGCCGCGCCACAATCATCATCAGGCCGCGGCAGCTGCGCGGCGCCGGGCCAGGGACGCGGAGCGCCGGACAATCCAGCTCTGCGGCCTTTGCAAGCGGTGCATTTAGCCGCTATCCATCGCGACCACGGTCAGCGATTCCGGGCCATTTTCCAGTCACAATATTGGTGGAACGAAGTCGCGGGGGAACTCAACGTATCATGTTGTTCGGGCGATTGTTGACAACGCTGGTCGGCGGCGTGCTGCTGTTCGGAGCTCCGAGCCTCGTAGCGGCACAGAGCGCCGCGCCAAAGGCCGCAGCTCCGCATCCGAAGGCCGCACCGAAATCGGAATCGAAGCCGGCCGTTCCCAACATCGGCGGCGCGGAACCGACGCTGATCGGACAGTTCGGCGGCTGGGGCGCCTATACCGCGATGCCCGGCGGCAAGAAGGTCTGCTTCGCGCTGGCCAAGCCGACATCCTCCAAGACCAATCCGCCCAACCGTCCGCGCGATCCCGCCTATGCCTTCGTGTCGACCCGGCCCTCCGAGAAGGTCTTCAACGAGGTCTCGATCATGATCGGCTATGCGCTGAAGCCGGGATCCGACGCCACGGTGGAGGTCGGCGGAGCCTCCTATGCCATGTATACCCAGGGCGACGGACTTTGGATCAAGAACGCCGCGGAGGAAGAGCGGATGGTCGATGCCATGCGCAAGGCGCCCGAGGCCGTGGTCAAGGGCGTCTCGGCCAAGGGCACGGAGACCACCGACGTGTTCTCACTGAAGGGCCTCGCCCAGGCGCTCGACCGCATCGCGCAGGATTGCCGCCGGTAGACGGCGGCCGCTGGTACCGCTCGTCAGGCGGGTCGCATTTGCCGGCCGGATCGTTATATAAACCCGCTGAACGCCTTCGGCCGCCGCGGCCGGGCAGCACTTTGGGCCCATCGACATGGCAACGACTGCCGGGCTGCGCGACTCCTCTGCGCCCCTCGAAAAGACTCCGCTCGAAACCTACGTCCCGCCGGCGAAGCCCTCGCTGATCGGCCTGTCACGCGCGGAGCTGGCAGCAAGGCTCGGCCAGGTCGGAGTGCCAGAGCGCCAGCAGAAGATGCGGGTGCAGCAGTTGTGGCACTGGATCTATTTCCGGGGCGCCAGGTCGTTCGACGAGATGACATCGGTATCGAAGGACACACGCACCGCGCTGGCCGAACATTTCACGGTCGACCGTCCCGAGGTCGTGGCCGAGCAGATCTCCAACGACGGCACCCGCAAATGGCTGCTGCGGCTGCCGAGCGGCGACAATCTGCAGAAGGCCCACGAGGTCGAGTGCGTCTACATCCCCGAGACCGATCGCGGCACGCTCTGCGTCTCCTCCCAGGTCGGCTGCACGCTCAACTGTTCGTTCTGCCACACCGGCACGCAGCGGCTGGTGCGCAACCTGACGGCCGGCGAGATCGTCGGCCAGGTCATGGTGGCGCGCGACCGGCTGAACGACTGGGCCGACCGCGAGACCCCGCTCGGCAACCGGCTCATCACCAACATCGTCATGATGGGAATGGGCGAGCCGCTGTACAATTTCGACGCGGTGCGCGACGCGCTGCTGATCGTCTCGGACAACGAGGGCATCGGCATTTCCCGCCGCCGCATCACGCTGTCGACCTCCGGCGTGGTGCCGAACATCAAGCGCGCCGGCGAGGAGATCGGCGTGATGCTGGCGATCTCACTGCACGCCGTGCGCGACGAACTGCGCAACGAGCTGGTGCCGCTCAACCGCAAATATCCGATTGCCGAGCTGCTGCAGGCCTGCCGCGACTATCCCGGCGCATCCAACGCGCGCCGCATCACCTTCGAATATGTGATGCTCAAGGGCGTCAATGATTCGCTCGACGACGCCCGGCTGCTGGTCAAGCTGCTGAAGGGCATTCCGGCCAAGATCAACCTGATCCCGTTCAATCCCTGGCCCGGCTCGGCGTATGAGTGCTCGGACTGGGAGCAGATCGAGAAGTTCTCGGAATACGTCTTCAACGCGGGCTATTCGTCGCCGGTGCGCACGCCGCGCGGCCGCGACATCCTCGCCGCCTGCGGCCAGTTGAAGTCGGAGACGGAGAAGCTGTCCGCGCGGGAGCGTCAGGCACTGCGCGCGATGGCGATGACGGATTGATGATTGATCGCGCCTGCATCTCCGAACGAGATCGTCATGCCCGGGCTTGACCCGGGCGCCATCGATTCATCGACCGAGAGATGGATGGCCGGCTCATGCCGGGCCATGACGAGCGAAGAAAGCGGGGCCTCGCTTGGGTAATACGGGTCTAAAGCCATGGCGCTGATCGGTCGTCTCGTCGTGATCGCGCTCGCGTTTCTTGCCGCGTGCTTCCTCGCGGGGCTGATCGTGGTGACCGCGGTCCTGTTTCCGGAGTTCTCCGATCTCGGCAACGGCCCGATCGATCAGGGCGCGTTCGAGGTCATCATCGGCTTCGGCTTCATCTTCGTGTCGGGCTTCGCGCTGATCCCGGCGCTGCTGATCGCACTGATCACCGAGGCTTTCTCGATCCGCAGCGTGCTCGCCTACGCGATCGGCGGCGGCGTGGTCGGCGCAGCCTGCTATCTCGGCCTGGTCCCGTTCGATCCCGAGACCTTCCGGTTCGAGGGCATCGTGCGTCGCCATCTCGAGATCCTGACCGGGGCCGGCATCGTCGGCGGACTGGTCTATTGGCTGATTGCCGGCCGCAACGCCGGCCGCTGGCGCGAGCCGTCGCCGCGCCTGCCGCCACCGCCGCCATTGCCGTCGGGATCGCCACGTTGAGCCGCCGGCCTTTCCATCGCCATCCGCTTTCGCTAAACCGCGCGCCATGAACCGGACCGGCCTCTTCATCGCATTGTCGCTCGCGCTCGTCATCGGCGTGCTGTTCGGCGTCTTTCCCGAGCTCGACCTCAAGCTGGCCGCGCTGTTCTACGATCCGCGCACGCACAGCTTCCCCGTGAAGCTCGACGGCTATGCTGCGTTCGCGCGCGATGCCGCGATGTGGGTCGCCTGGGGCATCGCGCTGCCGTCCATCGTTGCGCTCGTCGTGAAGCTCGTCCGTCCCGACCGGCCGCTGCTGGTGAAGGGCCGCACCGTGGCGTTCCTGCTGCTGACCTTATCGCTCTCGGCCGGCGTGCTCACCAACTTCACCTTCAAATCCTATTGGGGCCGGCCGCGCCCGGTTGTCGTGGCCGAGTTCGGCGGCGACATGCAGTTCGTGCCGTGGTGGGATCCGCGCGGCGGCTGCGGCCGCAACTGCTCGTTCTTCTCCGGAGAGGGAGCCACCGCATTCTGGACCCTGGCGCCGGCCGCGCTGACGCCGCCCGCGATCCGGCCCGTCGCCTACGGCGCCGCCGTCCTGTTCGGCATCGCCACCTCGGTGTTGCGGATGGCGTTTGGCGGACATTTCTTCACCGACATCGCCGCGGCCGGCCTCGTCACCTTCATCGTGATCTGGCTGCTGCACGGCTACATCTACCGCTGGCCGTCCACCCGCCTCACCGACGCCGGCATCGACGCCGCCCTGACCCGCTTCGGCTGGCCGGGCTTCCGCCTGATGCGCCGGCTGTTCGGCCGCCGTACCGCGGATACCAGCCCCGCAGCCTGAGCGCGGGCCGGTCACCCTCAGTCGCCATTAAAGGCGTGCCCAGCAACGCAAAATCTGTTATTCGCGCCCGAATTTCTGAACGGCGCAGCCACAAACACGGTTGGACTCTCCCATGACCACGATCCTGAAAAGCCTGCCCAAGGGCGAGAAGGTCGGCATCGCCTTTTCCGGCGGTCTCGACACCAGCGCCGCGCTGCTTTGGATGAAGCAGAAGGGCGCGCGTTGCTTTGCCTACACGGCAAATCTCGGGCAACCCGACGAGTCCGACTACGACGAGATCCCGCGCAAGGCGGTGAGCTTCGGGGCCGAGAAGGCGCGCCTCGTGGATTGCCGCACTCAGCTGGTGCATGAGGGCATCGCCGCGATTCAGTCGGGCGCCTTCCACATCTCGACCGGCGGCATCACCTATTTCAACACCACCCCGCTCGGCCGCGCCGTCACCGGCACCATGCTGGTCGCCGCGATGAAGGAGGATGGCGTCAACATCTGGGGCGACGGCTCGACCTACAAGGGCAACGACATCGAGCGCTTCTACCGCTACGGCCTGCTGACCAATCCGAGCCTCAAGATCTACAAGCCCTGGCTCGACCAGCAGTTCATCGACGAGCTCGGCGGCCGCGCCGAGATGTCGGCCTTCCTCACGGCCAACGGCTTCGACTACAAGATGAGCGCCGAGAAGGCGTATTCGACCGACAGCAATCTGCTCGGCGCCACCCACGAGGCCAAGGATCTCGAGAGCCTGAGCAGCGGCATCCGCATCGTCAATCCGATCATGGGCGTGCCGTTCTGGCGCGAGGATTGCGTGGTGAAGCCGGAGACGGTCGTGGTCCGCTTCGAGGAGGGTCAGCCGGTCGCGCTGAACGGCCAGAGCTTCAGCGATCCCGTGGCGCTGTTCCTGGAGGCGAACGCGATCGGCGGCCGTCATGGTCTCGGCATGAGCGACCAGATCGAGAACCGCATCATCGAAGCCAAGAGCCGCGGCATCTACGAGGCGCCGGGCATGGCGCTGCTGCACATCGCCTATGAGCGGCTCGTCACTGGCATCCACAACGAGGATACGATCGAGCAGTACCGCATCAGCGGCATGCGCCTCGGTCGCCTGCTCTATCAGGGCCGGTGGTTCGATTCGCAGGCGCTGATGCTGCGCGAGACCGCGCAGCGCTGGGTGGCGCGCGCCGTCACCGGTGAGGTGACCCTGGAGCTGCGCCGCGGCAACGACTACTCGATCCTCAACACCGAGAGCCCCAATCTGACCTACCAGCCGGAGCGGCTGAGCATGGAGAAGGTCGAGGACGCCGCGTTCACGCCTGCCGACCGCATCGGCCAGCTGACGATGCGCAATCTCGACATCACCGACACCCGCTCCAAGCTGAAGCTCTATTCGGACACGGGGCTGCTGTCGGGCGCGGACGGCGCTCAGATCTTCCAGCTCGGCCACGACAAGGGCTGAGTTGGAGCTGTCGAGCGCAATCCGCGCCGTCTCCACCGCTGTCGTCCCTGCGAACGCAGGGACCCATATCCACCGACTGACACGGTGAGAGCCGGCTGCGGCTCCAGCCATCGCAAAACTGGATCCTGTGAGTATGGGTCCCCGCGTTCGCGGGGACGACACCGAACAGGACGGAACGGATTGCCGCTTACAAAAATGGCCGGGATCGCTCCCGGCCATTTTCATTTTCGCTCAGTCGCGTCTCACCGCGGCGGCGCGACGCCCGGAGGTGGCGGCGGCAGGGCGGCCTGGCCGCCATTGAGCAGCGGCGTGATGCGGCGGACCGTGACGCGGCGGTTGATGCGGCTCGGCCCCTGCGTCTGCTCCTTCAGGTACTGCGCGCCGTAACCCTGCGAGGTCAGGTTCTCGGCGGGCACGCCGAACTGCTGCGTGAGCAAGGTGGCGGCCGACTCGGCTCGGCGATCCGAGAGCGACAGATTGTCGGTGTCGTTGCCGACCGCGTCGGTGTGGCCCTCGATCAGGAAGACCTCGCGCGGGTTGCGCTGGATCGCCTGGTTGAGGCCGTCGGCGATGACCTGCAGCTTCGCCACCTGGTCGGGACTGATCTCCCACGATCCGGTCTCGAAGGTAATCGTGTTGAGATCGATCGACGGCATCAGCTGTCGCACCGATGGGGAGTAGCGGACCTCGTCGAGCGAGTAGCGGCGCTGGACGCGTTCCACCGGCGGCGCGATCAGCGTGTCGTAGATGACATCCGGCTCGGCCTCATCCGCGTCGACGATGTAGCGGTTGTAGGGGATGCGGATCTCCGGCGGCGGCAGGTCGACGTAGAAGCCGCCGACCGCCTGGGGATCGCGGTAGGTGTTGTCGATGATGATGATCTCGCGGCCACCGATGTCGCGGCGGATGCGGCGCAGCAGCCGGCCGTCCGGCGCGGTGATCGTGACGATCTGGCTACCGTCGGGACGGATCACCACCGTGCGCGTCTCTCCCCGCTCCTGCTGGACGCGGATATCCCGCGCGCCGTAGCGGAAGCGCTCAAGCTCGTCATGACGCACGAACTCCTGACCGCTCGGATCGCGCACGATGACGCGGCCCGGCTCGTAGATCAGCGTGCGACCGCCCTCCTGGACCTCGCGGCGCTGGCCGCGGAAATCGTCCAGCCGCTGCGGCCCCGCCAACGGCGCGCCGGGCGCGATCGGCGTGAGCTGCTGTGCCGTCGGCGGCGGCGGCGCCGGGATGGGCGCAGTGACCTGCGGCGGCGGCCGATTGGACATGGCCGGGGGGCCGGCGGGCGGCACAGCGCCAGGACCGGCCTGCGGCGCGCCGGCGGGTCCCGGACCGGGTCCGGCAGCACCAGGACCTGCCGCCGGAGGCGGACCACCCGGGGCTCCTGGGGGCGTCCCCGGACGTCCGCCGGGCGGGCTCCCGGCTGCGGGCGGCGTGCCTTGCTGCGACGGCGTCTGGGTGGCCGGAGGCGCGGGTGGCGCCGGCGGAGTTCCCGGAGCAGGCGCGACGGTTCCGGCCGGCGGCGTCGGCGCGCCGCGTGGCGGGGGTGCTCCCTGGGGAGCACCAGGCGGCGGGGCGCCGGCACCTGGCTGTGTCGGCGGCCGCTGCCCGGGGCCAACCGGAGGAGTCGGAGCCGGCGTCGGCTGCGGAGACGGCGCCGCGGACGGAGCCGGCGAGTGCGCAGGCGGCGACGCGTTCCCGGCCGCTGGCGACGAAGGCGGGGGTGTCACGGCTGACGGCGGCGTTCCCGGCCGCAGGTTCGGTGCCGGACTCGGCGGAGGTGGCGGGGCGGGCGTGGCTACGGGCGGCGTGGGCGGCGTTGGACGCGCGGGAGCAGCCGTCGGCGGGGGCGCAGGCGGAGTCGCAGGACGTGCCGGCTCACGCGGCGGCCCCGGCGGAGGCGCTGGAGGCGGTGGCGTATGCACCGGCGGAGCCGCAACAGGTGGCGCTGGACGCGCCGGCGGAGGTGCAGGCGGCTCAGCCCGTGGAGGCGGCGGTGCCGAATGTGGCGGCTCAGCCCGCGGCGGCGGTGGGGGCGGCGGCGGAGCAGCCGGACGTGGTGGCTCGGCCCGTGGCGGAGGGGGCGGTGGGGGCGCCGGACGCGGCGGCTCGGCCCGCGGCGGAGCAGGCGGTGGTGGAGGGGGTGCGGGACGCGGGGCCGCTGCCGGTGGCGGCGCGGGCGGTGGAGGCGCTGGGCGTGGAGCAGCGGCCGGCGGCGGCGCGGGAGGCGGCGGAGGCGCAGCCTGATGCGGTGGCGGCGCGCCTGGGCCAGGTCGCTGCGGCTGCCCCTGCGGCTGCTGTTTCGGCCGGCCGTCTGGACCGACTTCGCCGCCGCCCGGGCCTTGGGCGACGATCATCGGCGCCCCCTGCGCATGGGAGCCGGAGCTCATTAGTTGCATCGCCGACAGCGCAGTCGTCGCCAGCAGCAGGACGCGAAGTTTGCTCATGTGTCTTGTTTTCCCGGAACGATCTTTTTCAAGCACGGAGAGATCAACAAGTATGCGTTAGGCCGGATTGTGGCGCAGTTCAAATCCGCAGGGGGATTTATTTCGACGCGAAGCCACCCCCGCAGGGCCGCCATTCAGGTTTTATTCAGCCTTGATTTTCAAGGGCTTGGCGCAGCCGCAGGGCTGCGGGACCGGCCCGCGACCAAGCCCCTGGCAGGCGATCATCATGACCGTCCAATCGCGGTCAATCCGTGGCCGGATTCGGTGTGGTCGGACCGAGCGGCCCCCGGCCGGGGATTTCGTCCGGCGTCTGCCCCGGCAGCTCGCGCGGCGACTCCGGCGCATCGGGTTCGTAGACCGGCGGCGGAATGTCGGGCTGCGGATTGCCGACGGGATCCTCCGGCGGCGGTTCGACCGGGCGGCCCGGCGTCGCCGGCGGAATCTCTGGCGGTTCGATCGGCATCACATCGCGACCTTTCGATTGTCGCCGAGGTCGGGACGCGTGCCTGTCACCGCGGCCGCCGCCATCTTGACGTAGCTCACGACCGTGCCGGGCGAATCCCAGAATTCGGCGTCGTCGGGCGTGATCTTCAAGAGGCGGATGTTCGGATCCTCGGCGCTGTCCCACCAGGCCTTGGCCGGCGTCGAGAACAGCTCCCGGATCTTGCCGCGATCGTTGGAAATGGCCGCCGTACCCGTGAGCGACACGTACTTCTGGTTGCCGGCGTCCGCGAACGACAGATTGACCTGCGGCGATCGCGCGATCTCCTCGTCCTTGTGATGCCGCGCGTCAGTGAGAAAATAGATCATGTTCTCGCCGCGCGCGAGATACGCGCTCATCGGCCGTGCCCGCAGCCTGTCACCGTCGCGGGTGACCAGCATCGCAAAGCCGATCTTCTTCATCAGGTCCCAAACGCGGTCCTGGTCGCGCGCGTCGTCATTGCTCATGGTCGGCTCCCTCAATGTCAGGGGCGACAACGCCGCGTGGGGCGCCGATGTTCCGGACGCGCCCGGGGAAAGCGAACGCCGTTCAGCCGCGCAGCAGCAGCGTATTGCTGCGCGTGCGGCCGCTCTCACGGTAACCGCGACCGAGCATGTCGGCGAGACAATCGTTCTGCCATTCGTCGCGCGACAGGTGTTCGATGACGACGGCACGCGGCCATAACGCGGCAGGCGCGTCACGGAAGAAGCCGGTCAGCACGCGGTCCTCAAAACCTTCCACGTCGATCTTCAGCGCATCAACCCTGGTCGCTCCGGCCTGTGCGAGAATGGTCTGCAGCCGCAACGACGGCACCTTGAACGCTTCCGCTCCGGCCTCGCCGGTCACGATGTGACTGGCGCCGAGATTGTCCCCATCGGTCTCGATCATCACCTCGCCATCGCTCTCACCCGCTGCCACCGCGAGCAGCCTGACCTGGGGCAGCGCGGACGCAGCACGGTTGAAGCTCAGCCGCGCATGCGTGACCGGATGCGGCTCCACTGCGATCACGAGGCCATCAGGCCCGACGTGACGGGCAAGCGGCAAGGCGAACGTTCCGACATTGGCGCCGACATCCACCACCACGCCGCCCGGCGGAACGTGGCTGCGCAGGAAATCCAGCTCCTCGCGATTGTAGTCGGGATTGAACAGTGCACCGCGCTCGGTCGCACTGACCTGATGGTAGAAGCGGAAATTGGCGCCCTGATAGCCGACGTCGACAGGGCCTGCTCCGAGCATGTTGACGACACGCGTCAACATCGGCCGGAACGCGCCGCGCTTCAGCCCGGAGCCGTGCGCCATGCGGATCACCAGCGCCTGGGCGGCATTCGGAGCGAAGGCACCAAAGGGGGGCGGAGAAGGATCGTTGTCGGGCGTCAAGGTCGCGTCCTGGGCTGAGGGCGACGTGTGATAGCTGGTTTCGCCGCGATCTCCAATGCAGGCGGCGTGGCCGCATTGTGTCGTCTCCAGGACCGCGCTGAGGCAACGCCCGAGCCGTTCAGGCCGCCTTGCGCTGACGCAGGAAGCGGCCGATGAGGCGGCGCTTCCCCTTGCGCGGAATGAGATCGATGTCGCTGACGAGCTTGGCGCCGCCCTTGCGCCGTTCGAGCACGATCTTGCGGCTGTGGAAGGCCTCGAGCTCCGCCCGATGCGCCACGCTGACGATGGTCGCCTTCGGCAGCTCGCTCGTCACCATCTCCATCATCTTGTCCTGGCTCTTCTCGTCGAGCGCGGAGGTGGCTTCATCGAGCACGACGATGTCGGGGCTGTGGAGCAGCAGGCGCGCGAAGGCGAGACGCTGCTTCTCGCCGCCGGAGAGCGTCTGATCCCAGGGCGCGTCCTCCTCGATCTTGTCCTTGAGATGGTCGAGACCGACCTTGTGCAGGGCTTCGCCGACCTGCGCCACGCTCCAATCCTCGGCAGCCCCGGGATAGGCGACGGCCCGGCGCAGGGTGCCCGATGGCACGTAGGGTCGCTGCGGCAGCATGAACAGCTTGCGGTCGGGGTGGAAGTTGATGCTGCCGCCGCCCCACGGCCACAGCCCGGCGATGGCGCGCACGAGCGTGCTCTTGCCGGTGCCGGATTCGCCCGCGACGAGCAGGCGCTCGCCGGGATCGACCACGACCTCGGTCTCGCCGACCACCGCGGTGCCGTCGTCGAGCGTCACCTGCAGATCATTCAGACTGAGCATCGCGTCGCCGGTGGTCTCGCCGCGCTTGATGCGGCCGATGCCGTCGCCTCTCTCGGCACGTTCCAGCGCATCGAGCGACATCATCAGCGAGGCGATGCGGCGGGCACAGGCATTCCAATCCGCGAGCCGCGGATAGTTGTCGACCAGCCAGCCGAACGCGGTCTGCACGATCGTGAACGCGCTCGCCGCCTGCATCACCTGCCCGAGCGTCATGCTGCCGTCGAGGAATTTCGGCGCGCACAGCAGCAGCGGCACGACAGGGGCGATGAGGCTGGAGCCCTGCGACACCAGGGTGGTGCGCATGTGCTGGCCGGCGAGCCGCGCCCATTGCTGCAGCACGTTACCGAACGTCCGGTCGATGCCGGCGCGCTCTTCGGTCTCGCCGCCGAGCAGGGCGATGCTCTCGCCGTTTTCGCGGACGCGGGTCAGGGTGTAGCGGAAATCGGCCTCGGCCTGGTTCTTGTCCTCGGAGACCTGCACGAAGCGGCGGCCGATCGTCATGATCGAGCCCGAGGCGATGGCGGCGTAGGCGATCGCGGCAATGACCAGAAAACCGGGAATGGTGATCTCAGTGGCGCCGAGATGCAGCGTCAGCGCGCCGCCGATGGTCCAGAGCACGACGATGAAGGTCGCAGCCGACAGCAGCGCCGAGGTCACGCCGGCGATGAAGTCGACCGGCGAATCGGTCGCGATGCGCAGGTCCTCGGCGATCCGGTATTCCGGATTCTTGTGGTCGCCGCTGACGAGATTGAGCTGATAGTAGCGCCCGCTGGCCAGCCAGCGGGTGACGACGCTGTTGGTCAGCCAGGCGCGCCAGCGCCGCTGGATCGACATGCGCGCATAGACCTGGGCGACCCCGAGTATGACGCTGCCGATCGCGAGCGGGAAGAAGATCGCGGTGAGATGAAAGACCGTCGCCGAATCGCGTTTCTCGATCGCATCGAAGATCGACCGATTCCAGACGTTGATGCCGTACTGAAATCCGACAGTCGCAACGATCAGGAACAGCAGCCCGATCGTGAATGCCCACGCCAGACGGTCGCCGCTCTGACCCCAATAACCGCGGGCGCTGATCCAGAACCGCGTCAGCAGATAGCGCTTGCGCAGCTGCTCTGCCTCTTCGGGCGACAGCTCCGGATCAGGCTCCACCAGTTCGGGCGGCGGCGGCTCAACCCGGGCGCCATTCTCGGCCGCGATCTCGATGATCGGCGCCTTCTCGGGCGCCTGTGCCGGCGGCCGCGCGGTGTCCTGAACCTGTCCCATCGCGCGATAACAGCAGTGCGAACAGAAGGTTCCCGGCCTGGTTCCCGCGCGATGCGCGCCGGTTTCAGGGCACCTGCGTGTTCGGCGCCATTGGTGGGGCGCGATACAGCGGCACCGGAACGACCTTGTTCAGCACGCGCGACAATTCCTCGATCGAATAGGGTTTGCGCAGCAGCTCGAAGCCATGCGTGCCCTGCTGCGCCAGCACATGGCTGTAGCCACTCGCGAGCACGACCGGCACGTTGAGCTCGAGCCGCCTGATTTCCTCGGCAAGTTCCAGCCCAGTCATGCCGGGCATCACGACATCGGTGAAGACGACGTCGAACCGGCTGGTGCCGCTGATCAGCTCCTCCAGCGCGTCTCTGGCGTTGTCGACCAGCGTGGTCCGATAGCCGAGCTCGGCCAGCGCTTCGGTCGCCGACCTGCCGACGTCGATGTTGTCCTCGACCACCAGCACCGACATGCCTCGACCGTCGATCGGCTCCGCATGGCTGCCGTCCTCGCCGCGCTGCACCTGGGCTGGAGCGACGCGCGGCAGATAGAGCGTGAACGTCGCGCCGCGGCCCGGCTGGCTCATGACCCCGATTTCGCCGCCGGACTGCTTGGCGAAGCCGAAGACCTGCGAGAGACCGAGGCCGGTGCCCTGGCCGATGGTCTTGGTCGTGAAGAACGGCTCGAAGATGCGTCCGAAATGCTCCGACGGGATGCCGACGCCGGTGTCCTGGACGGTGATGGCGACATAGCCCAGCGGCGGACGGTCGTGCGGCGCCGCCGGCGTCGGCAGCGCCGCTACAGGGGCGACGGTGATGCTGAGACGTCCCTGGCCGGCCATCGCATCGCGGGCATTGACGGCCAGGTTGATCAGTGCCGTCTCGAACTGGCCAGCGTCGGAATTGACGTAACACGGCTCGTCGGGAACGGAGACCGCGACCTCGACGCGTGACCCGACCAGGGTCTTGGTCATGTCGCGCAGGGTGACGACGCTGCGGCAGATGTCGAAGACCTCCGGCTTCAGCGTCTGGCGACGGGCGAACGCGAGGAGCTGCGACGTGAGCTTCGATGCGCGCGCTACCGTATCCGAGATCGCGTCGATATAGCGCTGCCGCCGTTCATCAGCCAGATTCGGCCGGCGCAACAGGTCGGCTGAGGCCCGGATCACGGTCAGCAGATTGTTGAAGTCGTGCGCGACGCCGCCGGTCAATTGTCCGAGCGCCTCCATGCGCTGACCGTGCTTGAGCGCATCCTCGGCCTCGAGGCGGCGGGCGGCCTCGACATGCAGGCGCTCGGTCCGCCGCTGGGCAAGGGCCAGGAAGACGATGAGCAGCGCGGTTGCCGGGATGCCGAAGATGAGATGCCGGCCGATCGTGCCGAGCCAGCGGTTGCGGATGGTCGACGTCGCAAGCCCTGCCGAGACGTAGACGGGATAGCCGCCGAGCCGCTGATACCCGACGAGACGCTCGACGCCATCGACCGGCGAGATCTCGGTGACGAGCTGCTCCGTATCTGCGGCCCGGGCGGCGATGTCGCTGGGCCCCGCAGCCGCGCTTCGCCCGCCAGCCGGGAAGCGCGCCAGAACGAGACCATCGAAGCGGCGCAGCGCGAAGTAGCTGCCGGGCGCCCGGCCGATCCGGGCATAGAAGTGCTCGAAATAATCCGGAAGCACCGAGGCCTGGATGATACCGGTGAAGCTGCCGTCGTCGCTCTGGCGGCGGCGGCTGATGCTGAAGAACGGCGCGCCTTGATAGGGCGGCCGCGGCGTCAACTGCGCGCCGATGAAGGTGCCGATGCTGTCCTTGACGTGGGCGCTGAAGTAGTCGCGGTCGAGGAACGTCATGTCCGGCGCCGGATAGATCATGCTGTTGACCAGCGGCCGGCCATTGGCGTCGAACACCCAGGCGGACTTCATCTGCGGCAGCGCGTCCGACAATTGTCGCAACCGGGCATGCAGCACCTGCTCGCGCGCCTTGATGTCGGCATCCGACAGATCGCGGACGACCTCGTCGATCTCCGAGAGGCTGCGCTCGATCGTCTCGAACACCTTCAGCGCGTGCTCGTGGACGATTTCGAGCGAGCGGCGGATCTCGCGATCGGCCTCCTCATACGTCGTGCCGTGGGATACGTAGGCCGTGATCACGAACAGCGCGACGGGAAGCGCGAGGGACGCGACCATCATCCAGCGCAGCATCGTCATCGATTTGCGTTGTGCGGTCTGCACGGTCGCTCCGGCTTCAAAGGGCCACGAGCTTAACGCAATCGACGGCAGCTACAAACTAGCCGCGCCCGAAACTTGCACCGGTATCGGGCGCGGAAGGTGAGATCGAAAGCCGCCCGTCAGGCTAGATCTGCCGCTCGACCAGCTTGAACTTGAGTTCCGCGATCGCCTCGGCGGGGTTGAGCCCCTTCGGGCAGGCCTTGGCGCAGTTCATGATGGTGTGGCAGCGGTACAGCCGGAACGGGTCCTCGAGATTGTCGAGCCGCTCGCCGGTGGCTTCGTCCCGGCTGTCCTTGACCCAGCGCGTCGCCTGCAGCAGAGCGGCGGGTCCGAGATAGCGCTCGCTGTTCCACCAGTAGCTCGGGCACGAGGTCGAGCAGCAGGCGCACAGGATGCACTCGTAAAGGCCGTCGAGCTTCTCGCGATCCTCGTGGCTCTGCCGCCATTCCTTCTGCGGCGTCGGCGAGGTCGTCTTCAGCCACGGCTCGATCGAGGCGTATTGCGCGTAGAAATTGGTGAGGTCCGGCACCAGGTCCTTCACGACAGGCTGATGCGGCAGCGGATTGATCTTGACCGCGCCGTCCTTCACGTCGTGCATCGACTTGGTGCAGGCCAGCGTGTTCTGGCCGTCGATATTCATCGCGCAGGAGCCGCACACGCCCTCGCGGCAGGAGCGGCGGAAGGTGAGCGACGGATCGATGTGGTTCTTGATCCAGATCAGCCCGTCCAGCACCATCGGGCCGCAATCGTTGACGTCGACGTAGAAGGTATCGACGCTCGGATTCTTGCCGTCGTCCGGATTCCAGCGATAGACCTTGAACTCGCGGACCTCGGTGGCGCCGGCCGGCTTGGGCCAGGTCTTGCCGCCGGTGATCTGAGAATTCTTCGGAAGTGCGAACTCAGCCATTTCGGAAGGCCTTCTTGGGTTTGACGGACGGGCTCAGGTCACACGCGATCAGTACACCCGCGCCTTCGGCGGGATGTACTGCACGTCGTTGGTCATGGTGTAGTTGTGCACCGGGCGGTAATCGATCGTGGTTTTGCCGTCCTTGCTGTCGATCCACGCCAGCGTGTGCTTCATCCAGTCCTTGTCGTCGCGATCCGGAAAATCCTCGCGCGCATGGGCGCCGCGGCTCTCGGTGCGATTGACGGCCGAGTCCATCGTCACGACTGCCTGCGCGATCAGATTGTCGAATTCGAGCGTCTCGATCAGGTCGGAATTCCACACCAGCGATCTGTCGGACACCGCGATGTCGCCGATGCCGCCATACACCTTGTGGATCAGGTTATGGCCTTCCTGCAGCACCTCGCCGGTGCGGAACACGGCACAGTTGGTCTGCATCACGTTCTGCATGCTCTCGCGCAGCTTCGCGGTCGGCGTGCCGCCGGAGGCGTAGCGATAATGATCGAGCCGGCTCAGCGCCTTGTCGGCGGAGTCCTTCGGCAGATCCGGCTGCTTGCCGTTCGGCGTCAGCTTCTCGGCCAGCCGCAGCGCCGCCGCGCGGCCGAACACCACGAGGTCGATCAGCGAGTTCGAGCCGAGCCGGTTGGCGCCGTGCACGGACACGCAGGCCGCCTCGCCCACCGCCATCAGGCCGGGGACGATCGCGTTGTCGTCGCCATCCTTCTTGGTCAGCACCTCGGCGTGATAGTTGGTCGGGATGCCGCCCATGTTGTAGTGCACGGTCGGCACGATCGGGATCGGCTCGCGCGTCACGTCGACATTGGCGAAGATCTTGGCCGATTCGGAGATGCCGGGCAGACGCTCGGCCAGCACCTTCGGGTCGAGATGGTCGAGATGCAGGAAGATGTGGTCCTTCTTCCGGCCGACGCCGCGGCCTTCGCGGATCTCGATGGTCATCGCGCGGGAGACGACGTCGCGCGAGGCGAGGTCCTTGGCGGACGGCGCATAGCGCTCCATGAAGCGCTCGCCTTCGGCGTTGACGAGATAGCCGCCTTCGCCGCGCGCGCCTTCGGTTACCAGACAGCCCGAGCCGTAGATGCCAGTCGGGTGGAACTGCACGAACTCCATGTCCTGCAGCGGCAGGCCGGCGCGCAGCGCCATGCCGCCGCCGTCGCCGGTGCAGGTATGCGCCGAGGTGCAGGAGGCATAGGCGCGGCCATAGCCGCCGGTCGCGAGGATGGTGGTCTGGGCGCGGAAGCGGTGCAACGTGCCGTCGTCGAGCTTCAGCGCGATGACGCCACGGCAGACGCCCTGGTCGTCCATGATCAGGTCGATGGCGAAGAACTCGATGAAGAACTCAGCGGCGTGCCGCAGCGACTGGCCATACATCGTGTGCAGCATCGCGTGGCCGGTGCGGTCGGCGGCGGCGCAGGTGCGCTGCGCCTGGCCCTTGCCGTAGTCCAGGGTCATGCCGCCGAACGGCCGCTGGTAGATCTTGCCGTCCTCGGTGCGCGAGAACGGCACGCCCCAATGCTCGAGCTCGTAGACGGCGTCGGGCGCGTTGCGCACCATGTATTCGATCGCGTCCTGATCGCCGAGCCAATCCGACCCCTTGACGGTGTCGTACATGTGCCAGCGCCAGTCGTCCTGGTGCATGTTGCCGAGCGAGGCCGAGATGCCGCCCTGCGCCGCCACCGTATGCGAGCGGGTCGGGAACACCTTGGTGATGCAGGCGGTGCGCAGGCCCGCCTCGCTGCAGCCGACGACGGCGCGCAGGCCCGCGCCACCGGCGCCGACCACGACGACGTCATAGGTGTGGTCCTCGATCGGATAGGCTTTTCCGTTCGTCGCGGGCGCGCCATTCGCGCTGCCATTTGCTCCGCCGGCCATAGGCTAGACTCCAGTGGACAGTTTGATGAGGGCGTAGATCGAGGCGAGCGCCACGGTCACCGCGAAGAAGTTGTTGGCCATGATCGCGACGAGCTTGAGCGGCTCGCTGTGCACGTAGTCCTCGATCACGACCTGCATGCCGATCTTCATGTGCCAGCAGCTCGCGATCACGAACAGCAGCATGATCACCGCGATCGGAATCGAGCCGAGGATCTGCGCCGCGCCGGCCTGGTTGCGGCCGAGCAGCATGATCACGACCACGACGACCGGCACGATCAGCAGGGTCATGGCGACGGCGGTGAGCCGCTGGCGCCAGAAGTCGCCGGTGCCGGAATGCGCTGCGCCGAGGTTGCGGACCCGGCCGAGCGGGGTGCGCATCGATTTCGCGTGTGCGTTGCTCATCGGCCGCCTCCCACTGCGTAAGCCACGATCCACACCAGGACGGTCAAGGTGATGCCGCCGATCAGGGCGCCCCAGGTGAGCGCCTCGCGCTCATTGGCTTTGAAGCCGTAGCCGAGGTCCCAGACGAAGTGGCGGATGCCGGACAGCAGGTGGTGCAGCAGCGCCCAGGTGTAGCCGAACACGATCAGGCGGCCGAGGAAGCTGCCCATGAAGCCCTGGACGTAGGAGTAGGCGCTGGGACCGGACGCGGCGGCGATCAACCACCAGGCCAGCAGCAGCGTCCCGAAATATAATGCAACCCCGGTGGCGCGATGGACGATCGAGAGGATCATCGTCAGCGTCCAGCGGTAGGTTTGCAGATGCGGCGAAAGCGGTCGTTCGATCCTGGCTGTCATTGGTTGCTTTGATGATTTCTTGTGGGCCGTGAACGCGGGGGGCTTGCGGCCGTGTGGATCGGCAGGCGGGCTTTATTTACGGAGAAGGAACAGGCGTTGCAACGGACAAATCGCCCAAATCCGAACAAGGATTCAGTCCTAGGCGACCGATCGCAAAAGGATCAATGGCCGTCGTGGTATACCAGAAACCGATCGCGCCCGGATGCGGCGAACTATTATTCATTCCTAACTCCTCACCAAGGCCACAACCAACGCGGCGAGACTGTCAAATGGCGCCGACTGTCGAGCGTTGATTCACCGCTTAGCTACGGTCCTGAGCAAGCCGGTTTCGCGGCAAGCGCCAGCGCCATCTGATGATTCTGCAAACCTGCCCGGAGCGATTCGCGGAGCAACAACCTGCGTTGCGACCGCCTGCGCTGCAGCAAATCTCCCTCGATCTCCCGCGTTCCTCGCCCACACGGGGCCCCTCCGCCGGTCGATTTTGCCGCATGTCGCCGCCCGGCGAAGCGGCCTAGTCTGAGGCGAGGTGCAACAGACGCGGTGCAGGGAGCCTCGATGCCGCTGCCGACGGTCCGACCGACAACCACCGAACGCCCGGCGGCACTGCCGGCGCGCAAGGTGTCGTCGCACGAGCCCGTCGAGGAGCCCCTGACCTGCGTGCTCGGCTTCACCGCCGCCGGCCTGTTCGCCGCCTGTCTCGCGCTGGCCATCCAGCATGAGATTGCCTCGCTCGCCGTGCTCGAATTCGTGCTGATCTGCGCCGCGCCGCCGCTGGCCGCGCTCGCCGGCCTCGCGATCGGACGACGGCGCTAGGCCGCCGTCACTTCGTATAGATGTCCTTGTACTGATCACGCAGCACGTTCTTCTGCACCTTGCTCATCGCATTGCGCGGCAGCTCGTCGACCACGAACACGCGCTTGGGCATCTTGAATTTCGCCAGTCGGCCGTCGAGACCCTTGAGCACGCCGGCCTCGCTGACATCGGCCCCCGGATGGCGCACCACGACCGCCGTGACACCTTCGCCGAAATCGGGATGCGGCACACCGATGACGGCGGACTCGACCACGCCCGGCATCGCGTCGATCTCGCTCTCGATCTCCTTCGGATAGACGTTGAAGCCGCCGGAGATCACGAGGTCCTTGCCGCGGCCGACGATGTGGACGTAGCCCTGCTTGTCGATCTTGCCGAGATCGCCGGTGATGAAGAAGCCATCGTCGCGGAATTCCGACTTGGTCTTCTCCGGCATCCGCCAATAGCCCTTGAACACGTTCGGGCCCTTCACCTCGATCATGCCGATCTCGTCGCGCGCGAGCTCCTTGGCCGTCTCGGGATCGGTGACGCGCACCGAGACTCCGGGCAGCGGGAAGCCGACCGCGCCGGGTACGCGCTCGCCCTCGTAAGGATTCGACGTGTTCATGTTGGTCTCGGTCATGCCGTAGCGCTCGAGGACGGCATGGCCGGTCCGCGCGAACCATTCGCGATGGGTATCGGCGAGCAGCGGCGCCGAGCCGGAGATGAACAGCCGCATGTGGCTGGTCGTCTCCTTCGACAGCCGCGGGTTCTGCAACAGCCGCGTGTAGAACGTCGGCACACCCATCAGCACGGTGGCGCGCGCCATCAGGTTGATGATCAGGTCCGGATCGAGCTTGGGCAGGAAGATCATCGACGCCCGCGCAAACAGCGTGACGTTGCTGGCCACGAACAGACCATGGGTGTGATAGATCGGCAGCGCGTGGATCAGCACGTCGTCCTTGGTGAAGCGCCAGTAGTCGATCAGGGTCAGCGAGTTCGAGGCGAGATTGTCGTGAGACAGCATCGCGCCCTTGGAGCGACCGGTGGTGCCGGACGTATAGAGAATGGCGGCGAGATCATCGGCGCCGCGTGGCACCGTGGTGAACGCCTTGTCGGCCTTGTCGGCCGCCTCGGTCAGCGAGCCCCTGCCCGACGCATCGAGCGTTTCCACCTTGGCGCCGACCTTGGCCGCCAGCGCGCCGATGCCCTCGGCCTTGGCCGGATCGCAGACGACGACGGTCGGCTCGGCGTCGCCGATGAAATAGTCGAGCTCGTTGAGCGTATAGGCGGTGTTGAGCGGCAGATAGACGCCGCCTGCACGGACCGTGGCGAGATAGAGCACGAGGCCGGACACCGACTTCTCGGTCTGCGCCGCGACCCGGTCGCCCGGCTTGACACCGCGAGCCGCCAGCACATTCGCCATCTGCCCTGCCCGCGCGATCAGGTCGCCGTAGGTGATGCGCTGACCGTCATGGGTCTCGATCGCCAGGCGGCTGGGATCGTCGAGGCCATCGAACAGGCGGGAGAACAGATTGGCGTTGGCGGCTTGGTTCATGCAACATTCCCCTGGGAGCATGGGCAGGCCGGCAGTGCCAGCCGGCGGAACATCATGCTCGACGAAGACGAAAAGGGCCGGGACAGCGAACAAGACCGGTGACATCGCCATCACCACGGTCGCCATCTCTGATCGAGGCTGCTCTAGCAAAAACGCCCTTTCGAAGGCAACGGGAGACGCTGGGATATGGTCAAGGGAAAACGGATCGCGTGGATCACCGGCGGCGGCACCGGAATCGGCGAGGCCGGCGCACTGGCGCTCGCGGCCGACAGCTGGACGGTGATCGTCTCGGGCCGGCGCACGGCCGCGCTCCAGGCCGTGGTGGCCAAGATTGCCGCGGCGGGCGGCACGGCCGAGGCCGTCGCGCTCGACGTTGCCAAGGCCGCCGACGTGCAGGCCGCGGCTGATGCCATCCTGGCGCGGCATGGCCGCATCGATCTGCTGGTCAACTCGGCCGGCGTCAACGTGCCGAAGCGGCGCTGGGACGACCTGACGATCGAGGGCTGGAACCAGCTGGTCGAGATCAACCTCAACGGTGTGCTCTACTGCATGAAGGCGGTGCTGCCGGCGATGCGGGCGCAGCAGGACGGCACCATCATCAACGTCTCGTCCTGGGCCGGCCGTCATGTCTCGAAGATGCCGGGGCCGGCCTACACCTCGACCAAGCACGCGGTGCTGGCGCTGACGCACTCGTTCAACATGGAGGAATGCGTCAACGGCCTGCGCGCCTGCTGCCTGATGCCCGGCGAGGTCGCCACGCCGATCCTGCAGCAGCGCCCGGTGGTGCCGAGCGCCGAGGAGCAGGCGCGGATGCTGCAGCCGGAAGACCTCGGCCGCACCATCGCCTTTGTGGCGAACATGCCGCCGCGGGTGTGCGTCAACGAGATCCTGATCAGTCCGACGTGGAATCGGGGATTTATCCAGACGCCGGGCAACCGGGATTGAGCGGGGCTGGATATCGGTTGCGGCAATCGTGTCGGCGCGGGTCATGAAGATCGAGGTGATGCCCAGCTACCGGTGTCGTCCCTGCGAACGCAGGGACCCATACCGCGTGATTGTTGTAGGAGGCAGGCGGCGAGTCCCGTGCAAAACAACTGAACCCTGTGGTTATGGGTCCCTGCGTTCGCAGGGACGACGGCGGAGGTTGGCGTTGGCAGCGTTGCCTTCGAGACAGAGTTGAATACGTGTGTGTTCACCCCGCGACGCATCCGCGCCCGAGCTGTGCTGAATTTGGTCGCCCCTCAAACAGAGGGCGCAGGGAAGGCCGGGCGCTGGCCGCGCCCGTGGCCCGCCTGCGAAAGAAAATGCAGGCGGCAGGTACCACAGGTCTGGCCGAGAACGCCCGGCCTTCCCCGCGCAACGGTTTTAACGGCTGCTTCGCGTTCTCCCTGGTGCGCCGGGCTGTCTGGCCACCATCCCCACGCGAAGCAAAGCCTCGACGTGAGTTGACATCAGCATCGGGATGTCAGGACCGCGCGACTTGACCGTGCGTGCATCACCGTTCGTCCGCGCAGACTGATCCACGCTGCGGCGACACACGCCCATCGCATCCCACTGCCAACGGTTCGTGACGGTCGCGAAGCGCCCCTCATGCGGCAGCAGGGACGTGCGGAAATGTGCAGGTGATTTGCCCGACGGTGCAAGCCTTATTGCTGCGGCAAACTAACACGACGGGCAATTTGCGCATGGGAGGGATGCTGGCAGCCCCACCGTCATTGCGAGCGAAGCGAAGCAATCCAGAGTCCCGCCGGAGCTCTGGATTGCTTCGTCGCTTCGCTCCTCGCAATGACGGTGGCGAGCATCACGCTATCGACCGCCGGCATGATCCCCAGCCGCCTCATCATTCTGGTCGAGCTATTACCACGACAGCAGTCTGCTCCCTCCCCCTTGCGGGGAGGGGTTGAGGGTCCGCGGGCGTTGAATTCGGTGGCGTGCGTGACCTCGAACAACAAAGTGCGATGAACACGATCGACGGATTATTGGCTGGGGGGCTCGGACTCCGATTGAGAGCGGACTCGTGTACCCGCCCCGCTCCCCACAGGGGGAGGGGAGCGCACCGCCCGCGTGGTGAGCGCACCTCTTCTGGGAGCTCAGTCGCTGTGCGCCTCAGAACGACGTGCCGCCGCCGAACCTGAACTCCTGGACGGTGTCGTATTTGCCCTTGGACAGCGGCACCGCGTAGTCGAAGCGCAGCGGGCCGAACGGCGAGGCCCAGATCAGGCCGACGCCGACGGAGGAGCGCACCACCTTGCTGTCATCGTACAGCAGGCCGCATTTGCAGGTCGCGGTGTTGACCTCGCCGGTCGCCGCCCAGGAGGTCGGGCCCTGATAGCCCCACAGCGAACCGGCATCGGCATAGACGGCGCCCTTCAAGCCCACTTCCTTCGGCAGGAACCAGAACGGCATCTGCAGCTCGGCCGAGGCGCCCCAATATTTGGTGCCGCCGAGCGCATCGCCGGTGGCACCGAGGCTGCGATAGGTGATGTCGCGCGCCCCGATTCCGTTCGAGGCGAAGCCGCGCACCAGGCTCGGTCCCATCTGGAAGTGATCGAGCATCCGCAGATCCTTGTCGCCGATCTTGTTCAGCATGCCGCCCTGCAGATGGATGATGCCGACGATGTCGGCCACCAGCGGCGAGTAATATTTCGCATCCACCGCCGACTTGAGGTAGCTGACATTGCCGCCGACGCCGGCGAAATCCTGCTTCCAGTCGATCAGCAGACCATCGGTCGGGTTCTTGTTGTTGTCGAGCGTGTTGTAGCTGAGCGTGTAGCCGAGCGCAGAGGTCAGCGCGGCGCCGTCGCTCAGCTCCTTGCGGACCGGCAGGCTCGACTCGCCATCGCCGTAGCAGCCCCAACCATAGTAGCCCGAGCTGGTCGAATTGGTCGGATCGACGCCGCCGAGCACGCTCTTGATGTAGGCCGGGGTCGGGTTGAAGGCGAGCAGGCTGTTGGCGGCGTTGTTGTTGCAGTTCTTGTAGTAGGACGGCAGCGATATCTCCTGGCGATACAGCGAGTAGCGCAACTGGAGCGAGAGGTCTTCGCGCAACTGGAAGCCGAGCCGCGGACTGAAGCCGATCGTCGTCACACCATAGCTCGTATAGCTGTTCGCCAGCTGCTGCTTGTAGTAGACATCCAGGCCGAGCGCGATCCGGTTGTCGAGCAGATAGGGCTCGACGAAGGACAGCGAGACGCCCCTGCTGTATTGGCCGTAGCTCACGGACGCCTTGGCGTACAGACCGCGGCCGAGGAAGTTGCGCTCCGAAACCGAGACCTCACCCAGCGCGCCATCGGTGGTCGAATAGCCGCCGGAAACGGAGAGGTCGCCGGTCGACTTCTCCTCCAGATTGACCACGAGGATGACGCGGTCGCTCGACGAGCCCGGCTCGGCCGCGATCTTCACGTCCTTGAAGAAGTCGAGATTCTTCAGCCGGCGCTCGGCGCGGTCGACCAGCGCGCGGTTGTAGGCGTCGCCCTCGGACAGATCGAACTCGCGCCGGATCACGTACTCGCGGGTGCGGGTGTTGCCGCGGATGGTGATGCGCTCGATATAGGTGCGCGGGCCCTCGTCGACCTGGAATACGATCGCGACCGTATGCGCTTCCAGATTGCGGTCGCCGCGCGGACGCACGACGGCGAAGGCAAAGCCGCGACGCGAGGCCTCGATCTGCATCTCCTCGACCGACTTCTCGAGCTGCTCGACGTTGTAGAGCGCGCCGACATTGACGCGCGAATAGCCGCGCAGCGTGTTGGCGTCGAGCGCCGCGACGCTCGACTGGAACTGCACCGAGCTGACGCGGTATTGCTGGCCCTCCTCGATCTGGAACGTGACCAGGAAGCCCTTCTGGTCCGGGTCATATTCGCTGAGCGCCGCGACGACCTGAACGTCGGCATAGCCGTTCTTCAGATAGAAGCGGCGGATCAGGTCGCGATCGGCCTCGACGCGGTCGGGGTCGTAGACGTCGTTGTTGCCGAGGAAGCTGAGCCAGTTCGTTGCGTGCGTCTTGATGACGTCGCGCAGCCGCGCGGCGGAATAGGCGTTGTTGCCGACGAAGCTGATCGACTTCACGCCGGTCTTGACGCCCTCTTCGATGGTGAAGACGAGGTCGACGCGGTTGTTGGGCTGCTCGATGATCTCGGGCGTGACGCGGACGTCGTAGCGGCCGGAGCGGCGGTAGATCTCGGCGATGCGCTGCGCGTCCGACTGCACCATCGGACGGGACAGCGTGCCGCGCGGCTTCGATTGCACTTCCGCCGAGAGCTGCTCGTCCTTGACCTTCTTGTTGCCCTCGAAGGCGACGCGGCCGATCACGGGATTCTCGACCACGCGCACGATCAGCCGGCCGCCCTGCCGGTCGATCTTCACGTCGGCGAACAGGCCGGTCTGGACCAGGGCCTTGAGGCCGTCGTCGACCTGGCCGGCATCGAGCGTGCCGGCGGGACCCGGCTTGAAATAGGAGCGGATGGTGTCGGATTCGACGCGCCTATTACCCTCGACGGTGATCGCGCTGGCGACGGCGGGTGCCGCCGCGGCCATGCGGGGCAGCGAGGAAACGGGCATGGCCAGCAGCATCAGGGCAAGCACGCCCGGCAGTCTCAGACGCATCATCGACGCTCTTTCGAAAGTCAGAGTCCTCGGCGCGCAGACGTTCGTCGGCACGCCACCGGAATCGCTGATGCCCGTCAAAGATGGTCGCGATGCGCCGATCTCGTTTCGTGAAATGTCTGATGATGCTGGATGTGACTGAGTGTTTCCGGTCAGACAAGATTCTCGGGCCAACCGAGCGGCAGAGGGCATGAGCAGCTAATAAGTGCGTCGCCCGCGCTGCGACCGGAAAGCCACGGCTGAGACGGACATCTCCGTTAAGCAATCGGCCCGGCCGCGCCGCATTCGGTGGCTTCCGAAATCAAATTCTACAAATCTTCGGAAATTGGCAATACGAGGGAAAAACGAGGGTGCTAATTGATCGTCATCCGAACTAAGCCCCCAAGTAGTTCGGCCAAGGCCCGGTGCGCGTAGATTCCCATTTATATTCCGGCGCACCGGGCCGCCCGTTTTCCCTCGCGCGCGAGCCGATGGCCCGTAGGATGGGCGGAGGCGGTCGTGCCGCGGCTCCATCCGAGGTCGCGGCAGCGCCATGCCCACGGTCTGAGCGCGAATGCGCGGCGCGGCGGTGTGCAGGCCGCCGCCTTCGGCGGCCGCCTTGCCCTCCTACGGTTCCCGCCGCCCCACCCGAATCACCACAATGTCCGCCGCTGTTGCGAAATTGCCTCTGGATCGGGGCGGGAAAACCGATCAAAACGGGCGGCAGCGCCGATGGTTAATCGCGTCTTAACCTCGCCCCACCTATGGTGACCAGACAGGCACCGGTTCATGGGCGATCGGCGGCTTCCACTGGTTTGGCGCGCGTTTTACGTATGGCAATGACCGCTTCATCCCCCGCGCCCGCTGGCGCCAGCCATTCGGAGAGCGAACGCTCGCCGTTTGCGCGGCTGAACGAGCTGCTCGCCCCTTACAAGCCGGGCAAGCCGATGATCACACTCGCCGTCGGCGAGCCGCAGCATCCGGTGCCGGACTTCGTCGGGCCTGTATTGGCCCAGCACATCGCCGAGTTCGGCCGCTACCCGGCCGCCAAGGGCATCGAGCCGTTCCGCAAGGCAGCCGCCGGCTGGCTGTCGCGCCGATTCGCGCTGCCGCGCGCTGTTGATCCCGAGCACGAGATTCTGGTCCTGAACGGCAGCCGCGAGGGCCTGTTCTTCGCCGCCCATGCCGCGCTCCGCCATGTCGGCCCGCGCCGCGGACGGCCGGCGATCCTGATGCCGAACCCGTTCTATCCGGTGTATGGCGTCGGCGCCCGCACCGCCGGCTGCGACTCCATCTATCTGCCGACCACGCGCGACAACGGCTTCCTGCCCGATCTCGATGCGATCGACGAGGCGACCCTGGCGCGCACGATCGCGTTCTACCTCGCGACGCCGGCCAACCCGCAAGGCGCGGTGACATCAGCGGACTACATGCGCAAGCTGGTCCAGCTCGCCAACGCTTACGGCTTCCTGATCTTCAGCGACGAATGCTATTCGGAGATCTACACGAAGGCGGCGCCCGGCAGCATGCTCGAGCATGCCGGGCCCGACTACACCAACGTCGTCGCGTTCCAATCGCTGTCGAAGCGCTCCAACGTGCCGGGCATGCGCATCGGTTTTGCCGCCGGCGATCGCAGATTCCTCGCGGGCTTTCACGAGCTGCGCAACATCGCGGCGCCGCAGGTGCCGGTGCCGCTGCAGCACGTGGCGGTGGCCGCCTATGCCGACGAGGCGCATGTCGAGGAGAACAGGCGGCTGTACCGCGCCAAGTTCGACCTCGCCGACCAGATCATCAGCAACCGTTATGGCTACAAGCGCCCTGATGGCGGCTTCTGCGTCTGGCTCGACGTGGCGAATCGCGGCGGCGACGAGGAGGTGACGGTGCGGCTGTATCGCGACGCCGGCGTGCGCGTGGTGCCCGGCAGCTACCTGGCGCGGCCGCAAGCCGACGGCTTCAATCCGGGTCTCGGCTACATCAGGCTGGCGCTGGTGGCCGACGCCGACTCCACCGGTGAGGCGTTGCACCGGCTGGTCGAGGTCCTGGGATAATCGCGGGGCTGATGCAGATGCCGGCGATCGAACGAGTCATTCCCCTGGTCAACCACCTGCCGACGTCGCTGCGCGACGCGCTGGTGCGGCGGCTGCGCGAGCTCGCGGGCCTCGCGCTGATCGGCCTGTCCGGCATCGCCGCGGCGGCGCTGATCACCTGGTCGGTGCAGGACCCGAGCCTGAGCCACGCCAACTCGCGCGCGATCCGCAACATCGTCGGCTATCCCGGCGCGATCGGCGCCGATCTCCTGATGCAGATCTTCGGCCTCGGCGCGATCATGGTCATCCTACCGATCGCGATCCGCGGCTGGCGCATGATGACGCACCGGCCGTTCGATCGAGAAGCGCTGCGCTTCGGCGCCTGGGTGCTCGGCGCGATCATCGCCGCCGGTCTCGCCAGTTGCTGGCCGCGCTCGCATGCCTGGCCGCTGCCGACCGGCCTCGGCGGCGTGGTCGGCGACGCCCTGGTGCGCGCGCCAGCAGTGGTGTTCGGACCGCCCGGTGTGATCTATCGGCTGGTGCTCGGCACCCTTCTTCTGGTTGCGATGATCAGCTGCCTGCTGGTGGCCGGCGGCATGGGCGCGAAGGAAGCCGATCCGAGCCTGCTCGCGGAGGAGGACGACGACACGCCGTTGGCCGATCCCGAGGACGACGACGACCGCAAGGCGATCCGGCTCGGCTGGGTGTTCCACGCCATCATGAGCGCGAAGGCGCAGGTCGTCTGGTTCCTGAGCACGGCCTACCGCGCGCTGGTGTCGAGCGGACCGCAGCCGCGCGCCGCCGCCGCAGGCCGGCAGGAGCCGAGCCTGGGGCGCGGCCAGGGCAGGCCGACGCTCGCGCCCGAGATGGACGAGGACGGCGGCGACGAGGAGGAGGCCGACGAGGGCGAGGACGACGAAGAGGAGGAGGAGCCCGCTCCCCGCGCCCGCAAGAAGCCCGCGGCCAAGACGCCGGCGCGCAAGTCCAACGACAAATACGACCTGCCCTCGGTCTCGATGCTGGCGGCACCGAAATCCTCCGATCGCCAGCCGCTGTCGAAGAGCGAGCTGGAGGCCAATTCGCGCGCGCTCGAAGGCGTGCTGCAGGATTTCGGCGTGCGCGGCGAGATCGTCAAGGCGCATCCCGGCCCGGTCGTCACGCTGTATGAGCTGGAGCCGGCGCCGGGCATCAAATCGTCCCGCGTCATCGGCCTCGCCGACGACATCGCCCGCTCGATGAGCGCGCTGTCGGCGCGCGTCGCCGTCGTGCCCGGCCGCAATGCCATCGGCATCGAGCTGCCCAACGCGCACCGCGAGAAGGTGTATTTGCGCGAGCTGCTGGTGGCCAAGGAGGCGACCGAGAGCGTCGCCAAGCTGCCGCTGTGCCTCGGCAAGAACATCGGCGGCGAGTCCATCATCATCGATCTCGCCCGCACCCCGCACATGCTGATCGCCGGCACCACCGGCTCGGGCAAATCCGTCGCCATCAACACCATGATCCTGAGCCTGGTCTATCGCCTCCGGCCGGACCAGTGCCGGCTGATCATGGTCGACCCGAAGATGCTCGAACTGTCGGTCTATGACGGCATTCCGCATCTCCTCACGCCGGTCGTGACCGATCCGAAGAAGGCCGTCGTCGCGTTGAAATGGGCCGTGCGCGAGATGGAGGAACGCTACAAGAAGATGGCCAAGCTCGGCGTGCGCAATATCGACGGCTACAACGCCCGTCTGGGCGAAGCGCGCGCCAAGGGCGAGGAGCTGACGCGCACCGTCCATACCGGCTTCGACAAGGAGACCGGCAAGGCGATCTACGAGGAAGAGAAGCTCGACCTCGATCCCCTGCCCTACATCGTCATCATCGTCGACGAGATGGCCGACCTGATGATGGTCGCCGGCAAGGACATCGAGGGCACGGTGCAGCGCCTCGCGCAGATGGCGCGCGCCGCCGGCCTGCACGTCATCCTGGCAACGCAGCGCCCGTCGGTCGACGTCATCACCGGCACCATCAAGGCGAACTTCCCGACCCGCATCTCCTTCCAGGTCACGTCCAAGATCGACAGCCGCACCATTCTCGGCGAGATGGGCGCCGAGCAACTGCTCGGCCAGGGCGACATGCTCTACATGGCCGGCGGCGGCCGCATCAGCCGTGTGCACGGCCCGTTCTGCTCCGACGAGGAGGTCGAGAAGGTCGTCAAGCATCTCAAGGCACAGGGCTCGCCGGAATATCTCGAGGCGGTCACCGCCGAGGAGCCGAGCGAGGAGGATGGCGCCGTGTTCGATGCCACCGGCATGGGCGGCGGTGGCGGCGGCGACGACCTGTTCTCCCAGGCGGTCGCCGTGGTCAAGCGCGACCGCAAGGCCTCCACCAGCTACATTCAACGCCGGCTGCAGATCGGCTATAACAAGGCCGCTTCGCTGATGGAGCGGATGGAACAGGAAGGCATCGTCGGCCAGGCCAACCACGCCGGCAAGCGCGAGATCCTCGTGCCCGAGGAGGAAGGCGGGTTCTGACGGCCCCGATGGCCGCAGAAACGCCGCTTCGGTGCCCGATCTTCACGCGATTACGATCACGCTGCCCGGCCGAACCGGGATAGAACGCGTAAAACCTCAGGACGTCGTTTTGAAAAGCTCCTTGTTGAACAGCACGTTTTCGTATCACGCAGCTTGGCGCGGGCGCCGGATCGGCGCTTGGCTGGTCGCCTGCGCCGTGACGATATGCTCTGTCGCCGGTGCGTCCGGTCACGCCGCCGCGCAGGGCACGCCGGCTCCGAAATCAGGCCCGAAGAGCGGCTCCCAGCTCAGCGCCTCCGACCAGCAGCGGGCCGGCCAGAGCCCCTCGACCACCCAGACGGCCCCGCCCAATCCGGTCATTCCCGATCCCCGGCGCAACGTGCCGGCCAGCATCTTCACCTCGTTCGACGCCAACCAGAAGGCGCAGGCGGCCAAGGTCAGCGCCTATCTGTCGTCGCTGCAGACCCTGGTCGGGAACTTCGTCCAGGTCGGCCCGGACGGCAGCAAGACCAAGGGCGATTTCTACATCCAGAAGCCGGGCAAGGTCCGCTTCGAATACGAGCCGCCGACGCCGATCGACATCATCGCCGACGGCTCTTCCTTGGTGGTGCGCGACCGCAAGCTCGCGACCCAGGACGTCTATCCGCTGTCGCAGACGCCGCTGCGTTATCTGCTGTCCGACCGCATCGACCTGTTGAAGGACACCAACGTGATCGCGGTCGCCGCCGACGACCTCTACGTCACGATCACGATCGAGGAGAAGCAGGCCCTGATCGGCACCAGCCGGCTGATGCTGATGCTCGGCGCCAAGGACGGCCAGCTCAAGCAGTGGACCGTGACCGATCCGCAGGGCTACGACACCACGATTGCCGTCTACAATCTGGATACGACCAAGAAGCTCGATCCGGCGATGTTCAAGATCGACTTCACGGCCTATCCGAGCACACCGCCGGGCTGACGCCGCCTCTCGCGCTCGCTCAGCGCGATTCGAGCCCGCGCACCTTCCATTGCGCTTCAGACAGTGCGAGCTTCTCGAAGCGCTTGCGCGCCTCTTCGAGGTCATCGGCCGGAAGCGCGTCGCAGCCGGGCCGGTCGCGCAGGATCATCGACGTCGTCGCCCAGCTCAGCCGCGCGGCCTTGCAGGCCAGCAGCAGGTCCGTGATGCGGTCCTCCTCCAGCAGCGATTCGATCGTCTCGATGGTGACGACGCAGAGCAGCGCCAGCGCTGCGATCACGGCAGGGAAATCGCCGGTGGCGCAGAAGCGGTTGACGGCGGAGTCGCCGAGCTTGCCGGTCCGGCTGAGGGCGGCAACCTCGGCCTTGACCTGCTGATAATCCCATATCGCGCGCATCGCCGCGCCGGGCGAGCGCGTCGGCGTCGCCTGAAGGGTGGCGCGGGTCGCCGGCGGTGCGGCCTTGATGAAGCGGGCGCGGGCGCCCTCGCTGGCCGCGGCGACGAAGGCCCGCGACAGCTTGGCCGGCAGATCGGTGCGCAGCGCCAGCTTCTCGGCGAGATCCTCGTCGCGCTCGGCGATCTTGAACAGGCTGCGATAGCCGTCCTCGGACAGCCGCGCGGAAAGATTCTGCGCCAGCGCCATGCGCACCGCCGGAAAGCCGCGCGCGATTAGCTGCGTCGTGAGGCTGTCGCCGATGCCCCTGCGGCTGGCGATCGCGACGAGATGCGCCGGGCTGCCGGTGCGGATGAACTCGGCGAGATCGCGCTCGGTCAGCACCGCCGCCTTGGCCAGCATCGGCCCCGCGACGCGCAATTCGGGGTGAACGGCGAGCATCCGCGCCGTCGCGTAAGGCGCGCGCTCGACGCCGGCGAGCGCCATGCTCAGCTCGGCCAGCAGCTCGGTCGCGACCTGCGGCATCAGCCGGGCGAACATCTGATCGTAGAGATCGAGCTGCTCGGTCGACGCCGGCCGCGGACCGGCCAGGAACAGGCTGGTGGTCCGGCGTAGCATGTCGGTGGCGAGCTCGGACACCGTCCGTGCATCACCGGCGGGCGTCTTGGCGGTCGGAGCTGCCGCAGGCGCTGGAGGCATCACACGTCCCTCGTTGGGCGCCTCCCCCGGCTGTGACGGAGGCGCGGGTCGATCATCAATTGAGGAAGAATGCGAAGGCCGGACTAAAGGGGCGTTAAGCGCAGCGGACGGAGCTGCAACCCCACGCGGCTGTCGTTAATGGATTGCGACAGAGCGCGGCAACGACAATGTTCCCGTATTGTTCTTGCGAACGATGCCGGCTTCCGCTAGCCTCCTTGCCCGGGAGGGGCATCATGGTCCAGCGCGTTTCCACCGTCGCCTTCGAGGGCATCGAGGCCCGCGCGGTCGACGTGCAGGTCCAGGTCGCGCCCGGACTGCCGGCGTTCGCCATCGTTGGCCTGCCGGACAAGGCGGTGTCGGAAGCGCGCGAGCGGGTCCGCTCTGCGCTGATCGCCTCCGGCCTCGCGCTGCCGGCGCGGCGCATCACCGTCAACCTGGCCCCAGCCGACGTGCCGAAGGAAGGCAGCCATTACGATCTGCCGATCGCGCTCGGGCTGATGGCTGCGATCGGGGCCATTCCGCCGGATGCGCTCGGCGGCTTCACGGTGCTCGGCGAGCTCGGGCTCGACGGCTCCATCGCGCCAGTTGCCGGCGTGCTGCCGGCGGCGATCGGCGCCAATGCGCGCGAGGAAGGATTGATCTGCCCGGCCGCCTGCGGCGCCGAGGCGGCGTGGGCGAGCCCCGATTTGCAGATCATCGCGGCAAGCTCGCTGATCCAGATCGCCAACCACTTCAAGGGCACGCAGGTGCTGTCGCGGCCGCAGCCGAAAATTCAGGAGGCGCCCGCCAGCCTGCTCGACCTGCGCGACATCAAGGGCCAGGAGAGCGGCAAGCGCGCGCTGGAGATCGCGGCCGCCGGCGGGCATCATCTGCTGATGATCGGCTCGCCAGGCGCCGGCAAGTCGATGCTGGCGGCGCGACTGCCGTCGATCCTGCCGCCGCTGTCGCCGGCAGAGCTCTTGGAAGTTTCGATGATCGCCTCGGTGGCCGGCGAGATCGAGGGTGGCGCGCTGACGTCGCGCCGGCCGTTCCGCAGCCCGCATCATTCCGCCAGCATGGCGGCGCTGACCGGCGGCGGCCTGCGCGCCCGCCCCGGCGAGATCTCGCTGGCGCATCAGGGCGTGCTGTTCCTCGACGAGCTGCCGGAGTTCGATCCGCGCGTGCTGGATTCGCTGCGCCAGCCGCTCGAGAACGGCGAGGTCTCGATCTCGCGCGCCAACCACCGCGTCACCTACCCTGCCCGCTTCATGCTGGTCGCGGCGATGAATCCGTGCCGCTGCGGCAACGCCTTCGAGCCCGGCTACGCCTGCAAGCGCGGCCGCATCGACCGCTGCACCGCCGACTACCAGATGCGCATCTCCGGCCCGCTGATGGACCGCATCGACCTGCGCATCGAGGTCCCCGCCGTCACCGCCGCCGACCTCATCCTGCCGCCGTCGAAGGAAGGCTCGGCCGAGGTCGCCGCCCGCGTCGCCGCCGCGCGCGACCTGCAGCGCGCCCGCTACGCCAAGGCCGGCCTGCCGCACATCCGGACCAACGCCGAGGCCCCCACCGCCGTGCTCGACGAGGTCGCCAGGCTGGATGCGCCCGGCCAGAAGCTGCTGCGCGAAGCCGCCGAGACGATGCGGCTGTCCGCCCGCGGCTATCACCGCGTCCTGCGCGTGGCGCGGACGCTCGCCGATCTCGACCACACTGATGCGATCGGCCGGCTGCATCTGGCCGAGGCGCTGTCGTATCGCGCGCTGGCGGAGGACAGCCGGCATGCGGCGTAAAGGCGCCCCCTCCCCCTCAACACTCTGGTAACGGCTTCTCTTTACGCTCCGACAACCATAAGGCCCGCGTTTTGTCCTCAGGCCTGCCGCGTCGGTGCGTATCATGTTGCGTTTCAAGGTCCTCGTCTCGGCTGTGCCGCTGATCGCGGCCGCTGTCATCGCCAGACTCGAATTGGCGCCCTCCCCGCAGCCCTGCATTGCCGTCGGTGCCGACAGCGTCTCGCTCGGCTCGGCGCCGTTTACCGCCGATCTCCATGTCGACTTCACCGATGACCCGGCGCTCGCCACTATCAGCGTGGCGCTGGCCGACAGTCCGGAGACGGCCGATTTCGTCGCGGTCGACGATGTGCTCACCAAGGAGGATCGTGGCTGCGGCATGACTGCCGCGACTGCGGTCGTCGCGATCGCCGCCGATCCGCATCCTGGCGCGCTCCGGATCCATCTCGCCAAGGACAGTGCAGCAGATGCTCACGCCGACGATCGCATCCACGTCCGCTCCAGCCACGCCACGGCGCAAGACGCCGCCGGGCTGATCGTCTCGGCGCGCAGCCACGACTCACCGCCGGCCGATCCGGTTCCGTGAGCCGGGCTAACGCCCGGTTCACCATCTCAGCACGGCTTCATCGCGCGTGCATGACCTTTCAAAGTCTCAGCAATACCGACGCCGCATGGTGCGGGCCGGCCATGACATTGGGATCGAAATCGTCGGGGGTGATCGAGATGGGACCGATTTTTCACGTCAGGCTGCGCCTGCGCCGGTTCATGCGCCGTCACCGCACCATCTTCGCCATCCTGCGCTCGCTGATGATCTTCTCCGCCGGCTTCGGCGGCGCGTACGGCTTCATCAAGGCCAGCATCTCCGACAACTCCGGCTATAACCCGCACACGTTCGCGATCGGAGCCAGCTTCCTGTTCGCGCTCGCCTGCGTCGGCCTGGCCACGCTCAGCATGCGGCTGCGCTTCGTCGCCAGGAAGATGCACAAGATTGCGCTCCACAACGAGGTGCTGGCCGACCGGAACTGGGAGCTGCAGGAAGCCGAGCAGCGCGCCCGCAATCTGTTCGAGCAGCAGGGCGATCTCATCGTCATGCGCGAGCACGGCGGCAGCATCATCTTCGTCAACGACGCCTATTGCCGGATGGCGGGGCTCGATCGCGACAACCTGCTCGGCAGCGCGTTCACCTTCGAGCTGATCGAGCAGGGCGACAGCGCGCTGGAGCCGAACGGCACGCGCGTCCACGACCAGCGCATCGAGAGCGCGATCGGGCCGCGCTGGATCGCGTGGCGCGAGGCGCTGGTGCGTTCCGACGCCGGCCAGCCCGCCGTGCTGCAATGTGTCGGCCGCGACGTCACCGACCGCACCGAGACCGAGCGGGCGCTGGCGGACGCGCGCGATCAGGCCAATGCCGCGAACCGCGCCAAGTCGCGGTTCCTGGCGATGGCCAGCCATGAGATCCGCACGCCGCTGAACGGCATCCTCGGCATGAGCGGACTCTTGCTCGAAACGCAGCTGACGCCGGAGCAGACGACCTACGCCAAGGCGGTCCGCACCTCGGGTGAGGCCTTGATGTCGCTGATCGACGAGCTGCTCGACTATTCCAAGATCGAGGCCGGCAAGCTGGCGCTCGAGGCGCAGCCGTTCTCGCTGGCGGCGCTGATCGAGGAGATCACCGAGCTGCTGGCGCCACGGGCGCAGGCCAAGCAACTGGAGATCGCGGCCTATCTCGACGAGCGGCTGCCGACCTGGGTGACGGGCGACGCCGCGCGGCTGCGCCAGGTGCTGCTCAACCTCGCCGGCAACGCCATCAAGTTCACCGCGACGGGCGGCGTTGCCCTGATCGCCGAGCCCGGCATCTGGCCGAACGAGATCAGCTTCCAAGTGTGCGACACCGGTATCGGCATCGCAGCCGACGCGCAGGAGCGGATCTTCCGCGAATTCGAGCAGGCCGACGACAGCGTCGCGCGCAGCTTCGGCGGCACCGGGCTTGGCCTTGCGATCTCGGACCGGATCGTCAAGCGGATGGGCGGCCGCATCGCGCTGCAGAGCGCGCTCGGCGCCGGCTCGACCTTCGAGGTGTCGGTGCCGCTGCCGCCGGCGCTGGAGCGGGGCGAGCAGAACAGCTTCCGCGGCCCCGATCTCGCAGGACGGTCGATCATGCTGGTCGCGCCGGCCGGGCTGCAGGCCGAGCTGATCGAGCGGCGCTTGCAGAACTGGGGCGCGCAGACCTGCCTGGTCGCCGAGGCCGAGGTGGCGGAGGCCCTGCTGCCCGAACGCGCCTGGCACGCCGTGCTGGTCGACGACAGCATCGGCGGCGATGAATCGCTGCGTGTGGGCGGGGTCGCGCAACATCATACGACGCGGCTGATCGTGCTGGTGACACCAGCGAGCCGCCACGAGCTGGCGCCGGGGGCGCCATTCAACGGCTATCTCGTCAAGCCGCTGCGGGCCGCATCGCTCGCCGCGCGCGTGAGCTTCGACACCGACGGCACGGTCATGGCCGACGATCCGATCCCGACCATCGCGCCGCCGATCGCGGCCCAGGCCGGCACGGGACTGTCCATCCTGGTCGCCGAGGACAACGACATCAACGCACTGCTGATGCGCTCGCTGCTGAGCAAGCTCGGCCACCACGCCGACATCGCCGTGCATGGCGAAGCCGCGCTGGACTCCTGGCTCGCGGCGCGCTCGGCCGGCGCGCCCTATGATCTGATCCTGATGGACGTGCAGATGCCGAAGCTCGACGGCATCGCCGCCGCCAGACGCATTCGCGCCATCGAGGCCAGCGAGCCCGGCGGCCGCACCCCGATCCTGGCGCTCACGGCCAATGCTCTGGTCGAGGACCGTTACGCCTGCTTCGAGGCGGGCATGGATGGGTTCCTGGTCAAGCCGATCGATCGCGACAAGCTCGACGAGGCGCTGGCGAATCTGGCGGCGGCGCGACAGGTGCCAGCGTAGGTCATTAGTTGGAGCGGATCAGCTCGCGCCGCGCTCGCGGGCCCCGCTCACAACCGCCTGAGCGCCACCGTCTCGATCTCGTGATCCGCGCCCTTCTTCAGGATCAAGGTCGCACGCGGCCGTGTCGGGAGGATGTTGTCCTCGAGATTGGCCAGGTTGGTGCGCTCCCAGATGGCGATCGCGGTGGCGATGGCCTCCTCGTCCGACAGCAGCGCGTAGCGGTTGAAGTAGGACCGCGGATCATGGAACGCCGTGTCGCGCAGCGACAGGAAGCGCTTGACGTACCATTTGCGCAGGATGGCCTCGTCGGCGTCGATGTAGACCGAGAAGTCGAAGAAGTCGGAGACGACCGGCACCGCCTGGCCGTCGCGCGGCAGCGGTCCGGTCTGCAGCACGTTGACGCCTTCGACGATGAGGATGTCCGGCTGGTCGATCTCGGCCCATTGATTGGGGACGATGTCGTAACTCAGATGGGAATACACCGGTGCGCGCACGGGATGGCGGCCGGCCTTGATGTCGGAGAGAAAACCGAGCAGCCGCGGCAGGTCATAGCTTTCCGGAAAGCCCTTCTTCTGCATCAGGCCCTGCCGCTCCAGCACCGCGTTCGGATACAGGAAGCCGTCGGTGGTGATGAGATCGACCTTGGGCCGCGGCGACCAGCGGGTCAGCAACGCCTGCAGCACGCGCGCAGTGGTCGACTTGCCGACCGCCACCGAGCCGGCGACGCCGATGATGTAGGGCATCTTGCGGTCGCGGATGCCGAGAAACTGGCGCTGCGCGTAGTACAGCCGCTGCGCCGCATCGACATACATCGACAGCAATCGCGACAGCGGGAGGTAGATGTCCTCGACCTCCTGAAGGTCGAGACGATCGTGCATCGACCGCAGCTTGGAGAACTCGCCGGGCTCCAAGGTCATCGGCGTGTCGTTGCGCAGCTCGGCCCATTGTTCGCGGGTGAAGACGCGGTACGGATTATATTGTTGTTCGGTGGTGCGCATGTCCATGACGCTGCCCTTCGTTTCCCCCGCCGTCGCGCCCTACTCCGTCTTGCGCGACGCCTTTTCTTCCAGCCCCGATTGGCCGGTCCGCTTGCCGAGCGCCGCCTCGACCTCCTCGAGCCGGACGTCGCGCGACTTCAACAACACCAACAGATGAAACAGCAGGTCGGCGCTTTCGGAGATCAGATGCTCACGGTCGGTGCCAAGTGCGGCGATGACCGTCTCGACCGCCTCCTCGCCCATCTTCTTGGCGCATTGCGGCGGGCCCTTGTCGAGCAGCTTGCGCGTATAGGACGCCTCACCGCCCGCCGCGGCGCGCGCGTCGATGATGGCAGCCAGGTCGTGAAGCGTGAAGCGGGACATCAGCCGGTACTCGGAACGCCTGCCCGACCACGGCGGCCGGACCAGCGTTCATCTAACATTTTTGCGACGCAATGTCGTCAGGGATCGAGCCGCATCGGCAGCCCCTGGCGCACCATGTGCTCCTTGGCCTGCCGGATGGTAAATTCCCCGAAATGGAAGATTGACGCCGCCAGCACCGCGGTCGCGTGGCCCTCGCGGATGCCGTCCACCAGATGATCGAGGTTACCGACACCGCCGGAGGCGATCACCGGCACCGGGACGCTGTCGGCGACTGCCCGGGTCAGCGGCAGGTCGAAGCCCTGGCGGGTGCCATCGCGGTCCATCGAGGTCAGCAGGATCTCGCCGGCACCGAGCGCGACCACCTCCTGGGCGTATTCGAGGGCATCGATGCCGGTCGATTTGCGGCCGCCATGGGTGAAGATCTCCCAGCGGCTGCCGCCGCCCGGCCGCGACACGGACTTGGCGTCGATCGCCACCACGATGCACTGCTCGCCGAACTTCTCGGCCGCCTCCTTGACGAATTCGCGCCTGCTCACCGCGGCCGAATTGATCGAAACCTTGTCGGCGCCGGAACGCAGCAGGGTCTTGATGTCGTCGATGGTGCGCACGCCGCCGCCGACCGTGACCGGCATGAAGCAGGCCTCCGCCGTGCGCCGGACGACGTCCAGCATGATGCCGCGGTTCTCATGGGTGGCGGTGATGTCGAGGAAGCACAGCTCGTCGGCGCCGGCCGCGTCATAGGCGATCGCGGCTTCGACCGGATCGCCGGCATCGCGCAGATTGACGAAGTTGACGCCCTTGACGACTCGTCCGTCCTTGACGTCGAGGCAGGGAATGACACGGACCTTGAACATCCTGTTTCCTCCTACGCACGCGCCGCGCGGATCAGCGCCAGTGCTTCCGCGGGATCGAGGCGGCCGTCATAGAGCGCGCGGCCAGCGATGGCGCCTTCGAGCTTTTTCGCCCGCGGTGTCAGCATCGCCTTGACGTCCTCGATCGAGGCCAGGCCGCCGGAGGCAATCACGGGAATCGAGATGGCGTCACCTAGCGCGATCGTGGCATCGAGGTTGAGGCCCTTGAGCAGGCCGTCGCGCGCGATGTCGGTGAAGATGATCGCGGCGACGCCGGCGTCCTCGAAACGCTTGGCAATGTCGAGCGCCGTCACTTCGGATGTCGCGGCCCAGCCCTCGACGGCGACCTTGCCGTCGCGCGCATCGAGCCCGACGGCGACGCGGCCAGGGAAGGCCTTGGCTGCGGTCTTCACCAGCTCGGGATCGCGCACCGCCGCGGTGCCAATGATGACACGGGTGATGCCTTTGCTGAGCCAAGCCTCCACCGTCTTGAGATCGCGGATGCCGCCGCCGAGCTGCACCGGCATCTTGACGACTTTCAACATCGCTTCCACGGCGTGCGCATTCATCGGCTTGCCGGCGAAGGCGCCGTCGAGATCCACGACGTGGAGATAGTCGAACCCCTGGTCGGCGAAGCTCTTGGCCTGCGCGGCGGGATCGAGGTTGAACACGGTGGCGCGCGCCATGTCGCCCTGCTCCAGGCGCACGCACTGGCCGTTCTTCAGATCAATGGCAGGAAACAGGATCATCGGAGCTGTCTTTCAGGCAAGCGCCCTGCTCGCCCCTTGGACGAGCAGGCACGCTGCGCTCATGGCTTCCACTTCAGGAAGTTGGAAATGAGGGCGAGACCGAATCGCTGGCTCTTCTCGGGATGGAATTGGGTGCCGATCGCGGTGTCCTTGCCGACGATCGCGGTGACCGGTCCGCCGTAATCGGCGCGTGCCAGAACGTCGCTCTCGTTGACGGCATTCAAGTGATAGGAGTGCACGAAATAGGCGTGCAGGCCCTTCGGTCCGAGCGGCAGCCGCTCCAGCACCGGATGCTCTTGCAGCGCATCGAGCGTGTTCCAGCCCATATGCGGGATCTTCAGGCTCTCGTCGCGAGGCGTGATCTTCTCGACGTCGCCGGAGATCCAGTCGAAGCCGTCGGTGGTGACGTGCTCCTTGCCGCGCGTTGCCATCAATTGCATGCCGACGCAGATGCCGAAGAATGGCCGCGCCTTGTGGCGCACGGCTTCGGTCATCGCCTCCAGCATGCCGTCGACGGAGTCGAGCCCGCGGCGGCAGTCGGCGAAGGCGCCGACGCCGGGCAACACGATGCGATCGGCGCGATAGACCGTATCGGGATCGCGTGTCACGACGACCTTCTGCGGATCCGCCATGCCGCGCGCAGCGCGCTCGAACGCCTTGGCGGCGGAATGCAGATTGCCGGAGCCGTAATCGATGATCGCAACACTCATCGTCCACCTCCGGGTTCGGGAAACAAGCCAATGATGCTGGCATGCGGCAGCGGCGGCGGGTGCTGCCCATTGCCATTGTCGCGTGTCGGCGGCGCCGCGCCGCGATCGACGGTGTGATTGTCGTAGCCGAGCGTGCTGCGCCGGGCGGCCCAGCGCTCGAAGAAGCGGCGCTCGGCGGCATCGAGATCGTCGGCGACGACGACGTTGATCTGGCGCCAATTGCCGCGCGAGTAGCTCCAGCGCTTCAGGCTCGAGGCTTCGAGCCCGAGCAGGATCGCAAGCAACAGATCGATTCCGGCAATCGCGCCGCCGCTGACGCCGACGCGCACCAGGACGACGTCGAGCGCGATCGTCAGCACGGCCCAGACCAGCATCGCAAGCCAGAGGCGATGCCAGGCGAGCCAGACGGCGCCGAGCACCGCGGCCCAGAAATGGAAGCCGTCGCGGATGAAGACGAAGCGATCGGTCGAGCGCAGATCGGCCCCGGCGGCGAGGGGAGCGTGAACCGTATAAACGGGCATGTCGAAAATCCCTTGGGAGGAGGGAGGTCAGCCGCCGAGCTGACCCTTGGTGGATGGCACTTCGCCCTGATTGCGCGGATCGATCGCAAGGGCTGCGCGGAGGGCCCGCGCCAGACCCTTGAAGCAGGATTCGGCGATATGATGGGCGTTCTCGCCGTACAGCGTCTCGACATGCAAGGTGATGCCGGCGTTCATGGCAAAGGCGTTGAACCATTCGCGCACCAGCTCGGTGTCGAACTCGCCGATCTTGTCGCGCGCAAAGGTCGTGCGGAATACCAGCATCGGCCGGCCCGATACGTCGATCACGACGCGCGTCAGGGTCTCGTCCATCGGCATGTGGATCGAGGCGTAACGGGTGATGCCGGCCATGTCGCCGAGCGCCTGACGCACGGCCTGGCCGAGGGCGATGCCGACATCCTCGGTGGTGTGGTGGAAATCGATATGGAGGTCGCCGACCGCCTTGACGGTCATGTCGATGCGGGAATGCCGGGCCAGCAGATCCAGCATGTGATCGAAGAAGCCGATCCCGGTCGCGATGTTCACGACGCCGGTGCCGTCGAGGTTCACGGACACCTCGATCTCGGTCTCTTTGGTCTTGCGCTTGATGGTCGCGCTACGCATGGGGTCAGCTTTCCCTTGAAAACGCGGCCCTTTTATCAGGCGGATGTCACCTTAGCTACTGCGGGATGACGCCCCTCGGCCTTGATCTCGGGCCATGGTGAGCGGATTTCAAGGCCCGCCAGGGCAGGGCAGGGACCCGGTAATTGTATCCCGACGCCTGAACGCCTAAATCAGAGGATCAACCAGGGACCCCCCATGCACGCATCCGCGAACGAGCCCACCGTCTGGCACGGCACCACGATCCTGACCGTCCGCAAGGGGGGCAGGGTGGTGATCGGCGGCGACGGCCAGGTCTCGATCGGCCAGACCGTGATCAAGTCCAACGCCCGCAAGGTGCGCAGGCTCGGCAAGGGCGACGTCATCGGCGGCTTCGCCGGCGCCACCGCCGACGCCTTCACCCTGTTCGAGCGGCTGGAGAGCAAGCTGGAGCAATATCCGGGGCAGTTGACCCGGGCAGCTGTCGAGCTCGCCAAGGACTGGCGCACCGACCGCTATCTGCGGCGGCTCGAAGCCATGATGATCGTGGCCGACAAGGAGGTCTCGCTGGTGCTGACCGGGACGGGCGACGTCCTGGAACCGGAGGCCGGCGTGATGGCGATCGGCTCCGGCGGCAACTATGCGCTTGCGGCCGCGCGTGCGCTGATCGACACCGACAAGGACGCCGAGTGCATCGTGCGCCGCTCGCTCGACATCGCCGCCGACATCTGCGTCTACACCAACCGCAACATCACCATCGAAGCGCTGTCGGCCGAGTAGACGATGACCGCGGACGAGATCGGCGCCCCGTCCCGGCATTGGTCCGGACCCTGGCTCATCCTGGCGCTCGGTCTGCTGGCGCTGCAGGCCGCACTGTTGTTCGCGATGGGCCGGCTGCCGATCTGCGCCTGCGGCACGGTCAAGCTGTGGCACGGCGTGGTGCAGAGCTCTGAGAACTCCCAGCATCTCGCCGACTGGTACACGTTCTCCCATGTCATTCACGGCTTCCTGTTCTATGCGCTGACCGCGCTGGTTCTGCCGTTTCTGCCGTGGCAGGGGCGGCTGATCATCGCGATGCTGATCGAGGGCGCCTGGGAGCTGGTCGAGAACTCCAGCTTCATCATCGAGCGCTATCGTGCCGCCACGATCTCGCTGGACTATTTCGGCGACAGCATCGTGAACTCGGTCGGCGATACGCTGGCGATGATGACCGGCTTCCTGCTGGCGCGGGTGCTGCCGGTCTGGCTGACCGTCGTGATTGCAGTCGCGTTCGAGATCGGGGTGGGCCTGCACATCCGTGACAACCTGACCCTGAACATCTTGATGCTGATCTATCCAACCGAGGCGATCCGGCAGTGGCAGGCCGGACCGCCGCTCCTGTGACGGCGGAAATCCGGCTTGCCCTCATCCCCGTCCGACCCTAGCTAGAGCCTCATGACCGACTTTTCACCCCGCGAAATCGTCTCCGAACTCGACCGCTACATCGTCGGCCAGGCCGACGCCAAGCGGGCGGTGTCCATTGCCTTGCGCAACCGCTGGCGCCGGCTGCAGCTCGATGCAGGCCTACGCGAAGAGGTGCTGCCGAAGAACATCCTGATGATCGGGCCGACCGGCGTCGGCAAGACCGAGATCGCGCGGCGGCTGGCCAAGCTTGCGGGCGCACCGTTCCTCAAGGTCGAGGCGACCAAGTTCACCGAGGTCGGCTATGTCGGCCGCGACGTCGAGCAGATCATCCGCGACCTCGTCGAGGTCGCGATCGCCCAGGTCCGGGAGCGCAAGCGCAAGGACGTCGCCGCCCGCGCGCAGCTCGCCGCCGAGGAGCGCGTCCTCGACGCGTTGGTCGGCGCCAATGCGAGTGCTGCGACGCGCGACTCGTTCCGCCGCAAGCTGCGTGCCGGCGAGCTCAACGACAAGGAGATCGAGATCGAGACGCAGTCCTCCGGCGGCGGCTTGCCGATGTTCGAGATCCCCGGCATGCCGGGAGCCCAGATGGGCGCGATCTCGATCGGCGACATCTTCGGCAAGCTCGGCGGCCGCACCAAGACGCGGCGCGTGACGGTCGAGGCCTCGCACGACATCCTGATCGCGGAAGAATCCGACAAGCTGCTCGACAGCGAGCAGCTGGTGCAGGAAGCAATCAGCGTGGTCGAGAACAACGGCATCGTGTTTCTCGACGAGATCGACAAGATCTGCGTGCGCGAGAACCGCGCCGGCGGCGACGTCTCGCGCGAGGGCGTGCAGCGTGACCTGCTGCCGCTGATCGAGGGCACGACGGTCTCGACCAAGCATGGCGCGGTCAAGACCGACCACGTCCTGTTCATTGCCTCCGGCGCGTTCCACATCGCCAAGCCCTCGGACCTCTTGCCGGAGCTGCAGGGACGATTGCCGATCCGGGTCGAGCTGCAGGCGCTGACGCGCGACGACATGCGGCGCATCCTGACCGAGCCGGAGGCATCGCTGATCAAGCAATATGTCGCGCTGATGCAGACCGAGGGTGTGACGCTCGACATCACCGACGATGCGATCGACGCGCTCGCCGACATCGCGGTCGCGGTGAATTCGACGGTCGAGAACATCGGCGCGCGCCGGCTGCAGACGGTGATGGAGCGCGTGCTCGACGAGATCTCCTTCACGGCGTCCGATCGTAACGGCGAAACCATGCGCGTCGACGCTGCGTATGTGCAGCAACACATCGGCGACCTCGCCAAGAACGCGGATCTCAGCCGGTTCATTTTGTAGTCGGCTGCGCCTAGCAAGCGCTGAGCTTCTTCGCTCCGGCGCGGCGTCAAAATCCGCTGTCGTCCCCGCGAACGCGGGGACCCATAACCACCAAAGCTGATTGTGACTCACGATGGCGGCTCCAGCCTTGCCTCACCACGAACGGCGGCGGCTATGGGTCCCGGCTCAAGGCCGGGGCGACAGTGGTGGACGGGGCGACGACCTCGTCTCCATCTATCACCGCTCGGACGCCGCATGACCGCCGCCTCCAGCAAACACTGGCGCCTGATGCTCGCCGTCAACGCCGCCGTGATGCTCGGCGTCTTCCTGCACAAGCTCACGCTGCCGCCCTACATTCCGTACATCCATCTGCTGGTCGACTATCACTTCGGCTTCATCAAGCGCGCGCTGATCGGTGCCATGGTCGGCCTGTTCGCCGCGAAGGTGCCGGTCTGGCTGGTGTTCGCGCTGGCCGGTTGCGTCTGGCTCATCACCTTCGCGCTGTTCGCGCAGCTCTTCCGCCGCACGTTCGGCTTCGATCGCGCGCAGCTGCCGCTGTTCATCTTCACCGCCTGCTCGCCGTTCGTGTTCAAGAACTTCCTGTTCACGCTCGGCCATTTCGACATCTATGGCTGTCTCGGCGCGATCGTCCTGCTGCTGGTGCCGGCGCGCTCGCTGGCCTACGTGCTGCTTGCGGCATTGATCTCGGCCCTGCTCGTGCTGATTCATCACATCCATCTGCTGATGTACGTGCCGACCATCACCGCGATCGTCGTGCTGCGCTACTACCTGACACGTCCCCCCACTCGCCTGGATATTGCAGTCGGCGCCAGCGCGCTGCTCGGCCTCGGCGCGCTGTTCCTCGCGGCGCAATTCCTCGGCACCATGCCGCTGCCCGAGGCCGACTTCGTGTCCTACTTGCGCTCGCGCATGGTCGATCCGTCGCGCACCGAGCTCTTGCAGTTCGCCTATGTCTGGTATCAGCCGCTCGCCAAGGAGGTGCAGGACACCTGGGCGCGGCTGCCGTCGAACCTGCTGGGCCTGCCCATCTATGCGCTGCTGCTGTGGCTGCACGCGCCGCTGTGGCGGAATCTCAAGGATCTCATCGGCGCCTTGGCTGACAAGCGCCATCGCCAGATCGTCATCGCCGCGCTGATCGTCATCAGCTCCGCTTACCTCGTCATGTTCGCCATGGTGTTCGACTATTCGCGCTGGATCTCGAGCTGGGTGGTCTGCATGGTACTGATGCTGCACGCGGTGAAGACGCTTCCTGCGACCAAGCCGATCACTCCGATCGACGCCGACGACCGCATGACGACGATCCTGGGATGGATCGTCACCGCCGTACCGCGGATCGGGATCATCCGCCCGTTCTGACGCTCAGCCGCGGGCGCGCCTGATCCGGACATAGAGCGCGCCGGCGCCGCCATGGCCGACATGAGCCTCCTCGAAGCCGACGATGAGCGAGCGGAATTCCGGCAGGCTGAGCCAATGCGGCACCTGCCGCCGGAGCACGCCGCGTTCGGGATCCGCCCCGATGGTGCCCTTGCCGGTGATGACCAGCACGAAGGTGAGACCGTCATGCTGGGCGCGATGCAGGAAATGATGCAGCGCCTGATGCGCCCGACTCTGGGTCATGCCGTGCAGATCGAGCCGCGCATCGATCTCGCTGCGGCCGCGCGACAGCTTCGACCGCTCCTTGCGGCCGAGCGAGACCAGCGGCGGGATCGCCGGCCGGGCCGGCTTGGGCACGACCACCGGCGCGACCGGCCGCGGTGTCATCATCGGCTTGTCCGGCTGCGGCTCGGCCGTCACCATCGGCGGATGCGGCCGCACCGGACGGTGCGTCTTGCGCAGCGGCTTGACCTGGCGCGCCACCGTCTCCCACAGCGTGCGCTCGTCCTCGGAGAGGCCACGCTTGCGACGGCCGCGCGGCGGCTCGGGATCTTCAGACATGGAGACGGCTTGTCATCGGCGGTTGCGATGGCGCCTGCCATAACGCAATCGGCGGATATTGCGATCACTTTCGATACGGGGGCGGGCCTCGGGCAGGGGCACGGGCTGCGGCGCCACAACGTTCTGCGCCACCGTGGTTGCCGGGATTGCGCTCGCGGCGGAAGCAGGGGCCTTCGCATCGTTGACCGGGGAGGCGGCGGCTTTGGCGGCCTCCTTCGGCAGCACCTGCGGAAACAGTTTTGCGATCTTCTCCGACGGGCGTGCATCCGGCAGCGGCATCTTGCGGCCACGCGCGACCGGATCGAGGCTCTTCGGCACCAGCATCACGAACTGGATGCTGTGCTTGAGACGGCCGGAGACCTTGCCGGCGTCCTGGCCGGCGCCGAAATAGAGATCGGCGCGCGCAGGTCCGACGATCGCCGAGCCTGTATCCTGCGCAATCATCAGCCGGTGGAACGCGGTCTTCGACTTCTCGGATTCGATCGGCAACTCGCCGGTGATGAAGAACGGCGTGCCATAGACGTGCAGCGACTTGTCGACCGCGATCGAACGGCCGGGCGTCAGCGGGATGCCCTGCGCGCCGACCGCCTCGTCCTTCTCCGACAGCTGCACCTCGCGGAAGAAGATGTAGGAGCGGTTCATCCGCCGCAGCTCGTTGGCACCTTCCGGATTCTGCTCCATCCAGTCGCGGATACGCTGCATCGACATCTGCTCGCGCGGAATGATGCCGCGCTCGATCAGGATGCGGCCGACCGGTGTGTAGGGAAGGCCATTATAGGCATCGTAGTTGATGCGGATGGTCGAGCCGTCGTCGAGACTGATGCGCGCCGATCCCTGGATCTGGGCAAACAGCAGGTCAGTCTGGTTCCTGAGCCACGCGATCTCCAGGCCGCGGCCCTCGATGGCGCCGTCCTCGATCTCCGCGCGGTCGTAATAGGGGACCAGCTTGCGCCGTCCGATCTTCCGATAGACGGGACCCTTGTTGGGCAGACTCGTCGCGTCCTGCTTGAAGCCACGGACGAACAGATTGGAGGGGCGACGATAGACCGGAACGTTGTAGACCTCGTTCTGGGTCCGCGAGCCCTCGATGACGGGTTCGTAGTAGCCGGTGACGAAGCCATCGGCATCGCCGAGCTTGGAGATCTTCAGCGGCTCGAAGTGCCGTTCGAAGAAAGCCCTTGCCGCAGCATTGTCGGCGAGATCGGTGGCCCGAGCGTCGCGACAGGGGTCGCGCAGGGAATCACCCAGCGGCTTGCCATCCGCCTTGGCATCCGGCGCTGCATCCGTCTTTGCGGCGATCGGCTTGCAGCTGGCGCGGAACGTCCGATAGGCCGCAAGCTGGTCGTCGTCGTTCCAGCCGGGCACGTCGTTCCAGGCCAATGGCAGGTACTGGCTGTTGCTGATCTCGAGCGGCCAGTCGAGTTGCGGGTAGGGCAGGTGGCGCACCGGGGGCGCCGCCGCCCGGGGGCGCGAGCGCACCGCCTCGGCCGCATAAGGGGCGAGCGCCACGGCGGCGACGCTCAGGGCGAGCGCCGGCGTCCAGTATTTCAGGCGATGAGCGGTGAAACCCCGCTTCCAAATTTCGCGAACCATGCTTGCACCATCAAAGTACCACTCAACGCGAAATTCAGAGGAAACGGGATGCTGAAAAGATCCGGGTCAAAAAGCCGAGGATGGACCTCGTCGTCCTCCTTGCAGAACGGGGTCGACATCGAGAGCGGGCGATCTCCCGATGTAACGCCGGCGGCGGCAACCTATTCCATCAATGGCTGCCGGTGCCGACCAGCTTCCAATTGGGATCGCGCGAGCCGGTATCGCGGGCGAAAGTCCAGATGTCGGTGATGTCGGCCACCTTGTCCGGATTGCCGTCGACGATGTTGCCCCCCTTGTCGCGTGTCACCGAGATCATTTGCGAGACGAAGCGCACCGTCACCTGCGCGGTGCGGTCGCGCAGCTCGGCACCGACCAGTTCGGCGGTATCGATGGAGACGAAGCGGGTTTCGGTCTTCTGCTCCTGCTTCTCACGCTCCTTGATGACGGCGTCGAAACTCTCATAGACCTCGGACGACAACAGGTCGCGCAATGCGCGGCGATCGCCATTGGCGAACGCCAGCACGATCATCTCGTAGGCACTGCGCGCGCCGGTCAGGAAATGGCGCGGATCGAACGACGAGTCGTCGGCGACGATCGCGTCGAGGCCACGGGCGAGCGGTGTGCCCGGCTCGGCCAGGCCGCGCCAGCGATCGCCCGGCGCCGGCATCTCGCCGCCGGGGACCGCAGCCGAGGGATCGATGGGCTTGTTGGGAACCGGCATGACGTGGTTGTCCGGCGCGCCCTGGACCGCGTTTCGGGCGGCATGATCGAACGGCGTCCGCTCGCTCCCGGTGCGCTGCCCGAGCACGGCGCGCAGGCGGATGAAGATGAAGACCGCCAGCGCCAGGAAGATGATGGTATAAATGTCCACTTCGTGTTCGCTTTCTGACTTGTCGAGCCGAACGCGGAGCCCGGCCACCGGGCACCCGTTCTACAGGATCCGGGTAAAGACCCGTGAATCCCTCGGTCGACCCGGATGTAGTCATCGAATTGGGCCCGGCCAATGGCACATTGTGGCCCGGTGATCCTAACCCTTTTCCCTCTCAAGGGGAAATCCGATCGACCTTGGATTGGAACAGAGTAGACGGTCGCTGGTTCCGCCCCCGGGCCGATGCGACAAATAGAGGCATGCCGGCCGGATCAACCCTCTGCCTCGGCCTTTTGCGGCGTCCGTGCCTCGTCCTTGTGGAACAAGCCGGCCCTATGGTAGCCACGCGCCGCAACGACCCGCCCTTTTTGCCTGGAGAACACTGCGATGACCAACGGTAACGGCGCCACTCCCGAGGCGGCTCCTCCTCCTCAACTGAACGTGCTGGCGCAATACATCAAGGATCTCTCGTTCGAGAATCCGAACGCTCCGCAGTCCCTGGCGCCGCAGGGCCAGCCGCCGCAGATCAACATCCAGATCAATGTCGGCGCCAATGCTCTGAATGACACCGAATACGAGGTGACGCTGACGATCGAGGGCAAGGCCGAGAGCGGCAGCCAGGTGATGTTCAGCTTCGAGCTGGTCTATGGCGGCGTGTTCCGGCTGGTCAACATTCCGCGCGAGAACCTGTCGCCGATGCTGCTGATCGAATGCCCGCGCCTGCTGTTCCCGTTCGCCCGCGAGATCGTCGCCAATTCGGTGCGCGACGGCGGCTTCCCGCCGCTGATGCTGGACCCGGTCGATTTCGTCGGCCTGTACCGCCAGAACATGGAGCGCCAGGCGGCGGCCCAGGGCGGCCAGGTGCTGTCGAGCTGATCCGGTTCTGCTTACGATTGATGTTTGCCGGGCGTGATCCGCTGCCGATCAGGCGGATCACGTGCCGGCGAGAAACTCCGTCCAGATCGGCTTGTCGCCGAGCGTGGCGATGAAGGCGCGATGCGCCTCTCGCTCCGCATCCGTGACCCGCGGCAACAGCGGCTGCTCGCGCTGACGGCGCGGCGTCTCGCCGGCAGATCCGATGCGGATCTCCTGGCTGTCCTGGGTCAGGATCAGCTGCGACTGCCGCGCCCCGACCAGATCGACATAGACCTCCGCCAGCAGCTCGGCGTCGAGCAACGCGCCGTGCTTGGTGCGGCGTGAGTTGTCGATCGCATAGCGTGAGCACAGGTCGTCGAGGCGGTTCGACACGCCGGGATGCTTGCGACGTGCCAGCAGCAGCGTGTCGACCAGACGGTCCCTCGGAATGGCCGCGCGCTTGACCCGGTCGAGCTCGGCATTGATGAAGCCGATGTCGAACGAGGCGTTGTGGATCACCAGCGGGGCATCGCCGATGAATTCCAGGAACTCCTCCACGATCTCGTGAAACAGCGGCTTGTCCGCGAGGAACTCGCTCGACAGTCCGTGAACCGCGAACGCTTCCGCCGGCATGTCACGTTCGGGATTGATGTAGCGGTGGTAGACTTGGCCGGTGGGCATGCGGTTGATGATCTCGACGCAGCCGATCTCGACCAGGCGGTCGCCGCGCAAGGCGTCGAGGCCGGTGGTTTCGGTGTCGAGAACGATCTCACGCATCTGATTTGATCCGTCGAATTCCGCGCGGCCGGCGTTCGCGAATCAGCCCCGGCGCTGCGGCATTCTAACGACCTCCGCCAGGATGTCGCGGATGCGTGCCCGCACCGGATCGAGCCCGTGCGAGGTATCCACGACGAAATCGGCGCGCTTGCGCTTCTCGGCATCCGGCATCTGCCGTGCGAGCAGCGCATCGAGCGCTTCTTCCGTCATCGTGCCGCGCGCCAGAATGCGCTGACGCTGGATCTCGGGCGCGGTCGACACCACCACCACGGCATCGACGCGCTTGTCGCCGCCGGTCTCGAACAGCAAGGGGACATCGACGACGGCAACGGGCACGCCGGACTGCTCGGCGTCGTCGAGAAACTTCTGATGATAGGAGCGCAGCATCGGGTGCACGATCGCTTCGAGCCTGCGGATCGCGTCGGGATCGCCGACGACCTTGGCGGAGAGCCTGGCCCGATCCACCTTGCCGTCCACCGTGGTCCCAGGAAATTCGGCTTCGATCGCCGGCGCGGCTTCGCCCTCATAGACCTTATGAACGGTCGCGTCGGCGTCATAGACCGGGACGCCGGCTTCGGCGAACAGCTTTGCGGTCGTCGACTTGCCCATGCCCATCGAGCCGGTCAGACCCAGCACTCTCATCCGCGGTCACTCCCCCTTGCGCGTGGCTGCGGTCGGCCTCAGATCCTGAGCAGCTTCGCTTCGCGAAAATAGGCGAGCAGCGGCAGCAGCGGCAGGCCGAGGATGGTGAAGTGATCGCCGTCGATGCGGTCGAACAGGTGCACGCCGAGCCCTTCCAGCTGGTAGGCGCCAACGCTGGATGTGACGGTTTCGCCGGCGGCATCGAGATAGGCTGCGATCTCGGTTTCGGTGAGGGCACGCATCGTCATCCAGGCGACGGCGACGTGCGAGAACAACACCTCGCCATTGCGGACCACGGCGATGGCCGAGTGCAGCGCATGGGTGCGTCCGCCCAGCGCCAACAGTTGCTGCATGGCATGCTGGCGGCCGGCTGGCTTGTTGAACATGCGCTCACCCAATGCCAGCGTCTGATCCGCGCCCACCACATATGAATTGGGCCTGTTTGCCGAGACCGCTGCGGCCTTCGCGTTGGCAAGGTGCAACGCAATCTCGTAGGGCGCGACCAGGCCGGCTTCGGCCTGCACCGCGCGTTCGTCGATATCGGCCGGAAGCGCCTCGCAGGCGAGGCCTGCGTTCGCGAGCAGCATCCGCCGCGCGCGGCTCTGCGATGCCAGAATGAGAGGCTCGTCACTGCACCAGATGGACATTGATCCGCTCACTAGTCCGGAAGCCGCTGCCGCTGCCGGTCGGTATAGAGTTTCAGGATCGCGGCGGCCGTCTCCTCGATCGAGCGCCGCGTCACGTCGAGCATGACCCAGTTGAACTTCGCACTCAGCTTGCGTGCATAGGCGACCTCGTCCGTCACCGACTGCTTGTCGACATAGTTCTCATTGCCGGATTCCGCACCCATGCTGAGCAGGCGATTCTGCCGCACCTGGATCAGCCGCTCCGGGGTCGCATGCAGGCTGACCACCAGCGGCTTCTTCAATGTCTCGAGCTGATGCGGGATCGGAATGCCCGGGACCAGCGGCACGTTGGCGGTGCGCACGCCGCGGTTGGCGAGATAGATCGAGGTCGGAGTCTTCGACGTCCGGCTGACGCCGACCAGCACCACTTCGGCGTCTTCGAGGCCGTCGACCATCTGCCCGTCATCGTGGAGCATCGTGTAGTTCAGCGCATCGATGCGGGCGAAATATTCGGCATTGAGCACGTGCTGCGCACCGACGCGGCCGGCGGTCGATGCGCCGAGATAGGCCTCGAACAGCTGCATCACCGGACCGATGATCGACAGGCTCGGGATGTTGATCTGCTGGCACTTGGCTTCGAGCCGGCTGACCAGATCCTTCTCGAGCAGCGTGAACAGCACGATGCCCGGCGCTTCCTCGATCTCGTCGAGCACGCGGTCGAGCTGCTTCTGGCTCCGCACCAGCGGGTACACGTGCTCGACCGGGGTCACGTTGGTGTATTGCGCGGCGACCGCACGCGCGACCGTGATCAGGGTTTCGCCCGTCGAATCGGAAACCAGATGGAGGTGAAAGTAGTTGCCGGTGGTGGGCATCAAATCCTTAACGATCTGTGAATCCCTGTGAAGGATGGGGCCAAAAAGTCGCCTCGGACCGCTCCCTTTGTATAACCCCGATTGTTCTGCACATGGTCGCCGTCCGGGACAACGTCAGGCAGCAGCGCGATGATATCGGGACGAGGCCCATTTGTCTCTGGATAAGCTGTCGAAGGATTTCGACAAGCGTCTGAATCACATCAGACTCTGGGGCGATCCGGCGTGCGCAGCTCGCATGTTGAGGGATGTGAACAAGCTGCGGGCAGACTGCGGATGACATTGCATGAGTCCAATCCACCGCTACCTAGACTCAAACCTTAAGATTCTAAAATTATTTGGTTTGGAGGGGACTGAGCGAGCGGATATGTCTCGACACGCAAGCCGATCGCCAGCCGAGAGGATCACGCGTTTCCGATGTATGAGTGGATCAAGGCCCTTCACGTCATCGCTGTCATCGCGTGGATGGCCGGCATGCTGTATCTGCCACGGCTGTTCGTCTATCATTGCGACGCCGAGATCGGCTCGAAGCAGTCCGAGACGTTCAAGATCATGGAACGGCGCCTGCTCAAGGCGATCATCAATCCGGCGATCACCGTGACGTGGCTTGCCGGACTCTATCTGGCCTGGTCCGGCCACTGGTATACCAGCGGTTGGTTTCATGCGAAATTTCTGCTGGTGCTGATCATGTCCGGGGTCCATGGACTGTTCACCCGCTGGGTCAGAGAATTCGGCGCCGACAAGAACACCCGAAGCCAGAAATTCTACCGGTATATCAATGAGGTACCAACGGTGCTGATGATCGGCATCGTGATTCTCGTCATCGTCAAGCCGTTCTGACCGCTTCCCAGGGAATACCGCTCCGCTGCAGATGCCTTGCAGACGACGGCGCGATTTTCTATATTATGGATATCCCACCCCACGCAGGCGGATGTGGTTGCGTTCCGGCTTGACCGGCCGCCGCATCAGGTCTGGTGCCTCATCGGCGCCAATCTTGCTCAGACCTGCGGACCTCATTTCGTCCGCCTTCCCACAGCCACCTCGCATCCCTCCCAAGTCGCTTCCACAGGACCACCCCAATGCGGGAAATCAAACTACAGGACCTCAAGTCAAAGACGCCGGCCGAGCTCGTCTCCTTCGCGGAGGAAAACGGGGTCGAGAACGCCAGCACGATGCGCAAGCAGGAGCTGATGTTCGCCATCCTCAAGCAGCTCGCGATCCAGGAAACCGACATCATCGGTGAGGGCGTCGTCGAGGTGCTCTCCGACGGCTTCGGCTTCCTGCGCTCGCCGGATGCGAACTACCTGCCCGGTCCCGACGACATCTATGTCTCGCCGTCGCAGATCCGACGCTTCGGCCTGCGCACCGGTGACACGATCGAAGGGCATATCCGCAGCCCGAAAGAAGGCGAACGCTATTTCGCGCTGCTCAAGGTCAACACGCTGAACTTCGAGGATCCCGAGAAGTCCAAGCACAAGGTCAATTTCGACAATCTGACGCCGCTGTTTCCGGACGAGCGCTTCCGGCTCGAGCTGGAGGATCCGACCCGCAAGGATCTGTCGCCACGCGTCATCGACATCGTCGCGCCGATCGGCAAGGGCCAGCGTGCGCTGATCGTCGCGCCGCCGCGCACCGGCAAGACGGTGCTGATGCAGAACATCGCGCACTCGATCACGGCCAATCATCCGGAGTGCTACCTGATCGTGCTGCTGATCGACGAGCGCCCCGAGGAAGTCACGGACATGCAGCGCTCGGTGAAGGGCGAGGTCGTGTCCTCGACCTTCGACGAGCCGGCCGCCCGTCACGTCCAGGTCGCGGAGATGGTGATCGAGAAGGCCAAGCGCCTGGTCGAGCACGGCCGCGACGTCGTCATTCTGCTGGACTCGATCACCCGCCTCGGCCGCGCCTACAACACCGTCGTGCCGTCCTCCGGCAAGGTGCTGACCGGCGGCGTCGACGCCAACGCGCTGCAGCGTCCCAAGCGCTTCTTCGGCGCTGCCCGCAACATTGAGGAAGGCGGCTCGCTCACGATCATCGCGACCGCGCTGGTCGACACCGGCAGCCGCATGGACGAGGTCATCTTCGAGGAGTTCAAGGGCACCGGCAACTCCGAGCTCATCCTCGACCGCAAGGTCGCGGACAAGCGGACCTTCCCGGCGATCGACATCGCCCGCTCCGGCACCCGCAAGGAAGAGCTCATCACCGAGCCGCAGAACCTCAAGAAGATGTACGTGCTCCGCCGCATCCTCAATCCGATGGGCACCATGGACGCGATCGACTTCCTGCTCGACAAGCTCCGCAGCACCAAGAGCAATGCCGAGTTCTTCGAGTCGATGAACACCTGATCGAGGCACTGCTTCAATCTGCAAAGGGCGCTCTCCGGAGCGCCCTTTTTGTTTGACGTGTTTGTCGCTGCGCTCGGCGTGAAGACCTCGATGCTTATCCGCCCGCCATGGTTCGCCGGCGTAAAGCATGCCGCTGCAAACCGATTGTCTTTCGCTGCCGGTGAGCCCAACTGAGGATCATGCATCCACACGACCAGTCCATCTTCGCGCTGTCCTCCGGACGCCTGCCGAGTGCGATTGCGATCGTCAGGCTCTCCGGGCCTCACGCCGGCATCGCCCTTCAGATGCTTGCGGGGAAACTGCCGCTGCCGAGGATGGCGACGCGCGCCTTGCTGCGGGATGGTAATGGCGAGCCGATCGACGATGCCGTCGTGCTGTGGTTTCCCGGACCCGCAAGCGCCACCGGCGAAGATGTTGCCGAGCTGCATGTGCACGGCAGTCGAGCCGTCGTGGCGACAATGTTCTCGGTGCTGTCGACGATGCCGCAGATGCGCCCTGCTCAGCCGGGCGAGTTCACGCGGCGCGCGTTCGAGAATGGCAAGATCGATCTGACCGAGGCCGAAGGTCTCGACGACCTCATTCACGCCGACACGGACCGCCAGCGGCGCCAGGCGTTGCGGCAGCTGAAGGGTCTGTTGGGCGACAAGGCGCGGAGCTGGCGTGAGCAGATCATCGAGGCGGCGGCGCTGATCGAGGCCGGGATCGATTTTGCCGATGAAGGCGACGTGCCAATCGAGCTGATGGCGCCGGCGCTCGCCCGGATTGGCCAGCTGTTGACCGAGATCGAGTCGGTGCTGTCGGCCCAGGGCCGGGCCGAACGTCTGCGCGACGGCCTGACGGTCGTCATTGCCGGACCGCCGAACGCGGGCAAGTCGACCCTGATGAACCAGCTTGCGCGTCGCGAGGTCGCGATCGTCTCTCCGCAGGCCGGCACCACGCGCGATCTCATCGAGGTCCAGCTCGATCTCGACGGCTATCCAGTGACGGTGATCGACACCGCGGGCATTCGCGAGACGGACGATCCGGTTGAGCAGGAGGGTGTTCGGCGCGCGCGGGACCGAGCGGCGCAGGCGGATCTGGTGCTGTGGCTGTCGGAGGATGAGCAGGCCGAGGTTGAGCGCCAAAGCGAGGCTCCCGTCTGGCTCGTTCGTAACAAGATCGATCTGAGCAGAGGTGGGGAGGGGGGTCGTCCATCGTCCAGCGGAGATAACCCGGTCTTTCAAATCTCCGCGCGAAGCGGGGCAGGGCTGGTCGAGCTGCTGGATGCGCTGGTTGGCTTTGCCCGGGACTATTTTGGATCAACTGAGAGCGGCCTGATCACACGGCAGCGGCAGCGGACTCTGCTCGCCGACACCGCCGCTGCGCTTCAGCGTAGCATCTCGGCGATCGACCTGGGCGAGGAGCTTGCTGCGGAGGAGCTGCGGATCGCCGCGCTTGCGCTCGGGCGTCTTTTGGGACGAGTGGATGTCGAAGACCTGCTCGACGTGATCTTTCGCGAGTTCTGCATCGGTAAGTAGCCGCGGCCCCACGAACCGGGTCGAATATACTTAATGAAGCGTTGCTTGGTTAATCGATCGTCAATTGTTTCACGTGAAACAGGATGTGCGGACGCCGTCAGGGATGTTTCACGTGAAACACGATGGGACCGCTGGTCGTGTTTCACGTGAAACAACGAGGATTCGACGTCGGCGAATGTTTCACGTGAAACGTCTTCCGAGCATTGTCTGCAGGCGTTAGATAAGCCCCATGATCCAGCATCTGACATCCTACGACGTCGTCGTCATCGGTGGCGGCCACGCCGGCTGTGAAGCCGCGGCGGGCGCGGCGCGCATGGGCGCCCGAACCGCGCTGATCACCCATCAGTTCGCGACGATCGGGGCCATGTCCTGCAATCCGGCCATCGGAGGATTGGGGAAAGGACATCTGGTTCGCGAGGTCGACGCTCTCGACGGCTTGATGGGTCGCGTCGCCGACGCCGGCGGCATCCAGTTTCGCGTTCTGAATCGCCGCAAGGGACCGGCCGTTCGAGGTCCACGCGCCCAGGCCGACCGCAAGCTCTACGCCGCGGCGATGCAGTCGGCGATCCGGGAGACCCCGAACCTCACCGTCATTGAAGGCGAGGCGGACGAACTGATCGCTACCGGCGGACGGGTGGCAGGGGTGCGGTTGGCTGACGGCCGGACCTTCATCTGTGGCGCTGTCGTCATCACGACCGGCACGTTCCTGCGTGGTCTGATCTACCTGGGTGAGAGGACTTGGCCGGCCGGCCGGGTCGGCGAAGCGCCGGCGCTGGGGCTGTCCCAGTCTCTCGAAGCCATCGGATTTCGGCTCGGCCGCCTCAAGACCGGCACGCCGCCGCGCCTGGATGGATCGACGATCGACTGGAGCGTGGTCGAGATGCAGCCCGGCGACGATCCGCCGGAGCCGTTCTCCGTTCTGACCGACAGGATCACCACCCCGCAGATCCAATGCGGCATCACCCGGACGACGACCGCAACCCACGAGGTGATCCGCGCCAACGTCCATCGCTCGCCGATGTACTCCGGGCAGATCAAGTCGACCGGGCCGCGTTACTGTCCCTCGGTCGAGGACAAGATCGTCCGCTTCGGTGACCGCGACGGTCACCAGATCTTCCTGGAGCCCGAAGGGCTCGACGATACGACGGTCTACCCGAACGGCATCTCGACCTCGCTACCGGAGGAGGTCCAGCTCGCGCTGCTGCCGACCATCCCGGGTCTCGAACGGGTCCGGATGATCCGGCCGGGCTATGCCATCGAGTACGACCACGTCGATCCGCGTGAGCTCGAGCCGACCCTGCAGACCAAGCGGATGAAGGGTCTGTTCCTCGCTGGCCAGATCAACGGCACGACCGGGTATGAGGAGGCCGCAGCTCAAGGTCTGGTCGCGGGTCTCAATGCCGCGCTGGCCGCGGGCGGCGGCGGGCCGGTCGTATTCGATCGCGCCGATGGCTATCTGGGGGTGATGATCGACGACCTCGTCACGCGGGGGATCACCGAGCCGTATCGGATGTTCACCTCGCGCGCCGAGTATCGACTGACGCTGCGGGCGGACAATGCCGACCAGCGGCTGACCGACAAGGGCATGGCGCTCGGCTGTGTCGGCAATGATCGTGCGCGTTTCCATCGGAGCAAGATGGGCGCGTTGGAAGCTGCCCGCGCGATGGCGAGGTCGCTGACGATCACGCCCAACGAGGCGGCGAAGCATGGCTTCACGCTCAACAAGGATGGCCAGCGCCGCTCGGCCTTCGAACTGATGGCCTATCCGGAGATCGGTTTCTCCGAGGTGAGGGCGATCTGGCCGGAGCTCGGCGCGATCGATCCCGCCATCGTCATCCATCTTGAGATCGATGCCAAATATGATGTCTATGTCCGCCGGCAGAGCCAGGACGTCGACGCCTTCCGGCGCGACGAAAGCCTGGTGCTCGGTGACGTCGACTATGCGCTCGTCCCAGGTCTCTCCAATGAGGCGCGAGCGAAGCTGACGGCGGCCAGGCCGTGGACGATCGGGCAGGCCGGCCGGATCGATGGCATGACGCCGGCGGCGCTCGGGATCCTTGCGGCCTATCTCCGCCGCGAAGCGCGTCTTAGCAAGACCACCGGCTGAGGCGTTTCACGTGAAACAGGCATCGCCGATGACGGCGTCCAAGACGATTGAATCGGACAAGGCGACAGCACTCGCCTTGACGCCTGTTTCACGTGAAACGGAGCAGCGCCTCGATCGCTACGTCGCACTGCTGCTGGAGTGGCAGGCGAAGACCAATTTGATCGCGCCGTCGACCTTGCCGCATCTCTGGACCCGCCACATCGCCGACTCGCTTCAGCTTCTAGACCTCGCGCCCGACGCCAGGATCTGGATTGATCTCGGCAGCGGCGGCGGCTTCCCGGGCGCCGTCCTCGCCTGCGCCCTGGCCGAGCGGGATGGCGCCCAGGTCCATCTGGTCGAGCGCAACGCCAAGAAGGCCGCCTTCCTGCGCGAGGCAATTCGCGTCACCGGCGCTCCGGGGATCGTGCATTTGTCAGAGATCGGGGATATCGTGGAGAAGTGGAGCGGGCGAGTCGATTGCGTGACCGCACGCGCGCTGGCTCCGCTACATCAACTCATCGGCTTTGCGGAGCCCTTGGTGAAAAAAGGCGCGAAAGCGCTGTTTCTCAAGGGTCAAGATGTAGAAGCGGAATTGACCGAATCTACTAAGTATTGGAAAATTGAGTCGAAACTTCACTCCAGCCGGACGGGCGGGCAGGGCTGGATCGTCGCAATCGATTGCATCGAGCGACAGAGCTGAATTCCGTCAAGACGACAACCAATGGCGATCGCGCATGGCCGTAATTGATCAGATTTATCAAGAAGATAGAGCCCCGCACCCGGAGGGGCATCCGCGCATCCTGGCGCTCGCCAATCAGAAGGGCGGGGTCGGCAAGACCACGACCGCGATCAACCTCGGTACGGCGCTGGCCGCGATCGGCGAGCGGGTGCTGATCGTCGATCTCGATCCGCAGGGCAACGCCTCGACCGGCCTCGGCATCGACCGTGGCAGCCGCAACTGCTCGACCTATGACGTGCTGATCGGCGAGGCCTCGCTGCGCGACGCCGTCGTTGCGACGGCCGTGCCGCGGCTGCACATCGCCTCCTCGACGATGGACCTGTCGGGGCTCGAGCTCGAGCTCGGCTCCACCGCCAACCGCGCCTTCCGTCTGCGCGATGCGATCGCCGGCCTCAACAACAACGTCTCGCCGGAGAACGACTACACCTACGTGCTGGTCGATTGTCCGCCGTCGCTGAACCTGCTGACGGTCAATGCGATGGCCGCGTCCGACGCGATCCTGGTGCCGCTGCAGTGCGAGTTCTTCGCGCTCGAAGGTCTGTCGCAGCTGTTGCAGACCGTGGAGCAGGTGCGCTCGACCTTGAACCCGAACCTCTCGATCCACGGCATCGTGCTGACGATGTTCGACTCGCGCAACAACCTGTCGAACCAGGTGGTCGCCGACGTCCGCCAGTTCATGGGATCGAAGGTCTACAACACGATGATCCCGCGCAACGTGCGCATCTCGGAAGCGCCGTCCTACGGCAAGCCGGTGCTGGTCTACGACTTGAAGTGCGTCGGCAGCGAGGCCTATCTCAAGCTCGCGACCGAAGTCATTCAGCGCGAGCGTGACCTGCGCACGAACTGACTTTGCCTCTGCTCCGGGGGACCTCGTCGCCCGGATCTCATTCGAGGACGGCAGCGGATTCCGAAATGAATCCGCTCCCTCGTTCATTGTGCCGGCGGGACCCGATCGGCAGCAGACGCAAGCGGAGCGTGACGTGAATCCAAAGGAGAAGGCGATGGCCGACGAGTCGCGATCGCGATTGGGCCGGGGTCTCGCAAGTCTGATCGGTGACGTCGGCCGCGAGGCCGGCGCGCCGCCGGAGCGGCCGCGCAATCAGCGCAAGGTGCCGATCGAATTCCTCAAGCCGAACCCGCGCAATCCGCGTAAGACGTTTTCCGACGGCGAGCTCGCCGAGCTCTCGGCCTCGATCAAGCAGCATGGCGTGATCCAGCCGATCGTGGTGCGTCCGGTGAAGGGCCAGCACGACCGCTATGAGATCATCGCCGGCGAGCGGCGCTGGCGCGCCTCGCAGGCCGCCGGCCTGCACGAGGTGCCGATCGTTCCGGTCGATGTCAGCGACAGCGATGCGCTGGAGCTCGCGATCATCGAGAACGTGCAGCGCGAGGATCTCAATCCGATGGAGGAGGCGCAGGGCTATCACGCGCTCGCCAACGAGTTCAAACGCAATCAGGAAGACATCGCCAAGATCGTCGGCAAGAGCCGCAGTCACGTCGCCAACATGATGCGGCTGACCAAGCTGCCGGCCGAGGTGCAGGGCTTCATCGCGACCGGGCAGATCTCGGCCGGCCATGCGCGAGCGCTGATCAACCTGCCGGATCCGATGTCGGCGGCGAAGAAGATCATCGCGGAAGGGCTGAACGTCCGGCAGACCGAGGCGCTGGCGCATGAGGAGGGCGTGCCGGAGCGCAAGCCGCAGAAGCCGCGCAGCAGCGGCAGCGCGCCGGCGGAGAAGAAGGACGCCGACACCATCGCGCTGGAGAAGCGCGTCGGCGATGCACTCGGCCTTTCGGTGTCGATCAGCCACCGCGACCCCGGCGGCACGGTGCAGATCACCTACCGCAGCCTCGAGCAGCTCGACGAGGTGATGCGCCGGCTGGAGCAGGGCTAGGTTGTTAGGTCGTGGCGCTCATTGCGCCGCCGCGGCTGTGCCTCGGGCCTCCATGAGTTCGTTGCTCCGCTCTCACCTACGTCACGGCCGGGCTTGACCCGGCCATCCATTTTTTTGGACGAAGCGGATGGATGCCCGGGTCAAGCCCGGGCATGACGAGCTAATAATTTGGAAGAGCTACGGCTGTGTTTTTCGTCGCGATTGCCAAAGCGAGCACACGACTCTCTCCTCCGTCATTCCGGGGCGTGCGAAGCACGAACCCGGAATCCATCTCTCAGCAGATCCTGTAGCCCGATGGATTCCGGGCTCGCCCTTCGGGCGCCCCGGAATGACGGCTGAGGTTGGAGAGCGATCTCGGGTCCACTCGGGCTGAAGTTCTCGACGCCGTATTCAGGGAGCCGGCGCACCGACCATCACCCCTTCCGCCGTGCCGCGACCGCGATCGACAGCAGCGTCCGCTGCGCGATCGCTGCCGCCAATCCCGGCTGCTTGCGCATGTCGAGCGCGGCTGTCGCCAGTTGGTCGATGATCGGCAGCAGGCGGGCAGGGGAGAAATTGCGCAGCGCCGTCTCGGCGCTCGGCTTGCGCGAGAAGTGCAGCCGGGGGAAGCCGCCTTCGAGGATGGACGAGACTGGCGTGCCGGAAGCGACGGCGAGCGCCGATTTATGCAGCCATGCGGCATGTCGCTGCGCGGCGGAGATGATGACGCCGGGATAGGTGCCCGCGATCATCGCCTTGCCGAACTCGGTCTCGACCATTTCCGGCTTGCCGCCGAAGGCGCCGTCAACGATCGGATCGAGCTTCATCTCCGAGGCGTCGGCGACCACGGCCATCACATGGTCGAGCGTCACCTCGCCTTCGCCGTGGGCGAACAGGGTCAGCTTGCGCAGCTCGTTGCGGGAGGCCTGGCGGTCGCCGCCGAGCAGCGCCATCAGATAGGCGCGGGCCTCCGGAGAGATGCGCAGCGAGGCCAAGCGCAATTCGTCGTCGATCAGCTTGGCGAGATCGCGCTCGGTGTCCGGGTAGCAGCCGATCGCCACCGCCGTTCTGGCCTTCTCGCAAATCTTGCGCAGTGGCGAATCGGGGCGGATGTCGCCGGCCTCGATCACGACGCGGCAGTCCCGCACGTTCATCTCGCTGAGCGTCTCGACGCCGCTGGCGAAATTGCGCGAGCCGGCGCGCACCCGGATCGCCCGGCGGCCGCCGAACAGCGGCACGGTCATGGCTTCGTCGACGAGGCGCGACGGCTCCGCGGAGAGCTCGTCACCGTCGAGCCTGACCACGGAGAAGGGATCATCGGGGTTGTCGACGGCCGAAGCGATGAGGGCCTCGGCGCGCTCGCGAACCAGGCCGGTATCCGGACCGTACAACAGGATCAGCGGACGAGCGGCGTCCGGTTTGGCCAGGAAGGCATCGATGTCTCGTCCGCGCAGCGCGACCACGGCGATGTCAGCCGTGCGTCAGGTGCCCGCGGTGAAATAGGCCGCGAGCCGCGTTTTGATCTTCTCGGCGACCTCCTCGGAGGCGCGATCCTCAGCGTCACGGAAGGCCCGCTGCCGGGCGAAGCGCTGGTACGAGCCGGGGATGTCATAGGAGGTGCGCGCGAAGGTCGTTCCGGTCATGACCGATTTGTTGGTCGCCAACTCGACCAGATTGTACTGCACGTCGAGGCCGACATTCTCGGTGGTCGGCAGGCCGGTGGTCTGTGAGACGATCAGCGAGGACCGGCTGGTCTGCAATCGCAGCACCAGCTTGTGGGTCGGCGCCGTGCCGGTTGCGGTGCCGTACAGCTTGAAGGCGAGCGCGTTGCGGATGCCGACGCCGATGCGCGCCTCGGGCGAGGCGTTCGGCTTGTCGACCGGCGGCAGCTCGATGCCCATCAGCTTTTCGCGCAGGCCGGGCGTGCCGTCGGTATGCTCTGCATACATCGGCTGGAAGCAGCCTGCCGTCAGCGCGGCCAAAGCGGCCACGGCAACAAGCCGAGCAGCGATCCGAAACCTAGCCGACGACATTCACGATCCTCTTGGGAACAATGATCACCTTGCGGACGGGTCTACCATCCAGCGCCAGTTTTACTGCATCGAGGGCCAAAACGGCAGCCTCAATTTCCGGATTCTGCGCGTTGCTGGCGACTGTGACTTCTCCGCGCTTCTTGCCGTTGACCTGGACGACCAGGGTCATGCTGTCCTCAACCAGCAAATCTCGTTCGATTTGCGGCCAGGAGGCCTCCGAGATCAGCCCGGTCTGGCCCAGCACCTGCCAGCATTCTTCGGCCAGATGCGGCATCATAGGCGAGAACAGCTGCACCAGGATCCCGGCGGCCTCGCGAATCGCCCAGGCCAGGTCGGCCGCCGGCTTGGCCGGCCGCGCCAGGACGTCGGCCAGCGCATTGGCGAACTCGCGGATATGCGCCAGGCAGACGTTGAAGTGCAACCGCTCGATGCCACCGGTCACCTTGTCCAGGGCGCCGTGGGCAGCCTTGCGCAGCGCCAGCGCGTCGGGGCCGAACGCGGCCGGGCGGGAGGAGGGGGCCTCGGCCGCTGCCGCGACCGATTCGTTGACCAGCCGCCACAGCCGCTGGACGAAGCGCGCCGCGCCCTGCACCCGCTCGTCGCTCCAGATCACGTCGCGGTCCGGCGGCGAGTCCGACAGCATGAACCAGCGCGCGACGTCGGCGCCGTAGCTCTCGATGATGTCGTCGGGGTCGACGGTGTTCTTCTTCGACTTCGACATCTTCTCGATCGGGCCGATCGTGATGTCCTCGCCGGTGGCGGCCAGCACGGCGCGGCGGCCGTTGCCGCCGATCTCGATCTTGACCTCCGCCGGGTTGACGTAGGTGCCGTCGGCTTTCTGATAGGTCTCGTGGACCACCATGCCCTGTGTGAACATGCCGGCGAACGGCTCGTCCATCGCGACGTGGCCGGTGGCTTTCATCGCGCGGGTGAAGAACCGGCTGTAGAGCAGATGCAGAATCGCGTGCTCGACGCCGCCGATATACTGGTCGACCGGCATCATCCGGTTGGCCACGGCCGGCGTCGTCGGCGCGGTCTCGTTCCATGGATCGGTGAAGCGCGCGAAGTACCAGGACGAATCCACGAAGGTGTCCATGGTGTCGGTCTCACGCTGCGCCTTGCCCCCGCATGCGGGGCAGGTGACGTGCTTCCAGGTCGGATGGTGGTCGAGCGCATTGCCCGGCTTGTCGAAGGTGACGTCGTCCGGCAACACCACGGGCAGGTCCTTGGCCGGCACCGGCACGACATCGCAGGTCGGGCAGTGGATCACCGGGATCGGGCAGCCCCAATAGCGCTGGCGCGAGATGCCCCAATCGCGCAGGCGGAAATTGACCTGGCGCTCGCCGACGGCGGCGCCAGCGCGCTGCTCGGTCTCCAGCCGCTTGGCGACCTCGTCCTTGGCCTGCGCGATCGTCATGCCGTCGAGGAAGCGCGAATTGATCAGGCGGCCGTCGCCGTCGAACGCGGTGTCGGTGATGACGAAGCTCGCCGGGTCTTGACCCTCGGGGCAGACCACCGGCGTGTTGCCGAGATTGTATTTGTTGACGAAGTCGAGGTCGCGCTGGTCATGCGCCGGACAGCCGAAGATGGCGCCGGTGCCGTATTCCATCAGCACGAAGTTCGCGACATAGACCGGCAAGGTCCAGCTCGGATCGAACGGATGCACGGCGCGGATGCCGGTGTCGAAGCCCTGCTTCTCCGCGGTGTCGATCGCCTCCTGCGCGGTGCCGATCCGCTTGATCTCGGCGATGAACGCGGCGAGCTCCGGGTTCTTGGCGGCCGCGGCTTGCGCCAGCGGATGGTCCGCCGAGATCGCCATGAACTTGGCGCCGAACAGCGTGTCCGGCCGCGTCGTGAATATCTTCAATTCGGTCTCGCCCGCCGGCGTCGTCTTGGGATCCAGCGCGAAGCGGATCAGCAGGCCTTCGGAGCGGCCGATCCAGTTGCGCTGCATCAGCCGCACCTTGTCGGGCCAGCGGTCGAGACTATCGAGCGCGTCCAGCAGCTCCTGCGAGTACTTCGTGATCTTGAACACCCATTGGTTCATCTCACGCTGTTCGACCACCGCACCGGAGCGCCAGCCGCGACCGTCGATGACCTGCTCGTTGGCGAGCACGGTCATGTCGACCGGATCCCAGTTCACCTTGCGCTTCTCGCGCTCGACCAGCCCCGCTTGCATGAAGTCGAGGAACATCTTCTGCTGGTGCTTGTAGTAGGATGGATCGCAGGTCGCGAACTCGCGCGCCCAGTCGAGCGACAGGCCGATCGAGCGCAGCTGCTTCTTCATCGCCGCGATATTGTCGTAGGTCCACGCCTTCGGCGCGACCTTGCGCTCGATCGCTGCGTTCTCCGCCGGCAGGCCGAACGCGTCCCAACCCATCGGATGCAGCACGTTGAAGCCCTTGGCACGCATGAAGCGCGCCAGCACGTCGCCCAGCGTATAATTACGGACATGGCCGATATGGATGCGTCCCGACGGATAGGGAAACATCTCGAGTACGTAGTATTTCGGACGCGGATCGTCGTTCCTGGTGGCGAAGATCGCCTTTTCGTCCCACTGGCGCTGCCAGCGTGGCTCGGCTTCACGGGCGTTGTAGCGTTCGGATGTCATGGAATCGCTTGTAATTTTCGAGGATTCGCGTCGTTTGAAGACGGCGGACTAGGCCACAAAAGCGGCAGCCCGGTCAATGGGGCGACAGATGATGATACCATTTTGGGCATCCGCTAAGCGACGGTAATCGTGAGTTTTTTTGCAGCCTCTGCCGGCAGTGTCGAAGGTCCGATTGAGGCACGGTTAAGACTTGAATGGGAGACTGAGTGCATACATCCAGGCATCAGCCCGCATCTGGGATCACTCCACATCGTGTCCGGCGCTACGTTCGACGAGCTTGACTTCGAGTACGCGACGACGGTCGCGGAAAAGGCCATGAAATCCATGGCTCAACAGCGCGTGCCACCGACGCCTAACAACTTCCATCTGTGGTTCAAGTACTCACTGGGCTCGGCGTCGGATCTCAAGCGCGCCGTCGACATCCTGGTCAGCAACAAGCGCAAGTTCGACAAGACCACCAACCAGGCGCTGTTCGACACGTACATCGGCCAGCAGGGTACGGAAGCGGCTGTCGTCCACAAAGTCTCGCAGCAGTTGCATGGCGTGATGGACTCCGCCAAGCAGTATCTGACGGCCGCGATCGCCGACAACCGCACACATATGGCGGCGATCGATGGCGTCGCCGAACGCAGCGAGCAGGGCGTCGATCCGAAGATCCTGATCGAGAACCTGGTCAGCGAGCTCGCCCAGGCGACCGCGCGTGCGGCGAAACTCGAAGCGAGCTTTGCCGAGAAGTCACGCGAGCTCGACACCATCCGAGACTCGCTCAACAAGTCGGAGCAGCGCGCACGCACGGACACGCTGACCGGATTGCCGAACCGGCGCGCGCTCGAAGAGTTCTTCCGCCATGCGCAGGTCGAGGCGATGGAGCGCGACGAACCGCTCAGCGTCCTCCTGATCGACGTCGACCACTTCAAGAAGTTCAACGACAATTACGGCCATGGCGTCGGCGATCAGGTGCTGCGCCTCGTCGCCAAGGCATTGCGCGAGCGCGTTCGCGACAAGGATCTTCCCGCACGCTACGGCGGCGAGGAACTGATCGCGGTGCTTCCGCAGACCGACCTCGAAGGTTGCACCGTCATCGCCGAGCGCATCCGGCGCACCATCGCCGATTGTCAGTTCACGCGGCGCTCGACCGGCGAGGTGCTGCCGCAAATCACGGTGTCAATCGGCGTCGGCCAGTTCCAGTTCGGCGAATCGATGGCTGATCTGATCGACCGTTGCGACCGCTCGTTGTATCTCGCCAAGAAGCTCGGCCGCAACCGCGTGGTCAGCGAGCTCGAGCTCGACCAGAAGCTCGCGGTCGGCTGATCGCAGGCCGCCGCCGCAGCCCTATCCTGCGCGTGCCACGCCGCTCCTGTCATCCGCGACATCCGCGAAGCCATGCGCGATGACCGTGTTGCGGCCGCGATGCTTGGCCGCATAGAGCGCGGCATCGGCGGCTTCGATCAGGTCGGAGGGCGTCAGCGACTCGTTCGGCCGGGTCGAGGCGACACCGACGCTCACGGTGACGCACCGATGCGCCGACGTCGCGTGCGGCAGCTCGAGCTCGAGAACCGTGGCGCGTACCTGCTCGCCGACCGCGAGCGCCTCTCTGGCGCCCATGCCCGGCAACAACAGGCAGAACTCCTCACCGCCATAGCGGCCGGCGAAAGCCGTCATTGCGCCGGCGATCTGCGACAGCGTCTCGCCGAGACGTGACAGGCAGGCGTCACCCTCAGGGTGCCCATACGTGTCATTGTAGAGCTTGAAGTGGTCGACGTCGATCATCAGCAGCGACAGCTCGGTGCCGGCCTGCTGCGCGCGGCTCCATTCGACGTCGATGCGGTTCTGGAAGCCGCGGCGGTTGGCGAGGCCCGAGAGCATGTCGATCGACGCCATCACCGTCAGCCGGTCATTGGCGGCGACCAGCTCGCGCTCGCGCTGGCCGAGCTTGGCGGCCATCGCATTGAAAGACTTTGCCAGCGGAACGAACTCCGACGGCAGATGCTTGGTGGTGACGCGCGCCGACCAGTGGCCGTGGCCGAAGCGCTTGGCGGTCGCGGCGAGCATGCTGACGGGCTTCACGATCAGCTTCTCGGCGGCGATCAGCGCGCCGAGCAGCACGATCAGGCAGACGAGGCCAGCCTGCAGATAGGCGTTGCGGATCTCGCGGTCGATGGCGGCGGTGACGCGGGTCTCATCGATGCTGACGATCAGCCGCGATCCGGTGTCGGCGATCCGAGTGAAGGTGATCGCGCGCTTAGAACCATCCGCCGCCGTGAAACTCATCGTCTCGCTCGGCTTCCCCGAACTCAGGGCAGTCTCGGCAACGGCCGATAACAACGGTACGCTGTCGAGCGGCCGGCCGATCAGCTCGTTGCGGTCGGCGGGCGCCGCCAGCACGGTTCCTTCGCTGTCGACCAGCACCGCCGTGATGCCGGGGCGGCCGCCAAGATTGTTCATGATCTTGGACATCCATTCCAGGTTCACGCTCGCCAGCATCACCGCGTCCGGCTCGCCGGTGATCGCGCCGACCGGATAGGCGGCCATGACGATCGGCACGTGCGACGGCTTCGACAGCAGGTAGTCGCTGAACACGAAATCACGTGATTCCTGGGCGCCACGGAAATACGGCCGGTCGCTGAAATCGAGCCCGACATATTGGTTGTTGGTCGAGCACTGGATGCGGCCGTCGCGGCCGGCGATCATCAGGGTGCGGATCCACGGCAGGGTCGCCGGCAGGCTGGCGCGCATCATGTCGCAGCTGCGGCTCACGCCGGTGCTCGACGCCCGGACATAGGCCGTCGACTTCAGTACCGTCTCCACCGACATGATGACCTCGCGCTGCATGTCGGCGCTTTGCCGGGCGAGGCCGGAGAATTCCTCCGATGCGAGTGCGATCTGCCTTGTCCTGGCGCTTTCCAGCGAGCGCGCGCGTTCCAGCATCAGCGGCGCGACCAGGATCAGGGCGAGCAGCGCCAGCCGGGCGCGGATCCCCATCAGCCGGTTCAGCTTCACTCTATTGCGATTGAACCGGATGCTTGGCATTTCTTCCCCCTACCCCCGGCCGTGAAGGGTAAGGAGAAGGGCTCAAGAACCCTTTCTCGAACTCCGTAAAATTGCAGCCAAACCCGTAAATCTACCGACGGACGCCATCGTGCCTGATGAATCGAACGCCTCAACCTCGTCCTCGCCGTCCGCGCTCGCCGCCGTCGAGCAGGAGATTCTGCGCGCCTGCCGCGACGCCAAACGCGATCGCGGCTCGGTCACGCTGATCGCTGTGTCGAAGACCTTCGATGCCGACGCGATCGAGCCGGTGATCGCGGCCGGACAGCGCGCGTTCGGTGAAAATCGCGTTCAGGAAGCCAAAGCCAAGTGGCCGCCGCTGATGGCCGCGCATCCGGGGCTCGCACTGCACCTGATCGGGCCGCTGCAATCCAACAAGGCCAAGGAGGCGGTCGCGCTGTTCGACGCCATCCATTCGGTGGACCGGCCAAGCCTGTGCGTGGCGCTTGCCAAGGAGATTTCCGCCCAGGGCCGGCATCCGCAGCTGTTCGTCCAGATCAATACCGGCGAGGAGCCGCAGAAGGCGGGCATCGCGCCCGGCGACGCCGACGCCTTCATCGCCGCCTGCCGCACGGATTACGGGCTCGCGATTTCAGGGCTGATGTGCATTCCGCCGGTCGACGAAGCACCGGGGCCGCATTTCGCGCTGACTGCCAAGATCGCCGCCCGCAACGGGCTCGCGCATCTGTCGATGGGCATGAGCGCCGATTTCGCCACCGCCATCCAGTTCGGCGCCACGCATGTCCGGGTCGGCTCGGCGATCTTCGGGCATCGCTGAAGGAGGGGCGCGGTCGCGGCCGGTCCCTACTCGAACCGCACCGATACCTGCCCCAGATCGCCGAAATCGGCCTCCATGTGGTCCCCGCTGCCGATCGGCAGCGGCGGATGACAGGTGCCGGTCGTGACCACCTGCCCTGCCCGCGCGGGCACGCCGAGCGCGCTGAGCTCGTTGACCAGCCAGGCCAGCGCTATCAGCGGATCACCGAGCACGTTGCGGCCGTGGCCGATGAAGGTCTCGCCACGCAGCGCGATGCGCGGCCGCTCCGCGATCAGGTCGCGGCTGCGCCAGTCGGCGGTGCTGGCCTCGCCCAGCACGAACAGATGCGCGCAGGCATTGTCGGCGATCAGTTGCGCCTCGCCGGCGCTGACGAAGTCGGCGAACCGCGAATCGGGAATTTCGATCGCGGGGTGCAGCGTGTCGACCGCGGCCAGCACCTCCGCGACATCATAAGGTGTCGGTCTGGGCGGCAGATCGCGTCCGAGGCGGAACGCGAATTCCGGCTCGGCGACCCGCATCGCGTTGCCGGCCATCGATGCGGTGCCGCCGACCGGCAGCACCGTTTCGGCCAGGATCCGCCCGGCCATCGGACCGGCGACATTGATATGGCGCTGGCCGGCCTCGCTGGTCGCCGCAATCTTCCAGCCAAATAATGGCTTGGGCGAGTGGCGCTCGAGCTCGGCCTGGATGGCATAGCCTTCGGCGCGATCTCTCGGACGCAGCTCAGTCGGCAGCTCTGCCAGCTTGCTGCCTTCGCTCCAATGCTGGCGCAGGATGCCAGCGGCGCTGGCTGGCTGATCCGGTGCGCGCATGACGTCCTCCCCCAACTCGCTTCTCATTCGATGACGATTCTGGTGCGCGGACCGATTCTTTGCAACAGACGCAGCATCGCCGGCCGGGTCATGGCCACGCAGCCTGCGGTCGGGCCGAAATTCGGCCGCGCCAGATGCAGGAACACGGCGCTGCCGCGGCCCGCGATCCGCGGCCGCGTGTTGTGGTCGATCTCGATGATGAAATCGTACAGATGGTCCTGGCGCGCCAGCCGGTCTCCGGGATGGTCGCCGTGCAGCCGGATCGCCTGGTTGTAGTGCCGGTCGGCCGGGTCCTCGCACCACGCATCCTCCGGGCCAATCGGCCGGATCGGCAGAAAGGTGCGCGGACGCGAATGACGATCGGCCCGCCACCACAGCCGCCGGGGCCGGAAGGTCCCTCGGGGGGTGCCGCCATCTCCCTCGCGCTTGTTGGCCAGGACGCCGCCGCGCCCGAGCGCCACCGGAATGACATGGCCCCAGACATGGAGCCAGCCGCGCTGCCGCGACCCGGCTTTGGTGCGAATCGAGATCCGCGATGCTGGCATGCCAGGCTTCACCTTCGCTAACGACATGAAACAACGTGCCTTTTCATTGCCATGGATTGCCCGGTAATTGCCTTAATGTCGGCAAATGGTCCGCCGCGAGGGTCGAACAGGACAATCATCTCAATCCCTGCTCAATTCTGGAGTAGAGTCCCGGGCGCTTGTGAATCGGTAACAGCCCCCTACTTCAAGACGGAACAGGGCTGATGAGCCTGTTTGCCCACCGTTGACGGCGCCACCCATCCGATCCCGCCGGCGCCACCTAGAGGATTGTACAATGGCCAATGCCCGCAAGATCCTGATCGTGGATGACGACACCGATCTGCGCGATGCCCTGATGGAGCAGCTCTCGCTGCATGACGAGTTCGAAGCCCAGGCCGTCGATACCGGCGCCAAAGGCGCCACCGCCGCAAAGGCCAATTCACCCGACCTGGTTCTGATGGACGTCGGCCTGCCCGACACCGATGGCCGCGAAGTGGTGCGGTCCCTGCGCAAGGGCGGCTTCAAGGCGCCGATCATCATGCTGACCGGGCACGATACCGATTCGGACACGATTCTCGGGCTCGAATCCGGCGCCAACGACTATGTCGCCAAGCCCTTCCGCTTCGCCGTGCTGCTGGCACGCATCCGGGCCCAGCTTCGCCAGCACGAGGCCAGCGAGGACGCGGTGTTCTCGGTCGGCCCCTACAGCTTCCGGCCGGGCTCGAAGATGCTGACCGGCGCCAACGCCCGCAAGGTCCGCCTGACGGAGAAGGAAACGGCGATCCTGCGCTTCCTGTACCGCGCCGGCCAGCAGCCGGTGTCGCGCGAGACGCTGTTGCAGGAGGTCTGGGGCTACAATTCCGGCGTCACCACCCACACGCTGGAAACGCACATTTACCGTCTGCGGCAGAAGATCGAGAAAGATGCCGCGAATCCGGAGATTCTGGTGACGGAGGCCGGTGGCTACAAGTTGGTACCGTGATAGGTTCGGGGATGGCGGTTTCGCCATTTATGATATTGGTTCCATTCAGCCTTCCCCGGGCCCTTGATGTCGATCGAAGACGATATTGCGCTATTGGAGCGGGTCCCAACATTGCGCCTGCTGGGAAGCGACTCGCTGCGCATGATCGCCATCGGCTCCGAGCAGCGTAACATCCAGAGCGGAGAGACCCTGTTCCGCGAGGGGGACACCGCCGATTGCGGCTATGTCGTGCAGCGCGGGTCGTTGCGCATCAGCGACGAGGTCGGTGCCGAGATCGTCGCCACGCCGACCATGCTGATCGGCGAGCTGGCGCTGCTGGTCGAGATGCGGCGCCCGGCGACCGCGACGGCCCTGGAATATTCGACCGTGGTGCGGATCTCGCGCAGCCTGTTTCAGCGTGTGCTGGAAAGCGACGCCAAGGCGGCGCGCCGGCTGCGCGACGAGTTCGCCCACCGCGCCAGCCGAATCGCCAACGACATCATGGCGGCCGGGGCCAAGCTGACTTCGTGACCGCGCGGGTCCGCTACGACACGTCCAGAGTCACCGTGACCGGCACGTGATCCGACGGCCGCTCCCAGCTGCGGGCGTCGCGCAGGATCCTGAAATCGCTGACCCGGTCCTTCAGTGCGCGTGACACCCAGATGTGGTCGAGCCTTCGGCCGCGATCGCCGACGGTCCAGTCGGCCGCGCGGTAGCTCCACCAGGTGTAGACCTTCTCCGACATCGGGATGCGCTCGCGAGCGACATCGACCCATTCGCCATGGGTCTGCGCCGCCAACAGCTTTTCACATTCGATCGGCGTGTGCGACACCACCTTCAGGAGCTGCTTGTGCGACCAGACATCGTGCTCATGCGGCGCGACGTTGAGATCGCCGACCAGGATATGCCGGTCGTCGCCGCGTGGATGCAGCGGCTCGCACGCCTTCATTTCGTCGAGGAATTGCAGCTTGTGCTCGAATTTCGGATTGAGCGCGGGGTCGGGAATGTCGCCGCCTGCGGGCACATAGAAATTGTGCAGCACCAGCGGCTGCGCGAGCTGCGCCTTTTCGCCGAACGCCACCGTGATGTGGCGCGAATCCACCTTGTCGCAGAAGGTGCGGACGTTGGTCTCCTCGAACGGCCATTTCGAGATCACGGCGACGCCGTGATAGCCCTTCTGCCCGTTCAGCGCGACGTGCTCATAGCCGAGCCTCTTGAAGCGCTTCAGCGGAAAGGCGTCGTCGATGCACTTGGTCTCCTGCAGGCACAGCACATCGGGCCTGACCTGCTTGATGAGCTTGGCGACGAGGTCGATGCGCAGGCGCACCGAGTTGATGTTCCAGGTGGTCAGGACGAGACGCATGAGACCCGCGTCATACCATGAATTGCGGCGATGTCAGCGATTCCGCATCGCCTCGGACGCATCGGACTGACCGCGTTGGTTGGCCTTATCCCCAGCCATGTGGGACGGCGCCTGATCAGCGCCGTTTGCTCTCGATGACGTCCCATACGCGGGCGGCGATGTCGGGTCCGCCGAGCCGCGAGATCGCGCGGATGCCGGTCGGCGACGTCACGTTGATCTCGGTGAGGTTGCCGTCGATCACGTCGATGCCGACCAGCAGCAGGCCGCGCGCGCGCAATTCCGGACCGAGCGTGTCGCAGATCTCGCGCTCGCGTGCGCTGAGATCGGTGGCCTGCGCGGCGCCGCCGCGCACCATGTTGGAGCGCAGATCGTCTGCTGCCGGCACGCGGTTGACGGCGCCGGCGAACTCGCCGTCGACCAGGATGATGCGCTTGTCGCCGTGCTTCACCTCGGGGAGGAAGCGCTGGATCACCCAGGGCTCCTTGAACGTCACCGAGAACATGTCGAACAGCGAGCCGAAATTCATATCCTGCGGCATCACCCGAAACACCGCCGCGCCACCATGGCCATGCAGCGGCTTCATCACGACAGCGCCGTGCTGATCGCGGAAGGCGTTGATCTCGTCGAGATCGCGCGAGATCAAGGTCGGCGGCATCAGTTGCGGGAAGTTCATCACGAACAGCTTTTCCGGCGCGTTGCGGACGCTTGCGGGATCATTGACCACCAGCGTCTTCGGATGGATGCGCTCGAGGAAATGCGTCGAGGTGATGTAGGCGAGATCGAACGGCGGATCCTGCCGCAGCAGCACGACATCAAAGGATGTCAGCGCGGTCGGTTTCGGTTCGCCGAGCGTGAAATGGTCGCCGACCTGGTCGCGCACCGTCAGCGCCTGCACCGGCGCATAGAGCTCGCCGCCGCGCAGCGACAGCTTGTCGGGCGTATAGTAACACAGGCCATGGCCGCGCCGCTGCGCTTCGAGCAGCATCGCGAAGGTCGAGTCGCCGCGGATGTTGATGCGCGCGATCGGGTCCATCTGGACGGCGACGTTCAGTTTCATGGGCAGGTCCCTGCTCTCTGCAATCAGTTCATGTCAGGTGCTGGCGTCGAACGCCGCTACCAGATGGCGCGGCAGGCTGCGCGGCGCAACCAGAATCGCGTCGAAGCGCAGCTCCAATTCGGCATGGTCGGGATGCGCCATCAACCAGGCCTGCGCGGCATCGATGATGCGCTGCTGCTGGCGCGGCGTCACCGCATAGGCGGCATCGTCGAGCGAGGCACGCGCCTTGACCTCGACGAAGGCAACCAGGCCGCGCCTGCGCGCGATGATGTCGATCTCGCCTTGGGGCGTGCGGAAGCGTTTGGCGAGGATGCGATAGCCCTTGGCGATCAGCAGCGCTGCGGCGCGGGCTTCCGCCGATAATCCGGTGCGGAAGGCGGCGACGCGTTCGGGTGCCGCCGTCTTCGCCGGCTTGTCAGGGGAGACGCGCTCAGTCTTCGCCATCGGCCGACCCTGACCGCGCGTCCTTCACCAGCTCGAGCGCGCGCGCATAGACTTCGCGGCGCGGCCGGCCGGACAGCTCGACGGCATGCATCACGGCATCCTTGACGCTCGATCGCTGCAGCAGATCCTTCAACACGGCGTCGAGCGCATCCGGCGTCAGCACCCCGGCGCCGCGCGGCGGCGGACCGATCACCAGCACGAACTCGCCGCGCGTTTCGAGATCGCCGGCCTCCGCAGCGAGATCGCCGATGGCGCCGCGCAGCACCTCCTCGTGCAGCTTGGTGAGCTCGCGGCAGATCGCGGCCTGACGTCCCGCCATGGCATCGGCGAGGTCGGCCAGCGTCTCCTGCACCCGGTTGCCGGCTTCGAACAGCACCAGCGTCGCGTCGATCCGCGCGAGCTCGGACAGCCGCGTACGCCGCGCCTGCTGCCTGGCCGGCAGGAACCCCTCGAAGAAGAAGCGGTCGGTCGGAAGCGCGGCCACGCTGAGCGCCGCGAGCACGGCGGAAGGTCCCGGCAGCGCGGTGACAACATGCCCGGCCTCACACGCCTCGCGCACCAGCTTGTAGCCGGGATCGGAGATCAGCGGCGTGCCGGCGTCGGACACCAGCGCGATGGCCGCGCCTTCGGCGAGGCGCTGCAGGATCCTGGGTCTGACGGCTTCGGCATTGTGCTCATGATAGGCTGCGAGTTCCGCGCTGAGGCCGTAGCGCTCGGTCAGGCGCCGGGTGATTCGCGTGTCCTCGCACAAGATGAGGTCGGCGCCGGCCAGGGTTTCCAGCGCGCGCAGCGTGATGTCGCCGAGATTGCCGATCGGGGTCGCCACCAGATGCAATCCAGGCCGCGCCTTGGGCGCCGCAACGATCTGCCCCGCCACCAGATAGGTCGACGTGGTGGAAGATTTGCCGTCATCCGGCGACGTCTTGGGGATTGCCTTCGCGCCCATCGAGGTAATTTAAAGGGCCTGCCGCGGGATTGCCACAGGGGAACAGCCGCGCAGCGATTTTGAAGTGCCGATCGGCACGGGGGGGCCGTTCATCGCAGCTTCAAGTTCGAAGCTGCACCTCGATGAGGGTGTGTACGAGCAGGGGATAGGCCGTGCAAAACGTCGAATTGATCGGCTGTGTGGCGCTGACAGCCTTTTGTTTTGCTTAACTATTCGTCGACAATATGAGTGAATCTGCACGGCCTGCGGGACGTGCGTTTGGGGAACTTCTGGCCGGACTCGGCCGAACGAAGAGATGCCATGGTGGGCCCGCGTCATCCCAACTCTCTCGGTCCGGGACCCCATGGGGTCGCCCGGCGAACGGCGCTGGGCCTGATCGTCGGCGCGCCGCTGCTGTCGGCGTGCTCCAACGTCCAGCAGGGCTTCAATCCGTTCGAGCAGCCGACCGCGCCGGCGGGACCGCCGCAGCAACCGGCGGTGGCCGGCAACGGCCAGGTCAAGGTCGGGCTGATTCTGCCGCTGTCGGCGTCGGGCAATGCCGGCGTCGCCGCGCAATCGATGAAGAACGCCGCCGAGATGGCGCTGGCCGAGTTTCAGAACCCCAACATCCAGCTCCTGATCAAGGACGACGCCGGCAGCCCGCAAGGGGCGCAGCAGGGCGCGCAGCAGGCCTGCGACGAAGGCGCCGAGATCATTCTCGGCCCCCTGTTCGCGGGCTCAGTGCCGGCGACGGCTCAGGTGGCGCGCGCGCGCAACATCTCGGTCATCGCCTTTTCGACCGATTCGAGTGTGGCGGGGCGCGGCGTCTATCTGCTCAGCTTCCTGCCGGAGTCCGATGCCAGCCGCATCGTCGAATATTCCGCCAGCGTCGGCAAACGCTCGTTCGCGGCGCTGCTGCCCGACAATGCCTACGGCACCGTCGTCGAGGGGGCGTTCAAGACCGCGGTCAGCCGCCGCGGCGGACGCATCGTGGCATTCGAGAAATATTCCGGCGACCGCAACGGGCCTGCGCGCACGGTGGCGCAGGCGCTCGGCGGCGCCGATGCGCTGCTGCTGGCCGATGACGGCGAATCGGTCGCGGCGACGGCCGATGCGCTGACCGCTGCCGGCGCCAATCTGCGCAACATCCAGTTGCTCGGCACAGGGCTGTGGGACAATCCGCGCGTCTATGCCAGCGCCAGCCTGCAGGGCGGCCTCTATGCCGCGCCGGATCCCTCCGGCTTCCGCGCCTTTGCCGGCCGCTACCGGACGCGATTCGGCGGCGATCCCGTACGTACGGCGACCCTCGCCTATGATGCGGTGGCGCTCGTGGCCGCGTTGGCGCGCACCCAGGGCAACCAGCGTTTCGCGCCCGATGTCCTGACCAATGCATCCGGCTTCGCCGGCATCGACGGGCTGTTCCGGTTCCGCAGCGACGGCACCAATGAGCGCGGGCTTGCGGTGATGCGCGTCGGTTCGGGTGGCGGACAGGCGGTCGCCGGCGCGCCGAAGAGTTTCAGCGCGACGTGAGTCGCAGCACTTCTCAGGCGGCGAGGTCGGCGACGACCGCGTCGAGCACCGGAAAGCCGTCCTGGGTCACGCGCAGCCGCCCGTCCGGATCGACCGCGATCGCGCCCTCCTCGCGCAGCAGCGCGATGCGGCGCGGATCGAGCCTGCGGCCGGAGATCCTTGCGTAGCGCTGCGGGTCGATGCCCTCGGCCAGTCGCAGCCCCATCAGCAGGAATTCGTCGGCGCGCTCCTCGCGGTTGAGCTCGTCGTCGGTCATGACACCATGACCGTTGGATTCGACCCGCATCAGCCAGGCTTCCGGCCGCTTGTCGGTCGCTGTCGCGTGCCTGATGCCGCCGATGTCGAGGCGGCCATGGGCGCCCGGGCCGATGCCGGCATATTCCTGGCCGCGCCAGTAGACGAGGTTGTGCCGGCACTCCGCGCCGGGCCGGGCGTGATTGGAAATCTCATAGGCCGGCAGTCCGTGACGGCCACAGATCTCCTGCGTGACGTCGTACAAGGTGCGCGCCAGGCCTTCGTCCGGCGTCTTCAGCTTGCCTGCGGCGTGCAGGCCGAAGAACGGCGTGCCTTCCTCGATGGTCAGTTGATACAGCGACAAATGCTCAGCCGCCTCGCCGATCGCCCGCGTCAGCTCTTCGGTCCACATCTGCGGCGTCTGGTCGGGCCGCGCGTAGATCAGATCGAACGAATAGCGCTCGAATGCATGGCGCGCGATCGCCACCGCCTTCATCGCCTCTTCAGCGGTGTGCAGGCGGCCGAGCATCTTGAGCGACGCATCGTCCATCGCCTGGACGCCGAGCGAGACCCGGTTGACGCCCGCGGCGCGATAGCCGGCAAAGCGGGTCGCCTCGACGCTGGTCGGGTTGGCTTCGAGCGACACCTCGACATCGCCAGCGACGTGCCAGTGCCGGCCGATCGCGTCGAGAATGGCGCCGACCGTCTGCGGCTGCATCAGCGACGGGGTGCCGCCGCCGAGAAAGATCGACGTGACGGTGCGCGGCCCAATGCGGGCGGCCGTGGTCGCGATCTCCTGCGCAAAGGCGCGGGCGAAGCGGTCCTGATCGATGGCGGCATGCCGGACGTGGCTGTTGAAGTCGCAATACGGACATTTCGACAGGCAGAACGGCCAGTGCACATAGACGCCGAACGCTTCGCTGTCAGCGCTGCTCAAGACAGATCTCCGCGAGTTTCACGAAGGCGCGCGCCCGGTGCGACAGGCCGAGCCCGAGCGGCGGCAGGCCATGTTTCTCGATGCTGGTCATCTCGCCGAAGGTCCGGTCGTGGCCCTCGGGCAGGAACATCGGGTCGTAGCCGAAGCCCGCCGTGCCACGCGGCGGCCAGACCAGGGTGCCGTCGACCCGCGCCTCGACCTCCTCGACGTGACCGTCCGGCCACGCCACGCACAGCGCCGAGACGAAATGGGCGCTACGCTTGTCGGCACCAGTCGCGTCCCGCTCCTGCAGGAGGCGCTCGATGCGCGTCATCGCGCCGGCGAAATCCTTGTCCGGTCCTGCCCAGCGCGCCGAATAGATCCCCGGCGCCCCATCGAGCGCATGAACCACGATGCCGGAATCGTCGGCAAAGGCAGGAAGCTGCGCGGCTCTGGCCGCGGCGACCGCCTTGATGCGGGCGTTGGCCTGGAAGGTCTCGCCGGTCTCATCCGGCTCGTCCAGGCCGAGATCGCCGGCCGACACCGCCTCGACGCCATGGGGAGCGAGCAGCTCGCGCATCTCGGCAAGCTTGCCGGGATTGTGGGTCGCAATGATGATGCGACCGGTGAGCTTGCGGTGCGGGCTGCTCACGCGACCGCCATCTTCTGCAGGTCGACCAGCCGCGCGACGCCCTTGCGGGCGAGCGCCATCAGCGCCAGGAATTCGGCCTCGGTGAACGGCGTCTTCTCCGCCGTGCCCTGCACCTCGATGATGCGGCCGTCGCCGGTCATGACGAAATTGGCGTCGGTCTCGGCCTCGGAGTCCTCGGCGTAGTCGAGATCCAGCACCGGCGTGCCGTTGTAGATGCCGCAGGAGATTGCGGCGACGTTGGCGCGCAGCACCTCGGTCTTGATCATGTTGCGCGATTTCATCCACTTGATGCAGTCGGCCAGCGCCACCCAGGCGCCGGTGATCGACGCCGTGCGCGTGCCGCCATCGGCCTGCAGCACGTCGCAATCGACCGTGATCTGGCGCTCGCCGAGCGCTTCCAGGTCGATCGCGGTGCGCAGCGAGCGGCCGATCAGGCGCTGGATCTCGACGGTGCGGCCGGTCTGCTTGCCGGCGGAGGCCTCGCGCCGGGTCCGTTCCAGCGTGGCGCGCGGCAGCATGCCGTATTCGGCGGTGATCCAGCCGCGTCCCTGGCCCTTCAGCCAGGGCGGCAGCCGGTCCTCGAGCGTGGCGGTGACCAGGACATGGGTGTCGCCGAACTTCACCAGGCAGGAGCCCTCGGCGTATTTGACGACGCCGCGTTCCAGGCTCACGGCCCGCAGTTCATCCGGTGCACGGCGGCTCGGCCGCATGATTCTCTCCGTGAAAGCGCGCGAAAGACCGACTTTGACGGGCCTTGTAGGAGCCGGGACCGGCAGCGGCAAGGGTTTATCATGGCTTCGCCCGCGAGCGCCGACCGGCTTGCCACCGAGCCGCCGCATGGACACATTATAGGCAGCTGGGAGGAGTGCATCTGGTGGCCCACCACGATCCGATCAACCTGATGACACCGCCGGCCGGTCTGGCGCACCTGAACGAGCGCTCGCGCGAGATCTTCCGGCAGATCGTCGAAAGCTATCTGGCGACCGGCGAACCGGTCGGCTCGCGCAACATTTCGCGGCTGATCGCGGTTCCGCTGTCGCCGGCCTCGGTGCGCAACGTCATGGCCGATCTCGAGCAGCTCGGTCTGATCTACGCGCCGCACACCTCGGCCGGCCGGCTGCCGACCGAGGCTGGCCTGCGCTTCTTCGTCGACGCCCTGATGCAGGTCGGCGACATGACGGAGGCCGAGCGGCAGTCGATCCAGAGCCAGCTCGCGGCCGTCGGCCGGGCGCAGTCGGTCGAAGCGGCGCTGGATGAAGCGCTGACCCGGCTGTCGGGTCTGACCCGTGCCGCTGCCGTGGTTCTCACCGCGAAATCCAACACCCGCCTGAAGCACATCGAGTTCGTCAGGCTCGAGCCCGAGCGCGCGCTCGTCGTTCTGGTCGGTGAGGACGGACAGGTCGAGAACCGGGTCCTGACCCTGCCGCCGGGCGTGCCGTCGTCGGCGCTGACCGAGGCGTCCAATTTCCTCAATGCCCGCATCAGAGGACGGACGCTGGCGGAAGCGCGGCTCGAGCTCGAGACCGCGCTGGCGCATGACCGTGCCGAGCTCGATCAGTTGACGCAGAAGGTGATCGCCGCCGGAGTCGCGAGCTGGTCCGGAGGGGACAGCGACGAGCGGCAGCTCATCGTGCGCGGCCACGCCAACCTGCTCGAGGACCTGCATGCGCTCGAAGATCTCGAGCGTGTCCGGCGGCTGTTCGACGATCTCGAGACCAAGCGCGGCGTCGTCGATCTGCTCGGACGGGCGGAGAGCGCGGAAGGTGTCCGCATCTTCATCGGCTCGGAGAACAAGCTGTTCTCGCTGTCGGGCTCGTCGACGATCGTGTCGCCCTATTCCGACGCCACGGGGCGCATCGTCGGCGTGCTCGGCGTCATCGGTCCGACCCGGCTCAACTATGCCCGGGTGATTCCGACGGTCGATTATGCCGCGCGTCTGGTCAGCCGGCTGCTGGGCGGCTGACGCGTGACTTGGTTCACCCGCGGACAGCGCCTCCGGGCGCGATGGTCAGGCTGCGCTTGATTTTCGACGCTCAAAGCACGATATCCCGCCCCATATCCCCCAAACCCGTCAGCCGAACTTGCGAGTCTGTCCATGACCGATCCCGACCTGCATAAGAATGATCCGGAAAACCCGGCGCAGGCCAGCGAACCCGTCGTCTCCAAGCCCTACATCATGCCCGATGATCCTGAGGCCGGCTCGGCCGAGGCGCTTGCCAAGGAGGCGGCCGACGCGCGCGACAAGATGCTGCGCACGCTCGCGGAGATGGAGAACCTGCGCAAGCGGACGGCCCGTGAAGTCGCCGATGCGCGCATGTACGGCATCACCGGCTTCGCCCGTGACGTGCTCGATATCGCCGACAATCTGCAGCGCGCGCTCGATGCCGTGCCGGCCGAGACGCGCGCCAATGCCGATGCGGGCCTGAAGTCGCTGATCGAGGGCGTGGAGCTCACCGAGCGCTCGCTGCTCAACACGCTGGAGAAGAACGGCGTCAAGAAGTTCGATCCGACGGGACAGAAGTTCGACCCCAACTTCCAGCAGGCGATGTACGAGGTCCCGGATCCGTCGGTGCCGTCCGGTACCGTGGTGCAGGTCGTGCAGGCCGGCTTCATGATCGGCGAGCGCGTGCTGCGTCCCGCGCTGGTCGGCGTGTCCAAGGGTGGCGCGAAGGCGGCGCCGGCGGCGAGCAACGATCAGTCGAACAGCGCCGCCTGACGGCGAGCATAGGCAGGCGTCCTGCTGCCGTCCTGTCGATCGAACGAACAAGCCACGGGCAACGATGCCCGTGGCTTCTTGTTTGTCGGCGCGACTTTGTAGTTCGTCTCACGGCGAGCGGCCGACGTGATCACGACGTCCGATGCCGGACTGGTCTCAGCCTCTCGGCTGGATGCCGTCGCGGACGGCGCGGAAGCGCGGGAAGGCCGCCGACCACTGGTCGCGCGGCGCGCTGCCGATGATCCGCAACGTGTTCGGCCCGCCGAAGCGCAGCCACTGCACCACCGTCACTGGCGTATTGTCCTTGCCGCTGGTGGCGTCGATCCGGGTCTCATAGGCCGGCTGGCCGTCGATGCGGATCGGCTCGGACATCGTGATGCGCGCTTCGCGGACGCCCGGAATGGTGGTGGCCGCCTGCTGCGCGACGCGCGCGCGGTCGCCTGCCTCCGGGGCGACGCCGGCCACCAGCCCGATCACCACGAAGGGCGCGGCCTCGAAGCCCTTGTCCTCTTCGCCATCGGCCAGGATCAGGGCGCCCGGCCCGAGCGTGCGGATGGTCTTGAACCCGGAGAGGTCGGTGACCTTGAACGGCATCATCGCGAGCTGCTCGTCGACCGGAACGTCCTTGCGGACGACGGCGGAGGCGAACATCTGGCGCACGGCATCGTCGGTATAGATCCGGCTCGCGGTCTCCGGGATCTGCACGGCCACGTAGCCGGAGAAGCCGTTGCCGGGCAGGATCATCGAGTAGCGCCGCACCGGCGTGGCGCCATCCCGGCCGTTCTCCACCGTGTAGTAGGCGGTGCCGGCGGCGGTCTCGATGCTCTCCGGCTTGACGCTGCCGGTCCCGGCGGGATTGGCGGTAAACGCATTCTTCACCTCGCCATAGGCGGCCGCCGGCAGTTCGGTCAGCAGCACCTTGACGCTCTGGTCCTCGGTTTCGAAGCCGGAGAACGTCTTGGCCTTGGCGAGTCCCACCAGGGGCGCGAGCCCGATGCGGACGCCGGGCGGAAATATGGCGTCGGCGGCCAATGCGGGGTGCAGCAGCGACATCAGCAGGGTGGCCGCGGCGAAAAATCGAACGATCATCATCAACATTGCCTCGTTGACCGAGGCCTCGTGCCGAGGCGGTCGGGATCCTCGCCAGCGTGGTCTTCGGCGGGCACGCTTTTAGCGGCTTTGCGCCCCCCGCAACAGGCCGGGCGCGCGGTTTTGATCGCCTGCGGCGATTGGCGGGACCCCGCAGGGGCGCATTTCGCGGATAATTCGCCTCGAAAGGCGGATTCAGGATGGTCCAGCGCTAGCTGCGTTTCAGGATTTCGACGCCGTCGACGGTCTGTACCAGCACATAGGGCTCGAGCAGAGCCCTGAGTTCGGGGTCGGAACGCGCCCAATCGCCCCAGTCGCTGTTCTGATTGTCGATCAGGACGACGTCGGGCGGCTGTTTCCGGAAGTCGGCGACGATCCCGGCGCGTTCGCGTTCCACGTAGGGCGCGAGCCTCTGCGCCGTCTGTGAATCGATGGTTCCGTCCTGTTGCGAGCGGCGAACGATTTCCCGAACCCAGAACGCCTCCTGGCGCGAGATCCAGGTGCCATCAAGGGTCCGCACCATGGGGTGGCCGATGACCGCGGCCGCGCTGAGCACCAGCATGCTCGGGTGCGGACCGAGCCGCGCCACCTGGGCTTCGATCTGCCGGACGTCGACGCTGCCATTGAACCAGAAGCAGGTCGGCACGAACAGCACGGCGCCGGCGAGAGCGGTGGCGGCACGCGGCCAGCGTCGCGCGTCGCGGCTGCTGTCGATCGCCGACACCGCAAGGCCGGCGGCAAGCAGCGCCAGCGCGACCATGGGGTAGGCGTGATAGCCCCAGCCTTTCTGCTGCGCGACGAACGACACCAGGAAGCCGAGCGATCCGGCCAGCGTGGTGAAGGACGCCGCGTCGCGCTCGTATTGCCGGCGCTGCAGGAGGAGGACGACGATTGCCGCGGCGAGCCACAGGCCCATCGGCAGAGTGACGAGGATGGTCGGTACGGGCGCCTTCAGAAGCAGATAGACGTCGCGGACCAGCGGATAGATGACCGTGAAATATTCGGGAAAGAACAGGTAGATGCACGCCGCGTTGAGCAGCACCAGGGCCGCGGCGATCCAGTTCTCCAGCGCGAACAGCACGCGCCAGTCGCGCGCCTGCGCGGCGGCGGCGAGAATGCAGAAGCCGACGCTGAAGGCGAAATAGGGCTTGAAGCTCATCGTGAGGCCGGCGCTGAGCCCGGCGATGAGGATGGCCGTCGGGGCTACCCGCTCGCCCTCGGCGCGCAGGATATACACCGCGATCGCCGGCAATATCGTGATCAGGGCCAGATGTTCCCGCTGGCCGAAATCATACATCGGCGCGATCAGGAGCAGGGCGGTCGTCCACGCCGCCAGCCGGCCGTCCGCGAGCCGATGGCGCAGGGCCGATGTCCGCAGCACCAGCCACACCAGCGTCAGGGATGCCGCGGTCAGCGCGAAGATCAGGATATTCGTCGCCAGCTCGGGCCTGAGATGGATCGCACGCGCCAGTGCGACCGCCAGAAGATAGACCGATCCCGCCATCGGCGGATTCGTCTCGAGGATGTCGACGTAGAGTCGCTGGCCATCGAGCATGCGCTCGCTGACGAGGAGCCACCAGCTGACGTCGACATTGAGGGGAAGGATGTACCGCAGCCACGCCGCTGCAACCACGATGGCGCAGATCAGCAGTCCCGGGAACGTGGCCTGGCCGGCTTCGCGCGCGCGTTGCGGAAAGCCCCAATCGGTGTCGATGACCATGCCTCATTCCCGTCCCAGGAGTGCGGCAGGCTAGGGCCCGTGGGTTAACAACGCATTTCGGTCATTGGGGCAGATCAGCGGTACCGGGTCTGTCGCACTTGCCGGCGATCGCACCCTGCGTTTCGCACCAGCCGTTCGATGTGCCGACAGGTGGACCCGCACAGTCGCCTCCGGTCCGAGCCGCCGTTCCGCGTCGCCGCCGGGCCCGATGGGCCGCTCTGATGTCTCCATGATGACCTTGGGCGGCGGCCGTGATTTTCGTGGGGTCGAACCCCTGGTCCGGTCCTTGCGGGCCACTCCCCCCCTCCTATATGACGCTCATCGTCGCAATATCGCGAGCATTTGATCTGAGGGGGTTTTGGATGGGGGCGCCGTCAGGGCCCCACCCAACCTGCCGCAAAAAGAAGGATATGAGACCATGGGAAAGGTCATCGGGATCGATCTCGGCACCACGAATTCGTGCGTGGCCGTCATGGACGGCAAATCGTCGAAAGTCATCGAGAACGCCGAGGGCATGCGCACCACGCCGTCGATCGTCGCCTTCAGTGACGATGGCGAACGTCTGGTCGGTCAGCCGGCCAAGCGCCAGGCCGTGACCAACCCCGAGCGCACCTTCTTTGCGGTCAAGCGCCTCATCGGCCGCCGTTACGACGACCCGATGGTCGAGAAGGACAAGAAGCTCGTCCCCTACAAGATCGTCAAGGCCGGCAACGGCGACGCCTGGGTCGAGGCCGACGGCAAGACCTATTCGCCCTCGCAGGTCTCCGCCTTCATCCTGCAGAAGATGAAGGAGACCGCGGAAGCCCATCTCGGCCAGAAGGTCGACCAGGCCGTCATCACCGTCCCCGCCTATTTCAACGACGCCCAGCGTCAGGCCACCAAGGACGCCGGCAAGATCGCGGGCCTCGAGGTTCTGCGCATCATCAACGAGCCGACCGCGGCCGCGCTCGCCTACGGCCTCGACAAGACCAAGGCCGGCACCATCGCCGTGTACGACCTCGGCGGCGGCACCTTCGACGTCTCGATCCTGGAGATCGGCGACGGCGTGTTCGAGGTGAAGTCGACCAACGGCGACACCTTCCTCGGCGGTGAAGACTTCGACATGCGTTTGGTCAGCTACCTCGCCGACGAATTCCAGAAGGAGCAGGGCATCAACCTGCGCAACGACAAGCTCGCTTTGCAGCGCCTCAAGGAAGCTGCCGAGAAGGCCAAGATCGAGCTGTCGTCGACCACCCAGACCGAGATCAACCTGCCCTTCATCACCGCGGACCAGTCCGGTCCGAAGCATCTGACGATGAAGCTGACCCGCGCCAAGTTCGAGGCGCTGGTGGCCGACCTCGTCGAGAAGACCATCGAGCCGTGCCGCAAGGCGCTGAAGGATGCCGGCCTCACCGCCGGCGAGATCGGCGAAGTGGTGCTGGTCGGCGGCATGACCCGCATGCCGAAGATCCAGGAGATGGTGAAGCAGTTCTTCGGCAAGGAGCCGCACAAGGGCGTCAACCCCGACGAGGTGGTGGCGATCGGCGCGGCCATTCAGGCCGGCGTGCTGCAGGGCGACGTCAAGGACGTGCTGCTGCTCGACGTGACCCCGCTGTCCCTGGGCATCGAGACCTTGGGCGGCGTGTTCACCCGCATCATCGACCGCAACACCACGATCCCCACCAAGAAGAGCCAGGTGTTCTCGACCGCCGAGGACAACCAGAACGCGGTCACCATCCGGGTCTTCCAGGGCGAGCGCGAGATGGCGGCCGACAACAAGATGCTCGGCCAGTTCGACCTGATGGGCATTCCGCCGTCCCCGCGCGGCATGCCGCAGATCGAGGTGACGTTCGACATCGACGCCAACGGCATCGTCAACGTGTCGGCCAAGGACAAGGCCACCGGCAAGGAGCAGCAGATCCGCATCCAGGCCTCGGGTGGTCTGTCGGAGGCCGACATCGACAAGATGGTCAAGGACGCCGAGGCCAACGCCGTGGCGGACAAGAAGCGCCGCGAGGCGGTCGACGCCAAGAACCATGCCGACGCGCTGGTGCACTCGACCGAGAAGGCTCTGGCCGAGCATGGCTCGAAGGTCGCCGACACCGAGCGCCGTGCCATCGAGGATGCCGTCAGCGATCTCAAGGAAGCGCTGAAGGGCGACGATGCCGAGGCGATCAAGGCCAAGACCAATACGCTGGCCCAGGCGTCGATGAAGCTCGGCGAGGCCATGTACAAGCAGCAGGCCGAGAGCGATGCGGCCCGCGACGCCGCCAAGGATGACGTGGTCGACGCGGAGTTCACCGAGGTCGACGACGACAAGAAGAAATCTGCTTAACTGAGGCAGAGGTAGTGACCATGACCCCCATTCCAAAGAGCGCTTTCAGCGGCTCGTTGGATGGGGGTCATTTTCATTGACCCGGAACGCGCGCGGCGATCGCGCCAGCCGTTCCTGTTGGGCGAAGTTCGGGCGGGTTTGATTGATGTCCACCAAGCGCTGCTACTACGAGACCCTGGAAGTCGAGCGCGACGCCGACGAGAGCAAACTCAAGGCCGCCTTCCGCAAGCTGGCCATGAAGTGGCATCCGGACAAGAATCCGGGCGATGCCTCCAGCGAAGTGAAATTCAAGGAAATCAACGAGGCCTATGAGGTGCTGCGCGACGCCGACAAGCGCGCCGCCTACGACCGCTATGGCCACGCCGCCTTCGAGCAGGGCGGCATGGGCGGGGCGCACGGCTTCGGCGCCGGTTTCGCCTCCTCGTTCTCCGACATCTTCGAAGACCTGTTCGGCATGGCCGGGCAGCGCCGCGGCGGCACCGGACGCGAGCGCGGCGCCGATCTGCGCTACAACATGGAAATCACCTTGGAAGAGGCGTTCCAGGGCAAGACCGCACAGATCGAAATTCCGGTCTCGGTGACCTGCGAATCCTGCTCCGGCACCGGCGCCAAGGCCGGCACCAAGCCGAAGACCTGCGCGATGTGCGGCGGCGCCGGCCGCGTGCGGCAGGCGCAGGGCTTCTTCACCCTGGAGCGGACCTGCCCCGGCTGTCACGGCCGCGGCCAGATGATCGAGGACCCCTGTCCGTCATGCTCCGGCTCGGGCCGTGTCACCCGTGACCGCACGCTGTCCGTCAACATTCCCCAGGGCGTCGAGGACGGCACCCGCATCCGTCTCGCCGGCGAGGGTGAGGCGGGCCTGCGCGGCGGGCCGCCGGGCGATCTCTACATCTTCCTGTCGTTGACGGCTCACGAGTTCTTCCAGCGCGACGGCGCCGACCTGCACTGCCGGGTGCCGATCTCGATGGTGACCGCGGCGCTCGGCGGCGAGTTCGAGGTGCCCACGATCGACAAGGGCAAGACCAAGGTGAAGATTCCCGCCGGTGCGCAGTCCGGGCGCCGGTTCCGGATCGCGGCCAAGGGCATGCCGGTGCTGCGCTCGCGCCAGACCGGCGACATGTATGTCCAGATCGTTGTCGAGACGCCGCAGAACCTGACCAAGAAGCAGCAGGAATTGCTGGCCGAGTTCGAGAAGCTGTCCTCGGGAGCAACCCAGCCCGAGGCCGCCGGCTTCTTCACCAAGGTCAAGGACTTCTTCGGCAAGGCGGCGAGCTGAGCCGTGAGTGCAGAACCGCGGGGCCGCATGCTTTCGCTGAACGGCATCGGAATGTCGATGTCGAGCGAATTTGCTGCTCCGCACATGCAAAAAATTATCGAATGCAACTGTAAGAGCGCGGACCCGCCAGCCTTAATCGTACGTTACGGTTCGGCTTGACCGCCCCGCCTGCGCCCTATACGTCTTTGTGACTCTTTTCTGACATCGCCGTGAAGACGGTCCCGTCTGGTACTGAGATGCCCCTGCAAACGTCCGTGCGTGCGTCGAAAAAGCCTCTCCGTCTGGACGACGAAGTGCGCTTCCTCCGCTCATGGATCGAAAAGCCGCTGCACATGGGCGCCGTCATGCCGTCGGGCCGACTGCTGGCCCGCACCATGGCGCAGTACGTCGATCCGCACGGGACAGGCCCCGTCATCGAGCTCGGACCGGGCACCGGCGCGATCACCAATGCGCTGGTCGAACATGGCGTCGATCAGAAGCGGCTGGTGCTGGTCGAGTACAATCCGGGCTTCTGCGCCCTGCTGCGCGACCGCTACCCGCAGGCCAAGGTGGTCCAGGGCGACGCCTATCGCCTTCGCGACACGCTCTGGAACGTGCTCGGTGCCCCGGCCTCGGCCGTCGTCTCCGGCCTGCCGCTCGTGACCAAGCCGATGCTGACCCGCATGAAGCTGATCCGCGATGCGTTCGCGGCGATGTCGCCGAATGCGCCGTTCGTGCAGTTCACCTATTCCGTCGTGCCGCCGATTCCGAAGTCGCTGCCCGGCGTTACCACGCAGGCCTCCGAGCGCATCTGGATGAATCTTCCGCCAGCGCGCGTCTGGGTGTATCGCAAGCCCTGACCGGCGGCCGCGATCCTTCGTGGCGGGTCGTTGACCGACCTCACGATGTCCGCGCTGAAGATGCTCATCATCCCCGGTTCGACGCGAGCCGGCTCGCACAACGCGAAGCTCGCCGCGGCCGCCGCCTATCAGTTCGTGCAGGCCGGCGCCGACATCACCCGCATCTCGCTCGCCGACTTCCCGCTGCCGATCTACGACGCCGACCTAGAGGCGCAATCGGGCATTCCGCTTCACGCCGTGAATCTGACGCGCATGATCGGCGTCCATCATGCCGTGCTGCTGGTGACGCCGGAATACAACGCCTCGGTGCCGCCGCTGCTGACCAACGCCATCACCTGGATCTCGCGCGTCGACGAGCCGCCGGGCAGCCGCGGCGCGGTGTTCCGCAACAGGCCGTTTGCGATCGCCGCCGCCTCCGAGAACCGCTTTGGCGGCATCCGCGCCCTTGCCGCGTTGCGGCTGATGCTGACGGCCTGCAACGCGACGGTGATCCCGAGCCAGCTTGCGTTGGCCTTCGCAGACAAGGCCTACAACGACATGGACCGGCTCAAACTGCCCGCCGACATCACGGCGCTCGACGCGCTGGTGCGGGAGCTGGTCGCAACAGCGCAACATACGATGTGAGGTGACATGCCGACTGAGATTGCTCCCCGCGACCGCCTGATCGTGGCGCTCGATTTGCCGAGCGTGGCGGAGGCCGAAGCCATGATCGCACAGCTCGGCGACGCCGTGACGTTCTACAAGATCGGCATGGAGCTGACCTATGCCGGCGGCCTCGGTCTCGCCGAACGGCTCGCGGCCGAGGGCAAGCACGTGTTCATGGACCTCAAGCTGCACGACATCCCGAACACCGTCGAGCGCGCCACCCGGCAGATCGCCAGGCTCGGCGCGCGCTTCCTCACCGTGCACGGCTTCTCCCAGAGCATGAAGGCGGCGCTCGCCGGCGCTGCCGGCTCCAGCCTCGAGCTGCTCGCCGTCACCGTCATGACCTCCTACGACGATGCTGACCTCGCCGCCGCCGGCTACGCCATGGGTGTCAAGGAACTCGTGGCGCACCGCGCCAGGCAGGCCAAGGAGATCGGCATCCACGGCCTGATCCTGTCGCCGGAGGAGACCCAGCTCATCCGCCCGCTGGTCGGCCCTGATATGCAGCTCGTGACCCCCGGGATCCGCCCGGCGGGATCGGACGTTGGCGACCAGAAGCGCATCATGACCCCGGCGCTGGCGATCGCCGGCGGCGCCGACCGCCTCGTCGTCGGCCGTCCCGTCACCGGCGCCGCCGATCCGGCAGCGGCCGCCGAGAGCATCGTCGCCGACATCGCCAGCGCCGTCGCGCTGGTCGGCAAGACCAACCGAGCTTGAGCAAGCGCGCCAGAGTGCAAGGAGACGACAGGGATGCCCAAGGCCTATTGGATCGCGCGGATCGACGTACACAACATGGACGGCTACAAGGACTACGTCGCGCAGAACGGCGCCGTGTTCCACCAGTACGGCGCCAAATTCCTGGTCCGTGGCGGCCAGTACGAGACCAAGGAAGGCACCTCGCGCTCGCGCAACGTCGTGATCGAGTTCAAGGACTACGCGACCGCGCTGGCGTGCTACAATTCCCCTGAATACCAGCGGCTGGTGGCGATGCGCGCGCCGCATTCGCAAGGCGACTTGGTGATCATCGAGGGCTATGACGGCCCGCAGCCCTGATCGCCGCCCGCCCCGGCCACCCGCGACCTGGCCTCGCTCGGTTGCCGCCGCTATCAGCCCCGGCTATAGCCCTTGAAGGGGCAGAGGAGTTGACATGTCCAAGATGCGCTTGATCGTTGCCGGAGCCGGCGGCCGCATGGGCCGCGCCCTGGTGCGCGCGATCGCCGAGACCGACGGCGCCGTGCTGGCGGGCGCGCTCGAAGCCCCCGGCTCGGAGCTGATCGGCAAGGACTCCGGCGCCCTCGCCGGCCTGCCCGCCAACGGCATCAAGCTGTCGGGCGACCTCTGGAGCATGTCCGCCGAGGCCGACGGCATCCTCGATTTCACCGTCCCGGCCGCGACCATCGCCAATGTCGCCATCGCCGCCCAGCGCGGCATCGTCCACGTCGTCGGCACCACCGGCCTGTCCGCGTCGGACGACGCCGTCATCAGGAGCGTCACCAAGCGCGCCATCGTCGTGCAGTCCGGCAATATGAGCCTCGGCGTCAACCTGCTGGCGGCGCTGGTCAAGCAGGTGGCGAAGTCGCTCGATGCCGGCTTCGACATCGAGATCCTCGAGATGCACCATAAGCACAAGGTCGACGCGCCCTCGGGCACGGCGCTGATGCTCGGACGCGCCGCCGCCGAAGGCCGCGGCATCACGCTCGATGAGCATTCCGCGCGCGGTCGCGACGGCATCACTGGCGAGCGCCGCAGCGGCGACATCGGCTTCGCCTCGCTGCGCGGCGGCACGGCGGCGGGCGATCACAGCGTCATCTTCGCCGGACCCTCGGAGCGGCTGGTGCTGTCGCACCAGGCCGAGGACCGCATGATCTTCGCCCATGGCGCGCTGAAGGCGGCGCTGTGGGCGCATGGCAAGCCGCCGGGCTACTACACGATGGACGACGTGCTCGGCCTCAAGGACCTTTTCTAGTTCAACGTCGATGGAAGCGAACTGATGAGCGAACGTCTCCTGGTGCTGGTGCGCCACGGCCAGAGCGAGTGGAATCTGAAGAACCTGTTCACCGGCTGGAAGGACCCGGACCTGACCGAGCAGGGCGTCGCCGAGGCCAGGGAGGCCGGGCGCAAGCTGAAGGCGCAGGGGCTGGTCTTCGACGTCGCCTTCACCTCGGTGCTGACGCGCGCCCAGCACACGCTCGACCTGATCCTGACCGAGCTCGGCCAGACCGGCCTGCCGATAGCCAAGAACCTCGCGCTCAACGAGCGCGACTATGGTGACCTCTCGGGCCTCAACAAGGACGACGCCCGCGCCAGATGGGGCGAGGAGCAGGTCCACATCTGGCGCCGCTCCTACGACGTCCCGCCGCCCGGCGGCGAGAGCCTCAAGGACACGCTGGCCCGCGCGCTGCCCTACTACGTCCAAGAAATTCTCCCGGGCGTCCTCCGCGGCCAGCGCACCCTGGTCGCCGCCCACGGCAACTCGCTCCGCGCCCTGATCATGGTGCTGGAAAAGCTGACGCCCGAAGGCATCCTGAAGCGCGAACTGGCGACCGGCGTGCCGATCATCTACCGCCTGAACGCCGACTCGACGGTCGAGTCGAAGCTGGACCTGGCGGGCTAGGACCGTCGCCAGATTCCACTGCTCATGGGTGATCGCATCCCCATGAGTTGAAGCCCAGCCCCCGCCGTATCGACGCTGCGCTCCCTCTGCCCGTTCTCAAGGGCAGAGAATTGAGAGCAGCCGAGGTGAGCCCCGCTGTCACCCTCCCCTGGAGGGGAGGGTCGGCTCAGATGCGCGGAGCGCATGTGTGCCGGGGTGGGGTGATCTCTCCACTTGCACCGGTTTCCGCGGCTCACCCCACCCCGCTCGCCCGCTTCGCGCGCGATCGACCCTCCCCCTCCAGGGGAGGGTGAGACTGAGATCGCGGCGCCTGCCGTCGGCATCATCGAAAGTTGGCGACGTTCGCGCAGCGCAACCGCCACGATCTGCCATGCGATGGATTCCGGGCTCGTGTTGCGCACGCCCCGGAATGACAGCGGAGAGAGTGGCGCCTGACTGGAATTCGTGTCGTACGAAAAGCTGCGTAGTTTCTCAGTCGTCATGCCCCGCGAAGGCGGGGCATCCAGTACGCCGTGACGGTCGCGAGACTCGAGACGTCGGTGTTTACTGGATCGTCAGCGTTCGCGGACGGTGACAGCGAGAGTAGCAGCGGCCTCGCCGCTCTACCCCATCCCCACCTGCCCGGCCTCCCACCCGATCATCGCCTGCTTCCGGGTCAGCCCCCAATGATAGCCCGTCAGCGCGCCGGTCTTGCCGAGCGCGCGATGGCACGGCACCACGAACGAGATCGGGTTCTTGCCGACCGCCGCGCCCACGGCGCGCGAGGCTTTCGGCGACTCCAGCCGTGTCGCGATGTCCGAGTAGCAGACGGCGCGGCCCATGGGGATCTTGAGCAGGGTTTCCCAGACGCGGACCTCGAAGTCGGTGCCGATCAGGACGACGCGCAAGGGCTGGTCGGGCCGCCACAGGGTCTTGTCGAAGATGCGCTGGGCGAGGCCGGCGGTGCCGGGGACGTCTTCGATATAGGTGGCGCGGGGCCAGCGGCTCTTCATGTCGGCGAGCGCGCCAGCCTCCTCGCCGGGGTCGGCGAAGGCGAGGCCGGCGAGGCCACGCGGGGTGGCCATCACCAGCGCGATGCCGAACGGGCAGGGGTGGAAGCCGTAACGAAGCGTGGTGCCGGCGCCGCCGGTCTTCCATTCGCCGGGCGACATCGCTTCATGGGTGACGAACAGATCGTGCAGCCGGCCGGGGCCTGAAAGCCCCGAGTCGAGCGCGGCGTCGAGCACGCTGGCTGAGCTCTTCAGCAGGCCCTTGGCGTGATCGAGCGTCAGTGCCTGCATGAACGCCTTCGGCGTCAGCCCGGCCCAGCGCCGGAACAGATGGTGCAACTCGTCGGGCGTGAGGCTGGCGGCGTCGGCCATGTCCTCGATGGTCGGCTGCCGGCGCCAGTGCTCGGAGATGAACGCGATCGCGCGGCGCACCGCATCGTAGTCGCGCAGCGCGGCCGATTGTTGCGGGCCCGGCTTGGCCAGGGCGGAATCGTGAATGGCGAGGGTCATCATGATCCGGATGTAGGGCGGCCGGGGCGCGGACTCCACCCGATTTCCGATCGGGAGGCTAGGGGCGTTGCGATCGGCTTCGGCTTGAAACAGGAGTTTCCCGGCTTGCTCCGTCATTCCGGGGCATCGCGCAGCGATGAGCCCGGAATCCATAACCACGAGAAGACGTGTGAGGCGAGATGCCCACTACCCGCGTGCCCCACACAAGGTCCTGTGGGTATGGGTTCCGGGCTCGCGCTGCGCGCGCCCCGGAACGACGCCGGAGGGTGTTAGCGGCGCTTTCGCCTGGGTAGAGCTGCCCGCAGTCAGTGCCCTTGGACGCGCTACAGCGGGTTGTACACCGGCCCGCGCTTCGCGGCCTGCAGCCCGGCCGTGAGGGCCTTCGCAAAACTGGCTTTCTCCTCCGGGCCCAAAAAGCTCGCGATGGCGACGCGCTGGCCGCGCGCCACCAGGTAGAGGCGCTCGATACCGAACTCCTCGTGGGTCTCCTGGTCGAGCCGCACCCAGAGCGGGTTGAAGCGCCATTCCATGACGTGGCCCTTGTGGCTGACGCGGCGCAGGCGCAGCTCGGTCAGGGTGATCGAGACGTCCTCATAGGCGTTGGCGCGGCGGAAGTTGACCTTGAAGGCCCAGTAGATCGCGAGCGCATCCAGGCCGAAGAAGCCGAGCACCGGCCAGGCGCCCATCAAGAGCGAGGCGATGCCGCCGATGAAGCTGATGGCGCAGACCACGACCATCAGCACCAGAAAGCCGGTGCGGCTGAGCGAGCGATGCGGCGTCAGCCGGGCCGAAAACAGCTCGGGATCAGCGGCGTCAGTGCCGGTCTCCTGATACGCAAAAGCATTGCCTGGCGTCATGGGGCCTCAGTATACCCGGATCATGGCCAAAATCACCCGCCCCCAACGCGCCAAGCCGGCGCCGGTTCGCAGCCCCTTGAAGAAGGCCGCTCCCAAGGCCGCTCCCAAGTCAGCCCTCAAGGCCGCCTCGAAACGGGCCGCCAAGAAGGCTCCGACGGCCAAGCTGAAGAGCCCTGCCCGGCCGGTCAAGACAGCGTTGAAGGCGGCCAGGCCCTGGACGCCGGCCGAGATCCGCGAGGCCTTCAGCCGCTTCGCTCAGGCCAATCCCGAGCCGAAGGGCGAGCTCGAGCACCTCAACCCCTACACCTTGCTGGTGGCCGTGGTGCTGTCGGCGCAGGCGACCGACGCCGGCGTCAACAAGGCGACGCGGCCGCTGTTCGCCGTCGCCGACACGCCGCAGAAGATGATCGCGCTCGGCGAGGACAAACTCCGCGACTACATCAAGACCGTCGGCCTCTACCGCACCAAGGCCAGGAACGTGATCGCGCTGTCGCAAAAGCTGATCAGCGAGTTCGGCAGCGAGGTGCCGCGTACGCGCGCCGAGCTCGAGTCGCTGCCCGGTGCCGGCCGCAAGACCGCGAACGTCGTGCTCAACATGGCGTTCGGCGAGCACACGATGGCGGTCGACACCCATGTGTTCCGCGTCGGCAACCGCACCGGGCTGGCACCCGGCAAGACGCCGCTCGAGGTCGAGCTCGGGCTGGAGAAGGCGATCCCGGCCGAGTTCATGCTGCATGCCCATCACTGGCTGATCCTGCACGGCCGCTACACGTGCCTGGCGCGCAAGCCGCGCTGCGAGCTGTGCCTGATCAAGGACCTCTGCCGCTGGCCGGAGAAGACCGCCTGATACGTTGTGTGTGACGAACGGTTTCGCCTGAGAACGCGTTTGACAGTCACTATTGTGTCACGGCGCGACGCCGTCTCACCATGGCCGGGCCACATCGCCGCCCGCATTGGACATAAGATGACACCCGTAATCCGGGGCGATGTGAGTGGCGCGTGACGATTCCCGCGTTCTCGGACCTTTCTGCGCCGGGACGTTGAAGGATCAGCCGCATGGACAACACTGCCGCACTCGTGTCGCTCGCGACCTCGGTGCCACCGCATCAGTTTCGCCAGAACGAAGTGATGGAGGCCGCCCGCGTGGTGCTGGCGCCGCGCTTTCCGCAGTTCGACACGATGGCGAGCCTGTTCGCCAACACCGGCATCCGCCAGCGCTACGGCGTCAAGCCGATCGAATGGTACATGGAGCGGCGCGGCTGGCCGGAGCGCACCGAAGCCTATCTCGAAGGCGCCGAGGCGCTGTTCGTCGACGCGGCGAACAAGGCGCTTGCGCAGGCCGATCTCAACGCCGCCGACATCGACACCATCGTCACCGTGAGCTCGACGGGTATCGCGACGCCGACCTTGGAAGCGCGCGTCGCCGGCCGCCTGGGTTTTCGCGCGGACGTGTCGCGCGTGCCGGTGTTCGGGCTCGGCTGCGCCGGCGGCGTCTCGGGCCTGTCGATCGCCGCGCGCCTGGCGCAGGCCCGGCCCGGCACCAACGTGCTGCTGGTGACCTTCGAACTGTGCACACTGGCTGTCCGCCATGATGAGTTGACGAAGGCCAACATCGTCGCGCTGAGCCTGTTCGGCGATGGCGCGGCGGCCGCGATCCTGCGCGCCGGCGATGGCGGCGCTATCCGCGTCGAGGCGACCGGCGAGAAGCTGTGGCCCGATACGCTCGACATCATGGGCTGGAGCGTCGATCCCGAAGGTTTTGGCGTGATCTTCCAGCGCACCATTCCGGACTTCGTCACCGAGAACATGGGCCCGGCGGTCAACGAGATCCTGGAGCGGATGAAGCTCGCGCCTGCCGACGTCGACCGCTTCGTCTGCCATCCCGGCGGCGCCAAGGTGATCACGGCGCTGGAGCGCGCGCTGTCGCTGGATCAGGGCACGCTGGACCATGAGCGCGAGATCATCGCCGACTACGGCAACATGTCCGCGCCGACGGTGCTGTTCGTGCTGGAGCGCGCCCGAGCCCGGGGCTTGCCGCCGCGCTCGGTGCTGACTGCGCTCGGACCTGGGTTCACCGCAAGCTGCGTTTCATTGAGGCACGCCGCATGACCTTCGCCGCCTTCGTCCTCGCCCTCGTCACCATGCAGCGGCTCGGCGAGCTCGTGCTCGCCCGCCACAACACCAAGCGCCTGCGCGCCATGGGCGCGGTTGAGGTCGGGGCGGATCATTATCCGCTGATGATCTCGATGCATGCGGCCTGGCTGGTATCGCTGTGGCTGCTCGGCGCCGACCAGGAGGTCGACCCGTGGCTCTTGAGCGGCTTCGTGCTGCTGCAGGGGCTGCGCTGGTGGGTGCTGGCGACGCTCGGTCCGCGCTGGACGACGCGCATCATCATCCTGCCGGGGGCGCCCCTCGTCACCGATGGTCCCTATCGTTACATCTCGCATCCGAACTATCTGGTGGTCGCAGCCGAGATCGCGCTGCTGCCGCTGGCGCTGCATCTGCCACTGATCGCCCTGATCTTCTCCGGCCTGAATGCGGCGGTGCTGTTCATCCGCATCCGCGCCGAATCGGAAGCACTCACCGGCATCGGCGGCGGCCAGACCGCATGAGCGCATCGGCCGCGCCGCAGGATCGTCCGAGCCTCGCCACCTGGCTCGGCTTCATCCTGATGTGCGTCGGCATGTTCATGGCGATCCTGGACATCCAGGTGGTGGCGACGTCGCTGCCGACCATCCAGGAGGCGCTCGGCATCACGCCGGAGGCGATGAGCTGGATCCAGACGGCGTATCTGATCGCCGAGATCATCGCCATTCCGCTCACCGGGCTGCTCACGCGGGTGTTCACGTTGCGCTGGCTGTTCGTCGGCGCCGTCGGCATCTTCACCGCCGCCTCGCTCGGTTGCGCGTTCAGCGGCGATTTTCACACGCTGCTGGCGTTCCGCGTGCTGCAGGGCTTCTTCGGTGGTCTCTTGATTCCGGTCGTGTTCTCCGCCGTGTTCCTGCTGTTTCCACCGCGCCTGCACGCGGTCGCGACGACGATCGGCGGCGTGGTCGCGGTGCTCGCGCCGACCATCGGCCCGGTCGTCGGCGGCTTCATCACCAACACCTGGTCGTGGCCCTGGCTGTTCCTGATCAACATCGCGCCCGGCCTCGTCGCCGCGCTGGCGACGCCCGGCCTGCTGCCGAAGCAGCGCATGGACCTCGCGGAGCTCGACAAGCTCGACCTGTTTGCGCTGCTGCTGCTCGCAGTGTCCCTGGCCAGCCTCGAGCTCGGGCTGAAGGAGGCGCCGAAGGGCGGCTGGCTGTCGTCGAACTGCATCGCGTTCCTGGTGCTGAGCGCGTCGTGCCTCACCTTGCTCGTCCAGCGCCTGCTGACCTCACCGCATCCGATCCTGCGGCTCGGCAGCTTTCAGCGGCGGTCGTTCACGCTCGGCTGCCTGTCGAGCTTCTGTCTGGGCATCGGGCTGTTCGGCTCGGTGTATCTGATGCCGGTGTTCCTCGCCTTCGTGCGCGGCCACGATGCGTTCGAGATCGGCAAGATCATGCTGGTCACCGGCGTGGCGCAACTGATCGCCGCTCCGCTGGTGACGGCGCTGGACGGCAAGGTCGACGCGCGTCTCCTGACGGCGTTCGGTTTCGTGCTGTTCGGCTCCGGTCTGGCCGCGAGCGCGTTCCAGCCGCCGACCGCCGACTATCAGGAGATGTTCTGGCCGCAGGTGGTGCGCGGCGTCGGCATCATGTTCTGCCTGCTGCCGCCGACGCGGATCGCGCTCGGCGACCTGCCACAGGCCGAGGTCGCCGACGCCAGCGGGCTGTTCAACCTGATGCGTAATCTCGGCGGCGCCATCGGCATCGCGCTGATCGACACCATCATCTATGGCCGCGTCGCCATGCATGCCCAGGCGTTTCGCGACCGCCTGCTGGCCGGCGATACCGCGGCGGCCAAGGCAATCGGGCTCGCGCCGGAGCTGCTGCGCAACCGGCCGCGCGGCATCTCGGAGGAGCAGGCGATCGCCTATGTCCGGCCGCTGGTGGAGAAGGCCTCGCTGGCGCTGTGCGTCAACGAGGCCTGGTCGCTGCTCGCTGGTGTCGCGCTGCTCGGCTTCCTGCTGATCCCCTTCGCCCGCAGCAAGGCGGCGAGCCTGTCGCCGCGGATGATGGCGCTAGAGGCTGCGCAGCCGGCGCTCCGGCGACGGCTCGATCAGCTCGGGCCGCGGTCCGGATAGGCGCTTGTGCAGGTGGACCATGAAGGCCATGCCGAACAGCGGCGTCGCCAGGTTCACGATCGGGATGGTGACGAAGGCCGCGATGATCAGCCCCGCGGTGAACACCGTGATCGCATTGTCGCGCCGCATCGCCTTGGCCTCCGCCGGCGGCCGGAAGCGCATCGCGGCGAGCTCGAAATATTCGCGGCCGAGCAGCCACGCGGTGGCGAGGAAGAAGATCACGAAGCCGGCGCCGGCCAGGAACACGAAGGGCAGGGCGACCAGATAGACCAGGATGGTGAGGCAGGCGGCCTTGAGGCCCTCGATGATGGCGACGCCGAATGGCAGGGCGACGCCGGGGCGCTCGGCCGGATAATGCTCGCGCTCGACAAGGTCCGCGACGTCGTCGACGAACAGGCTCGCGATCACCGAGGTGATTGCCGGCATCAGCATGATGCCGCCGAACACGACGCCGAAGCCGGCGGCGATCGAGATGATCCAGGTCAGCACCTCGAGCGTGCCGTGCGAGTTCGGCCCGAGCATGGCCTCCGCCCAGCCCTCGCCGGCAGTCGCGAGCCAGGTCAGGAGCCGCTGCAGCCCGATCGCGAGCACCGTGACCAGCACCAGCGCCAGCCCGATCGAGCGCCACAGGATCGAGCGCATCGGCGGCGACAGAATCTGCGAAATCGCCTTGATGGCGGCGTCGATCATGGCGGGGTCCCTCGCTGCAAAGCCCGCGGCAGAGGTAGACATGCCGGCGGGCTTCGGCAAGTCCGCCGGCATCGTATCAAAGATCGGTCGCCCGCAGCCGCAGCGCGTTGCCGACCACGCTGACCGACGACAGCGACATCGCCGCCGCTGCGATGATCGGCGACAGCAGGATGCCGAACAGGGGATAGAGGATGCCGGCGGCGATCGGGATGCCGGCGGCGTTGTAGATGAACGCGAAGAACAGGTTCTGGCGGATGTTGCGCATCGTCGCCGCCGACAGTTTTCGCGCCCGCGCGATACCGCCGAGGTCGCCCTGCAGCAGCGTGATGCCGGCGCTCTCCATCGCCACGTCGGTGCCGGTGCCCATGGCGATGCCGACGTCGGCCGCGGCGAGCGCCGGCGCATCGTTGACGCCGTCGCCGGCCATCGCGACGATCTTGCCGCTGGCGCGCAGACGCGCGACCACGGCGCTCTTCTGCTCGGGCAGCACCTCGGCCTCGACCTCGGTGATGCCGATCCTGCGCGCGACCGCGGTGGCCGTGGTGCGGTTGTCGCCGGTCAGCATGATCACCTTGATGCCGTCGGCCGCGAGTGCCTTCAGCGCCTCCGGCGTCGACGCCTTGACCGGATCGGCGACCGCAAACAGCGCAGACGGCTTGCCGTCGACGGCCATCGTGATCACGGTGGCGCCCTCTTCGCGCAGCCGCTTGCTCTCGACGCCGAGCGTATCAGTGATGATGCCGAGCGAGGCGAGATAGGTCGCATTGCCGAGTACGATGGCCTTGCCGTCGACCTCGCCGCGCGCGCCCTTGCCGGTCGGCGCGTCGAAGTTCTTGACGTCGGCGAGCTTGATGTTGCGCTCCGCGGCATGCCGGACGATGGCCTCGGCCAGCGGATGCTCGCTGGCGCGCTCGACGCTGGCGGCCAGCCGCAGCGCGTCGGCCTCGTCGAAGCCTTGAGCGGTGACGATCGCCGTCACCTTCGGCTTGCCCTCGGTCAGGGTGCCGGTCTTGTCGACGACCAGCGTATCGACCTTCTCCATCCGCTCCAGCGCCTCGGCGCTCTTGATCAGCACGCCGGCCTGGGCGCCGCGACCGACCCCGACCATGATCGACATCGGCGTCGCAAGACCGAGCGCGCAGGGACAGGCGATGATCAGCACGCTCACGGCGGCGACGAGGCCGAAGGCGAAGCGCGGCTCGGGACCGAACGCGTACCACGCGACGAAGGCGGCAATGGCAGCAGCGATCACCATCGGCACGAACCAGCCCGCGACCTGGTCGGCGAGGCGCTGGATCGGCGCGCGCGAGCGCTGCGCATCGGCGACCATCTGCACGATCTGCGACAGCAGCGTCTCGCGGCCGACCTTGTCGGCGCGCATCACGAAGCTGCCGGTCTGGTTCAGGGTGCCCGCGATGACGCGCTCGCCCTCGTCCTTGGTCACCGGCATCGACTCGCCGGTGACGAGCGATTCGTCGAGCGACGAGCGGCCTTCGAGAATGATGCCGTCGACCGGCACCTTCTCGCCCGGGCGCACACGCAGGCGATCGCCGACCGCGAGCTCGGCGATCTCCACCTCATGATCGTTGCCGTCGGCATCGAGGCGGCGCGCTGTTTTGGGCGCGAGCTGCAACAGCGCCTTGATCGCGCCCGACGTTGCCTCGCGCGCGCGCAGCTCCAGCACCTGGCCGAGCAGGACGAGAATGGTGATGACCGAGGCCGCCTCGAAATACACCGCCACCGCGCCGCCATGGCCACGGAACGCCGGCGGAAACGCCTGCGGCGCGACGGTCGCGATCACGCTGTAGACATAGGCGACGCCCGTGCCCATCGCGATCAAGGTGAACATGTTGAGATTGCGGGTCTGGACCGACTGCCAGCCGCGCATGAAGAACGGCCAGCCGGCCCACAGCACGACCGGCGTCGCCAGCGCGAACTGGATCCAGTTCGACAGCACGGGATCGATCAGGCCGTGGCCGCCGACGAGGTGGCCGCCCATCTCGAGCACGACAACGGGTGCCGACAGCACAGCGCCGATCCAGAACCGCCTGCTCATGTCGGCGAGCTCGGGATTGGGCGCATCGTCGAGGCTGATGACGTCGGGCTCCAGCGCCATGCCGCAGATCGGGCAGGTGCCTGGGCCTTCCTGACGGATCTCGGGATGCATCGGGCAGGTGTAGATCGTGCCTGCCGGCATCTCCGGCGGCGGCTCGCGTTCGCCGAGATACTTGTCCGGCTCGGCCGCGAACTTGGTGCGGCAGCCGGCCGAGCAGAAATGGAAGGTGTGACCCTGATGGTCGAAACGATGTGTCGAGGTCGCAGGATCGACGCTCATGCCGCAGACGGGATCGATGACCGTTGCCGGGTCATGCTCATGGTGGTCATGACCGCCACAGCATGACTGAGCGGCTGCAGGCGCTGCGGCCGTCGCGAGATACTTGGCGGGATCGGCGGCGAACTTGGTGCGGCAGCCGGCGGAGCAGAAATGGAAGGTCTGTCCCTGATGCTCGAAGCGATGCTTCGAGGTCACGGGATCGACCGACATGCCGCAGACCGGATCCGTTGCCTTCGCTGGTTCAGGCGCGGCGGGGTCCGAGCCGCCGCAGCAGGCGCCCGAAGCGCTGGCGGGCGCCGCGCCGGCACGATCGCTGCAACAACTGTCCGCGGATGCCTGTTCGTGTCCGGTTTCCACCGCGCGCGCGCGCGATCCACAGCCGCATCCGCCCTCGCCGCCCGCCGCGACGCCATGCTCGTGTCTGGTTTCCGACATCGCTCAGCCTCTTGAAACCTATACCCTGTAGGGGTATATAGGCTCCATGCGCGAGGACATCAAGACATCCTGTCAGAAACGTTTGAGTCGGATCGAAGGGCAGGTCAGGGGCCTGTCGAAAATGGTCGAGGACAACCGCTACTGCATCGACATCGTCACCCAGATCTCCGCTGTGCGGGCGGCGTTGCGCCGGGTCGAGGAGGAGATCTTGCGCGACCACGTCGCGCATTGCGTCGAGCACGCCATCGCATCGGGCGACAAGGCCGATCAACGGCAGAAGATCGCGGAGTTGATGGATGTGATCGGCCGGTCTGATCGCTGAGGTCAGCCCAGCTCAGACCGCCACCTTGTTGCGGCGGCGCGCGGTCGGACGTGGCGCGACGTTTCGTACCGGCTCGGCGACGAGAAAATGCTCGTTGACCACGAGCCGTTCGCCGAGCTTCGCAACTATTTCCTCAGCCGCAGCCTGCTGCGTCGCCTCTTCGTCAGCCGTCTCAGGAACGAGCGGCGGCGCTGTGATGGCTCCTGGAAACACGGCGAACTCGCCCGCTACCTCCGCGAGCGGCTTCTGCTTGTCGGCCCAATGCAGCGTCGTGTAGTCGAATCCATTGACGATGGTCGGCTTGACGATCTCGAAATAGGGCGAGATGTCGAAGTCGCGCGGCATGTAGAGCGAGGAATCGCGGATGTGCAGGATCTCGCGCTTGGCGCGCCGCGATGGCGCCCGCGTGATCTTGGGCAGGATCGGGTAGCGCACCGCATCGAAGGCCTGCGCGATCAGCGCCGAGCAGATCATCTTGGTCGGATCACCCGAGCCCAGCGCGATCATGCGCCGCCGCCAGCGTTGCGGAATCGGCATCGGGATCAGATAGCGCATCAGGTCGATGATGTTCTTGGTGTCGTAGCCGAAGCCGATGCGATTGATGGCGTAGCGGCACACCGTGTGCCGGTCCTCATAGGTCAGGCCGACCGGACGGCACACACGGGTGTGATAGGCGAAATATTTCGACAGCGGCGCCGAGATCACGCCGTCGCCGACATAGGCCTCGACCAGCACATGCGGCTCGCCGTCGGGCTCGACGGCGCCGTCGATCGGTCCGACATAGAGCGCGGCGTGCGACCAGGTCGACTGCGTGAGGTATTTGATGATGCCGGAGATGCGGCTGTTGCCCTCGACGAGCAGCACGTCGCCGGGCTGGACGTCCTTGCGCAGATAGTCCGGATCGCTCGGCGTGAACGGCTCATAGCCGGGGATCTCCTTCTGGAGATAGGCGGCAATCAGCTTGCCGATCTGATCAAGTACGATACCCATAACGCTCCCCGGGCGACCTTGGCCGGTCGCCGGCTTTTTTCCCTTCTTCCATGATGGTCGATTGCGGTTGCAATTTGGTTCATAGTCGACGCGTTCTGCACGGTATCACGTTTACCATCCCGGTTGCCGCAGCGCGGCAGATGCGGCAAATTCGCGGGTATTCGTTTGGTTCAAAGCTTTCGGAAACCATGTCATGAATGTCACGCGCCGCGGCTTCCTCTCCGCTTCCGCGGCGCTGGCCGTGCTGCCCATCGCCGGCCGCGCCGCGCAGGCGGCTGTTCCACGAGAGGCTGACATTGTCGTGATCGGGGCGGGTGCGGCGGGAATCGCCGCGGCCCGCCGCATCGTCGCGGCCAATCGCAAGGTCGTGGTGCTGGAGGCCGCGCCACAGCTCGGCGGCCGTTGCCGCACGGATGCAGCCACCTTCGGCGTGCCGTTCGATCGCGGCGCCCGCTGGCTGCTCAACGCCGACGGCAATCCCATCAGCAGGCTCGCGCGCGGTCTCGGACTCGATCTCGTCGCGGCTCCCGTCGGGCAGAAGATCCGCGTCGGCCGGCGCAATGCGCGGCCCGGCGAGACCGAGCAGTTCCTGGCGGGGCTGGTGCGCGCCAATCGCGCCATCGACGAGGCGGCGCGCGGCAAGCTCGATACGTCCTGCGCCGCGGCGCTGCCGAAAGATCTGGGCGACTGGACCAGCACCACGGCATTCGTGCTCGGCGCCAGCGCGACCGGGAAGGATCTCGCCGATCTCTCCGCGATGGACAAGGCGCGTGCGCAGGATCGCAGCGCGCCGCTGGCCTGCCGCCAGGGGCTGGGCACGTTCATCGCCAGGCTCGGCGAATCGTTGCCGTTGTCGCTGTCGACTCCAGCAACGCGCGTCGTGTGGGCCAACCGCGACGTCGCGGTGGAAACGCCGGCGGGGCGAATCGCGGCGCGCGCCGTCATCCTCACGGTGTCGACCAACGTGCTGACATCAGGCGCCATCAAGTTCGCGCCCGAGCTGCCCAAGCGGCAGCTCGACGCCGCCGCGAAGCTCAGCCTCGGCAGCTATGATCACATTGCGCTGATGCTCGCGGGCAATCCGCTCGGCCTGTCGCGGGACGAGGTCATCATCGAGCAGAGCAATTCCAGTCGCACAGGTCTGCTGCTTGCCAATATCGGCGGATCGTCGCTTTGTACCGTCGATGTTGCCGGCGCCTTCGGCCGCGAACTATCAGCGCAGGGCGAGGCGGCGATGGTCGACTTCGCCAGGGAGTGGATAGGCAAGCTGTTTGGAAGCGAGGCCGCCGCAGCGGTGAAGTCGTCCGCAGCGACGCGCTGGAACCTGGCGCCGGGCGTGCTCGGCGCGATGTCGGCGGCCACGCCCGGCAGCCAGGGCGCCCGCAAAATATTGGGCGAGCCCTTGGGTCCGCTGTTTCTTGCGGGAGAGGCCACGCACGAAGCGCTGTGGGGCACGGTCGACGGCGCCTGGGACTCCGGCGAGCGCGCCGCGGAAGCCGCGCTGCGCCGGATCGGCGCGATCAAGGACGCCGAACCGGAGCCGAGCAGTGAGCGGCAACGACCGCGCCGTCGTGGCAAGGTGCGCTCGGCCTCGCCGGAGGATTGACCGTCGATCCGCAAGCTCATCAGCAAGAGGGTGGGCACGGCGCAACTGCGATCTCAAGCGTGAATGGCACGGCTGCGCCTTTGCCCACCCTACGGCTGATGCAGGCGAGTTGCCGATTGAAGCACGCCCAGCCTTGGCTACACCGGCAGCTTCAATTCCATCAGGTCTTTCGCGACCACGATGCGGCCCGTGTAGTTCTTCTTCACGTCCCGCGTCCAGTCCTCGTCCGTCACTTCGGGGTCATCACCGGGCACGAAGTGGCTGAGCACCAGCACCTTCACGCCTGCAGCCGCGGCGATGCGTCCGACGTCTTCCGTGGTCGTGTGACTGTCGAGCAGGTGCTTCTTCAGCGTCGAGCCGTTCTTCGTCTTGGCGACCAGCCGATCGACCGCGGGCACATAGAGGCATTCATGCACGAGAACGTCTGCGCCCTTGGCAAACTCTGCAAGCTTCGGGTTATAGGCCGTGTCGCTCGAGAACACGATCGTGCCCTCGGGCGTCTCGAACTTGTACGCGAAGTTGTCGGTGATCGGCGGATGTGGCGTGCGGAACGCGGTCACCGTCACGTCCGCCGTCTTCAGCACGACGCCGTCCGCGTCGATATCCTTCGCGACCAGGAGTGGCCGCGGATCTGGCCGGCCTTCATCCGCGATGCGGGTGTCGACGTCGAACTTGTTGGTTTCCCAGAAGCTCCTGGTCATCGCCTCCAGGCCCTTCGGTCCGAACGACTGGATCGGCGTCGACAATCCTGCGGCCCAGGCGTTGTAGAACAGATTGCCGTATTCGAGATTGTGATCGGAATGGTGATGGCTGATCAGGATGTACTTGATCGATGGGATCGGAACCCCAGCGCTGACGAGCTGACGGCTGACGCCCATGCCGCAATCGATCACGAACGGCGTGCCGTTGACGACGACGAGATTGGCCGGATTCGAAGCGCCGACGCCGACGCGCGGGCCGCCCTTGGTGCCGAGGAAGACCATCCGCGTGCCGGTCTTCGCGCCTTGCGCGAACGCCGCGGGCGCCGCGATGGCGCCGGCCGTTCCCAGCGCGAGCTTGAGCATTGTTCGCCGATGGATCACGGTGGCCTCCCAGTCTGCTTCGTTGCAGGAAGGCTAACCCCGCCCGAGCACGCCGTCGAGGGCCGGCAGGCCGGCGATCACGGCGATTGCGATCAGCGCATAGCAGATGGCGCGGAACACCTGCTCGCTGGCGCGGCCGAACAGCGACGCGCCGAACGCGACACCGAGCGCGTAGACCGGCCCGATCAGCAGCGAAAGCTTCAGCGAATCCCAGGTGATCAGCCCGCTCATTGCGTAGCTCACCATCGCGAAGAAGTCCGATGCGCCGAAGAACAGCACGATGTTCGCCCGTGCGATCTTTGGCGGGATCGGGCGTCCCAGCCAGTAGCCGACGATCGGCGGGCCCCCGGTCTGCGCCAGTCCGCTGCAGAATCCGGAGATGCAGCCGACAACGACCGACAGCGCGGTGTACTCCCTGCCGCGATAGCGCCAGCCGGACAGCAGCAGCGCAAGCAGCCCGATCACGAAACCGGTGATGATCCAGCGGACGGTGACCGGGTCCAGCCGGCTGAGGAAATAGGTGCCCACGGGCACGCCGACCAGCGCACCCGCGACGATCACCGCGGTGGCCTTGCGGTCGGCCTCGCGCCAGGCCGGCGCCACCATCGGGGCCATCGAGACGAAATCGATCACCAGCAGCAGCGGCGCGACCAGACGGGGCGTCGCAAAGCTGCTCGCGAGCGGCATGAAGATCAGTGCTGCGCCGAAGCCGGAGAAGCCGCGCGCGGTTGCGGCAATGAAGGCGACGATCGCCAGCGCGATCGTCGCGAACAGGCTGAGATCGGCAGGGATGAGCCCGGAGAGGCTCATCCGCGCAACGTGCCGCCGGTCTTCTTGGCTACGTCGGCCGTGATCTTCGCCGCGACCGCGTCGATCTCCTCGTCGGTCATGGTCTTGTCGCGTGGCTGCAGGGTCACGGCGATCGCGATCGACTTCTTGCCGTCCTCGATGCCCTTGCCCTCGTAGACGTCGAACACGGTGACATCGGTGATCAGCTTCTTGTCGACGCCCTGCGCGGCGCGGACGATGTCGCCGGCCTTGACCTTGCGATCGACGATGAAGGCGAAGTCGCGCGACACCGGCTGGAATGCCGAGAGCTCCAGCACCGGCTTGGCGCGGGTCGGCTTCGCCTTGGCCGCCGGAATGCGATCCAGGATCACCTCGAAGGCGACCAGTGGCCCGTCCGCCTTCAGCGCCTCCAGCGTGCGCGGATGCAGCTCGCCGAAATGCCCGAGCACGTTCTGCGGGCCCATCTGGATCGTGCCGGAGCGCCCCGGATGCATCCAGGCCGGCCCGCCGGCGACGATCTGCAGCGAGGCCATCGGCGCGCCGGCCGCCGCGAGCACCGCGAGCGCATCGGCCTTGGCGTCATACGCGTTGGCCGGCTGCGATCCCGTCCAATGCCGGCCGAGTCCCTTCGCCGGCGCGATGCCGCGGCGGATGCCGCTCGCGGCCACGAACTGATCCGTGGGGCCATCGCCCTTGAAGACCTGCCCGACCTCGAAGATCGCGGCATCGCCGAAGCCGCGATCGGCATTGGCCTGCACCGTCGCGGTCAGGCCCGGCAACAGGCTCGGGCGCATGTCCGAGAGATCGGCCGCGATCGGATTGGCGAGAGCGAGCTCGGCCTTGCCGCCGCCGAACAATTCGGCGGCCGGCTTGGAGATGAATGACCACGTCACGGCTTCGACCATGCCGCGCGCGGCCAGCGCGCGCTTGGCGCGCCGCGTGCGCAATTGCAGCGGCGTCAGCACCGGCTTGCGCGGGGCGTCGCCGCGCTCGAACGGCGTCATAGGCACCTTGTCGACGCCGACGATGCGCACGACTTCCTCGACGATATCGGCCTTGCCGTGCACGTCGCTGCGCCAGGACGGCACCGCGACCTTCACGATGGGGCCGTTGCCGGCGACCACGAAGCCGAGATGCGTCAGGATCCGCCGCATCTCGGTCAGCGGCACCTCGATGCCCGCCAGCCGCTTCACCTCGGTCAACGGGAAGTCGACGATGCGGTCATCGCCGAACGGATTGCCGACGACGACAGTCTCCGACGGCGTGCCGCCACACAGGTCGAGCACGAGCTTGGTCGCCATCTCCAGGCCCGGCACCATGAAGGCCGGATCGACGCCGCGCTCGAAGCGGTAGCGCGCGTCGGAATTGATGCCGAGCTTGCGGCCGGTCTGGGCGATGTTGATCTCGTTCCACAGCGCCGATTCGATCAGCACGTCGGTGGTGCCTTCATCGCAGCCCGAAGCCTCGCCGCCCATGATGCCGGCGAGCGATTCGACGCCGGAATCGTCGGCGATGACGCACATCGAATGGTCGAGCGTGTAGGTACGGCCGTCGAGCGCGAGCAGGGTCTCGCCGTCACGCGCGCGGCGGACGACCAGATTGCCCTTCACCTTCTTGGCGTCGAACACATGCAGCGGACGCGCGCGGTCGAAGGTCATGTAGTTGGTGATGTCGACCAGCGCGTTGATCGGGCGTAGGCCGATCGATGTGAGGCGCTGCTGCAGCCACTTCGGCGACGGGCCGTTCTTGACGCCGCGCACCAGCCGCAGCGCGAAGCCCGGACACAGCTTCTCGTCCTCGACCGTGACCTTCACCGGGCAGGGGAGCTCGCCCTTCACCGGCTTGATGCCGGGATCTTTCAGCTTGCCCATGTCGGCGGCGGCGAGGTCGCGGGCGATGCCGTGCACGCCGGTGCAGTCCTGGCGGTTCGGCGTCAGGTTGATCTCGAATTGGGGATCGCCGAGCCCAGCCCATTCGGCGTAGGGGGTGCCGATCGGCGCATCCGCCGGCAGCTCCATGATGCCGTCGTGATCGTCGGAGATCTGCAGCTCGGCCGCCGAGCACAGCATGCCGCGGCTCTCGACGCCGCGGATCGTGCCGACCGACAGCGTGATGTTCTTGCCGGGGATGTAGGTGCCCGGCGGCGAGAACACCGACACCAGTCCCGCGCGCGCATTCGGCGCGCCGCACACCACCTGCACCGGCGCGCCACCGTCGCCGGTGTCGACCATGCAGACCCGCAGCCGGTCCGCATTCGGATGCTGCTCGGCGGAGACGACGCGCGCGATTTTGTACGGCGCGAGCAGCTTCGCCTTGTCCTCGAGATGCTCGACCTCGAGGCCGATCATCGTGAGCTTGTTGGCGAGCGTCTCGACCGACTCGTCGGTGTCGAGATGGTCCTTCAGCCAGGACAGCGTGAATTTCATGGCTCTTTCCGCTGATTCAGTCCCGTTCCCTCCCCCGCTTGCGGGGGAGGGTCAGGGTGGGGGCTCTCGCCGCAATGGCAGCGGCAATGGTTTCAAGAACGCCGGCGCGATTGGCCAGGACGTCGTTATTGGCAAAGCGCAGGATGTGAAATCCTTTGGCTTCGATCGCAGCTGAGCGTGAAGCGTCGCGCTGTTCGCCTTCAGTTGAGAAGTGCTGTCCGCCATCGAGCTCGATGACGAGACGTGCGGTGTGGCAGACGAAGTCGACGATGTAGCGGTCGATCGGGACCTGACGGCGAAAGCCCGCGCCGAGCAGGCGATGGCCGCGCAGCTCGGACCATAATATTCTCTCGGCATCCGTCGAGTTTTGGCGGAGGGCGCGCGCATTCGTTCGAAGCTTCGGCGAGACTGTCCAGATGGGCTTCTCGTCGTCCATCGACACCTCCTGCGCGGAGAGACCCCCACCCCAGCCCTCCCCCGCAAGCGGGAGAGGGAGTTCGAGCGTTTGCTGAGAGAGGGCGAGGCTCATCACGAACTCAGCCCTCCGGCCAAGGTCGGGACCTCCAACGGCTTGAAGCCGTAATGCGACAGCCAGCGGACGTCGCCGTCGAACAGCTGGCGCAGGTCGCTCATGCCGTATTTCAGCATCGCGATGCGGTCGATGCCCATGCCCCAGGCAAAGCCCTGGTATTCGTCGGGATCGATGCCGCAGGCGCGCAGCACGTTCGGGTGCACCATACCGCAGCCGAGAATCTCCAGCCAGTCCTCGCCCTCGCCGAAGCGGATCTCGCCCTTGTCGCGGCGGCACTGGATGTCGACCTCAAGAGACGGCTCGGTGAACGGGAAGAACGACGGCCGGAATTTCATGTTGATGTGGTCGACCTCGAAGAACGCCTTGCAGAACTCATGCAGGATCCATTTGAGGTGACCGAGATGCGAGCCCTTGTCGATGACGAGGCCCTCGACCTGGTGGAATTGCGGCGTGTGGGTCGCGTCCGAATCGATGCGATAGGTGCGGCCCGGGCAGATCACGCGGATCGGCGGCTTCTGGCTGAGCATGGTCCGCACCTGCACCGGCGAGGTGTGGGTTCGCAGCAGCATGCGCGAGCCGTCCGGCTTCGGATTGAAGAAGAACGTGTCGTGCATCTCCCGCGCCGGATGGCCTTCCGGGAAGTTCAGCTTGGTGAAGTTGTAGTCGTCGGTCTCGACGTCGGGACCTTCCGCGATCGAAAAGCCCATATCGGCGAAGATCGTGGTCAGCTCGTCCATCACCTGGCTGAGCGGATGGATGCGGCCGGTCTCGGCCGGCGAATCCTGCAGCGGCAGGGTGACGTCGATGGTCTCGGCGGCGAGACGGGCGTCGAGCGCGGCGGCCTTGAGGACGTCGCGCCGCGCGGCCAGCGCCTGCGTGACCTTGTCCTTGGCGAGGTTGATCGCGGCGCCTTGCGTCTTGCGTTCGTCCGGCGACATCTTGCCGAGGGTCGCCAGCAGCGCCGAGATCGAGCCCTTCTTGCCGAGGGCTGCGACGCGGACGGCTTCCAGCGCGGCTTCATCGCCGGCGGCGGCGATCTGGTCGAGGATCGAGGTTTCGAGCGAAGCGAGGTCGGACACGGGCAAAATCTCCGCGGGACAAAAGGCGGCTGGGTTGTCGCCGCGCGGGCGACAGGGGTCAAGCGAAGGATTGATGTCGCCGGATAGCAAAAAGCGGCCGAGAGCATCGGCCGCTTTTGAAATCCTCACGATGCGGAGGCGATCAGGCGGCGAGCGCCGCCTTGGCCTTCTCAACGATCGCCTGGAACGCGGCGGGCTCGTTGATCGCGAGATCCGACAGCACCTTGCGGTCGACGGTGATGCCGGACTTCGACAGGCCGTCGATAAATCGGCTGTAGGTGAGCTCGAAGGGACGCACGGCGGCGTTCAGGCGCTGGATCCAGAGCGCGCGGAAGGTGCGCTTCTTGCGCTTGCGATCGCGGAACGCATACTGGCCGGCCTTCTCGACGGCCTGCTTGGCGGTGCGGATCGTGTTCTTGCGGCGGCCGTAATAGCCCTTGGCGGCCTTGAAGACTTTCTTGTGCTTGGCGTGGGCGGTCACACCGCGTTTGACGCGAGACATGCCGGAAATCCTTGGATTCAGAGATGACGATCAGCCGCGGCTTTGAGGCGGCCAGGGTTCGGACGCGAGAGGCCGGTCAGGCGTTCGGCAAGAAGTACTTCTTGACGTTGTCGCCGTCGGTCTTGAACAGCACGCGGGTGCCGCGCAGCTGCCGGATCTGCTTCTTCGTCCGCTTGATCATGCCGTGGCGCTTGCCGCGCTGGGCGTGCATCACTTTGCCGGTGGCAGTCACCTTGAAGCGCTTTTTGGCGCCGGATTTGGTCTTCAGCTTGGGCATTTGGCTCTCCTTGATGCCAACGGCAAGCCGCCCGCTAGAGCGGCGCCATCTGGCGAAAATGCTCGTTAGAGCGTTGGTTGTGCTCAGGTTTCGGGTCCAAACGAGGACCCACCCGCACAGAAACATCGCCACGGCAGCCCTTGATCAGCCGGGCGACGAAGGCCGCGCTTATGCCAGAGACAAAGCCTGTTGGCAACGTCGAACCACGGAATCAGCTATTCCGACCCATGATCAGCCGACCATGACAGTCGAGGATCGACCATGACCCGCCTCATTCGCCGCGCCATCTCCGTCGCCTTCACGACCGCGCTGCTGACGGGCCTCGCGGGCCTGACGGCAAGGCCGGCGCACGCTGCCGGCTTCGATGGCGCCTGGACCGTGCTCATCATCACCGAGGCCGGCAGTTGCGACCAGGGTTACAGCTTCCCGATCCGGATCAGCGGCGGCCGGGTCCTCTCGAACAGCACCGCCAACATTACCGGCTCGGTTGGCCGCGGCGGCGCCGTCACTGTGCGGGTATCCCAGGGTGGTGCCTCGGCCAGCGGCACCGGCCGGCTTGGCGCCACGTCCGGCGTCGGCCGCTGGAGCGGCAAAGGCTCGTCCGGGACCTGCAGGGGGCGGTGGCAGGCGACGCGGTCCTGACCCGGGCCCGCAAGAGCGGTCCTGACGGGCGCAAGAGAAAAGCCCGCCAAACGCGTGGCGGGCCCGGCTTCAGGTGTCGGCGTGCTGGACTTAGCGCGGCGCCAGAACCATGACCACCTGACGTCCCTCGAACCTGGCGTCCTGCTCGACCTTGGCGAACGCCGCCACGTCGGACTTCACCTTGTCGAGCAGCTTGGTGCCGATCTCCTGGTGCGCCATTTCGCGGCCGCGATAGCGCAGCGTGATCTTGACCTTGTCGCCCTCTTCGAAGAACCGCTGCATCGCGCGCATCTTCACGTCGTAGTCGTGGTCGTCGATCATTGGGCGGAGCTTGATCTCCTTGATCTCGACGACCTTCTGCTTCTTGCGGGCCTCGGCGGCCTTCTTCTGCGCCGAATATTTGTACTTCCCGTAGTCCATGATCTTACAGACGGGAGGCGAGTTGTTCGGCGAAATCTCGACCAGATCCATGCCGGCATCAGCGGCCATCTTGATCGCGACAACGGTCTCGACGACACCACGGTTGGTGCCTTCGGCATCGATCAGCTGGATCTGCGCATTGCGAATCTCATCATTGGTACGCGGCCCGTCTTTGACGGCAGCGGGCGGGGCTCGATTGGGGCGGCGAATGGGTAGTGCTCCAAGGTTGTGGAAGAAGGCGGCTAGTTTGAAGGAAGATGCTTTCGCGGGCAAGGTCGCAACGGTCCGGTGCGTCGAAATTCCGCCCGGTCGTCGCGGCTCCTGCGTCGCATGCGCGAGACTTGCGCGTCGGTGCATTCCCCCAAGGAAGCCACACGGCCGAGAATTGCGATCAAACTCGCGCTTTTTCGGGCCCTCGTGGTTCCGCCGGGGGACATAGAGTGCGCGGCGCGCTTTCGCAAGCGGCTGCGTCGGGCCGCGCCGATTGACGGAAACGGCCGGTTCGCCCACACAACACCCGACAGCGAGTAACGATCCATGAACCCTGCTGCAGAAAATGCCGATCCGCCCGTCTTCGTCGCCGTCGGCGCGGGCGAATCGTCGCGCCGGATCGCGGTGCGGGCGCGGCCAGGCCGTCCGCCCGGGCTGTTCTGGCTCGGTGGCTTCAATTCCGACATGAAAGGCACCAAGGCCCTGGCCCTCGACGCCTGGGCCGCCGAGCGCGGCCGCGCCTGCGTCCGCTTCGACTATTCCGGGCACGGCGAATCCGGCGGGCGCTTCGTCGACGGCACCATCAGCCGCTGGCTCGAGGAGAGCGTCGCGGTGTTCCGGCAATTCTGCCGCGGACCCCAGGTCGTGATCGGTTCCTCGATGGGCGGCTGGATGGCGCTGCTGCTGGCGCGCGAGCTGCTCAAGGACCCGGCCGAAGCAACGCTGGCGGGCCTGGTCCTGATCGCCCCGGCGCCCGATTTCACCGAGGAGCTGATGTGGAAGGGCTTTGCGCCGGCGGTCCGGACCGAGATCGAAACCAACGGCGTCTGGATGCGTCCGTCGGAGTACGGCGAGCCCTATCCCATCACCCGGGCGTTGATCGAGGACGGGCGCAACCATCTCCTGCTCGGCGCTGCCATCAAGGTCGGCTGCCCGGTGCGCATCCTGCAGGGCGCGCAGGACCGCGACGTCCCCTGGCAGCATGCGTTCGCACTGACCCACCGCCTGCCGGCCGAAGACGTGGTGCTGACCATGATCCAGGACGGGGACCACCGGCTGTCGCGTCCGCAGGACATCACGCGTATGCTGGCCGCCGTCGGCGAGATGGGCTGACGCGGCCCGCTTCAGCATCGCGCCTGCCATTCCGCGCGGACGCTCTCGTCGGTCTCCGACGTCAGCGCCGCCTCCGCACGTCGCGCGTAAGCAGCCTCGTCGAGCAGCCCAGCGAGCGCCCAGGCGGCGGCACCGCGCACCAGCGGACTCGGATCGGCGGCCAGCCGCTCGGCTGACGACGTCAGCGCCACATCGCCGGAGTTGCCGATCGCGATCAGCACGTTGCGCAGGAAGCGGTCGCGGCCGATGCGCTTGATCGGCGATTTCGCGAACAGTGCGCGGAACGCGGCATCGTCGAGCGCCGCCAGCTCCGCCAGCGAAGGCGCGCGCAACGCGTCGCGCGCCGCCAGCTTCGCCTCGCGTCCCGCCTGCGCGAACTTGTTCCAGGGACAGGCGGCGAGGCAGTCGTCGCAGCCATAGATGCGGTTGCCCAGCGCCTTGCGGAACTCGCGCGGGATCGGCCCCTTGTTCTCGATCGTCAGATACGAGATGCAGCGCCGCGCATCGAGGCTGTAGGGGGCCGGGAACGCCGCGGTCGGGCAGCTGTCGAGGCAGGCCCGGCACGAGCCGCAATGATCCCGCTCCGGCGCGTCCGCCGGCAGCGCCAGCGTCGTGTAGATGGCGCCGAGGAACAGCCAGGAGCCGAAGCCGCGCGACACCAGGTTGGTGTGCTTGCCCTGCCAGCCGAGCCCGGCCGCTTCGGCCAGCGGCTTCTCCATGACGGCCGCGGTGTCGACGAACACCTTCACATCACAGCCGGCCTGCGCGACCAGCCAGCGAGCGAGCGCCTTGAGGTTCTTCTTGATGACGTCGTGATAATCGTCCCCGCGGGCATAGACCGAAATCGCAGCATTGCTGCGCCGGGACAGGACCGCGCGAGGGTCCTCGTCGGGGCCGTAATTGACGCCGAGCATGATGATGCTGCGGACCTCGCGCCACAGCGTGGTGGGATCGGTGCGGCGGGACGGCTCGCGCGCCAGCCAGTCCATGTCGCCGTGCTGGCCGGCGGCGAGGAAGCGTTCGAACGCAGCGGCCCGTTCGGCACTCACGACCGGGGCGGTGATACCGACGACATCGAAGCCCAGCCGTTGCGCCTCGGCGGCCAGCGCCGCCTTCAACGTCTCCGGCGTGGGCCTAGCGGCGCTCAGAAGTCCAGATCCACATAGGTCCGCGACGCCGGCACGCCCGCCAGCCAGTCGGAGAGCAGCGGCCGGAACGACGGCCGCGACTTCACCCGCGCGTACCACGCCTTCGCGGCGTCGTCCTCGATCCATGGCACGTCGCCCAGATAGTCGATCGCCGACAGATGCGCGGCGGCGGCGAGGTCGGCATAGGTCAGGCGGTCGCCGGCCAGGAAATTGCGCCGCTGCGCCAGCCAGCCGATATAGGCGAGATGATAGCGCACATTGGTCTTGGCGGCGCGAATCACGTCGGTCGACGGCGGCCCGCCGCCATCCTCCTCGCTCATGAAGCGCTTGTAGATGCGCTCGGTGACCAGCAGGTTCGAGGCCTCCTCGAAGAACTTGGTGTTGAACCAGTCCATCAGCCGGCGCACCTCGATGCGCTCGGCCGCCGAGGCCGGCATCAGCCGGCGATCACCCATCTCGGGCCCGCAGGTCTCGTCGATGAATTCGGCGATCACGCCGACACCGGGCACCGGCGGCAGGCCTTCGACCGACAGCACCGGCGTGGTGGCCGCGGGATTGAGCACGAGAAACGCCTCGCGGCGCTCCCAGGCGCGTTCCTCCACCAGGCGCAGATCGAGCCCGTATTCGCCGAGCACCAGCCGGACGAAGCGTGAATGCGGGCAGAAGGGATGGTGGTAGAGCGTGTACATGGAGCCTTTCGACGATTCCGCGGCTACGGCGCTTAACGAACAATCAACCATCGGTTCGCACCGACGCCTCGTCCCGATACCGGCGCGCGGGTGCGCTCGCGAATCGGACCATTAGCGCATGGTCGGCGAAAGTGTAAGCAGTAGGGCGACGGGCGGTCATGCGGGAAACGACGCTTTCGGGAACAGCGATCAGCGCGCCCGATCCGCCGTCCGGCATTGCCCCGTTCTGATTCGCATGGCCGATCACACGCCGGTTCATTCATCGGATGTGGCCGGTTCGAGCGCTTTTTGCAATTGCGGGCGCGGGCCGAATAGGCGAGAAGGGCGGCGTTTTGCCGGCCATCCAGGATCCGATCAATGATGTCAGATACGCTGCGGGCGGTGCTTCTCGGCATCGTCGAGGGCGTCACCGAGTTTCTTCCCGTATCCTCGACGGGCCATCTGCTGCTCGCCGAGCGCTTTTTCGGGCTCGGCGACGAGGGGTTCTGGAAGAGCTTTGCGATCCTGATCCAGCTCGGCGCCATCCTCGCCATCGTCGCGCTGTACTTCTTCAAGCTGTACCGCGTCGCGATCGGCGCGCTGACGAACCCTGACGACCGCCGCTTCATCATCGGCGTGCTGATCGCCTTCCTGCCCGCGGTCATCATCGGCCTCATCGCCGGCAAGTACATCAAGGCGCTCCTGTTCGATCCCTGGGTCGTGTGCTTCTCGCTGATCGTCGGCGGCGCCATCCTGCTGTGGGTCGATCAGATCGATCTCAAGCCGCGGGAGCACGACGCCACGCGCTATCCGCTGATGATGTATCTGTGGATCGGCGTCGCGCAGTGCGTCGCGATGATCCCCGGCGTGTCGCGCTCCGGCGCCACCATCGTGGCGGCGATGCTGCTCGGCGGCGACAAGCGCTCGGCCGCGGAGTTCTCCTTCTTCCTGGCGATCCCGACCATGGTCGGCGCCTTCGTCTACGACTTCTACAAGAGCCGCGCCGAGATGACGGCGGACCATCTCGGTTTGATCGCGATCGGCTTCGTCGTCTCCTTCATCACCGCGATGATCGTGGTGAAGGCTTTCCTCGGCTACGTCACCCGCCACGGCTTCGTGCTGTTCGCCTGGTGGCGCGTCATCGTCGGCACCCTCGGCCTGATCGCGCTGGCGCTGGGGAAGTGAGCTGAGCCCCAGCTCCATCCACCGTCATTGCGAGCGTAAGCGAAGCAATCCAGTGTGGTGTCCGCGACTCTGGATTGCTTCGTCGCTTCGCTCCTCGCAATGACGAGGACCAGCAGTTGTGGCCTCACGCGTTCTTGCGCTGGAACTGGCCGGACGGACGGAAGCGCCACAGATATTGCGGGGCGATCGCCTCGAGCGAATCCGGCGTGATGCCGAGGCCCTGCAGCGTCAGCCCCGCCGCCTTCGCCGCTTCCGACACCACGTTGTCATGACGCAGCAGCTCGACCTGGTCCGGCGTCAGCTTCAGCGGCCCCGGCGCGAACTGCAGGGTTGCGGCCTGCAGTTTGGCGAGCCCGAACGGCAGCGGCAGCAGCGCGCGGTCGCGGTCGGTGATGTCGAGGATGATTTTCAGGATCTCCCGGAAGCTCAGCACCTCGGGCCCGCCGAGCTCGTAGGTCGCGCCCGGCTGCGCCTTGCCGTCGACCGCGTCGGCCACCGCGGTGGCGACGTCGCCGACATAGACCGGCTGCATCTTCGTCTCGCCGCCGCCGATCAGCGGCAGGAACGGCGAGATCCGGGCGAGCCCCGCAAAGCGGTTGGTGAACTGGTCCTCGGGGCCGAACACGACCGAGGGGCGCATGATCACGGCCTCGGGCACCGCAGCCAGCACGGCGGCCTCGCCGGCCGCCTTGGCGCGGGCATAGCTCGACGCCGACTCTGCGTCGGCGCCGATCGCCGAGACGTGCACCATGCGGGCGCCAGCGGCGGCCGCCGCCTTGGCGACGGTGGCGGCGCCCTCGGCCTGCACGGCCTCGAAGGTCTGCGCGCCGCTCTCGGTCAGGACGCCGACGAGGTTGATCGCGACATGGCTGTCACGCAGCGCCGATGCGACCGAGTCGGGATAGCGCAGATTGGCCTGTACGGCGTGGATCTGGCCGACCCGGCCGAGCGGCTGCAGGTGGCCGGCGAGCTCCGGCCGGCGCACCGCGACGCGGATGCGATAGTCGCGCTTGGCCAGCGCCCGGACCACGTTGCGCCCGACGAAGCCGGAGCCGCCGAAGACGGTAACCAATGTGTCCAGATTCGATGCCATGGAATGAGTCCTGGGATTGCCGGGCGGTCGGTCCGCCCCGGACGAGATAGCTGTCAGCGGCGATTCGCACCCCGCGGCCCGCCATCCTGGGCCGCTGTATAGCCCATCGCCCGCGCCGCGGAAAAGGGAGCCGTATTTTTGCGCATGGGGTGAGAAAAATTGTCATCTTGGGCGTTCAGCGGTTTGACAAGCGCCCGTTCGATCCGTACACAGCGCCCCCATGCCCAGGTGGCGGAATTGGTAGACGCGCTGGCTTCAGGTGCCAGTGGCTTAACGGCCGTGAAGGTTCGAGTCCTTTCCTGGGCACCATTTTTGGTGGTGACCTCCCCCGTACAAGAGATCTGCGACGGACGAGCGCGCTGATGCGCGTTGCGGTCGAATAGAGGTCGGTGTCGATTGGGCCGATGTCTTCGACACGTCGGCCTCACGCGTTTCACCGAGATTGCGAACGATTTTGCTTCGGGCATCCGTGATGCCGCTGCTGCCGGCTGCGAGCCTCCACCCTCCCCTGGAGGGGGAGGGTCGATCGCACGCGAAGCGGGCGAGCGGGGTGGGGTGATCTCTCCACGCACGCCAGCGCCAGAGGAGAGATCACCCCACCCCGCCTCACGTTTCGCTTCGCTCTCCGTGAAGCGACCCTCCCCCTCCAGGGGAGGGTGGGCACCGCCTTCGTGTTGAGTGATCACCATGACCGCCGTGGTCTTTCTCGTTCAGGGCAAGACCTATCAGCCTCGCGGCGCGCTTTGCGCCCGAGCTGTGCTGATCGTCTCGCCCTCGAAATCATGAGGGCGCAGGGAGAGCCGGGTGCCGACCGCACCCATGGCCCGCCAGCGAAGGAAAATGCTGGCGGCAGGAACCACAGGTACGCGCCGGATCATCCGGCCCTCCCTGCGCGATTGGTTTTAACGGCTGCTTCGCGTTCTCCCTGGTGCGCCGGGCTTGTTGGCCACCATCCCCACGCGAAGCGAAAGCTTCGTCATGAGTTGATATCAGCGTCGGGATATCAGGACCGCGCGACTTGACCGTGCGTGCATCCTTGTTCGTCCGCGCGAACTCAATCACGCTGCAACGACACACGCCCATCGCATCCCACTGCCAACGTCTCGTGACGGTCGCGACACGCCCCTCATGCGGCAGCAGGGACGCGCGGAAATGTGCAGGTGATTTGCCCGACGGCGCAAGCCCGGATGCTGCGACAGACTGGCACGACGGGCAATTTGCGCATGACAGGCATGCCATCTCCACCGTGATTGCGAGCGAAGCAATCCAGAGCCACGGGTGTCGCCCGGGATCGCTTCGTCGCTTCGCTCCTCACAATGATGGTGGTGAGCACTACGCCCCGAGCTGGCTTAGGAGCAACCTCACCTATCAACTTGCATTGGCGCACAGGATTAGCACGTGAGTTCGGCGCAGAGCTTTCGCTTCACCACCGGTGTCGTCCCCACGAACGCGGGGACCCATACCACGCAGGCGGTACGTTCCGCGCGACTCGTCGCAGCCGGTGACCATCTGTCTCGGATCGGCGCCCGCCGACGCGTTGCGTCGGCGAGCTTATCGGCGACGACAGAGGATGCCGTTGTCAGCTGGCCGTCACAGGCGCAGTTCGCCCGTCCAGGGCAGGCCGACAAAGCCCGATGGGCGGGTCATGCCGTGCGTGATGCCGCGATCACGCGCGCCAGCACTGGCCAATACAGATCGCCATAGCCCGCCTCGATCGCCTCTCCGAGTCGCCTGTCGGCAAGCTCCGCGCCCGGCAGGTCGATCTGCACGGACCTGGCGAGATCGAGAGCATAGCCGATGTCCTTGCGCGCATATTCGGTCGAGAACGCCCGCTCCGGATATGTGTCGGGCAGCATCGCCTTCATGCCGTGGTTGCGCAGCGCGAAGCTGTCGGCCGAGCCTTTGGCCAGGGTCTCGAACAGCAGCGTGGCATCGAGGCCAGCGCGCTTGGCAGTCTCCAGCGCTTCGCCGAGCGCCACCACGGTCTGCATCAGCACCATGTTGTTGAGGATCTTCACGACCTGGCCGGCGCCCACGCCGCCGCAATGGGTGATGTCGGTCGCGAACATCGCGAACAGCGGCCGCAGTCTCTCGAACGTCGCCGCGTCGGCCCCCACCATCACGCTCAGCGTGCCGTCCTCGGCCGCCTGCCGGGTGCGGGCGATCGGCGCATCCGCGTAGGCGGCGCCCTTGGCCGCGAAACGCTCGGCGAGCTCCCGGCTGGCCTGCACCGGCGAGGTGCCGAGGTCCACGATGGTGTGACGCGCCTCCACGTGGCGGAGCAGGCCGTCATCGCCGTCGCACACCGCTTGGACATGCTTGCCGCTCGGCAACGCTATGAAGATCACGTCGGTCTGGCGCGCCAGCTCCGCGAGCGACACGGCACGCTTGACGCCGACGGCGGCGAGGCGCTGCAGCGGCGCGTCCGCACGATCGAAGCCGAGCACCGGGACGCCTGACTTGAGGGCTAGGTTGCGGCACATCGGCTCGCCCATGACGCCTAACCCGATAAATCCGATCGCCCCCATTGCAAGTTCCTCTTCATTCGGACCTGCCTGTTCAATCGACCATGGCGCCGCGCTGCAGGTTGGCCCAGTCCCGTTCCGGATAGTCGTCTGAATAGTCGCAGGTGTCGATCGAGCAGACGATCCTACCGCTCATGCCGGTGACACGGATCTCGTCGCCGAGCCTGGCGATCTGACCGTCAGGGGAGCGCATCTGGTTCGTCCTTGCGCTCGGGACCGGGTGGGTTGCGAAAAGGATACACGGTGATGCCGATAGCCGCGCCGAGCGTTGCGATCCGCAGCAGCAGGTCGGCGGGGATGGTGGTGTCGAGCGCGGGGAAGTCGCGGCCGCCTTCGAAGCCATAGGAGAACGTGCGCGACGTGCAGCTGTCCCACAGCTCCCTCGGGGTCTGGGGCAGCGATTCGATCAGCGTAAGGAATTGCTCGGTGGATGTGGTCGGATGCGGGGATCCTGTATCGTTGATCTCCAGCACCAGCAGAAACTCCTGCTCATGCTCCTCATGATGCAGGACATGCGCGTTCTGATGCAGATGCGCGATCAGCGGCGAGAAGTCGGACTTCGACTTCAGGACGAGATCGAGATTCAGGAAATGCGAGAGTGCGGCCATGCTCGCTCGCGCGGGTTGCTGCGGACGACGGGTGTCGAAGCTCCGCGAGCGCTAGCGGCAAGTCGGGACCGAACGCATCGGGATGCGGCCAAGGTTCGCCGGCCGAAGCCGGCGAACCTTCAGACCGCTATCCCTTATACCCCATCAGCAGCCGCGGCAGCCACAGCGAGAACGCCGGCACGTAGGTCACGAACATCAGGGCGGCGATCAGGGCGGCGTAGAACGGCAGGATGGTGCGCATGACGGCGCCGACCGAGATGCCGCCGATGGCGCAGCCGACGAACTGCGTGGTGCCGACCGGCGGGGTGTTGAGGCCCAGCGCGCAGTTGATCAGCATCAGCATGCCGAACTGCACCGGATCCATGCCCGCCTTCATCGCGATCGGCAGGAAGATCGGGGTGCAGATCAGGATGGTCGCCGCCATGTCCATGAACGTGCCGAGCAGGAACAGGATGACGTTGATCAGCAGGAAGATCATCCAGGGCTGCGTCGACACCTTGCTCATCAGGTCGCCGGCGAAATCGGCGACCTCGTACAATCCCATCAGGTACTGGAACATGGTGGAGACGCCGATCAAGAGCAGCACCACGCCGGTCGTCTTGACCGCCTTGGCGGCGGCCCGCAGGAAGTTCTGCAAGGTCATCGTGCGGTAGATGAAGAACGTCAGCAGGATCGTGTAGGTGACGGCGACGGCCGCGGACTCGGTGGCCGTGAACACGCCGGACAGGATGCCCGCCAGGATGATGCCGACGATCAAGAGGCCGGGCAGCGCCGCGGCGAACGAGCGGAACACCTCCGCCCAGCCGGGAAACTTGCCCGCGGGATAGCCGCGCTTCACCGCGACCGCGTAGGCCGCGACCAGCATGCAGACCATCAGCACGAGCGCCGGCAGAAGACCGGCGGCGATCAGCGCGCCGATCGACACCTTGCCGCCGGCGGCGAGCGCATAGATGATCATGTTGTGGCTGGTCGGCATCAGAGCGCCGACCAGCGAGGCGTGGGTGGTGACGTTGACGGCGTAGTCGGTGTCGAACCCTTCCTTCTTCATCATCGGGATCATCACCGCGCCCATCGCCGACACGTCCGCCACGGGCGAGCCGGAGACGCCGCCGAACAGCGTGCAGGCGACGACGTTCGACATGCCGAGCCCGCCGCGGATGTGACCGACGAGATTCTTGGCGAGCTGCACGATCTTGTCGGCGACGCCGCCATGCAGCATCAGCTCGCCGCTGAAGACGAAGAACGGGATGGCGAGGAACGAGAAGATGTTCATCCCCGACATCATCTGCTGGAAGATGACGGCAACCGGCAGGCCTTCATAGAGGATGGTGCAGATCGCCGAGAGGCCGATCGCAAACGCAACGGGAACGCCGAGGACCAGGAAGCCGAAGAAGGTGACGCCGAGAATAATCAGTTCCATGAGGGGACGACCTCTTCGCCGCGCAAGAGAGCAATGATGTGCTCGATGGAAAACATGACGATCAGGATTCCCGAAGCGATCAGCGGCACGTAGCGGACGACTTCGGGCAGGCCGAGATTGGCGATCTTCACGGTGCCCACGGAGGCGCCGAGGATCCAGCCGTTGTAGGCCATCGCGACGCCGAACATCGCGACCAGCACGTGGATGACGAGCTCGATCTTTTCCCGCATATGATCCGGCAGCATCACGAGGAGGCTGTCCATGCCGATATGGCCGGCGTCGCGAACGCCGACGGCGGCGCCGATCAGCGTGACATAGAGGATCAGGACCAGCGCCAGGTTCTCGGTCCAGGTCGGGCTGGAGTTGAGAACGTAGCGTCCGAACACCTGGTAGAAGACGATGGTGACGATGACGAGCAGGCCGGCGACGGACAGATACATGCCGACGCGCGCGATGACGGCGTTGATCCGCGAGAGCAGGCCGGTCGACGGACGTCCCTCCTGCTGCTCGTGGTCTCCGACATGTGGATCTGTCATTCCCGTCCCTCCCCTGGCCTGAGTCCGGTGCCGCCGCACGGCGACGCCGGACCCGGTCCCTATTTTATGTGGTTCTTACTTGGTGTCCTGGATGCGCTTGACGAGGCTCGAGAGCTTCTCGTCGCCAGCGAACTTCTGGTACACCGGCTTCATCGCGTCGACGAATTCCTGCTTGTTGGCGATCGTCACGACCTGGACGCCAGCGGCCTCGACGGTCTTGCGGGAGGTCTGCTCGCGCTCGTCCCAGAGCTTGCGCATGACCGGCACGGATTCCTTTGCCGCCTTGCGGATCATCGCCTGATCCTCCTTGCTCAGCGTGTCCCAGACCTTCTTGGACATCACGAGGACTTCGGGCGCCAGCGAGTGCTCGGTGACGTTGTAGAACTTGGCGGCCTCGAAGTGGCGCGAGGATTCGTAGGACGGCCAGTTGTTCTCGGCGGCGTCGACGAGGCCGGTCTTGAGCGCGGTGTAGACCTCGCCATAGGGCATCGGGGTCGGGTTGGCGCCGAGGCTCTGGATCATGCCGACCCAGAGGTCGGACTGCTGGACGCGGATCTTCAGGCCCTTGAGGTCGGCGAGCGACTTCACCGGCGCCTTGACCGTGTAGATCGAGCGCGCGCCGCTGTCATAATAAGCTAGGCCGACCAGGCCGGCGGGCTCCATGGCCGCCAGGATCTCGTCGCCGATCGGCCCGTCCAGGACGTTGCGCATGTGCTGCGTGTCGCGGAACACGAAGGGCAGGCACAGCGCGACGGTCTCCGGCACGAAATTGTTGAGCGGCGAGGAGTTGATCCGCATCATGTCGAGCGCGCCGATCTTGAGCTGCTCGATCGTGTCCTTCTCGGAGCCGAGGGCGCCGTTCGGAAACACCTTGACGCCGAGCTTGCCGCCGCTCGCGGCAGCGAGCTGCTTGCCCATGAACTTGACGGCTTCGACGGTCGGATAATCGGCAGGGTGCACGTCGGCGGAGCGGAAATCGCGCGCGGTCGCCAAAGGCGACGAGACCGCCAGCACAGCGGCCGCAATGATACCTGTAAGTGCCTTCATCTTGGCTTCCTCCTCAATTGATTATGTCGTTGTTGGGCAGATGCTGCAGACCGCCTTGGGTCGCTGCGCTCCAGATGCGAAGTCCTGCGACAATATCACGCGTAGGGCCAGTGGCTATTTCTGTCCAAGCCAAAGGCGGCATCGATCAATGCAAGAGTTGCATCGATCGATCGGGTGCGATCTGGCGCGATGCAACCAGCGGGTCGACCGCCCTCAATGACGACGGCGCCGCCTCGAACGGCCGCGGAGACACTGCCGGCGCCACCTCAGATGCGATCACTTGAGATGCGATCACTTGGCCCTGTCCGGCCCTTGCGCCCGGGCGGCGGGGCTGGCATTCCCACGGCTGATCTCCGGACCGGCCCGGCGCGTTTGCCGGTTGGTTACCAGCGCCGGGCTACAGCCGGTTCCCGAGCGCTTCCCGCGGCGTTGCTCCGGCCCGTCGCGTCCGATTTCGATTCGACGAGGTTTTGAGAGCCATGACCGTACGCCTGCACCGCGGCGACCTGCCTGATCTTTCCCGCTATACCTCGTCGGTCGCGATCGACACCGAGACGATGGGGCTCAATCCGCACCGCGACCGGCTGTGCGTGGTGCAGCTGTCGCCCGGCGACGGCTCGGCCGACGTGGTGCAGATTCCCAAGGGGCACACCGACGCGCCGAACCTGAAGGCGCTGCTCGGCAACCCGGACATCACCAAAATCTTCCACTTCGCGCGCTTCGATGTCGCGGCGCTGTTTCACGCATTCGGGGTGATGCCGCAGCCGGTCTATTGCACCAAGATCGCCTCGCGGCTGGCGCGCACCTATACCGACCGCCATGGCCTGAAGGATCTCGTGCGCGAGCTGCTCAACGTCGATCTCTCCAAGCAGCAGCAGTCGAGCGACTGGGGCGCCGAGCAGCTCAGCGAGCCGCAGCTCGCTTATGCCGCCTCCGACGTGCTGCATCTGCATGCGCTGCGCGAAAAGCTCGACGGGATGCTGGCGCGCGAAGGGCGGCTGGCGCTGGCGCAGGCCTGTTTCGCGTTCCTGCCCCACCGCGCGACGCTCGATCTGGGCGGATTCGAGGCCGAGGACATCTTCGCGCATTCCTGAAGCCGGCGAATCGCGGGCGCGTTCACGATCATTAATGTCTCGTAATGATCGCAAGCCGCCCCGCGTCGCGATTTCGCGCCAGTTCCAGGCTGCAATGGTGAAGGCGTCCATGGTAGGATGGGCGCTGTTTCGCGCGCCTCCCCGTGTCCGTCGGAGCCCTGGTGAACTCGGTCCACAACCCCGCCTATGACCCCACCCTGCAGGCGCGCTTCGCGGTCGCGGCGCGCCACAGCCGCTTCGTGCGCGTGCTGCGGGTCGCGGTGCCGGCGGCGGTGGGACTGGCGATGGCGGTCGTGATCGGCATCGCGCTGTTCAATCCGTTCCACATGGAGATCAACACCCCGAATCTCACCGGCAATCTCGTCATCTCCGGCCGCAAGATCACGATGGAGACGCCGCATCTCACCGGCTTCACGCCGGACCAGCGGCCGTATGATCTCGTCGCCCGCAGCGCGGTGCAGGACCTCACCGATCCCGATCACGTCGAGCTCAACATCCTCCGCGCCAAGGTGCTGATGGAGGATCAGTCGACGGTGACCTTGAAGGCGAATACCGGCGTGTTCGACACCAAGCAGCAGCAGCTCGAGCTGACGAAGGATATCCTGCTGACGACGTCGACGGGCTACGAGGCGCGGCTGAGCCGGGCCTCGGTCGACATGGCCAAGGGCACCGTGAGCTCGGACGAGCGTGTCGACGTCAAGCTCACCAACGGTACGCTCTCCGCCGACCGCCTGCGCATCACCGACAATGGCGAGGTCATCCGCTTCGAGGGCAATGTGATGATGAACCTCGACAACATGAATGCCGCTCCGGCCACGACGGCGAGCGCCGATCCCGGCCGTCCGGCCCGCAACGTGAAGTGACCTCATGACCACGTGCCGTTTCATTCCCGTAGCGATTCGCGGCGCCGGCTTCGCCGCGCTGGCGTTGCTCGCGCTTGCCGACTCATCGCAGGCGCAGAGCGCGACCACCGGCGTGCCCAACGCACTGCAGGGGTTCTCGCAGAATCGCGACCAGCCGATCCAGATCGAGGCCGCCGCGCTCGAGATGCGCGACAAGAAGAAGGAGGCGACCTTCACCGGCAACGTCAAGGTCGTGCAGGGCGACACCACCATGACCTCGAAGTCGCTGGTGGTGTTCTACGACGGCGGCGCCCAGCCGGGCGGCGCCAAGGCGACCAAGGCCACGCCGGCGGCGACGCCTGGGCCGGACGGCAGCTCGGCGATCCGCCGTCTCGAGGCGCGCGGCGACGTCAAGGTGACCCAGAAGGACCAGGTCGTGACCGGCGAGACCGCGGTCTACGACACCAAGACCAACATGATCTCGATGCAGGGCGGCGTGGTGCTGACCCAGTGCAAGAACGTGATGCGCGGCGACCGGCTGACGGTGGACATGACCACCGGCGTGTCGCGCGTCGAATCCGACAGCGGGCGCGGCGTCCAGGTGCTGCTGCCGCAGGCGGGCGCGGGCACTGGCGCCGGCGGCGGCTGCGGTCCGTCGACGGCCTCGGCTCCGGGCAGCGCCGCGCCGCTGCAGCTCGGTCCAGGCAAATCGAAGTGACTTCAATTATTTAGCAAATCGCCGGCGGCCCAGTTGAACCGCGCCGCTGCTGCCTCTATCTAGCGAGCGGGCGGTTCTGTCGCAGGACCGATGCAACGGGAGGCCGTGGAGCCCGTTGCGTGGCTGCGAAAGAGTGATGCCGGACACGATTGCGATCTTGCGATCGGTCGCCTGCGTGGCGACCGCGACTTCGCCGTCAGACGACAAACTCCGAAGCGCGGCCTGCCGCGCTTTGGCCGGCCTCGCGCTCCTGTGATCCGCGAGAGGTGAGATGCGTTCGCTCGCGGTGAGCGGGCGAGCCAGCGCTGCGGTCGATGACGGGCAGCCTCGAAGGGCGTAAGCGAAGCGGGGATGGTGGATCTACTCGGCATGTTTCGTGGGCGTCCCGCCAAGCGCGGCCAGCGAGGCTCCTCGCGCCGGCGCGACGACATCACGGCCATGGACGATCCGTTCGGCAATTCCTACAGCGATGATCCGCTCGCCGCGCTCGCCGACTCCGTGCGCGATGAAACGGTGCCGCGCATCAATCCGCGCTCGCCGCAGAACACCGAGCAGATCCAGCGCAAGCGGCCGGCCTCGCAGCCGATGCCGGCCAAGCCGCGCAACAATGGCGCGGGGGGCGGTCCGCAACTGCTGCGCCGGCCGGGCTTCCTCGCCGTGCATTCGATCGAGAAGAGCTTTGGCAGCCGCCAGGTCGTGCGGGGCGTGTCGATCTATGTCCGCCGCGGCGAGGCCGTCGGCCTGCTCGGGCCGAACGGCGCCGGTAAGACCACCGTCTTCTACATGATCACCGGCCTGATCAAGGCCGATCGTGGCGCCATCGAGCTCGATGGCCACGACGTGACGCGGCTGCCGATGTATCAGCGCGCGCGGCTCGGCATCGGCTACCTGCCGCAGGAGGCCTCGATCTTCCGCGGACTCACCGTCGAGCAGAACATCCGCGCCGTGCTCGAAGTGGTCGAGCCCTCGCGCAAGAAGCGCGAGCGCGAGCTCGACGCGCTGCTGGAAGAATTCACCATCACGCGGCTGCGCAAGTCGCCCTCGATCGCGCTGTCCGGCGGCGAGCGTCGCCGCGTCGAGATCGCGCGTGCGCTGGCGACGCGCCCGAACTACATGCTGCTCGACGAGCCGTTCGCCGGCATCGATCCGATCGCGGTCGGCGACATCCAGCAGCTGGTGCGCCATCTCACCAACCGCGGCATCGGCGTGCTCATCACCGACCATAACGTCCGCGAGACGCTCGGTCTCACCGACCGCGCCTACATCGTCTATGCCGGACAGATTCTCACCGAAGGCAGCCCCGAGGAGATCGTCGCCGATCCCGACGTGCGCCGACTGTATCTCGGTGAGGAATTCCGGCTGTAGGATTGCCGACGCGCTGTTTGTCCGCTTTGTCGGACACGGGACAGGTCACGGAAAACGCTGCGAATACCGCTGTTTCCAGCTGCTTTGCGAGGACCGGTAACCTCGTCTTCCGCCGCGCCATACTCCGTTTTTCTTATTCGTCAAGCCGTGTACATCGCGCGCAGATTAGGATAAGCAAGAATTGGACCAGTAAGGGAATGTTCTTGCTCCCATGGCGTTGACGCAGAGATTAGAATTCCGCCAGTCGCAGTCGCTGGTGATGACGCCGCAGCTGATGCAGGCGATCAAGCTGCTGCAACTGTCCAATCTCGACCTCTCCACGTTCGTCGAAGAGGAGCTGGAGCGCAATCCGCTGCTGGAGCGGGCCAGCGACGGTCCGGAAGCGCCGGTCGCGGGCGAGCAGCAGATGTCCGAGCGCGCCGAGTTCTCGGAAGGTGGCGAGACCGGCGGCGACGATTTCGGCGAGGCCGGCGGCAGCGGCGGCGACAGCTTCGAGGGCGCCCAGGAAGACTGGATGAGCCGCGATCTCGGCACCCGTACGGAGATCGAACAGACGCTCGACACCGGACTCGACAACGTGTTCTCCGAGGAGCCGGCGGAGGCCGCGGCGCGCAACGCGCAGGACGCCGCGCCGACCACCTACACCGAATGGGGCGGTGGCGCCTCGGGCGACGAGGACTACAATCTCGAAGCCTTTGTCGCGGCCGAGACCACGCTGTCGGATCATCTCGCCGAGCAGGCGGCGGTGGCCTTCACCGCGCCGGCCGACCGCATGATCGGCCAGTACCTGATTGATCTCGTCGACGAGGCCGGCTATCTGCCCGCCGATCTCGGCCAGGCCGCCGACCGCCTCGGCGCCGAGCAGGCCGACGTCGATGCGGTGCTCGGCGTGCTGCAGACCTTCGATCCGCCCGGCATCTGCGCCCGCAATTTGAGCGAATGTCTCGCGATCCAGCTGCGCGAGCTCGACCGCTACGATCCGGCGATGCAGGCGCTGGTCGAGCACCTCGATCTCCTGGCCAAGCGCGACTTCGTCGCTCTTCGCAAGCTGTGCGGCGTCGACGACGAGGACCTCGTCGACATGATCGGCGAGATCCGCAGGCTCGACCCGAAGCCGGGGCTGAAGTTCGGCACCACGCGCACACAGACCATGGTGCCCGACGTCTACGTGCGCCCGGGTCCCGACGGCGGCTGGCTGGTCGAGCTCAACAGCGACACGCTCCCGCGCGTCCTGGTGAACCAGCACTATTACTCCGAGCTGTCGAAGACGATCCGCAAGGACGGCGACAAGTCCTACTTCACCGACTGCCTGCAGAATGCGACGTGGCTGGTGCGCGCGCTCGATCAGCGCGCCCGCACGATCCTGAAGGTGGCGACCGAAATCGTGCGCCAGCAGGACGGCTTCTTCACCCACGGTGTCGCGCATCTGCGGCCGCTCAACTTGAAGGCCGTTGCGGATGCGATCCAGATGCATGAATCGACCGTGTCGCGCGTCACGGCCAACAAATACATGGCGACGAATCGCGGCACGTTCGAGCTGAAATATTTCTTCACCGCCTCGATCGCATCGGCTGATGGCGGCGAGGCGCACTCGGCGGAAGCCGTGCGCCATCACATAAAGCAATTGATCGATGCGGAAGATCCCTCCGCAATTCTCTCCGACGACACCATCGTCGAGAAGCTGCGGACCGCCGGCATCGACATCGCCCGCCGCACGGTCGCGAAATACCGGGAGGCGATGCGGATCCCGTCCTCGGTGCAGCGCCGCCGCGACAAGCAGAGCATGCTGGCGCATGCCCTCTCGGCTCCCGCCAGCGCCGACCGCACCCGGGATGCCGCGTCAGTTTGACCGCTGCGCAAGATTGCGCCTTAACCAAATAGGCTTAGTGTCATACTTGGTTCACATGAATCGAGGCGACACATGACCCTGCGGATTTCCGGAAAGAGCATCAGCGTCAGCGAAGCGCTGCGTGGGCGCGTCAGCGAGCGCACCGACGAAGTCTTGCGAAAATACTTCGACGGCAACTATTCCGGCCATGTCACGCTCTCCAAGGACGGTTTCGGGTTCAAGACCGATTGCGCGCTGCACCTCGATTCGGGCATCACCCTCGAGGCCGAATCGAACGCGCCGGACGCCTATGCCAGCGCCGACCAGGCGCTCCTGATGATCGAGAAGCGCCTGCGCCGCTACAAGAGCCGGCTGAAGGACCGCTCGGGGCGCAAATCCCATGCCGCCAATGCGGCGCTCGCCAATCTCGACGGCGCGGTACTGGATGCGCCGAGCTACGTGATCGAGGCGCCGGCCGAGGGCGACGAGGAGATCACCGGCTACAGCCCGGTGATCATTGCCGAGAACACCACGGCGTTGAAGCGCCTGTCGGTGTCCGAAGCCGTGATGGAGCTCGATCTTTCGGGCGCGCCCTGCATGGTGTTTCAGCACGGTTCCAGCGGCCGGGTGAACATCATCTACCGCCGCGCCGACGGCAATATCGGCTGGGTCGATCCGCCGGCGGTGAAACCGTAGCCGCGCGGACGCCTTCCAGGGATCTCCCGGCGGCGCGAAAACCGGTTCCCGATCAGGTGGTTGGCGGACCGGTTGCGACGTCACGCCACGGCAATGAAGGGATGCGATCAAGCGGTTGGGGCGCTGGCGCCTTCAGGCCGCCACGCTCCGGCGATCTTTAAGGATAGGCTGCGGGAACGCGCTTGCGGGTGTTGGCACGGCCGTTGCGTTGGGGTAGAAGCCCACCCATCGGACACGGGTTAAGCCCGCCTGCCGCCTCAGCTTCTTGACGCCGGTCTGTCCCGACCTATTTCGCACCCTGACGGTTCAATCACCTCGGAACGCCCTATGCCGATTACCGATCTGGTCGCACCCGAGGCGATCGTGCCGGCTTTGAAGGTCATCAGTAAGAAGCAGGCGCTGCAGGAGCTTGCCGCGCGCGCGGCCGCGCTGACCGGGCAGAACGAGCGCAACGTGTTCGAAGTGCTGCTGCAGCGGGAGAAGCTCGGAACCACGGCCGTCGGGTATGGCGTCGCGATTCCCCACGGCAAGCTGCCGAAGCTGGAGAAGCTGTTCGGCCTGTTCGCCCGGCTGGAGCGGCCGATCGATTTTGAGGCCATGGACGGCCAGCCGGTCGATCTGGTGTTCCTGCTGCTGGCGCCGGAAGGCGCCGGCGCCGACCATCTGAAGGCCCTGGCGCGGATCGCCCGGCTGCTCCGCGACCAGGATGTCGCCAAGAAGCTCCGTGCCTCGCGCGACGCCCAGGCGATCTATTCGGTGTTGGCGCTGCCGCCCGCTTCCGCCGCCTGACGTCGTATCGCGCCGCCCCGCAAGGACCGACAAAGCCTGCTGGCGAGCCTCCGCGCGGCCCCGAGCCCGTTCGTCCGCGCGGGCGTGTGCAACGGCGTCGGCTCGTAGCCGAACTCGACGACGAGCTCCTGGAATGCCTCGCTGCGGAGCAGGTCGAAATGATGCGGCATCATTCGCTCCTTGTAGATGCCGACCTTCCGGCCGCGTCCCGACGACGTCAGGCCGCGGCCGAGCACATCGAGCTCCGCGGCCGTCTTGCGCGGAAGTCCCAGGTAGTCGCAGATGCGGTTAAGGACAGGAAACGACGACCGCGCCACATCGTCGATCGCGAGCTCTGAATAGAGCTCTTCGAACTTCACGGTCAGGCAGGCTGGCGAGTCCAGCCAGCTCATGAACTTCTTGATGCCCGATCGGGGCAAAGAGAGGAGGGTCGATGTGATTCGGGAGGCGTCATCGGGGTGAGCGGCCGATCCGGCCGACCGCAGATAGGCGTTCCACTTCCGCATCTTCGGGTAGGCCGCCGAGTGGTAGACGAAGTCGACCCAGCTCACGACGATGTCGCGGGGGTCGCGGACGATGAACAGCATCTTGTGTTCTGGTCTGCCCAGGAGGTATTGCTCGAGATACGGACAATACTCGGTGTGCGAGGCGCAGGAATAGCCGGAGCGCAGGGCCGACGCCCAGAGCGGGGCCGGAAGCGCGCGTCCGTAGTCGAGCGAACCGTCGGGATTCAGCTTGCTGATCGATGACGTGTAGGTGTGATAGCCGACATCGACATGACCGCCCAGCGCTCTGACGAGTTCGACCAGCAGGTACGTCCCCGCTTTCGGCACGCTGTTGCAGATGACGTAGTAAGGGCTTGGCCCCGGCGGAGGACTGTCAAGAAAGACGTGCCGATTGGGTAGGGTCCCGAGCGCAAGCTCTCGAAAGACGCCTGCATCAAGCCGTGATTCATGCATCTGCCATCCCTACACATGCTCGTCACACATCGGACTAGCGCGTGCCGCAACAGGGACAACTTAAGGATTGGACACCTTCGCCTTAAACCGGGTCGGATTGTATCTGGTTGTCAAATCGACCGTTCCGGACATCGACGGAAACAATTTCTCCAAAGCACTTCCGCAGCCGCTTCGTCCTTGGCCGGCTATCGCAATGATCTCGCCATGTAGCGCACCGTCTTGGCGCCGCCATGGATGCCGGCCGTCGCCAGCGGCGCGAAGCCGAGCGCAGCATGAAACGCGTCCGACTGCGGATTGGGCGGATCCAGATTGACCTCGCAGACGATGCGGTCGTGGCCCGCCGCGGTCGCCTCCCGAATCAGCTCCTCATAGAGCTGCCGCGCCAGGCCCCGGCCGCGGGCGGCCGGCGCCACCACGATGCGGTCGACATAGACGAACCGATCGTAGCGCGCGCGAAACCAGCGGTGATTGGGATTATCGTAGACGGCGGCGTGGTCGAGCGCGATCATCAGCGCATCGGCCCTGCCAATTCGCCAGGCCAGCCATGCCCGATCGAGCAGCTGCATGAGCGTTTCGGGCGTGAGCCACGACAGCTCGGAGGCATGCGCATTGTTGAGCGCGAGCAGCGCGTCCGCAAGCGCAGGATCTGCACGCAGTCCGGCCGGGCTCATGGGTGTCGTCATCAAGGTCATGCGCGGCCATCGTTACGAGCAGAAAAAAGGGCCGTCCCCGTTTCCAGGGACCGCCCTCGTGTCAGTCCGTGAGCTGCATGCTCCTCGTGAGCATCGCGTCTCAATGAGCGTTGAGTCTCACGAGAAGCGGCCGTTGTCAGCGCTGCGGCTCGGCCTTTGCGTCAGTGGACGCTCACGGCCTGGAGTTCGTGACTCCACGCATTCGCGATCGCCGCTTCGCGGCTGTCGGTGAGCATGATCGGCGTGCCGTCGGCGGCATGCAAGGCGAACAGCTTCAGTCCCGGCGCGATGTGCGGCGCCTGCGGAAACAGTCCCGGTACGTCCTCGGAGCGGATCTGCTTCACGTAAGCGATGTGGCCCTCGCCCAAGGTCGCCAGCGACTCCAGGGAGACGGGGGATTCCGACGCAACATTACCTTCAGTCATGGTCTCGACTCCTTCTGAGACTCAAGCGGTCGAGTCCGCTACTCGTTCCATCAAACCATTATTCGTGTTCATTGATCGCTATTGTCTTAACGATCCGCTCAGGCTCTGGCCTGGCCAGATCGACCGACAACAGCCCGTTCTTCAGGTCCGCACCAAGCACATGCATTCCCTCCGCCAGCACGAAGGTGCGCTGGAAGTGGCGCGCGGCGATGCCGCGATGAATGTATTGCCTGGTCTTGTCGTCCTGCTGCCGGCCGCGGATGACGAGCTGGTTTTCCTCAATGGTGACATCGAGTTGGTCGCGGGTGAAACCCGCCACCGCCAGCGTGATCCGCAGACGCTCGGGCTGGCCATTGGTGCGTTCGAACCGCTCGATATTGTAGGGCGGATAGCCGTCGGCACCTTTGACGACGCGGTCGAGCACGCGCTCGATCTCGTCGAAGCCCAGCAGGAACGGACTGGAGAGCGAAGGAACACGAGACATGGTTTACAAAGTCCTCTCGAAGCGACTTTGATGTATCAGGGCCCTGACGGCACCCCTTGAGCAGCAATATGGGCACGATCCGGGGCGCGTTCAAGCACCCCGAATGCGCCGGAACAGCCTGTCTGTGGAAGGGTTTAAACGGACAGCCGCTGACGGCCGTCGGCCGAGAACAGATGCAGCTTGGCCCGCGGTGCCACGGCGCGAATCCGTGCGCCGATCTCCGGCGCGGCGGTACCCGGCAGCCGCACGATGATGTCGTTGGCGGTCGCGGAGAGCCGGTCATCGCTGCCCGTGTCCTGGCGTGCGCCGTAGACATAGGTCTCGGCGCCGACATGCTCGATCGCCTCGACGCGGAGGTCGAGCCCGATCCCGCCCGCCGGAACGGTGTCGCCAAGCTGGAAATCCTCAGGCCGGATGCCGAGCTGGCCCGCTTCTTGGGGAACCGCGTCGGCGCCGAGCAACTGGGCGCGCACGCCATCGGTCGGCATCAGGTTCATCGGCGGCGCGCCGATGAAGGACGCGACGAAGGTGGTGGCTGGACGCTGATAGATCTCGAGCGGATTGCCGATCTGCTCGACCTTCCCGCCGTTCATCACCACCAGGATGTCGGCGAGCGTCATCGCCTCGAGCTGGTCGTGGGTGACGTAGATCGCGGTGGTGTTGAGCCGGCGCTGCAGCTTGCGGATCTCGACCCGCATCGCGATGCGCAGCTTGGCGTCGAGGTTCGAGAGCGGCTCGTCGAACAGGAACACCTTGGGCTGGCGCACGATGGCGCGGCCCATCGCCACGCGCTGGCGCTGGCCGCCGGAGAGCTGGCGCGGCTTCCGCTCGAGCATGGTGCCGAGCTCGAGGATGCGTGCGGCGTCCTCGACCCGCGTCCTGATCTCCTTTTCCGCCATGCCGCGATTGCGCAGGCCGTAGGCCATGTTGTTGTAGACGGTCATGTGCGGATAGAGCGCGTAGTTCTGGAACACCATCGCGATGTCGCGATCCGCCGGCTCGATCGCATTGACGATGCGGCCGCCGATGTCGATCTCGCCCGAGGTGATCGTCTCGAGCCCCGCGACCATCCGCAGCAGGGTGGATTTGCCGCAGCCCGACGGCCCGACTAGCACGCAGAACTGACCGTCGCCGACATCGACATCGACGCCTTTGATGGCTTCGAAGCCGCCCTGGTAGACCTTGCGGACGTTGCGGAGGGTGACGTTGGCCATTGGTGGTTACCTAGCGAATAGCGAATGGGGAGTGGCGAATAGGGAAGGGGACGAAGCGAGCCGTTGCGCGAACATCCCTATTCGCCACTCGCTATTCGCCCCTTCGTCACTTTTCCGTCTCCACCAGCCCCTTGACGAACAGGCGCTGCATGACGACGACGACGAACACCGGCGGCAGCATCGCGAGCACGGCCGTCGCCATCACGATCGGCCACTCGGTCAGCGCGTCGGTCGTCGTGATCATCTTGCGGATGCCGATCTGGATGGTCTGCATGTCGTCGCGCGTCGTGATCAGCAGCGGCCAGAGATATTGGTTCCAGCCGAGGATGAACAGGATCACGAACAGCGCCGCCATGTTGGTGCGCGACAGCGGCAGCAGGGTGTCCCAGAAGAAGCGGAACGGCCCGGCGCCGTCGATGCGGGACGCCTCCAGCAGCTCGTCCGGCACCGTCATGAAGAACTGGCGGAACAGCAGCGTGGCGGTGGCGGACGCGATCAGCGGCAGCGCGAGCCCGGCATAACTGTCGAGCATGTGGAGGTCGGCGACGATCTTGTAGGTCGGATAGATGCGCACCTCGACCGGCAGCATGAGGGTGATGAAGATGAGCCAGAAGATCGCCATGCGGAACGGGAAGCGGAAGTAGACGACCGCATAGGCCGAGATGATCGAGATCGCGATCTTGCCGACGGCGATCAGCAGCGCCATGACCAGCGAGTTCAAAAGCATGGTCGCAACCGGCTCGCGGGTCGAGCCGCTCGTGCCAACGAAGATCGTCTGATAGTAGGTCGACAGGAAGTGCCCGCCAGGCAGCAGCGACATCTGCCCGTTGGCGATCACCGCATTGTCCTGCGTCGAGGCGACGAATGCGAGATAGACCGGGAACGCGACGATCGCGATTCCGATCCACAGGATGGCGTGCGCGACGTAGCGTCGAATGCCTTCTTGCTCGACCATCAGTAGGTCACCTTGCGCTCGACGAAGCGGAACTGGATCGCCGTCAGCACGATGACGATGACCATCAGAACGACGGATTGTGCGGCCGACGAGCCGAGATTGCCGCCGAGCAGGCCATCGGTATAGACCTTGTAGACCAGCGTCTCGGTGGATTTGCCAGGACCACCGCGGGTCATCGTGTCGATGATGCCGAAGGTCTCGAAGAAGGCGTAGACGATGTTGATGACCAGCAGGAAGAAGATGGTCGGTGACAGCAGCGGGAAGGTCACGGTCCAGAACCGCCGCATCGGCCGCGCGCCGTCGATCGCGGCCGCCTCGAGCACGCTCCGGGGGATGCTCTGCAGCCCGGCGAGGAAGAACAGGAAGTTGTAGGAGATCTGCTTCCAGGCGGCCGCGAGGATGATCTGCAGCGCCGCCTGGTCGCCGTCGAGCAGCGGATTCCAGTCGATGCCAACAGCGCGCAGATAGCGCGAGATCACGCCGAGCGACGGGTGGAGCATGAAGATCCAGAGCACGCCCACCACCGGCGGCGCCACGGCATAGGGCCAGATCAGCAGCGTCCGGTACAGCGTGACGCCGCGCAACGGCTTATCCGCCATGACCGCGAGCAGCAGTGCGACCGACAGCGACGAGAGCGCGATCGCGAAGGAGAAGCCGAAGGTGCGGAGAATGGCCTGGAAATAGTCCGGCTGGCTGAGCAGGTCGGCGTAGTTCTCGAACCAGACGAAGCTCGTGGACAGGCCGAACGCGTCCTGCAGCAGGAACGACTGGATGACGGCCTGGATCGCGGGCCAATAGAAGAAGATCAGCACGATCGCGAGCTGGGGAGCGACCAGCACGAACGGCAGCAGTTTTGACTGAAAGATGGCGTTCTTCTGCATGGTCGGTCGGCGAACCGGCAGGCCGCGGGGCGGCCTGCCGGCTCATGGCCTCACTTCACGGCCGTCTTTTCGAACTGGCGCAGCATCTGGTTGCCGCGCTCGACGGCGGCGTCCAGCGCCTGCTTGGCGGTCTTCTTGCCGGCCAGGGCCTGCTCGATTTCCTCCGACCAGACGTCACGCAGCTGCACCATGTTGCCCAGACGCAGGCCGCGGGAATTCTCCGTCGGTTCCTTGTTGGTCAGTTCGAGCAGGGGCGTCTCCAGATAGGGCTGATCCTTGTAGAAGCCCTCGGCCTTGGCCTTGGCGTAGGCCGCCTTGGTGATCGGCAGATAGCCCGAGGCCTTGTGGATGTAGACCTGACGATCGGTGTCCGAGAGGAAGGTCAGGAACTTCGCCACGCCCTTGTATTCGTCCGCGCTCTTGCCGCCCATCACCCAGAGCGAGGCGCCGCCGATGATCGAGTTCTGCGGCGCGCCCTTGGCGTCCGGATAATACGGCATCGGCGCGGCGGTGAAGGCGAACTTGGCCTGGGCCTTGACGTTGCCGAAGAACGCCGACGAGGTCAGGTAGATCGGGCATTCGCCCGAGGTGAAGCGGCCCTCACCGGTGTTGGTGCGGCCGGCATAGTCGTAGGTCTTGTCCTTCTGCAGCTCGACCAGGTTTTCGAGATGCTTGACCTGCAGCGGACCGTTGAACTCCAGCACGGTGTCGAAGCCGTCGAGACCGTTCGCCTTGCTGGCCAGCGGCACGTTGTGCCAGGCGGAGAGCTGCTCGAGATTGACCCAGGTGACCCACGAGCCCGAGAAGCCGCAGGTCGCATGGCCGGCCGCCTTCAGCTTCTTGGCGGTCTCGAACAGTTCGGGCCAGGTCTTCGGGATCTCGGCGTTGACCTTCTTCAGCTCGTCGAGATTGACCCACATCACCGTGGAGGACGAGTTGAAGGGGAACGACAGCATCTCACCCTTGGAGGTCGAGTAGTAGCCCGTGATCGCAGGCAGATAGCTCTTCGGGTCGAACGTCTCGCCGGCGTCCTGCATCAGCTTGTAGACCGGCTTCACGGCGCCGGTGGCGGCCATCATGGTGGCGGTGCCGACCTCGAACACCTGCATGATGTGGGGCGCATTGCCCGCGCGGAAGGCGGCGATGCCGGCATTCATCGTGTCGGCGTAGTTGCCCTTGTAGGTCGGGACGACCTTGTAGTCGGACTGCGAGGCGTTGAAATCGTTGGCGAGCTTGACGATGACGTCGTTGTTGGCGCCGGTCATCGCATGCCACCACTGGATTTCGGTCACGGCATGCGCAGGTGCTGCGGCGCTCAGGACCAGCGTGACTGCCGCAGTCGCGGCCGTCCAGAATTGGCGAAGTGACATTAAAGAATACCTCCCGTGAAACGTCATCGGCGTCGCGGCCGTAGCAGCGCGAGATGACAGTTTCGTGAATGTATAACCGGTTGGATCGTCAGCGGAAAGCGCGTTCATCGCGGCGGAACGCAGCGACTTGCGGGAGACGGTGCCGCGCCGGGGCGATGCCCCGGCCGGCGCTGGCGGTGAGAGACGACAGGCTGATGGCGCCTCAGCGCTTGCGCTCGGCGCACACCGTGCCCTGGGACAGCAGCGCCTCGATCTCGCTCGGCGTGTAACCGAACTCGGTCAGCACCTCCTGCGCGTGCTGACTGAACTTCGGCGGGGTGGAGCGCAGGCTCGGCTTGGTGCGTTCGAGCCGGATCGGCGACGCGACGCCCTTGTACCAGTCCTTCTCGATGACATCGCCGCGGTAGATCGTGTGCGGATTGGTCAGCGCCTGGTCGATCTTCTGCACGGGTCCTGCCGGCAGACCGGCCGCGAGCAGCCGGTCGCACAGCGGCTCCGCCTCGAACTGGCTGAACACGGCGGCAAGCTCGGCGCGCAGCGCCTCGCGATTGGCGACGCGATCCTTGTTGCGGGCGAAGCGCGGATCGGTGCCGAGTTCGGGGCGGCCGATCTCCTTGGCGAGCTTGCGGAAGGTGCCGTCATTGCCGACGCCGATGAAGATATCGTCGGTCTTGGTCGCGAAGATCGCATACGGAACGAGGTTCGGGTGCTCGTTGCCGGTCAGCGACGGCGGCTTGCCATGCATGAAGTAGTTTGCGGTATGCGGATGCATGATCGCGAGACCGGTCTCATACAGCGTGACCTCGAGGAACTGACCGATGCCCGAGCGCTGCCGCTCCGACAGCGCCATCAGGATGCCGATCGCGGCATAGAGTCCGGTGGTGATGTCGACCAGCGGCACGCCGATCCGCATCGGTCCGCTCTGCGGCGAACCGGTCGCCGCGATCATGCCGGTCATCGCCTGGATGATCGCGTCGTAGCCGGGATTGCCGCCGCGCGGGCCATCCGCGCCGAAGCCGCAGATGCGGCAGTGCACCAGCTTGGGGAATGTCTCGCGCAGCGTGTCGCTGCCGATGCCCCATTTCTCCAAGGTGCCAGGCTTGAAGTTCTCGATCAGCACGTCGGCCGTCTCGAGCATCCGCATCAGCACGGCGCGGCCGCCCTCTGAGGCGAGATCGAGGCCGATCGAGCGCTTGTTGCGGTTGATCCCGACGAAATAGGCGGCGTCCTCATCGTGGAAGGGCGGACCCCAGTCACGCACCTCGTCGCCGGCCGGCGGCTCGACCTTGATCACGTCGGCGCCGTGATCGGCCAGGATCTGCGTGCAATAGGGGCCGCCGAGCACGCGCGTCAGATCGATCACGCGCAGGCCGGCCATGGCGCCGGGAGCAAATTGGGGTGTCATCGGATGTCGCGAGGTTGGTTTCAGCTCGCGATCATTAAGCATTGCTGCGGCGGCGGCGCAAACGGGGGCTGCCATGCGGCAGGACAACGGAGGCCGTCCTGCCGCATGACGGAATTGAAGCTCAGACGACGCTCAGCTTGACGTCGACATTGCCGCGCGTGGCGTTGGAATAGGGGCACACCTCGTGCGCCTTGGCGACCAGCGCTTCGGCGTCGGCCTTGGCGAGTCCGGGCAGCGACACTGCGAGCTCGACGGTGATGCCGAAGCCGCCTTCGGAGCGCGGGCCGATGCCGACCGTCGAGGTCACCGACGTGTCGGCGGGAACCTTGGGGCCGCCCTGCGAGCCGACGAACTTCATCGCGCCGATGAAGCAGGCTGCGTAGCCGGCCGCAAACAACTGCTCCGGATTGTTGCCGGCACCGCCGCCGCCGCCGAGCTCCTTCGGGGTGGAAAGCTTGACCTTGAGCGAGCCGTCGAGGGTCGCGGCTTCGCCGTCGCGGCCGCCGGTGGCCTTGGCGCTGGTCTTGTAGAGCACGTTCACGGACATGGGTGTCTCCTGGTTGGATGGACGAATTCAGCGCGGCCATATTGCACACAATTAGATTGTGTACAATATAATTGTTCGGTAGAAAATTCGTGATCGGTGCGCCGGGCCCGTTGTCGATCCGAGGCGTGCGGGCTCAAGATGCCGATAGGATCGACCTGTGGTGACCTCGATGCGAAAGAAGTCCGCGGCAGACCTGCCGCTCCAGCTCGGCAACCAGCTCTGCTTCGCAGTCTATTCGACCGCGCACGCCTTCAACCGCGTCTACAAGCCCCTGCTCGACCGCCTTGGCCTGACCTATCCGCAATATCTGGTCATGCTGGTGCTGTGGGAGCAGGACGGCTTGACGGTGAAGGACATCGGCGCGCGGCTGTTCCTCGACTCTGGCACGCTGACGCCGCTGCTGAAGCGGATGGAGGCTACGCACCTGATCAAGCGGACCCGGTCGGCCGAGGACGAGCGTCAGGTGATCGTCACCCTCACCGCCCAGGGCGCGGGCCTGCGCGACAAGGCAAGGTCGATCGTGCCGCCCGCGATCCTGGATGCGACGGGCTGCTCGATCGCCGAGCTGGCCGACCTGCACGGCAAGCTGGTGCGCCTGCGGGAGCGGCTCGATGCGGCTGTGGAGGGGTGAGGGGGCTCTAAAGGCGCTTCTTCGCGAAAGCCCGGCCTGAACCCGACTTGAGAAATTTCTCGAAGGCAAATGCCTGCTTCACATCGCTGAAGGCAACGTAGGTCTTGAGCCGCCAAGGCCGAAACTTCGATGTGTGCGGGACTTCACCGGCATTGTGCTTCGTGACGCGGGCCGGAACGTCGTCGGTGATGCCTGCGTAGAAATGCTCGCCGTTGAGACTTTCCAGGATGTAAACGAACTTCATCGCAGGCCGCCCTCGACCCTTCACGGGCGCGAATGTGGCAGGTCGTGCTGCGTGGCGTCCAGAGCTTGGATGGGCTGAACTGCTCAGTCGACTGATGAAGGGGCATCATGGCCCGGAGCCTAGTCCGCCTTCGCCTTCCCGCCTCCGCCCAAGAGGGCTACGGCGTCCAGGCTACGGCGCGACAGCCTTCACTCGCTTCGCGCAACTGAGAGTTTGGGGTGGCTTGCCGAGCCGAAGCTCGCGAAGCGATGGGGAGAGAGCATTATCGCCCGGAGCCCAAGTCCGCCTTCGTCTTCCCGCCTCCGCCCAAGGGGGCTTCGGCGTCCAGACTACGGCGCGACAGCCTTCGCTCACTTCGCGCAACTGGCAGATTGGGGTGGCTTGCCGAGCCGAAGCTCGCGAAGCGAGCGAAGGCTGGTGGAGCCAGGCGGGATCGAACCGCCGACCTCTTGCATGCCATGCAAGCGCTCTCCCAGCTGAGCTATGGCCCCTGAACCGAGCCGGCGGTCTGGGTGACCGCCGGGGAGCACCGTGAACCACAGTTCGCGGCTGATCTCAAGTGTCTTCGACGATTATTCTTCGTCGCCGCCGACATCACCGATGATGTCGGTCACGTCCTCGTCGCCTTCTTCCTCGTCGGCGATGAAGGTCGAGTCATCATCCTCGTCATCGTCGAGCGTCTCGTCGATCTCGATGTCGTCCTCCGATTCGGGAACGACGGCCTTGACCTTGCCGGAGTTCTCCTCGGCGTCGGCCTCCTCGAGCGGCACCAGCTCCTCGGCCTCCGCGGGCTCGACCACGTCGGCCGCCGCAGCAGCGCGCGCAGCCTCGCCGCGCATGGCGCGGGTGGGCGCGATCGGCGCAATCGGCACGACCTCGCCGGTGTAGGGCGAAATCACCGGGTTCTTGTTGAGGTCGTAGAACTTTTTGCCCGTCGTCGGGCAAATGCGTTTGGTTCCGAGCTCGGATTTGGCCACGTGCAGGCGTCCTGGCAATGTCTGAAAAGCGGTGTCTCACTTGGCTAGTTGCCGCGCCGCTGTCAATAGCGCTGTCAACGGGAAAATCACCGCTCGTGACGGAGGGCGGGGGCTGTGATACCTGCCGCGTCCGAAACACGAGGATCCCGCCGTGAGCACGTCAATCGCCCCGACTCCCCTGGAATCACGCGCCTCAGGGCCCCTCTCGGGCACGATTCGCGTGCCTGGCGACAAGTCGATCTCGCACCGGGCGCTGATCCTGGGGGCGCTGTCGGTCGGTGAGACCCGGATTTCCGGCCTGCTCGAGGGCGAGGACGTCCTCAACACCGCCAAATCGATGCGATCCCTGGGTGCCAAGGTCGAGCGCACCGGCGATTTCGCGTGGACCGTCCGTGGCGTCGGGGTGGGCGGCTTCGCCCAGCCGAGCGCGCCGCTGGATTTCGGCAACTCCGGCACCGGCTGCAGGCTGGTGATGGGCGCCGTGGCCGGTTGCCCGATCACGGCCGTTTTCGACGGTGATGCCTCGCTGCGCAGCCGTCCGATGCGGCGCATCCTCGACCCGCTGGTGCTGATGGGGGCGAAGGTGACCGCCAGCGCCGAGGGCGGCAAGCTTCCGTTAACCCTGCAGGGCGCCGGCAACCCGGTGCCGATCGAGTACCGTACGCCGGTGGCTTCGGCCCAGATCAAGTCGGCGGTGCTGCTCGCGGGCCTCGCCGCGCCCGGTGTGACCACCGTGATCGAGCAGGAGGCCAGCCGCGACCACACCGAGCTGATGCTGAAGCATTTCGGCGCGGAGATCGTGACCACGCCGGAAGGGTCTCATGGCCGCCGCGTCGCACTGACCGGCCAGCCGGAGCTGCGTGGTGCGCCAGTGATCGTTCCCGCCGACCCGTCCTCGGCCGCGTTCCCGCTGGTCGCCGCGCTGATCGTCGACGGCTCGGACCTCGTGCTGTCGGACGTGATGACCAACCCGCTGCGCACCGGCCTGTTCACGACCTTGCGCGAGATGGGCGCCTCGATCGAGGAGGACGACGTCCGCGGCGATGCCGGCGAGCCGATGGCCCGCCTGCGCGTGCGCGCCTCGAAGCTGCGCGGCGTCGTGGTGCCGCCCGAGCGGGCGCCGTCGATGATCGACGAATATCTCGTCTTGGCCGTCGCCGCCGCCTATGCCGAGGGCACGACCATCATGCGCGGCCTGCATGAGCTGCGCGTCAAGGAATCCGACCGGCTGGAGGCCACCGCGGCGATGCTGCGTGTCAACGGCGTCAAGGTCGAGATCACCGGCGACGATCTGATCGTCGAGGGCCGCGGTCACGTGCCGGGCGGCGGCATCGTCGCGACCCACATGGACCACCGCATCGCGATGTCCGCCCTGGTGATGGGTCTCGCCTCCGACAAGCCGGTCAGGGTCGACGACACCGCCTTCATCGCCACCAGCTTCCCCGATTTCATCCCGCTGATGTGCAAGGCGGGCGCGGATTTCGCATGATCATCGCCATCGACGGCCCGGCGGCCTCGGGCAAGGGCACCCTGGCCAAGCGTCTCGCGGCGCATTACGGCCTCAGGCATCTGGATACGGGCGTGATCTACCGGGCGGTCGCGCATGCGCTACTGACCGCCGGCATCGACCTCAAGGACGAGGCGCGGGCGGCGGACGTCGCCATGAGCCTGGATCCCTCGAGCTTCGACAATCCGGCGCTGAGGTCGCACCAGGTCGGGTCCGCGGCCTCGGTGGTATCGGCGTTGCCGAAAGTGCGCGAAGCGCTGGTGGCTTTCCAGCGCCAGTTCGCAAGCCGGCCGCCCGGTGCCGTGCTCGACGGCCGCGACATCGGAACCGTGATCTGCCCGGACGCCGAGGTGAAGATCTACGTCGTCGCCGATCCCCGCATCCGGGCGCATCGTCGCACCCTCGAGGCGCTTTCACGTGGGGAACCGGCCGATGAGGCTGCCATTCTGGCCGACATCCTGGCGCGCGACGAGCGTGACCAGAACCGGGCCGTCGCGCCTTTAAAACAAGCCCCGGATGCTTACTTGCTTGACAACTCCCATTTGGATATAGAAGGCGGCGTCCGGGCCGCCATCGATATCGTCGAGGCCGTTCGAGCGGGCCGCCAGCGGGTTTGATTTCCGCCGGCGTCATTGGAGGAATGCCCGCTCCCGCCCTTGACCGTCGATAGCTCGATTGCGGTTCAATCGAGTCCGATCATCCGGACGCACTTCATACGTATCGCATGTGCAGGCACTGCCGGCCCGCGTCGTTTGCGCTTATAGCGCGGCGCGCGGACGTCTGGGGATTTGTGGACCTCCAGGCACTGTCCATTCGATGCGCCGATCAACCCAAGCTGGCGAGAATGTCCGCATCTGGAGAACAAATGGCTTCGAGTACCTCTGCTTCTTCCTACAATCCCAGCCGCGATGATTTCGCCGCGATGCTGGACGAGTCCTTCACGAAGGGCAACCTGCAGGAAAGCTCTGTCGTCAAGGGCAAGGTTGTTGCGATCGAGAAGGACATGGCCGTCATCGACGTCGGCCTGAAGACCGAAGGCCGCGTGGCGCTGCGCGAATTCGCCGGGCCCGGCCGTGACAGTGAATTGAAAGTCGGCGACGAGGTCGAAGTGTTCCTCGATCGCATCGAGAACGCACTCGGCGAAGCGGTGCTGTCGCGCGACAAGGCGCGCCGCGAAGAGAGCTGGGGCAAGCTCGAGAAGGCGTTCCAGAACAACGAAAAGGTCAACGGCGTCATCTTCAACCAGGTCAAGGGCGGCTTCACCGTCGACCTCGACGGTGCCGTGGCCTTCCTGCCGCGCTCGCAGGTCGACATCCGTCCGATCCGCGACGTCGCGCCGCTGATGAACAACTCGCAGCCGTTCCAGATCCTCAAGATGGACCGCCGCCGCGGCAACATCGTCGTGTCGCGCCGCACCGTGCTGGAAGAGACCCGCGCCGAGCAGCGCCAGGAGCTGGTGCAGAACCTCGAAGAGGGTCAGGTCATCGACGGCGTCGTCAAGAACATCACCGATTACGGTGCGTTCGTCGACCTCGGCGGCATCGACGGCCTGCTGCACGTCACCGACATCGCCTGGCGCCGTGTCAACCATCCGACCGAGGTGCTCAGCATCGGTCAGACGGTCAAGGTCAAGATCATCAAGATCAACCACGAGACGCACCGCATCTCGCTGGGCATGAAGCAGCTCTTGGACGATCCGTGGCAGGGCATCGAGGCCAAGTACCCGCTGCAGGCCCGCTTCCACGGCCGCGTCACCAACATCACCGACTACGGCGCGTTCGTCGAGCTCGAGCCGGGCATCGAAGGCCTGATCCACGTCTCCGAGATGTCGTGGACCAAGAAGAACATGCACCCCGGCAAGATCGTGTCGACCTCGCAGGAGGTCGAAGTGCAGGTGCTCGAGGTCGACAGCGTCAAGCGCCGCATCTCGCTCGGCCTCAAGCAGACCATGCGCAATCCGTGGGAGGTCTTCGTCGAGAAGCATCCGACGGGTTCGGTGGTCGAGGGCGAGGTCAAGAACAAGACCGAGTTCGGACTGTTCCTGGGTCTCGAAGGCGACGTCGACGGCATGGTCCATCTGTCGGATCTCGACTGGAAGCTGCCGGGCGAGCAGGTCATCGACAACTACAAGAAGGGCGACATGGTCAAGGCCGTGGTGCTCGACGTCGACGTGGAGAAGGAGCGCATCTCGCTCGGCATCAAGCAGCTCGAAGGCGATCCCTTCGCCGAGCCGGGCGATGTCAAGAAGGGCGCGGTCGTCACTTGCGAGGTGCTCGACGTCAAGGACGGCGGCATCGACGTCAAGATCACCGGCACCGACTTCACCACCTTCATCAAGCGCTCCGAGCTGGCGCGCGATCGCAACGATCAGCGCACCGAGCGGTTCGCCGTCGGTGAGAAGGTCGATGCTCGCGTGATCCAGTTCGACAAGAAGGCCCGCAAGGTGCAGGTGTCGATCAAGGCGCTGGAAGTCGCGGAAGAGAAGGAAGCCATCGCGCAGTACGGCTCGTCCGATTCGGGCGCCACGCTGGGCGACATTCTCGGCACCGCGCTCAAGAACCGCGACTCGAAGTAAGCCTTCGCGTCCTGCGATCAGATCAAAGCCCCGGCGCAAGCCGGGGCTTTTTTGTTCCAGCGAGGCATGGATGCGCGTGCCGGCCGCGCGGATCCGGCCTCGCCGCAAGCCTTCCTTTCTTCAAATTGCGCCGCGATTGATGTAATCGGATAACGAGATATTCAGGCTGCGGATGCAAAACGCGCCGAGACTTCCAGGAGCTGTCCATGTCGCTTGATTCGGATGTGATCGTCGATCGCCGCAGGCTGCGCCGCAAGCTGACGTTCTGGCGCGTCGTCGCGGTGCTGATTGCGATTGCGGCTCTGTCCGCCATCGGTCTCGCCATGTCGCCGCGCGGCCGCACCGTGCTCTCGACCTCCGGCTCGATCGCCCGCGTCAATATCGAGGGCCTGATCCGCAGCGACCATGAGCGCGTCGAGGCGCTGGAGCGGCTCGAAAACTCCTCGGCCGAAGCCGTCATCGTTCACATCAATTCGCCGGGCGGCACCACCGCCGGCTCCGAGCAGCTCTACGATTCGCTGGTCCGGCTGAAGGCGAAGAAGCCGCTGGTCGTCGTCGTGGAAGGCCTCGCGGCGTCCGGCGGCTACATCGGCGCGATCGCTGCCGACCACATCGTCGCGCAGCAGAGTTCGCTGGTCGGCTCGATCGGCGTGCTGTTTCAATATCCCAATGTCGGCGAGCTGTTGAAGACGGTCGGCGTGAAGATCGAGGAGGTCAAATCCTCGCCGCTGAAGGCCGCCCCCAACGGCTACGAGCCGACCAGCCCGGAAGCGCGTGCGGCGCTCGACGCCCTGGTCAAGGATTCCTATGCCTGGTTCCGCGGACTGGTGAAGGACCGCCGCGCCATGAACGATGAGCAGTTGGAGAAGGTGGCCGATGGCCGCGTCTTCACCGGCAGGCAGGCGATCGACCTGAAGCTGATCGACGAGCTCGGCGACGAGAAGACCGCGGTCGCTTGGCTCGTCGCCAACAAGAACGTCAAGAAGGACCTTCCGGTGCGCGACTACAAGCTCACGCCGCGGTTCGGCGATCTCACCTTCCTGCGAACGGCCACCGCGATCGCGCTCGACGCCGTCGGTCTTTCCGGAATCGCCCGCCAGCTCGAGCGCACCGGCGTGGTCCAGGCGGTCGACCGGATCGGTCTCGACGGCATGCTCGCGCTCTGGACGCCCGCGCCGGGCAATTGAACCCGCAAAGACCATTCCCAGGGCAATCTTCCCGCTTCGCGTGTGCCGTGGCGAGACCCCGTACCGGGCCTCGCACCCCGATTCACGGCCGCGATGAATGATTTAGCGTCTTGACAGTCCAGCATATTTTCACGGAAATGGGACCTGTCTCCCCGGGTACATTTTCTCGATGATCAAATCCGAGCTTGTTCAGCGTATCGCCGAGCACAACCCGCATCTCTACCAGCGGGATGTCGAGAACATCGTCAATGCGATCCTCGATGAGATCGTCGCGGCGCTCGCCCGCGGTGACCGCGTCGAGTTGCGCGGCTTCGGCGCCTTCTCGGTCAAGCATCGGCCGGCCCGCGCCGGGCGCAACCCACGGACCGGAGCTCATGTCCCGGTGGACCAGAAAAGTGTCCCGTTCTTCAAAACGGGCAAGGAAATGCGCGAGCGGCTGAACCGGGACAATCCCGCCGGCGCCGCGGCTGACGACGCCGACGATTGAAGCATCTCGCGCCGGCCGTGCTAATCGTCTGCGGCTGATCTCGAGGCGAATCCGGCCTGACTGACACGAGCGAGCGCATGCGAAAATTCTTCACTGTCGTGGTCGTCCTTCCGCTGCTGGTGCTGTTCGTCATCTTCGCGGTCGCCAATCGGCATTTCGTTACCGTATCGTTTGATCCCTTCAACGCGACCGATCCAGCGCTCTCGGCGTCGGTCCCGCTGTTCGCCTTGATCATCGCCGTCGCGATCCTGGGCGTGATCGCGGGTGGCTGTGCCACCTGGATCGGCCAGCGCCGCTGGCGGCGGGCCGCGCGCCGCCATCAGGCCGATGCCGAAGCGGCCCGCGCGCAGGTGGCGCAGTTGAGCGCCGCGGCGCGTGCAAAACAGGGCTCTGCGCAATCTCTGGTTCCGGCTGCGCCGGCGCGGCTTTTCGCCCCTTATGGGCGAGACAAGCAGGGCGCCGCGTTGTAGAAGGCGCGAAAGCTCGGCGGCCCTGGAAGCCGCCGGCTTCTGGTGATCCTTTCCGCCCGGACGTGCGTTGTTCATTGATGTCCCTGCTCGTCAAAATCTGCGGCCTGACCACGCCCGACACCCTCGCTGCGGCGCTCGACGCGGGCGCCGACATGGTGGGCTTCGTGTTCTTTCCGCCGTCCCCACGCCATGTCGGCCTGACGGCCGCGCGTGAGCTGGGTCGTGACGTCAGGGGGCGCGCGCTCAAGGTGGCGCTGACCGTCGATGCCGACGACGCGATGATCGAAAACATCGTCGAGACGCTGCGGCCTGATCTCCTGCAGCTGCATGGCCGCGAAAGCATCGCGCGCGTCCGCGACCTCAAGCAGCGCTTCGGCCTACCCATCATGAAGGCCATTCCGGTCGCGACCGACGCCGATCTCGCGCCGTTGGCGGGCTATGCCGACGTGTGCGACCGCATCCTGTTCGATGCGCGGGCGCCCAAGGATGCGACCCGTCCCGGCGGCCTCGGTGCCACCTTCGATTGGCGTCTGCTAAAGGGCGTGAAGCTCGATCGCCCGTTCATGGTCTCCGGCGGTCTGAGCGCCGACAACGTCGCGGAGGCCGTGCGGATCACCCGCGCGGGCGGCGTCGACGTGTCATCTGGCGTCGAACGGGCGCCGGGTGTGAAGGATTGCGACATGATCCGGGATTTCATTCGCGCGGCGCGGGCCGCTGAAGAGTTGAGCGTTCAATGACGACAGCCATTCCCAATTCCTACCGCAGCGGTCCGGACGACCGCGGTCATTTCGGCATCTTCGGCGGCCGCTTCGTCGCCGAAACCCTGATGCCGCTGATCCTCGATCTGGAAAAGGCCTATGCGGAGGCCAAGGCCGATCCGGCGTTCCATGCCGAGATGAACGGCTACCTGAAGAACTATGTCGGCCGGCCCTCGCCGCTGTACTACGCGGAGCGCCTGACCGAGCATCTCGGCGGCGCCAAGATCTACTTCAAACGCGAGGAGCTCAACCACACCGGCTCGCACAAGGTCAACAACGTGCTTGGCCAGATCATGGTCGCGCGCCGCATGGGCAAGAAGCGCATCATCGCCGAGACCGGTGCCGGCCAGCACGGCGTTGCGACCGCCACGCTGTGCGCGCGTTTCGGGCTCGATTGCGTCGTCTACATGGGCGCGGTCGACGTCGAGCGGCAGCAGCCGAACGTGATCCGCATGGAGATGCTCGGCGCCAAGGTGGTGCCCGTGCAGTCCGGCGCCAAGACCCTGAAGGATGCGATGAACGAGGCGTTGCGTGACTGGGTCACCAACGTCCACAACACGTTCTACTGCATCGGCACGGTCGCCGGTCCGCACCCCTATCCGATGATGGTGCGCGACTTCCAGTCGGTGATCGGCAACGAGACCCGCACGCAGATGCAAGAGGCTGAGGGCCGGCTCCCGGACTCGCTGATCGCGTGCATCGGCGGCGGCTCCAATGCGATGGGCCTGTTCCATCCGTTCCTCGATGATCCCTCGGTCGAGATCTATGGCGTGGAAGCGGCGGGCCATGGCCTGACGCATCTGCACGCCGCCTCGATCGCCGGCGGCCGCCCCGGCGTGCTGCACGGCAACCGCACCTATCTGCTCATGGACGAGGACGGGCAGATCGAGGAGGCGCATTCGATTTCGGCCGGTCTCGATTATCCCGGCATCGGGCCGGAGCATTCCTGGCTGCACGAGGTCGGTCGCGTGAACTATTTGTCGGCGACCGATGAGGAAGCGCTGGCGGCGTTCCAGCTGCTGTCGCGGCTCGAGGGCATCATTCCGGCGCTGGAGCCCGCGCACGCGATCGCCAAGGTGATGGAGCTCGCGCCGAAGAAGTCGAAGGACCATCTGATGGTGGTCAACATGTCCGGCCGCGGCGACAAGGACGTGCCGCAGGTGGGCGACATCTTGCGAGGAAGGGCGAAGGCATCGTGACCAGCCGGATGGATGCGCGCTTCGCGCAATTGAAGCAAGAAGGCCGCTCGGCGTTCGTCACCTTCGTGATGTCAGGCGACCCTGATCCTGAAACCTCGCTCGCGATCGTCAAGTCGCTGCCGCAGGCTGGCGCTGACATCATCGAGATCGGCATGCCGTTCACCGATCCGATGGCCGATGGCCCGTCGATCCAGGCGGCGGGTCTGCGCGCGCTCAAGGCCGGCATGACCTTGAGGAAGACGCTGCAGCTCGTGCGCAGCTTCCGCGAGGGCGACGCGGCGACGCCGATCGTGCTGATGGGCTACTACAACCCGATCTACATCTACGGCGTCGACAAGTTCCTCGATGATGCGAAGAGCGCCGGCGTCGACGGTCTGATCATCGTCGACCTGCCACCGGAGGAAGACAGCGAGCTGTGCATTCCCGCGCTGAAGGCGGGGCTGAATTTCATCCGGCTGGCGACGCCGACGACCGATGACAAGCGGCTGCCGGCGGTGCTCGCGAACACCTCGGGCTTCGTCTACTACGTCTCGATCACCGGCATCACCGGCGCGGCGGCGGCGGATTCGTCCGCCGTCGGTGCCGCCGTGGCCCGGATCAAGCGGCATACGGCGCTGCCTGTCTGCGTCGGCTTCGGCATCCGGACACCGGAGACCGCCCGCGCCATCGCCGCCCATGCCGACGGTGCCGTGGTCGGCACCGCCCTGGTCGACGCGCTCCGCGCCAGCCTCGATGCCGAGGGACGCGCGACGGCCAAGACCGTGAGCGCCGTTTCCGACCTGGCCGCTGCGCTGGCAAGGGGCGTGCACGGGGCGCAACAGGCCGCGGAATAGGCCGTCAACCACTATTCGACCGGACGTCGCGGCCGTCTTGCCGTGACCCCGCCGTCCCGCCATATATCCGGGCGACCGCAACACGGAGCGACACATGAACTGGCTTACCAATGTGGTCCGGCCGAAGATCCGCAACATCCTGCGCCGTGAGACGCCGGAGAACCTCTGGATTAAGTGTCCGGATTCCGGACAGCTCGTGTTCTACAAGGACGTCGAGGCCAACCAGTTCGTCATTCCGGGCTCCAATTACCACATGCGCATGGGCGCCGTGGCGCGGCTGAAGTCGATGTTCGACAACGAGACCTGGTTCGACGTCGCGCTGCCCGAGGTCACACCCGACCCGCTGAAATTCCGTGACGAGCGCCGCTATGCCGACCGCATCAAGGATGCGCGGGCGCGGACCGGCATGAACGATGCGGTGAAGGTCGGCTTCGGCAAGCTGGAAGGCATGGGCGTCGTCATCGCCGTGCAGGATTTCGATTTCATGGGCGGTTCGCTCGGCATGGCCGCGGGTGAAGCCATCGTCCGCGGGCTCGAACTCGCGGTCGAGAAGAAGTCGCCGTTCATCGTATTCGCGGCCTCCGGTGGCGCGCGCATGCAGGAAGGCATCCTGTCCCTGATGCAGATGCCGCGCACGACCGTGGCCGTGCAGATGCTGCGCGAGGCCAAGCTGCCCTACATCGTCGTGCAGACCAATCCGACCACCGGCGGCGTCACCGCGTCCTACGCGATGCTAGGCGACGTCCACATTGCCGAGCCCGGCGCGCTGATCGGGTTCGCCGGCGCCCGGGTGATCGAGCAGACCATTCGCGAGAAGCTGCCCGAAGGTTTCCAGCGCGCTGAATACCTGCTCGACCACGGCATGGTCGACATGGTCGTGCACCGTCATGACCTGCGCCCGACGCTGGCGCGGCTGTGCCGATTGCTGACCAAGGCGCCGGCCGTTGAACACGCCAAGCCCGCGCCGCAGCTGCCGCCGCCTGCCAAGCCCGCCGAAACCGCGGAAGCGCCGGCGGTCGCAACGAGCGCGTGAACGATTCTGCCGCCCAGCCAAGACCGTCGCTCGACGAGCTGATCACGCGGCTTTCTGTGTTGCATTCGAGCCGGATCTCGCTCGGGCTGGAGCGCATGCACCGGCTGCTGGCGCAGCTCGGTCATCCCGAGCGCAAGCTGCCGCCCGTCATCCATGTCGCGGGCACCAACGGCAAGGGCTCCACGGTCGCATATTTGCGCGCGATGCTCGAGGCCGCGGGGCTGCGCGTCCACGTCTTCACCTCGCCCTGGCTGGTGCGCATCAACGAGAGCTATCGGCTCGGCCAGGTCGGCGGTGGCGTCCTGGTCGAGGACGATGAGCTGATCTCCGCGCTCTTGGAGTGCGAGCGGGTCAACGCCGGCGCGCCGATCACCTTCTTCGAGGTCAAGACCGTCGCGGCCTTCGTGCTGTTCGCAAGGCATCCAGCCGATGTCGTGCTGCTCGAAGTCGGTCTCGGTGGCCGGCTCGATTCCACCAATGTTGTCGAGCAGGTCGCGGCCTCCGTGCTGACGCCGATCAGCATGGACCACATGGAGTTCCTCGGCGACACCCGCGCGCTGATCGCGGCCGAGAAGGCCGCCATCATCAAGCGCGGCTGCCCGGTGATCTCGGCGGCGCAGGAGCCCGATGCCATGGCCGTGATCGAGCGCGAGGCCAGGCGCCAGCGCGCGCCGCTGTTTGCGGCCGGTGAGAGCTGGCACGTCAATGTCGAGCGCAACCGGCTGGTCTATCAGGACGATCGCGGTCTCCTCGATCTTCCGGCACCCAAACTGTTCGGCCGGCATCAGTTCGACAATGCGGGCCTGGCGATCGCGACCTTGCGGGCGGTCGATCATTTCAAGCTCACCACCAAGGCGTTCGAGGACGGCATCGTCGGCGCCGAATGGCCGGCGCGCATGCAGCGGCTGTCGAACGGCGCGCTCACCGCGATCGCGCCGCAAGGCGCGGAGATCTGGCTCGACGGCGGCCACAACGCCGAAGGCGGCCGCGTCGTCGCGGCCGCGATCGGCGACCTCGAGGAGCGCGTGTCGCGGCAGCTCGTCGTCATCGTCGGCATGATGGGCAACAAGGATGCCGCTGCTTTCCTGGCCAACTTCGCCGGCCTGACGCGCCACATCATCGTCGTGCCGATTCCGAACGAGAGCAAGGCGATGGCACCGGCTGATCTGGCCGCCGCCGCGCGCACGCTCGGCATGCGCGTCGAGATCGCCGATGGCGTCGCGTCGGCGCTCGCCGGCATCGCGCGGCTTGCCTATGAGGTCCCGCCGCGTATCCTGATCACGGGATCGCTCTATCTCGCGGGCCACGTGCTCGACCTCAACGGCACGCCGCCGACCTGAGGGGAATAGCGCATGCGCTTTGCCGCGATCGCAGACGTCCACGGCAACCACCTCGCGCTCGAAGCCGTGCTGGCCGACATCCGCGCGCAAGGCGTCGATGACATTGTCAATCTCGGCGATATGGCGAGCGGCCCGCTCGATGCGCGCAAGACGATGGACTTGCTGATGCCGCTCGATGCCGTCCATGTGCGCGGCAATCACGACCGCTGGCTGATCGATCGGCCGCCGGAGAGGATGGGCGCCTGGGAGCGGCCGGCCTACGCGCAGCTCGTAGCCAAGCATCTCGACTGGCTCGGCACGATCCCGCCGACGTCCATCTATCGCGACGAGGTCTTCCTTTGTCACGCCACGCCTGAGGACGATAACGTCTACTGGCTCGAGAGCGTCGCGCCGGATGGCGCGGTCACATGCGCTCCGCTCGATGCAATCGAGACAACGGCCGAGGGCATCCCGCAGTCACTGATCCTCTGTGGCCATACCCACACCGCGCGCGCCGTGCGGCTTCGCGACGGGCGGCTGATCGTCAATCCCGGTAGCGTGGGCAGCCCTGGCTATTCCTACAACGTACCGCATCCGCATGTGATGGAAGCCGGCACGCCCGACGCCCGCTATGCGATCCTTGAACTTAAGCCCGCAGGCTGGAGCGTGACGTTCCGCCACGTGCCCTATGATCATCAGGCGATGGCCGCGCTGGCCCGCGCCAATGGTGATGTCGAATTCGCCTCGGTTCTCGCGACCGGCTGGATCCGCTGACCTCACGCGAGCAGCTTCAAGGGATCGGCGACCTTCTGCTCGAGCTGCTCGAAGGTGCATTGCTTCGGCGATTTGTCCGGGCGCCAGCGCAGGATCGAGGTGCCGTGGCGAAAGCGCTCGCCGGAGAAATGGTCGTAGCAGACCTCGATCACCAGCTTCGGCTTCAGCGGACACCATTCCGCCGAGCGCTCGGTCGACCAGCGGCTCGGGCCGCCCGGCGCATTGCCGGTGAAGCCGGGCGGCGAGATCAGCGGCTCGAGCCTGTCGGTCAGTGCGGGCTTCTCGTCCTTCTTGAGCGCGGAGGTGAAGCCGACGTGATGCAGCAGACCGTCATCGTCGTAGAGCCCGAGTAGCAGCGAGCCGACCAGCTTGCGTCCGTTCGCGCCGCTGTTGGTGGCGTAGCGGAAGCCGCCGATGACGCAATCGGCTGAGCGATAGCGCTTGATCTTCTGCATGCCGTCGCGGTTGCCGGCCTGGTAGGGCAGGTCGGTCCGCTTGGCGATCACCCCGTCCGAGCCGCCGCCGGAATGCGCCAGCCAGTCTTGCGCGGTCGCGAAGCGCGTCGTCGCCGGCGACAGCCGGAACGTCGGATGATCCGCGAAGTTCGCTTTCGCGAATGCTTCCAGCGCCGGCCGCCGCTCGTGCAGCGTGTGCGTCACTAGCTCCTTCTTGCCACTCGCCAGCAGATCGAAGGCCAGGAACAGCGCCGGCGTCTCCACCGATAGCCTCTTCACCCGGCTGGCGGCGGGATGAATCCGCTGCAGCAATGCATCGAACGAGAACGACTTCGCCTGCGGCACCACCAGCTCGCCGTCGAGGATGAAGCTCGTCGCCTCGAGCTCGCGCGCCGCGGCGACGACCTCGGGGAAGTAGCGCGCGAGGTCCTCGCCGGCCTTCGACTGCATCGTCACCGTTGCGCCGTCGCGCGTCAGCAGACAACGGAAGCCGTCCCATTTTGGTTCGTATTGCCAGTCCTCGCCGCGCGGGATCGCATCCACCGAGCGCGCCTCCATGGCCAGCAGGCCGGATTTGCGGGAGGGCGAGCGATGGGCGCGGGCGGGCATGGCGACATCCGAAAACGCTGAATCACACCCCTCAACGCAAACGGCCGGCGATTCCGCCGGCCGTTCGACAAAAATCATTGTTCCGCAAGCGTCACACCGCCGACGAGATCCACTGCTGCAGCTTCGCCTTCGGCGCGGCGCCGACCTGGCGCGAGGCCATCTCGCCGCCCTTGAACACCATCAGGGTGGGGATCGACATCACGCCGTACTTCGAGGCCGTCTTCGGGCTCTCGTCGACGTTCAGCTTGACGATCTTGACCTTGTCGCCCATCGCGCTCGAGATCTCGTCGAGGGCGGGCGCGATCATGCGGCACGGGCCGCACCACTCGGCCCAGAAGTCGACCACGACCGGGCCGTCGGCCTTGAGCACTTCGCTTTCGAAATCGGCGTCGGAAACCTTGCCAACGGCCATGGAAATTACCTCGTTTGGTTGGAGGGAGCGGCACGGACGGGCCGCCTCAGCGTGGACGTCAAAGTAGGAATGGCGTGATCCCGGGTCAAGCGGGCTCACTCAGACGTGCTGGGATGGCAGCATGGCGTCCAGCGCGGAGGCGGGAAGCTCCATGAATTCAGCGGCTTCGGTCCAGAGCAGCGCGGCGCGGACGACGCGGCCGGGGTACAATTGGCCAAGCACGGCGCGGTACAGCGCGAGCTGCCGGACATAGGCCGGGGGCACGTCGGCGAGTCCCGAGGGCGGCTGCTGGTTGGTCTTGAAGTCGACGATCAGCACCTCGGCCGCGGTCACCACCAGGCGGTCGATCTGGCCGGAGACCAGCGCCGGAGGCTGGCCGGCCAGTGCGAGGCGGCCCACGATCGAGACTTCCGCCCGGCTCCCGGCCGCGAACACCGCGGCAAAGCGCGGGTCTTCGACCACGGCGAGCACGCGTTCCGCAAGCCCCACGCGCTCGTCCTCCGGCCAGTCGGCGGCGTTGCGAATCAAATATCGCAGCGCGGCATCGCGCCGCCGCTCCGGCGCCACGTCAGGCAGCGACTGCAGCAGGCGATGCACCAGCGTGCCGCGCTGCATCGCGAGGTTGCGCGCCGCCAGCGATTCGCCCGTGCGCACCGGCCGCTCGTCGGCGGATGGATCGGACGGCCGGAGCACAGCGACCTCGCCGGGCGCCTCCACCGCCGCCGTGCGCAGCCACGCCGGCAGTTCGACGGCCGTCTCCACCATGCGCCGCGTTTCGTCAGCAGCGGTTTCCGCGATGTCCTCGGCCCGCGCATAGCGCTTGACCGGTCCGTCCTCGGTTTCGATCACCTCGACCTGCAGCTCCGCGGCATCGAGCCCGCGGGCCATCAGGTCGTACCAGCTGCCGCCGCGGACATTGTTCATGTTGCCCGGCATGCAGCCGCCGATGACCAGCCGATCCGCGGCGCGGGTCATCGCGACATAGAGCAGCCGGCGATACTCGTCCTCGGTCTCCTTGAGCATCGCCACGCGTGCCGCCGCGACGGCTTGCGGATCGTCGGCCTTGCGCCCGGCCCAGACCACGATCTCCTGCTCGCCATGCGGCACGTGGATCAGCCGCAGTCGCTGCGAATCCGCCGGCGACGAGGTGGTGTCGACCAGGAAGACGACGGACGCCTCGAGGCCCTTGGCGCCGTGCACGGTCATCACCCTGATCTCGTCGCGCGAGATCTCCATGTCGCGCTTCACCTCGGTGTCGGCGGCGCGCAGCCAGGCGACGAAGCCCTGCAGCGAGGCCGGCGCCTTGCGCTCGTAGGACAGCGCGAGCTCGAGGAATTCGTCGAGGGCGTCATTGGCCTCGTGACCTAGCCGCGCCAGGATGCGTCGCCGGCCGCCATCGCCGCCGAGCAGCCAGGCGTAGAAGGCGAACGGCGTGTCCTCGGCGGCACGGCGCTCGCATTGCTGCAGCCGGCGCAGCACCGCCTGCAGCCGCTCGTCGTCAGCCGCATGTGCGGCGAGCGCCTCGCGCAACGACCCGCGGCGCTGCCAGGCGAGCTTGAACAGATCGTCGTCGTCGAGCCCGAACAACGGGCTCTTCAGCGCGGTCGCCAGCGCCAGATCGTCCTGCGGCAGCAGGAGCGCGTCGGCGAGGTTCATCAGGTCGATGATCGCGATGTGCTCGGTCAGCTTCAGCCGGTCGGCGCCCGCCACGGGGATGCCCGCGTGCTTGAGCGCCTGGATGACAGCGTCGAACGCATTGCCACGACGGCGCACCAGGATCAGCATGTCGCCATAGCTCAGCCGCCGTCGCGCGCCGTCATGGCCGGTCATCGTGCCCGTCGAAATCAGCCGCTTGATCTCGGCCTGGATGCGCCTGGAAAGCTTGACCTCGGGGCTGGTGACGGAGACGCCGTCGAACGGCGCACGCCAGCCCTCGATCTCCTTGCGGTCGTCGCGCTCGCACAGGCTCCACAGCTCGACCATGCTCGGTCCGGCATCGGTCAGCGCGTTGTGGATGGGATGGCCGATGTCAGGCGAGTGAATGCTGCTGTAGACGTCGCGCTCGCGGAACACGTGGTCGACCGCGTGCAGCACCGTCGGCCCGGAGCGGAACGAATAGGTGAACGACACCGGATCGAACAGCAGCCCGGCGTCGGTGAAGCGCTTCTGCAACTGGCGCCTGCGCGCATCGAACTCGTGCGGGTCGGCGCCCTGGAACGAGAAGATCGACTGCTTCTCGTCGCCGACCGCGAAGATCGTGCGCGTGAGTCCGTCGCGCGCCCCGGCGCCGGCGGTGAACTCTTCGATGATGTGGGCGACGATGTCCCATTGCCGGGGGCTCGTGTCCTGCGCCTCGTCGATCAGCACGTGATCGACGCCGCGGTCGAGCTTGTAGTGCACCCAGCCGGCGGAGACGCGGTTCAGCATCGCCAGCGTCTTGTCGATCAGGTCGTCATAGTCGAGCAGGCCGCGCTCTTCTTTTTCGCGGCGATAGTTCGCGGCGGCGGCGGTCGCGATCTGCAACAGCGCCTCGGTGCGGTCGCGCACGACCGCCGCGCGGCGCTTTTCGATCAGGCGATCGAGCCGGCGCGCCTCCGATTCGAACAGGCCGGCGATGCCGGGATTGGCGTCGGCGAACTTCTTGGTCAGCAGGGACTTCCGCGGCTCCTTGTCCTCGGTCAGGAATACGCGGAGATATTCATCGACCTGATCGGCACCCGAGAACGCCAGTGCGGCGCGGAGTTGCTCCGCCTGCTTCTGGTCGGTCTTGGCGCCGCCGTCGAGCCGCGCGGCGATATCGGTCCAATCCCTCAGTGGCAGATTGGGGCCGTCGACGATGTCGCGCTCGATGGCTTCCAGCGTCTCGCCGGCGCTGATGCCGAGCACCTCGCCGAGATGTTGCGCGGCAACCTCGACGCGGCCGGCGCCATCGGTCCAGGCCATGAAGTGATCGCGGCTCAGACAGGCCTCGCGGACGACGTCCTTGAAGGTCGAATCCGCCGCATTGGCCATCGCCACCTGCAGCGCGCGGCCGACCGCGCTGTCGGGCGCCCGCGCGGCGTCGAGCAGCACCTTGAGATTGGCGCGCTCCATCATCTCGGTCTGGTCGCGCTCGTCGAGCACCGAGAACCGCGCCGGCACGTTGGCTTCGAACGGGAACTGCTGCAGCAGCCGCGTGCACAGCGCGTGAATGGTCTGCACCTTCAATCCGCCCGGCGTCTCCAGCGCGCTGGCGAACAGTTTTCGCGCCGAGGCCCGCAGCTTCTTGTCGGGATTGGGAATGCCGGTGGACTGGATCGCGCCGTCGAGCGCGTCGTCGTCGAGCGTCACCCAATGGCCGAGCGTCGAGAACACGCGCTCGGCCATATTGGCGGCCGCGGCCTTGGTGAAGGTGATGCAGAGGATCTTCTCCGGCGGCACGCCGTCGAGCAGCAGCCGGATCACGCGCTGGACCAGCACATGCGTCTTGCCCGAGCCGGCATTGGCCGACACGAACGCGGAGGCAGCCGGGTTCGATGCGCGCGTCTGCGCCTCGCGCACGGCCTGCGGAATGGGGCGGGGCGCCTTCACCATTCCTCCACCCCCAGGCCGCCGGCCGCCGACCATTCCTTGATACGGGCGAGATCGTCATAGCTACCGTAGCGGTTCGCCCACATCGACAGGTTCAGCGAGGTGTAGCCTTGATTGACGTCCTCGAAGCTGCGGATCAATGCCTCGAGCTTTTCGCGCGCCTCCTGCGCGGCCTGGTCCGGATGTTGCGGCGGGTCGCTCTTGTTGATCTTCAATTCGAGAATGCGCTCTTCGCCCGGCGGGTTGTTGCCGGACAAGCGGACATAGACGAGCTGGCTGATCAGGCTGCCGGCGGGGATGCCGTCGAAGCCGCCTTCGCGCAGGATCGCGGCCTCGAGCGTAAGCTGCGGCGACAGCCCCATGCGCACCTGCTTGGCCGTCGGCGGCTGGCCAGTCTTGTAGTCGAGAATGGCGTAGGTGCCCTCGGCACGCTGTTCGATGCGGTCGGCGCGCGCCGACAGCATGAAGGTGCGGCCCTGATCCAAGGGAATGCCGATCTCGCCGCGGATCTCCGCGGTGATGGCGCCGATCTGCTCGCGTCTCGCGGTCTCCCACGCCGCGAACCAGCCGGCGATGCGCTGGAAACGCGGCCACCACAGCGCCCGCGCCTCGGGCCGCTCCATCAGCGGCGCAAAGTGCTTCTCGCCGATCACGCGCAGCGCATGCGCCGGATGCAGCGGCAGGGCATCGGCATAGGTCTGCGTGAATTCGCCGATCGCTTCGTGAATCGCCGAGCCGCGATCGGCGGCCGACAGCGGCATGTCGACGGGATCGAGCGGATCGAGCCGCAGGATGTAGCGCGCGAAGATGGTGTAGGGATCGCGCAGCCAGTCCTCGATGGCGGTCACCGACATGCGCAGCGGCCGTGCTGCCAGCGGCGGCTTCGGCGCCGGCTGTTCGACCGGCTTCACCGCGGCGGGCTGGTCGAGCACCTCGGCATAGCGGACGTAAGTCTCGCCGCGCGCGGTCGCCGCCTTCCAGCGCTCGGCGCCAGCGACGGCTTCGAGACGGTGCAGGAAGCGCGAGGCCACGGCCGGCGCGCCGCCCGATTTTGCGGCGTGCGTCAGGATCACCTCGGGCGCGCCGAGCAGTTGTGCGAAATCGTGTGCTGATAGTCCGATGCGGCGCTCGGGCAGGTCGAGGCCGAGCTGATGCCGCATCGGGCGGCTGAGCCAGGGATCGATGCGCGGCGCCGGCGGCCATATGCCCTCGATCAGGCCGCCGACGATCATGCGGTCGGCCTGCATCAGTCGCGCTTCGAGCGGACCGTAGATCTGCAGCTGCGCGCCGTGGCGCTCGGGCCGGCGCACCGCGCGATCGGAGAAGGCGGTATGGAACAGATCCGGATAGTCCGACAGCGGCGCCATCAGGCCGCAGCGCTCGCCGGACGCGAGCAGGTCGTCGAAGCAGCGCGCCAGCGCCGCGCCGTCGCGATCGGTGAACGCGGTGCTGACACCGACATCGTCTGTCGAGAGCGCGATCAACACCTCACGATGCCGCGCGGCGAGCTCGGCGAAATCCTGCGGGCGCGGCGAGGCGAGGTTTTCCAGCGGCGCCAGAGCCGTCTGCAATTGCGCGATCAGCGCGCTGGCGCGGTCGAGCTGCTCGGGACTGAGACGCGCGCGCGGCTCGGCCTTGTGCAGCGATGATGCTTCGCCCTGGTGCAGCTTGGTGTGCTCGTCGCGGAAGCGCGCGAAGTCGCGCGCGAGCCCGCTGCTTCCGGCTTGTGGCCGCGTGCCGCGCAGCACCGCGAGCTCCAGCGTCTCGATGGCACTCTTCCAGCCATTCGCGGTGCGCCCGAGCCGGCACAGCGGATGCTTGAGCAGCGCCAGCAAAGTCGGCGGCTCCAGTCCGCGCGCGGCGGCTTCGGCGGCGAGGCGCGCGAAGATGCCGGCCGGCGTCTCCAACAGCGCGTCACCGCCGGAATCGTCGAACGTCAGGTGCCAGCGCGTCAGCGCCGCCATCACGCGCCGCGCCAGCGCGCGGTCCGGCGTCACCAGCGCAGCGGACTTGCCGAGATGGCGCGCCTCGCGCATCGCGATGGCAATCGCCAGCGCCTCCATTTCCGGATTGGGCGCGGCGACGACGGCGAGATTGTCCATCGCTTCGGCAATGTTGGCGGCGATGTCGAACTGGCGCAGGCGCTCGTGCCAGACGGCGGTGGCTTCCGACGGCCGCATCGCTTCTGAGATCAGCACCTCGCGGCCGCCACGGCCGGGTGGTGCGAGGCGGATCACGTCGCGCCGCTCCAGGCCGAAGCGCTTGAGCAGCAGGTGCATGGCATATTGCGGATGATTGACCGCGGGCGGCGTCAACACGCGGCCGGCGCGGTCCTTGGCACCGCCGATCGAATTCCACGCGGCTTCGTCGAGATCGGTGTCGAGCCCAGGCAGCACCACCGCGCCATGCGGCAGCTTGGCGACGGCGAGCAGGAATTTTGCCGTCGCCGGCATCGAGCCGGTGGAGCCTGCGGCAATGACGGGACCATCGGGATGCGCCGACAGCCGCGCCGCTTCGGCCGCGATCAGCAGATCGCGCCGCGCCGCCGGCTCGATGCGCTCGATCTCCTGCAGATAGGCCGGCCACGCGGTCCGCGCGATGCGCAGGAACTCGAGCGAATACTGCCAGTATTTGTCGAGCTGATCCGGCACCAGCGCATCGAGCGCATCCCACGACACGCCGCGCGTCACCATGTCGTCGATCAGCCGCGCGAGGTCGCCGGCCAGCGCAAGCGTCGAGGCGGGCCCGCCGATCACGAGCGGCGCCGACACCGGCGTCTTGGCCCAGGCCGCGACCAGCCGCGCCAGCGTGAGCCGGCGCTGCAGGTCGTCGAGCCGTTCCGGAATCTCCAGCGGCGCCGGCCCGAGGAACGCGTCGCGGTCCTCCGCGAAGGCGAGCTCGTCCTCGTCGATATCGCCCAGCGCGACCAGGCGCGGCAGCACCGCGGCATCGGTCTTCAGCTCGTCGAGGAACATCTCGCGCGCCACCCGCAGGGAGCGCCGCGTCGGCAGATACAGCGTCGCGGTCGCGAGCCGGGCGGGATCGCTGCGTGCCTCGAAGCCGTCGACCAGCCGGCCGTCGACCAGCGCGGCGATCACGCTGCGCAGGAACGGCGCCGAGATGGGAACGGTGAAGACGCGCATGGCCTGCGATTCGGGTTGCTGTGCCGTCTATATAGGGAGCGATCGGGCGGAGGTCATATCCGGGGTGTGGACGGGTGTTGATAGGTGCGTGACCTTTGTCCCTGTGCTGGAGGACGCCGTGCGCCTGAGCCCCAGCTGCAGCCACGCTCTCCGCCATCGCCCGGCTCAACCGGGCGATCCGGTCCTCCGAGGCGGTTCAGCTTGATTCGAGAGGCCGCGGCGTCCTGGATCGCCCGCTTTCGCGGGCGATGGCAGCTGACTACGGAGCACGAGCTGCCCACCCCCATCGTCATTGCGAGCGCAGCGAAGCAATCCGGGCCGCCTCTGCAGTGGGACTTCGCTGCTCGCAATGACGGAGACAAACATCCTCATTCCCGCAACGCTTCTCGCGCCCGAGTGATGCAAATCGTTCGCCCTCATCCGAAGCAAGGGCGCAGGGAAGGCCGGGCCTCGGCTGAGGCCCGTGGCCCCCGTGCGTGAAAGAGTGCACGGGGCAGGAACCACAGGTTCAGCCGGAACGACCCGGCCTTCCCTGCGCGACGGTGTTACGGCTTATACGTCCTCTCCTCGGTGTCCGGCTTGTAGCCACCGTCGCCCGCGCGCAGCGTCAGCGCGAGCTTGGCATCAGCGTCGGGATGCCGGGACCTTACGATTTCGCCGTCCTGCCAAAACCGTTCGTCGGCGCGCATGAGCACGCTGCGGTCCTGACAGGCCATCGCATCCCGCGCTCAACGTTCGTGACGACCGCGATACGCCCCTCGCAACGAGGCGGGATGCTGGCATAAGAGCACACTATTCGGAAAAACGAAAGGAAAATCTTCTTGCACGCCGCAAACGTGTCATCAGGGCTCTATTATTCCAAAGAGTACATGTGCTTAGCGGCATAGGCATTGTGATGCCGTTGACTCGCCAAATCCGCGAATCGTGAGTAGTATTCTAGCTCTTCAGCAACCGAAAGGCATGGGCGATGGGTCTGGCTTATGAGAACCTCACTGCCGACGTGCGAGCCCTTATGGTCGAAGAAATTCAGATGGCTATCGCTGACGGTTCCCTCTACGTCAGTTCGTATCTTAGTCCGCGCGGGCGGGAGGATTGGAGCGCGCTCCTTGTAGAAGCAGCCAAGAATGGAAACGACGATACTCTAGCTGCAGAGCTTAAGCGCTTTGCAAGGATTGCTGAGACGACGCAACGTCGAAAGCCTAGCGGGGGCTATACGACGGCTCGAGTACCCTACACGGCAGCTGAAACCATGGCTGAGGGTGAATTCAACAGATTCTATTGTCGCGGGCTCTGCCGCTTCGCACTATCTGCTGGCGTTGAACAGCTTCAAGCATATCGCGCAAAGGCCGTCGCCGAGCCTCGTCCAGGCTCAGAACAGAAGATCGGAATGCTGTTCAATGCCAAAGCTATCCTCGATGATCTGCGAACTTCGGCCGGAGTTGAACCAACGCTTGGCCTGCCGCCCGGCCCGAATTCCGGTCTGACCCTTCGGTTGCCCTAACCTAGCCGAAGTACGGCATCTTGATCAGCAAAATACGAATGCTGATAGTCTTCAGTCTCCAAGACGAACAGTATCGCATCTCCCGCGATCCCGATCCCGTGCTTTCGGCAAAGTTCGGATAACTCGCTTGTGAATTGAGCTGTCATCTTCTGCTCGCCAACGCCCGTATGCGTTGTCGCGAGGTTCGATGCGGCTGAGTTACGCATGACGAAGATTCCTTGTTTGAACAGCAACGTTTTATCTCTTTTGAGGTTCCTCCAGGGATGCTGCGTCGGCTCCCCGGTGACCCTCTGTTTCCGGGGAACCAATGGTAGCGATCCCCGCAGCTTCCATTCTATCACGAATTCCGAAAAAGCGAAAATATAAAACGGCGACTGCCGTTGAAGCGCAATGGTTCTTTTACGCCGGCGCAATGGATTCTCCAGGCATCTGGACGGCTGTAGGAGGAGGCGAGTTCACAATCTTCAGCACAGATCGCGGGGATGCTGCTACCTGATTCGCCCGTCGGGCAGTCCGCTACGCCGCACTCTCCATCAGAGCCTCTTCCGCTTCCGCCACCGCGGCCGGCGTGCCGACATGCATCCAGACGCCTTCGAGGCGGAGGCCGAACAGGCGGTCCTGCTCGTTCGCCTTGTCGAACATCTTCGTCAGCGAGAACTCGCCCTTCGGCGCGCCGTCGAAGATCGACGGCGAGATGATCGCGGCGCCCGCGTAGACGAACGGCACCACCTGATGCTCCCGCCGCTTGCGCAAGGTACCGTCGGCGAGCATCGCGTAGTCGCCTTGACCCGCGTAGCCGATCGAGGTCGCGGTCGGCGCCATCAGCAGCATGATGTCCATGCGCTCCGGATCGAACGCGTCGGCGAGCCGGGACAGGTTCTGGCGCACGCCCTCGATCCACATCGTGTCGGAGTTGACGTGGAAGAACGGCTCGTGGCCGAGCAGCGGCAGCGCCTTGACGACGCCGCCGCCGGTGCCGAGCACCTGGTCGCGCTCGTCGGAGATGATCACGCGGGGCGTGCTGCGCGCCGCCGTGTGCGCGATGATCTGGTCGGCGAGATAATGGACGTTGACGACGGCTTCGGTGACGCCGGCTTCGGCGAGGCGGTCGAGCACATGGTCGAGCAGCGGGCGGCCGGCGACGCGCACCAGTGGTTTGGGCATCGTCTCCGTCAGTGGGCGCATGCGCAATCCGAGACCGGCGGCGAGGACCATGGCTTTGTGCGGCTTGACGGGCATCTTCAGGGCATCTCGATCAACGGTGGCATGTGCGAATCATACCACGCAAAAACATCTATCGTCTCGGCCGGTTGCGATAGCCCGTGCCGATGACGAATATGCGACGGCTGCCCGGCCATCGTGATGCAAGATGCCGCAGTCGTGGCTCGGTCAGGCTTCGGCCGAGGCGCGCTTGTTGGTCTTCTTCTTGCCTTGCTTCAGGAAGGTGACGCCGATCTGGTCGCCATTGACCCAGGCCAGCTCGCAGCGCCGGTAGGCCAAGCCGGTCGACGACAACAGCAGGAAGAACTCCTTCAGGTGCAGGCCTTCGACCGAGCCCTCGACCGTCAGCTTCGCCCCGGTCTCCGAGACGTCCTCGATGGTGCAGTTGCGCCGCCAGGTGCCGTCGATGCCCATCATGAAAGCCGGGATGCCGCGCTCGAAGACGACGCGTTCGCCCTTCATCCGCTCTGCCATCGCAACCTCCATTCACGCGCGGCGCGCAACCGGCGCCGCGGGCGCAAGGTAAAGGGGGATGGCTAAGAACCGGTAAAGCTAAGGAGGTGCGCGGTTTTGGCGCGTTCTCTCTCCACGGCGGCGATCGGCTCCCCTCCCCGCAAGGGGGAGGGGGAGCGCACCGGTGGTGCTGCGAGACGCTGCCTTAAGCCACCCCTGCCGGTGGCGGCACGTTGGCCGCGTACCAGTCGCGGACTGGGTCGAGCGCCGCGTGCGCCAGCGACCGGTGGAGATAGTCCCAGATGCGAGGCTGGTGCTTGAGGTAGTGCGGCTTGCCGTCGCGGCGGTTGAGGCGGGCGAAGGTACCGAGCAGGCGGGTGTTGCGCTGGACGGACATGATCGCGTAGTGCGCGCCGAATTCGTCGGCGTCGAAGTCCGTCGACGCCGCTTGGCGTGCGGCGATGTAGCGCTCTCGGAGCGCCCGCTCGAGTTCTGCCGACACGTCGATGCGGGCGTCCTGCGCCAGGGAGACCACGTCGTAGGCCGGCGGTCCCATCACCGCGTCCTGGAAGTCGATCACGCCCACGCGGGCGATGCCTTCGCGCGCGGGCAGCCAGAGCAGGTTGGGCGAGTGGTAGTCGCGGATCACCCAGGTCGGCTTAGATGTCGGCTTAGATGTGGGCTTGGCCGCGAGCGGCGTCTCCAGCAACTCGCGCCATATTTCCAGGAATTCGGCGCGTAGCACCTGCGACAGCTCCACGCCACGGTCGGGCAGGTACCATTCGAGCATCAGGCCGATCTCGATCAGCATGGCTTCGACGTCGAAGGTCGGGACCTCGTAGGTCACCTGCGGCGCCAGCGGCAGCACCGAGGGGACGTCCTGCGCGTGCAGCGCGGCCAACAGATCGGTCGCGGCCTCGTAGCGCTCCACGACCGGTCGTGGCGGGTCGCCCTCGATCACGCCCTCGCGTCCGAGATCCTCGGTGATGAGAAAGCCGTGGCCGAGATCGGCGTCGTTGATCTTCGGCGCCGAGATGCCGCGCCCGCGCAAGGCGGCGGCGATCGCGACGAATGGGCGGACGTCCTCGGCGAGATGCACGGCGCCGCTATAGGGCTTGCCGTTGTAGATCGCCGGGCCGTCGGGCCGCTTCGGCGAGTTCATCAGGATGGAGACGCGCTCGCCCTTGTGGAGCCGCGCATAGGAGCGGGTCGAGGCATCGCCGGCCATGCGCTCGCGGCGCGATTTGGCGTGCCCGGCCTCGGCGAGGAATTCGCGCAAGGCTTTCAGCCGTGCAACCACCGCGGCCGCCTTGCCGCTGCCGGTGATCTCGGCGCTGCGGGCGGTGTCGCCCTGCGATGGATCGTGGCGCAGCGCGATGTCGACGCGATCCAGCGGGAGAGTGCCGCCGGCGCGCTCCGGCCATTCGATCAGCACGACGGTCGCCTCCGGCAGCGGCGACAGGCCGATCTCCTCGAGCTCCGATGCGTCGCTGATGCGATAGAGATCGGCATGCACCAGCGGGAAGCTCGGCAGGTCGTAGCTCTGCGCCAGAGTGAAGGTCGGACTCGGCACCTCCAGCTCGTCGTCGCCGGCGAGATAGCGGATCATCGCCCGCGCCGCCGCCGTCTTGCCGGCGCCGAGATCGCCCGTGAGCGTGATCAGTGCACCCGGGCCGATCAGCAGCGCGAGATCGGCCATCAGGGCGGCGGTGGCGGTCTCGTCCGCCAGCGTGGTGGTGAATGTCAGCTGGTCCGTCATTCCGCGGCGTTGCGTTGCGCGACGTGGTCGGTCGGGAAGTCACAGGTGACCGTGGTGCCCTTGCCGACCACCGAATCCATCCGCACCCTGCCGCCATGCAGCTCGACGAAGGAGCGCACCAGCGACAGTCCGAGGCCGGCGCCGCGATGGCGCGAGCCCTGCGAATGGCTCTCGAACCATTCGAACACCTTGTCCTTCACCTCGGGCGGAATGCCGGGGCCGGAATCGGTGACCGCGAAGATGACGCTGTGGTCGGTGCGGCGGGCGCTGACGACGACGCTCGAATCCGGCGGCGAGAAGCCGACGGCATTGGCGAGCAGATTGTAGAGCACCTGCACGACGCGGCGCTCGTCGCCGACGAAAGAGCCGACATCAGGGTCCACCGCGATCGTCAATCGGATGCGATCCGTGGCAAGCCGGTCCTGCACGCCCTCGGCGGCGGCCTCGATCGCCTTGGCGGCGTCGACAGGACCGAGCTCGAGCTTCATGGCGCCGGCATCGATGGTGGCGAGGTCGAGAATGTTGTTGGTCAGCGCCAGCAGCGCGTTGGTGGATTTGGTGACGTAGTCGAGATACTCGGCCTGCTTCGGGGTCAGCGGCCCGGTCGACGGATCGGACAGGAAATGTGCGAAGCCGATGATCGTCGTCAGCGGCGCGCGCAGCTCGTAGGACACGTGGTGGACGAAGTCGATCTTCATCTGGCCGGCGGCTTCGAGCGCCTCGTTGCTCTCGCGCAGGGCTCGCTCGACATTCTCGGTGTCGGTGATGTCCTGGAAGGTCAGCATGGTCGCGCCGTCGGGCAGCGGGCGGCTCATGCAGTCGAGCACGCTGCCGTCCTTGCGCTCGAGCTTCAGCGCAACGTCGAGCCGGTTCTCGATCGACGTGATCGCCTCGCGGATGGTGCGCCAGGCGACCGCATCGTCATAGAGCTGATGGCACCAGGATTCCACGGTGTCGATGTGCGGATGCTCGCGCAACTGATCCGGCGACAGCCGCCACATCTTGGCGAAGGCCGGATTGAACAGCTCGACCCGGCCGTTCGAGCCGAACACCGCGACGCCCTCGGCAAGGCTGTCGAGGGTCTCGCGCTGGACCCGGATCAAGCCGTCGAAGCGGCGGGCAAGCGCGAAGCTCTCGGTGACGTCGTCGAACAGATAGGTGACGCCGCCTTCCGGGTTCGGCGTGGTGACGACCGACAGCGCGCGGCCGTCGGGCAGGAACCAGGTGTCCTTGGCGGCCTCGACGGCGCGATAGGCCTCGTGAAGCTTGGCCTTCCAGGCCCGGAAGTCGGCCTGCTCGGGCAACTTGCGCGCGGCGCGAAGACGGTCGAGCACCGACGAGTCATCCGGCTGGCTGTCCAGGAAGGCGGGATCGAGACGCCACAGCCGGCGGTAGGAGTCGTTGTAGAAGGCGAGCCGACGCTGGCCGTCGAACACGGCTACGCCCGAGGACAACTGATCGAGCGTGCGCCGGTGTGCTTCCCGCATCCGCACCACGGCCGCGTCCAGGGCCGCCGCCTCGCTGGCGTCGATGGCGACGCCGGCGCTGCCGTGTCCCAGCATGAAGGCGCGCACGTCGTACATGCGGCGCTCGCCGCCGGTCACGATCGGCAGCCGGCCCTCGAAACGGCCGTTGGTGGCGAGCGCGCGCTGCAGGTCGACACGGTCGGCCGAGTCGAGCAGCTCGATGTTGCGGCCGATCGCGTCCGGCACGTCGCGGGCATCGGCGGCACGGGCATAGGCGGCGTTGACGTAAGCGAGAGCGCCATTGGCCTGCCGTGCCCAGATCGGCCACGGCAGCGCCGCTGCCAGCGCGCGCAGCGACTCCGTCTCCTCGCCGAGCGCCTTGAAGCGGAGCTGCGTCTCGGCGAGCTCGCGGCGCAGGCCGGACAATTCGCGGATACGCACGATGGCCTGGCCGCCGATGGCGCGGCCCATCGCCTCGATCGCATGGCCGTGCGAGGTGGTGAGATTGAGCATGAAGCCTTCGCCCGCCTCGCGCAGCGCGTCGACGGCGCGGTCGAGCTGCAGCGCGGGCTCCGGCGGCAGCCAGGTTCCAAAGGCGAGAATGCGCTGCGGCTGATCCTGCGGCACCAGCATCGAGGTGTCGCCGGAGATCTGCGGACGGTGGCCGCCGGCCGGCCAGGCGATCAGGATCTGCGGCTCGGCGAACAGCAGCGCACGGTAGCGATCGGCCTGCAATTGCAGCCCGGCGACGTCGGCGCGCAGCCGCGCTTCCTTCCGGCCGGCCGCCAGACGCGTGCGCACCAGCGCGACCGCGGCGACGACGGAGAAGCCGAGCAGCGCCAGCATCGCCGTGACCTCGGCGATATCAGGACGGCTCAGCTCGAACAGCGTCGTGATCGCATCCGGCGGCACGCCATCGCCTGCGAAGCCCGGCGTCGCCGGCGCAAGCGCAGTCGCAGCGAGACCCATCAGGCCCTTGCGCGCAAGTGACGTGCACGACAGCAGCGTCTGACGCATCACCACGATCACGCCCGACATATTTGCCCCAAACCGCACGAAGTTCCGCGCGGCGCCGATCGCGTCGACCGCGCCGTCTCACGAATCAATCAACCATAACCGCTTCGGGACTCCAGCGGTAAGAGTCCAGACCGTGAACGATGGTTGCGCCTGAGGAAAATGCGTCCGCCGATCGACTCTTTCGAGTCGGAACGGTGGCAAGCCCGTAGTTCAACGGCCCGTCGAGCCGAAGCCGCCGCTGCCGCGCGCGGTCGTCGTCAAGGTTGTCGCGAGGCTGAGCTCGGCGCGCGCGACGGCGGCGATCACCATCTGCGCGATGCGCTCGCCGCGGCGGATCGTAAACGGTTCCTTGCCGTGGTTGATCAGCAGCACGCAGATCTCGCCGCGGTAGTCCGCGTCCACCGTGCCCGGTGAGTTCAGCACCGTGACGCCGTGCCGCGCAGCGAGCCCCGAACGCGGCCGCACCTGGGCCTCGTAGCCGTCGGGCAGCGCGATCGACAATCCCGTCGGCACCATCGCATGGCCGCCCGACGCAAGGACGAGCGGAGCATCGGGCGGAACCGCGGCGAGCAGATCGAGCCCCGCGGCATGTGCGGTCTGATAGGCCGGCAGCGGCAGGCCCTCGCCATGCGGCAGGATCTGCACGTCGATCGCGATCGTCTGTGTCACGCAACGGGTCCCATGGTTCTGGCGATCTCGGCGACGAGCGCAGTCGCGACCTCGTCCTTGGTCATGATCGGCCAGGACGCGACATGGACGCCATCGGCGTCCTTCGTCAAGAGATGTACGGTGTTGCGGTCGCCGCCCATCACACCGGTCGCGGCCGAGACGTCGTTGGCGACGATCCAGTCGCAGCCCTTGCGGGCGAACTTTGCCTTCGCGTTGTCGATCAGGTGCTCGGTCTCGGCGGCGAAGCCGATGACGAGACCAGGCCGCTTCTCCTGCAGCTTCGAGATCGTGGCGAGGATGTCGGGGTTCTCGACCAGCGTCAGCGGCGGGATCGCCTTGTCCGTCTTCTTCAGCTTCTGGCCGCCCTCATTGGCGACGCGCCAGTCGGCCACCGCCGCGGCGAAGATCGCGACGTCCGCGGGCAGCTCGGCCTCGACGGCGTCGAGCATCTGCCGCGCCGATTCGACGTGGGTGACGCTGACGCCCTTGGGGTCGGCAAGCTCCACCGGTCCTGCGATCAGCCTCACGTCGGCGCCGGCGGCCTGCGCGGCGGCGGCGATCGCAAAGCCCTGCTTGCCGGAGGAGCGGTTGGCGATGTAGCGCACCGGGTCGATCGGCTCGTGGGTGGGGCCCGCGGTGATCAGCACGCGGCGGCCGGCGAGCGGGCGCGGCGTCGGCGGCTTGAGCATGGCGACGACGGCGTCCGCAATCTCGGTCGGCTCGGCCATGCGGCCGACACCGGCCTCGCCCTTCTCCGCCATCTCGCCGGCGTTCGGCCCGATCATCTGGACGCCGTCGCGCTGCAGGGTCGCGGCGTTGCGGCGCGTCGCCGGATTGCTCCACATCATCGGGTTCATCGCCGGCGCCAGCAGGATCGGCCGGCTCGCCGCGAGCAGGATGGCGCTGGCGAGGTCGTCGGCGGCGCCGTGCGCCATCTTCGACATCAGGTCGGCGGTCGCCGGTGCCACCACGATGAGATCGCAGTCGCGTGCGAGCCGGATGTGGCCGACGTCGAACTCGCTGCGCGCGTCGAACAGATCGGTGAAGACACGATCTCCCGACAGCGCCGATGCGGCGAGCTCGGTGACGAATTGCGTCGCCGCCTTGGTCAGCACGCAGCGGACCTGGATGTGGCGCTCCTTGAGCCGCCGGATCAGGTCGAGCGATTTGTATGCGGCGATGCCGCCGCCGATGATCAGGGTGACGCGGGCCTCGCGCGTCTGGCCGGGCTGGGGGACGAGCGGGGCGGAGAGGTTGGCTGGAGCTGGCGGCGCCATCGGCGGCTCGGATGGATCGGCAGGCTCGATCAGCGCGCGCAGGATGACCCGGACTTCCTCCTCGACGGAGCGCCCGTTCTGCGCCGAGCGCAGTCGCAGATAGGTCTTGAGAGATTCGTCCAGCTTGCGGATGGTCAGGCTCGCCATGACCGCCTCCCCAGCATTGCCCTTGTGAAGGCAATGCTAGCAGAAAATGATAGCAGTGCAATCAGTAGACACCAATGCCGATTGGTGAGCCTAGCTATTTGCCGCCGTCATTCCGGGCTCGCGCTTCGCGCGCCCCGGAATGACGAGTGGAGAGAGCGGGGCTCTCAGGTCACAGCCTGAGCACCGCGAACAGAATGCCGATGAAGGTCAGCGCGATGACCCACAGCGCGATGGCGCGCCAGCGGCTCTTCTTGCCTTCGGTGCGGCCCATGGCGGCGATGGTTTCCGGCGACAGGCGCAGGCCGTCGCGGGTCATGGTCTCCATGTGCTCCAGCACGGCGGCGGCGCGGGCGGCGAGCACGGGCAGGGTCGCGCTGAGCCGGACCAGGTCGCCGACGCCGGACACGGCGCCTTCGATGCGGCCGAGCGGGCCGAGATTGCGCTCGATCCATTCGCGCACCACGGGATCGGCGACCTTCCAGATGTCGAGCTTGGGATCGAAGCCGCGCGCGACGCCCTCGACCACCACCATGGTCTTCTGCAGCAGGATCAGCTCCGGCCGGGTGCGCATGTCGAACAGGCCGGTGACCTCGAGCAGCAGGGTCAGCAGCTTGGCCATCGAGATTTCTTCGGCCGTGCGGTTGTGGATCGGCTCGCCGATGGCGCGGATGGCCTGGGCGAAATTCTCCACCGAATGATGCGGCGGCACGTAGCCGGCCTCGAAATGCACTTCGGCGACGCGGCGATAGTCGCGGGTGATGAAGCCGAGCAGGATCTCGGCGAGGAAGCGCCGCTCCTTCATGCCGAGCCGGCCCATGATGCCGAAATCCACCGCGACCAGCCGTCCCTGCTGGTCCAGGAACAGGTTGCCCGGGTGCATGTCGGCGTGGAAGAAACCGTCGCGCAGCGCGTGGCGGAGAAAGCTCTGGATCACCTTGCGGCCGACGTCGGGCAGATCGACATTGGCCTCCGCGAGCCGGGCGTGATCGTTCAGCGCGATGCCGTCGATCCACTCCATCGTCAGCACGGTGTTGGCGGTGCGATCCCAGTCGACCGTGGGTACGCGGAAGTCCGGATCGTCCTTGATGTTCTCCGCCATCTCGGAGAGCGCAGCGGCCTCCAGGCGAAGGTCCATCTCCATCGCGACCGAGCGCGACATCGTGTTGATGACCTCGACCAGCCGCAGCCGCCGCGCCTCCGACGAATGCGCCTCGGCCTTTTCGGCGACGAAGAAGAAATCGGAGAGGTCGCGGCGGAAGCGCGAGGCGACGTTCGGCCGAAGCACCTTCACCGCGACCGGACGACGAATGCCGTCGCGCTCGACCTCGCCGCGATGCACCTGCGCGATCGAGGCGGCGGCGACCGGAGGACCGAGATGCGTGAACAGCTGGCTGATCGGGCGCTCGAGCGCGGTGGCGATGACCGCCTCGGCCTCGGCCTGCGGGAATGGCGGCAGCCGGTCCTGCAGCGATTCGAGGTCGCGCGCCATGATGACGCCGACGACGTCGGGCCGCGTCGCCAGGAACTGGCCGAGCTTGAGATAGGCCGGGCCCATGCGCTCCAGCGCCCGCGACAATCTTGGCCCGGACTTGGCGCCGGGGCGCTCGACGAGGCGCGCCAGCTTCAGCGCGAGCTGGCCCGGCGGCGGCGCCAGGCTCGGATCGACGGCGCCGAACACGCCCTCGCGCGCGAACACGAAGGCGGCCCGGGCGAGCCGCGTAATGTGGGTGAGTGCGGAGATCACAAACGCCAGCCGGAATGAAGCGCGACGATGCCGCCGGAGAGAGTCTGCCAGGACGCGCGGGAGAAGCCGGCCGCCGAGATCATCTCGGCGAAGGCGCTGGGGCGCGGAAACTGGCGGATCGATTCGACGAGGTAGCGGTAGGACTCGGCATCGCCGGTGACGGCGCGGCCGAGCTGCGGGATCACATTGAAGGAGAACAGGTCGTAGAGCTTGTCGAGCCCTGGCATTTCGACAGTGGAGAACTCCAGGCACAGGAAGCGGCCGCCATGCTTGAGCACGCGGAAGGCCTCGGCGAGCGCGAGCTCGATCTGCGGCACGTTGCGGATGCCGAAGGCGATCGTATAGGCGTCGAAGGAGCGGTCGGGAAAAGCGAGCTTTTCGGCATTGCCCTCGATGAACGAGACCTTGTCGTCGAGATATTGCTTCAGCGCCCGCTGGCGGCCGACCTCGAGCATGTCGCTGTTGATGTCGCACACGGTGGCATGGAAGCCGGCGCCGGCCTTCCTGGCGGCGCGGAAGGAGATGTCGCCGGTGCCGCCGGCCACGTCGAGCAGCGCAAACGGCGCATCGCTCTTCGGTGGGTTCAGCGTGTTGATCATGATGTCCTTCCAGACGCGGTGCAGTCCGCCCGACATCAGGTCGTTCATCAGGTCGTAGCGCTGTGCCACGCTGTGAAACACGTCGTTCACCAGCGTCTGCTTCTCGCCCAGAGGCACGTCCCTGAAGCCGAAATGAGTGGTTTGGTCCGGCTGATCCATCACCCTTACTCCGATACGGCACCATAGCGCTGATGCGGCCAAGGCGCTATCACGTCAGCCGGACAAGGTGAATGGTCGCGGATGCAAAAGGTGAAATGAGCCGGCATGCCTGAGCTGCCCGAAGTCGAGACCGTCCGGCGCGGGCTGCAGCCCGTCATGGAAGGCGCCGTCATCGTCAAGGCCGAGGCCCGGCGCGGCGATCTCAGGTTTCCGTTCCAGCCCGATTTTGCGAAGCGCCTGCAGGGCCAGACCGTCAGGGGACTCGGCCGGCGCGCCAAATATCTGCTGGCCGACCTCGGCTCCGGCGACGTGCTGCTGATGCATCTGGGCATGTCCGGCTCGTTCCGGGTGATCAAGCCGGAGCACGAGGAGACGCCGGGCGAGTTTCACTATCCGCGCGGCAAGGACAGCGTGCACGACCATGTCGTGTTTCACATGTCGTCTGGCGCCGACATCGTGTTCAACGATCCGCGCCGCTTCGGCTTCATGAAGATCATCGGCCGCGGCGAGATCGAGACCGAGCCGCACCTGAAGGATCTCGGGCCCGAGCCGCTCGGCAACGAATTCGATGCCGCCATGCTGGCGCGCGCCTGTGCCGGCAAGAAGACCAGCCTCAAGGCGGCGCTGCTCGACCAGCGCGTCGTCGCCGGCCTCGGCAACATCTATGTCTGCGAGGCGCTGCTCCGCGCCCATCTGTCGCCGCGACGGCTGGCGGCGACGCTGGCAACGAAGAAGGGCGAGCCCACGGATCACGCCAGGCGTCTGGTGGAAGCGATCCACACCGTGCTCAACGAGGCCATCCGCGCCGGCGGCTCGTCGCTGCGCGATCACCGCCAGACATCAGGCGAACTCGGCTATTTCCAGCATTCGTTCCAGGTCTATGACCGCGAGGGCGAGCCGTGCCGGACGGATGGCTGCGAGGGCGTGGTGAAGCGTTTCGTGCAGAACGGGCGGTCGACGTTCTGGTGCCCGAAGTGCCAGACGTGAGGGGACCTCCTGTCCGCCGAGTGTTCGGAATGCCGAATTTTAGGCCGTCTCGGCTGGCGAGACATTGAGGCCGGAACAGACGCCCATAAGCTAGGGCTGCCTAGTTTCTTGAACAGAGATGGGTTGGCCATTATGAAACGAGACTCGGGCAATTTCCGACTGCTGGCGTTGCCGATTTGGGACACTTCTAGGAATTTCCCCAAGAGTTCGGCAGAACTCGCGGTTTGTGGACGAATCGTGATAGCCGTCGTGGAAATATTTTCGGTGGCGACTGTTCTAGGCGGATCGGTCGTTATATCTTCTTAAGAAAAAGCCAAGGTATCTTGGTGGACGATAGGCGGAGAATCGCAATGGCAGAACGCAAACCATCCTTAAAAAGGGCGCCCGAACGCCCCGAACTTGAGCGGCTTCTAAAGCTGAACAAGGAGAGGGGTGTTAGCGAGGCCACTATCCAGGAGCAGCGCGCAAGCTTTGCTTACGGTAACGCTCCGAAGGGGTCCCGGATCACTAAGGATTCGGCTCGGAGTGCGTCAAAAAGTATCCGGTTGCAACACGCTTAACTGCGTAGTGGGGAGGGAGCCCGGTTCGCCCGGGCTCTTTTGTTGATGTTGGTACTAGAGGGCGAAGATCAAGAGCTCTATGACCGGGTTCAGGAGAAGAACCTAATCCGGCAGTATGACCTGCTTACAAATTGCATCGAGATAGGACTGCAGTTCGATCACACGGCGTTCGACAAGTATATGATTTGGTCACTGAACCACGTCGCTGTGGCTCACATTTCCCAGTTCGGTGGCCGATTTAGAGAAGAGCCAATTTACGTCGGCAAACACATCCCGCCGCACTTCAAGGAAGTGCCGGACTTGATGGATCGATTTATCTCTTTCGTTCACGAGAACTGGTACATTTATTCGCCAACAGAATTGGCCGCCTATGCTCTGTGGCGAATGAACTGGATCCACCCGTTTATCGAAGGAAATGGGCGCACTGCTCGAGCAGTTGCATATTACATTTTCTGTGTGCGAGACGGCGCGCTCCTCGGTGGTTCGAAAATAATGCCGGAGCGTATCAAAGAGGATCGTGAAGGTTACGAAGCCGCGCTGGAGGCGGCGGACAGAGCTTGGGATCAGGGCCACTTGGACTTCTCGATGATGGAAGAATACTTAGCTGCGATTGTTCAGGCGCAGCTAGCCGACGATGGTGTGCCTAACCCTGGCCCGGTTGTATAAGCGAATTTCATGGTACTTAGATATCCTAAGCAGTCGTTCATTCGACTACTTTGCATGGGTTTAGCTTCTGGTTTCACTACATCTAAGTAGATCGTGAGTTGATGGTTGTCGCTTCGCCTGCGTTTGTCGCTGTGATGTCCCAAGAGCGACAGGTAATGAGACGGCCGATCGCAGTCGAATTCGCGGCTTGTTTGACCCGACTTGCTTGGACTATTTCCCCTTTCTTGTAGTACTTGCCGCCGTCGGGCTCGCAAGTATACTGCCGCCATGGCTGTCAGCTCGCCCGATCTGAAAGCATTCCTGCTCGCGACGCCGTTCTTCGGCGGCCTGCCCGATGCGAGCCTCGATCTGCTGGTCTCGATGCTGGTCGCGCGTGAGTTCGAGAGCGGCGCCGTGGTCGTCGCCGAAGGCGAGGCGGGTCGTTCGATGTTCGTCGTGCACAGCGGCACGCTGGAGGTGAGCGAGCGCCTGGAGACGGGCGTTGCGATCCATATGTCGCGTCTCGAGCCCGGCGATTTCTTCGGCGAGATGACCCTGCTCGACATGCAGAACAGATCGGCCACCGTCGTCGCGGAAGCGCCGACCGTATTGTACGAGCTGACGGCGCAAAAGCTGTATGCCTTCTACAAGGCTGACATCCACGCCTATGTGATCGTGCTGCAGAACATCAATCGCGAGCTATGCCGCCGCCTGCGTCGCGCCGATGCGCGGATCAAGCAGCTGGAGATGCGCGAGGCTGGAGAGCGCTAGGCCCGGTTGGATTCGGTGGACTCGATCCCGCGGTCGGTGATGTTTCCCTCGCTCCGCTTGCGGGGCGAGGGAGCGCACCGCATTTGCGGTAGCTCGTATCCGATGACGACCACAGCCCGCCTTTACAGCCCCGCCTTCCAGTTGATGCCATTGTCGGCCCAGGTCGGGTAGGCCCGCGTCACCGGCAGCTTCGCTTCCTCGGCGGGCGGCGTCAGCATGATCGGGAATTCGACCTCGGCGTGCTCGCTCGCGTCCTTCAGCTCGCCAGCGTCATGCATGACGTGGTCGCCGGCGAGCTTGCCCGCGGTCCAGCGCCACAGGCTGCGAATCTCCTGCGCCGACTTGCCGGCCGCATCGAATTCGCTGACGCCGAGACCGGCGGCGAGCGCGTCTTGGTGGTCGTTGCGCATCATGATGAAGGGCTGCGCAAGCACCTCTGCGATGTCGCGCGGCGCGTCGACGTCGAGCGCAGTCGTCGCATCGGTGACGCGATGGCCGCCGCGGATCGGGGCCTGGTTGAGCACGAAGGCAAACGGCTTGCGCCAGGCGCGCACGACGCTCAAGGTCGGTGCCGTCGCTTCGATGTCGGCGACGCTCGGACGCGCCGGAATGAGGCACAGATCGCAGTGGCGGATCGCGGCCGTCGTGGATGCCGTGATGCCGGCCCCGGTGTCGATCACGCAGAGGGTGACGCCGTCGCGGGCCAGCGCTTCGAGGCGAGGCTCGATCGTCTTGGCATCGTAGACGGGTTCGACGATCGGCTCGCTCGCGGCGCGGCGCGCCTGCCATTTGGTCAGCGTGCCCTGACGGTCGGTCTCGATCACGCGCACCTTGTGGCCGGCCTGCTGGGCCGCCACGGCCAGACCAATCGCCAGCGTGCTCTTGCCGCTGCCGCCCTTCTGCGTGGCCAAAACGATCGTGTACATCGGGAGACAGTCCTTCGGATGTTGACGGAACTTATGAGAACGCCAAAGCTGAGCGCATCGCGATCGCGGTGCAGAGCTATTCTCGCTCAGGACAGTCCCGGCCCGATCCAACTCATGAAGAGCGATCGCGGTGGTCCGAATCAGCACGCCGACAAAACTGTTCGAACTATTTCACGCTCGGCCTGTGCCTGCACAGACCGGTTGACTACGGCGGGAGCCGTTCCGAGTTGATAGCAAGGTGCTAGGAAGTTGAGTGGCAGCGAGCCGCGGGCGAGCGATCGGCATCGCCGAGCATCATCCCATGCAGTCGCGATGCTGCACGTCCGATCCCCGCCGGCCGCCGTTGGGCCCTTAATTTTTTCTAAAACGACATGCTTAACATTGCGTAAACGCCGCCGCGCCGCAGGGCGCGGCGGCATGATCGCGATGCCGGACCGGTTTGGCGCAGGCGCTACTTCCGCACGCAGATCACGCGCACCGTCGCCGCCTTGGCGTCGAGCGAGGTTCCGTCGGGCTTGACGCCATGCGTGGCGAGAAAGGCGCGCGTCGCATCGGCGCTGACCATCACGACCTGCGTCGATGGGATCAGCGCCGTGCCGGCGAGGACGCCGGGCTTGAGCAAGGTGACGCCGGCGAACTTGCCGTCGCCGTCGAGCGCCGCCGCTCCGGAAAAGCCGAGCCCGGGCGCCGGCGCCAGCGAGGCGTCGCCGGCGCCGTTGGCGGCGAGCTGCGCCTTGACGGTGCTGATCGCGGCACCGCCGCCCTGGCTCTGCGGATCGGCGATGCCGACGATGTCGACCGACGATTTCGCACTGCCGCCCGACAGCGCCAGCGGCTTCAGGCCGCGCGCGCCGTAGATGCGCAACAGCGCCAGGCCGCGCTCCTTGTCCTCGGCCACGCGCTCGGCATGGCCGAAACCGGGAATGGTGATCGCCACGCAGGCATCGGTCACCTCGCGATCGGCGATGATGGCGCCGTCCTGGGTGGCGATGATGCCGGTGCCGTAATCGACGCGGCGCCGTGGCGCGGGCTGCGCGGCCAATGTCGACGGAAACGCGGTGAAAGCGCTCGACATCGCGATCACGACCGGCTCGACCGTGTTCTCGGTGGCCTGATCGTAGAGAATGGTCAGGATACGCACCTCGTCGCCCCGAAAGGTGCCGCGGATGTAGAACTTCTTCAGGTTCTGCAGGCCCGAGAGCACGAAGAAGTCGGGCTTCACCACGCTGTAGTCGACGGTGCGGCCGGGCTCCTTCTTCTCGCGGTCGGCGAGCGCCGCGGTGGTCGGGTTCGCCTCCTTGCGGCGTGACAGCACGACCTGCACGGTGCCGGTGGGCGAGGTCCATTTCGAGCCGGTGCCGTCGCTGGTCTGTTGCGGCACCAGCTTTGCGGGAATGCCGAGCCGTGCGCCGCTGACCGGCTCGGTCACGAGCTTCCAGCCGACGCCCTCCTGCTTGCGGCGCGCGGTGTCGGCGAGCACGGCGCGCTCCTGCGGGTTCAGCACGCCGGTCGGCTTGCCGCCGACGAGCTTCTGGTATTCCTTGATCGCGTTGACCATGCGCTCGCTGACGTCGCCGGTGATCGCGCCATTGTACTGGCCGACCCAGGCGAGATCGGATTGCAGCGCGAGCCGCTCGGCCTGGCTCATCGCATTGGCGGTGTCGGCGGGAGCCTGCACGCCCGGGCGCGCCGGCTGGGTCGCGACGGGCTTGGGCTTGGCGCCCGGCGACGCGCCCTGCGGCGTCTGTGCCTGCGCCGACGCGCATGCGGCGATCCCGCAGATGAAGGTTGCCGTGGCCAGCCGTCTCATGACAAATCCCGATGCTCTTGCCGCGCCGCTAAATAAGCACATCTGCTTGGTCGGTCACAATCCGGCGAGGGTTCAGTGCGGAGATCCGCCGTCTTCGCCATGGGCCGGCAATGGGCTGACAGCGGTGCGGCAGCGGAAGGGCGTGGTGGAACGATGCTGAGCGACGAAGAAGTGGAGCGCTATGCCCGTCACATCGTGCTGCGCGATGTCGGTGGTCCCGGTCAGGCGGCGCTGAAGCGCGCTGCGGTGCTGGTGATCGGCGCAGGCGGCCTTGGCGCACCGGCGCTGATGTATCTCGCCGCGGCCGGCGTCGGCACGATCGGCGTGGTCGACGACGACGTCGTGTCGCTGTCGAATCTGCAGCGCCAGGTCATCCATGCGACCCCCGACATCGGCAGACCCAAAGTCGAGAGCGCTGCCGAGCGCATCAACGCGCTCAATCCGCATGTGAGCGTCATGGCGCATCGGACCTGGCTCAATGCCGACAACGCGCTCGATCAGATCGGCGGCTATGATCTCGTGCTCGACGGCTCCGACAATTTCGACACCCGCTATCTCGTCTCCGACGCCTGCTTCCTGGCCGAGAAGCCGCTGATCACCGGCGCGCTCGGCACCTTCGATGCGTCGCTGACGACGATCCGGGCGCATGAGCGGAATGAGAAGGGCCAGTTTAATCCGACCTATCGCTGCCTGTTCCCCGAGCCGCCGCCGCCCGGCACGGTGCCCGCCTGCGCCGAAGCCGGAGTCATGGGTGCGCTCGCCGGCATGCTCGGCTCGATGATGGCGCTGGAGGCGATCCGCGAGATCGTCGGCTTTGGCGAGGGGCTGGTGGGACGGCTCTTGATGCTGGACGCGCGCACGATGCGGTTCGAGACCCTGCGCTATGGGCGCGATCCGGCCAATCCGCTGAATGGTGACGGGCCAGTCATTGCGGACTTGAGCGCGCATCGGAAGTGATGGCCGCTTGAGTCGAGAGGCGCGCCACAAATTCACTGTCGTCCCGGACAAGCCCGGCGACGCAACGCGTCGTCGGGCGCCGATCCGGGACCATACTCCGTGTATGCAATGAGGCGCGCGGAACGGGTCATCTGCCTGTTCCAGACATCACGCGGTATGGGTCCCCGCGTTCGCCGGGACGACACCGAGTTTGTTGCGCGACCTGGACTCACATGACGCTCAGCTCGGCTGACCGCGCTCGCTGTCCATATGCACCAACTGCGCCTCCGGATAGCGCTCTCCGGCGGCGACACCAATGGGGAAGGCCTTGTCCAGCGCGGCGAGCTGGACCTCGGTGAGCTTGACGCAGAGCGAGCCGAGCGCCTCGTCGAGGCGGTCGCGGCGGCGGGCGCCGACCAGCGGGACGATGTCGTTGCCCTGCGCCGCCACCCAGGCGATCGCGACTTGCGCCGGCGTGGCGCCGACCTCGCCTGCCAGGCTGCGCAGCGTGTCGACCAGGCTGAGATTGCGATCGAGATTGTCGCCACTGAAGCGCGGCGAATGGCCACGGAAATCAGCGGCATTGGCGCGGTCCTTCGACCAGTGGCCGCTGATCAGTCCGCGCGAGAGCACGCCGTAGGCGGTGATGCCGATGCCGAGCTCGCGGCAGGTCTGCAGGATGTCGCTCTCGATGCCGCGTGAGATCAGCGAGTATTCGATCTGCAGATCCGAGATCGGGTGCACCTTGTGCGCCCGGCGGATGGTCTCGGAGCCGACCTCCGACAGTCCGATATGCTTGATGTAGCCGGCCTGCTTCAGCTCGGCCATCGCGCCAATGGTCTCCTCGATCGGCACCTTGGGATCGAGCCGCGCCGGGCGGTAGATGTCGATGGCGTCGACGCCGAGCCGCTGCAGCGAATAGGACAGGAAGGTTCTGACAGCTTCAGGCCGGCTGTCATAGCCGAGCCAGCTCTTGTCGGGTCCGCGCAGGGCACCGAACTTCACCGATATCTGCACGTTGCGCGGACCGGCCGAGGCCAGCGCCTCGCGGATCAGCATCTCGTTGTGGCCCATCCCGTAGAAGTCGCCGGTGTCGAGCAGCGTGATGCCGGCGTCGAGCGCGGCGTGGATGGTGGCGATGCTCTCGGACCGGTCGGTGGGGCCGTAGAAGTCCGACATGCCCATGCAGCCTAGTCCGATGACCGAAACGTCGGGGCCGGTCGAGCCGAGTTGGCGGGTTTGCATGATCAATCTCCTCTTGCTGGCGCAGGCGGCTTGGTGGCCCGCCCGGACAACGCGGATATCGGCGCATTTCCGCGGATCGAAAAGCTGGACAATTCCGAATGGACTGTTCAGCATATCGAACAATGAGCGAGCCGGACCTCCGCGATCTTCAAGCCTTCGCTGCCGTGGCTCGCAGCGGCAATTTCCGCCGCGCTGCGCGCGAGCAGGGACTCGCGGCATCCAGCCTCAGCCAGCGGCTCAAGGAGCTGGAGCAGCGGCTCGGCGTCCGGCTGCTCAACCGGACCACGCGGAGCGTCGGCCTGACGCAGGCCGGCGAGGCGCTGCTGGCACGGCTCGAGCCTGCGATGGCCGAGATCGAAGCGGCGATCCATCAGGTGCGCGGCCAGCAGCAGGTCGCGGCGGGGCGCCTGCGCATCAATGCGCCGCCGCCCGCGGTCGATCTGGTGCTGGCGCCGATGGTCGCGCCGTTCCTTCAGGCCTATCCGCTGATCGAGCTCGAGATCGTCGCCGACAGCGGCTTCGTCGACATCGTGCAGGCCGGGTTCGATGCCGGCGTGCGCTATGGCGAGCACCTGGCGCAGGACATGATCGCCGTGCCGCTCGGCGAAACGCAGCGCTACGCCATCGTCGCCTCACCGCACTATGTGGCGCAGCATGGCCGTCCCGCGCATCCGCGCGACCTGCTGCAGCATGGCTGCATTCGCACGCGCTTCTCGTCCGGTGCGATGCTGGATTGGGAGTTCGAGAAGGACGGGCAGGTGATCAGGATCGCGCCGCCGGCCCGGCTGATCGCGGTCCAGCTCGGTCTGGCCTTCCGTGCCGCCTGCGACGGGGTCGGCTACTGGGCGACATTCGAGGGACATGTGCGCGATGCGCTGGCGGCAGGCCGCCTCGTCAGCGTGCTGGACGACTGGTGCCCGCCGTTCCCCGGACCGTATCTATATTACCCGAGCCGCCGGCAACCGCCGCCGGCGCTGGCGGCGTTCGTCGCGTTCGTCGGGGAGTGGCGGAAGCGCGCGGGCGCCCCGCACCCAGCTGCCGTCCCGGCCTTGAGCCGAGACCCATAACCACCAGCGTGAACGAGACGATGACGACCAGCGATGTCCCACGCGGACATTACGCGGTACGGGTCCCTGCGTTCGCAGCGGCGACGCTGATTATGGGGTCGAGTGACCGGCCTACAACATGCTCGGCAGCACGCGGTCCGGCGGGCGGTGGTTGTCGAGGAAGGTCTTGATGTTGATGATGACCTTCTCGCCCATCTCGACGCGGCCTTCGATGGTGGCCGAGCCCATGTGCGGCAGCAGCGTCACCTTGCCGGCCTTGGCGAGCCGGACCAGGCGCGGATTCACCGCGGGCTCGTGCTCGAACACGTCGAGACCGGCGCCGGCGATGTCGCCGGCCTCGATCAGCCGCGTCAGCGTCTCCTCGTCGATCACCTCGCCGCGTGCGGTGTTGACGATGTAGGCGTCCTTGCGGATCAGCTTCAGCCGGCGTGCCGACAGCAGATGGAACGTCGCCGGCGTGTGCGGGCAGTTGACCGAGATGATGTCCATCCGCGCCAGCATCTGGTCGAGGCTCTCCCAGTAGGTAGCGCCGAGCTCGTCGGCGATCACGGGAGCGACCGGGCGGCGGTTGTGATAGTGGATCTGCAGGCCGAAGGCGCGGGCACGCCGCGCCACGGCCTGGCCGATCCGGCCCATGCCGATGATGCCCAAGCGCTTGCCGCCGATGCGGTGGCCGAGCATCCAGGTCGGCGACCAGCCCGCCCAGTTCTTGCCCTCGGTGAGGATCGAGGCGCCCTCGATCAGCCGCCGCGGCACGGCGAGGATCAGCGCCATGGTCATGTCGGCGGTGTCCTCGGTGAGGACCTTCGGCGTGTTGGTGACGGTGATGCCGCGCGCCACCGCCGCCGCGACGTCGATGTTGTCGACGCCGTTGCCGAAGTTGGCGATCATGCGCAGCTTGCAATCGGGCTGATTGAGAATGTCGGCGCTGATGTGGTCGGTGACGGTCGGAACCAGCACCTCGGCGGTGCGCACGGCGTCGGCGAGCTGTTCCTGGCTCAACGGCTCGTCGTCGAGATTGAGCCTGGCGTCGAACAGCTCGCGCATGCGCGTCTCGACCGAGTCCGGCAGCTTGCGTGTCACCACGACGAGGGGCTTTTTCCTACCTGACATGTGCTGCTCTCATGAGATCCTTCAGACCTCATTAACCGGGTTCGCCGAAACTACCGTCGTCGCCTGAGATCGGCGCTTCCCTGGACTGGTCGTGTCGGATCTCGCAGGTGGGCCGATCCGTCCCTGACAGGGCTTCGCGAGCGATTCTCAGGCGCTTCCTGGCCGCTTGTGTTCGGTCCTGTCTAGCAGAAGGCCCGGCCAAGACAAGAAGCCAACGGCGGGTCGGGACTGGCGCTTTCGGCAAGCCCTCTCCGAGCACGAAGGGGGGCAGCCGGGCGGTTCGATGGGGATCGGGCGAAGGATCGCAACGCAATCCGCTTTGATCGGAGCGCGGGTCGATCCTTTCGAGGGAGAGTGAGTTGAGTAAATTGACGTTGTGGCGTTTCGGTGCTGTCGTGGTGCTGCTGGTCTGTCTGTTCGACGTTGCCGTCGGCAGGGGCGGCGTTGCGGCGAAGGACTCCGTTCTCACCACCAGCGGCCTGCCGGTGCCGCGCTATGTCAGCCTGAAGTCGGATCATGTGAACGTTCGCGCCGGTCCGACCAAGGACAACGACGTGGCCTGGGTCTATACGCGCTCCGGCCTGCCGGTCGAGATCACTGCGGAATATGAGAACTGGCGCCGCGTGCGCGATTCCGAAGGCTCGGAGGGGTGGGTCTATCACTCGTTGCTGTCGGGGCGCCGTACGGCGGTGGTCACGATGAAGAACAAGGACGATCTCGCCCCGATCTACGAGAACGCCGACGCGACCAGCGCGGTCACCGCGCGGCTGCAGGCCGGCGTTGTCACGCAGGTGAAGAAATGCGGCAACGGCTGGTGCCGCGTGCTCGGCAATGGTTTCGAAGGCTGGATCCAGCAGCAGCGGCTGTGGGGCGTCTACGCCGACGAGCAGGTCAATTGAAGGCCCAGGTCAGCGCAATGCGCTGACCTCCATCCTGACGCGCTCCCGACAAAAAAATGCCCGCAGCGGGTGCGGGCATGGTGCTTCGATGAAGACCTTCCGGAGGCTCAGCGCTTCTTGCGCAGCCGGACGACCATGTCGATCCGGGCGATCTCGTAACCTTCGGGCGCCTCCGGCAGCTTCGACAGCGCCAGATGCTGGTCCGGGATGTCGACCAGCTCGTGGTTGTTCTCGAGATAGAAGTGATGGTGGGCGGTGACGTTGGTGTCAAAATACGTCTTCGTGCCGTCAACGCTGACCTGGCGCAGCAGGCCGGCGTCGGTCAGCTGGTTCAGCGTATTATAGACCGTGGCGAGCGAGACCGGAACCTTGGCCAGCGTCGCTTCCTCATAGAGCATTTCGGCGGTCAGATGCCGCGCGCCCTTGCCGAACAGCAGCCAGCCGAGGGCCATGCGCTGGCGGGTCGGGCGCAGCCCGGCCGCCTGCAGCATCTCGTTGACGTCGTGCCATGGGCAGCCATTGAGTGCTGGCTGCCGGCCGTTCCCGAGATCCGGGTTGCCGCGGTCATGACCACTCATCGAGGCGTTGTTGCTGACATCCACTTCAAGCACCGCACAATCTCGCTCTCATCCACAACCGATATAGGAAGAAACCCATTCAGATGCAAGCTTATCGCAACTAACGTATCTAGAACGCTCCTAAACTGCATTTGCCGCCCGGTTCGGGCGCCGGCCCTGGTGCTGCGTCGATTTACCTGGATACGCGCATTGACGCCGCAATCCTCTATGTTAGAGAGCGCCCGGACCCGATTTGCCCTGCCATGGTGAGCGCCGGCGGCCGTGATGGCCATGTGCGCGAATCCAGGCGTCGTTAGGCCCGCCGCTGACAGCGGTCATGTTCGCCAAGTGCGATGGCCCAGCCTTCGTGCCGACGCGATGACCGGCCAGCGCGGCGCGGAAGGGGGCGGCGCGCGGGAAGGGTCCATGTCGCGCGGCACAAATTCCACCGGGGATCGTTGAGAAAGGCCACCAAGCATGCTGGATCGGCGCAGCGCATATGAATACGAGGACCTGCTGGCCTGCGGCCGCGGGGAGCTGTTCGGCCCCGGCAATGCACAACTGCCGCTGCCGCCGATGCTGATGTTCGATCGGATCGTCGAGATCTCCGAGACCGGCGGCGAGTTCGGCAAGGGTGTCGTCCGCGCCGAGCTCGACGTGAAGCCGGATCTCTGGTTCTTCGGCTGCCATTTCAAGAATGATCCGGTGATGCCGGGCTGTCTCGGCCTCGATGCGATGTGGCAGATGGTCGGCTTCTACCTCGGCTGGACCGGCGGCGCGGGGCGCGGCCGTGCGCTGGGCCTCGGCGATCTCAAGTTTTCCGGCCAGGTGCTGCCGACCGCCCGCAAGGTTGTGTACAACGTCGACATCAAGCGCGTGATGCGCTCAAAGCTGGTGCTCGGTATTGCCGACGGGTGGCTTTCGATGGATGGCGAGATTATCTATCGCGCCAAGGACCTGAAGGTCGGCCTGTTCAAGCAGGGCGCCGCGCCGACTTGAACCGGCAGGCTGCGACCACAGACAGTGCAGCAGGCACGGCTGCAACACAACACACGAGCAAGGTGAGGCGGACATCATGAGGCGGGTTGTCATCACGGGCATGGGCATCGTCTCATCGATCGGCAACAACACCCAGGAGGTGCTCGCCAGCCTGTACGAGGCGAAGTCCGGTATCTCCCGCGCCGAGAAATATGCCGAGCTTGGTTTTCGTTCGCAGGTGCAAGGTGCGCCGACGCTGAATCCCGCCGATGTGGTCGACCGCCGCGCCATGCGCTTCCTCGGCGAGGGGGCGGCGTGGAATCATGTCGCCATGGAGCAGGCCATCCTCGATTCCGGGCTGGAGCCGACCGACGTCTCCAACGTCAGAACCGGCATCATCATGGGCTCAGGCGGGCCATCGACGCGCACGCTGGTGGAAGCGGCCGACATCACCCGCACCAAGGGCCCGAAGCGCGTCGGTCCGTTCGCCGTGCCGAAGGCAATGTCGTCGACGGCCTCGGCGACGTTGGCGACCTGGTTCAAGATCAAGGGCGTCAACTACTCGATCTCCTCGGCCTGTGCGACGTCCAATCATTGCATCGGCAATTCCTACGAGATGATCCAGTACGGCAAGCAGGACGTGATGTTCGCCGGCGGCTGCGAAGAGCTCGACTGGACGCTGTCGGTGCTGTTCGACGCGATGGGTGCGATGTCGTCGAAGCACAACGACACGCCCGCCACCGCGTCGCGGCCCTATGACGTCACGCGCGACGGCTTCGTGATCGCCGGCGGCGCCGGCGTCCTCGTGCTGGAAGAGCTCGAGCACGCCAAGGCGCGCGGCGCCAAGATCTACGGCGAGATCGTGGGCTACGGCGCGACGTCCGACGGTTACGACATGGTTGCGCCTTCCGGCGAGGGCGCCGAGCGCTGCATGCAGCTCGCGCTGTCGACCGTGAAGACGAAGATCGACTACATCAATCCGCATGCGACCTCGACGCCGGCCGGCGATCCGCCGGAGATCGAGGCGATCCGCAAGGTGTTCGGCCGCGGCGAGAAATGTCCGCCAATCTCGGCGACCAAGGCGCTGACCGGCCACTCGCTCGGCGCCACCGGCGTCCAGGAAGCGATCTATTCGCTGCTGATGATGAAGAACGGCTTCATCTGCGAGAGCGCCAACATCACCGAGCTCGATCCCGCCTTCGCCGACATGCCGATCGTGCGCAAGCGCATCGACAACGCCAAGCTCGGCACCGTGCTGTCGAACTCGTTCGGCTTCGGCGGCACCAACGCGACGCTGGTGTTCAAGCAGCTCGACGCTTAAGATTTCCAACAGCACTGGTTTCGTCGGCATCATGGCCGGGCAGCAGCGCGAAGCTCATTCTTCGCACCGATGTCCGGCCATTGGCGTCTCGGAGGCGGAACGATCATCCTGGCTGGGCCGATCCCGGCATGACGAAGGAGAGACATCATGCAGGGTCTGATGGCAGGCAAGCGCGGCCTGGTCATGGGCATCGCCAACGACCATTCGATCGCCTGGGGCATCGCCAAGACGCTGGCGGCGCATGGTGCCGAGATGGCCTTCACCTATCAGGGCGACGCGCTCGGCAAGCGCGTCCGTCCGCTAGCCGATGAGCTCGGCGTCAAGCACGTGCTGTCCTGCGACGTCGAGAACATTGCCAGCGTCGATAGCGTATTCACGGCGCTCCGCGAGGCCTGGGGCGGGCTCGACTTTGTCGTCCACGCGGTCGCCTTCTCCGACAAGAACGAGCTCAAGGGCCGCTATGCCGACACCTCGCGCGAGAATTTTGCGCGCACGATGCTGATCTCCTGCTTCTCCTTCACCGAGATCGCCAAGCGCGCCGCCGAGCTGATGCCGGAGAGCGGCGGCAGCATGATCACCTTGACCTTCGACGGCTCCAACCGCGTGATGCCGAACTACAACGTGATGGGTGTCGCCAAGGCCGCGTTGGAAGCCTCGGTGCGCTATCTCGCCGCTGACTACGGCCGCCGCAGCATCCGCGTCAACGCGATCTCGGCCGGCCCGGTGCGCACGCTGGCCGGCTCGGGCATCGGCGATGCCCGCTTCATGTTCGCCTTCCAGCAGAAGCACTCGCCGCTCGGTCGCGGCGTGACCCTGGAGGAGCTTGGCGGCTCGGCGCTCTATCTGCTGTCGGAGCTGTCCGGCGGCGTCACCGGCGAGATCCACTACGTCGATTCCGGCTACAACGTGATCTCGATGCCGCGCCCCGAGGATCTCAAGGCGGACTGACCTCCGCGCGCATCGGCGGTATCAGGGGAACGCGAGACTCCGTCCCCCGATCGACCCAAATTTTCCCAGTTGAAGACAATGTTCCTGAACGGCTAATCAGGAAGCATTGGCGCAACTCGTGTTGGTTGTTGCGACGACGCTGCGATGCATCATGACCGGTGCATCGGCCGCGGCCGTCAGCCAGCCGCTCGCGCCGGCAGCAAGACAAGTCGTGGGGGCGATTGATGCTGCGTTCGAAGGCCCGTGTCATCGCTCTCTGCGCGATGACCGGCATTGCGCTTGTGGCAGGGGGCGTCGGGCCGGCGCAGGCGCAATCGAGCGTCTGGGACTCCACGATCTCCAACACCAGCTGGTATGTGCCGACGGCGCAGCTGCTCGCGTACATGTCGCCGAAGACGGGCTTCTCCAATCCGGTCCCGATCGGTGACCAGACGTTGTGGACCTTGGGCACCGCGAGCAACGGCGCCTTCACCGGCACCAGCGTCGCGCAGCTCAGGATCGGGCTGGCGCTGCTGACGGACACCTCGACCATCCAGGGCTTCGTCACCACCAGCGGCCAGATCACCATGCTGTTCACGCCGACCGGCGGCGGCACCGTGACGGTCGGACTCGGCTATATGCGCAACGTCAACGGCGTGACCAGCATGGAAATGCAGATGATCACCGGCGACAGCCTGCTGGTGACGCATTGGGCCTACATGCTGCCCTATGATCCCGCGACCTTCACGCCGCCGCCCTCGGCACCGGTGCCGGCCAACTCCGTGCCGCAATGGGCGTGGACCGCCGGCACGCCTTGGCGGATCGTCAGTCCGACGTTGTTCGGCACGCAGGCGCCGGGCCGTTTCGTCATCACCAACTATCAGAACGGCTATTTCTGGGGTGCGGGCGTCGCACCGCCCGGCAGCGCCGCGGCGGGCTTCACGCTGCTCGGCTCGGTGACTCCCGAGGGCAGCCTGCTGTTCAACACCCTCTCGCGCGGCACCCTGACCAGCCTCTATGGCACGGCGAGCGGCAACGCCGCGGGCGCGCAGATGCTGGTGTCGACCTACGACCTTACCGGGAATTTGACTGGAGGACTGGCGACGATGTCGCTGATCCAGCCTTATGCGGAAACGCTGCGGTCTGCAGGCGGCCGCGTCGGCTTGGAAGCGGCTGACGTACTGTACCGGCTGTCGATGACGTCGGCCGGCTGGACTGGATCGATGGTCTCGGGCTTTGCCGCGCTTGATAATCTCAGCGGTCCATCTCTCAGCGCCGCCGTGAAGCAGACGTTGCCGGTGCTGACCGGTGCGGCCTCGCAGGCGACCCATGTCAGCCAGCAGGCGTTCCGGCAGACGATGACCAACAGGCTCGACGATGTCGGCAGCATCGGCTGGGCCGCTGGTCGCAATGTCTGGATGCAGCCTCTCGGCAGCACCGCGCAGCAGACGGGACGCGATGGCGTTCCCGGCTATGACGCCTCCGGCGGCGGTCTGGCGTTCGGCGCCGACGTCGCAGTCTCGTCCCGCGCCATCATTGGCGGCGTTCTCGGTTATTCTCATCACACGATCACCGGAAGCGACGCGGCCGTGCCGAACCGTCTCGGTCTCGCCTCCTATCAGCTCGGGCTCTATGGAGCCTACGCGATCACCCGTGATGTCCTCTTCGACTATCAGCTCGATGGCGGATCGACCGATAACGGCGAAAACCGGTCGCTGAGCTTCATGGGCGCATCCGCCGGCGGCAGCTATCGCTCCTACAGCGGCCATGCCGGCGCAGGCATCAAGACGCGCATTCCGCTGCAGGACGGATTCGCGCTCGTTCCAGCACTGCGCCTGGACTACGGCACGGTTCGCAGCAATTCCTACGGCGAGAACGGTGCCGGCGGCTTCAGCCTCAACGTCGATCCTCAGATCTATCAGGAGCTCGTGACGACGGCGCAGCTGAAAGCGGTCTACGCGCCCACCAGGCAGATTCGTCTGACCAGCGATATAGGCGTCGGCTACAACACGCTGAATCAGCCATTGCAGATCCGCGCGACGTTCTCGGGCGGCGGCGAGAGCTTCGTCACCCACGGCCTCGGCCTGTCGCCATGGATCTATTCGGCGGGCCTTGGTCTTGTGGCCGCCGGCAACGACCGGCTCGACCTCAGCATCCGCTATGGCATCAACGCGACATCGTCCGGTCTCGTCCAGCAGTCGGGCCACGCGGTGCTGAAGATCAGGCTGTGACGCGCCGAGCTCGTCGTTCTATTCGCGCCCGAAATAGGCCGGCAAGCGCTGGTCGAGCCGGAATTTGAGCATCGAACGCGCCATGTCGCGCAGCACATTGTTGTTCGCAGCCTCCGGCGGCGAAGCGGGGAATGCGGAGTTGTCGACGTCCCCGGCGTGAGACGGCGGTCCGACGCCGGACGTCAGCCGTGAGAGCAGCGATCTGGAGCTCGTGGCAGGCTCGCGCGTCTCGAACGTCGCGCCGTCATAGAGCTGGATATCGATCATGGTGAAGACGTGGCTGATCCGGCCGAATCCCTCGCCCCGGTTGATGACACCGACGCCGGTAACCTCGTCGTTTGTCGAGGGTTCGCTGTCGGTCCGGCGGGTGATCACGAGGTAGCGAGCGCACCCTGCCGTGCCGGCCACCTTCCTGACGATGGGCGTGAGCTTCCCGTTCTCGGCCTTGACCGGTGGCGACTGATAGAACGGATCGAATGCGCCCTTGGGGACGCTGATGCGGCGGATCCCGCTATCACCCGCGGCTGCCTTCACACGCGCGTAGACGATGTCGTCGAAACCCCAGGACACCGGCACTTCGGCGTACTCGTTGCCCAGGCGGGTCATGCCGTTCTTCTGCACCGTGAAGACATCGCCGAGCGCGGCGATCACCCCGACCTCGCACGGTCCGCCCTCGCGAAGGGCCGTCGTCGGCTTGGCTGCCTTGGCAGCGGTGCCCGCGGTCTTTGGCGCTGTTTTGGCATTCAGCGGCGCCGGCGCTGATTGCGCCAGGGCATTGGTGCATGACCAGATCACGGCCATGAACAGCGGCGCCAGTCGGCGAGAGATTGTCACTGGGAGAGCTCGTCGCATAAGGGAGAGGATTGGGCCAATGAAGCTCGTTCGAACCGTGTGAACGCGGGCGACGGCATCATTCGATCTTCAGATAGCTCGGCAGGTCGCGATCGAGCTTCGCCGCGACCAGAGTACGCAGCCGCTCGCGCAGGACGGTGCTGGAGGCCGCAGCCGCGAGAGGCTCGGGGAAGTCGGCGTTGTTGAGCTTATTGAGAGGATCCTCGGTGAGCCTCATGGTCTCGGCCAGCCTGGCGCCGGTATCCGCCGAGAACGAGCTGATCTTCTCGTAGGATTGGCCGTCGATGAGCGTGATGTTGACGTTCGCAAACAGATGCGAGTGCCTGAGGATCGATCCGACCCCCTGATTGTAGGCGCCGATGCCTCTGAGCCTCAGGGTGGTGTTGGGAATGGTCGTCTCGAACCTGGTGACGACGAGGTAGCGTGCGCAGTTGGCATTCGTGGTGACGTTGCGCACGATCGAGGCCAGGCTCTCCTTCGGATCGGGCAGGAAGCGCGACGTCGGATGGTAGTAGGGCTCGAACGCGCCTTTCGGATAGCCGATCCTGTGCACGGCCGGGTCGCCGCCGGTGGCCGCGCGCACGCGCGCCATGGCGAGGTCGTCCAGTCCCCATCCCGGCAACGTGACTTCGTCCTCTTCGATTTCAAACACGGTGAGGCCGAACTTGCTGACGGCGAGCTGGTCGCCGAGTGCGGAAATGACGCCAAGACGGCACGGACCGCTTTCGATGGCGCCTGGTTTCGCCATCGCCTTTGTCTTTCCGGAGGGTTTCTTGGCCGCGGCGGCGGCCTTGGGCGCCGTTGCTGACGGAGCCTGGGCCCAAGCCCCGGTTGCGAAGGCAGCGGCGAGGACGACGAGCGCAAGGCGACGGATCAGCAGGAGCGGCACGGACATGGGGACGGTTCGAGAATGCAAGGTCGTCGGGAACTCGAACTTAGTTCGCCTGCGAAGGCGCACGCAACGGTTTCCGGTCGCCACGCGCAAGATTTGCGCTTGCACGCTCTGCGATCAGGAGGCCGCCGCCTGACCGTCACGCTTCCAGCGATAATATTTCATGATCCGGCCGTGCAGCGGGTCAGCTTCCTCCTTTTCCAGCACGAAGCCCTCGCGCTCGTACCAGCGCCACGCCTTGTCGTTGCCCTTCGCGCAGCGCAGCCACACTTCGTCGGGGAGCAGCTCGCGGGTGAAGGCGAGCAGCCGGCGGCCGAGCGAGCGGCCCTGATGGGACGGGGCGATCATCAGCTGGTCGAGATAGAGCGTGGGGACGTTGATCGCGAGCATCGCCGCGAGGCCGCCGCGGTCGTCGGCGACATACAGGCTCCAACCGCCGGCGACTTCGCGCGGCACGCGCTCCCTGAGGACCGCGAGCAGCCTCTCGCTCTGCGCTTCCAGACCCGTCGAACACCAGCTCTCCATCCAGAGCCTGGCGACGGCGTCGTATTCGTCCGGGCGGGCAGGGCGGATGATAGGATGGTGCATGTGGGTGACCTTAAGCGGGGTGACGGCCTCTGCATCCGCAGCCGTGACCCGGGACGCGCGAGGGTGCACGACCAATAGGACAACAAAAAAGGGCGGCCCGAAAGCCGCCCTTTGTATTTCATCGAAGGGGACGCCGGCTTTACTCGCCAGCGGCTTCGCGCGCCTCGGCGGGCGCGTCCTTCTGTTTGGCCTCGAGATCCTCGCCGGTGGTCTGGTCGACCGCCTTCATCGACAGCCGGGTCTTGCCGCGGTCGTCGAAGCCGAGCAGCTTGACCTTGACCTTGTCGCCTTCCTTGACGACGTCGGTGGTCTTCTGCACGCGCTTGTCGGCGAGCTGCGAGATGTGCACGAGGCCGTCGCGGGTACCGAAGAAGTTCACGAAGGCGCCGAACTCCATCACCTTGACGACGGTGCCGTCATAGATCTGGCCGACCTCCGGATCGGAGGCGATCGACTTGATCCACTTGATGGCGGCCTTCATCGCCTCGCCGTCGTTGGAGGCGACCTTCACGGTGCCGTCGTCCTCGATGTTGACCTTGGCGCCGGTCTTCTCGACGATCTCGCGGATCACCTTGCCGCCGGTGCCGATCACTTCGCGGATCTTGTCGGTCGGGATCTTGAAGGTCTCGATGCGCGGCGCGTATTCGCCGAGCTCGGCGCGCGCGGCGGTCAGCGCCTTGGACATCTCACCCAGGATGTGGATGCGGCCTTCGCGGGCCTGGCCCAGCGCAACCCGCATGATCTCCTCGGTGATGCCCTCGATCTTGATGTCCATCTGCAGCGAGGTGATGCCGCTCTCGGTGCCCGCAACCTTGAAGTCCATGTCGCCGAGATGGTCCTCGTCGCCGAGAATGTCGGACAGCACGGCGAAGCGGCTGCCTTCCAGGATCAGACCCATCGCGATGCCCGCAGTCGGCCGCTTCAGCGGCACGCCTGCATCCATCAGCGCCAGCGAGGAGCCGCAGACGGTGGCCATCGACGACGAACCGTTGGACTCGGTCACCTCCGACACCACGCGCGTGGTGTAGGGGAACTCGTGGTGCGGCGGCAGCACCGGGTGGATGGCGCGCCAGGCGAGCTTGCCGTGGCCGATCTCACGGCGCTTGGTGCCGCCGAGACGGCCGGTCTCACCGACGGAGTAGGGCGGGAAGTTGTAGTGCAGCAGGAACGTCTCTTTGTACGTCCCCGACAGCGCGTCGATGTACTGCTCGTCCTCGCCGGTGCCGAGCGTGGTTACGACCAGCGCCTGGGTTTCGCCGCGGGTGAACAGCGCCGAACCGTGGGCGCGGGGCAGCACGCCGACCTCGCAGACGATGTTGCGCACCGTCTTGGCGTCACGGCCGTCGATGCGCTTGCCGGTGTCCAGGATGTTCCAGCGGACGATCTTGGCCTCGAGCTCCTTGAACACGGCGGCGATCCGGAGCTTGTCGTATTTCGGCTCCTGCCCCTCGGGGAAGAAGTAGGCCATCACCTTTTCCTTGACGGCGCCGACGGCAGCATAGCGCTGCTGCTTGATCGGAATCGCGTAGGCGTTGCGCAGGTCCTGCTCGGCGATCCCGAGCATCTCCTTCTCGATCGCGCCGTTGTCGATGATCGCGACGTCGCGCGGCTCCTTGGCGGCCTTCTCGGCGAGCTCGATGATCGCGTTGATCACCGGCTGGAAGTGACGGTGACCGAACATCACCGCACCGAGCATGATGTCCTCGTTGAGCTCCTTGGCCTCCGATTCCACCATCAGCACGGCGTCCGAGGTGCCGGCGACGACCAGGTCGAGCTGGGTGTCGGCCATCTCGTCGAGGGTCGGATTGAGGATGTATTCGTCATTGGCGAAGCCGACGCGGGCCGCGCCGATCGGGCCCTTGAACGGAACGCCCGACAAGGTCAGGGCGGCCGACGCGCCGACCAGCGCCACGATGTCCGGATCGTTCTCCATGTCATGCGACAGCACGGTCACGATCACCTGGGTCTCGTTGCGCCAGGCATCGACGAACAGCGGGCGGATCGGGCGGTCGATCAGGCGGGAGACCAGCGTCTCCTTCTCGGTCGGACGGCCCTCGCGCTTGAAATAGCCGCCGGGAATGCGGCCCGCGGCGTAGGTCTTTTCCTGATAGTCGACGGTCAGGGGCAGGAAGTCGACGCCCTCGCGCGGCGCCTTGGCGGCGACGACGGTCGCGAGCACGACGGTCTCGCCATAGGTGGCGACGACGGCGCCGTCAGCCTGACGGGCGATCTTGCCGGTTTCCAGCCTGAGCGGACGCCCACCCCAGTCGATCTCGACGGAATGCTTGGTAAACATGGGTATCTTCTTTCATGAGATGATCGAAGGCAGACCCCCCGGAAACAAAAAAACCATGCGCAAGATTGCAGGGCGCTGGAAAACGATCAGCGCCCTGCGATCCTGCCATGGTTTTCTTATTTCGGATGGCGTCCATCCTTCTCGTAAATAACGGGCACCTTGCCCGTTACGCCCAGCGGCCGGATTGCTGCTGAGGCGTACTGCATGGTCCGGGAAGGATCAGGCGAAGAGCGTATCTGCCTCTTTCCATATCCAGCCAGACCGCATGATCCCGGACTCGCGAACGCCGCGATCGAAGCGGCGTCCTCGGCATCATGCCATCAACGCGCGCAATACCGCGCGCGCCCATTCCAACGCGAAGCTCAACGACGGATGTTGTGCTTCTCGAGCAGCGCCTTGTAGCGCGCCTCGTCGTTCTTCTTCAGATAGTCCAGCAGCGAACGGCGGGTCGACACCAGCTTCAGGAGACCGCGGCGGGAGTGGTTGTCCTTGCCGTGGGTCTTGAAATGGCTGGTCAGGTTGTTGATGCGTTCCGACAGGATCGCAACCTGCACCTCGGGAGAACCGGTATCACCGGCCTTGGTGGCATTCGCCTTGATGATTTCCGCCTTGCGCTCTGCGGTCACCGACATCGTCAGTCTCTTTCGTTGCGACCGGAGCTGGCAGTCAGTCCGGTCAGGTTGAACACGCGCTTGGGGATGAGTTCGCCATTGCCAATTTCGGCAAGCGCCAGAAGGCGGCCTGCGACCGTGACATAGACTGTGCCGCTACTATTGGGCGCATCCCGTCCGCGCAACAAAACGGCCTGGCCCCTGTGGAGCCTTGCCGCATCAGCCCGAGTGACGGCCAGTGCCGGGATGTCGTCCAGCGCGGTCTCAACGGGCAGGAGTGCGTCGGCGAGGCTTCCCTCACCGGACGCGGCTCTATTGCACAAAGCCTCCAACTGTTCCAGCGGAATCATGTCGTTCTCGGTAAACGGACCCACCAGGGTCCGTCGGAGCGCGCTGATATGGCCGTAACAGCCGAGGAGGCGGCCCATGTCGCGGGCCAGCGCCCGGACATAGGTTCCCTTGCCGCATTCCGCCTCGAATACCGAATGGTCGGGGTCGGGCTGGTCGACGAGGGTCAGTTCATGGATCTCGACCGGGCGCGGCTGGAGCTCGACGACCTCGCCGTCGCGTGCGAGATCATAGGCGCGCTCGCCCTGGATCTTGATCGCGGAATAGCGCGGCGGCGTCTGTTCGATCCGGCCGGTAAATTGCGGCAGTAGCGCCCGGATCGCCGCGGCATCCGGCCGGCTGTCGCTGGTCTCGACGACCCGTCCTTCGGTGTCGTCGGTATCGCGCTCCTCGCCCCAGGTCACGGTGAAGCGGTAGCGCTTGCGGCCGTCCATCACGAAGGGAACCGTCTTGGTGGCTTCGCCCAGCGCGATCGGCAGGCCGCCGGAGGCGAGCGGATCGAGCGTGCCGGCATGGCCGGCGCGCTTGGCCTGGAACAGGCGCTTCACCACCGCCACGGCCTGGGTCGAGGTCATGCCGATCGGCTTGTCGAGCACGACCCAGCCATGGACGTCGCGACGATCGCGGCGCGGCTGGCTGCCCTGACCGTTCCCTTGGCGCGGCTTGTGGCGCGGATCGTTGTTGTCGCGCGGCGGGCGTCCGTCGGCAGAATGGATCGTCTTGGCCGCGGTCGGTTCGGCGCTCGGCGCGTCGACAGTGCCGGTTTCGGGGGGAATGGTCATCAGCTCTCTTCCGAATCCGAATTGAGGTCTCTCTGCACCGCGGGTGTTCGCAGTAATTTCTCGATCCGTTCCGCTTCGTCGAATCGCTCGTCGACGCGGAAGCGGATGTCAGGTGCAAATTTCAGGTTAACGCGCCGCGCGATGTCGCCGCGCAGGAACTTCTTGTTGCGCTCCAGCGCCGTGAGCACCACGTCCGTATCCTGTCCGCCGAGCGGCATGATGTAGATCGTGGCGAGCTTCAGATCGGGCGACATGCGGACTTCGGGCACCGTAATGATGTGTCCCTCCAGGTCCGGGTCGTGCACGTCACCGTGGCTGAGAATGTCGGCGACAGCGTGACGCACGGTCTCGGCCACGCGCAACTGACGCTGCGAGCCGCCGGAAGCGGCGCTTCCCCTCTGGTGATGGCGAGGCATTTTTCAAAAATCCAATGGATCGTCGCCCGGCGTGAGCACGGGCGAGAGGATCATTCTGATTGAGTTCAACGACGCTTCGTTAAGTTCAAGAGGCGCGGCGATTCCGCATGTTCACGGAATCGCTGCTCGCTCGAATTGCAGCGCTCTGTAGGATTCGGACTTACAGCGAGCGCTGGATGGTCTCCACGCGATAACACTCGATGACGTCGCCGACACGCATGTCGCCGTAGCTCTCGAAGGCCATGCCGCATTCCTGGCCGGCCTGCACTTCCTTCACTTCGTCCTTGAAGCGCTTCAGGGTCGACAGCTTGCCCTCGTGAACGACGACGTTGTCGCGGATCAGGCGGACATTGGCGCCGCGTTCGACAGTGCCGTCGGTGACGCGGCAGCCGGCGACCTTGCCGACCTTGGAGATGTTGAACACCTCCAGGATCTGCGCATTGCCGAGCATGGTTTCCCGAAGCGTGGGGGCCAGGAGACCGCTCATCGCCTTCTTCACGTCATCCACGAGGTCGTAGATGATGTTGTAGTAGCGGATCTCGATGCCGTTGCGCTTGGCGAGTGCGGCCGCTTCCTTGTTGGCTCGCACCGAGAAGCCGATGATCGCGGCGTTGAAGCCTTCGGCCAGCGTGACGTCGGACTCGCTGATGCCGCCGACGCCGGCATGCAGGATGCGGGCGGCGACCTCCTCGGTGCCGAGCTTCTCCAGCGAGCCGAGAATGGCTTCCAGCGAGCCCTGCACGTCGGCCTTGATGATCAGCGGGAATTCCTTGCGGCCCACAGTCTTCAATTGCGACATCATCTGTTCGAGCGAACCGCGCATGCCGGAGATCGAGGCTGCCGCGTTCTCGCGCTTCTGATGCGCGCGGTAGCTGGTGACCTGGCGGGCACGGGCTTCGTTCTCGACGACGGCGAGACGATCGCCAGCTTCCGGCGGACCGTTGAAGCCCAGCACCTCGACCGGCACCGACGGGCCTGCCTCCTGCAACGTCTCGCCCTGGTCCGAGATCAGCGCGCGGACGCGGCCCATCTCGGCGCCGGCGACGATGATATCGCCGACCCGCAAGGTGCCGCGCTGAACCAGCACGGTCGCGACCGGGCCGCGGCCGCGATCGAGCTTGGCTTCGATCACGGTGCCTTCGGCCGGGCGATCCGAATTGGTCTTGAGGTCGAGGATGTCGGCCTGCAACGCGATCATCTCGAGCAGACGATCGAGATTGGTCTTGTTCTTGGCGGACACCTCGACGTCGACGACCTCGCCGCCCAGCGATTCGACCTGAACCTCGTGCTGGAGCAGCTCGGTGCGGACGCGCTCGGGACGGGCGTCGGGCTTGTCGATCTTGTTGATCGCCACGATCATCGGCACCTTCGCCGCCTTGGCGTGGTTGATCGCCTCGATCGTCTGCGGCATGACGCCGTCATCGGCCGCGACCACCAGCACGACGATGTCGGTGACCTTGGCTCCGCGGGCGCGCATCGCGGTGAACGCGGCGTGGCCGGGCGTGTCGATGAAGGTGATCTTCTTGCCGGAATCCGGCGCGGTCACCTGATAGGCGCCGATGTGCTGGGTGATGCCGCCGGCTTCACCCGAGACCACATTGGCGTGGCGCAGCGCGTCGAGCAGCGAGGTCTTGCCGTGGTCGACGTGGCCCATGACGGTGACGACCGGCGAACGCGGCTCGGTGTCGGTCGAATCGTCGACGACGTCGAACAGGCCCTCCTCCACGTCCGAGGCGGCGACGCGCTTGACGGTGTGGCCGAGTTCTTCCGCGATCAGCTGCGCGGTGTCGGCATCGATCACGTCGGTGATCTTGTGCATCGCGCCCTGGCGCATCAGCAGACGGATCACGTCGACCGCGCGCTCCGACATGCGGTTCGCCAGCTCCTGGATGGTGATGGCTTCCGGAATCGTCACCTCGCGGACGAGCTTCTCCTTCTGCTCGTTGGCGGCATGGCCCTTCAGGCGCTGGGTGCGGCGGCGGAACGACGCGATCGAGCGCTCGCGCACATCGTCGGCCGTGAGCGCCGTGACCACCGTCAGGCGGCCGCGCTGCTTCTGCGGGCCCGGCTTGTGCGTGGTCTTCGGCGGCGGCGCGGGACGTGCGGCTCCGCCGGGACCCCTGCGGATCTGGCGCGGACCCTCATCCTCGTCCGGACCGGCGGCAACCGCCGCCGGCGCGCGGCCGAGCGGACCGCCGGCGGCAGGACGGGCGCCGGCCGGGCGTGCGCCCGCCGGCTGAGCGCCACCGGGCCGCGAGCTCGGACCACCAATCTGCTGCGGCCGGCTGCCCGGTGCGCCGACGGGCCTGCCGGGGGCGGGCGTCGAGCGGGCCGGTGCGGCTGCGGCGGGCTGGGGCGCGGATGTCGCCGGACGGGGCGCCTCGCCTTCACCGAACCGCTTCTTGGCTTCGAGCTCGGCCTTGCGCTTGGCTTCCTCTTCGTGACGGTGCCGCTCTTCCTCGGCCTTGCGGCGCGCCTCGGCAGCCTCGCGCTCGGCGCGTTCGGCGGCTTCGCGCTCGGCGCGGCGGCGGGCTTCCTCTTCGGCCTGGCGGCGTTCCTCGATGTCGCGCACGCGGGCATCGGCCAGCGCGCTGGCGCGCGCCGAGCGCTCGTCCTCGGTCAGGGTGCGGAGCACGACGCCGGACCCGCCGCGCTGCGACGAGCCGGATGGGCGCGGTCCGGATGAGCGCGGCGATGGCGGGGGCGGCGGCGCCTTGGCGACGGTCGGCTCCGGTGCATGCGGAGCATCGGGCCCCCCATCGCCGACGCGGCGCTTGCCGCGCTTCTCGACCACCACCTGCTTGCTCCGGCCATGTGGGAAGCTCTGGCGTACCGTGCCGGTCTCGACGCGCGGCTTCAGCGTCAAGGTCTTGCTCGGGACACTCAGTTTCTTGTCGCCCGGAGTGTTGTTGTCGGCCATTCAGTCGTCCTAATCTCGTTACCAGCGTGCGGGCTACCGCACCGTCTCATTCGTGCAATCGTCGCGATGTCTTCGTAGCTATGGCTTCAAAGTGCTATGTCTTCGAAGTCGAAGCAGATTTCGTGGCCGCGGTTCCGGCAATCTTGTCAGCGTCGGCCGACCGGTATCGGACCAGTGTCTGGCTGCGCGACAGGAATGTCCTGCTCGCCGGGCCTGCGAGCACGGCAGCATGTATCACATTTGAGCGCCCAAGTGCCAAATCCAATTCTGCCGAAGTGAGACAGCAGATGATCGGAATTGTCGGGGCTTGGTCCTGACCCCCGTCGTTCGGCCGCACCAGCGCGTCGAGCTTGCGGATCCCGTCGGCTGCGCCGTCCGCGGCATGGACGAGGGCTGCCAATGTCGACCGTGATGGCCGCTGCGACAGCGCCGCTTCCACCTTGGAGAAACCGGAGACGACCTGACCGGCCTTGGCGGCAATCCCCAGCGCTTCGATCGCGCTGCGGGCCAGCAAGGCTTCCAGGTCTTCGGCAAGGGTTGGCGGGACGCGGACGTTGGTCTTGAAGCCCCGGCTGAAATGGTGACGCCGCACCGCCTCCGCAACCGCCTGGCGCGAGGCGGTGATCCACAAGCCCCGTCCGGGCAGCTTGCGCTTGATGTCGGGCACGACCTCGCCCGACGGGCCGACGACGAAGCGGATCAGCTCGCCGATCGGCCGCACTTCGCGGCTGACCGCGCACATGCGCATGGTCGCGGACTTCTCGGTCCGCGGTCCATTGTCGAGCTCGGGGTCGGCCAAAGCGAGCATGCGGTGATGCGGCTCCTCATCTCACGCGAGCTGGGTCAGGGTGGGGGTCATCGTGGTGTCCATGGGGCGAGCCAAGCGGGTCAGGCGGGCTGTCCTTCGGTCGTTTCGTCCTCATTCTCGGGTTCGGCTTCGGCCTTGGCGAGGTCAGCCTCACTGACCCAGCCGGCCTTGACGCGGGCCTGCATGACCATGGCCTCGGCATCGTCGCGGGAGATATCGAGACCGTCGAGAATGCCGGGGAATTTGGTGGCTTCGCCACCCTCCTTGCGCTCGGTCCAGCCGACCAGATCGTCGGTCGCGCAGCCCGCGAGGTCCTCGACCGTCTTGATGTCGTTCTCGCCGAACTTGACCAGCATCTTGGTGGTGACGCCGGGCACGTCCTTCACCGCGTCCTCGACGCCGAGCTCCTTGCGCCTGGCCTCTAGCTCGGCTTCCTGCTGCTCGAGGAATTCGCGGGCGCGGGTCTGCAGCTCGGTCGCGGTCTCCTCGTCGAAGCCCTCGATGCCGGCGAGATCCTTGAGGTCGACCAAGGCGAGCTCCTCGACCGAGGTGAAGCCTTCGGACGCCAGCAGCTGGCCGACGACCTCGTCGACGTTCAGCGATTCCATGAACACGCGGGTGGAATTCTCGAAGTCGGCCTGGCGGCGCTCGGATTCCTCCTGCTCGGTCAGGATGTCGATGTCCCAGCCGGTCAGCTGCGAGGCGAGGCGGACGTTCTGGCCGCGGCGGCCGATCGCCAGCGAGAGCTGGTTGTTGGTGTCGGGCACCACGACCTCGATGCGCTCGCGGTCCTCGTCGATGACGACCTTGGCGACCTCGGCCGGCGCCAGCGCGTTGACCACGAAGGTCGCGATGTCGGGCGACCACGGAATGATGTCGATCTTCTCGCCCTGCAGCTCGTTCACCACCGCCTGCACGCGCGAGCCGCGCATGCCGACGCAGGCGCCGACGGGGTCGACCGAGGAGTCGCGGGAGACCACGCCGATCTTGGCGCGCGAGCCGGGGTCGCGAGCGACCGCCTTGATCTCGACGATGCCGTCATAGATCTCCGGCACCTCCTGCGCGAACAGCTTGGCCATGAACTGCGGATGCGTGCGCGACAGGAAGATCTGCGGGCCGCGGGTCTCGCGGCGGACGTCGAAGACGTAGGCGCGGACGCGGTCGCCGTTGCGGAACACCTCGCGCGGCAGCATCTCGTCGCGGCGGATGATCGCCTCGCCGCGCCCGAGGTCGAGGATCACGCTGCCATATTCGACGCGCTTGACGACGCCATTGACGATATCGCCGATGCGGTCCTTGAACTCCTGGTACTGCCGGTCGCGCTCGGCCTCGCGCACCTTCTGCACGATGACCTGCTTGGCCGACTGCGCGGCGATGCGGCCATATTCCAGCGGGGGCAGGGTGTCGGCGATGGTGTCGCCGATCTGCGCGCCCGGGTTGGCGCGGCGCGCGTCATCCAGCGAGATCTGGTTGGAGGGGTTCTCGACCTTCTCGACCACCAGCATGTGGCGCGACAGCCGCAGCTCACCCTTCTTCGGATCGATCTCGGCATGAACGTCGGTCTCGCTGCCGTAGCGGGCGCGGGCGGCCTTGGCGATCGCGTCTTCCATCGCGGCGATCACGATGCCGCGGTCGATCGACTTCTCGCGCGCGACGGCGTCGGCGATCTGCAGCAGTTCCAACCGGTTGGCGCTGACGGCCATGGCTCAGTCTCCTCTAATCAGGATCGATCTCGCCTCTGCGCGCGCGATCGGCGGCGAGGCGATGTTTCTTGGTATTGGTCGGCAGCGGCTTCTTGGCCGGCTTGTCGTCTTTTGCTTTCGGCTTCGGCTTGGGCTTCGCCTGGGCCGCCGGCTTGGCGTGCGGCGCCAGCGGTGGGACGATTCCAAGCTCGCGCTTCTTCTCGCGCTCGGCCGCCTTGCCGCGGCGCATGGATTCGGCGATCAGCTCGTCGGTCAGCACCATCTTGGCGTCGCCGATGTCGGCCATCGGCAGCACGACATCCGGCTCCTGGTCCTTGGCCACGTCATCGCGGGTGATGCGTACGCCGTCGCCTTCGACGCCGGCGATGATGCCCCGGAAGCGTTTGCGGTTCTGATGTGCCACCGCCATCTCGATCTTGACGAGATGACCGATGTGACGTTCGAAATCGGAGCGGCGGACCAGCGGCCGGTCGATGCCCGGCGAGGAGATCTCGAGCCGATAGGCACGGTCGATCGGATCGGCGATGTCCAGCACCGGCGACAGCGCCCGCGACACCGCCTCGCAATCCTCGATCTGCATCGTGCCGTCGGGACGCTCGGCCATCACCTGGACCGTGCAACCACCTTCGCCCGAAATGCGGATCCGCACCAGGCGGTACCCCATTCCCTGCAGCACGGGGTCGGCCACCGCCGCCACGCGCGCCGCGACGCCCGGCTCGACGACGAGGCGGGGCTCGGTCAGGAGGTCGGTGTCAGCGGTTGCGAACGTAGGTTCCGTCATCGAGGCGTCGATCGCGTGTCTTGCTTGGTTGGGCCGTCGGGCCTGTTCGATCGCGCTCACCGGACCGATCCCGCCCGTGGCGGAGCGATCCAGGTAACAAAAAAGAGCGGGTCCGGAAGGGCCCACCCTCACTACGCGATCGTATATGAGATGATGTTTGATGGCGCTCATATAGCCGCTTTGCCGCCTGACGGCAAGGGTCGTGTCGCCTCAAACGGCGCCTGGAACTGGGAATTTGCTCCGCGCCCGGACTGCGGATCGGATCGTTTTCCCTGACCGGGAACGGTCGAATGCCGCAGGGTCTAACCCTTCATTCACCAAGATCGCTTAAAAATGAGCTGAGTTCGTGCTTTTCGCCCCCGTCGTCGTGCCGCACGGAGTGGAGCGCACGGAAACGTGTCGTGTTGCGTATCGAGTAGACGTCATGACCCCGGCAACCGCGCTGATCCCCGGCCTTGGCGGGATCGTCAGGCAGGGCAATGCTGAACGCGGCCTCGAGGCCACGCGCCGCATCGCCGACCTGTTCTTCGAGGATGCGACGAAGCTGCGTCCCGAGCATATCAATCTGTTCGACGGTCTCCTGATCGATCTGGTCCCGTTCGCGGATCTGCCGACGCGGATCGATCTGGCGGAGCGGTTGTCGCGGCTCCTCAAGGCGCCCCGTGCCGTCGTCAGCCGGCTGGCGCGCGACGACGAGGTTGCGGTGGCGGGTCCGCTGTTGCGCCGTTCGCTCGTGCTCGACGATCCCGTGCTCATCGCTATTGCGCGCGACAAGAGCCAGGGTCATTTGCTCGCGATGGCAGAGCGGACGCGCCTATCGGCCGATACGACCGATGTGCTGGTGCGCCGAGGTGATCGCGACGTGGTGCGGCGGGCCGCTGCCAATGACGGCGCAGCGTTTTCCCCGCGCGGCTATGCCGCGCTGATCCACCGCGCGAGTTCAGACGGCGTGCTGACGCTCACGGTCGGCCGGCGCGCAGATGTTTCCGACGATCATCTGAAACAACTGCTGGCCGGCTCGCTCGATGTCATCAGGCGGCGGCTGTTCGATGTCGTGCCGCCGGACAAGCAGGCGAGGATCAGGCAGGCTCTCGCCGAACTCGCCGATGCGGCGCGTACAGCGCATAGCACGCGCGATTTCGTGCCGGCGCAGCGGACCATCCTGTCGCTGTATGAAGCCGGTGCCTTGGACCAGTCGGCGTTGTTCGGCTTCGCATCCGAGCACAAATACGAGGAGGTCATCGCGGCGCTCGCCGCAATGACGGGATTGAAGATCGCGACGCTCGACCGGCTCATGTCGGGCGATCGTCACGATCCGCTGCTGATCCTGGGGCGCATGATCGGGCTCGATTGGCGCACCGTGCACGCGCTGATCCTGCTGCGCCTCGGACCGAAACGCGTGCCGGCGCAGCGCGATATCGATGCGATCAGGGTCAACTACGCGCGCCTGCTGCCATCGACCGCCGAACGCGTCGTCGCGTTCTGGAAGACACGACACTGAGTGACCTCGCCGGCGCAGCGGTCAGCGCCGGCTGAAGATCAGATAGTTGGCGACGCGGCCTTCGCGCGTCGCCTTCCGCCCGTAGCGCGTCATGGTGTAGCCCGGCCAGGGCAGACGCCAGTCGTCGGCGCGCTCGGCCGTCCAGGCGAACTCCGGCGAACGCAGCAGATGCCACAGCGTCCAGGCGCAATAGTCGTCGATGTCGCTGACGAAGCGGAACTCGCCGCCGGGCTTCAGGACGCGCGCCATCGCTGCGATCGTCGCATCCTGCACGAAACGCCGCTTCCAGTGCCGCCGCTTCGGCCAGGGATCGGGATGGATCAGGTCGATCCGCTGCAGCGACTGCGGCGGCAGCCAGGCCAACAGCTCGGCGGCGTCGCCCGCCACCAGCCTGATATTGCCGATGTTGTCGGCCTCGATGGCCGACAGGATCTTGGCCATGCCGTTGACATAGGGCTCGCAGCCGATGAAGCCGGTGGTCGGAAACGCCTTCGCTTCGGCGGCAAGATGCTCGCCGCCGCCAAACCCGATCTCCAGCCGCAGCGCGTCGACCGGCGGATGGTACAGCGTGGGCAGCACGGCTTCCGCGGGCGCGGCGAGATCGAGCGCGAGGTGCGGCAGCAGGTTGTCGACCAGGCCGGCCTGATGCGCCCGCAGCTTGTGGCCCTTGCGCCGGCCGAAGAACGAGCCCTGGCCGTGCAGGGCCTCGGTGCCGGTGTGATCGTCGTCGACGGGCATGTTGATCGCGGGGCTCATCGCAGGGTTTGATAGAGACGGTAGAGCAGCCTTGTCCGCGGCTCGATCGAGGAGATGTACATCTGCTCGTAATGCGTATGCGCGCCCTTGCCATCGACGCCGAGCCCATCGAGCGTCGCCGTGAACGGTGCGGTGAAATTGCCGTCCGAACCGCCCCCGGTATAGGTGTCGACCAGCTCGAAGCCGATCTCGTCGGCCAGGGATTTCGCATGCTCGAACAGGGCGGCGCCGGCGTTGCCCTTGACGTAAGGCGGCCGGTTCACCTCGCCGCTCACTTCGACCGTGACGCCATCGCTGCGCGAGGTCAGCCCCAGGATCTTGGGCAGGATTTCTTCGGCATCGGCAGGCGTCGGCAGCCGTGCATCGACCTCGGCATAAGCTTCCTCAGCGATCACGTTGGGACGGGTGCCGCCGCGCACGACGCCGACATTCACGGTGATGCCGCGGGCGGGGTCGTTGAGCGCTTCGAGCGCATGGATGACGTTGGCGAGTTCGCGGATCGCACTGCGTCCATCCTGTGGACGCGCGCCAGCGTGCGCGGGCACGCCGCGGATTGCCACGTCGAACCGCGCCACGCCCTTGCGTCCGGTCACGATCTTGCCGCCGTCGCGCGCCGGCTCGGTGACGAGGACGTATTTGGCCTTGCGGCCTTCCTCCTCGATCAGCGCGCGCGAGGTCGGGCTGCCGATCTCTTCATCCGAGACGAACAAATGAGTAATGCCGAGGGGCGATTTTTGACCCTCTGCGCAGAGCTGACGAAAGGCGTGAAAGGCGAGATAGGCGCCGCCCTTCATGTCGTAGATCCCGGGACCGTACGCAACGTCGCCGTCGACTGCGAACGGCAGCCGCGCGATGAACCCGATCGGATGTACCGTGTCGAGATGGCTCAGGACCAGGATGCCCGGCTCGTCCTGTCCCCACGACGACCGTGCGACGAGGTGGTCGCCGCAGCCGTCGCGTCCGGCGATCCGTTCGATCGTGGCATCGAGCCCGCGATAGCCATCCGCGACAAGGGAAGCCAGCTTGTTGACCTGATCAGGCGCCTCGGTCGGGGTCTCGATCTCGACCCATTGGCGGATGCCTTCGAGAATTGTGCGACTATCGAACGGGCTGCTGCTGGCGGTCATGAGCTTTGTAAATCGTTCTCGATGGTTACGAAGTGGTAGCAGGCGGCGGACTGGCGCGTCGCAGGGCGGGTTGGCGGCTGGGACACCGGAGTTCCAGGCCACATGTGCATAAAAAGATTTAGAGCGCGATAGCCTTTCCCGAAGGGGAGCCATCGCGCTCTATTGGTCGTGATCCAACCTGTCTATCGGCTCATTCGTCTGGCGGAACGCAGCGTGCCCAGCGCGTCGTCCGCAAACGTGCCCCGCTGATGGCCCCCCGAGGGCGCTGACATTCCTATGAGAGTGATCACGATAGGAATGTCAGCGCCGGCGCATCAGCTAGCCTTCTTCCGGAGCTTCACGATCAGCGATCTGCTCGACCAGGTCGACGATGCTGCGACGAAGCTTCGAATCGTGGATCCGCGTGAATGCGCGGGTCAACGCCAGTCCTTCGGAGGTTGCCAGGAAATCAGACACATAGGCGGGCGAAGCGCCTTCGCCGAAAGCTTCACCGTTGGTCCCGCCACTCGGGACCCCTTCGAACAGGAAGGAGACCGGGACCTGCAGAACCTCCGAGATCTGCTGAATCCGGCTGGCGCCGACTCGATTGGTGCCTTTTTCGTACTTCTGTATCTGCTGGAACGTGAGTCCGAGAGCCTCGCCAAGTTTTTCCTGGCTCATGCCCAACATGATACGGCGCATCCGCACCCGGCTGCCGACATGCTTGTCAACAGGGTTGGGCGCTTTCGTCGACATCTCTCAACTCCTTAGAATGGGCCTCGGAACGAGGCGGTCGCAGTATGCCTCAGGCGCTCACACCGTCAATTTATGTTCGCATGTCGTACTAACGAAGACGGCCGAGCAACGAACTGGACGGCTCATGCTGCCGCGCGAGAATGCGAATTGCAGCAGCTATCTGTCAACACTTGGGGTTTTGCTTGTCAAAAAAAATCTTACGGACCCGGAAAGAATCGAGATCTTGCTGTCGTCAGGGAAGCTTTTGAGCAACACGTCTGCGAACGACGGTGCTCAGGGCGATCACTAACAGGATCGCAACCGGAATGTCGCCGAGCCTTGCATAGGCTGTCGGCTGCAACGCAACAGGCAGCGCGGAATCCAGCACGCCCTCTGCGCCGAGAGGCAATTGCTTAACGATACGGCCGACGGGATCGATCACTGCGGAGATGCCGGTGTTCGCAGATCGAACTAATGGAAGTCCTTGCTCGATCGCGCGCCACTGCGCTTGCTGCAGATGCTGATGAGGCCCAGTCGAAATGCCGAACCAGCCATCGTTCGTCAAGTTGACGATCCAGCCCGGTCGTTCTTCGGTCGGCACGCTGTCACTCGGAAAGATCGCCTCGTAGCAGATCAAGGGAAGAACACGCGGAGCGTGTGGCACGTCCAGGTTGCGTCGCGCCGTGCCGGGGATGAAGCCGCCCTGCACCCGCGTGAGTTGCTCGAGCCCGATCCGCTCCAGCAGATTCTGGAACGGCAGGAACTCGCCGAACGGGACCAGATGGAGCTTGTCGTAGACCGACAGCACGGTGCCGTCGTGATCGATCACGTAGATCGAATTGTAGGCCCGGGTGATGGGGGTGTTGCGAGGCGCGTCGGGGGCGCGGACCGAACCGGTGATCAGCACCGTGCCCGGCGACAGCAGGTCGGCGATCTGGCCCATCGCGTCCGCCTCGCGGGTCAGGAAGAACGGGAACGCCGATTCCGGCCAGATCAGGACGTTGGTGTCCCGGACGCCGGTGGCGTTCGGGCCCGAGGCGCGGTCCGACAGCGCCAGATAGCGGCGCATGACATCGGCCTTGGCGCCATAGTTGAACTTCACGTCCTGCTGCAGGTTCGGCTGCATGATCCGCAGCTTGAGGTCGGCGACGAAGGCCGTCGGATGCAGGCCGAGCCGGATGGCGCCGAACACGCCCATCATCACGAGCAGGGCGGCGGCCGCGGCCGGCGCCCGCCAGCGCTCACGCCATGTCTTGCCGTCGATCAGCACCGCGGGGCTGGCAAAGATCGCGATCGCCAGGAACGTCATGCCCCAGATCCCGATCAGCGAGGCCGTCTGCGCCAGCGCGAGCGGCTGCGACAGGGCATAGCCGAACGTGTCCCAGGGGAAGCCGGTGAGCGCGTGGCCGCGCAGCCATTCGCTCGCGGTCAGGCAGACGGCGAGCGCCAGGATGCGGGTTGCATCACGCGTCCAGATCAACCGGGCCAAGGCGAAGCCTAGGGCCGGAAACAGCGCGAGATAGGCCGGCAGGCCCAGCACGGCGAACGGCATCAGCCAGGCGAAGGTGTCGGCATCGACCAGGAACGCGTTGCCGATCCAGTAAAGGCCGGGGACGAAATAGCCCATGCCGAAGCAGAAGCCGGTGAAGGCGGCAGCCGGGATGCCGCGCCGCCGTCCCGCCGCGGCGCCATCGATCAGCCAGACCAGAACCGGGAAGGTGATCGCAAGCACCGGCCAGGCGTTGAACGGGGCCATCGCGAGCGAGGAGAGCGCGCCGGCGGCGAGCGCGATCGCCGCACGCTTCCAGCCCCAGGCCAGGACAACGCCAATGGCGAGGCCGCGAATCGTCGATGGGCGGATCACTGTGAGCTGGCTCCATCGCCCCGTGGCGGGCTGCTATCGTCGTGGACCGGCGCAGGGCCGGCCTCTGTCGGCGGCGGCTCGGCCGGGACGTCCGTGTCCGCCGGGGTCACTTCCGGCGCAACGTCTCGACGCCGGCTTTCGCGCTGCGGGCGGGGCGTCGGGCGTTCCTTGCGCGGCGCGATGCGCAGGCGCTTGACCCGGCGCGGATCGGCATCGAGCACCTCGACCTCGAAATTGCCGGGGCCGGAGATCAGCTCGCCGCGCACCGGCAGCCGGCCGACATGGTTGACGAGATAGCCGCCGAGCGTCTCCACCCCTTCGCCCGCCTCTCCCGTCACGAACTCCTCGCCGATCACCCGGCGTACGTCGTCGAGGCTGGCGCGGGCGTCCGCGATGAAGGCGTTGTCGGCCTGCCGCACGATCGCCGGCGGCTCGTCGCTGTCGTGCTCGTCGTCGATCTCGCCGACGATCTGCTCGACGATGTCCTCGATGGAGACCAGCCCGTCGGTGCCGCCATATTCGTCGACGACCAGCGCCAGGTGGATGCGCGAGGCCTGCATTTGCGCCAGCAGGTCGATCGCGCGCATCGACGGCGGCACGTAGAGCAGCTTGCGGATGATATTGGCCTCGAACAGCGGCATCGACAGATCGACGGCCTTGAGATCGAGGCCGGCGGGCAGCGGCTTCTTGCGCCGCGCCTTCACCTCGTCGGAGACCCGGGCCTGCGCCGTGGTGAAGGCAAGCAGGTCGCGGATGTGCACCATGCCTTCGGGGTCGTCGAGCGTGTCGTTGTAGACGACGAGGCGCGAATGCGATGCGCTCTCGAACAGGCTCATCAGTTCGCCGAGCGTGATGTCGCGCCGGACGGCGACGATGTCGGCACGATGCACCATCACGTCGGCGATGCGCCGCTCGTGCAAATCGAGGATGTTGCGCAGGAGCGTGCGCTCGACCGCGGAGAAGCCGATGTCATCGGGCGTCGAGGCATCGAGCACGACCTGCAGGTCGTCGCGAACCGAGCCGCCGCCTTTCCAGCCGAACAGGTTGCGCAGCGCGCGAAACAGCCAGTTCTCGCCCGGCGAGCGGCCGAGCTCGGCCGGCGGCACCACGGCCGGCAGATTGCGCGTCTGGCGCGGATTGTCATGGATGGGCTCGGAATCGGCCATGGTCAGTTCATCCGTTCCCGATCGGCATAGGGATCGGGGATGCCGAGATGGGCCAGGATCTCGGTCTCCAGCGCCTCCATCTCCTCGGCCTCGTCATCGGTCTCGTGATCGTAGCCGATCAGATGCAGGAAGCCGTGCACGGTGAGATGGCTGAGATGATGCTCGAACGGCTTCTGTTCGTCGTCGGCCTCGCGCCGCATCGTCTCATAGGCGATGGCGATGTCGCCGAGCATGCGCGGGGCATCATCCTCGCCGCGCGGTCCGGTCGGCTGCAGCGCCGGAAACGACAGCACGTTGGTGGGCTTGTCGATGCCGCGCCAATTGCTGTTCAGGGTGCGGATGCCCTGGTCGTCCGTCAGCATGACGGCGATCTCGGCGTCGCCGACATCGGCATCGACCGTCTCGGCCGCGGCGAGAATGGCGCGTTGTATGACGTCCTCGGCGTCAGGCTGGTCCTGCCAGCAATCGGCTGCGACGATCACCTCGGTCGTTGGAATGGGACTTTGTGGCATCCTGGTCGATATCTGTGCGGATGGCGCTGGAACGACGCGACCATCGGCGTGCTTGCTCTCGCGTCAGCGGGCTTTCGGCCCCTCATAGGCGGCGACGATGCGCGCCACCAATTCGTGGCGGATGACATCCTCGCCGGTGAACCGGACCTGTGCGATCCCCTCGACACCGTCGAGCAGGCGCGCGGCTTCGGCGAGTCCGGAGGTCTGGCCGTTCGGCAGATCGACCTGCGAGGGATCGCCGGTGATGATCATGCGGCTGTTCTCGCCGAGACGCGTGAGGAACATCTTCATCTGCATCGATGTGGTGTTCTGCGCCTCGTCGAGGATGATCGCGGCGTTGGTCAAGGTGCGCCCGCGCATGAAGGCGAGCGGCGCGATCTCGATCTCGCCGGCCTGCAGCGCGCGCTCGACGATGCGCGCGTCCATCAGATCGTACAGCGCGTCGTAGATCGGGCGCAGATAGGGATCGACCTTCTCACGGAGGTCGCCAGGCAGGAAGCCGAGCCGCTCGCCGGCTTCGACCGCCGGGCGTGAGAGGATGATGCGGTCGACTTCCTTCCGCTCGAAGAGCTGCGCGGCATGCGCGACCGCAAGCCAGGTCTTGCCGGTGCCGGCCGGGCCGATGCCGAACACGAGCTCGTGCCGCTTCAGCGCGCGGATGTAGGAATCCTGCGCGGCGGTGCGGGCGCGCACCGGGCGCTTGCGCAGGTTGATGCTCTCGAACGCGTTCTTGGCGTTCTTGGCGTCGAACTCGAACAGCGAGCCCTGCGCCACCACGGCGCGGATCGCGCCCTCGACGTCGCCCTGCGCCAGATCGTGGCCCTTCACGGCCTGCGCATAGAGCGATTCGAGCACGCGCCGCGCGGCATCGCAGCCGTCGCGTGTTCCGCCGATGGTGATGTGGTTGCCGCGGGAATCGACGACGACGCCGAGCCGTCGTTCGACCAGGGCCAGATTCTGGCCGTAAGGCCCAACCAGGGCGGAGGCGGCACGGTTGTCGTCGAAATCGATGACGACCTGGGTCTCGGGGGGCATGGACATGTCGCGGTCGTACTTGCGGCTGGGAGCGAGGGAAGACGGATCCGATGCGCTCTTGGGCAAGTGCTCAGCCTCCGATGGACACGAGGGGCGTGGGGGAGATCACTGCCGGCGCGGCCGTGACGAGCTCGCCGAGCAGGCTGTAGCGTTCGAGACTGTCGATCCGCACCGGCAGAACCTGGCCGATGATGTCGTCGGACGCCATGACGTGGGCCGGTTGCAGATACGCGGTCCGTCCGACCAGTTGCCCGGGCTTGCGCGCTGGCCGCTCGAACAACACGTCGACGACCTGGCCGATCGCGGCCTTGTTGAAGGCTGCTTGCTGGCTGTCGATCAAGCTCTGGAGGCGCTCCAATCGCTCGTCCATCTCGGTCGCTGACACCATCTCCGGCATGTCCGCTGCCGGAGTTCCCGGGCGCGGCGAATACTTGAACGAATACGCCGCAGCGTAGCCGATTTGGTCGATCAGGGCGAGGGTGGCGCGAAAATCTTCCTCGGTCTCGCCCGGGAACCCGACGATGAAATCCGAAGAGAATGCAATGTCGTGACGGGCGGCGCGAAAACGGTCGACGACTTTGCGATAGTCAGTCGCCGTGTGTTTGCGGTTCATGGCGTTCAGGATGCGGTCAGATCCCGACTGAACCGGCAGATGCACGAACGGCATCACCGCTTCGAGATCGCGATGCGCCGCGATCAGGCTGTCGTCGACGTCGTTGGGATGGCTGGTCGAGTAGCGGATCCGCGCCACGCCCGGAATCTCGGCGATCCCATGGAGCAGCCGCCCCAGCGTCCAGGGCCGGCCGTCAGGGCCTTCGCCGTGATAGGCGTTGACGTTCTGGCCGATCAGGGTGATCTCGCGAACGCCATTGTCGACGAGCTGCGTCACGTCGTCGACGATGCGTGTCACCGCACGCGACATCTCGCTGCCGCGCGTATACGGCACCACGCAGAAGGTGCAGAACTTGTCGCAGCCTTCCTGCACGGTCACGAAGGCCGAGACGCCGCGGGCGCGGATCGCCTCGCGGCTGGGCTTCGCCAGGAAGCCGAACTTGTCCTGGGCCGGGAATTCGGTCTCGATCGCCCGCTCGCCGCGGCGGGCCTGGGCCAGGAGCTGCGGCAGATGGTGGTAGCTCTGCGGGCCGACCACGACGTCGACGGTGGGGGCGCGGGCGATGATCTCCTCGCCTTCCGCTTGCGCCACGCAGCCGGCCACGGCGATCTGCATCGTCCGGCCGGCCCGCGCGGCGTCCTCCTTCGCGACCCGCAGCCGCCCGAGCTCCGAATAGACCTTCTCGGAGGCCTTTTCGCGGATGTGGCAGGTGTTGAGGATCACGAGATCGGCGTCGCCGGCCTCGGCGGTCTCGACGAAGCCCTCAGGCCCCAGCGTGTCCACCATGCGCTGGGCATCGTAGACATTCATCTGGCAGCCATAGGACTTGATGTGCAGCTTGCGCGGCGGCGTCATGAACCCTTGCATGCAGTCGGAGGCGCGCCCAATTCGGCGCCGCGCTCAGATATAGGCTAGGGGGCCGAAAATCCAGCGATCGCGGGCTTTTTCTCGGCCAGCCGGCTCAGAATCGCCGGCAACTGCCGCATGTCGTCGAAAACCACGGTGGCGCCGGCCGCTCGCAGGTCGTCGGCGTGCCCGGGCCGGCAGTGGCTGCCGCCGTGAAACCCGAGCACTGTCATGCCGGCCGCGACACCGCCCCGGATACCGGCCGTGCTGTCCTCGACCACCACGCAGGCCGCGGGACGCGCCTTCATCTGCGCTGCCGCGAACAGGAACAGATCGGGCGCGGGCTTGCCGTTCTCGACTTGGGAGGATGAGAAGATGTGCGGGGCGAGGCGATCGTAGAGCCGGGTGGCGCCAAGGCTGACGCGCATGCGCTGGTGCGAGCCGGAGGAGGCGACGCACACCGGCACGTCGATGGTGTCGAGCGCCTCCGCGATCCCGTCGATGGCCGCGAGGTCCTGCTCGAAGGCGCGGAACAGGCGATCCTGCAGTTTCGGGTTGAAATCGTCGGGCAGGGAACGACCGAGCTCGGCCTCGACCTCGAGCTTCGCCTGTTTCAGGGAGCGGCCCAGGAACCGCGCGAACACCTGCTCGGTCGTGATCGGATAGCCGCACAGGCTGAGCACGTCGGCGTGCGTCTGACAGGAGATCACCTCGCTGTCGACCAGCACGCCATCGCAATCGAAAATGACGAGATCGAGGTTCGAAGCCGGCGCCGCGTCAGCCATTCGTCTCTTCGTCGAGCGGCACGCAATACAGCTCCAGCCGGTGATCGACCAGCTTGTAGCCGAGCTTGCGGGCGATCTCGGCCTGCAGCTTCTCGATCTCCTCGGAGGTGAACTCGATCACCTTGCCGTCGCGCAGATTGATCAGATGATCATGATGGCTGTCGCGCATCTGCTCGTAGCGGGCGCGGCCCTCGCGGAAATCATGGCGTTCGATGATGCCGGCATCCTCGAACAGCTTCACGGTGCGATAGACCGTGGAGATCGAGATCTTGTCGTCGACGGCGACGCAGCGCCGGTACAACTCCTCGACGTCGGGATGGTCGCAGGCTTCCGCGAGCACGCGGGCAATGACCCGGCGCTGCTCGGTCATGCGCATGCCGGTGGCGGCACAGCGGGCCTCGATTCCGGTGGAATTGAGCGCTGGCGTGGTTTTCAAGGAGGTCATCGTGTCTCGCCTCAAGGATGCGCTTTCTGCCACCAAGCGCAGGTTACGACAAGTCCCGGCGCATCAGAAGCGCATTCAACTGTTCCCCGCCGGGCTGAAGGTAATAGCGTTCCCGACGGCCCACGGTCGCAAATCCGGCGCGTTCATAGAGTCGGCGGGCCGGCTGGTTGTTTTCCTCCACTTCGAGAAAGACCGTCCGGACCCCGCGCCCCGCGAGGTGCCCGAGATGCTGCAGCAACAGATCACGAGAAAATCCGCGGCCGCGCTGATTTGGGTCAAGTGCAACTGACAATATTTCCGCTTCGTCCGCGCCGATTCGCGAGACGATGAAGCCGATGAGCTTCCGCCCGAGCCGCAGCCGATGGATCATGGTGTTGCGCTCGGCCAGCATCGCCTCGAACTCGCCTTCGCCCCAGCCGCGGTGAAACGAGGCGGCGTGGATCTGGGCGAGCCTGGCGGCGTCGCGCGGCGCGGCCGCTTCGATCAACGGTTTGGGGCTGCCGAGCCAGCGGAAGAACATGTTCATGACGAGACGGCCGTCTGCGCCGGTTGACGCGCCGCACCGGCGGGCGGCTTGACGTCGGGCGCGCGCAGATAGAACGGCCGCGCCGGCGCGTGCGCCGGGTCGGCGGCCGCGCCGAGCCAGGCGACCCAGCCGATGTCGGGCCCGTCTTGCGAGTCGACCGCAACTGGCGCGGCTGCGTCCTTGGGCCACCGCTCGGCCAGCAGCGCCGCGGCGTTGCCGACGAGGTGCGGGGCGCCGAGCCGCGCGGCCGCCAGGACGTCGTCTGTCGCAGCGACCTGGGGCGCGACCAGTTCCTCGCCGCTGCCGCTCACGACTTGGTAGTAGACATGGTCGTGCCGGGCATCGATCGCCGAGATCACCGGGTTGGCGCGGTCCTCGCTGACGATCGGCGCCGCGTAGGCCGACAGCGTGGTCACGCCGACGACCGGCTTGTGCGCCGCCAAGGCAATGCCGCGCGCGGCGGAGAGGCCGACGCGCAGCCCGGTGAAACTACCAGGACCCGTCGTCACCGCGATGCGGTCGAGCTCGTGGAAGCCGACGCCCGACTGGCGCATCACGCGCGCGATCAGCGGCATCAGCGCCTCGGCGTGGCCGCGCTTCATCGGCAGCGTTTCCTCGGCGCGCATCGCGGCCGAATCAGTGTCCAGAACGGCAGCCGCGCAATGGTCGAGGGCAGTATCGATGGCGAGGATCAACATCCGGTCAGATTCACATTGAAAGGAGCGCCGAATACCTTTTTGGGGCTTTGATAAAGTCGGTTGCCGCTTTCTTACATCCTGATCGGGAAAAACGCATCACGGCGCACGACCGCAAACTACTGAATTGGCGCTCATTCAAGCAAATCTTTCCGGGCTGTTGGATTGATCGTCCGGTTCGACGTTCAGGCCGCCGCGCCATCCCGGTGGCAAAGGCGATGCCGGCGCGATGGGGCCGGGTCGAGGCGATCAATCGCTCGCAAGCCGGTGCTCGGGTTCGGCACCGATGGCATGGGGGTCGCCGCCTCATCCGGACCAGCCTCAAACGCCCAATTCCGCTCGGTCAAGTTCGAGCGCAGTGGGGGGCGACGAACAGGTCCGGCGAAAGTACCGATTGGCGCAAGTCTGGGCGGCGCCGGCGAAGCCGGTCGGCGCGCCGAGCGCGGTGACGAGCGAGATACCGTCGAGCATGCGGTGGGGGCGGCCGTGGCCGCCACCCTCGGCAGCGCAGCGTGAGCAGAGGCAAATGATGATTAGCGCGCAGATCTGTTCGCCAACCCCATTCGCCATTGCCTTCCTACATCGGCCGGACTTCAACCACCTCGGGCACGAAGTGCTTCAGCAGGTTCTGGATGCCGTGCTGCAGGGTCGCGGTCGACGACGGGCAGCCCGAGCAGGCGCCCTTCATGTTGAGATAGACGATGCCGTCCTTGAAGCCGCGGAAAGTGATGTCGCCGCCGTCATTGGCTACGGCCGGGCGGACGCGGCTCTCGATCAGGTCCTTGATCATGCCGACCGTCTCGGTGTCGGCCTCGTCGTAGAACTCGTCGTCCTCGTCGGCGGATTCATCATTGGCGGCGCTGCCGTCGGCGAGCAGCGGCGCGCCCGACATGTAGTGCTCCATGATCGCGCCGAGGATCGCCGGCTTGAGGTGCTGCCACTCACCGTCGCTCTTGGTGACGGTGATGAAATCGGCGCCGTAGAACACGGCGCTGACGCCGTCGACGGCGAACAGGCGCTCGGCCAGCGGGGAGCGCGCGGCGGCGTCGCGGCTGCCGAACTCCATCGTGCCCGCGGGCAGCACGACGCGGCCCGGGATGAACTTCAAGGTGGCGGGATTGGGGGTGGCTTCGGTCTGGATGAACATGGTTTTCTCCGGCAGCGCCGGTTCAAGGCCGGCCTGTGGTGTCCTCATAGCAGATGGCGCGAACGCGCGCACGATCAAGGGGGCATGGCCGGCGTTTCCGATCTAAGCCTATGATAGAGCGTCGAGATCGGCGTCACCGAGATCGCCCGGCACGATCACCAGCGGGATCGGGAAGGCACCGCTCGTCTTGGTGACATGGGTGACCAGCGGGCCGGGGCCCTCGGGGCCGGAATGGGCGGCGAGCACCAGCAGCGCGATGTCGCTGTCGTGCTCGATCGTCTCCAGGATCTGCGCCGTCGGCTCACCCTCGCGGATCACCCGTTCCGGCGCGGTCACGCCGATCGCCGACAGCAGCGCCGCGGCCTGGTCGAGCTCGGCATGCGCCTGCTCCTGCGCCTCGGCCCGCATCAGATCGGCGACCCCCAGCCATTGCTGGTTCTGGTCCTCCGTTTCGATGACGTGCAGCATGACGATACGGCCGCCGGAACGGACCGCCCAGCGGCCGGCATAGCGGACCGCGCGGTCCCACTCCTCGCTGTCGTCGACCACGACCAGGCATTTCGGCGCATGGCCGGTCTGGTAGCTCTGCCGCTGCGCCGCCATCGCGTTCCCGCCTGCTGCTGCGAGTCGATCCGGCCGCGATGCTGCCACAGCCCATCTCCGTTGGGGAGAGGGCTGCGGGTTCCATCGCGCCCGCAACGACAGCGGTGGTGCGGCTTCTAGTAGCGAGGATGTCGCTTCGCTCATCCTGGCTACGGCCGCAAGGCCGACTCCGGAGCGCGCGCCGTGCTGCTTAGGGCTTGCGGATGAAGCCGACGATGTCCTTGGCCGTCTTCATGGTCTCCGCGGCGATGGCCTGGGCGCGGTCGGCGCCGTCGACCAGCACGGACTCGACGTAGCCGGGATCGGCGGTCAGGCGCTTCATCTCCGCGGCGATCGGCCCGAGCTTGGTGACGCACAGCTCGACCAGCGCGTTCTTGAAGCTGGAGAACTGGCCGCCGCCGAAATCCCTGAGCACATCGGCCTTGCTGCGGTCCGACAGCGCCGCGTAGATGCCGACGAGGTTGTCGGCCTCGGGACGCGCGTCCAGCCCCTTTTCCTCGGTCGGCAGCGGCTCCGGATCGGTCTTGGCCTTGCGGACCTTCTGCGCGATCGTATCGGCATCGTCGGTCAGGTTGATGCGCGAATAGTCCGAGGCATCGGACTTCGACATCTTCTTGGTACCATCGCGCAGCGACATCACGCGCGTCGCGGGACCGGTGATGAAGGGTTCCGGAAGCGGGAAGAACAGGCCGTCGCCGAAGCCGTGGCTGCGGATCGAGTCGCCGTAGTCATTGTTGAACTTCTGCGCGATGTCGCGCGAGAGCTCGAGATGCTGCTTCTGGTCCTCGCCGACCGGAACATGGGTGGCGCGGTACAGCAGGATGTCGGCGGCCATCAGCACCGGATAGTCGTACAGACCGACCGATGCGTTCTCACGGTCCTTGCCGGCCTTCTCCTTGAACTGCGTCATGCGGTTCAGCCAGCCGATGCGCGCGACGCAGTTGAAGATCCAGGCGAGCTCGGCGTGCCCTGAGACCTGGCTCTGGTTGAACACGATGTGCTTCTTCGGATCGATGCCGGCGGCGATGAAGGCGGCGGTGACCTCGCGGGTGTTGCGCGCGAGTTCGGCGGGGCCGCCCCAGACATCGATCGGCATCGTGATCGCGTGCATGTCGACGACGCAATAGATGCAGTTATGCGTCTCCTGCATCTTCACGAAGTTGACGATCGCGCCGAGATAGTTGCCGAGATGCAGGTTGCCGGTCGGCTGGACGCCCGAGAAAACCCGTTCCACGAAGGCCATGGTCACTGTTCCGGATGAATGGATTTGGGGTCGTTTGGCACGTGCGCCTCAAAGGTGCAAGTCGCCGGCGGGCTTTTGCCGGATCGCCCGGACGGTTTCGCGCCAGCTTACGGCGCCCAGGGACAACAGAAGCACGCCGTAGAGGATGATGGCGCCGCTGATCAGGGCGGCGAGCAGGGCGGCCGCGCCGAGATGGCTGCTGCTCCACGTGCCGGCGAAGCGTCCGGCGACGGTCCAGAGGACCGCGCCCATGACCATCGCAGCCAACGTGATGCGCGGCAGCCGGCGCCGCGAGGCAGGGGGAAGCGCGAAACCGAAGCGCGTGGCGCCACGCCGGATCAGGACCGCCGCATTGGCCCAGGCACCGAGCGCGAGCCCTGCCGCGATGCCACTTGCCGCAGACAATTGTGCGAGCAGGAACGCCAGCGCGATCGCGACACCGCATCCGATCAACGTCGCGCGCAGCGGCGTCCGCGTGTCCTCGCGCGCGAAGAAGGCGGGCTGCAGCGCCTTGGTCAGCACCTGCGCCGGCAACGCTGCCGCGAGCCAGGTCAGCACCTGCGCCGTCGCGGCGGCATCGTCCGAACTGAATGCGCCATGTTCGAACAGCAAACGAATGATCGGCTCGTTCAGGATCATGAGTCCGAGCGTCGCAGGCAGCGCGAGCCCGATCGTCAGCTCGAGGCCGCGCGATTGCACCTCCGCCAGAGCCTCCTCGTTGCCCTCGTGCAGCGCGCGCGTCAGCTCCGGCACCAGCACCGTGCCCATGGCAACGCCGACGAGCCCGAGCGGCAGCTCGATCAGGCGGTTGGCGAAATACAGCCACGACACCGCGGAAGGCGAGGTGGAGGCGATGACCGCGCCGCCGACCGCGAGCAATTGCGGGCCGGCGCTGGCGACCATGCCGGGCAGCGCCTTGGCGAAGAAGCCGCGCATTTCGCCATGGAAGGTGACGCGCACCGGCGAGGCGAGGGGGCCGTCGCGGCCTCGCCGCGCGAGCATCGCGAGCTGCAGCAGCCCGGCGACACCGATCGTGGCGGCGAGCAGCAGCGCGGCGCTTCCAGGGTCCGGATGTTGCATCAGCAGCACGATGGTCACGCTGATCAATGCCACGTTGAACAGCAGCGGGGCGAAGGCCGCGAGCGCAAAGCGTCGTTGCGCGCTGGACAGTGCGAGCAGCACCGTCGAGGGGCCGGCAAAGGCGAGATAGGGCAGCATCAACCTGGCATCGTTGACGGCCAGGGTGAGCGTCTCTTCACCGGCGAAGCCCGGCGCGAGCACGGTCATCACGAACGGCATCAGCAGCGCCAGCACCAAGGTGGCGGCGAGCAGGCCGGCGCTGACGGTGCCGAGCACGCGGCCGGCAAAAGCTGCCGCATGTGTCCTACCAGACTGCTGGTATATTCGCAGCCAGGCCGGCACCAGGGCTGCATTGAGCGCGCCCTCCGTCAGCAATCGCCTGACGACGTTGACGAGCTGAAACGCCGCGAGAAATGCGTCCGCGACCGGACCGGCGCCGAGCAGCGCGGCCATCAGCGCATCCCGGACGAAGCCGAGCAGGCGCGAGGCCAGTGTTCCTGACAACACAGTCACGAATGAGCGGATCATCAGGCTTCTATAGCAGCGCCGCTTGTGATAGGCCGCAGCGTTTGCAAAACGCCGTAAACGGGGCCAGTGGATGACTGACGCGAAATACGATGTTCTCGGGATCGGCAACGCGATCTTCGACGTGCTGGTGCATGCCGATGAAGCCTTTCTCACCCGGCACGGCATGACCAAGGGCAGCATGGCGCTGATCGACGAGGCCCGCGCGGCCGCGATCTATGCCGATATGGGTCCGGCCACCGAGATGTCCGGCGGTTCGGGGGCCAACACCATCGCCGGCCTCGCCAGCCTGGGCGCGCGTGCCGCTTACGTGGGCAAGGTCAAGGACGACCAGATCGGCCGGATGTACCGGCATGATATCCGCGCCGCCGGCGTCACCTTCGATACCGTGCCCGCTGCCGACGGCCCGGCGACCGGCTGCTGTTACATCCTGGTGACGCCGGACGGCGAGCGCACCATGAACACCTATCTCGGCGCCGCGCAAAATCTCACCGCCGCGGACATCGATCCCGCGCAGATTGCGGCGGCGCGCATCATCTATCTCGAAGGTTATCTGTGGGACCCGAAGGACGCCAAGGATGCGTTCGTGAAGGCGGCGGCGATCGCGCATGACGCCGGACGCGAGGTCGCGCTGACCTTGTCGGATTCGTTCTGCGTCGATCGCTATCGCGAGGAGTTTCTCGACCTGATGCGCGGCGGCACCGTCGATCTCGTCTTCGCCAACGAGGCCGAGCTGCATTCGCTGTACCAGACCTCGGATTTCGACGGCGCGCTGAAGCAGCTGCGTGAGGACGCCACGCTCGGCATCGTCACCCGCAGCGAACAAGGCTGCGTCGTGGTGTCGAATGACGGCGTGATCTCGGTGCCGGCGCATCCGATCGAGAGCCTGGTCGATACCACCGGCGCGGGCGATCTGTTCGCCGCCGGCTTCCTGTTCGGGCTGGTGCGCAAGACCGGCTATGAGATGGCCGGCCGCCTCGGCGGCCTCGCCGCCGCCGAGGTGATCCAGCACATTGGTGCAAGGCCGCAGGTGTCGCTGAAGGAATTGGCGGCTCAGAACGGACTGAAGGTGTAGGTCGAAGCTGTGGTCACGCAGCCGTTCTCTTGCGCTTCCGACACCACTCTCTGCACCGTGATATCTCTGCACCGTCATGGCCGGGATTGACCCGGCCATGCACGCTTCTTGAGTTGTCGTCGTGAAAGACGAGGATGCCCTGGCCGAGCCCGGACATGACGTCGAACTAACAACGAGTCCGCTCGGAGCGGGACCGAGCTATCAATCTGATCACGCCGCCTTCTGTCCGCCCGCGGCATCGAGCCCGGCATAGACCCCGCGTTCGAAGCCGGCAAAGGTCTCCAGGCACAGCCGGTCGGCGAACGGCAGGAGCTGCATCAGGATCACGCCGGTGACGTCGCGCGCAGGATCGATCCAGTAGTAGGTGTTGGCGAGGCCGGCCCAGGCGAGGCTGCCGGCACTGCGGCCCTCCGGGGTCTGCGCCGTCGTGATCATGAAGCTCAAGCCCCATTTCTTGACGATGTCGGGATAGAGATCGACGTCGTTGGTCACGCCGGGCACCGCCGCGGCCATCTTCGTCATCTCGAGCTCGCCGATATGGTTGTCGCGCATCGCCGCGACCGTCTCGGGCTTGAGCACCTGGTTGCCGTTGCCGCGGCCATTGTTGAGGATCATCCGGGTGAAGCGGATGTAGTCGCCGGCCGTGCCGTAGAGCCCGCCGCCGCCCATGTGGAATTCCGGCTCCTGCTCGAGCTCGAACGGGATCGGCGCCAGGCTGCCGTCCTCGCCGCGGGCATGCATGCCGACCAGACGCGCGCGCTGCGACGGGCCGAGCTTGAAGCCGGTATCGTCCATGCCGAGCGGTGCGAACAGATGGTCGCGCAAGTACGCGTCGAGCTTCTGGCCGCTGGCGGCCTCGACCGCCTTGCCGACGAAATCGATGTTGATGCCGTATTCCCAGCGCGTGCCGGGATCGGAGGCGAGCGGCAATTTGAGAGCGTCGTTCTTGCAGGTGATGATGCCGGGCGTTCCGGCCTTCTGCACATAGGTGGCCATATCGCCGTTCCACATGTCGTAGCAGAAGCCGGCGGTGTGGGTCATCAGATGGCGCAGCGTGATCGCGGTCTTCGCCGGCCGCAGGATCGGCTCGCCATTGGCGTCGAAACCGTCGAGCACCTTGGGCGCGGCGAGGTCCGGCAGCACCGTGCCGATCGGCGCATCCAGTGACAGCCGGCCCTGCTCGACCAGCTGCATCCCGGCCGCGCAGGTGATGGCCTTGGTCATCGAGGCGATCCAGAACACGCTGTCGGTGGTCATCGGGTCGTCGCGGCCGAGGTCGCGCTTGCCGAAGGCGCCTTCGTAGATGATGCCGTTGCTGTCAGCGGCGATAGCGACGACGCCGGGAATCTCTCCCGCCTCCGCCTTCTGCCGCAGCACGCCGTCGATGTCGGTCTTGTTCTGCATGGTCTCCTCCGTTCCGTTCTTGATGACGGTAGGCGATTGTTTCTCGGGCCGGCCTGGGCAGCAAGGACCGCCGGTCTTACGGCCGGTCGCGATCTCGTGATGATGCGGCGCGAACGAAGCAGGCGGGGGACAACAGCGCTGCGGAGGCCACAGCGCTTCAATTTCTCGCCAGAATCATGATTAGTTCCACTCAGTCGCGAGTCCGACACATGGGGGCCATGTTCCCACCACGGCCTTGCGACTGTTGTGAGTTGCAACCATTTTTGCATTAAAGGGTTCAAGAACCGGCTTTTTCGAGCCGATGGCATGGCTTTGGCGGCAATGTCCGCCGTTGGGGGCGATATGATTTCAACGTGGAGCGAGTGGAAGCGGTATCCCCGCCCGGGGCGCGGCGACAATATCGAGGCGCCGATCACGCCCGGCATCTACGAAGTGCGCATCGCGGCGACCGGGGCGCTGTATGCGTTCGGCGCGGTCGACAATGTGGCGCAGGCCCTGGCGCTGCTGCCCGTGGGGCAGAAATCATGGTTCGGCCGTCGTGATCCCGCCGCCTTGCCGGACCTGGAATACCGCACCTGCGCGACCTCGACCAAGGCCGACGCCAAGGCGGCGGCGGAGCGCATGATCGGCCGGCGCGAGACCTATATGAGCGGCGCGGCCTGATCCCGGGTCGGCTCGTCAGCATTCAGCATTTGGTGCCGTACAGGCACGGATCGCCGGATCGAATGTACCGTTGAGGAGGCGCACGCGCCGTGCGCCGCCACCGGGGCGTGGCTATATTCGGGGACGATCGCTCGCTTTCGAGGAGTAGCCCGATGACACCGCCCGCCGCCGCCCGTGCCTCCACTGCCGCCCCGAGCCTGCGTGACCGCCTGAAGGATCCGTCGCTGCTGCGCGAGCAGTGCTACATCGATGGTGCGTGGGTCGGTACGCCGGTGCTCCCGGTCAACAATCCGGCCACCGGCGCCGAGCTCGCCAAGGTCGCGCAACTCGGTGCGGCGGAGACCACGCAAGCCGTCGAGGCCGCCGCGCGCGCGTTCCCGTCCTGGGCCCGGCTGACCGCCAAGCAGCGCTCCAATACCTTGCGCAAATGGTTCGAGCTGATCACGGCCAACCGCGAGGATCTCGCGCTGATCCTCACCTCCGAGCAGGGCAAGCCGCTGACGGAGGCGCTCGGTGAGGTCGATATCGGCGCCGCCTATATCGAGTTCTTCGCCGAGGAGGCGCGTCGCGTCTATGGCGAGACCATCCCGACCCAGAAGCCGGATGCGCGCCTGCTGGCGCTGAAGCAGCCGATCGGCGTCTGCGGCGCCATCACGCCATGGAATTTCCCGAACTCGATGATCACCCGCAAGGTGTCGCCCGCGCTCGCCGCCGGCTGCACCGTGGTGCTGAAGCCGGCCAACGAGACGCCGCTGTCGGCGCTGGCGCTCGCCGTGCTGGCCGAACGCGCCGGGATTCCTGCGGGCGCGCTCAACATCGTCACCGGCGACGCGCCGCCGATCGGCAAAGTGCTGTGCGAGCATCCGTCGGTGCGCTTCATAGGCTTCACCGGCTCGACCGAGGTCGGCAAGATTCTCTATCGCCAGTCGGCCGGCACGGTGAAGAAGCTCGGGCTCGAGCTCGGTGGCAACGCGCCGTTCGTGGTGTTCGACGATGCCGATGTCGATGCGGCTGTCGAAGGCGCCATGGTCTCGAAATATCGCAACATGGGCCAGACCTGCGTCTGCGCCAATCGCCTCTATGCGCAGGATGGCATCTACGACGCCTTCGTCGCGAAGCTCGCCGCCAAGGTCGCGGCGATGAAGATTGGCGAGGGCACCGAGGCCGGCGTGACCCAGGGGCCGCTGATCAACGAAGAGGCGGTTGAGAAGGTCGAACGCCACATCGCCGATGCGGTCAAAGGCGGGGCGAAGGTCGTGACCGGCGGCAAGCGCCATGCGCTCGGCCGCACCTTCTTCGAGCCGACCGTACTTCGGGACGTCAAGGCCGACGCGCTGGTCGCGCATGAGGAGACGTTCGGCCCGCTCGCGCCCGTCATTCGCTTCAAGGACGAGGCCGATGTCATCGCGATGTGCAACGCCTCGCCGTTCGGCCTCGCGTCCTACTTCTATGCCCGCGATCTCGGCCGGGTCTGGCGCGTCGCGGAGGCGCTGGAATCAGGCATGGTCGGCGTCAACACCGGTCTGATCACCACCGAGGTCGCGCCGTTCGGCGGCGTGAAGGAGAGCGGCCTCGGGCGCGAAGGCTCGCATCACGGCATCGAGGAATACCTCGAGATCAAGTACGTGATGATGGCGGGCGTCTGAGCTCTGGACGCCTGGGCTCAGGCCGTCTTCGGCAGCTTGTCCACCGGCACCAGGTAGGACTTGTTGCCGACCTGGAAGATGACCTTGCCGCTCTTGCCGTCGGTCGTCGAGATCTGCGACTGACCGAACATGATGACGTTGTTGTAGACGATCCCCGTGCCCTGGCGCGTGACGCCGTTGGTCGTCACGCTGACCTGGGCCTCCTTGCCGCTGACGGACAGCACGCGAAAGCTCGCGCTCTGGCCGTTTTCGCCGGAGTAGCCGGCCCAGCTGCCGACCAGATTGCTCTCGTCGGCGGGAGGCGCCTGTTTCTCCAGCATCGCGGTGGCCTTGCCGCCGCCGGCCGAAAACAGCAGCACGGCGTTCTTGCCGTTCTTGGTGCCGAGCGTGACCGCGCCGAAGTCGATGGTCGAGCCGTTGACCTGGCCGATGCCGCGTTCGGTGCGGCCGTTATGGGTGTATTCCACCGTCGCGGCGGCGCCTCTGATGTTGACGACCTTGAAGCTCACGGCCTGGCCGTTGGCCGTCCAACTGCCCTTCCACTCGCCCAGCAGGTTGCTCTGGCGATAGACCCGCTCGTTGGCGGGCGAGATCTGGTTGGTGCTTTGGATGGCGACCATGTGTGTTTCCAAGGAGCTCGACTGCTCGTTTACCCCGTATGTCGGATCGTTGCAGAGTGTTGCTAACGAGGCGTAGGTCGAGAGGGTTAACGAACGGTGAACTGCGGCTGCGAGCCGCCCGTTCCGCAGTGCGGCCCATCGTCTCAGCGTCTTCTGCGGCGATGGACATCACCACCGGATGAATGCGACGGCGCGAAGCGCCACCGGGCTGCACGGGCGTAAGCGAGCCGCTTGCCCAGACGCGCCGGATCGTCGACCATGACGCGGCGAACCACGACCTCTCAATGTGCGAGCTCACCATGACCGCAGCCTTCACGCGCGTCGGTGTCGGCCAGCTTCCGGACGCGGATGCGCGCCGCCTCGATGCGGACGGTTATCTGCTGCTGCGCGGCGCGATTCCGGCGGACTGGCTCCCGCCGCTGCGCGATGCGTTCGAGGCGGGCACGCTGCCATCCGAGCAATGGCCGGTGCCGCGCGGCCGCGACTGGCGCCACGCGATGGTCGATCTCGATGCCACGGTGCAGCGCGCCTGCCGGCTGCCGGTGATGCTCGCGGCCGTGTCTCACATTCTCAAGGCGCCGTTCTTCCTCGGCCAAGTCGAGGGCCGCGAGCCGCTCGCCGATGGCGGCCAGCAGCCGTTGCATCGCGACGGCGTCGACCGGTTCCGTACCGACGCCGTCTCGGCGCTCGCCTTCCTCGATCCGTTCGGCCCCGACAACGGCGCGACGCAGGTGGCGCCGGGCACGCATCGCCGCGACACGGATGATGCGCAGGCCGCCCCGTTCGTCACGGCAGGCGAAGCCGGCGACATCCTGCTGTTCGACGTCAACCTGCTGCACGGCGCGACCCGCAACCGCAGCGGCGCCCGCCGTCGCTCGCTGCTGATCACCTACGCCACCTCGGTGCAGCTGGACGCGTGGCGACGGACCCGCGCCTTGCGTGCGGTGCGCATGGACCAGGACGAAATCTTCGGCGCGGCGTAGCCGCGCCATCCGCCGCACCTGCCAACCTTCCAGCCAAATCCCGCAGAGAGGACGCTCATGAGGCTGTACGATTCCGCGACCGCGCCAAGCCCGCGCCGCGTGCGCATCTTCCTCAGCGAGAAGGGCCTCACGATTCCCACCGTTCAGCTCGACCTGCGCGCCGGCGAGCAGTTCCGGCCGGAATTTCGCGCGCTGAACCCGCAATGCACGGTGCCGGTCCTGCAGCTCGACAGCGGCGCTGCGATCACCGACATCATCGCGATCTGCCGCTACCTCGAGGAGCTGCATCCCGAGCCGGCCCTGATGGGGCGCAGCGCGGAGGAGCGCGCCGTCATCGAATGCTGGGTGCGGCGGATCGAGTGGGACGGCATCTACGCCATCCAGGAAGCGTTCCGGAACAGTGCGCCAGGGTTGGAGAGCCGCGCTCTGCCCGGCCCGTTGCCGCTCGAGCAGATTCCGGCGCTGGCGGAGCGCGGGCGTCTCCGCGCCACGCACTACTTCGCCTGGCTCGATGCGCGGCTGGCCGACCACGCCTTCGTCTGCGGACCCGACTTCACCATTGCCGACATCAGCGCCATGGTGACGATGGATTTCGCGGTCCGCGCCAAGCTCGATCCGCCGGATCACCTCCACCATCTCGCGCGGTGGTATGGTGTAGTTTCGAGCCGTCCCAGTGCGAAGGCTTGATATGATGAGCCTCGATCGTCACTCCGTCCTGCTCGACCTCGACGGCACTCTCATCGACTCCCAGCCCGGCATCGCCGCGAGCACCCTGGCCGCCTTGCGTGCGCTCGGACACGCGCCGGTCGACACGCTCGATATCCGCAGTGTCATCGGGCCGCCGCTGCAGGACATGTTGCGGGCGCTGCTGCAGGCCTATGACGATGATCGGGTCGACGAAGCGGTGTCCGCCTATCGCCAGCATTACGGCGAGAGCGGACTGTTCGGCAGCGAACTCTATCCCGGCATTCGCGACGCGCTGCACGAGATGCATGGTGCGGGGGTGCGGCTCTATCTCGCGACGTCCAAACGGGAGGTGTTTGCGCGCCGCATCCTCGAGCATCTCGATCTCGCGTCGCTGTTCGACGCCATCCACGGCTCGGTGCCGTCAGGTCTGCTGGACCACAAGCCGGAGCTGCTCGCGCATATTCTCACCGAGCGGAATATCGCACCCTCCGACGCGATCATGGTTGGTGACCGCCGCCACGACATTGCCGGCGCCCATGCCGTCAGGATGCGCAGCCTCGGCGTGCTCTGGGGCTATGGCAGCCGCGACGAGCTCGAGATGGCCGGCGCCGACCGCCTCGTGGAATGTCCGGCCGATCTCGCGCGCGCTGTGCTGTCGATGCTGAAGGTCTAGCTCGATCACAACCTCCTGTGTTCGCGACACCCCGATCGGTTCGCGCGTCAACCTTGCACCGGAACCGGAAAGCCGCGAATATTCCCGGCAGATCAGCTGTCATCACGGGACTATCACACACATGCAGTTCGACGACGTCATCCTCGGCCGCCGCAGCATCCGCGGCTACAAGCCCGATCCGGTGCCGCGGGCGCTGATCGAGGAGATCATCGGGCTTGCGATGCGCGCGCCGTCGTCGATGAACAGCCAGCCCTGGAATTTCTACGTCATCACCGGCGAGCCGCTGAACCGCATCCGCGCCGGCAATACCGAGCGGATGGTCGCCGGCGTCCCGCAGTCGCGTGAATTCCGTATCGGCCAGCCCTTCGCGGGCGCGCATCGCGAGCGCCAGGTGCAGGTCGCCAAGCAGTTGTTCTCCGCCATGGGCATCGCGCGCGACGACAAGGACAAGCGACAGGACTGGGTGCTACGCGGCTTCCGCCAGTTCGACGCACCGGTCTGCATCATCGTGACCTATGATCGTGCGCTCGACGGCAGCGACGACACGCCGTTCGACTGCGGCGCCGTCACCAATGCGCTGGTCAACGCCGCCTGGTCGCGCGGCCTCGGCGCCGTCATCAACAGCCAGGGCATCATGCAATCGCCCGTGGTCCGCGAGCACGCCGGCATCGCCGACGACCAGGTCATCATGAAGAGCATCGCGCTGGGCTGGCCCGATCATGATTTTCCGGCCAACGCCGTGGTGTCGGAGCGGAAGCCGGTGAAGGAAGCGACGGTGTTCGTGGGGTTCGAGGACTAGTTGCGCTCCAAGCGCCGGCAGAAATCGTCGATCACCGCCGCCGCGGCCTCGGCATGGGTTGCCAGCAGCATGTGCGGTGCATCCAGCTCGCACAGCTTGCAGTCGGGGCGTGCCGTGAGGATCTCGGCGGTCTGTCGCCGGCCCACGAGCCGATCCGCGCGGCCGTGCAGGCACAACGCCGGACAATTGGTCAGGGCCAACCGGTCGCATTTGTCGACGCGAAGGGCGTCCTTGGCGCGTGCTTGAAGAACTGCCGCAGGAAGCGATCTCAAGACGTCCTTCAGCTGCAGCCTGAGCTCCGGTGTCGCCATCCGTCCCATGATCATCGCGGCGAAGAGGTTTGATGGAAGCCATCTCAGATCGAGCAGCGACGCGACGTGCGAAAGCCAGGCCGGTAACGGATGGCGCGCGAAGCTCGATGCAAGGATGAGCCCTGCGACTCGCGCGTCAGTCGCTGCAATCTCGATGGCGATCGGTCCGGAGAACGACTCGCCGAGAATGACGAAGGGATCTCTCGGCAACCGCTCACTGACGAAGGTCGCGAGCTGGTCGTAATCGAGCGGTCGATCGAGAGGGTAGGCGATGATCTGCGTCGGCCGGTTCGCGGACAGGCGCTCGGCAAGCGGCTTCAGGAGCTCTCCGGTTCCGTCCATTCCTGGCAGCAGGATGATGGCGATGGTCGTAGTCGGCGTCATATGATGTTGTAGCACATCCTAATCGTGACCATCGCGGGATGGGTCGGCCGGTACGGTGGGGCGGCAGCGTGCCCACCCTCGATCAGCGACTTGGTGGGCACGGCGCCACCGCGATCACGTTCGGAGACAGCATAGCTGCGCCTTTGCCCTCCTTACGGCCCCGGCCGTCGGGCTACTCTATCACCAATCAATTTTTGACTTGCGTTATTTCCGAAATCATGTTCTTATCCGCGCATCCCGTCCTCATGCAGAGGGGCGTACGCGTCGTCACGATACGTAGAGGCGGGGAGCGGTGGCCGCGTGCCTGTCAGGCGCTCTTGCGCTGACGAACGGCAGCGCGCGGACGGTCAAGCCGTGTGGTCCTGGCGCCCCGATGCTGGCGCCAATCTCGCGATGACGTTCGTGCGTCGTGGCGGGCGACGGGGGCAAACAAGCCGGTCCCCGGGGAGAGTACGGAGCAGCCGTTAAACCCATCGCGCAGGGAGGGCCGGGATGTCTCGGCTGAACCTGTGGTGACCGCCGCGTGCATTTTCTTTCGCACGCGGGCCATGGGGGCGGCCAGCTCCCGGCCTTCCCTGCGCCCTCGCATTTTCAGAGGGCGAGATCGATCAGCATAGCTCGGGCAAGCATGGCCGCGAGATCGACGCAGCGCGTCTCGTTAGCAACTCTCCGATGATCAACGATGCCTTGGCTGATGTGAGCACGCGCCTCGCAGAACGATCAGTTCTCACCTCGTCCCGCTTGCGGGGAGAGGTCGGATTGCATCGAAGATGCAATCCGGGTGACGGGGGCTCTCCGCGAGTCTGGTGTGCATGGAGAGCCCCCCTCACCCCAGCCCTCTCCCCGCAAGCGGGGCGGGGGAGCGCACCGCCGATACGGTACCAGTTCGACTCCCACTCCGAAGAAAATACTGCCTTCGGCTCCGTCATCGCGGCGAGAGACGTGCAGTGCTCAGATCTTCAGCTCGCTGCCCGTCACCCGCCGGAACGCCTCCAGATAGCGCTGGCTGGTCGCATCCACCACGCTCTGCGGCAAGGGCGGCGGGGGGGCGTCGCCGTTCCAGCGGCCGGCACGGCGCTCGGCATCGAGATAGTCGCGCAGCGGCTGCTTATCGAAGCTCGGCTGCGGCTGGCCCGGCTGATAGGCATCGACGGCCCAGAAGCGCGACGAGTCGGGCGTCATCACCTCGTCGATCAGGATGATGTGACCGTCCTTGTCGCGGCCGAACTCGAACTTGGTGTCGGCGATGATGATGCCCTGCTCGCGCGCCAGCTTTTCACCCAGCGTGTAGACCGCGCGCGTCATGCTCTCCAGCGTATACGCGGTGTCGTCGCCGACCACCTCGCGCATTCGCGCAATGGTGATGTTCTCGTCATGGCCGGTCTCGGCCTTGGTCGCGGGGCTGAAGATCGCGGGGTCGAGCTTCTGGCTCTCGACGAGGCCGGCGGGAAGCTGCTCGCCGGCCAGCGTGCCATGGGCCGCATATTCCTTCCAGGCCGAGCCGGAGAGATAGCCGCGGATCACGCATTCGATCGGGAACACGGTGGTGCGCTTGCACAGCATCGCGCGCCCGAGAATCTCGTCGCGATGCGGCGCCAGCGCTGGCACCTCCGCGATGATCGTGTCGGTGTCGGCCGAGATCATGTGGTGATGCACCACGCCTTCGAGCGCGTTGAACCAGTAGGCCGAGATCTGCGTCAGCACCGCGCCCTTCATCGGGATGGTTTCGTTCATCACGACGTCGAAGGCCGAGATCCGGTCGGTGGTCAGCAGCAGCACGCGGTCGTCGCCGACGGCATAGATGTCGCGGACCTTGCCGCGGCCGATCTTCGGGAGCGGCAGATTGCTGGCGAGAAGCGTGGTCATCGTGCAGAGCCTTCGAAACGGGAGCGTTGCGACCGCAATAGCCTATTCCGGCAGCGGAATGAACTCGTGCTCCTGCGGAACGGCGGCGAAGCGGCCGGTTTTCCAGTCCTGCTTGGCCTGCTCGATGCGCTCCTTGCTGGAGGAGACGAAATTCCACCACACGTGCCGCGGCCCTTCCAGGGCGTCGCCGCCAAGGAACATCATCCGGGTCGGCTTCACCGTGCGCACGCTGATGGCGTCGCCCGGGCGGAAGATCAGGAGCCGCGGGCCCTCGTGGCGCTCGCGCGCGATCTCGACCTCGCCATCGACGATGTAGATGGCGCGCTCCTCGTGATCGGGATCGAGCGGCACCACCGTGCCGGCCTGCGCCGTGACCTCGACATAGAACCAGGGCGAGACCATCGTCACCGGCGAGGCCGCGCCGAACGCCTTGCCGGCAATGACGCGCGCGGAGAAGCCGGTGTCGCTGACCGTCGGCAGCGCGTCCGCCGCGTAGTGCTGGAAGCTCGGCGCGATCTCTTCCGATTCGACCGGCAGCGCGATCCAGCTCTGCAGGCCCAGCATCCTCTGCCCGTTCTGCCGCTGCAGGTCGGGTGTGCGCTCGGAATGCGCGATGCCGCGGCCCGCCGTCATCAGGTTCATCGCGCCGGGCTGGATCTCCCGCACGTTGCCCTCGCTGTCGCGATGCATGATGGCGCCGTCGAACAGATAGGTGACGGTGGCAAGCCCGATATGCGGATGCGGCCGCACGTCCATGCCCTTGCCGGACATGAATTGCACCGGGCCGAAATGATCGAAGAAGATGAACGGCCCGACCATCTGCCGGCGGCCGTGCGGCAGCGCGCGGCGCACGGCAAAGCCGTCGCCGAGATCGCGGGTGCGCGGCACGATGACGTGCTCCAGCGCGTCGCAGGATGTGGGATCGCCGAACTCGGGATCGATCGATGGCTGCCAGCTCATGGGGCGCTCCTGCAATGTGGTCGCGCGAGCTTAGCAGCTTTGCCGAGGCGACGGCAGGGCAGGAGGTCGCCGCGTTTGCTTGATTTGAACGAAGCGAAGCTCCGGCCTAGAGTTCCGGCGCTGACAACGGACCCGTGACGATGACGCTCGAAAGCCTCGATCTCGCGCTTCGCGCCGCCGCCATCGCGCTGCTGGCCGAGCTCGCCGTCGCGCTGGGACGCGATCTCGGCAGGCAATGGCGCGGACGGCTCGCGATCGCGCTGGCGCTGGGCTCGGCCGCGCATGCCGCGACCTTCAACATCGGCGGCACGGCCGCGCCATCGCTCGCTTCCGCGCCGCTGATTGCGGTGGCGACCGCCGATATCGTCGTGCTCTGGCTGTTCTGCCGCGCGCTGTTCGACGACGGCTTTGCGTTGCGTTGGCTGCACGGCCTGATCTGGCTCGCGGTGTTCGGCTTCAGCCTGCTGAGCTGTCTCGTGCTGGGGCCTGCCGGACATGGACGGCTCGTGATCGTCGCCAATAATGTGCTGGCTCTCGGCTTCCTCGGCCTGACCTTGGCGCAGACCATCCGTTCCTGGGCGGCGGATCTCGTCGAGGGACGGCGGCGCATCCGCGCCTTCGTCGTGATCGCGGCGCTGTCCTACGGTGGCGTCAATGCGCTGCTGCAGATGGCGTCCGCCGGCAGCGGCCCGTCCGAGCTTGCCAATGTGGTCAATGCGGCGATGTTCTTGGTCGTGGTCGGGGCCGTTGCGCTGATGCTGCTCAAGGTCGGTGCCGGCGATGTGCTCGCGCCGGAGGCGCCACCGGCTGCGGCGCTCGAAGCGGTGGCTCCGAAAGCCGCCGACCGCAGGCTGGTCGATTCGCTGATGCGGCTGATGGCGGACGAGCGAGTCTATCGTCAGGAGAACGTCACGATCGGCATGCTGGCGACGAAGCTCTCCATTCCTGAATACCGGCTGCGGCGGCTGATCAATGGCGAGCTCGGCTACCGCAACTTCAACACCTTCCTCAACGCCCACCGCATCGAGGAGGCCAAGGCCGCGCTCGCCGATCCCGCCCAGGCCGAGGTGCCCGTGATCACCATCGCGATGGACGCTGGGTTCCAGTCGCTTGGGCCCTTCAACCGCGCCTTCAAGGCGGTGACCGGGGTGACGCCGACCGAATACCGGCGCATGAGGCTGTCGGCGGCGTGATCTGTTCAGCCTTGAAACTGCAGAGGAATTCCAGAATCGGCGAGATCCCGGCGATTCTCGGCTGGGATGATTTCCGAAATCGGCGAGCGTCCGGGCCGCAGCCGCAGTCTGGTCCGGCAGATCCAACTGCCGGAGCTCCTCATGACCAGACGCCGCCTGCTGCTTGCCCTCGTTGCCACCACCGCGCTGACCGCCCTGGCGGTCGGCGGGGCCCGCGCCCGCGATGTGCCGAAGGTGGCAACCGGCTTCATCGCCAGCCTCCTGTGCTCGGAGACCTTCGTCTCCGGTCTCGACCCGGACCGCACGCTCTCCGAGACCCGGGCCGCGATGCCCGGCGCCGGCCTGCTGAGCTGGGCGATGGACGTCCGCGTCGATCGCGCCGCCAAGGACGTCACCGTGACGCTGCTCGGGATCGGGCAGAGCCGGGCCGTGTATCGCGACGGGCTCGGCTGCCACATGGACCATGGCGAAGCGGCGGATTGGCCGGCCATCCGGCCCGCTGCGCCAACCCCCGCCTTGCTGCCCGACATCGCTCCGCCACGCGTCGTCGCGCCGGTCACTCCGGCCCTCGCGGCAGCGCTGGATCGCGCCTTTGCCGAGCCGGACTCGCCGCCGTTCCGGCATACCCATGCCATCCTGGTGATGAAGGACGGCAAGGTGATCGCCGAGCGCTACGCCCAGGGCTTCACGCTCGACACGCCGCTGCTCGGCTTCTCTGCGACCAAGTCGATGACCGCGACCTTGATCGGCATTCTCGTCCGCCAGGGCAAGCTCGCGCTGCATACGCCCGCGCCCATCGCGGCGTGGCGGGACGACAAAGATCCGCGCCACGCCATCACCGTCGATCACCTCTTGCGCCACACCGCAGGCCTCGCGCTCGGCAGCTCGCTGCAGGCCTCGCTGTTCTCTGTGCTCGAGCCTGTCAACCGCATGAAATTCGTCGAAACGGACCGCGCCGCCTTCGCCGAAACCATGCCGCTCGAAACCACGCCGGGCGCGGTCAGCAATTATCACGACGGCAACACCGTCATCCTCTCTCATCTCATCCGCGACGCCGTCGGCGGCAGCGCCGCGGATGTGCTGCGCTTTGCGCATCGCGAGCTGTTCGATCCGCTCGGCATGACCAGCGTCACCCTCGAATTCGATGCCGCCGGCACACCGGAGGGATCGAGCCAGATGCTGGCCTCGGCGCGCGACTGGGCGCGACTCGGCCAGCTGTATCTCGACGACGGCGTCGTGGCTGGCCGCCGCATCCTGCCCGCCGGCTGGGTCGCGTATGCCAGCGTGCCGACGCCCGGCGCGTTCGTCGGCCTCGGCGCCGGCTTCTGGACCAACAGTGGCGACAGCTTTGGCGCCAACTACCGCACCTCCCATGGCTGGCCGCGCGACGCGTTCTTCGCCAAGGGCACGCTCGGCCAATATGTCATCGTCGTCCCGTCGGAGCGTCTCGTCATCACGCGTTTCGGCCGCACCGTGAACTGGCCGCCGGAGGCCGATGGCGTCGCGCAGCTCATGAGCGACGTGATCGCGGCGACGCAGGGAGAATGACGCATGCGTTACGCTCTTCCCAAAGCGGTGGCCTGCTCGACACGTTCGAATCGCTCCAGCGACAGGATCGCGTCGGCGAAGCTCTGTGCCCGGCTGCTCAGCACTGGCCGTGCCAGCGTCAGAAACTTGTCGCTCATCGCCTGTGCTGTCGGGAACGAGGTCGGCTCGCCGGAGGGATCGTCGTGCAGCCGCTCGTGCACGCCATCCGCGGTGGTGATGGTGACGCGCGCGCCGAACGGATGGCTGTGGCCGATCTCCAATTTGTCGTCCTGCACGACGTCGAACTTGTCGGCCAGCGCATTGATCGCGGCGTCACCAAGGCGCGTGTAGTCGTCCCAGCCGAAGCGGCCCTGGTCGAGCGCGAGCGCGCCGGTGAAGAACATCGAGAACTGGCCGCCGACGATCGAGGTCGGATGGCGCTTGGTGGCGGCATCGCCCGTCAGGGTGATGCCGTTGCGATGCAGGCCGATCTCGACGCGCTTGACCTGGTCCGGCGTCAGATTGTGCTCGCGGCGCAGGGCGATGATGGCGTCGATCGCAGCATGGGTATAGCGGCAGCTCGGATACGGCTTCACGCCGATCTTCATCGTCTCATAGGTGGAGCCGAGCCCGGCGACGGCCTTGTCGTGATGCGGCGTGTCGGTGTAGCCGACCAGAAGACCGTGCTTGCCCTCGACGGATTCGATCGCGCCGACGAAGTCGTTCTTGGCGAGCGTCGCCGCGATCACGCCGTTCATCGCCGACGCCCCGACCTGATAGCGCTTGTTCCAGGCGCCGTTGACGAGAAACTGCAGCGAGCCCGCGGCCTGGCTGCCGGAGACGCCGAAAGCGTAGATCAACTGCTGCTCCGACAGCCCGAACAGCTTGCCGGCGGCGGCCGCCGCGCCATAGGTGCCGGCGGTCGCGGTCGGGTGGAAGCCGCGGGCATAATGCGAGGTCGGATCGAGCGCGTTGCCGAGCCGGCAGCACACCTCGTAACCGGCGACGATCGCGGTCAGGACCTCGCGGCCCGAGGCGCCGACCATCTCGCCGACGGCGAAGGCGGCCGGCACCACCGGCGCGCTCGGATGCAGCGAGGAATCGGCGTGGGTATCGTCGAAGTCGAGCGAATGGCCCATCGTGCCGTTGAGCAGCGCCGCCACCGCCGGCGTCCAGGTTCTGTCGTCGCCGAATACGGTCGCCTCGCCCGCTGCATCGAGCTTCAGCGCCGCCAGCATCTTCACCACCGACGGCGTCGATTCCGCCTCGCGCCGGGCCCGGATGGCGCTGCCGAGGAAGTCGAGCGTCAGCACCTTGGCGCGGTCGAGCACCTCGGGCGGGATATCGTCATATTTCAGCTCCGCGACATAGGCGGCGAGCGTTGCGGTTTCCTGGGCCATCGTGTTTCCTCGCATCGTTGCAATGACCGTAGGCAAGCCGATTCCGCCTTTCAAGCCGGTTCGGCCCGGTGGGGAGCTGCCATGCCGCGATCGCGCTGGTGCTTTTCGAGGTGAGCGACTGATGGTGTCCTTGAAACGGCTGTTCGGCCGGTTGCGCGCCCGCAAGGCGCCGATGTCGCTGGCGGTCCGCGGCACGGTGGCGGCGACGCTTGCCTTCGCGATCGCCACGGCCTTCCACCTGAAGCTGCCGCTGTGGGCGGTGCTGACCTCGCTGATCGTGACGCAAGGCAGCGTCGGGCGCTCGTTGAAGGCAACGCGCGACTACATGTTCGGTACTATCGGCGGTGCGATCTATGGCGGCGCCATCACGGTCTTCATCCCGCATTCGGGCGAGCTGCAACTGCTCGGCATGCTGATCCTGGCGGTGACGCCGCTCGCCTTCATCGCCGCGATCAATCCAAGTCTCAACGCGGCGACGGTGACGGCCGTGATCGTGCTGCTGGTGCCCACGATGGGCCATCTCGATCCGCTGGGATCGGCGATCGACCGTGTGTTCGAGGTCGCGGTCGGCGCGCTGACCGGCCTCGCCGTTTCGTTCATCGTGCTGCCGTCGCGCGCGCACGTGCAGATGCGTAGCGCGGCGGGCCGTCTGCTCGAGCTGATCGCAGCCGCCTTCACCGAGCTGCTGGCCGGCCTGTCGCGCGGCCGCGACAACGACGCGTTGCATCGGATCCAGGACGGCATCGGTGCCGCGCTCACCGAATTGAATGCGACAGGAGCGGAGGCCGAGCGGGAGCGCTCGGCGCGGCTGTCCTCCGGCGCCGATACCGGCCCGCTGCTGCGGACGATCCTGCGCCTGCGCCACGACGTCGTGATGATCGGCCGTGCCAGCGTGGTGCCGCTGCCGTCGGAGCTCCAGGCGCGCTTGTCGGGACCGGTGTCGCGCGTCAGCGATGCCATCGCGAGCTATCTGCGCGGCTGTGCCGCGGCCATCCGCAACGGCTCCGGCCCGCCGGCCATCTGGCCGATCCACGTCGCGGTGAAGGCCTATGCGGAAGAGGTCGCCGCCGTCCGCAGCGACGGTCTCACGCGGGGCCTGCCGGGTGACGCCGCCGAGCGCTTCTTCGCGCTCGGCTTCTCGCTGGAGCAGATGCGTCAGAACCTGATCGACCTCGAGCGCGTCGTCGCCGAATGGGCGGGAGCGTCGACCGGGAAGCCGCATCGACCGGAGCGCGACGAGACGCCGGATACAGCGGGGGCCTGATCTCCTCATCGCGACAACCGGAGGAAGCGCAGCACCAGCAGGGCCGCATAGATGGCGGTGCCGATCGACAGGCCGATCCAGATCCCGGTCGCGCCGAGCGCGGTGTGGAACGCGAGTGCATAGGAGGCGGGAAAGCCGATCAGCCAGTAGCCGAGCACGGCGAGCAGCAGCGGGATGCGCGTGTCCTTGATGCCGCGCAGTGCGCCGACCGCGATGGTTTGCAGCGCATCGGTGATGAAGAAGGTCGTGCCGACCAGGAGCAGCGTGGCAGCAAGTGCCACAGTCGCCGCGGCATCGGCGAGGCCGGCGCCAAGAAACAGCTGCGCGATCTCGAACCGCGCAAGGATGATGCCGAGCGTGAACAGCATGGCAAGGACGAGGCCGAGCAGCATCGCCATCAGGCCGGCGCGGCGCACACCGTGCGCATCGTTGCGGCCGGCCGCATGGCCGACGCGTACGGTCGCAGCCATGCTGATGCCGAACGGCACCATGAACAGGATCGCCGTGATCTGCAGCGCAATCTGATGCGCGGCGAGAGCGGCCGTGCTGATCAGCCCCATAAGGATCGCGGCCGCCGAGAACAGGCCATATTCGAGCAGGAACGACAGCGAGATCGGAGCGCCGATGATCAGGAGCTGCCGCATCAGCCGCCAGTCGATGCGCCCGAGCCGGGCCAGGACATGATAGTCGCGGAACGGCGGGCGCAACGCGGCGAACCACAGACCGGCAAGAAACGTTCCGAGGTTGACGGTCGAGGTGGCGAGGCCGACGCCGGTCAGGCCGAGCTGCGGAAAACCCCAGTGGCCGTAGAGCAGCGGATAGACCAGCAGCGCGTTGAGCGGGATCGCGGCCAGGGTGATCCAAAGCACCGGCTCGGGGCGGTTGACGGCGCCCATGAAGCTGCGCAGCGCCAGGAACCACAGCATCGGCGCGATCCCCCAGGCGAGACCGGCGAGATAGTCCTGCGCGAGATGCGCCACGTCCGGCGCCTGTCCGAGTGCGAGCAGGATGATCTCGCCGTTCAGCGCGATCAGCATGATCGGCAACGCGATGAACAGCCCGGCCCACAGCCCGACACGCAGCGCGCGCCGGACCAGCCCGGCGTCGGCCGCCCCGAACGCCTGCGCGGCGAGCGGTGCCACCGCCGACATCAGACCCATGCCGAAGGTGGAGCCGACGAAGTAGACGGTGCCCGCTAACGCCGCCGCTGCAACCGCATCGCCGCCGAGCCGGCCGATGAAGGCGAGATCGGTCGACATCATCGCGATCTGCGACAGCTGCGTCAGCGCCATCGGCGCGGCCAGGCGGACCGTCTCCCAGAGTTCGAGGGCGAGAGAAGATGTCGGCGCGGCCGGCGGCGGCGCGTGGTCGGTTCCAGCTGTCGAGGTCATGATCGAGGCTATAGCAGTCCCCGCAGTGACGTGCACATCACGCCGTCGTCGTCCTGGGCGGTGCGAGACGAGAGCGTCGCGGCAACGTCATCGTTGGAGCTTGGGTTCGCGATGGAGGTCGAGAACTGCTCTCGTGCCAAACCAGATCGGATCGGACGGCCACACGCGTTCCCGCGGCACGCCGTGCCCGGGTGATGCTCGATTTGCTCCCCTCGAACAGGAAGAGGGGCAGGGAAGGCCGGGTGCTTGACCACACCCATGGCCCGCCTGCAAAAGAAGTAGCAGGCGGCAGTCACCACAGGTGGGCCGCACATCCGGCCTTCCCTGCGCCATGGTTGGAACGGCTTATACGTACTCTCCCCGGGGACCGGGCTTGTTTGCCCCCGTCACCTGCGGATCGCCCGCCGGCTTGACCTCAGCATCGGGAGGCCAGGACCATACGATTTCGCCGTATGCGACAGCCCCTTCGTCCACGCGCCAGCCTCGAGGAAACCCCAAGTGCGCGCTGTGAGCCGCCGCATCCATCGCATCCCACCCTCAACGGTCCGTGACGATCGCGAAGCGCCCCTCTCATGAGGACGGGACGGGTGCATTGTTTCTGATTTTCGAAATAGAAGCAAGCGAAAAATTCTGAAAACCGGCAAGACGCAACGTGGTGGCTCGGCTGGGCTGCCGCGCGGTTCGATGCGTTCTCCGTCATTGCTTGCGGAGTATTCAATCCGGGGACGGAGAGCCGGCGCGGCGGCGGGTCGAAGACTTGCGCGGAATCAGGCGGCCGTTGCGACCTGCCGGAGCATCGCCTTCACGACGAGGCGGTGAAACGGCTTTATCACGGCGAGATAGACGCGGCCGAGAGCGTTGTGGGTCTGCACCAGAGTGCTCGCTGTTACTTGCGTGGTCGCGCGATGAGAGACCACGTCGACCAGGACACGAAAATCCAGATGCTTGTCGTCGAAGCCGAGCACGATTCGTTGCGGCGTTTCGTCCACGACAGGAAACATCCCGATCAGAGGACGTGGGTTGCCTGGGTCCGCGCCCGAGGTCTTCAGACCGAAGGGTCTGACCAGCAGGTTACGGAGCTTCAGGAGCGCCGCCATCCACCAGGGCGCGTGACCGAGCATGCGCTCGGCCGCCGTGCGGGCATCGATGGCCGGCTCGTCAATCGCGATGCGAAATGCATCAGCGAACTCCGCGCCGGCGAGCCATCTGGTACGGTCGACGTTGGGAGTGATCTCGCTGATGGCCATGTGCAATGAGCCTCACATGTCACGGTTGTTCCCGCGCTGTGCGCGATACGAAGCATCATCGCACACGGATGTCCGCGAAGCCAGCACGCGAATGCCATAGCGCTGCTCGCAATGACGGCGGAGAGATCCTGCGCGAATAGCGCTACCGTCCGCGTTCCGGAACGCGCGTGATCTTGGCGCCCAGCGCATTCAGCCGCTCGTCGATGCGTTCGTAGCCGCGCTCGATCTGGTCGGCATTGTCGATATACGAGGTCCCCTCGGCGCACAGCGCGGCCAGTAGCATGGCCATGCCGGCGCGGATGTCGGGGGAGACGACGCGGGCGCCGCGCAGGCGGCTCGGGCCGGCGACGATGGCGCGGTGCGGGTCGCACAGCACGATGCGCGCGCCCATCGAGATCAGCTTGTCGACGAAGAACATCCGCGACTCGAACATCTTCTCGAACATCAGGATCACGCCCTCGCATTGCGTGGCGGTGACGAGTGCGATCGACATCAGGTCGGCGGGAAAGGCCGGCCAGGGCTGGTCCTCCAGCTTCGGCACGTGGCCGCCGAAATCGTCCTTGATCCGCAGCGTCTGCTCCGAGGGCACGATGAGATCGTCGCCGGCAACCTCGCAGACGATGCCGAGCCGCTCGAAGCCCATGCGGATCGAGCGTAGATGCTCGGTGCCGGCGCGCACGATGCGTAAGGGAGAGCGCGTCACCGCGGCGAGCCCGATCAGCGAGCCGACCTCGATGTGATCGGGCTGGATCGAGTAGCTCGCCTGGCCCAGCGTGCTGGCGCCATGGATCACCATCGTGTTGGTGCCGATGCCCTCGATGTTGGCCCCGAGCGCGACCAGGAAATGGGCGAGATCCTGGACGTGCGGCTCGGAGGCGGCGTTGCGCAAGTAAGTCGTGCCATGCGCGGCCACCGCGGCCACCAACGCGTTCTCGGTCGCGGTGACACTGGGCTCGTCCAGGAAGACGTCGGCGCCCTTGAGGCCGGAGGCGCGCAGCTCGATCCTGTCGGTCGCGGTGACGGTGGCGCCGAGCTGCTCGAAGGCGAGGAAATGGGTGTCGAGGCGGCGGCGGCCGATGACGTCGCCGCCTGGCGGCGGCAGCGCCACTTCGCCGCAGCGGGCGAGCAGGGGCCCTGCCAGCAGGATCGACGCGCGGATGCGCGCGCAGAGGTCCGGATCGAGGTCCGCGGCGCGGATCTCCTTGGCATGGATCGTGAGCCTGTTCCGGCCGCGCCATTCGGCGGAGGCGCCGACCGAGCGCACCAGCTCGACCAGCGTCTCGGTGTCGCGGATGCGCGGCACGTTGTCGAGCGTGACCGGATGCTCGGTCAGCAGCGCGGCGGCGATGATCGGCAGCGCGGCGTTCTTGTTGCCGGACGGCTCGATCGCGCCCTTGAGCCGGTGACCGCCCTCGACGATGTATTGAATGGGCGCCATGCGCGAAAAGTCCGTTCTGAGATGGTGATTCGCCCGGGGGACCGGCGAAAGCGGAACATCGATCTTCAACGGAATTAACACGGAAGGCACGGGCAGGCCACTGCTCCGCAGACTCAGGGTGCGCCTGGTCGTCTATCGCGCCAGTGCGAGGTAGACTCGGGCTGGACGTCGTGCCTACACGTCCACGTTGGCCGACAGCGAGTTGTCCTGGATGAACTCGCGGCGCGGCTCGACCACGTCACCCATCAGCTTGGTGAAGATGTCGTCGGCCTCGTCGACCTCCTTGACCTTCACCTGCAGCAGCGTACGGGCCTCGGTGTCGAGCGTGGTCTCCCAGAGCTGTTGCGGGTTCATCTCGCCGAGGCCTTTGTAACGCTGCATGTTGATGCCCTTGCGGCCGGCATCGGTGACCGCCTCGAACAAATCGACCGGGCCATGGATCACGGTCTGGACGTCGCCACGGCGCAAGGCGCCGGGCTTCGCATAGGCCTCCTGCAGGCGGGCCGCATATTCGTCCAGCTTGCGGGCATCGACGGACGCGAGCAATGCGTCGTCGATGACGGCGACGTCCTTGACGCCCCGCACGGTGCGCTCGAAGGTGAAGCCCTGGCCCTCGACGAAGTGGCCGATCCAGCCGCGCTCGACCTCGTCGGCCAGCACGTCGAGCCGCTTTGCGATGTAGGCGGCCGCGGCGTCCGCCGTCGGGATGTCGCGGGTGATGTCTGGGCGCAGCACGCCGGCGATCGCGGCCTGCTCGACGACCTTGCGGTCGTAGCGCGTGTGCAGGTTGCGCAGGATGTTGCGGACGAGACGCGCTTCCTCGACCAGCGCCAGGAGGTCACGCCCCTTGCGCTCCTCGCCTTCCGCCGTCTTGAACACGCAATCGTCGAGGCCGGTGCCGATCAAATAGTCCTCGAGCGCGCGCTCGTCCTTCAAATACTGCTCGGACTTGCCGCGCGTGACTTTGTAGAGCGGCGGCTGGGCGATGTAGAGGTGGCCGCGATCGATGATCTCGCGCATCTGCCGGTAGAAGAAGGTCAGCAGCAGCGTGCGGATGTGGGCGCCGTCGACGTCGGCGTCCGTCATCACGATGATCTTGTGATAGCGCAGCTTGTCGATCGAGAACTCGTCGCTGATGCCGGTGCCGAGCGCGGTGATCAGGGTGCCGATCTGCTCGCTCGACAGCATCTTGTCGGGGCGCACGCGCTCGACATTGAGGATCTTGCCGCGCAGCGGCAGCACCGCCTGGAACTCGCGGTTGCGGCCCTGCTTGGCGCTGCCGCCGGCCGAGTCACCCTCGACGATGAAGAGCTCGGACTTGGCCGGATCCTTCTCCTGGCAGTCGGCGAGCTTGCCGGGCAGCGAGGAGACGCTGAGCGGGCTCTTGCGGGTCAGCTCGCGCGCCTTGCGCGCGGCCTCGCGTGCCGCCGCGGCCTGGATCACCTTGCCGACGATGGTCTTGGCCTCGCCAGGATGCTCCTCGAACCAGGCGGCGAGCGCCTCGTTCAGAACGTTCTCGACCACGGGACGCACTTCCGAGGACACCAGCTTGTCCTTGGTCTGCGACGAGAATTTCGGATCCGGCACCTTCACGGAAAGGACGGCGGTGAGACCCTCGCGACAGTCGTCGCCGGTCAGCGCGATCTTCTCCTTCTTCGCATTGGCCTCGGCGTAGCCGTTGACCTGGCGCGTCAGCGCGCCGCGGAAGCCGGCGAGATGGGTGCCGCCGTCACGCTGCGGGATGTTGTTGGTGAAGCACAGCACGTTCTCATGATAGCTGTCGTTCCACCACAGCGCAGCTTCCACCGTGATGCCGTTGACCTCCGAGCGCACCATGATCGGCGCCGGAACGATCGCCTTCTTGTTGCGGTCGAGATATTTGACGAACTCCTCGACGCCGCCGTCGTAATGCATCTCCTCGCGCTTCTCGACCGCGTGGCGCATGTCGGAGAGCACGATGTTGACGCCGGAATTGAGGAAGGCGAGCTCGCGCAGGCGATGCTCGAGCGTCGCGTAGTCGTATTCGACGTTCTTGAAGGTCTCCGTCGAGGCCAGGAACGTCACCTCGGTGCCGCGCTTGCCCTTGGCCTCGCCGACCACTTTCAGCGGCGCAATCGCGTCGCCATGGGCGAACTCGATGAGATGCTCCTTGTCGTCGCGCCAGACCCGAAGCTGCAGCTTGCTCGACAGCGCGTTGACGACGGAGACGCCGACGCCGTGCAGTCCGCCGGACACCTTGTAGGAGTTCTGGTCGAACTTTCCGCCGGCGTGCAGCTGGGTCATGATGACCTCGGCGGCGGACACGCCTTCGCCCTTGTGAATGTCCACGGGAATGCCGCGGCCGTCGTCGCGCACGGTGACCGAATTGTCCGGATTGAGCACCACCTCGACCGCGGTGGCGTGACCAGCCAGCGCCTCGTCGATCGCGTTGTCGACGACCTCGTAGACCATGTGATGCAGGCCGGAGCCGTCATCGGTGTCGCCGATATACATGCCCGGGCGCTTGCGCACGGCATCCAGGCCCTTCAACACCCGGATCGATTCTGCGCCGTATTCGTTCGCGGTTGCAGGCTCGTTGTCGGCGATGGTTTGCCGGGCGGGTTCGGTCATGTGGGGCCTTCGGAAGGGGTGGTCGAATCGGCATTGCAGATCGCATGCCGAGAGCGCTCTTTCTCTCACGAAAGAAGCCACGCGCCTAGCGCAAAGTGGCCCGTCGTAAGACATTGAAGAGATAGCGCTTTTTAACGGTTTTTCAAGGCCTGGCGAGGGTCGTTTTCGTCCCCTCCGAAAGCCGGATTCAGGCCATTCCCGCGGCTGGTTTTGAGGCGTGCGGCGGGGCGCTTTCGCGTGCGATTCAGGGCACGAGTCACGCGTGACGCGGCAGGTGCCGCCTCAGTAGAGCGGGAGCGGCAGGGCGGTGCCACCCGGGCCAACCATGAGGCCCCAGGCATCGCCGGCGGCGAGCTCCAGCGTGTCGATCACGGCGGGCCGGCGGGCGATCTTCAGCTCGTAGCGGTGCTTGCCTGGCGGCAGGTCGAGCAGCGGGCCCTTGGGCGATTGCGGGCTGCCGGTGCCGGCCGCGATCCCGATCGTCTGCCCGTTGATGGTCAGCACGGCGTCGGTGTCGCCGATATTGCCGAGCATCAGCTTGGCCCGGCCAGGCTTCGGCAGGATGCCGGCCTTGGCCGCCGCTTCTGCATTCCTTTGCACCAGGTTGACCGAGGTCTCGCCTTTGGCGCGCCCGAGCGTGAGCACGGCGGGTCCCTGCGACGAGGTAAAGGTGAGCCGGACCCGATCGGGGCTGGCCTGCGCGTCCTCGGGCTTCTCCCGCCAGCCGAGCCTGGTCAGCTCGGCGCGGTAGAAGGCCGTGACGGCACCGAGCTCGGCCGGGACGCTGGCCTCCAGCTCCAGCCGCAGCGGCGTGTCCATTCCCGGCGCCCTGGACCGCGACAGCGCGGTCGCGCTGTGCTGCTTCGGCACCGGCAGCGCCGAGTCGGGATCGGCCTCGAGCGGCGTCGCGTCCTTGGCCGGTCGGGCCGCGGCCGAAGGCCTGGCGGCGGCGAGCAGGCCGGTGCCGTCGGCCGTGACGCTCACCTTGGGGCCCATCTGCATGATCGTGAACGCCACCGACTTGCCCTTCGCCGAGAACTCCAGGCGCGCCATGGTCGGATTGTCGATCACGGTCGGCGCCTCCTTCCAGCCGGCCGTCTTCAACGTGGAACGGAAGAAGCCGGCGAGTGTCTTCACCGACGAAGCCGACTTGAACGCGAGCTGTCCCCGGTCGCCATCGAAGCTCACGGCCTCGGCGGTCTCGGGCAGCGCGATCGGCGCCGGATTGCCGGCCAGCGGCTTCACGGGCGCATCCGACATGGCGCCGGCCTGCACGGCGCGGCGCGCCTCGTCGGCGGCGATCACCTGCTTGGCCATCGCGGCGGCATCCGCCATGAACCTGTCGTCGGCGTCCTTCTTCGCCTTGGCGCGGGCGGCCAGGGCGGCTTCGGTGGTGCGCATCGACAGCTCGACCATGGTGAGATCGTACTTGCGGGACAGCTTCAGCGTCCCGTTGTCCTCGGGCGCGACGACCTTGAGCGTGACCTCGTCCGGCGTTCCCGGACCGGCCGTCTCGATCCGCCAGCCGCGCGCGGGGATCTCCCGCGTGTAGAAGGCGAGCACGGCCGGCAGCTCGGCGATGACGGCGCCATTGGCCTGGCGGCTCGACGAGGCCGCGCTGCCGAGGCTTTGCGACCACTTGGTCGGCTTCGGCATCGGCAGGCCGGCGTGGTCGTCGCCGGCTTCGAGGGTGGAGGGTAGCGCGAATGGCGCGATCCGGATCTCGACATGGGTCCGGCCGTCGTCGCGCCGGGTCAGCGTCAGCATCACCGGATTCTGCCGGCGATAACCGTCGCCGTCGTCATGGCCGTAGAAGGCGCGCACGCCGCCCGGCGCGGTCTCGCCCAGATCGGCATTGGGCCAGCGCGCGGCGGCCTCGGCCGTCAGCGGCTGCCAGCCGAGGGCGGACATCTCCTTGCGGAACAAGGTCAGCGCCGCATCCAGCGTCATCGGCGCGATGCATGACAGATAAGGCCGCGTCTCGTCGAACACGATGTCAGCAGCGCCATCGGGGAACGGCAAATTGGCGTAGATCCGCTGCGGCGAGTAGGTCACCTCCGACTGCCCGGCGCGGCCGGCGCTGCCTGTGAAGAAGACCAGGAGCCCCTGCTTGTCCTTCTTGTAGCTGAGCGTCGGATTGCGCTCTTCGAGCGGCCTGACATAGCGCACCCAGCCGTCGGCGCCGAGCAACTGCTGCGTGGCGGCATTGGCCGCTGCGACAGGCGCCGGCAGACGATAGATGGCGCGGTAGCGATCGGGATGCGACGTGTCTTCCACCGCACCCTCGAGCCGCGGCAGCGCGTGGACGTCGACGATGGCGTCGTCGGCGCGCGCAGGTCCGGCACAGCTCGCGAGCAGCAACAGCCCGCACGCAAACCGACTCAGCCGCGGCGCGGCGATGGCCTGCTGCCAAAGCTCTGACATCATCGATCTCCGGGATTTCGAGTTCGGGGCGCTTGTGCCCTCGGGCGCTGGAGGAGAGCGGTTGGCGCCGGCGTGCCATCCAACGACAACTAGTCGAACCGGCGAACTGATAGGTTCAACGGCGGAATGAGCTACCGCCGCGCGCTGATCCGCCCCGCCTCGACGTCGAAGATCTCGCCGAGCTCGCGTAGTTCGGCAAACGCCGCGGGATCGGCGCCGGTCAGCCATACCTGGGCACCGAGCGTGCCGAGCTCGGCGAACAAAGCGGTGCGGCGGCCGGGATCGAGATGGGCGACGATCTCGTCGAGCAGCAGCATCGGCACGATGCCGGTGGTTTCGGCGACCAAGGTCGCATGCGCAAGGATGAGGCCGATCAGCAGCGCCTTCTGCTCGCCGGTCGACGCGTCGCGCGCCGGCATGCTCTTCGGCGCATAGACGACATGGAGATCGGTGAGATGCGGACCGTCGAGCGTGCGGCCGGCGGCGGCATCGCGCGCGCGATTGTCGCGCAGGACAGCGCGATAGCGGTCCTCGACGGCGAGGGCCGGCTCGCTCAGCAGCGCATTCTCCATCCAGCCGTCGAGCGCGATCTCGGCGGACGGGAACGCCGAGGCTTGTCCGCGCTGGCGCAGCATCGCGGCGAGCTTCACCGCGGTCTGGCCGCGGCTCGCGGCGACGGCGACCGCGAGCTCCGCGGTCTCGCGCTCGATCGCGTCACACCAATGATCGTCGAAATTGCGGACCTCGAGCAGCCGGTTGCGCGAGCGCAGCGAGCGCTCCAGCGCCGACACCCGGCTCGAATGCTCGCTGTCGATCGCGAGCACCAGGCGGTCGAAGAAGCGCCGCCGCTCGGAGGCCGCGCCCATGAACAGGCCGTCCATCGAAGGCGTCAGCCACACCATGCGGATGTGATCGCCGAAGGCGGCGGCCGAGCCGACCGGTTCGCGGTCGATGCGGCAGCGGCGTGTTGTGTTCGCATCGCTGTGCGGCGGCTCGATGCCGGTGCCGAAGGTCGTCAGCCCCAGCGCGCCCTCGACCTCCGCCGAGACCGCCCACGACCCGTCGCCCTGGTTGTCGGCGACGTCCTCCAGGGTGGCACGGCGCAGGCCGCGGCCCGGCGCGAAGAACGAGATCGCCTCCAGGCAATTGGTCTTGCCGGCGCCGTTGGCCCCGACCAGCGCGACCATGTCCGCCTGCACGCTGACGCTGGCAGCGCGATAGCTGCGAAAATGCGTCAGCGCGAGACGGTGGATGCGGGAGGGGGTCATGGGGTGGAGTTGCAAGCCCAGTTCTGTCATTGCCGGGCTTGACCCGGCAATCCATCGTCCGCGTCAGCGGACCATTTCATCATAGAGATCGCGCCAGTCCGGGTAGTTTGCGACGATCAAGTCGACCTTCCATTCGCGTGACCAGTGCTTGATGTTCTTCTCACGTTGCAGCGCCGCCGCGATTGTTTCATGCGCCCCGAAATAGACGAGGCGCTTGATGCCATAGCGGCGCGTAAAGCTCTCGGCGAGACCTTCGCGGTGCTCATAGACGCGCCGGACGAGATCATTGGTCACGCCGACATACAGCGTGCCGCCCGGCTTGCTCGCGAGGATGTAAACCCAGTAGGCCATTTGTAAGGATGGATGGCCGGGTCAAGCCCGGCCATGACGGGTTAAACTCGATCTCGCAGAAGTCTCGCCTCACACCCGCATCGGCATCAGCACGTACAACGCATTCCTGTTGTCGCGGTCCTGGATCAATGTCGGCGAGCCTGGATCGGCGAGCCGGAGCACGGCGACCTCGCCCTCGATCTGGGCAGCGATGTCGAGCAGATAGCGCGAGTTGAAGCCGATATCGAGCGCGTCGGCGGCGTATTCAACCTCGAGCTCTTCGGTCGCGCTGCCGGAATCCGGATTGGTCACCGACAGCACCAGCTTGCCGGGCGCCAGCGCCAGCTTCACGGCGCGGCCGCGCTCGGAGGAAATGGTGGAGACGCGGTCGACGGCGGCGGCGAAATCGGCCTTGTCGACGACCAGCTCCTTGTCGTTGTTCTGCGGAATGACGCGGCCGTAATCCGGGAAGGTGCCGTCGATGAGCTTCGAAGTCAGCACCACCTGCCCCAAGGTGAAGCGGATCTTGCCCTGCGACAGCTCGATCCTGATCTCGCTGTCATTGTCCTCGATCAGCCGCTGCACCTCGCCGACGGTCTTGCGCGGCACGATCACGCCGGGCATCTCGGCGGCGCCGGCCGGCTGCGGCAGGTCGACCTGGGCGAGGCGGTGACCGTCGGTGGCGACGGCGCGCAGCGTCGGCTGCTTGGCGGTGCCGCCGGCGTGCAGATAGATGCCGTTCAGGTAATAGCGCGTCTCCTCGGTGGAGATCGCGAACTGCGTGCGGTCGATCAGGCTCTTGATGTCCTTGGCGGGAACCCCGAACGCATGCGTCATGTCGCCTGCGGCGAGATCCGGGAAGTCGCTCTCCGGCAGCGTCTGCAAGGTGAACTTGGAGCGGCCGGCGCGGATCGCGAGCACCGCGCGCTCGCCGTCGCTCTCCAGCACGATCTGCGAGCCGTCCGGCAGCTTGCGGACGATGTCGTAGAACATGTGCGCCGGAACTGTGGTCGAGCCCGCGGTGGCGGTCTCGGCCGCCAGGGTTTCCGTCACTTCGAGATCGAGATCGGTCGCGCGCAGCGACAGCCGGGCATTCTCGGCGCGCACCAGCACATTGCCCAGGATCGGGATGGTGTTGCGGCGCTCGACCACACGATGGACGTGGCCCAGCGACTTCAGGAGCTGTGCGCGTTCGACGGTCACCTTCATTGTATTATACCCGCCCGTTCCAACTGAGCTTGTCCTGGAATGCCGGCGGGCTATAGCAGCGCCGCGGCCGATGGCACCTCGCGCCCGAACGGCGCTTGGCCAGCGTCCAGGAGCGTGAGGGGGAGGCGTAAAGTGGCGCGGATGGGGCTCAAGCGCAAGGGATGCGGAGCCGATTTCCCATGTTTCGGCAGGCTCTTCCGTGACCCGGAGGCGGGGGCCGAGCATGACGTCCGAGGACAGCGTCGAACGGCCGGGACAACGGCCCGGCTGGGGGCGAACCTTCTGTCCGCTCCCCTGGCCGTGCGTGCCCTCTAATCCTGCAACTGGCGCTTCAGCGACTCGACTTCGTCGTTCAGCGCGACGTCCTTGCCGACGAGCGCCTCGATCTTGCGCACCGCATGCAGCACGGTGGTGTGGTCGCGCCCGCCGAAGCGGCGGCCGATCTCGGGCAGCGAGCGCAGGGTCAGCGTCTTGGCGAGGTACATCGCGACCTGGCGCGGGCGCACCACGTTGGCGGTGCGGCGCGACGACAGGAGGTCGGAGCGGCTGACGTTGTACTGCCGCGCCACGACGCGCTGGATGTCCTCGATCTTGATGCGCTTCGGTTCCTGCGGCCGCACCAGGTCGCGCACCTCGCGCTCGGCCATGTCGAGCGTGACCGGCTGGTTGTTGAGCTTGGAATGCGCCAGCAGGCGGTTGATCGCGCCCTCGAGATCGCGGCCGTTATGGGTGATGGAGCGGGCGAGATAGTCGAGCACCGGCTCCGGCACGTCGAAGCTCGCATGATGGGCGCGGGCCGCCGCGACGCGCGACTTGAGAATGCCGAGGCGGAGATCCTCGCCCAAAGTTGCCATCTCGACGACGAGGCCGCCGGCAAGCCGCGAGCGGACGCGATCATCGAGACTTTCGAGGTCGGACGGCGGCCGGTCGGCTGCGATCACAACCTGACGCCCCGCGTCGATCAGCGCATTCAGCGTATGGCAGAACTCCGCCTGGGTGGATTTGCCCTGCAGGAACTGCAGGTCGTCGATCACCAGCACGTCGATGCCGCGCAGCGCCTCCTTGAAGGCCAGCGCCGTCTGCGATTTCAGCGCTGCGACGAAGCCGTACATGAATTTCTCGGCGGTGAGGTACAGCACCTTGCGTTCGCCGCCGGCGTTGCCGGCCCAGGTCACGGCCTGCAGCAGATGCGTCTTGCCCAGCCCGACACCGGCATGGATGTAGAGCGGGTTGAACATCACGGGATCGCCGCGGCGACCGTCGGCGACCTGGCGCGCCGCCGCATGGGCCAGCGTGTTGGCGCGGCCGACGACGAAGCTGGCGAAGGTCAGTCGCGGATCGAGCGGCGAGCCGCCGAGCGCATCATGGCTCGTGGCGAGCGAAGCCGCAGCCGACGCCGTTCGCGCGTCGGCGCTGGTCGCCGGCCTGGCGTCGTTGCGTTCGGCGCGGCGGGCTTCGACGGCGACGGGAGCTTCCTTGACCGGCGCCGCGCAGCGCATCGCGGTGCGAACGGACAGATCGATACGGTGCACCTCCGGCATCTCGGCCTGCCAGCACGACAGCACGCGCTCGGCATAATGCGCCTGGATCCAGCTCTTCAGGAAACGCGTCGGCACCGACAGATGAACGCTTTCGTCCTGGACGGCTTCGAGGTCCATCCGCGCGAACCAGCTCGTATAGACGTCCTCGCCGACGGTCGAGCGCAGCCGACCCTTCACGCGAGACCAGCGTTCCTGTTCCGAATTTGTCATGGCAGTCGCAACTTTTCGAATTGAGTGGTGGTGTCGTGTGATCGCCGGGCAGACGTCCCGTGAAAGGACACGTGTGCCGCAGCGAGACCTCGAGCGGAGGCTCAACTCCAGACATGGCTCGCCGTTCGGCGTGGACGCCGTCGGGCCATCAATGCTGGTGGAAGAAGCTTCTCCGCGAGGTCAGCGCATACTCAGATGCGCGATGGACGCGGGAGGGCCGATCGCCGTGCTGGCAATGGCCGGGCTGGAGATGTCGATCACTTCAGTGTTGACCGCCAAGGGTGCGTTGTCCGGAACCAGCCTATAGTGTGTGCCCGCAATGTGTCCGTAAAACATGCAACCTCCCCGCCCTGCCGTGATTGCTCACGGCAAGTTGTCATCCCAATGCCGCCGCGCCCGAACCCCAAGATTCAGCCGCACCGCCGTACATCCCCGTCCAACTTGTCCACTCGGTGAGCGAAGCCGCCACGAGCTCCAGCCGGGTCGACCGATGTCGTATTTCTCTTGTTCAAAGCGGCGCAACGATGATGCTGCGCCCGAGAAATTTCGACAAAGTTCAATCGTTCCCCATATTGCTATGGGTACAGATCCGGCCATCGCTTTGGAAAGCGTCGCCAACGCGCACACCGCCGCCGATTTGCACGTCCGCCCCGTTTCTAAAACCGCGCTGGTCTCAAGATCGTGGGCGCCGCGAGTGATTAAAGAAATACACGATGCGTCAGGACTCGCAATCCATAAGATCGGAGCACGCGTTACGAGTCTTCGCAGCGGTTGCGACGCGGTGTTGCGCGTTAAGAAAGCAACGTTTTGAATCATCGCGAGGAATCTCGGATGTGACAAACAACATCGTCTGCCCAAAATTTCTTCATAATTTTTTTATGTTTCGACCGGCCTCACCCGCTTTTCCAATCACTTGGTCACGCTATGCACTTAAGTCATTTTCGAAACGATGTTTTTCGCGATTGCTCGAAGCGGGTAACTCCCGCGATGCGCGGTGCGCAAAGTGAGCGGCGCATCGCGCGCTCTTGACATCGATGCGCAAGCGCGGCGCGCAGATTCGCAGCTGTTTCAGATGAGACAATATTGTCACTGCGTAAAAATACGGAACTTCGTGTAGTTCCGACGGAACATGTGTCAGGCGCGCACGACATCGCGCGGGTTCCACCACGCGCGAAGATCGTATTCGCGATGCGATATCACCATCAAGATGTGACCATCAAATGGAGAAGGCGCGGCGAGCGATGGAGGGATGCGCGACAGCCGAACGCGCAATTGAAGATGGTACAAAAGAAAAGCCCGGCGCGAGCCGGGCTGTTTGCATCTTGATAGTTCGTCAGCCGATCGTCAGCGTCACTTCGCGAGCTTGGCGATCTGATGCGTGAGGCGCGACACTTTGCGGCTCGCGTTGTTCTTGTGAATGATGTTGCGCTGCGCGGCGCGCATCAGCTGCGGCTCGGCATTGGCCATCGCCTTCAGCGCGGCGTCGCGATCGCCCTTCTTGATCGCGTCCTCGACGGAGCGAACCGCGCCGCGCATCTGGGTGCGGCGCGACTTGTTGATGATGGTGCGGCGGGCAATCTTGCGCGTCGCCTTCTTCGCGGAAGTCGTGTTGGCCATGCTCTCAAATATCCTTCGGCGGCGAGCAGTCGCCGCTCTTGCGGGTACGCGCGCGGCCCGCTTGACGCGGCCCCATCGACGCGGTGGGTTGTTCGGACGCCTCTCTGAGAATGCCATGACCGGAGCGGGTGCTCGGCGGATCGGCGCTGCTCAAAGAACAGCGGCGGCGGGATTGCGCCCACCGCCAATGGCGACCTTATAGGGGCAGCCCTGCCGAGCGTCAACGGTCTCGGAGCGGCCCGCGGCGGCCGGAATCGACCAAAACCCGGTTCTAAGCCCCTGACGAGGTTGAATTTCTGCGGGGCCCCCGCTATGGCCTTGCTGCCCGCAAGGGCGAGCGAGAGAGGGCAGGTGAGGCATGATCCGCGGTTTTTTCCGTCTGGTAGGGCTGTTGCTGCTGGCCGGAAGCTTCATCTTCCTGGTCTATGACGGCGCGCGCTGGGTGGCCGACCAGACCCTGCAGTTCACCCGTTTCGGCCAGCTCTGGAACGACGTCCACCAGGCGAGCCAGGCCGCCTTCAAGGCCTGGATCGAGGCCAAGGCCCCGTTCCTGTGGGAGTGGATCGTCAAGGTATTTTTGGACCAGCCAGTGTTTGCGGTGCTTGGCCTGCTCGGAATCCTGCTGATGCTGCTGTTCCGGCCGCGCAAGCCGCTCATCGGCTACGGGCGCGACTGAGCGCGGCTGTTCGTCTCGCCGCGCCGGCAGCTGTCTTGGATTCCGCTGGCAGCGCGGCGCGGGAACCGCTGGCGCGGCGTAACAGCGCTACTGCCGGACCCGTAGAGCCCTATATATTCCCCTGACAAGAGGTCATCGCGCCGTGGGCCGTCCCGCGGGCGCTGGCCATGAGCGGAGACATCCCATGTTCTTCATGCGCAAAGCCCCTGTCATGCCGTCTGCCGCCGAGGCGCTGCCCGGCCGCGCCCAGCCGATCCCCACCGCCGCGACGCATTTCGTCAACGGTCGCCGCCTGTTGCCGCCCTATCCGGACGGCCTCGAGCAGGCCGTGTTCGGGCTCGGCTGCTTCTGGGGCGCGGAGCGTAAGTTCTGGCAGCTCGGTGACGGCATCCACGTCACCGCCGTCGGCTATGCCGGAGGCCATACGCCGAACCCGACCTACGAGGAGGTGTGCTCGGGGCAGACGGCGCACACGGAGGTCGTGCTGGTGGTGTTCGATCCCAAGATCATGTCCTACGAGCGCCTCCTGAAGACGTTCTGGGAGAGCCACGACCCGACCCAGGGCATGCGTCAGGGCAACGACGTCGGCACGCAATATCGCTCGGCGATCTACACGTTCAGCGACGCGCAGCGCGAGGCGGCCGAGGCGTCGAAGACGGCCTACGAGTCGGCGCTGCGCGCCAAGGGGCTCGGAGCGATTACGACGGAGATCGTCCCGGCAGGGCCGTTCTATTTCGCCGAGGATTATCATCAGCAGTACCTGGCCAAGAATCCGGCCGGATATTGCGGCCTGGGCGGAACGGGCGTCGCGTGCCCGATCGGAGTCGGCGTGAGCGCATAGGCAGGCTGAGCGCGCCCGATCACGGTGAACATCGGATCCCTCTCCCACGCCGTGGGAGGGGGATTTTTTCGGGCGGCTTTGACCGTCGCCCGCTTGCGACGGGGACTACACGCGCCAACGGTTTGTTAACCTTAACCGCGCATGACTAGCGCACATCCTCATTCAAGGATTGTTCGAGTGCGCGCGTTGTTTGTTCCGGTCATTGCCGTCCTGTCCGCGATCCTGTTGTCGGGCTGCATGCAGACGATCTCCCCCGTCGCTGCCGTCCAGCCGCAGAGCGATCTCGACGCGATGGCCTATGGAACGCCTTCCACCGGCCCGGTTGCCGCCACCGGGCAGGGCGGGGCGATCCCGGCGCTGCGCAACTCGTTCGCTGCCGCCACCGGCGCAGGCGCCTATGTCGTTCCCGCCGGCTATGCGCCGGCGCGCCGCGACTCCGCCTATCATCTCGACGCCGGCGACAAGCTGCGCGTCGTCGTCTACGGCCAGGAGGGCCTGACCAACACCTATGCGATCGATGCGTCCGGATCGATCACGATGCCGCTGATCGGCAGCGTGCCGGCGCGCGGCCGCACCACCGCCGGCCTCGCTGCCGAGATCACCGCCAAGCTGCGCAACGGCTACATCCGCGAGCCCTCGGTGGCCGTCGAGATCGAAGCCTATCGCCCGTTCTTCATCCTCGGCGAGGTGCAGGCGCCCGGCCAATACCCCTACGTACCCAACATGACGGTGGAGAGCGCGATCGCGATCGCCGGCGGCTTCTCGCCTCGGGCGCGGCGCGACGTCGTCACCCTGACCCACACCGATGCTTCCGGGGCCGCGCGCTACGAGGTGCCGCTCGGCACCTCGCTCAAGCCGGGCGACACCATCCAGGTCGGCGAGCGCTGGTTCTGATCTCCGCACGAGTGATTGCGGCTCAACGCCTACCTGAGCACCTGCGTCGACCTGACGCTGAGTGACGCGAGGCTCCTCGCAATGACGGTGGTTGGACGTTCAGTGCAGGTGCTGCGCAAGGAACGCCAGGCTGCGCGTCCAGGCGAGATCGGCGCTCGGCTGGTCGTAGCTGGCGCGCTCGTCGCAACCGAAGCCGTGCTGTGCGCCGGGATAGACGAAGATCTCGACGTCCGGCCGCTTGGCCTTGATGGCCTCGACGTCGCGCAAGGGGATGCCCGCGTCCTTCTCGCCGAAATGTAGCTGGGTCGGCACCGTCGGCTTGTCGTCGGCGAACCGCGCGACAGCGCCGCCGTAATAGCCGACGGCAGCGCGGAGGCCCGACAGCTTGGTCGCAGCCGCATAGGCGATGCTGCCGCCGAGGCAGAAACCGATGATGCCGACCGGCCCGACATTCTTCACGCCGTCGATTGCGGCCTGGGTGTCGCGCAAAAAGGCCGCCCAATCCGGATTGGCGACGAACTTGCGCGCGACCGCGATCTCGTCTGGCGAATAGCCTGAGGTGAAGCCGGGTTCGACGCGGTCGAAGATCGCCGGCGCGATGGCAACGTAACCCGCGGCGGCGAGGCGGTCGCAGACGTTGCGGATGTGATGGTTGACACCGAAGATCTCCTGGATGACGACCAGCGCGCCCTTTGCACTTCCCGTCGGATCGGCGCGATAGGCGCCGAGCTGGAAGCCGTCGGATGCCGTCAGCTTGATATCTTGTCCCACGTTCTGTCCTCTTGCGGTCGTCAGGCGCGCGTCAGCGCCACATCCAGTTGGTGCCGTAGTCCTCTTTCCAGCCGGTCAGCCGTCCCCTGCGGAACTTCAGGTAGAGGCGGTGATGGTGCGGGACCAGTCCGCTGCCGCCGAGATTACGCAGTGCCAGAAAGGTCTCGTTGCCGGGCGCGCCGTTCAGATAGATCAACGGCTGCTCCAGCACGCGCGATGTCTCACCGACATCCATGCCGAAGGCAAGCGGCGCGACGTTGGATAACGTCGCTGTGAAAGGCGCGTCGGCGACGCCGAGCGTCTGCCCTGCCGCAGCAGGGCTTACGGCCGACAGGCTCGGCAGCATGGCCGCAGCCAGGCACAGCGTCATACGTACGGATGGTCTCATGGGCTGAAATCTCCTTTCGCTGTCGGCGTTGGCTGCACCTTCTTAGCCTGCCCGGCGTCACCAGCCCAGCATCGTTCGCGCTGCACAACGCAAATGCCATTTCATGTGGCAGGCCGGCGTTCAAATCCCGTTGCGTCGCCGTCGCAACGGGATCATTCTTATGATGGCTGGCATCTATCCGGTGGGTCCCAGCGAATCGATAAAACCGAACTTCGCCGTAAGCGAAGTCGCACGCCGGGCGGGGAAGAAACCAAATGCCCAATCTCACCATCAACGGGCGGACCATGTCCGTCGACGCGGCGCACGACACGCCGCTGCTATGGGTCATCCGCGAGCAGTTGCAGATGACCGGCACCAAGTTCGGCTGCGGCGCCGGGCTGTGCGGCGCCTGCACCGTGCATGTCAACGGCGAGGCCGTGCGCTCGTGCCAGACCATGGTCGGCGACGTCGCGAACAAGAAGATCACGACCATCGAGGGGCTGTCGCAGAAGGGCGATCATCCCTTGCAGAAGGCGTGGATCGCCGAGCAGGTGCCGCAATGCGGCTACTGCCAGTCCGGCCAGATCATGCAGGCGGCCACGCTGCTCGCCAAGACCACGAGCCCGACCAAGGAGGAGATCGTCGCGCATATGGACGGCAATCTCTGCCGCTGCATGACCTATTCGCGGATTCAGAAGGCGATCCAGCGCGCCGCGTCCGAAATGCGCACCGCGTCCAACTCGAGCGACCGGAGAGCGACATGAACCAGCACGTCAAAACCAATTCCTCGGTCGCGACCGATCTCAGCCGCCGCTCCTTCCTGGTCGGCACCGCCGCCACCGGCCTCGTGCTCGGCTATGCCGGCCTCGCCGACAGCGCACTGGCGGCCGCGGCGCCGGCCAATTTCGAACCCAGCGTCTGGTATGCGATCGCGCCGGATGGCCTGGTCACCGTGACCTGCGGCAAGGCCGACATGGGCCAGCACATTGCGTCCACCATGGCGCAGATCGTCTGCGAGGAGCTCGGCGCGGCCTGGAAGGACATGCGGGTCCAGCTCGCCTCCAACGATCCGAAGTTCAACGATCCCGTGCTCGGCGCCCAGATCACGGGCGGCAGCTGGAGCACGATGATGAACTTCGATGCCATGAGCCGCGCCGGCGCCGCGGGCCGCATCGCGCTCACCGAAGCCGCTGCGACCGCGATGGGCGTGCCGGCCAACGAACTCGTGGTGCGCGACGGCGTCGTGATGCATCCGAAGTCCAAGAAGCAGATGAGCTACGCCGAGATCGTCAGGAGCGGCAAGATCACCAAGAGCTTCACGCCTGACGAATTGAAGGCGCTGACGCTGAAGACGCCCGATCAGTACACGATGATCGGCGTCTCGGTGCCGCAGCTCGACATTCCCTCCAAGACCAACGGCACGGCGAAATATGGCATCGATACGATGCTGCCGGGCATGGTCTACGGCAAGGTCGTCACGCCGCCGGTGCGCTTCGGCGCGACGGTCACGGCGGTCGACGACTCCGAGGCCAAGAAGGTGCCGGGCTTCATCAAGGCGGTGACGCTCGACGACAAGACCGGCTCGACCTCGGGCTGGGTGGTGGCGGTCGCCAACACCTATGCCAACGCCAGGAAGGCGGCGGACGCGCTCAAGATCAGCTATGACAAAGGCCCCTATGCCAATGTCAGCACCGACACCATCATCACCGAGGCGATGCGGCTGCAGGCGCAGGACGATGCCGGGCAGTTCTTCGTCAAGGACGGCGATCCCGTTGCAGCGATGTCGGGCGCGGCCAAGGTGCTGGAGGCGGAGTACACCACCAGCATCAACATCCATGCGCCGCTGGAGCCGATGAACGCGACCGCCGAGTTCAAGGGTGACATCCTGCACATCTACACCGGCAATCAGTTCGCGACCCGTTCCGGCGCGATCGCGGCGGCTGCGGCCGGGATCGATCCGAAATACGTCGTGATGCACCAGGCCTGGCTCGGCGGCGGCTTCGGCCGCAGGCTCGATGCCGACATGATGGTGCCGGCGGTGCAGGCGGCCAAGGCGGTCGGCAAGCCGGTCAAGGTGATCTACTCGCGCGAGAACGACATGACGATGGACTACTCGCGGCCGCTCACCTACCAGAAGGTCAAGGCCGGGCTCGACAGCAACGGCAAGCTCATCGCGCTCAGCCATGACGTCGTCTCGGCCTGGCCGACGGCGCGCTGGGGCATCCCGGACTTCCTGTCGCCCTCGGTCGACAAGAAGGGCCCGCTCGACTCGTTCACGGTCAATGGCGCCGACTTCTTCTACACCGTGCCCAACCATCATGTGCGCGCGATCAAGAACGAGCTCGCGCATAATGCGACGCCATCGGGACAACTCCGTTCGGTGGCGCCGGGTTGGACGTTCTGGGCGGTCGAGAGCATGATCGACGAGATCGCGGTGGCCTCGGGGCAGGACCCGGCGCAGTTCCGCATTGCTCTGCTCGACGGCAAGGGCAAGAACGACGGCGGCGCGCAGCGATTGCGCAACACGCTGCTGGCGGCGATGGGCCTGTCCGGCTACGGCGCCAGGAAGCTCCCGCAAGGCGAAGGCATGGGCGTCTCCTGCGTTTCATCGCAGGAGCGTGCCACGGCGAGCTGGACGGCGTGCGTCGCCCATGTCGCGGTTGCGCCCACGGGCGCGGTCACGGTGAAGAAGCTCACCGTGGCGACCGATGTCGGCACCCAGGTGCATCCCGACAACATCCGCGCCCAGGTCGAGGGCGCGGCGCTGTGGGGGCTGTCGCTGGCGATGTACGAAAAGGCGACGCTGAAGGACGGCGGCATCGAGCAGACCAACTTCGACAGCTACACGCCGCTGCGGATGAGCCAGGTGCCGGAGGTCGCGATCGCCGTGATCGCCAATGGCGAGAAGGCGACCGGCGTCGGCGAGCCCGCGGTGACCGTGGTCGCGCCAGCGCTCGGCAACGCCATCTACAATGCCTGTGGCGCGCGGTTGCGCTCGCTGCCGATCACCGCCGCAGCGGTCAAGGCGGCGATGAAGGCCTAGCGTCGTCGCGAGACCATTCCTGTATCTGGGAACCGCCGGAGCTCGTCTCCGGCGGTTCTTTATTGCGCTGCGGTCAGGTTCCCGCGCGGCACGATTTGAATGATCCTCTTAACGTCTCGCTCACCTGAAACGATACAGCTTGAATGATCGGCTTAAGCCGCGACGAACCCGTATCCCGGTAACTTGCATGGGCAGCAAACCGCAGGGGGCGAGCACGTATGAGCGCGACAGCCAAGCAGACCGTGACCCAGACCGCGAACAGGCGCCATCTCCTGCTCGCGTCGGATCGCGGTGACCAGAGCAGCGAGCTGGCGCGCATCCTGCGCTCGGTCGGCGACGTCGACATGATGCCGACCACCGAAATCCCCGAGAACCCCGGCAACCGCTTCTCCGGCGTCATCGTCGACATCAACCTGCGTTCGCCCGAGAGCGTGCAGCGGGTGCGCAAGAAGCTGTCGTCACGCGCCTATAGCGACGTGCCGCGGCTGTTCGTGCTCGCGGAGGCGCTGCACCACGCCACCATGCAGGCATGGGCGCTCGGCGCCACCGATACCATCGCGCGGCCGTTCAGCCCCGCCGACGTGCTGCAGCGCATCCGCTCGGCGCTTCCCGCCGACGACGGCTATGACGAGACCGATCGCGGCAAGCTGCTCAATCGCGGCGTCGAGGCCGCGCAGGCCATCATGGTCAAGATCTTCGAGAAGCTGCCCACTGGCGCGCATCTGACGATGGAGGACATCGTCGCGGCCGAGAACAAGATCCTGAAGGCGATCAAGCACTCCTCGCTGCGCGAATGGATGACCGTGGTCGGCTGTCATCACAACGACACCTATCGGCATTGCCTGTTCGTGACCGGCCTTGCGGTCGGCTTCTCGATTCATCTGGGCATGCGCGACGACGACCAGCGCCGGCTGGTCCGCGCGGCGCTGCTGCACGACGTCGGCAAGGCGTTCATCCCGGTCGCGATCCTCGACAAGCAGGGCAAGCTGACGGCGGAAGAGATCGCGCTGCTGCGCCAGCATCCGCGCCGCGGCTACGAGGCGCTGTGGCGGCAGGGCGGCTTCCCGCCGGAGATGCTCGACGTCATCCTGCATCACCACGAATTCCTCGACGGCTCCGGCTATCCCGACGCGCTGCACAACGAGCAGATCAGCGACATCGTGCGCCTCACCACGATCGTGGACATCTACGCCGCGCTGATCGAGCACCGCGCCTATCGGCCGGCCTTCACCCATGCGCGCGCGTTCCAGATCATGGAGAACATGGGCCCGAAGCTCGACCAGCAGCTGCTACAGGCGTTCCGCCCGGTCGCGATGGGCGCGCATTGACGCGATCGCCTGAGAGCGCATCCATCGCCCGAGGGTAGCCGCTCGACGCAAGTGCATCTCGGCCGAGGCGCACTATCCTACCCGCCAATCGGTGAAAGGCGGGAGGAGCAGCATGGGCGCAGCCGAACAGGCCGGCGAGGTCATTCCCGGGCACATCGCCGCCGCGCTGGTCGATCCGGCCTGTTATGCCGACCACCGCATCCATGATGCCTATCGCTGGCTGCGCGCCAACAATCCGCTCGGGCGGGCCGAGCTCGATGCGTTCGATCCGTTCTGGGTGGTGACGCGGCACGCTGACATTCTCGCCATCAGCCGTCAGAACGATCTGTTCCACAATGCCGACCGTGCGACCACGCTGACCAACAAGGCGGTGCTGGAGCGCGTTCACAAGATTACCGGCCAGCCCAATCTCGTGCGTTCGCTGGTGCAGATGGATGCGCCGGACCATCCGAAATATCGCGCGCTGACGCAGGGCTGGTTCATGCCGGCCAACATCGCCAAGTTCGAGCCGCGCATTCGCGAGATCGCGCGGGCGACCGTCGGCCGCATGGCGGCGAAGGCCGCGGCGAATGGCGGCGTCTGCGATTTCGTCGCCGACGTCGCGCTCCACTATCCGCTGCACGTGATCATGGAGATTCTCGGCGTGCCGGAGGAGGACGAGCCGCGCATGCTCAAGCTGACGCAGGAGCTGTTCGGCCCGCAGGATCCGGACACGGCGCGGGTGCGGGAGGCGCTGTCGGCCGAGGTGTTCGCGGCGATGCTGCAGGCGGTGGTGGCCGATTTCGCCGCCTACTTCCAGCGCATCACCGAAGACCGCAAGGCTCATCCGCGCGACGATCTCGCCACCGTCATTGCCAACGCCAGGATCAATGGCGAGGACATGCCGCTGCACGACCGCACCAGCTACTATATGATCGTGGCGACCGCGGGTCACGACACGACGTCGTCGTCCACGGCAGGCGCGATCTGGGCGCTGGCGGAAGATCCCGAGCAGTTCGCGCGCGTCAAGGCCAATCCCGAGCTGATCCCGGGCCTCGTCGACGAGGCGATCCGCTGGATGACGCCGGTCAAGCATTTCATGCGCAGCGCCACCGCCGACACCGAGCTCGGCGGACGCAGGATCGCCAAGGGCGACTGGCTGATGCTGTGCTACGCGTCCGGCAATCGCGACGAGGCGGTGTTCGAGCAGCCCGACACGTTCCGCTGTGACCGCAAGCCGAACCGCCACGTCGCGTTCGGCTATGGCGCGCATCTCTGCCTCGGCCAGCATCTCGCCAAGCTCGAGATGCGCATCCTGTTCGAGGAACTGCTGCCGCGGCTCACATCGCTGTCGCCGGCAGGGCCGGTGCTGATGACGCGGGCAACGTTCGTGAACGGACCGAAGAAGCTGCCGATCCGCGTCACGATGGGCTGACGCGGCGCTCAATCCAGCAGCTTGCGCAGCTCGGCCTTTGCGACCTTCTCCAAGGTTGAGCGCGGCATCTCGTCGACCAGCTTGACCTCGCGCGGCACCTTGAAGTCGGCGAGCCCGGCGCGGCAGGCGGCCAGCACCTTGTCGGGCAGCTCCTCGCGCGCGATCCCGGGCTGCGGGATCACGAACGCGACCGGCACCTCGTCCAGCATCGGATGCTTCCTGGCGACGACGGCGGTCTCGCGTACGCCGGGCACGGTGATGATGACCTGCTCGATCTCGGACGCCGCGACGTTCTCGCCGCCGACCTTGAGCATGTCCTTGGTGCGATCGCCGAACTTGATGAAGCCGTCGGGCAGGCGCGTGACGCGGTCGCCGGTCAGGAAGAAGCCGTCGGCATCGAAGCTCGTGCGCGTCGCTTCGTCGTTGTAGAGATATTCGGCGAACAGCGACAGGCCGGGCACGCCCTTGATGGCGAGATTGCCGGTGGCGCCGACCTCGGTCGGCCGGCCGTCATCGTCGGTGATGCGGATGGTGTATTCCGGCGCCGCGCGGCCGATCGACATCGGCGCGTTCGGCTGATCGACCTCGCCGACGATGCCGTGGGTGATGGTCTCGGTCATGCCCCACCAGCCGATGATCTTGATGCCGAACTTGGCGAAAGCGGGCGGCTCGGACACCGCCGTGCCCCACAGCCGGAACTTGTGATGCTTCGGCACGTCCTGGTCGAGCAGCGCCTTCATGCAGAACGGGATGGTCGAGGTCCAGGTGCTGCCATGCTCGAGCGCCGCGCTCCAGAACCGGCTCGCCGAGAAGCGCGGCTGGATCACGCAGGTCGCGCCGATCCAGAGTGTGGCAAGCATCGAATAGGCCAGCGCGTTGGTGTGGAACAGCGGCAGATAGGTCTGGTGCACGTCGCCCTGATGCAGATCCTCATGGACGGCGTTGACCTTGGCGCCCCACAGCGCGTTGGCATGCGTCCACAGCACCGCCTTCGGCCGCGATGTCGTGCCCGAGGTGTATTGCACGCTGCACGGCGCCAGCGGATCGGCCGGCCGCCGCGGCCGATCGGCGCTGTCGGCAAACAGCGCTTCGAAGCGCTCGCCTCGTTCGACGGCCGACGCCTCCGCCTGACCCGGATCGTGCGAGATCACGGCGATCCATTTGAGACCGCGGCAACGCGCTGCGATCATCTCGGCATAGGCGGGCTGCGTGATCGCAGCCACCGCGCGACAGTGCTCCGCGAAATAGCTCATCTCGGCGGCTGCCGAGCGCGTGTTGGTCGTGACGGCGAGCGCGCCCAGCTCAACGCAGGCAAACCAGGCAAGCATCGCCTCGATGCAATTGTCGAGATGGATCAGCACGGCATCGCCGGGCCTGACGCCGCGCTTAGCCAGCCCGGCCGCCAATGCGCCGACACGCTCGTGAAACGCGCCGTAGGTCCAGCGGCGCGCCGGTGCATCGAACGGCGCCGAGATCAGGAACGGATGATCGCGCCGGGTCTCGCTGCGCAGCTTCAACAGCCACGGCACGTCCATGCCGTCGAACGGCGTCACCGTGCCCGCTGCCATCGTCGTTCCCTTCATCTTCGCTCCCGTCGTTCTTGAGTACGGCCTGTCTCCGGCCGCTTCGTTCTCGTCGTCATCTTCTGCCACCTTGCGTCGCCGCGATCAAATCGGGATTGAACCCGTCTCCGTTCGCGGGCGACCAATGGCGCGGCAAGACACGCCCGGAGGTTTGCATGCAGGCCGAGCCACGACCATGGCGGCTGCCCGATGCCCGCTATTTCCAGATCGCGGCATTGGCGACGCTGCTGGCGATCAATTTCGCCATGATCGATTTCGGCGCGCGTCCCGCAGCGAGCGTCGTCGCGGTCGCCATGGCGCTGCTCACGCAAGTGGTCTGCTGCCGCATCTCCGGCGCGCCGCTCGATCTCAAGTCACCGCTGATCACCGGCCTGTCGCTCAGCCTGCTGCTGCGCGCCGACGCGCTGTGGCTGCATGCGGCGTCAGCCGTGATCGCCATCGGCTCGAAATTCGTGCTGCGCGTCGACGGCAAGCACGTGTTCAACCCGGCGGGGCTGGCGATCGTGGCGCTGCTGTTCAGCTCCAAGGGCGTGTGGATCTCGCCCGGCCAATGGGGGACGGAGATCTGGTTCGCGAGCCTCGCCGGCTTCTTCGCGATCCTGGTGCTCGGCGCCTCTCGACGCGCGGACATCGCATTCTATTTTTTCGCCAGCCATGCCGCACTGCTGCTGCTGCGCGCCGCCTGGCTCGGCGATCCCCTGGCGATTCCGCTGCATCAGTTGCAGAGCGGCTCGCTGCTGATCTTCACCTTCTTCATGATCTCCGACCCGCGCACCTCGCCGGACTCGCGCGTCGGCCGGCTGCTGTTCGCGCTGAGCGTTGCGGTCGCGGCGCACTACCTCACCTTCGCCATGCAGATGCGGCCGGCGCTCTACGTGTCGCTGATCGCGCTGTCGCCGCTCACGCTGCTGCTCGACCGGCTCGTCCCTGAGACCCGCTTTTCCTGGCGTTCGCCCGTTCCCGAAGGAGTGTCGACATGACCCTGCGTTACAGCAAGCTCTTCCGCACCGGCGTCGCGGCCGCCGCGATCCTGGCGAACGCAGCGATGGCGCCCGCGAATGCCTTTTGCGGCTTCTATGTCGCCCAGGCCGACGCGAAGCTGTTCAACCAGTCATCGAAGGTCGTGCTGGCCCGCGACGGCGAGCAGACGGCGATCACGATGGCCAGCGACTTCGAGGGCGACGTGAAGGAGTTCGCGGTGGTCGTCCCCGTGCCGACCTTCATCGAGCGCAAGCAGATCGGCGTGGTCGAGCCGAAGACCATCGACCATCTCGACAAATACACCGCGCCGCGGCTGGTCGAATATCATGATGCCGATCCATGCGCGCCGGTCGTCGTTGCGGCGCGGGCGATGCCGGCGGCGCCGATGATGGCAGGCGCTGTCTACGAAATGACCCGGCGGAACTACGGCGTCACCGTCGAGGCCAGCTACGACGTCGCCGAATACGACGTGCTGATCCTGTCGGCGCAGGAGAGCGACGGACTGACGCGCTGGCTGACCGACAACGACTATCGCATCCCGCAAGGCGCCGAGGCCGTGCTCGGCAGCTACATCAGGCAGGGCATGCGGTTCTTCGTCGCGAAGGTCAATGTCGAGCGGATGAAGGGGATCGGCAACGGCTCCCTGCGGCCCCTGCAGGTGCGCTACCGGAGCGCCAAGTTCATGGTGCCGCTGCGGCTCGGCACGGTCAACGCCAGGGGACCGCAGGACCTGATCATCTATGCGCTCACCAGGAGCGGCCGCATCGAGGCGGCCAACTATCGAACGGTGAAGATCCCATCCGATATCGATGTTCCGCTCTATGTGAAGGACGAGTTCGGGCCGTTCTACAAGGCGCTGTTCGAGCGGGCGGTCGCGCGCGAGAACATGCAGGCGGTGTTCGTGGAATATGCCTGGGACATGGGATGGTGCGACCCCTGCGCCGCCGATCCCATGAGCAACAAGGAACTGGTCGAGCTCGGCGCGCGCTGGATCGGCAGCGACGATGACACCGCCTTCAGTCTCCGCCGGGGCACGGCCGGAGCCAGCGCCTTCGTGACCCGGCTGCACGTGCGCTACGATGCGAAGTCCTTCCCCGAGGACGTCGTCTTCGCCGAGACCAAGGACCGCAGCAATTTCCAGGGTCGCTATGTCCAGCACCATCCCTGGCGCGGCGAGGCGTCCTGTGCCGCGGCGAAGACCTACCGGGACAGTCTCGCCGCGCGTTTCGCCACGCAGGCGACGGATCTCGCGCAACTGACCGGATGGTCGCGCAGCGAGATCATCGCGAAAATGGACAAGAGCGGCGAGACCGTGACGAAATGACCTAAGGGCGGCCTCGGCTCAATCCTGATACGAGGAGATCTCGATCAGGCTGCCGTCGGGATCGCGGCAATACACCGAGCGCAGCGTGCCGCGCGCGCCCTGCTTGGCGACCGGGCCCTCCTCGATGGCAATGCCGAGCGCCTCGAGATGCGCCACCACCTCGTCGGGGGTGCTGGTGGTGAGGAAGCAAACGTCGTCGCTGCCGGCCGCGACATGGTCGGCCGTGAACCAATCGACCTTGTCCGCGTCCTTCGGTCGCACGTTGATCTTCTGGTTCCCGAATAGCAGCGACGTGCGCCTCGCCTTGCCTTGTCCGGGATCGAACACCTGGACCGTCATGCCCAGCACCTGTTGGTACCACGCCGTCGTGCGGTCCACGTCGGCGACATTGATGACCAGATGATCGAGCGCATCGACCTTGACCGGCATGGGGCTCTTCCCTCCTGATGGGGCATCGATCTCGCCGCAATCGCGGCACTCTGCTACAATCGATCCCGGCGGCTCGTTAACCGCCGCTCAACGATAATGCCTGAGGAAACGCATGATTTCACGTCGTACCGCGCTTGGTCTGATCGCCTCCGCCGTCCCGTCCATCGCTGGCGTTCGCAAGGCGTCCGCGGCCGACTATCCCACCCGTCCCGTCCGCTTCGTGGTGGGTTATCCTCCGGGCGGCGCGACCGACATCCTGGCGCGGCTGATCGGCCAGCGGCTGTCCGAGACGCTCGGTCAGCAGTTCATCGTCGAGAACAAGCCGGGGGCCGGCAACAATATCGGCACCGATGCCGTCGTGAACGCGGCGGCCGACGGCTACACCGTGCTGCTGGTCAATCCGGCCAACTACATCAATGCGAGCCTCTACACCAATCTCAAGTTCAACTTCGTCCGCGACATCGCGCCGGTGGCCTCGTTCAACCGCGTCCCCAACGTGATGACCGTCAACAAGGACATCGAGGCCAAGAACGTCGCCGAGTTCATCGCCTATCTCAAGGCAAACCCCGGCAAGGTGAACATGGCCTCGTCCGGCAACGGTACCTCGGTGCATCTGTCGGGCGAGATGTTCATGGCGATGACCGGAACCAAGATGCAACACGTGCCCTATCGCGGCGCGGCGCCCGCGATCACCGACATGCTCGGCGGCCAGGTGCAGGTCATCTTCGACAACATGCCCTCCATCATCCAGCACATCCGCTCCGGCTCGTTGCGAGCGCTCGGCGTCACCACGCAGCAGCGTTCCCCGCAATTGCCGGACGTCCAGGCCGTCGCCGAGACCGTACCCGGTTACGAGGCGAGCGCGCTGTTCGGCATCGGCGCGCCGAAGAACACGCCAAAGGAGATCGTCGAGAAGCTCAACAAGCAGGTCAACACCATCCTGGCCGAGCCCGAGATCAAGGCCCGTCTGGTCGATCTCGGCGGCGAGCCGCTGATCCAGTCGCCGGAGCAGTTCGGCGCCCAGATCGCCGCCGAGACCGAGAAGTGGAAGAAGGTCGTCGAGTTCGCCGGCCTGAAGGTCGAATGAGACGACCAGGCGACGCCGCAATCGCTGGGCCGCGTGCCGCGCGGGTCTTCGATGCGGCGCCGGCCCGCCGGGCGGGCGTCGAGGGCTGAAAGTGACGTGCCGCGCACGCGACACGTCACGGCCTTGGTTGGTGATCCGTCCCGCCGATTTGTCGTTTTTTGACCATGCCGGTGTGGTGCAACCCTCCGGCCAAAAGAGGAACAGATCATGCGCAAGGTTATGATGATGGCAGCCGGCCTCGTCGGCGTTGCACTTGGTGGCGGTATCGCGCCGGCCTCCGCAGGCGGTTACGACTATCCCTGGTGTGTGCAGGGCCGAGGCGTCGGTTACCCCGGCGACTGCTCCTATCAGACCTTCGAGCAATGCCGGGCGAGTGCCTCCGGGCGCAATGCAGGCTGCGGCATCAATCCGCGCGTCGCGTTCGATCCTGCCCGCCGCGGCCCCTCGGTCTATGTCGACATGCCGCCGCCGCGCCGCGTGCACCGCTATCAGTATTACTGACGCCTCGACCGAGCGGGTCGGCACGCGCGGCCAAGCGGCTGACGCAGGCGCGCTTCCGGAATCGCGCGGGCTTGCATCGACTTTGCGTTCGTATATACTTTGTATTGCAAAGTTAAACGAGCCGTTCCGGGCCTCAGGTGAGACATGCGCGACCTCGATAAGGCGCTGGCGGACATCATCGCGATCCGCAGCCAGCTTGCGGCGGGCACGGCATTTCGCGGCTACGGGCCGGCGACGATGGCCGCGACCTCGGCCGTCGCGCTGGTCACTGCGCTGCTTCAGCAGCTGTTTCTGCGCGACCCGACGGCTGACGCGTGGACGTTCCTGCTCGGATGGGCGGCGGCAGCCTGCGTGTCGCTGACGATGATCTGGTTCGAGATGCGGGCGCGGTCGCGCCGGCATCATTCCGGCCTTGCGGACGCGATGATTCATCAGGCGGTCGAGCAGTTCCTGCCAGCGGGCATCGCCGGCGTCCTGCTCGCGGTGCTGCTGTGGAAGTTCGCGCCGGAGGCGCTGTGGATGCTGCCGGGCCTGTGGCAGATCCTGATGTCGCTCGGCGTGTTCGCGTCGGTGCGCTCGCTGCCACGCACGGTGGCGCTTGCCGGGGCGTTCTATTTCATGGCCGGCTTCGCCGTGCTGCTGGTCGGCAGCGCCACGCATGCGCTGTCGCCCTGGACGATGGGGCTTCCGTTCGCGATCGGACAGGGGCTGATGGCGGGCATTCTGTATTTTGCGACCGGAGAGTCCGATGTCGAAGACTGACGGCAGCGCGCCGTTCTCCTATGACGGCCTCGATCGCGTCATCCACGAGAAGGCACGGCTCGGCCTGCTCACCTCGCTGATGGCGCACCCGAAGGGTCTGGCTTTTGCTGACCTCAAGCAGCTCTGCGGGCTGACGGACGGCAATCTGTCGCGCCATCTGCAGGTGCTGCAGGAAGCCGGTCTCGTCGAGGTCACCAAGGGCTATGAGGGCAATCGCCCACATACCACCTGCCGGCTGACCAAGGCGGGACGCCGCCGCTTCCTCGATTATCTCGCCGTGCTCGAGCGCCTCGTCCGCGACGCCGCGGCGGCTGCCGGCAAGGAACATACGCCATCGTCGGTCGGCCTGATCCCGGGCCGCATCTGAATCGCGCATCGCACTTTTTTGACCTGGAGCTTTGCAATGCAAAGTAGTCTGCAACCTAAATCACCTGCTGTGGTGGATGGCCTGCATGTCGGCATCATCATGGACGGGAACGGCCGCTGGGCGACGCGCAAGGGCCTGTCGCGGCTGCGCGGGCACGAGGCGGGCGTCGAGGCGATCCGGCGCGTCGTCGAAGCCGCGCCCGACCAGGGCATCGGGACGCTGACGCTGTATGCGTTCTCCAGCGACAATTGGCGCCGCCCGCGTGCCGAGGTCGCCGCCTTGATGGCGCTGTTGCGGGTCTATCTCGCCAGCGAGGTGGAGTCGCTGGTACGCAACGGCGTCCGCCTCACCGTGATCGGCCGTCGCGACCGGTTGCCCGGCGGCATCGCCGATGCGATCGGCCGGGCCGAAGCGGCAACCCGCGACGGCAGCACCCTGCATCTGCGCATCGCCGTCGACTATTCGGCGCGCGACGCGATCCTCGAGGCCGCGGCGAAAGCCCGCGAAATCGACGGCCTGACGCGTGCGGCGTTCTCCGACCTCGTGACCGGCGAAGCCGGCTTGCGCGACGTTGACCTGATCATCCGCACCTCCGGCGAGCAGCGCCTGTCCGATTTCCTGCTCTGGGAAGGCGCCTATGCCGAGCTGCATTTCACCCAGCGGATGTGGCCCGATTTCGATGCCGCAGATCTGGCGCAGGCGCTCGCCTCGTTCCGCGGCCGCGAGCGCCGCTTCGGAGGACTCGAGGCGGTGCCGCTGGCGCCGGCACCGGTCGCCTGACGACGGCCCAATCTTTCCGCACATCGGGGAATCATCTACCGCTCGCAGCACGAGCGCAGAGATCCCCTGATGAAGCACAAGCAGCGCCGGCCTGCCGGCAAGCCTCCGGTCAGATCCGGATCGATGGGCCACACCGATACGCCCGATGCGCTGTGCGCCGCCGCCCTGCGGCTGCTGCGCGCCGGCCAGCTCGCGCAGGCCGAGGATGCGTGCCGCCGCGCGTTGACGCTGGACGGGGCCTCGCTCGACGCGCTGCGTGCGATGGGGCAGGTCTGCCTGGCGCTCAAGCGCGCCGATGATGCGATCGAGTGGTTTGCCCGCGCCGTTCGGCAGGACATGTCCGCAGCGGAGTCCTTCGTCGGCCTGGCGCAGGCGCTGCGGCTCGCTGGCCGCACCGATGAAGCGATCAAGGCCTATGATCGCGCGCTGCAGCTGCAGCCGGACGCGATCGAGAGCTGGGATGCGCTTGGCGAACTGCTGCAACTAAGGCAGCGACACGCCGAGGCGGCGCTGGCCTGTGACCGGCTGCTGCAGCTCGCGCCCGATCGTGCTGCGACCTGGTTTCGTCTCGGCGAGGTGCTGGAAGCCCAGGGCCGGCGCGACGAGGCGGCGCTGGCCTTCGATCAGGTGGCGCAGCTCAGGCCCGATCACCTCGAGGCGGCCAACAAGGCCGGAGCGCTTCATTTCGATGCTGGCCATTACGAGCAGGCCATCTCGCGCTTCGGGCAGTCGCTGGCAGTGATGCCGGATCAGGCGGGTGTGCTGTACCTGAACGGCATCGCGCTGCGGCGGCTGCGCCGCTACCAGGAAGCCGAGACTCTCGGCCATCGCGCGCAGGTGCTGGCGCCTGACAATCCCGACTTCGCCAATGGCTATGGATGCATCCTGCAGAATCTCGGCCGTCACGATGACGCCGTCGCCATGTTCGACAAGGCGATCGCGCTCCGGCCGCAGACCGCGGATTTCCACAATCATCGCGGCACGTCGCTGGCCGAGCTGCATCGCTTTGCAGAGGCGTTCGAAAGCTTCGATCGCGCCGTCGCGCTGAAGCCTGATCTGGCCGATGCGCATTGGAACGCGGCGCTGTTCCGGCTGCTGACCGGCGACTTCGCCCGCGGCTGGGCGGCGCGCGAATGGGGACGAAAATGTCGCGCCGTCGGCTTCGTCGAGCGCAGCTTCGAGGCGCCGCTGTGGCTTGCGGACGCGCCCCTCGCCGGCAAGACGATCCTGCTCCATAGCGACGAGGGGCTCGGCGACACGATCCAGTTTTCGCGCTACGCCACCCTGGTGGCCAAGCAGGGCGCGCGCGTCGTGCTCGAGGTCGACGCGCCGCTGCAGCCGCTTCTGTCCGGCCTGGATGGCGTGGCGCAGTGCCTTGCCCGCGGCATCGATGCGCTGCCTGCCGTCGACTATCACTGCCCGCTGTCGAGCCTGCCGCTCGCCTTCGCCACCCGGCTCGACACCATCCCTGCCGCGCCGTGCTATCTGCCGCGTCCTCCCGAGGCGCGCCGGGCGATCTGGGAACAGCGACTCGGTTCGCATGACCGCTTGCGGGTGGGCCTGGTCTGGTCGGGCAACCCCGCGCATCTCAATGATCACAACCGTTCGATTCCGTTGCCGACGCTCGCGCCGCTGCTCGAGACTGGCGCGCGGTTCGTTAGTCTGCAGAAGGAGCCTCGGCCGTCCGACAAGGCCGCGCTCGCCGCGCGCGACGACATTCTCGATCTCACCGCTGACATCCGTGACTTCGTCGATACGGCGGCGCTGATCGACAATCTCGACCTGGTCATCACCGTCGATACCAGCGTGGCGCATCTGGCCGGCGCGCTGGGCAAGCCGACCTGGATCATGCTGCCCTTCACGCCGGACTATCGCTGGCTGCTCGGTCGCGACGACAGTCCCTGGTATCCGAGCGTGCGGCTGTTCCGCCAGGACGCGCGACGTGACTATGCCGACGTCGTTGCGCGCGTGCGCGAGGCGCTCGCCGCACAGCTCGCGATGGTCAGCGTGTGCTGAACGTTTGAGCATCAACGACGCCATAACTGAAACGTGATCGGCTGGCTGAGCCGCCGGCGCGTGCCGCCCGATGGCGATTGAGCTGCGTCAACGGATTTCTGCGTGCGTATGGCACACGGAACGCCTGCTTCAGCGACGAAGGCGTTTTTGGAATGAATCAGCAGGAATCCGAGCTTGTCAGTGACATCCGGCCTGTTCGTGATACGCATGCTGGACCCGGCGCTGTCGTTCCCTCGTCGGCGCCTGTTGCCGTGTCCCATCAGCCGCGGCGCAGGTGGGCGTTGTGGCCGTTTCTGCTGCTCGTGCTCGCCGTCGGGGCGGCCGGTGGTGGCGGCTACGTCTGGTGGCAGCGCCTGCATCCGCCGCTGCCGGTGGGCATCAGCGTGAGCAACGGCCGCATCGAGGCTGACGAGATCGACATCGCGACCAAATATGCCGGGCGCGTCGCCGAGCTGCGCGCCGATATCGGCGATCGCGTCGAGGCCGGGCAGATCGTGGCGCGGATGGACACGAAGGAGCTGCAGCAATCGCTGTCGAAGGCGCAGGCCCAGGCCGAGCAGGCGCAGCACGTCGTCGACCAGGCCCGTGCCAATCTCGCGCAACTGCAGGCGCAGAAGACGCTCGCCGAGCAGGAAATGGAGCGCACCCGCAGCCTGCTGCAGAGCGGCTGGACCACACGCGAGCTGGCCGATCAGCGCCAGCAGGCGCTCGACAATGCGACCGCCGGCCTCGCCGGCGCGCAGGCGCGGATTTTCGAAGCCGAACGCGGGCTCGAGGCGGTTCGTCACGACGTCGCGCTCTACACCGTTCAGATCGCCGACAATTCCTTGATCGCGCCGAAGCCCGGCCGCATTCAATATCGTCTCGCCAATGTCGGCGAAGTTCTCGCCGCCGGCGGCAAGGTCTTCACCATGCTGGACATCGGCTATGTCTACATGGACGTGTTCCTGCCGACCGAGGAGGTCGGCAAGGTCAAGATCGGCACCGAAGCGCGGATCGTGCTCGATGCCTATCCGGATCGTCCGATCCCGGCGAAAGTTGCGTTCGTGGCGAGCCAGGCGCAGTTCACGCCGAAGACGGTCGAGACCCGCAGCGAGCGTGACAAGCTGATGTTTCGCATCCGTGTACGCGTCGATCCGGACAGACTGGCTGCGCATGCCGATGCCGTGAGGAGCGGATTGCCGGGCGTGGCGTATGTCAGGTGGAATCCCGACGTCGCATGGCCGGCGCGTCTGCAAGTCTCGCCATGATGGCCGACATGATCGGCGATGCGTCTCCGGTCGCGATGGTCAGGAACGTCTCGCAGCGCTATCGCGGCGTGATCGCGCTCGACAACGTCTCGATCGACATTCCCGCCGGCCGCGTGGTCGGGCTCATCGGTCCCGATGGCGTCGGCAAGTCGTCGCTGCTGTCGATCCTGGCCGGCGCGCGCGCGATCCAGGACGGCCAGGCGCGCGTGCTCGGGGCCGACATGGCGGACCGGCGCGCCCGCACGCAGGTGTGTCCGCGGATCGCCTACATGCCGCAGGGTCTCGGCAAGAATCTCTATCCCGATCTCAGCGTGCGCGAGAACATCGCGTTCTTTGCCCGGCTGTTCGGCCAGTCGAGGTCCGAGCGCGACTGGCGCATCGCCGAGCTGATGGAGGCGACGGCGCTGTCCGATTTCGCCGACCGGCCGGCAAAAAAGCTGTCCGGCGGCATGAAGCAGAAGCTCGGCCTGTGCTGCTCGCTGATCCATGATCCCGATCTGCTCATCCTCGACGAGCCGACCACCGGCGTCGATCCGCTGTCGCGCCGGCAGTTCTGGGACCTGATCGACCGCCTGCGCGCGCGTAGCGCGGCGGGCATGAGCGTCATCGTCGCCACCGCCTATATGGAGGAGGCGGAGCGTTTCGACTGGCTGATCGCGATGAACGACGGGCGCATCCTCGCGACCGGCACGCCGACGGAGCTCAAGGCGCAGACCCATGCGGCGTCGATCGAGGACGCGTTCGTCGCGCTGCTGCCCGACCGGCCGGCGCGCGACCGCGCCGAGATGCCGGCCAAGTCCGAGCTCGACGGCAGCCACGAGACCGTGATCGTCGCGCGCGACCTGACCTGCCGCTTCGGCGATTTCACCGCGGTCGACGGCGTGAACTTCCAGATCCGCAAGGGCGAGATCTTCGGCTTCGTCGGCTCCAACGGCTGCGGCAAGACCACGACGATGAAGATGCTGACGGGGCTGCTGCCTCCCAGCGCCGGCGAGGCGCTGATCTTCGGCCGCTCCATGGAGGCCGGCAATCATGAATCGCGCAGTCGCGTCGGCTACATGTCGCAGGCGTTCTCGCTGTATGGCGAGCTCACCGTGCGGCAGAACCTGGTGCTGCATGCGCGGCTGTTCCATCTGCCACTCGCCGCTGCCGGGAAGCGGATTGCCGAACTGATCGAGCGCTGCGACCTCACCGATCACGTCGACGGCCTCGCGGCCGATCTTCCGCTCGGCATCCGCCAGCGCCTGTCGCTCGCGGTGGCGATCGTCCACCGGCCGGATCTGCTGATCCTCGACGAGCCGACGTCGGGCGTCGATCCGGTCGCGCGCAACCAGTTCTGGCGCCTGCTGATCGAACTTTCGCGTCAGGATGAGATGACGATCTTCGTTTCCACGCATTTCATGAACGAGGCGGCGCGCTGCGACCGGCTGTCGCTGATGCACGAGGGGCGGGTGCTGGCGACCGACACGCCGGACGGCCTGATCCGCGCCAAGGGCGCGCAGACGCTGGAGCAGGCCTTCATCGCCTTCCTCGAGCAGGATGCCGGCGTCGCCGATCCGCCGGTCACGCTGACTCAGGCGAGACCCGATCCACGCCCCGCCGATCGGCCGCGGGACGAGCAACGGCAGGCCGCCGTCAGCCTGCGGCGGCTGCTCGCTTACACGATCCGCGAAGGTCTCGAGCTGATCCGTGACCCGATCCGGCTGATGTTCGCGCTGTTCGGAACGGCGTTCCTGATGATCGTGATCGGCTTCGGCATCTCCACGGACGTCAACAACCTGACCTTCGCCGCGCTCGACCGCGATCAGTCGCCGGAGAGTCGCGCCTATCTGTCGGAGCTCAGAGGCTCGCGCTATTTCGTCGAAAGGCCACCGCTCGCCAACTATGCCGAGCTCGAACGGCGGATGAAGAGCGGCGACATCAAGGCCTCGATCGAGATCCCGCCGAACTTCGGTGTCGACATCAAGCGCGGCCGGCCGGCCTTCGTGTCGGCCTGGATCGACGGCGCGATGCCGTTCCGCGCCGAGACCATCCGAGGCTACCTCGAAGGCACGCATCAGCTCTATCTCTCCGATCCCGCCGTCAAGACGACGCAGCCGTTGCCGGCCTCGCCGGTCAATGTCGAGATCAGGTTCAAGTACAACCAGTCCTTCGACAGCATCTACGCGATGGCCCCAAGCACGATCGCACTGCTGCTCGCGCTGTTTCCGGCCATCCTGATGGCGCTCGCGGTCGTGCGCGAGAAGGAGCTGGGGTCGATCACCAATCTCTATGTCACGCCGGTGACGCGGCTCGAATTCCTGCTTGGCAAGCAGCTGCCTTACATCGCCGTCGCGCTGGTGAATTTCGCGCTGATGTACGTGATGGCGATGGTCCTGTTCCGAGTCCCGCTCAAGGGCGCCTTTCTGCCGCTGATGGTCGGCACCTTGGTCTACGTCGTCACCACGACCGGCTTCGGCATGCTGATCTCGACCTTCTGCCGCACCCAGATCGCGGCCCTGTTCGGGACCGCGATCCTGACCGTGCTGCCGGCCACGCAATTCTCGGGCATGCTGGTCCCGGTGTCGTCGCTGTCCGGCGTGGCCAAGCTGATCGGCATGGTCTTCCCGATGACGTACTACCGCCCGATCGCGGTCGGCACCTTCACCAAGGGGCTGGGCTTTGCCGATGTCGGCGCCGACATCCTGATCCTTTTGATCTTCATTCCCGTCCTGACCGGGTTCAGCCTGGCGATGCTGCCGAAGCAGGAGGCGTGAGCCATGATGCGCTCGCTCTCCAACGTGTTCTGGCTCGGAACCAAGGAGCTGCGTAGCCTGTTCGGCGACGTCGTGCTGATCGGGCTCGTGATCTATTCGTTCACCGTGGCGGTGATCAGCCAGGCGCAGAGCAGTTCGCAGGAGCTGCATCGCGCCTCGATCGCCGTCGTCGACGAGGACAGCTCCGAGCTGTCGCGCCGGATCGCCAGCGTATTCCAGCTGCCTTACTTCCAGCCGCCTGTCTACATCAGCCAAGGCGAGGTGGAGCGGCTCATGAACAGCGGCCGCTTCACGTTCGTGCTCGACATCCCGCCGAATTTCCAGCGTGACGTCCTTGCCGGGCGGAAGCCGTCGGTGCAGGTCAACGTCGATGCGACCGCGATGATCCAGGCGGGAATCGGATCCGGCTATGCGCTGCAGATCATCAATACGGAGGTCGCCTGGTTCGTCGCCCGCTCCGAGACATCCTCGTCCGCCCCGGTCAATCTGGTCACGCGGATCGCGTTCAATCCCAACGTCACGACGGCCTGGTTCGAAGGCGTGATGGGCATCATCAACAGCGTCACCATGCTCGCGATCATCCTGGCCGGCGCGGCGCTGGTGCGTGAGCGCGAACATGGCACCATGGATCATCTGCTGGTCATGCCGCTGTCGCCCTTCGAGATCGCGATGTCGAAGATCTGGGCCAATGCGCTGGTGATCGCGGTCGCCGTCGCCATCGCGCTCTACGCCGTCGTGCGGTGGTATCTGCGCGTGCCCATCATGGGCTCGATCCCGCTGTTCATGGTGGGCACCGTGCTGTATCTGTTCTTCGCGACCGCCGTCGGGCTGTTTCTCGGCACCATCGCGCGGTCGATGCCCCAGCTCGGTCTGCTCTATATCCTCGTCGCCGTGCCGATGAACCTGTTGTCGGGCGGGATGACGCCGGTGGAAAGCCAGCCGGTGTGGCTCGCCACCATCATGAAGGCGTCGCCGTCGACGCATTTCGTGTCGTTCGCCCAGTCGATCCTCTATCGCGGCGCCGGCATCGATGTCGTCTGGCCGCAATTCGTAGCGGTGGCGGCGATCGGCGCGGTGGTCCTGGCGTTGACCTTGCGCCGCTTCCGGGCGGCGATCGCGGCGGCCTGAGCCCGCCCTCGACCCTAACAAAAAAGCCTCGGCACTGGGCCGAGGCTCTTCCTTGAATGGCGTCGCTATGGATGACGGCGATCAGTAGCGCGCGGCCGCCGGGCCGCCAAACTTGTAGTTCACGCCGACCCGGACCGTGTGGAATGAGAAGTCCTGGGACAGGCGCTCGACGTAGTTCGAGCCGGGCGGGGCGAAGGTGCTGCCCGGGACGTAGGCCGAGGTGTAGTTGATGCTGCCGAGGTCGGTGTAGAGATACTCTGCCTTGACGGTCCAGTTCGGTGCGAACGCATGCTCGACACCCGCGCCGACGGTCCAGCCGACCCGGGTCTCGTTGGCCGAGGCGGTCTTGGTGTAGCCGTTTGCCGAGGTCAGATCCCAGCTGCCCTTGACATTGCCGACCGCGAGACCGCCAGTGACGTAGAACAGCGTCGTATCGACCGCGTAACCGGCGCGGCCGCGCAGGGTCATGAACCAGTCGTTCCGGATGCTCTCGTTGAAGGTGCGGGTCGTGGGCGGGTTGGCCGCCGTGTAGACAGTCCGCTTGTTGAGGTCCGATCCGTTGATGTCGGCCTCGATGCCGAAGACGCCGGCGCCGCTCTGCCAGTTGTAGCCGGCCTGGAGACCGCCGAGCACGCCGGCCGGATTGAGCCGGTTGTTGCTGATGTTGACGAACTCATTCTGGAAGGCGGCGCCCTCGACCGCCCAGCTGCTGGTCTGGTCCAGCGTCGTGTTCAAGTTCGACCGGCCCCAGCCGTAGCCGACGCTGCCGCCGAAGTAGAAGCCGGTCCAGTTGTAGATCGCGACCGGAGGGGGAGCCTTGGTGTAGCGGGCCGGCAGATCCGCGGCGAATGCGCCGAGCGAGCTGGCGAGGAGCAAAGAGACGGCTGAGGCAAGAGTCTTCATCGGTCACAATCCTCAATCAAAATCAGCAACATTGAGACAAGCTTTTCTCACAATTCGGCCGATTAGGCTGTAGTTCAACTACAACACTCGTGAGCGTAAGTATCTGTGACGACGTCACTTTCCGCGCGTGTGGTCTTAACCTTAAGTCATTGTAAATCCGACGAGGCGGTCAACTGATACCGAGCCGTTTCGACGAAGCGGACAATCGGCCGCACCGCGTTAGTCAAGGATTCGCCAACCATCCGGGCACGCGGTCTTGCCCGCTAACGATTTCGCAAATCGGGCGCGTGCACCTTCGGCGCGTCCTGGGGGACGGAGAGGGGAGAGCATCATGATGATGAATGGGGAAGCGGTTCTCGAGAACGTGCGGCGCTATCGGACCATCGCCTCCTTGTACCGCCAGACTGCGGCATTTCGCCCACATCAGCGCGACTCGCTGCTGGCGCAGGCGGCCGAATGGGAAAGCCGTGCGGTCGCCGAGCTCGAGGATTATTTCGTCGCTCGCCAGGCACCGTCGCAACCGCCGGCGAACATCAACTACAATATTGGCCATCACGGGGCCTCCTACCGGCCGTCGCACCGGCAGATGGCGGCCGCGTAGTTCTTCGGGCACAGCGCGTCATTCCCGCGGCGCGATCGGCGCCAGAGCGACAGTGAGGGAGTTGTCACAGCGCGTCTCCATTTCATCTGCAGGCCGGGGTCTGGCGCAGGACTTGCTGGGTCTGATGTCAGCTCCGCCATGGATGGACCTGAATGAGATCGCTCGGGCGCGACCGCGGCATGTGTGCCTGGGACGATTTCGCCCGGTCGTCGACCGACGCCCGGCTGTCGCTGGCGCAGGCGCGGTCGGGGCAAATTCCGCCATTCCTGCTGCTATCGGTACCCGGCATGAGCGCCGGCGAGCATCGCCTTTGCTCCGAGCTGTGGACCCGCGACCGGATCGCAGCCAGCAGCGCCGAGCGGGCGCGGCTGGATTTTGGCTTCGATCTGACATTCCGCGACAAGCTTCGTGTCGGATACCTTTCAAACGACTTCCACGACCACGCCACGGCGCATCTGCTGATCGAAGCGCTCGAGGCGCATGACCGCGATCGCTGCGAGCTGCATGCGTTCTCGTTCGGCGCCGACGATCGCGGCGCCATGCGGGGCCGGCTGCACGCCGTCTTCGACGGCTTCCATGATGTGACCGCGCTGAGCGACAGCGCCGCCGCGGCCGCGGTGCATGCCGCGCAGATCGATATTCTGGTCGACCTCAAGGGCTATACGCGCGGCGCCCGGACCGGAATCCTGATGCTGCATCCGGCGCCGGTCCAGGTGAATTTCCTCGGCTATCCCGGGACGCTGGGCGGCGACATCTGCGACTACATCATCACCGATCCGTTCATGACGCCGCTGGCCGTTGCGGCCGATTATTCGGAGAGTTTTGCCTACATGCCGCATTCGTATCAGCCGCACGGCCGGGCGGCGCTGGGCCCGGCGCCGACCCGTGCCGAGGTCGGCCTGCCGGACGCCGGCATCGTGTTCTGCTGCTTCAACCAGGCCTACAAGTTCACGCCCGCGGTGTTCGACCTGTGGTGCCGCCTGCTCGATGCGACGCCGGACAGCGTGCTGTGGCTGCTGGCGTCCGATCGGGCCGAGGGCAATCTGCGCGGCGAGGCGCTTCGGCGCGGCGTGGCGCCCGGTCGCCTGGTGTTCGCGCCGGAAACGACGCAAGGCGAGCATCTGCGCCGGCTCCAGCTCGCCGATCTCGTGCTCGACACCGCGCCCTATGGCGCCCACACCACGGCGAGCGACGCGCTGTGGGCCGGCGTGCCGATCGTCAGCTGCGCCGGGGATACGTTTGCCTCGCGGGTGGCTGGCAGCCTGTTACATGCGGTCGGATGTCCCGAGCTCATTGCATCGGACGAGGCCGACTATCTGGCGGTGGCGCTGACGCTCGCCGCCGAGCCGGATCTGCTGCAGGCGGCCAAGGCCAGGCTCTGGCGCAACCGGCCGGCCGCGCCGCTGTTCGACGCTGCCGCCTATGCCCGGTCGCTGCAGGATCTCTACGACCAGATGTGGCGCCGCCGCAGCAGCGGCGGCGCGCCAGGGCCGATCTGGGCGTCGAAGTCTTGAGCAGGGACGAGGCGGGCCTGCTGCGCCTTACTGCGTCGCCATGCGTCCAGCAGCGAGGATCCCGATCAGGGCCGTCAGCGCGCCGACGCTGGTCGCGTTGATTGCGACGAGCGACCCGTAATTGGAGTTGGCGACCTTCATCAGCGGCGCGCCAAGGCGGGCATCGATCAGCAGATAGGACACGAATGGCAGTCCCAGCAAAGGCAACGACATCAGGCGCTCCGCTGGCCGGAACAGCAGCGCGCCGAGCAGGGCGCAAGGCAGCAGGAACAGCTCGACGCCGCTCTGCGCGCCGAACAGCTTGACGGAGAACACCGTGTTGGCCGTGCCGGTCAGGACCATCAAGGCGCGGCCGGCGAACGGACTGCGCCGCGCGAGCATCGGCACGCTGGCGAACAATGGCGTCGCGAGCAGCGTCAGCCAGGCCGGCCACGCCGCCGCGCCCACGATAGCATGGAGATAGAGCGGATAGAACGGCTGGTTGGAGACGATGATCAGCGCGACCTTGGCGGCGATGTCGGACTGCGGGTCATCGGCCGACGCATAGGCCTGCACGGCGGCCAGCCCGCGTGAAAACATCTCAGCCATTCAAGTCCCTCAGCTCCGCAAGAAGGTGCGCATCACCGGCCCGGAAACGCGCGCGCCTGCAGGCCGGATCATGCGTCGCGCATCGCACGGTCAAGAGTTCAGGGCGGTCCGCAGCATGCGTGCGAGATCGGCGCTCTGATACGGCTTGGTGAGCAGCAGCACACCGGCATCGAGGCGGCCGTGGTGAACGATCGCGTTCTCCGTATAGCCCGACGTGTACAGCACCTTGAGGCTGGGACGCCGCTTCAGCGCCTCGATCGCGAGCTGGCGGCCGTTCATTCCGCCGGGCATGATGATGTCGGTGAACAAAAGATCGATCCGCGTCGCGCTGTCGATCAGCGCCAGCGCCTCGTCGGCCTTGCTAGCCGCGAGCGTCGTGTAACCGAGCCGCTTGATCTGGGCGATGACATATTCGCGCACCAGCGAATCGTCCTCGACGATCAGGATCGTCTCGTCGCCGCGCTCCATGCCCTCGGCGCCGATGGTCGACAGTGCCGCATCGGCATCGGCATTGGCCTGCGGCAGGTACAGCTTGACCGAGGTTCCGTGCCCCGGCTCGCTGTAGATCTTGATGTGACCGTTGGACTGCTTGACGAAGCCGTAGACCATGCTGAGGCCGAGGCCGACGCCCTTGCCGACGTCCTTGGTGGTGAAGAACGGCTCGAACACCTTGTCGAGCAGGTTGGCGGGAATGCCCTCGCCGGTGTCGCTGACCGCGATCATCACGTAGTTGCCGGGGATCACCTCCGGGTTCATGCGCGCATAGGCGGCGTCGAGCAGCACGTTCTTGGTTTCCAGCGTGAGCTTGCCGCCGTTCGGCATGGCATCGCGCGCGTTGAGCGCGAGGTTCAGGATCGCGGTCGACAGCTGGCTGGGGTCGATCATCGCCGGCGCCGAATCGTGCGCCAGCATGGATTCGATCTCGATCTGCTCGCCGAGCGTCCGGCGCAGCAGGCGCGCGGTGTCGACCACCATGCCGTTGATGTCGACGCTGCGCGGCTGCAGCGGCTGGCGGCGGGCGAACGCCAACAGGTGCTTCGTCAGGTCGGCGCCGCGCGCCGCCGCCGAGTTGATCAGGCTGGTGATCTGCACCAGCTGCGGCCGGTCCTTCACCGCCTCGGCCAGGATCTCGATGGTGCCGGTGATCACGGTGAGGATGTTGTTGAAGTCGTGGGCGACGCCGCCGGTGAGCTGCCCGATCGCCTCCATCTTCTGCGCCTGCCGCACCTGCGCTTCGGTGGCCTCGATCTCCTGGAACCGCCGGACCATGGCTTCCGCACTGCGCCGTTGCCGCGTCTCCTCCTCGAGCTGCGCATAGGCGTTCCGCAGCTCGGCGCGGGACGGCATCGTCAGCACCCGCGGCAGCAGCAGCAACAGCGCGGCGGCGATGCCGACCGACAGGAAGGCCAGGAAGCCCTTGGTCGCCGCCTCCAGGCTGTAGGCCGGAACCCAGATCGTGAGCACCTCGATCAGCCGTGTCAGCCCGCAGACGGACACCCACAGCGCGAAGGCCCAGAAGATGTAGCTGAACTGAAAGTCGCGGCGGCGATAGACGATGAAGGCGAGCACGAACGCGATGGTGAAGAAGGCGAAGGAGATGAGGATGTCGGACACCGTGTTCACCCAGATCAGCTCAGGTGTCCACAGCAGGCACTCGCCATGCGGCGTGAGCATCGACATGTCCGATATCCCCAAAAGTGTGGCCGACGGACCGTGTCGCCCCCGCGGCGCGGTCGGTTCCCTTAGCAGATCATCGAATTTCCGTTGAGCACACAAGGGTCCTGACTGTCGCGACGCGCACATTTGGTAGAGGGGCACCGCAGGGATAGTAGGCCCTCGCGCGTCGACGCGGATTGCGCACGGCCGAGCCTGTGCCTGGAGCTCCGCTCGACATCTGAGGGTTGACGGTGTGTACCGATCGGTATAGTCCGTACGATATAGTACACAAGGAGATGTCCCGTGAGCTCTCTCGCCCCGCCGTTCACGCTGCAGACCGCCACCCAGAAGGTGCGCATGGCCGAGGATGGCTGGAACAGCCGCGACCCCGAGCGCGTGTCGCTGGTCTACACGCCCGACAGCCGGTGGCGGAATCGGGCCGAGTTCATCACCGGCCGCGCCGAGATCGTCGCCTTCCTCTCCCGCAAATGGGCCAAGGAGCTCGACTACCGCCTGATCAAGGAAATCTGGGCCCACGGCGACAACCGGATCGCGGTGCGCTTCGCCTATGAGTGGCACGACGACAGCGGCAACTGGTTTCGCTCCTACGGCAACGAGAATTGGGAGTTCGACGCGCAGGGGCTGATGCAGCGCCGTTACGCCTGCATCAATGACCTGCCGATCAAGGCGGTCGATCGCAAATTCCACTGGCCTCTCGGGCGCCGGCCGGACGATCATCCCGGACTGACCGACTTGGGACTTTGACGCAGGGAGAGCCATGCGGACGCTCAACGAGCGCGCCGACGTCATCCCGCTGATTGCCGAGGTGTTCCGCGAGTTCGGCTTCGAGGGCACCTCGCTCAGCCGGATCACCGAGATGACGGGATTGGGCAAAGGCAGCCTCTATCACTTCTTTCCAGGCGGGAAGGACGAGATGGGGCGGGCGGTGCTGGCGCATGTCGACGCCTGGTTCGAGCGCGAGATCTATGCGCCGCTGCGCGATGATCCGCCGGAGCAGTCGATCGCGCGGATGTGGAGTGGCGTCGACGACTACTTCCGTTCCGGCCGACGCGTCTGCCTCGTCGGGGCGTTCGCGCTCGACGAGACGCGGGATCGCTTCGCCGCCGCCATCGCCAGCTACTTCACACGCTGGATCGAGGCCTTGCGCGATGCGCTGATCCGCGACGGCTGGCCGGCGGCACAGGCCGCCGACGGCGCCGAGGAGGTGGTGCTCGGCATCCAGGGTGCACTGGTGCTGGCGCGCGCAACCGGTGAGGCGGCCGTTTTCGGCCGCGCGCTGACGCGGTTCCAAGCGCGCCTGCAACGATCATCCGTCGTCTGACTCCCGAAGCGCCGGCGACCGCTGCCTCAGCAAGCGGCAAATGGCGGGCTGAAATATCGGCGCGCGGCTCTCGTGAAATCGTGGTTGTCTTGGGCAACGTCTCGAGCAGTGGCGACATCCAGGGAGGTCCGGCATGAACGGGTTAGGCGGTCTCAATAAATCCGACAACGGCGTGGTCATCGGCCTGGTGCAGCTGCAGCTGCCGGTCGTTGTGAGCAAGGACGACCTCGCGCGGCAGACCGAGAAGATCGTCTGGATGGTCGGCAAGGCCCGGCGGAATCTCGGCACCATGGATCTCGTGGTGTTCCCGGAATACTCGCTACACGGGCTGTCGATGGACACCAATCCCGAGATCATGTGCCGGCTCGACGGGCCGGAGGTCGCCGCGTTCAGGCAGGCCTGCATCGACAACAAGATCTGGGGCTGCTTCTCGATCATGGAGCACAACCCCGACGGCAACCCCTACAATTCGGGTCTGATCATCGACGACCACGGCGACATCAAGCTGTATTACCGCAAGCTGCATCCGTGGATTCCGGTCGAGCCGTGGGAGCCCGGCGATCTCGGCATACCCGTGATCGAGGGACCGCGCGGCGCCAAGATCGCGCTCATCATCTGCCATGACGGCATGTTCCCGGAGATGGCGCGGGAATGCGCCTACAAGGGCGCCGAAATCATGATTCGCACCGCCGGCTACACCGCGCCGATCCGCGACAGCTGGCGCTTCACCAATCAGGCCAATGCGTTCCAGAACCTGATGGTGACGGCCAATGTCTGCATGTGCGGCTCCGACGGCTCGTTCGATTCGATGGGCGAGGGCATGATCGTCAATTTCGACGGCAGCATCATCGCGCACGGCACGACGGGGCGCGCCGACGAGATCATCACCGCCGAGGTGCGCCCCGATCTCGTGCGCGAGGCTCGCATCAACTGGGGCGTCGAGAACAACATCTACCAGCTCTGGCACCGCGGCTATGTCGCGGTGAAAGGTGGCGCGATGGACTGCCCTTACACCTTCATGCACGACATGGTCGCCGGCACTTATCGGTTGCCGTGGGAGGATCATGTCAAGATCACCGACGGCACCTCCTGCGGCTTCCCGGCGCCGACGCGCGTGTTCGGCAAGCTCGGCAAGGCGGCGGAGTGAAGCGCACCGGACGCGGCGGGTCGCGGATGACGCTGCCGGAACCTTGACAAGCCGATCGATCGCCAATTATTTTATACTTAAAATAATATGGCGGACAGATCCATCATGAGTGCATCGGCCAAGGTCATCCCGCGCGACTGGCTCGACTGGCCGTTCTTCGAGCCGCGGCATCATCGGCTGTGCGAGGCGCTCGATCGCTTCGTCGGCTCCGGCGTCCTCGACGACGTCGATCACGACGACGTTGACACCGCCTGCCGCAAGATCGTGCGCGCGCTTGGTGCCGCAGGCTTGCTCGACAGCGCCGTCGTGGCGCCCGATGCGGATGCCGGCGCGATCGACTCGCGCGCGATCTGCCTGTCGCGCGAAACGCTCGCTTATGCCGACGGCCTCGCCGATTTCGCCTTCGCCATGCAGGGACTGGGCTCCGGCGCCATCGCGCTCGGCGGCTCGCCGGAGCTGCGCGCCAGTGTGCTGCCCAAGGTGCGCGCCGGCGAATGGCTCGCGGCCTTCGCGCTGTCGGAGAAGGAGGCGGGCTCCGATGTCGCCGCGATGGCCTGCGCGGCGCGGCTGGACGGCGATACTTGCGTGCTCGATGGCGAGAAGACCTGGATTTCCAACGGCGGCATCGCCGACGTCTACACGCTGTTCGCCCGCACCGGCGAGGCGCCCGGCGCGCGCGGCATCTCCGCCTTCGTCGTGTTTCCCGACGATCCGGGGTTCTCCGTGGCCGAGCGCATCGAGGTGATCGCACCGCATCCCCTGGCGACGCTCCGCCTGCAGAATTGCCGCATCCCGGCCAACCGCCGGCTCGGCGCGCCCGGCGGCGGCTTCAAGCTGGCGATGCAGACGCTCGACATCTTCCGCGCCTCGGTGGCGGCCGCCGCCCTCGGCTTCGGCCGTCGCGCGCTCGACGAGGCGCAGGCGCATGCGCAGAGCCGCAAGATGTTCGGCGCCACGTTGTCGGACTTGCAGATGACGCAGGCGGCGTTCGGCGAGATGGCGACCGAGACCGATGCCGCCGCGCTCCTGACCTACCGCGCGGCCTGGCGCCGCGACGTGCAGAAGCTGCCGACCACGCGCGAGGCCGCGATGGCCAAGCTCACGGCCACCGAGACCGCCCAGCGCGTCATCGACCGTGCCCTGCAGATGTTCGGCGGCCGCGGCGTCCGCAAGGGCGAGATCGTGGAGAGCCTCTACCGCGAGATCCGCGCGCTGCGCATCTATGAAGGCGCGACCGAAGTGCAGAAGCTGATCGTCGCGCGCGAGTTCCTGAAGTCGCGGGCCGGCGTGGTGCGCGGCTGAGGCGCGCTGCGCGTCAGGCCCGCAGACGCAAGGGCGCGTGCCAGCCGGGATCTCTGTCGCACGCAGCCTCGCCCATGGTCACGCGGCGGCCTCGGTCGTCACGCAGCAGTTGGATTTCGATCTCGTCGAAGGCGAACCGGGCGATCGCCTGCAATGGGTCGACCACCCGTTTTCCGAACGTCCACGGATCGGAGTTTCCGCGCGGCATGGGAAACGCGAAAGGACGCGAGGGGATGCGGAAGAGAAGGCGGCCATCCCGGGACTCGCGATCGCGCAGCTCAGGTTGCCGCATGCCGACGTGACTCAGATAGGCTTGGCAGGCCTGCTCTCGTAGCGAGATGGTCACCCTGAAGCCCGTGAAGTCGATGTCGCCGCGCATGTACTGATCGTAGACCAGTGCCTCCTTCACCTCGACGCTGCCCAGTGCGCTGCCGCTCTCGTCCGGCCGAAAAGAGAAGAAGCGGTCCGAACACATGTGATTGTAAGGGACGATGTCGTGGCGCGGCGGTCGCTGCGTCAAAGCCCGATCCAGGCCGCTGCAAAAGCCGATGTCATCTATGTCGCCGCGGACAGGCTCGAAAAAGAGTCCTTTGGGGGGGAGCGACGTCTTCGTGCAGCGAACTCGAAGAGACCGATGGAGAGAGCGACTTAGCCGCGTAATCCAACACGGACAACTTGATAGCTGAGCCAACGCGCCGTGACGCTGCGACGTCGAGATCCGCTGTCTCGAACCCGACCGCGTCTTCAAGTGGAAGTCGGAGGCGTACCTCCTCTGGATACTTCGCCCCCGACCTCTTTCGCAGGAAAATATTAGAGCTCTCCGAGGGCTTGCGATCAAGAAATCTGCGGATCAACGGCACCATCGCTTCCGCTTTATCCTTGAGCAACGTGCGACGCTGAAGTTTCTCCAGGTCGGAATGGCGACTGGCTGAGCTCTCCGGCTTGAACAATCATTGCGCGGGATGAGCCGTGGTCTGCGGGTGGTCCTCGCCGGTTGGTTCGGCACGGGTTGGTTGCTCCCCGCGCAAATTCGCGACCGCGCGGGTGGCCGGTTCCCCTTCCGCGCGGCTACGTCCTTTTCCGGCTTGAAGATCCTCCGGATCCGCAACCATGCCGCCAAAGGCCGCAGCCGTGCTGCAGCCGAGGGCCGGATCGGCATCATTGTCGGCGAAGATGCCGCGATTGAAGCCATCCGACAGATGGCAGCGAACGGAGCTGATGAGCAGGCGATCGATGTGAACACGCGTCGCGTGGTGCACTGCCGAGGCAACGTCGTGCCTGACGTGGGAGCGATCCACGCCGGCTCGGATGATGGAATGCTCGATCGCCGCCGTGCATGGCCCCGGCGGTCCTTCGATCCAGGCACGGACGCTTTCAGGGCGGCCATTCGCCGTCGCGGCCACGAAGTGTTCGACGCCGGAACTCGCCGCAGAACAGCGTCCTGCAGGTACATCGTAGACGTAATGAACGGTCTCACCTGCGAGCTGCGGTGGCGGTGCCGTCCGGTCCACAGCGCAGCCTGCAGCCAGCACCGCGAGGGCAATGGCGAGGCCGCTTCTGATCGGTGCCATGTTTATCGCTCCTTGGAGGACCGTCATTCGATCAGGAAGCCGGCATCGCCACGCAATCTCCGGCCCGGCACCGGCACCTCGATCGGGCCTGCCCCGGGGCGAGTCGTTCCAAGACGGCCGAATATGATGCGCTCAAGCTCGGAAGGCGGCCCGACGAAGTCGGTCGGGACCGGTATGCGTGCCGATTCGCTGATCGGGCGAACGATTGTCGGCGTGACGATGATGATCAGTTCGGATTCGTTCTTCCGGAACTGTGTCGACCTGAACAGAGCGCCCAGTACCGGCAGGTCGCCCAGCCCCGGCAACATGTCCAGGCCGGTGTTGAACTTGTTCTGCAGCAGTCCGGCGATTACGAAGCTCTCCCCGCTGCCGAGCTCGACTGTGGTCTCCGCCCGCCGGGTAATCAGGCTCGGGACGCGGGCGCCGTTCATGATCAGGGCGCCTTCGTTCGAGAGCTCGCTGACCTCGGGCTTGACCTGCAGGTTGACCAGACGATCGGAGAGTACCGTCGGTGTGAACTCCAGTCCCACGCCGTAGCGACGAAAGTCGATCGAGATGCGGTCCAGCCCTTGGGCGACGGGGATCGGAAATTCGCCGCCTGCCAGGAAGTTCGCCTTCTGACCCGAAACAGCGGTGAGCGTCGGTTCTGCCAGGATTGAAACCAGTCCCTCCTGAGCGAGCGCATCCACGATGGCAGTCACACTGTAGCTGCCGTTTGCCGGCGTATTGATCCTCCCTGAGGCCGCCGACGAGAGCCCAAAGCTGAAGCCACCGGCCGAGCCTGCGGCCTCCCAGTTGACGCCGAGTTGCTTCACCGCGTTGCGCGAGACTTCGGCAATACGGACCCGCAGGTTCACCTGCGTGCTACCGCCTATCTTCAACTGATTGAGCAGCACCTCGTCCTCGCCGAGGAACTGCGCGCAGGTGGAGCGGACCTTCTCGGCGATGTCGGCGTTGGGCACCAGCCCGCTCAGCACCGCGCCGCGCGGCGTCCGCGACAGCCTGACGTCGAGGTCTGCGAATTGAGCTCGCAGCAGCTGCCGTAGATCACTCTCGTCATAGGCAATCGCAATCCGGAACGTCGCGACGGTCGCGCCGGAATCGTCGAGCGCGAAGAGCGTCGTACGGCCGGGCTTTTTGCCGAAAACGAAGACGCGGTTGGCGGCCGCGACCTGGACGTCCGCAACAGCCGGCTCGGCGACGAAGACCTTGGAAGCCGGACGGGGCAAGGTCAGCATCTCGCCCTGAGACGCGTAGATTCGCACCTGTTGCCGCGCGTTGGATGATGCCGGCGCGCAATGAACCAGCATCGTAAGGATCACCACGATCGAGGTCAGCCAGGCGGATGGCGAAATTCGAAACGGTCCCATCGTCAGCGCCGCATCGCCGAAAGCATCTCGAGATTGAGCCTCACGTCCTCTTCCCGAAGGTCGACCCGCGCAAGCTTGGCGGCGCCATCGCGATCTCCGCTCAGCGCCATAGCGATCACGAGGTTCTGGCGTGCACGAGGCGAGGCGCTCTCACCGAGCGCGATCGGCCGCAGAACCGTCATCGCGTCGGCGTACCGGCCCGTCAAGGTAAGCGACAGGCCCAGATTGTTGCTTGCGATCATGTCGGCGGGGGCGATTGCGAGCACCTGACGATAGGCTGTCTGAGCTTCGTCATGGCGGCCGAGCATGTCGAGAGCCACTCCGAGGCCGTTGAGCGCCGGAATGTTCTCGGGGTCCGAGGTGAGCACGCTGGTAAAGATTGCCAGGGCAGGCTCGGCTTGATGTCTGGCGAGCTCGCTTCGCGCTTTTCTGATTCGATCGTCCTTGTCTTCCATCCCGGCGACTTGGTTGGCGGGAGCTGCTGCGGCTGCCGTGGAGGCCGGGAGATTGCGACCCTCGACCGAGGCGCGTGCGGTCGTGGGCGTCGGCACCGGTCCGCCAATGTCTGGGCTCAGCGACGAACAGGCGCAGAGCAGACCGGCGATGCTGCCAGCCAGCGCCATTCGCCTGCAAACACCGGCACTTGGTTTCAGATGGTTGTTGAACGCGGTTTCCCGGCCTTCAGAGCTACGCATGTACTTCCTACGGATATTGCACTGTCTTATAGTTCAGGTCTCGAAACCTCGCAGGTGTCGTCGCGGGTTGACTGGTTCATTGCATCGCCGGGATCGGGGAAGGTTCAGCCTGCTCGCGTGATTCATCCAATCCAAGGACGGCGATCGGCTCGACCCGAAAGTCCTTTGAGATTTCCTGATAGGAGAGCACGACCACATTGAGACCGGACGGCGCAAGCAGCGTCCAGACCACCCGGCGCAGGTCGGCGGAGGCCAGTACAATACTCGGCGATGCGGCAAGATGATCGACGTCGGCAAGCTGCCGGGTCAACGCATCAAGCAGGCGCGTGCTGACGGCAGGATCGAGAGACGTCTGAGCGTTTTCATCGAGGGCGTGCACGGCCGTTCGGATCGCTTCCTCTGTCTGTCGATCAAGCACGAAGCAGCGCAAGGTCCGATCAAATCCTGAGCTTTCGAAGCAGATCTGCCGGCGCAGCGCCAGCCGCACGTGCTCGACCAGCATGACGCTGCTCTGCTCCCGCATTCCCCACTCGGCCAGCGTCTCAAGAATCAGCCGCAGATTGCGGATGGACACCCGCTCGTCGAGCAGCCGGCGAAGGACATCGGTGATGCGCTGTGTAGGGACCACACGCAAGGCCTCGCGCACCAAGTCGGCGTAGTCAGCCTCTAACTGGTTGAGCAGGCGCTTGGTCTCCTGTATGCCGAGGAACTCCGGCGCATAGCGGACAAGAACGCGCCGCAGCTCGGCATCGACTGCGGAGATGGCCGCTCCCCCCGCCGTTCGGGTTGTCGGCTGATCCAGTTCACCGGACGAGAGCAGAAGAGGCACGCCATGCAGCTCGATCCTGAAATGACCGGGCGCCAGGGCGCTGCTTTCGTCGACTGCCGCCCCTGGACAGGCGCATCCGAGCCAGTCTGCCACGTCCTGTCGCGTCCGCCTGATCCGATCATGAATGCCGGCTCTCCGCAGTTCATCGCACAAGGCGGCTTCCGCGAGGATCATGATCGGTGCAGACTTGGCCGCCGGGATAGCGATCCGCGAACTTCTCGTGGGCTCTGACGGGTCGGACGGTTGCGCCGTGCCGGAGGTTCGTTGGGCTCGCCGTCGAGCCAAGAGCATCGCAACGCCGGAGCCGCCGAACACGGTGGCCATAAAAAGGAAAATCGGCGCCGGAAAACCCGGTACGAACGCCAGCCCGAGCATCATGAGACCGGCCAGCTGCAGGGATTGCGGCTGCGACGTGATCTGCTCCATGATCTCGGAACCAAGATTGCTCGGCGCTTCTGTCGCAACCCGGGTCACGACCGTTCCCGCCGCCATCGACACGAACAGCGCCGGGACTTGGGAGACCAAGCCGTCGCCGATCGTCAACAACGAGTAGAGCTGGATCGCTTCGCTGATACGCAGCCTGTGCTGCACGGTGCCGACAACGATGCCGCCAACGAGGTTGACGGCGATGATAATGAGACCGGCGATCGCATCACCTTTGACGAACTTCATGGCGCCGTCCATCGCTCCGTAGAGCTGGCTCTCGCGCTCCAGCCGGCGTCGGCGGCGCCGGGCCTCGGCCTGGTTGATGTCGCCGTTGCGAAGGTCGGCATCGATGCTCATCTGCTTCCCCGGCAGCGCATCGAGCGTGAATCGGGCAGCAACTTCGGCGACCCGTTCAGATCCTTTGGTGATGACGACGAACTGGACGATCGTGATGATCAGGAACACCACGAGCCCAACCACGACATTGCTGGAAACGACGAACTCGCCAAAGGTCTGAACGATGGACCCGGCATCGGCCTGGCTGAGCACTAGGCGCGTAATGGTGATGGAAATCGAGAGCCGGAACACCGTGGATATGAGAATGATTGCCGGAAGTGCGGAGAATTCGACCGCGGCGTTCAAGTAGAACGCCACCATCAGCAGCAGAATCGACGCGCCGATGTTGACGGACACCATGACGTCGACGAGCGCCGTCGGAATCGGCAGGATCATCGCCATGATCGTGCTGACGATCAGGATGACGACGAGAAGCTCGCGCTTGTCGTTCGACCAGCGGGTCAAGCTCTCGACAATGGCCGTCATAATCTGCGGTTCCATCCAAGCGGGATCGAAACCTTCGTCACATTGATCGAAACGCAGAGCGGCATGGTCTTACAAGCTCACGGCGAGCAGGTCTGCGCCGCGACGCAATACGACCCGATCTTGTTCAATTCGATCGACGATCCACCCTTCGCTGATAACGGCGCCTGCGAACAGCTTCTGACCGCGTCCATCAATGACATACGGCCCATTTCCGGCCCAAATCGCCTGAACGGTCAAAGGGGCGCTACGCTTTACAGATTTCGCCTCGACCTGGCTCGTCAACACGATGGCAATGCCGAACGTGCCGTCGAACCATCGCTCAATGTCGCGCCACCTGCCTAACGCCGCGGGTTCAATGCTTCCTCTCGCCGTGATGGCGTTTGAGTCGCTGACAATCTCGACGGTCGTGAGGCCCGCAGTCAGCAATCGCTGGCGCAGCGCGTCCGCCGCGCTGTTCAAATCCGCCACCGGCGCGCCGGGCTCCGCGCCGGCCCGTCCCGTTCTGTCCTGGCCGGGCAGTCGTGCGGGCGTAAGGGTGGGGGCGGGCGAATTGGGCGCGTGCCTGCTCGGATATTTCGTCGAACAGTCGGAGTCGCAGCGGGGGGATCTCAGCCGCTCAGCTGTGGCATAGCCGCCATCGCCGGGCACCTTGTCCGCACCAGCGGGAAATCCCTGCAGAAGCAGGGCTAGACAGACCAGGATCGCGGCGGTGCCGAGTCCATACCTCAAGAAGGTATAGCGGGTCGTTCTGCGCTTGCGGGTGAAGCGGAGCTGAATTCCATTCAGAACGACATCGGCCGGATAACGACTGATCCGTGCTTCTCCGGCACCGAGCAGGGTGCCGTTCAGCAGAACATTATCTGCGGTGCCTTCGATTTCGCAACAGTCCGCCTCTAGCGCGAACCGCGCGTGCAAAGGAGCCAGACAGTCATCCATGAGAACGACATCGGCGTCCATCGAGTGACCCACCAGATAGGTCCCGGCGTCGAGTTCTTGCCTGACCCCGGCATGAAGGCCCGATCGGATTGTGAGTTCGAATGGGGACGGTGATGCCGGCATTCTCTGCCTCTCCATCAGGGCCTAGCAGCCATGTTGGCAGCGGAGCGCTCGGTACGAACGCCCCGTGCCGTAAGCGGTTGGTAGCTGTCCGAGGGCGATCGCTGGATCAGCCGACGTTCGGGCGCTGCTGCGCGACCGTCTCGATCGATCCCCAGTGCGTCTTCTTGGTCGTGATCTCGGCATTCGTCTTGATCGCTTCGTCGAAGGCACTCTTCATCTTCGCGATCGCGCTATCGATGCTCGAGTTCGATGACGTCGTCGAAGAAACGGAGCCTGTTGAATGGGACATCGCTTTATCTCTCTATGTTCGTGTTGCGTTGAGGATTGGGCTGTCGGGGAATGCCCTCCAGCCGGGAAGTGATCGTTAGCGTTGTCCACGCTGATCACCTCTCGGCTGAAGCGGCGGCTTGGATCCCGTCCCGAGGCGCACCTTGTGAGGTACGCCTCTCGCGCTTCCTTCAACGTCCTGGTCTCATCGCTCTCGTCGCGTTGCGAGAATGAGGCCTCGTTGCTTTACTCAGCTCTGTCGGTGATATGGTTGTCGGCCGAGAGGTGTCCCGCGGAGCGGTCGCATGGCGATCCCGAGCTTGAATCCGCGAGTTGCAGAATGATCGAGGAAAGCTTGTCGAGGATGTTGTTCTTCGTCGCTTGGTCAAGGCCCTTTGCCTCTGAGACTTGGCTGACGAGCTGATTCAGCGTCTTGAGTATCGAGCTGTTCGCGCCGGGTTGATGGGATGGGCCGGACACGAGTTGCTTCAGGATCTTCGCGATCCCGTCGAGCAGCTGACCTTTGGCGGGATCGCTGGGCCCAGTGGAATTCGTGATCTGATGGGTCAGGTCACCAAGGATCTTGGCAACGCGGCCGTTGTTCCGCGCGTCGCACTGGCTCGGTCCGCCCCTCAGGATGCTGATGGCCGCCGAGATCAGAGCCGCCTTGTCTGCAGGTGTCTTTGCGTCCGCGACCAATCCAAGAACGTCCGATGCTATGGAAGACGTCCGCGGATCTTGCTGCTGCGAAGCGGGCGGCATCGACGACTGCCACCAATCCCCCGCATCACAGCGATGAGCCGGATGAGCTGACGACCCGCCGAGCGTGGGCTGAAATCCTGCAAAGCCGGGCCAGGACGACGCGTGTCCGTGCGGACCCATCATGTGACCGGTGTGAGCTTCACGTGAGGATGATGCGTGGGAGCTGACCCTAGACATGCAACTCTCTCCTTGTTTGCGATCCGATGTCTTATCTGTCTTGTTCTGAGCAAAGGGTCTAACGAGGCGTCAGTCGGCAGGCTCCGTCACGGATCCGGGGTTGCACTATTCTCGTCGCCAACGGATGCCATCTCCTGAATACCGTCCTGAGCAACAGTCATGAGCATGAACGCGGCCGCCTGCGGCATTGCGCTGAGAAACGCCTCCTCGAACTTTGCTTGATCCTCAGCCGAGACTGCCTCGCTGCTGCTCGAGGCGCTTGCCATCGCGGTCGTCATGCTCGATGCTTCTACGGCCATTCTGACCCTCCTTTGATCCGTCCGGTCGATCTGGCAGGACTTGCGAACCCGTTGATCTGCGTCATGGCACGTCGCCTGGGGCGTTGAGCTTGACCACTTGGACGTGCTCCCCGCGATAGACGGTGACGGACGATGGCTGGTCAGCTCGAGGCTTCAGTGCTGCGAGCGTACGCTCCACCGCTTGGATGTATTGCGGGGGACCCGAGACCAGGGCCATGTCGGCCTGCTTGATGGATCTGAGTGAGAATCGCGCGTCGGAGAGCGCGAGATCGCGAAGTGCGGCTTCGAGACGCTGGAGCGGCACGGCACCGAGTTGAACGAGCCTGCTCGAAGCTTCCTTGTTGCTAGTGACATAAATCCGGAAGCCGTCGAAATACCAGTCGAGTCCGTAGTTCCGGGATAGATGCTCGATGAATTCTCTTGCCTTGAGTTCAGGCAGAGGCCCGCGCACACGTCCCCGTACTTCCGGGCTCACCTCTAACCGCAGGCCGGTATTTCGTCCGAATTCCTGAAGAACGTTGCCAAGGTCTTGGTCGACGATGGTGTACCTGTAGGACTCGGTCGGCCAAGCAGGTTCACCCGCGTCTGCGGACGTGGTGTGGATTGCAGCCGCCGAGAGCGTCAGGCAGACGGTCGCGATCGCAGCCCCGCTGCGCAATGGGACCAGAACCCGAGATGCCAAAGGGTCGCATGGGAAAACGTGGCCTTCGTGCGGCCTTGTCGCGGAACAATCGTGGCAATCGTGTAGTTGATCGCGCGTACCCACGAGCAGACTCACATGTACTTGTTGCTATCAAGCTCATCTCATTCAATCACAGCGGTCGCGGGTGCGTCGGAGAATATATTAGGAAAATATTATGCTCTGCCCCGCTGGGCGCCGTGCAAAGCTCTGTCTGATCCGTTGTGCAAGCCATGGTCCGGCTGTCCTTGTGAGTCATTATTTGTTTGGAGTGAGCAATGGCGAGAGCACGAGGGGTCCTGAGACGGCATGGAGCGGTGACATGACGACGATTGCGCCGTTGGGTGGCGTCACAGCTTCCGGAACAGTTGGTGTCAGTTTCGGAGCCGTTGAGCCCGGAGCGGCCGCCCAGCAGTCGTTTCAGGACGCTCTGCATAGATCGGTCACTAAACTGCCTATGGAGCCTGAGCACGCCGTCGACCAACTCGGCGGCAAGGTGATGGAGTGGATGGAGAGTTCGTACGAGCGGGTCCAGCGCAATGTCGCGCCCGAGCTCAATCTCATGCCGGAGCCGGCAGCATCCGGTCCAGCATCTTCCAACATTGGCGGAACGGCCCTGGGAGCGGACAAGCCAGACGCGGGCCGTCAGGCCCTGCAAATGCTGGAGTACGCATTCTCGTTTGCCATTGAGGCGACGCTGATGTCGAAAATCTCGACCGAGTCAACCCGGATCTTCAACACGTTCTTGAAGGGACAATGAGAATGGCCGGTTGCGGCAAACAATGGCTGGCCGCTCGAGGGCGCGGATTGAATTTGGCGCTGGTGCTGGGCTTGGCGTTCATGCTGAGCGGTTGCAAGGGTGAGCTCTATAGCCGCTTGAGCGAGAAGGAGGCTAATCTGATGGTGGCCCTTCTGCTGCACCACGGCATCGCCGCCGACCGACTCCAGGCAAAGGACGGCAGCAATACTGTCAGGGTCGAGCAGGAGCGATTTGCCGACGCTGTGACGCTGCTGAATGCGTCCGGGTTGCCGCGTGCGAAGTTCGAAGACATGGGCAGCATATTCTCAAGCAATGGTCTGGTGTCGTCACCCACAGAGGAGCGAGTCAGGTTGATTCACGCGCTCAATCAAGAGTTGGCAAGGACGATCATGGAGATCGACGGAGTCATCTCTGCCCGAGTCCACGTGGTGCTGCCTAAGATAGACCCGTTGCGTCACGATCAGGTTCCGTCGTCGGCGGCATCGGTGTTCATCAAGCACGACGCGCGCGCCGAAATCGCCGTGCTCCTACCGCAGATCAAGACCCTCATTGCCAACAGTGTCGAAGGACTGACGTACGACAGGGTGGCCGTGGTTTTCGTGCGTGGCAGTTCGGATCCCGTCGAAGTCAGCCCCTCCACGTCGATCGAGACGACGGCATCCGTTCTATCTCACGACGGATCTGCCCTGCGTGACGGTCCGCTCATCCTGCAGGTGTCAGCCGCGGTAGGGCTGGGGCTGCTGGGATCGATCGGAATCTTCCAGCTCTGGCGCCGGGCACGCGTGGGATATGCGCAACGCAACGCGCCGCGTCGGGAGGCGCGAAGGCCGGCGCGTGATCGGCTGCGTGTCATATCCTAGTGCGATTGAAGTGGGCTTGGCCGGCAAATGAGTAGGCTTGTGCAACCTGGAGCATCCCTTGGCTTGCGTGCTCCGAAGGTCGGCGGTGGCTGCGAACCCGGCGCGCCGGTGGGGCATTGGCCGGTGATCGATATGGACACGTTTTGTCGATTACCGGCACGCTACATCCACGTTGAACGATTTCTCGCGTGCGTACCGGGCGTTTCGCCCGGGCTTGCCGCACGGATTCTCGCCTGCGACCGACTCCACCGAGATATCTCAGAGCGGATCGTTGTGCATTATGAGCTTGATTGCTGCACGGCAGCCGACGTCGCTGACACGCGCAGTCGCATTGCGCTTCTCGACTGTGAGCAGCTATGCCGCGTCGGTGAGCTGGCCGGCGGTGTTTGGCATGCCCACGCAATTCGTTCCACGGTCCTCAAGACTACGCTCCGGGAGCATCTCGGAGAATTCGATTCCCGACTCCACAAGGTCGCGCTCGCCAATATCGATCTGTCGCCCAAACCCGATCGCCCCCCGAATCCATCTGCGCTTGCGGACCTCATCCGAGGTGATGGGATGCAATGTCTCAATGCCGCAATCTGGCGACTCCCCGCCACCTTGCGCAGCCGCATCCTTCTTCGATTTCCGATTAACTCGCCGCTGGGCTCCTCGGTCTCGCGGCGACACCAACAGCTTGGTCCGGAGATTGTTGATCGCGTTCTAGCCGATGGGATGGTGCCGTGAAAGCCCCCGAGAGTGACAAGCCTGTCGGCACGTTCCATCCGCTCGGACCCGTGGTTCGAGCCGAAGAGGCGGAGACCTGGTTTTCCGCGGCTGCCTCTCTTGCCGACGCCCGGCGGCAATGCGAGCAGATCGCCGCGCAGGCCCGGCTCGCGTTCGAAGAGCAGCGCATGAGAGGCTTCGAGGATGGTCGTCTCGCGGGAGTTGAGGAGGCGGCCCGCCTGATTGCGGAAACGAAGGTCACGGTTGATGATTTCGTCGCCGATCTGCAAGACGAACTTATCACGCTCGTCGTCGAGATCATCAGGGAGATCCTCGGAAGTTTTGAGCCGGACGATCTCGCCGCGCGCGCCATCACCAGAGCACTCGAAGAGATGCGTTCCGGTACGGCCCTCGTGCTGATGACTGCGCCGCAGGAGATGGAGTCCATCCGTGTACGAGTGGCGACGCTGCTGGAGGATGGTGCCGACCAGCTCACCATCGTGTCGGACCCGCAGTTTGCGCCGGGGCGCTGTATGCTTTGGAGCGAGTTCGGGCAGATCGATGTTTCCGTTGACGCCCAACTGGAGCAGCTCGCCTTGGCGCTGCGTGCCGGTTTCGAGGGGGTGGAGCCATGATGCCGGCAGGCTCTGCCACTCACCGACTCGCGCGAATCCTGCCGCAGTTGCGTGAAGCTGCAGGCCGTTCGCAACTGCGCCCGATCCGCGGGCGCGTGATTCAGGTGTCGGGGACCCTCATCAGGGCGATCGTTCCCGATGCGCGTGTTGGCGATATCTGTTTGCTCCGTTCTGCCCATGCCTCGGCTGATCTGCGGGCCGAGATCGTGGGCATCGAAGGCGGAGTCGCGTTGCTGACGCCTCTCGGAGACGTGGCGGGTCTCTCAACAAGAACGGAAGTCGTCTCGACAAGGCAGGCCCTCGGCATCATGGTTGGGCCAGCGCTGCTCGGCCGCGTCGTCGACGGGCTCGGGCGCCCTCTCGACGTTCAGGAACGAGGATGGCCCGAGTTCGACCAGATTCGACGAGTCCGCGGAGCTGCGCCGGCGCCCTTGGCACGGCGGCTCGTTGACGGCCCTTTGTCACTTGGCATCCGGGCGATCGATGGTCTGCTCAGCTGCGGCGAGGGGCAGCGGATCGGCATCTATGGCGAACCCGGCGCGGGCAAATCGTCGCTTGTCGCCCAGATCGTCCAGAACGCGGACGTCGACGTCTGCGTTGTCGCACTGATTGGCGAGCGTGGGCGCGAAGTTCGAGAAATGGTCGAGCGCTGCCTGGCCGGAGCGGCTCGGGCGCGATCAGTTGTGATTGTTGCAACCTCCGACCGGCCGCCGACGGAGCGCGTCACGGCTGCCTATGTCGCCGTGACGATCGCGGAGTACTTCCGGGATTGCAACGCACGCGTGCTCCTGGTGCAGGACAGTGTCACTCGCTTTGCGAGGGCATTGCGTGAGATCGGACTGGCCGCGGGCGAGCCGCCGACGCGCCGGGGCTTTCCACCGTCGGTGTTTGCGGCATTGCCCGAGTTGCTCGAGCGGTCCGGTCCCGGAGTCGCCGGCTCAATCACTGCATTTTACACCGTGCTGGTTGAGGGGGATGGTACCGCGGATCCGATCGCGGAGGAGACGCGCAGCATTCTGGACGGGCACATCGCGTTGTCACCTAAGCTCGCACAGTCGGCGCATTTCCCTGCGATTGACATCGTGTCCAGCCTCAGCCGCGTCATGGATCAGGTCGTGACGAGCCGTCATCGCTCTGCAGCCAGGAGGGTGCGTGAACTCATAGCTCGCTATGCAGAGCTTGAGTTCCTGCTGCAGGTTGGGGAGTACAAGGCCGGATCCGATCCGATCGCCGATGAGGCGATCGCCAAGCAGGATGCTATCAAGTCCTTTCTGCGGCAGGGCCTCGGCGAGGTCGTTCCGTGGGATCGCACGATCCATCAACTCGAGCAGCTCGCGTCATGAGGTACGATCCACTGCTCACGCGCATACGCAGGATGCGGATCGTTCTCGGAGAGAGGGAGCGGCGGGCGAATTCCGCGCTTCAGCGCGGCGTGGAGGCACAGGTCGAAGCGGCTGCAGAACTGACGCAGATTAATCATGCGGTTGCGTTGCAAGCAGCGGCGCGTGGCGCACGCGAAGGTCAGATCTACCAGCAGATGGTAGGGCGTCCAATGTCCGCGCGGGAGATCACCCAACTTGACGCGCAACTCAGGCGCCTCGAGTCGCTGGCAATGGCGCTTGCCGAGCAGCGCCTTGCGAGCATCCGTACGCTCGACCTTGCGCGTAACGAAGTTCAGGGTCTACGCCTCGAATTCGTGAAGGCTCATCGGAGGCGTCGCAAGTGGGATGAGTTATCGCAGCAATCACGTCGCCGTCGCGAGGACCGTGAGACGTTGCTAGAGGAGATGGCTAATTCGGACGGCAGGGCGGCGGGGCGGCAAGCATGAACGCGCCATTCCCCGCTCGCAGGCGCGGAGCGCCTGACGGTGAGATCACCGAATTTCATCCGGACGTGCTATCCATTGCTGATGTTCTACGTGCCCGTCGTTGGTGTCGGCGGCTGGCTGAACTCACCTGCGAGTTGGCGGGTCTGCCGCTGCGGATTTCCTTCTCGGGCGCCTCCTCGGGCGTTTCGAGCCGGCCGGCGTGTCATCTGCATTTTACGATCGGCGGTGATCCATGCGCCGTAAGTCTGCCTGTCGAGGTGATCGATGCAACGCTGCAGGCGATTGATGGTCCGCCTCGAACTAGGCTCGCCGAGCCCGATCTGCTGCTTCTGATCGAGTTCGCCTGCGCCGCCATACTTGATTCAATCGAGGAGACGCTCGGCCTCCCCGTCATCCTCACGCATGCTTCCTTCGATGGCAGCGTTCCGGACTCGATCGGAATCCTGTGTCGTGGCAGGTTTGGCGAACGATCGTTCAGTGCTTACCTGTCTTTACCAGAGCCATACGAATCCCGTTTGGCAAATCAAGTTCAAGCATTGGGTCCGGCTGCCGCCGTCGGAGTTCCGATCTGCGCGGCCTTCCGGCTTGGTGTTACGCGCGTCAGCGCCCGCTTGCTTGCGAGCTTACGGGCGGGAGACGTCGTGATCATCGAACACGCGATGCCGGATGGACGCGTCGCCGCCGTCTTCGGCGAGCGTCGGCTCACCTCATGCCGCTTCGAGGGAAGCGACGCGACAGTGGTGGACTCGTTGCACCAGATCAGAGGCGATCTTCATCATCATTGGACGGCTGTGGACATGACGGCACATGAAAGCGTCGATACAGGCGCAGACGATGTGAGCCTGGACGACCTCCAGATCAAGCTCCTATTTGAGATCGGCCAGCTCGAGATACCTCTCGGCGAGTTGCGCATGATTGCGCCCGGCTATGTCTTCAATCTCGGTCGGGATCCGCGACATGCAATTGAGATACACGCGGGGAATCGGCGGATCGGGCAGGGCGAGATCGTCAGGATCGGCGAGGCAATCGGCGTGCGGATCAACAGATTGTTCAATCACGAATGAGCTGAAGCCGTGACCCAGTTCAATTTGTTCGCTGTTCTCGCGGTCATCGCCGGACTTGGCCTTGTCATCTTTGTCGTCGTGACGATGACATCGTTCGTCAAGATCGCCGTGGTCCTGTTCCTGATCCGGAACGCGCTGGGAGTGCAGCAGACGCCTCCAAACCTCGTGCTCTATGCCATTGCGCTGGTTCTGACGGCCTATGTCAGCGCGCCGCTAGTGCAGACCGTGTATGAGCGCGTCAATGATCGTCCCAGCGAGTTTCAAACCTTTACCGACTGGAAAGATGCTGCTGAGCGGGCAGGCCAGCCAATTCGCGAACATCTGAGCCGGTTCACGACGGTCGCGGAGCGGGAGTTTTTCGTCACCGCCACCGGCAGCTTATGGCCCGATAGCAGCAGGGCCAAGCTATCGAGCGAAGATCTCGTTATCCTCGTTCCCTCCTTCATGAGCTCGGAGCTCAAGCGCGCCTTCGAGATCGGCTTCCTGCTCTATCTGCCCTTCATCGCGATTGATCTCGTGGTGTCCGCGGTTTTGATGTCCCTTGGCATGTCGATGGTGCCGCCATCGACGATCTCCGTCCCATTCAAGTTGTTCTTGTTCGTGATGGTCGAGGGCTGGTCGAAGCTGATGCATGGCCTGGTCTTGAGTTACGGATAGCCTGCGAGATGGGGAGGGGAAGCAATGGGCCAAGCGACAATCGTCGATCATCTGGTCAGGGGTCTGACGGTCGTTCTCATATTTGCCATGCCTCCCCTGGGTGTGGCGATGGTTGTTGGCCTCTTCGTCTCAATTCTTCAGGCCGCAACCCAGATTCAGGATCAGGTGCTGCCGCAGACGATCAAACTGATTGCCGTCGTGGCCACGCTGGCGGTGTTCGGCGCAGTGTTGGCGGCACCGCTGATCCAATATGCCGATCAGATCCTTGCGGATTTTCCTGCACTGACGCGTTGACGGGCCTTCCCTTCATCGTGCTCGGAGGGACATGGGCGACGCGGAGTGGCGATGGGGCTTGACCTCATGCCGTTGGACAGCATCGAGGCGGGGGCCAATCTCGTCTTCCGTCATCTTCTTTCGTTGGCGCTCGCCATCGCGCGTCCCAGCGCCTTCGTCATGACCTTTCCGGTGTTTGTTCGCCTCGGGCTGACCGGCTTGATTCGTGGTGCCTTCGTGGTCGCGATCTCGCTACCGGTCATGACCGGACTTGTTGAGGTGCTTCCTCCGATCGGCACGCAAACATTGCGATTGGTCGCGGTCGGGTTCAAGGAAGCGATCATCGGAGGGCTCCTTGGTCTGCTGCTTGGGATCCCGTTCTGGGCCGCCGAGGTCGCGGGCGACCTGCTCGACTACGAACGTCAGGCCCCCGATGCCCAGCTTCAGGATCCCAACGCCATGACCGAGTCCACCGCGTCTGGCACGCTTTTTATGCTCGCTGCGGTGGTTCTGTTCGTCGCAGCCGACGGCTTTCATAGCGTCGTCGAAGCCCTTTATGGCAGCTACAGGCTCTGGCCGGTCATTGAGCTCGCGCCGTTGCTACGCGCGGAGAGCGGCCTATTGGCGCTGGAAATGCTCGTCCGCGTGCTGCAGTTGGCATTGATCCTGGCATTCCCAGTGCTGGCGGCCATGTTCGTTGCGATGTTCGCGCTGATGGTGATTGCCCGTTTCGCACCGCAGTTGAATGTGTTCGATCTTTCGATGGCGGCGCGCAACTTGGTCTATTTCCTGGTTCTGCCGCTCTATGCGGCCTTTCTGCTCGATCACTTCGGTACTCAGCTTGGAGAGTTGACCGGAATCCTGGACCAGCTAGGGCAGTTCCTGCGATGAGCGAGGATGGCGGCACTGAGGAGCGGACGCTGCCTCCGAGCGAGCGGAAGTTACGTAAGGCGCGCGAAAAGGGACAGGTCTTTCGCAGCACCGATATGGTCGCCGGTGCATGCCTGTCGTCCATGCTGCTCTATCTCTGGCTGATCTTGCCGGAGCTTTTCGCGCGGCTACGGGGAGCCATGATGCTCGTGGGCGATGCGGGCGGGCAACCGTTTCGGGAAGCTGCGGGCACGATCGGAACGATGATGTACGAAGCCGCCGTGCCATACCTTGCAAGGGGGGCGGCCATCGTCGTCCTAATGTCCCTCGTCGTCAACGTCGCCGTCACCAAGGGGATCGTCTTCAGCCTTGACCCTATCAAGCCCCGCGCAGAGCGCTTGCATCCCGCAAAGGGTTTGAAGCGAATTTTCGCGCTCAAGAGCCTGATCGAGCTGGTGAAGAGTCTGGTCAAGACGACCCTGCTCGTCACGATCTCGGTTTTCGTCCTCGAGATGTCGCTCAACTCCTTGGTTCACACGCCAGGATGCGGCCTTTCGTGCCTCGCGCCGGTGATCGGGGCGGTGATGGCACCGCTCGTCGTCGCGGCAATCGTCGTGCTGATGGTGGGCGGCCTTATCGACGTTCTCTTGCGGCGCGGACTGTTCATGCGCGAGATGCGGATGACACGAAGCGAGGCGAAGCGCGAGCGGAGAGACCAGGAGGGCCTGCCGGAGGTGCGCTCCGCACAACGCCGTCAGCGTCAATCGCTGGCGCACGGGGGAGGGCGGGGAGGAATCGAAAGCGCAACACTGGTCATTGAGGGCGACGATGTGATGGTCGGGTTGCGCTATGTTCCGGGTGAGACACAGGTCCCAAGGCTCGTGTGCAAAGGACGTTCCGTCCGTGCGCACAATCTCACCGAAGCTGCGGCTGAGCTTGGCATTCCTCGTTTCCGCAATCCAGACCTCGCAGAGGAACTCGATCGCCGCATCGCTCAGGACCATTACATCACCGAGGAGTTTTTCCAGCCGGTGGTGTCGGCCTTGCGCGCGAGCGGCATATCCTGAGTGTAGCCGTGCTGCCCGACAGTATTTTCACAATATATTTCGGATCGGCCGCCGGCTGATGCCCTAAACTGTCGCTCGGACATGATCGCCGAGCGGGCTGCATGGCTGACGAACTGCGTCTGCCAGAGCAGAGCCGCCGCCGCTAACGGGGAGACGCACGAATGCGGATAGATGACGCAGGTGGCTCGGTTGTCGCCAGTCCGCCTCCTCCTCCGCCCCCACCCCCACCCCCGCTACCTCCGCGGCCGAAGTCCGCGGCATCATCGTCGGGCATGCTCGATCGCAATTCGGCGCGCAGCGTTGGATCATCATCGACCGCACCTTCGCCGCTCTTTCAGCCCCTTCGGCCTTTCATAGGTCCGGTTCTGCAGCCGACGCCTGTGTTGCTTGGCCCGCCTGCTCCGCCGAAAGCGGCGGCAACATGTCCGGGAGTTCCCGCCCCGGCGCCGGCGGCGCCGGTCCCGGACGCCGTTTCGCAGGCAAAATCTGTTCAGACAAAAGCGCAGACCACTCTCGACGGTGATGCTGGAAAGCTGCATAAACTGCAGACCGAACTGAATGATGCACAGGGAACGAAGGCTCCGATCGGGTACGGTCGCGGCGCGGGCGCCGCGGCGGCTGCGCATCAAGCCCATATCAGCGATCTGAAGAAGCAGGTTGCGGCCGCTCAGCAGCAAGTCACCGCCGACCAGGCGGTGTTGAGTTCGGCCAAGAGCAATCTGAGTGCTGCACAACGCATCGACGCCGCCGCAGCGAACTACAAGCCGGCACCGCCGCCGGTCACCGTGAAAGATCCAGTCGCGCGGAAAGTTGCCCCGCTCGTCGACGCGGCCTCGGCCCAGGTTTCCGCGGGAAAGGCCAAGGTCACCGCCGATACGGCTGCTCTCGAGCAGACCAAATCGCAGCTCGGCCGTCTGGACACCGAGATGGACCGGGGGATCAGCGCCGGAACATTGCACCGTCTGTCGTTGCTGAATCAGCAGCAGGATGCGCGGCAACACAAGCTGGCGACGGACCAGCGCAAGCTTGATGCCGCGAGCGCCGACCTTGCGGCAGGGAAAAGCGTCGTCTACGGGCAGCAGGCCGCGGCGGACAAGAAAGAGCTCGAGAGCGCTTCCACAGCGCTGAAGAAAGCCGGTGTCACGATCGACCAGAACGAAAATCCGACCCAGGCGAATTTGACGCCATCGCAGCTGCGCGCCTATGACGACTTCACCGTGGCGCGGAGCAAGCTCAACGCCGATGTCGGCATGGTCGCGCAGGGCAAGGCCCAGCTCCAGTATTATGCTTCGAATTCCGAGAAATACGGGACGGTTGCGAAGGATGCCCAGGATCGGGTGAACGACGCTCTGCATCCATTGGGGTACACCGTACGTGCAACGCGCGGCAGCGATCCGCAGCAGGCATCGCTCGATCTCAAGCTCGCGAACGGGAATGCTGATTACCAGAATACAGGCTGGGCCGCGGCTCAGCACCGAGTGGCATTTGCGGCGGCAGCGCAGACCGATCTTGAGGCAGCGCAGGACTCCGATCTTGCCAAATTGTCCCCGCAAGCCCGGCAGACCGCTACCACGGCGAAGATCGACTACGATCAGGCAAGCGCCTATCAGAACAAAGTCGGGACCGACCTCGCCCTGATCAAGGGCCACCAGGCCGTCTCGGATGCGCAGGCCGCCTATATCAAGAATCCGACGGCCGCCACGGAGCTCAAGCTGAACCAAGCGCAGCATCAGTTGCGCGAGCTCTCGACAATGTCCGACATTGCGACGGCGGGCTTCAAGTCGGCAACCGGGCTTGCCTACGCCGACCGGCGCAATACGACATTGGCTAATCTGGAGCAGACCTATAGCCATGTTCCCTTGCCCTCAAACTCGCCGGTGTTGCAGCAGATAGCGCAGGCAAGAACTGATGCGGCATCGGCCGGCCTGATCACGAAAGAGCTGGCTGCAACGACCAACAGGCTGGTTCAGGATTATCGTGTCACACAGAGCGAGGCGGCGGTCGCGACCGCGCAGCAGTCCGCCAACACTGATTTGGTACAAGCTGGCAATGTACAGGCTGTAGGTTTCACCAAAGCGGGCAGCGCCCTGACGACGGCTCAGCAATCGCTTCAATATGCACAGCTTCAACAGAAGCTGGCTCAATATCAGCTGCTGGACTCTCAGTTTCGGCTGACGTTGCCGCAAAATCTACTCGATCCGCAAACGGCCGCTGACCAGAGCGCGCTCTCGCATGCGTACAATACATTCTTTGCGCAGCATCCGGGCGCCTTGAGCGATGGCGCGGTCGCTGAGCAGCTTGCGAGCCTCAAGGACGCGAACGCGCGAGTGGATATCGGTCAAGGGCTGCATGAGCTGCAGGATGCCATCGACAGGGAAGACAAAGCGCTCGGCAACCGCAGCCTTCTGCAGAAGGGCGGCGATTGGGTCGGGGGACTGTTCGGTGCCAACCGGTCTGAGCTCGAGTCGGATCTGCAGGACAAAAAAGAGGCGCTCACGGCCCTGCAGAAAAATCAGGGAGGGATGACTGCCCAGGAGGTCAATGCCCAGTATCTGAACATCATGGGTAATCTGGCCACCCAGAATGACCGGATGTTCGAGAACGAGCGCAAGACCGACGCCAATTGGTCGAGTGCACAGGAAGTCGTGCGCGACGTCGCGATCGCCGCGGCTGCGACCGCGGTTACGATGGCCACGGCCGGAGCCGGCGCGCCGGTATTGGCCGCCCTCGCAGCGGGCACATTGGTGGGAACGGGAACAGCCGAAGCCATCGACACGGCCCAGAATGCAGCAACTGTGTTCGGTGGCGGCGACATTCACAGCAATTCTCACATCTCCCTCGATGCGGCGCTGACCAACAACTTCTTCCAAGGTGGCAGCAGCTGGGATGAAGTGAAGCAGGCGGGCGTCGATGCGACCGTATCGGGCGTGCAGTCCCTGGGCGCAGCAGGCGGGGCGTTGACGGGCGGAGCGACGGAGGCCTTCATTACGCGCGGCCTCGACCAGGCTGCAAGCTCGGTCGTCTCGAAGCTGGCAACCGGATCAACGGTCATGGTCGCCAATCAGGGGGTCATGGGCCTCGGCAACGTCGCGGGGACCTATGTCGAGTCCCAGTATCAGCTCTCCGAGGGACGGGTCACGCAGGACGAAGCCAACGCGCAGATGAAGGACGCGTTCTCGGGATACTTCAAGAATGTCGCGATGGCCGGCGTGACTGGCGGTCTGACGAAGTTCGTCGACGGCAAGGTCGCCGTGCGGACCGCAAGCGCGGCACGGCCGAATGGCCTCGTGTCGAACCCGCTTTATCAGACAGCCTCCCAGCTGGGCGCGAACACCATGCTGACTGCGGGTCCCGGCCTCCTGTCAGGCAAGGCGCCGACCACGCAAGACTATCTGTCCATCGGACTCAATACAGTTTCCGGTGTGGCTTCTCATCACTATCAGCAGAGCAGATCCCGCACCGCGACCGAAGCGGGCCTTGCCGGACAGCCCGCTGCGTTCGACGCGGGAAGGAAGGTGTTTGACGCCTATCAGGGTCAGGCGAGCCGGACGTCGCCGAATGGCATCCGGCTGCAGGCTATGGATCCCGCCGGTTTCGCCCGTGCATATCAAAAAGCCGGCGGCCAGCACGATCCGGCGGCCGTCGATGCTTTCAGCATCGCATCGGATCAGGGGCATCGCGTCTATGTGCGGACCGACAGATTGAGCCCGGACGTGGTCGCGCACGAGGCGGTGCATGCACTGACCTCGGAATCGTTCAAGAAGCTCGCAAGCACCTTGGTCGTTGATTCAAGCCGGCCGCATTCGAACTTGAACGAAGGTGTGACCGAGTTTCTCGCCTCGCAGGTCGTGCCGCGCCGCGGCACATCGCCCTATGCGACGGAGGCAAAGATCGCGGAGGCCATTCGCGACCGGATGGGGGAGACCGACTTCCACAAGGCGGTTTTCGGAGGCGATCCAGCGGCACTCGCATCGCTCCGGCAGACCGCTTTGGGGTTGCAGGATACGCCAATCAGCCAAGATCACGCGGCCGATTGGGCTCTGGCCGCCTCGACGACACCTCAGGCGGGAGGCGGCGCCAAGCGCATCGCGAATCGATTGAGAGAATGGGTCGCTGCCGCTCCGCCGGCCGCAGCATCGGCAGCCGTTGCCGGCGAACTGGTGTTGGCCACGCATGGTGCGCCGGCATTGGGCGAGGCCATCGCTGATCTTAATCCAGTAGGTCGTGCGTTTTTCAACAGTCCCCTGGCGCATGCGCGGGTTAGGACGTGGCTCGGGTCGTCTCGTGAAGCGGCGGCTCGCGCCGTCGTCGCCTCGAGTTTCGGGACCAACGCCTCGATCAATTTCATGAAGGCTGCGAGTGGATGGCATACAGACAGGGCCGCCGCCATATCGGACGGTTTGCTCGGTCTTGGGCAGGCAGCTTTCGCCTTGCGCAATGGTGTGAGCTCCCAAGCGCTGATGCGCTCGCGCGGGACGAAAGTCGACGTTCTGCCAGGCGATACGATGGTCAGCATTGCCCAAAGGCTTGGCCTCATACCGCGCGACCTCACGCGAAGCAATCCTGGCGTTCAAGACATCAATCCGACAGTTACCGCTCTCAACAGTTCTGGTGCGACATGGGCCGAGATTGCGAAGCGCGAGGGGGTCGATGTCAAGACGCTCGTGGCGCTGAACCTGGATCGGCATGGATGGTCGATCCCCGCTCGGAAGGATTCCGCAGGCGCATCCGTTCCGGCAGTCGATGACGCACGCGTGCAAGCCGGTCAAAGCCCGCAGGAGTTTCTCGACAGCCACAGCACCTCGCTGCGATCGATCGCCAAGGCCAACGCCAAGAATGTAGCGCCCGCCGAGATCCTGGTTCCTCAGCGGCTTCGTCAGGTCACGAATGGCGTGACCTACGGGGAATTTGCAACCGATCAGGGACTCAGCCTGAAGCGGCTGTTGGAGGCGAACGGGCACCGTGGTTTGTCCATCCCACCACGACGGGTTTATGATGCAGCGAGCGGTGGCCGCGTGCTTCGCGGGGCAACGACCGATCGCTTGCAACCAGGCGAGTCACTGGAGAGTTTCGCTCGCAGGCATGGTGTCGGGATCAAGAAGCTGATCACGGCAAACAAGGACAGTCGTGCACCTTTGCGGATTGACGTTCCGGGCCAAGCCTCGTCGGCCAGCAACCCAACAGCCGTGACATGGGAACAGATCGCCAAAAAAACCGGTGTGCCTCTCCGACGTCTGTTGTCGATGAGCGGCCAGAATCTGCACGTTCCCGGGCAAAAGCAAGCCGTCGATCTCCAGCCGGGACAATCTCTGAGAGATCTCGCAAAGGAGCATGGCACAACAGTCAGAAAGATCGTGTCCGAGAACCGGACTTGGATCCCCCAGACTTACGAGCTTCCGCGGGCCGGGGCTTGGGTCGGTGACAAGCTCTCGGTCGACCGCGTCTACGATAATCGTGACGTCCAAGATCCGTCGAAGGGCAGGCTGACATGGGTGCAGGTGGCGCGGAGAACGGGGCGCACGACGAAAGAATTGATGAGCTACAATAAGGCCAGCTCTGCAAACAAGAAGGACTTGGCTCCTCCAACTGTAAATATTCCCACCAAGTCAAGTTGGGAAACATCAACCAAATCCGGAAAAGGCCTTCAATTTGTCGGCGCGATTGGGCTCGTTCCGGGCAATCTGGTAGCGGCTGATGTACACGCTCACGCGGGGAACTGGGCGCTCATTGGTCCCGATGTCGGTGTCGCTGTCGGGGTCGGCCTTGCTGCAACGCGTTCAGCGGTCGGGTCCGTTGCGAAGAGTGGTGCAGCAAAGAAATGGGCGAGGGCCCGTCCCCGCGACGCGTGGACCTCCGGACTTTCTTTCGGCGCCAAGGGTTTGATCAAGTACATCGAATCGTTCCGGCCCTAAGGAACGGTTCTGACATTCGGTTCAGTAGATCTGCGTGCCGGATGTCATGTGCCAAGCAGCACTCGTCACTGGTTTGCCGCGGCTCCGATGCGCGCAATCCGACGCTCCGAAATGATTCGCGCGTCGGGGTTCGGCACCAAGCCGCCGAACGCTGAAGGTGCGTTGTTGGACGATATGAAGGACCCGCGATCTCCTGAGGCCATCGCTATCTCCTGAGCCTGTATGCGAACGCATGGTTCTCTCCGGCGTTGCAGCAGATGCTTGGCCCATGTGTGCGTCGCCTCCGACGCCGAGTAGTCGAGAACGGCGTCGCCGCGATTCCTCGATCGCCAGCTCGTTGGGCCAGGGGAATTTCGTCAAGAAAACGACTCAATGATGTTTCATGCTTCGGTTGAGTTTTGTAGTTGCGCCTCATGATGGTTGTGTGTCTTTTAGGGCAAGCAATCATTGGCTGAACTGGCCATGGAGATCGTGATCGATCTGAGTCCTTCGGGTCTCGCCGGTCGCGATTGCGCGACAGTCTTCGCGAGATGAGTCCCATATGCGCAGCGCAACATTGATTTGACGCTTGGTATTATCGTGCCGAGCTGATATTTTCTCAAAGCAATCTTAAGTTGTCGGAGACGGTTGAATCGCACGGGCGGCAGTGCGTCGTGCCGCAGCCATGAAAGAGTATCGTGTAGGTTGGCCATTGGTTAGCGCATGAAGGATAGCGGTGTTCCGCTTATAGGAAGGGACCAGGAGTCGAACCGGCTTCGCGAGCTTCTCCCGAGCACGAATGGACGCGCTGTCGGCGCGGTCCTGATAGGAGAGGCTGGTATCGGCAAGAGCCGTCTGGTCGAGGCACTGGCCCTAACTGCGAAGCAGCGCGGTTTCTGTGTCGCGAGGGGGGCCGCCTACGAGATGGCCGAACCTCTGCCCTATGGATTGTTCGCCGACACGTTCTCCCAATGGGCTCGCGAGCAGCCGACACTCCTCAACCATGCTCGCAATGATATGATTCGGCCGCTGTCTCGCCTGGTGCCGGCGTTCGCGGCCGCTGCGGATCTTCCTGCTCTCAAAGGACTCTCCGGACCGGACGAGCGGTTTCGGCTGTTCGAATCCGCCGTTCATCTGCTTCATGCGGTTGCAGTCGAATCTCCACTGTTGCTCGTGCTGGAGGACTTGCACTGGGCCGATCGCGAATCCTGGTCGATGTTGCTGCATTGCTTACGCTCGACGCGATCTCTCCCCTTGCTAACCGTCATGACCCTCCGTCCCGACGAGACCGGTGGCGAGCCGCTGGAACTCAGTGCGATGGCGCGTGAGAGCGAACTTCACCGGATCGCGGTTCGGCCGCTCGAGCCTGCGGACACGATGCGCATGCTTGAGTCGTTGGCTGGCGAGCGGCTTCCCGCATCGCTTGCGACGGCAATTCATCGTGAGACTGGCGGCAATCCGTTCTATGTGCGCGAGCTCTTCAACCACCTCGTCGAGGAGGGAAGATTTCCGGGGCGCCAGGGCCAATGGCCCGCCGATCTCGTGACCAACGGTGTCGGCATCCCGGCCGGATTGCGTCCGCTGCTGTCGCGACGGTTCGCGCGGCTCTCGGGGCCGACCCTGGGGATGCTACGGATCGCTGCGATATTTCCGGAAGGCTTCGATCTCGGCCGATTGCAGCTTCTGATATCGGATTCCGAAGAGACGATTCTCGACCATATCGACGAGGCGATGAGGGCCGGGGTCCTCGTCGTGCGAGGTGATGGCTACGTCTTTGCGCATGCGTTGCTGCGGCGTGCCATGTACGACGAACTGAACCCCGACCGGCGAGCGATCTTGCATCGGCGCGCGGCGACGCGTCTCGCCGAGCTCGATGCCGATCCCGGAGAGATTGCACATCAGTATCACGCTTCACAGCGCATCGCGGGTGCCGAGATCGGCCGGGCCTTCGCACTGAAGGCAGCCGAGCGCGCGCGAGCGAACTATATCAGCGAGCACGAAGCTGCATTCCTTCGGATCGCTTGCGATCTCGCAGGCGATGCTGTCTCGGACGAGATGCTTCGTGATCTCGCGCTTGCCCAGGCCGCATCACTCGATGTCGAAGCCGCCGACGCGACGTCGCGCCTTCTGTTCGGCCGATGCTGGGAGCGGCAGCCATCATGGATCATGAGTTTCTTGGTGACGATTGCCCGCAGGCTGCGCGACGCCGGCGCTCCCACCGAGATGTGGCAGCCTCTGGTGGAGCGCGGACTGGAGGCCTGCGGTGCTCGCCGAGATTTGCACTGGGCCCGATTGGAGGTGCTCCGACAGCACTGGCGATGCCGATGGAATGACGGGACGTTTGAGACGATCTACCACGCGCCGGATCCGCGTGCGCTCGATCTCGTTCATCAGCTTGGAGACGAAGAGGACCGTGCCTCGGCGCTCGACCTGTATGCTCCTCGATCAATCGAACAGACAGAGCAGGTGCAACGTTGGGCCGCCGAATGGCAGAGTCCGGCGGCCATCATCCGGGCTCGAGAGGTCGTCACCCATGATTGGATCTATCGGCATGGACAACTCGCCATGGGGGTCGAAACTGCGCACGACCTGTTGCGGGATGCCAAGTGTTTCGGGTCGCTTCCTGGCCAGATCGAGGCCTTAACCTCTCTCGCGATTGCCGAGGCGAGCCTGGGCCATTTGACAAGCTCCGACGCGGCGCTGCGCGACGCGCGTGCGCTGGCTGTCCGACTGGGACCGTGGCACCGGTTGCATCTCGCCCTGGAGCTTTCCGCGGTCGCATGGCGGGCCTATTTGTATGGTGGCGACTGGACGGCAATCGGCAGAATCGCTTCGCGTGCGCTGCAGATCGTCAAGGATCATCCGGTGCGCCTTGGACAGATCGTGCTCGGCTTCGCCGCTCTGACTGAAGCGTTCTTGCCTGGCGAAAACGAATATGACGTTCGCATCGAGGCGCTGCTCCGATCCTTGGAGAACACAAATTGCGACAGACAACTGTCGGATGATGCACTTGGGCTCGGGGTCTGCGCCGCCTGGCAGCGTGAGGACGTCAAGCGCGCGCGCCGGTTCGAAGCGTTGGTCCGCACTCCAAAACACGGAAGCACGATCGGTGCAGCCGGTGAATGCCGTGAATTCATCCTCGGACGTCTGGCCGCCCTTCAGGGTCACACGGTTGCGGCATGCACACACTTCGCAAAGGCCCGCGGCGACCTTGAGCGGGCAGGCCAGGTCTGCCTCCGAGCGCTCGTCGATCTTGACGAGGCGATCGTGACGGGAACCTCAGGCGACAAGCCGTCCTCGCATGCGCTGCTGCAGCGGGGACGCGAGCAGTTCGTAGCACTCGGCATGCGAAGCTGGCAGGAGCGTGTCGATCGAGCACGGATAGAGGGAGTCGAGGTCGGGCCGCGCAACTTATACGCGCGAGGCCCTGATGATCTTTCGCCGCGAGAAATGGAGATCCTCAGCAAGCTCGCTGCCGGCAGCCGCTCCAAGGCCATTGCCGCGGAACTACGCCTTAGTGTGCCGACCGTCAACAGACACATTGCGAACATATATATGAAGATCGGCGTGAGCTCGCGCGCCGCTGCAACCGCTTACGCGATGAGACACCGTCTCAGCATGCTCCAGTGAACCAGTACACATCGATTGCATAGTTTTTATGATGGTGACGGCTGCAATGAGTGCGTAAGCTTACAGTGTGTAAAAAAATGACAGTCATGGGCGGACAACGAGTAGCAGGGCAAGGGTTCGACGTCGGGCGTCGCCGAACCCGTTCATGCGTGCTCGTCGGCGCGGTCGGAGCAATCCGGGAACAAGGCATACGCCTCTCCGGTGCTACGTCCGCGGCCGGCAAGTTGCGTCCGCCTAGGGTGGTTCAAGGGGACGTGGCATGCGTGATACAGACGGGGATATCAGCAAGGTAGACACCGCTTACACTAAGCTCAAGGACCTCGTCATCCACTATGATCTGGTCCCTGACAGCAAAGTCCGGGTGCTTCCGGGAGAGCATCTGCACATTGACGATCTGGCGGATCGCGTCAATGCGAGCGCAACGCCTGTGCGCCAAGCGCTGGAGCGCCTGCAAGGCGAGGGACTGATCGACAGCATCGCGAAGCGAGGCTTCTTTTCCAAGGTTCCGAACGCGTCCGAGCTGCAGGACCTGTATGAATTTGCCCGGCTGGTTCTTGAGCACAATATCACGAGGCCACTCGATCCGTCCTCGGTCGCGCGTCTCGGCCGGGGTTTGATGAAAGTGGAAGCCGTTGCAGTGGGCCACTCGGCAACGAAGTGCGTCAAACATCATGCGATGACCATCGAAAGCGTTTTCGAGCAGATCACGCAGCTGTCGCGAAACGAGCAGATGCTAAGAATGATGCGGAACTTCAATGATCGCAGCCGGTATGTCCGATGCCTCTCGATCCTGCAAAGCCCGGATCAAGGCGCCCAGGTACGCGAATGTCTCGAGTTGATTGAATTGCTCCGCGATCAAGATCCGAAAGGTGCGTGTGCCAAATTGGAAACGCACATGTGCCGGATGATCGTCGATCTGCCTGAGCTCATCAGGGAGGCCAGGTCACGCTGGACGATGGCCGCGGCCATATAGATCTCATTTTGACCGTAATGCCTGGGGCACATCGACCTTCGACCTGTAAGAGGGTCCAAGACTCCGGTTGCGGGTGAAGCTCTGGATCCGGCATGCGCGGGGAGAATTCGCGAGGTGACCGAAGCGTAGGTCAGGTCCATCATTCGAGCCCTGGCGTGAGCGGGAGTGTATCAATGTCGGCGTGGCTTTCGAGCCGACTGGAACTGCCGCGTGAGCTCTCAAGGGCTTGGCCGGTTATCGCGGCCATTGCCATCCTGGCAATCGTGGGAGTCGCGCTGCTGTCCTACCGATTGGCCCTGAGCGCTGGGCTCGCGCAGATGAGCCGCGATTCCGATGATCGGCTCACGTTGATCGGCAGCACGTTCGATGCAACCGTTGCCCGCTTCCGATATCTGCCCACGGTTCTTTCACTCGCCGACCCGGTGCGCCGGCTGTTCCGGACACCGGGCGACGAGGCAGTCGTCGAAGCAGCCAACCGCTATCTCAAGTCGCTAAATCAGGCCGCGGGATCGGCCGAGCTCTACGTGCTGGACACGGCAGGGGTGGCGCTGGCAGCAAGCAATTATGATGGAGCAAAGAGCTTCGTCGGGCATGCGTACGACTTTCGCCCCTATTTCCAGAGCGCAATCCGTGACGGGGAAGGGCAGCTCTATGCCGTCGGGGTGACGACCGGCCTGCCTGGTTACTTCTTGTCGCAACGGATCACGGAAGGCGAGCTTACGATCGGGGTCGCCGTCGTGAAGATCGATTTGACGCCGCTGGAAGCCGATTGGGTCAGGGCCGGTGATCTGGTGGCCATGGAAGATGAAGGAGGTGTGGTGATCCTGGCCAGCCGCGCGCGGTGGAAATATCACCCGCTGCGAACGCTGCCCTCGAGCGCGGTCGCGCGTCTCAACAAGTCCCGGCAGTTCGGCGACACGATCGAGAATGCCCCGATCCTGCATTCCTCGGCGGCATCAGGCAACGTATCGGTCGGACTGGGCGACGACAATGACGTTCACGAATATGCGCTGCGTGCGCGGCATCTGCCGGCGCATGGGTGGCAGCTCCTGATCTTCTCGGATATCGGAGACGCGCGACGGCATGCAATGACGGTCGCCGCCACAGCCGGTTTTGCCGTTCTCACAATACAGCTGCTTGGACTTGTAGCCTATCAATGGCGGCAATCGATGAAAGCCAAGGGCGAAGCGAACGAGCTGCTGGAACGAAGTGTTGCGGAGCGCACGATGGAGCTGCGCGAAGCCAATCGTCAGCTGACGAGTGAAGTCCTGGAACGGACGCGCACCGAACAGGAGCTGCGACAAACCCACGAGAGCCTGGTGCAGAGTGCGAAGCTTGCCAGTCTTGGACAGGCGCTGGCGGGGGTGGCGCATGAAATCAACCAGCCACTCGCGGCACTCACCACTTACATCGCAAGCAGCCGAGTCTTGTTGCAACGCAACGAGATCGAACGAACGGCCTTGAACCTCGACTTGATGTCATCCATAGCCGAGCGAATGATGGCATTGATCGGTCACTTGCGCATGTTCGCGCGCAAGGAGACCGGGGCAACCAGCAGAGTCGATGTCGGTGTGACACTTGGCAATGCGATGCGGCTTCTGCAGTACCGGATCAGAAATGAAGGTATCGAGGTTGTCCTGGACTTGCCCGCGGAGCCGGCTCACGTCGAAGCGAACCCGATCCGTCTCGAGCAGGTCTTCGTCAACCTGCTCTCCAACGCGGTCCAGTCGATGCGCGACCGCCCGCGCCGAGTTCTCAGCGTTTGCATCCGGCGTGCGGAGAGCACGGTTACGATCGAGGTCGCAGACACCGGCAGCGGAATCTCGGCGGATCACATGAAGTCGCTGTTCGATCCGTTCTTCACCACCAAGGAAATCGGTGAAGGGCTCGGCCTCGGTCTTTCAATCAGCTATGGAATCGTGAGGGAGCTCGGAGGCACGATTTCGGTTGAGAGTGAACTGCAAATCGGAAGCCGGTTTCGGGTGACCCTGCCGGCGCCGCCCGCGCCGACCTAGACCTATCGGGGTATGTGGATGAGCAAATCGATTCTTGTCGTCGACGACGAGGAGATCGTTCGCAGCTCGATCAGACAATGGCTGGAGCTGGGCGGCTTCGACGTGCGCACCGCCCGAAATGCGGACGAGGCGCTGTCGATGCTTCAGGCCGAGCTGCCCGACGTGGTACTGACCGACTTCCGGATGCCGCATCGATCCGGCATCGAACTGATGCGCGACGTGCAGCGCATCGATCCCGACATTCCGGTCATACTGCTGACTGCGCACGGCGACGTTGCACTCGCGGTTGCGGCCATGCGCGAGGGCGTCTACGACTTTTTGCAGAAGCCTGCCAACCCGGATCATATGTCTGCCGTGCTGGCGCGGGCGGCAGAACAGTCAGGATTGAAGCGTCAACTCAGGCAACTCACGAGCCGGCTCGGCGCCGAAGGTGAGCTGGAGCGACGTCTCCTCGGGACATCGCCCGCGATGGCCACGCTGCGAAAGTCCGTTGGCGAGCTCGCCGAGCACGACAGGGATGTGATCCTCTTCGGCGAGAGCGGCACGGGAAAGGAGGTCGTCGCTCGCGCACTGCACGACCTTGGTCCGCGGGCACGAGCTCCTTTCGTTGCGGTGAATTGCGCGGCCGTCCCCGCCGAGCTGTTCGAGAGCGAGTTGCTGGGTCACGAGGCGGGAGCGTTCACCGGCGCACGCGGGGCTCGCATCGGGAAGTTCGAACATGCCAGCGGCGGAACCCTCCTGCTCGATGAAATTGAAAGCATGCCACACGCGTTTCAGGTCAAGATCCTGCGCGTTCTCCAGGAGCGCGTGGTCGAGCGGGTGGGATCGAACCGGCTGATCCCGATCGACGTCCGTGTGATCGCCGCCGCGAAGGCCGATCTCGCGGCCGACAGCCGCAGCGGCCGCTTTCGTGCCGATCTCTACTTCCGCCTGGCCGCGGCGGAGATCCGTCTGCCGCCGCTGCGCGAACGGGGCAACGACGTGCTGCTGCTATTCCAGCATTTCGCCGCGGAAGCCGCCCGGCGCAGCGGCCGTGACTTGACCCCACTCGGAGCCGAGGATTTCGATGCGCTGCTGACCCATGACTGGCCAGGCAACGTTCGGGAATTGAAGAACGTGGCTGAACGCTACGCGCTCGGCCTGGCCGCAACGGGTCGCCGCGTCGCGGAAATTCTGCGGCGGGCCGAGGGAGCGGGCGCAAGACGCTCGCTCTCCGAGCGTGTCGCAGCTTATGAGCGCATGCTGATCGAGGCGTCTTTGCTGGAGCACAACTGGTCGGTTGTGGCGGTTATGGAAAGTCTCGGCGTGCCACGGCGGACGCTCAACGAAAAAATGGCAAGGTACGGCTTGCTGCGACCCAGCCGAACCTCCTGCTAGGCACGAGGCGGATTCCCGCTCACACGCCGACGCGGATCGGCGGAATTCCGCTGAGCGCCGCGAGCCCGTTTCACGCGGGGCGCAATGCAACCATCTGAAATGGCTTTGTTTGCCGGCGCGGTCGGCGGCCGCGGCCGGCTGGCACGCGGGTTGCTCAGGCATGAGCACGATTGGCCTTAGAGCCTAAGAAAACGTGCACTCGGAGGACGCCATGAATTTTGAGCGAGCTATCAACCCCACCTTCGTTGCGGCCGCCGATGAAGCACGCCGTGACGGCCCTAGGATGGGTAGCCGCTTGCGCGCGATCTTCGTGGGCTCGATCGGAAATCTGGTGGAATGGTATGACTTCTACGCCTATGCTGCGTTTGCGTTGTATTTCGCCAAATCGTTCTTTCCTGAGGGCGACGAGGTGGTGCAGCAGTTGAACGCCGCGCTGCTGTTTGCCGCCGGCTTTCTTGTCCGCCCGCTCGGAGGCTGGCTATTCGGCCATTTTGCCGATCATCATGGCCGCCGCAATGCCCTGACCTTGTCGGTCTTGATGATGTGCTTCGGCTCTCTGATCATCGCCGTGACGCCCACCTATGCGTCGATCGGCTTTGCGGCGCCGGTCCTGCTCGGTTTCGCGCGAATCGTGCAGGGAATCAGCCTTGGCGGTGAATATGGCGCCAGCGCAACTTACCTGAGCGAGGTCGCGGACGAAAAGAACCGCGGATTCTATTCCAGCTTCCAGTATGTGACTTTGATTGGCGGCCAGCTCTGCGCGATCGTCGTTCTCCTGGTCTTGCAGAAGGTGCTTCTGACGGAGGAGCAGCTTCGGGGATGGGGCTGGCGTATTCCGTTCGTGATCGGCGCGCTGCTGGCCGTCGTGGCCGCCGTCATGCGCCGCAATCTGCACGAAACGGATGTATTCACCCGCGCGAAGTCGGCAAGACAGGGGAGTTCGCTGCGTGCGCTGGGTCACTTCCGACGTGAAGTCCTGCTCGTTGTTGGACTAACCATGGGCGGGACTGCGGCCTTCTACACCTATACCACCTACATGCAGAAATACCTGAAGCTCTCCGTCAAGCTGACCGATGATCAAACGACCATGGTCACCGCCTGTAGCCTTATCTTCGCGATGGCGCTGCAGCCGCTCTATGGCGCCCTTTCCGATCGCATCGGACGCAAATGGCTGTTGATCGGGTTCGGACTGGGCGGAACCCTGTTCACGATTCCGCTTCTGAACACGCTGCAGGGAGTCCACGATCCGTTCACCGCATTCCTCCTGATCGCGGCGGCGTGGCTGATCGTATCCGGCTATACCTCGATCAATGCGGTGGTCAAAGCCGAGCTTTTCCCAACTGCAATTCGAGCAACGGGCGTAGCACTGCCATATGCGTTGACCGTTTCGATCTTCGGCGGCACGGCAGAGTCGATCGCGCTTTGGTTCAAGTCGATCGGTCACGAAAGCTGGTTCTATTTCTACCTCACCGGCTGCATTGCGACCTCTCTTGTCGTCTATCTCGCCATGCGCGACACCCGGCGGCACTCGGCGATCGATCGTGAGCAGAAAGCGAGATGAGCGGCGCGTCGCATGAGCGCGCGACGCGCCGCGCAGCCTTCGGCTCAAGCCCGCCGGATCAGCAATCCTCGCGCAGCAGGTATCGATATGGACAGCGAATTCAATCGAGTCGATGTTGCCTACGCCCGAATCAAGGAATTGGTCACACATTACGAGTTGACGTCGGAGTCGAAGATCATTTTGCCAGGCGAGCACCTGCGCATCGACGAGCTTGCTGACTACGTCAGGGCGAGCGCGACACCGGTGAGACAAGCTCTCGAGCGTCTTCATGGCGAGGGGCTGATTGATATCGTTCCGAAGCGAGGCTTCTTCTCGAGGGTCCCGGACGCAGCGGAGCTGCAGGACCTCTATGAGTTTGCTCGGCTGGTACTCGCGTATAATCTCAGGAAGGCTTTGGAGTCGTCGTCGGCCGTACGCTTTGGCCGAAGCGCGATGAGAGTGGCGGCGCTTCTGCCCGCGAATTCGGCAAGGAATCGCGCCAAGCATTATGCTGCCGCCATCGAGGGTGTGTTCGAGCAGATCGCGCAGATATCGAGGAACGAGGAGATGCTGCGAATGATAAAAAACTTCAACGACCGCAGCCGGTATATTCGATGCCTCGTCATCTCCCAAGACGCCGATCCGGACTCCGAGCTCCGTGACTGTCTTGATATCGCGGACGGCGTCCGCAGCCAGAACGCCGCGCGCGCGTGCGCGCGCCTGGAAGCCCACATGCACCGAACGATCGCAAATTTGCCAGAATTGATACGGGAGGCCAGATCGCGCTGGGCCATTGCCGCCGCTGCAGGCTGAACCATCCCACCTGGTGGTCTCGCGCTCACGGCGCCCGCGAAGTTCGACGGTCGATCGTTGCCATCGATCGAGCTGGTGGGTCGTTTGCGTTCGTGTGGACCGGCAAACTGGTCTTTAGCTGCAGTCTCGTGCCGACCTAACTCGACGTTTGCGGACGTGTGCAGCCGACCGCAAGGAGCCGCTCCTGATGGTTGCGCTCGAACCGTTCACGGTCGACGAGCAGCGGCCGCGGTTTGAGGGCTACCTCAGCATCCCGGGCATCCAGGCCCTGGAGCGCTATGAGGAAGTGGAGCTAAGCCGGTATTGATGAACTCCAAAAGATCCGCCGGGTATTCGAGGAGGTGCGGCCTTATGGCTCGCTCGATGCCGAAGCCGCCTACAAGAACGCTGAGCTTGCCCGCGAAGCGGCTGGCAGCCGGGTCAACCGCGCCAGCCGCGCGCTCCAGCTCGAGACCGAACTGCGCATCGATTCGGGCCGCCGCGCCGACCGCTTCGCTGGCGGCTCTCGGGCGCAACCGGGCGGCGCGCAACCGTCAACAGGCAGCAAGGGTGCGGCATGATATGCGGCGGGTCGAGCGCCGCAAGCGCACGCGGCATCTCATTGAACTCGGCGGCCTCGTCGTCAAGGCTCGTGTCGTGGACTTGACCGGCGATGATTGCGGACCGATCGCCGCTCGGGATCATCGCGGCCGTGCCGGTCATGGATGGTCAGAACAGGATCGAGAGCGCGCGCATCCTGACGATGAACGCAAAGGCGCGCGAGATCCTGCGAATCCATCACGTTTTCAGATTCACGCCATCGGCGAACTGATCCGACATACCAGCAATCCGCTGGGCTGGACGGTCGTCAAGACCGTGCAGGATGGCCAGGCAACGCGGATCGACTATCACAGCCCGGACGGTGAGCTGTTCTCGATGGTGATCGAATATGTCGCCCAGATCGTCCTGATCTCCCTGGCGGAGCTGAACCGGTCGGAACAGCCGGAGATTGAACAGCAGCCGGAGGTGAGGACAGCAACCCGCTTCGCACGGATGATCGGGCTGAGCTGAGATCGGCAAGTCGTCTGCGCGCCGCCTCGCGCAGACGATGCTCAGGAGCCGTCCGCCGATCTCGGGATGGTCCAGGCGCTCCAGGGCCGGCCCAACGCCATTGGGACGGTGTTTCTAGAATCTGTCCTGGCCACCGTAACTTGGTGCCGTTCAATGTTGACGAACGACCCTGTAACGCCATCTTACAAGAACTCCACCCGAACTAACTGCGTCGACTCCTTCGACCGAGAGTCGTTGTGGCAAGCGCGGCGTAGGCTTGCACGGAGCTCTCCGGCGCAAGGGTCCTTCAGTCGAGGCAACCTCAGTCCGCCTTACGACGAAGCTTGCGCTGCAGTTCTCGCTCATGCTCGCATATTCTTCGGCGACCCCGCCGCGCCTGCTTGGTGCGCTCGGGATGTGAAAGTAGTATCGGGACGGGAACGTTATCCCGGAACGTCCTAATCCATGACGGGCCCGGCTCTTTGAGAACCAGCGCTTTGATCTGAACGATCATCGGTCACTGCTCGTCGTGCAACATCCAAGACGACCTTGATTTCGCAAATCGGGTCGTTGAGGTGTCGACCATGCCGACCCGCTGCGTCGGCGTTCCGCCGAGCGTCACCACCATCAAGGGTACCGATGAGCGCAGCATGGCCCACGACCTACGAACCGGCGATCGCGAGGGCTTGCGTATCAGCCATTGCTGGCATTCCGTCGTCCGGCGAGCCCGCTGGCCGAGCGCTGCGACGGCGTCCGCCCCGATACGGTAGGGCATCTAAGGCCGACCGCCTGCGGCGTTCGTTAGGGATCACAGCGCCAACCGGCCCGGGAAGCCGCTCTCGCAACGGTCGACGTGGGCGCCGCATCCTTAGTGCGTTCCACGACCACGCGATTTCGGCCCGCCGTCTTGGCTGCGTAAAGCGCCTTGTCTGCGCGGTTGACCAGATCGAGGAGCTTGTCGCGCGGATCGTCGAGAGGCGCGAGCCCGATGCTGACGGTCACGCGTTCGCTGCCCGGCAGCCAAGTCCCGACGTTCGACACCGACCGTCTCACCTGCTCGGCCACGTGTTCGGCCGAGGTCTTGCTCAGGCCGATCAGCGCGACGCAAAACTCTTCACCGCCGTAACGGCCGACCAGATGCGGCGCGCCGCAGAATGTCTGCAACTGGTCGGAGAGCCCGACCAGCACCTTGTCGCCGAAGGCATGGCCGAACCGATCGTTGATCCGCTTGAAGTGGTCGGCGTCGACCATCATGAAGACGAACGGACGCCGAGTGCGGATTGCTTCGGTCAGCAGTGCTTCCGCCTGTTCGAAAAAGGTGCGACGGTTGAGACAGCCGGTCAGAGGGTCGCGCGAGGCAAGATATTGCAACTCGAGATTCTGATCGGAGATATGCCGCTGTGCCTTGCGCAGCTCCTCGACCGAGGCGCTCAGCCGCATATTGGTTTCATGCAAGGCCGTCACGTCGGTGAACGTGACGATGGCGCCGCGTGCCGTCCCGCTGCCGTCGAGGATGCGGGTCGCGTTGACGACGAGCCGGTGCATGCCGCCGCCGGCATCGCGAATGCTCAGCTCCGCGCCGAGCACCGGATGCTCATGTTCCAGGGCGACACGCCACGGCAGATCGCTTGGCGCAACCGGAGCCGCCACCGACGAAAGCCACGGCAATCCGCTGGCCGGAGAGCCGAGCTCAAGCTCGCCACCGGTCAGAACGTTGTGTTTGAAAGCCCGGTTTGCGAGCAGCACGCGCTCGTCGTCGTCAATGATCAGCACGCCCTCAGCGAGGGTATCGAACGCCGCCTCGATCCGCTTCGGAATCGTGCGACTCGGATCGAGCTCGCGCAGGGCGCGGCCAAGCACCAGGTAGAAGCCGGCAAAGCCCGTAACCGCCATGAATCCCACGAACGCGAACAGGGCCGGCCCCAGATCGAGCGGGTTCGCTCCGCTGGTGAGCGGCCTGAAGGCGATCTCGATCCGACCGGCAGGCGTGTCATCATTGAACAGCGGCACCTGGATATGCGTCGCGGTCGACTTGCCGTCGGGCAGCTCGCGCCAGTGGGTCAGGTGGCGATCGGATCCGGCGAGGATATTGCCATGCGCGTCGCGGATGGCAATGGAGAGGATGGCTGGGCTGCGGCTGACCACGACGTCGATCGTGTCCTTGATCGCGGCCGTGTCATTGCGGCTGGCGAGGACGGCGAGTTGCACCGCCAGCGCGGTTGCGGTGACGCCGCGCTGCTCCAGCTCGGCTCTCTCCTCGTTTGGCAGCAAGCCAAGCGAGGCGGCGACGAGAATTAGGCTGACGGTCAAGGATACCAGACCGAGGCTGAGCTGGAGTTTGGGGGACAGCCATCGCTTCATCGCGTGACGTCCGCGAGCGATCGATCGGCTCCCTGGCCGCCCTCGAACATCGCATCAACCTCGGATGTGGCGCGGGTCCTTTCCGTCCTCCGCGGCCGCAGCACCACCATCAAAGGATCGAAGCCGCGCCACAGCGGGACCGAGGCCAGGAACGCGGCGAGCAGCGTCCCGCCGCGCAGCAGCCAAGCGATGAAGCCGACGGTCAGGACCGAGCTTGCGGCCGCAATGGTGAATTCGGCGGCCCTCAATGACCTCGCGGCGGAGCGGGCCACACGCGAAATTTCCTCGGCAATGGTGGTCGCGAGCGCTTCGCGATTGAGGCGCGACAGCGCAAGATCGACCATGCTTCGGGCTGGCGCAGGCGCGATCGTGGTGGGCGGCGCGGATAAGATCGGTGGCTCGGGGGCAGCTTGGGCGGGTTGGCTCGGCGGCGGCACGGGTGCGGCGGCCGGCGGAGCCGCAGCGGCATGCTCGGCTGCGGACTTTGCCGGGCCGGCTGCAGGGCCTTGGCCTGCCGAACCCTGGGAAGCGCTCGAGGCAGAGGCCGCACCGCCCAAGCCGCCATGGCCACCTCCAGCACCGCCGCTGGTCCTTCCATTGTTCACTGACTCAGCTGCGGCTCCAAAGCCGTTCAAGACGCCGGAATCGGGCGTGGAGGACGGCGAGGGGGGAATCAGAGCGGGCGTCGATGGGGCCGGAATGAGATCCGTGTTCGCGGACGATGAGCCATTGCCGGCCGTCCCGGGCGCGGCAGCCGCAAACAGGTAACGATTGCCCGGCGCACTCACGCTCCCCGGCGGCACCGACTGGTAGGTCGCGTTCCAGATCGCCGGATTGCCGCTGTCCAATCCGCCGAAACTGTCGGCGCCGGGTGCGGCCGAATAGATCAGCCAGCGGCCGGACGTCGCGCTCACCGCGCCGCTGCCGGCATTGTTGATGAAGGCACGAGCTGCCGATAGGACCGGGCTTGCGGCGACCACCGCGCTGCCGCTTGCGATCGTCAGGTCGCCGGCCGAGAGGATCGTCGCGTTGGCGCTGGCGCTGATTCCGCTGATCCCCTGTACCGCACCGATGGTCAAACTCTGTGCGTTGTTGAAGGTGAGCGCGCCGATGCCGCTGGCGGCAAGCGTGCCGACAGTGTTGTTGGCGCCAAGCACGTAGCTCGTTCCGCCCGACAGCCGCAGCGCCGTAGCAGCGATGGCGCCGCCGATCTGGCTCACCGCACCAGTGTCACTGATCACCACCGGCGCCGCACCTGAGGTGATCGTGGCGCCGAGCCGGTCGCCGCCGCGACCGTCGAGGATGAGGGTGCCGGTGCCGTTGTTGGTGATCGCAACCCCGGCTGCAGACGTGTCGATTCCGACAGCCGAGGCGGACGAGGTGCTGCCTGCAAGGGTGACCGCGCCCGAGTTGGCCGTAATGGCGTTGCTACCGCTGGCGACGAGGCCGGATCCGGTGCTGCTCGTCCCCCTCAGCTGCAGGTCGCCTGAGGTCGTGAGCGTGCTGCCTTGATCGATCGTCACTCCGGCCCCGCTGGTGCTCGTGCCGGCGAACGTCACGGCGGTTCCGCTCAGATTGTCGATCGTGGTGCTGCCCCGCAAATAGATGCCGTTGCCGCTGGTCGAGCTGCCTGAGATCGACGTGGTGCCGGAGGAGGTCACATTGGCGTTGACCGCGACGCCGCTTCCGCCGCTACTCGTTCCGCTGATCGACACAAGCCCCGAGCCGCTGGTGGCGAGCGTCCCGCGCAGTTGCAGGCCATCAGTGGACACCGAAGTGCCTTGCAGGATCAAAGCGCCGCTCGTCGCGGTCAGCGTGTTGCCTCCGTTGGCGACCATGCCGACATTGCTGTTCGAGGTGCCGGTCAGCGTCACACTTCCCGTTGCGGTGAAGCTGGCGAGCGATGCCAACACGCCATAACCCGTGCTCGACGTTCCAGCCAGCGACATGGTGCCAGATGTAGTTACAGCAGAGAAATTCCGGAACTGGAGTCCGTAGCCGGACGGATTGAATCCCGAAATGGCCAGCGTGCCAGCGCCGGAATTGCTGATTGCGTCGGTGCCGGCAAAGAGCACGCCGGCGCTCCCGCTGTTCGTCGACCCCGTGTCGTTGGAGGTTCCAGTGATGGTCAGCGATCCGCTGCCCGAGTTACTGACCGTCGCACCGGAGAAGTAAGTGCCGACCGTCGAGCCCGACCCGCTCGTGGCGGTGGAGATGCCGCTGACGGCGACGTTCCCGCCCGTTACGGCGAGGCTCGAGGCTGATCCAAAGCTGACGCCGTCGCTCGCCGTCGAGATGCCCGCGAACGATACGTTGCCGGACACAGTGTTCGTCCCGGTGAAGTTCACGCCAAAGCCGCTGTTTGACGTGCCCGAGAACGTCGCCGTGCCGGTCCCCTGGTTATCGATGGTCGTGGCGCCCTGGAAGAAGACGCCGCTGCCGGAGGTCGAGCTGCCTGCAAAGCTCGGCGTGCCGTTCAGAATCGTGACGATGTTGCTGCCTTTGAACGACAGGCCTTCACCGCTTCCCGACGACCCGTTCAGTGAGACGGAGCCCAGGGTGGTCAGATTGCTGCCGGTATTGAAGCGGATGCCACGACTGGCGCTGGGTGTGCTGCCGATCAGCTGGAATGTGCCGGCCCCCGCGTTGGTCAGCGCCAAGGTGCCGTTGCCCTGATCCCAGACGCCATTCGAACCCGTCGAGGAGCCGCTCAGCGTGAGATTGCCCGAGTTGCTGGTGATCGCGGAGCCGTTCAGGTACAGGCCGTAGGAGGTGCCGGTGTCGGTGCCGGAGATCGAGATGTTGCCCGACGTCGTCAGGTCGGAATTGATGGCCGCGCCAAATCCCCCTCCCGCGCCCGCAGCCGAACTGCCTGAGATCGAAAGAGCTCCCGTCCCGGAATTGGTCAGCGTTGTTGGTGTGGCGGTAAAGAAGACGCCGATGCCGGTGGTACTGGCTCCGCTGACGGTAAGGTTTCCGGCAGTGTCGGTGACGAGGTTCGAGCCTTGGAATTCGACACCGTTGGAGGTGATCGATGTGCCGGTGAGCGTGACCGTGCCCGACGTGGTCAGGCCCACGCCTGAGTTAAATGCGATGCCCTGGGATCCGGATGAGGTCGTGACCGTGCCGTTCAGCGCGAGCGTGCCGCCACCAGAGTTGGTGAAGGTGTTGTTGCCACTGTTGATCCAGAATCCGACGTTGGATGACGTCGTCCCGCTCAGGGTCAGACCGCCGGAATGATCGGTGATGGTGTTGTTGCCCAGCAGATAGACGCCGACACTGCTGTTCGACGTTCCGGTAATGCTGACTGCGCCGGCGGTATCCAGACTCGCACCGGCCTGCAGCACGAATGCCGGCAACGTGGGGCTGCTTCCGCTGATGCTCAACGCGCCGCCGCCGGTGTTGGTGATGGCGTTCGATCCGGCGAATACGACCCCGTTGCCGGAGGCCGAGGTGCCCGTGAGCGTCAGAGCGCCGACGTTGAGGGTGCTATTGGCCAGCCAGACAGCCGCGTTGCTCCCCGCCTGAACTGCGGACCCAGTCAGCGCGCCGCCATTCGTGTCGATGGTTGCGCCGTTGATAACGAGCGAGCCCGAGCTTCCGGACGCAGCCAGATTGACGTTGAGGGCTCCGCCGGTGGCCGTGATGCTGCTGCTGACATTCACGTCGCGGCCGGCCGACACCGAGAATGTCCCGCCGCCGCTGGTGCTGATGCCCGCATTGACGTTGACGTCACGCGCGGCGTTCAACGTCAGCGAGTGGCCGCTGGCCCAGGTCACGGCGTTCGCCACGGTGATGTCGCCGCTCTGTGACCCGCCGCTTCCGGTGTCGACGGTGACATTTGCCGTCGCCAGCGCGCCTTGCAGCGTGGCGACCGACAGCACCGAGCTGTTGCCGGTCGGCGAGTAGGTGTTGCCGCTGCTCGACATGTTGCTATCGGCCGCGGTCGAGATGGTCACGTCATAAGGGTCGAGCAGCAGCGTGCCGGTCTTGCCGCCCGTGGCGGTCAGGTCGACACTGCCGCGGAAGTCCAGCAGGCCGTGGCTCGAGACCTCGGCGCCGCCGCCATTGCCGCCATCAGCGCCGGTCGCAACGACGCTGCCGCGGAAGTCGGTCGTCTGCTCCGACCACAGCACGACCTTGCCGCCATCGCCGGCACTGCCTTTCGCCGAGATGGTCGCGCCCTGCGCGACCGAAGTGGTCTCGGCCGTCGGCACGTCATCGGCGACCAGCTTCGCGGACGGATCCCGGCCGCCGCGCATATCGCCGCCGATCAGCACCTTGCCGCCGCTCTTGCCGTCGGCGCTCACCTTCGCGGTCGCGGTCAGCGCAACCTTCTTCCCGGTCACCACGATGGTGCCGCCGGCATTGCTGCGGCCGCCATTGGCCGCAAGCCGTCCTGATATGGTCACCGCGCCGCTTCCGCCGCCGAGCACGATGCGGCCGGAGCGGCCCGACAGCGAGCGGGCGCTGAGCACGCCGGACACGTTGACCACGTCGCGCACGGCCTGCTGGGCCGCCGCCGCCTTGATCTCGATCGCGCCGCCCGCCGCCTTGATCCTGCCGGCGATGTCGATGATCGCCTTGCCATCGGCGGTGGTGGACTTGGTGGGAAGCGCGACCTGCAGGAAGCCGTCGCCTGTCGGATTGAGCGTGATCGCCTCTCCGGCGCCGAGCCCGACGCGGCCGAGCGGCACGGTGATCGTGCCGCTGTTGGACACGGTCCCGCCGATCAGCCCGACAAATGCACCGCTCGCGCCGGAAATCGCGCCGGCATTGCTGACGGCGGCCGAAGCGCCCTTGCCGGTGAAGATCAGGCGGCCGGCGTCGAAATCGGCATTGCCGATGTCGAGCGTCGAGGCCACGAAGCCGCCGCCAACCTGCACCGACCCAGTTGGCGTGATTGCGATGCCGTTGGGATTGACCAGGAACACCTGCCCGTTTGCGCTGACCTGGCCGGCAATGGTCGAGGTCGTCGTCCCCGTGACCCGGTTGAGGATGGCTGCGCTCGAGTTCGGCTGGACGAAGTTGACGCTGTTTCCGGCACTGACAGAGAAGCTGTTCCAGTCGACGATCGCCCTGGAGGATGTCTGGTTGATCGTGAGGGTATTGCCCGCCGGCGCGCCGATCGTGGCCTGACCTGACACGACGCTGCCGCCCTGCGGCAGACCGGCTTGCGCCAGCGCGCGCGATGATATGGCGAGCAGAGAGGTGCAGCCGAGCAAGAGGGCAGCGCGTCTGCGCCATCCGCTCGCCGCTCGCGCGTTTCGTGCGTGGTCGAACGCGCGCATCAGAAGCTCACCGTGCCCAGGACATTGGCCCGCCAGCCCTGCCGCACGCCGCTGACGTCGGTGAAGCCGCGCGCGATCTCGACTGCAAGGCTCGCATCGGCGGAGCTGCCGGGAATGCTGACGCTGCTGCGGACGCCGGTCCCCACGGCTCCCGCGTTGAGGGCGGCTTGTTCGACGGCCGAGGGACTCGCGATCCAGCCCCGGCCGCCGGCTGCAAACAGATAGGGCGATGCGGCGGCTCCCGTGCCGAACGCATTGAACACGAACGGGTAGGCCAGCTCTCCGCGCAAAGTGAAGCCCTCATCGGCATTCAACGTGCCGGACGCGAAGGCAGACAGCGCGTCGCTTCCGTCGAGCGACAGCTGCTCGGAGCGCAGCATGGCCTTGCCGCCGGTGATCTGGCTGGTGCCGATGACATCGAAGCGGAAGCCGGCGGGCAAAGGTTGCGACAGGCGCGCGGTGGCCGCAAGCTTGACGAAGTCGGGCGTCGCGCCGATCCGCGACAACGGCACGCGCGAGGTGATCGCGTCCTCGGCATTGCGTCCGCCGAGCCCCTTCGAGAGCTGCGCTCCGAGCTGTAGCCCTGCCTGCGACGGCAACGTCGTGGCGTAGTCGATGCCGCCGCGAAGCACGCGGTAATGATCGTGGCTGAGCGCCACCCCGAAATCCGGCGCCGAGATCTGCTGCTCGACATCCTCGACGGCGAGGTTGGCGTAGAGCGACGCCTTTCGCGACAGCCCGATCGGCCCGCGCAGGCGTAGGGCGAACCGGTCGAAGCTGCCGAGCGAAGCGGGGGCGCCGGGCGTCTGCTTCGTGACCGTCCGCGAATGCGTGTATTCCGGATTGACCGTGATGCCGTCCGCTCCGATCGGCACGACGGCCCCGCCGCCGTAGAGCGAGACCGGCGCGTCGCCTGCCGAGGCCGCACGCAAATCCGTGCTGAGTCCGGCCGTGCCGTAGATCTGCTCGCCAGCGCCGAGCGCGCTGTTGAGCGCCAGCGTGCCGCGCAGCTGCCAAGTGCCGAGCGAACGCGACAGGCGATCGTCGGCTCCGGCCGAGCCCGAGATCAGCCGATGCTCGCCCTCGAGCACGAGCCGTACCCCGCCTTCGCGCGTGCCGCGCACCAGAGTGCTGCGCAGCCTCAAGCCGGGAACGTCGCCCGCGATCAGCAGCGCACGCTCGATCTGTTCGGTCGTGAGATGCGGCCGCCCCAGCAGCAAGTTGGTCCGGCCGACGACCACGTTTCGCACGCGCTCAGGAAGCGTATTGACGTCGATCGCTTCGATGAAGCCGTCGATGACAACAAGGCGAAGTGTCCCGCCGTCGACCAGCTGTTGCGGCGGCACGCTGACCCGCACCAGCGGATAGCCGGCGCGCGAATAGAGACCTTCGAGGTTGGTCGCGAGCGCATAGATCTGGGCAACGCTGACACGTTGGCCCTTGACGCGAGCGATCAGGGGGTCGGTGAGCGTGCGAAGCTCGGGAAACGCGCCATCGAGCTGCGCCTCGCCGACCACGACGGCCATGGCTGCGTTGCCGGGCGGCACGGCCGTTTCCAGCGGCCCCGGCAGTCGCAACGGCTGCTCGCCCGACGGGGATTGAGGTCGCAGGCTCGGCGGAGTCACCTGACTGGGAGCTGCGATCTGGGATAGCGCGGACGAGGAGTACATCAGCGCCCCGGCACTGGCTGCGGCACATAGAAGGGAGCTGATAGGCTTCGCCATATGCCGCTTCGACTCATGTCACTCCGCGAGCCAACGGTGTTGTCCGAGGCGCGCGCACTTCTTTCAGCCCAACGACCTAAGCGCTTCATGCTTAATGGGACGTTGAAGTGGAGCTCTCTGCGGGGCCAGCCAGTAATTCCACGGAGCGATCATGAGCCAGCCAGCGCCAAGCCGTCCTCCTCGCCGACAGGTACACGCTCCATGAGACGCACGGCTATTCCGCAGCCATGATCTCATTGGGACTTCGGCTTCGTCAATTTCGGCGAGGCGGCCGAGATAAAGATCGACACCTTCAACTTCACCCATTACGGCCTTGTCTACGGCAGGGTGCTGAGCGTCTCGCAGGACGCCGGCGCCCTGGCCGAGACCGGCGTTAGGCGCCGCGAACAATCCGCAGATGTAAGCCTCACTAAAGTGCAGTTTGATTGACCATTATGCCATATTTGACCACCCGGCGATTGAGCGATGGGCTGGGGCGCGTGGTCGTGTCCCCGGTGGTGGTGTAGCTCGGTAGAGCAAAGCCGCTCGGACGCGCGCCTCCGATAGCGCCGTAGCGGGCGGGCGGCTTTGCGGTGGTCACCGGCAGTTCTCCGGTAGGATCGGGTTGCGACACGCCAACGCAACCGAGGAACCACCGATGACCGACGAAATGATGAACCTGCGCACGCTCGTGGATAAGACCCCCGAGCGCCTGGCCCAGCGCAACGGCCATCGCGACCGGACCTGGGAGACTCGTGCCGGCACGGTCGAGCTTCGCATCCCCAAGCTGCGCAAGTGCTCCTACTTCCCCGGCTTCCTGGAGCCGCGCCGGATGGCCGAGAGGGCGCTCACCGCCGTGGTTCGGGAAGCCTATGTGCAGGGCGTCTCGACCCGTTCGGTGGACGATCTGGTGCAGGCCATGGGCATGACCGGTATTTCGAAGAGCCAAGTGAGCCGGCTCTGCGCGGAGATCGACGACAAGGTGAAGGCGTTCCTCGCCCGTCCGATCGAAGGCGACTGGCCGTATCTGTGGATCGACGCCACCTACGTGAAGGTGCGTCAGAACGGGCGCATCGTGTCGGTCGCGGTGATTGTTGCGGTCGGCGTCAATAGCGATGGCCGACGCGAGGTGCTCGGGATGGACATCGGTCCCTTTGAAGCCGAGACGTTCTGGACCGCTTTCCTGCGCAAGCTCGCCCGCCGCGGCCTGCGCGGTGTCAAGCTGGTCGTGTCCGACGCCCATGAAGGTATCAAGGCCACCGTCGCCAAGGTGCTCAACGCCAGCTGGCAGCGGTGCCGCGTGCACTTCATGCGCAACGCGCTGGCGCATGCCGGCATGAGCGGCCGGCGCGTGGTCTCCGCCTTCATCGCCACCGCCTTTGCCCAGGACGATGCCGAGGCTGCACGAGCGCAGTGGCGGACGGTCGCCGATCAACTCCGCCCCAAACTGCCCAAGCTTGCTGGCTTCCTCGACGAGGCCGAAACCGATGTGCTGGCCCATATGACGTTCCCACCGCAGCACCGGACCAAGCTGCACTCGACCAATCCGATCGAGCGCCTCAACGGCGAGATAAAGCGCCGGACCGAGGTCGTCGGCATCTTCCCCAATGAAGACGCCATCGTCCGCCTCATCGGCGCGATCCTGCTTGAGCAAAACGATGAATGGGCCGTCCAGCGCGCCCGCTACATGACACTGGAAACAATCGCGCCGTTGAGCGATGATCCCACCGTCAGCCTTCCGGCTGATCGCCAGCTGACCTGCCCGGCTCTCCCCGGCGAACGCGCTGCCCCACCGCTAGCTACACCACGCAATGGGACACGATCCCGACGCATCGATATTGCCGCCCGACAAAATCACCCCGACCTTCTTTCCGGCCAAGCGGGCGCGCTCTTGCAAAAGCCCGGCAAGCGGAGCGCCACCCGCGCCATCGGCAACGTTGTGCGTAACCGGAAAATAGGAACGCACCGCTTCGGCGAGGTCGTCCTCATACCAGCAACCCGATTGGACCAGCTAGCTAGGGCTGCTGCGACGGTGGCACGCGACGATCAGAATGCTCGCCGGGGATATTGAGCAGGGCCGGGAGAGAATGCGCTGCGGACCGATGCGCAGGCGAGGCAAAAGCCAGCAGGCTGTCCAACCGCGTCACGGGACCAAGCCAGGACTGGCGCACCCGACACGATTCGAACGTGTGACCTTTGCCTTCGGAGCATTTTAAGTTGTTCTGCGCGAGAAAACGCCAGGACATCCAATGCTACGATATCTCCCTATAATCATTATCGAATCTGGAATGAGACACCGCCGGCCGTATCCTGCGATACGCGCCGGCTTTCCTCCAAGTGCTTACGTGGTGCTTACGCGAAAGACGGGCTTCGGAGGAGAAAAAATCCATGCCTAAGCTCAGTAAACGCGTTGTCGAAGCCGCCGAAACTCAAAGCACGGACTACGTGATCTGGGATGACGAACTGCCTGGCTTTGGCCTGCGCGTCTTCAAGTCGGGCAAGCGCAGCTACCTGATTCAATACCGTTCAGCCGGCCGCTCTCGCCGCTATAGCATCGGGGTTCATGGTGTTTGGACGCCGGAGCTTGCCCGTAAGGAAGCCAAGATTCAGCTGGGGCGGGTGGCACAAGGTGACAACCCGGCCGAGGAGCGGCAGCTCGATCACAAGGCGGTCACGGTCAAGGAGCTCTGCGAACTCTACCTCAAAGACTTTGAAGCGGGCCTTATTCTAGGCAAGGGCGGACGCCCGAAGAAGTCGACAACATTGGTGACGGACATTGGACGCATCAATCGCCACATCATTCCGTTGGTTGGCACGCGTCGGGTCAAGGATCTCGTCAAAGCAGACGTCAACAAGGTCCTGAAGGACATCATGGCCGGGAAGACCCGTGCCAGCGTCAAGACGAAGAAGCTCCGTGGCAGAGCCATTGTGCGCGGTGGCATCGGCACGGCGACGCGGACCGTCGGTCTCCTCGGGGGCATTCTCACCTATGCGGTGGAGGCCGGGATCATTGAGCACAATCCAGCCCACGGCATTCGCAAGCCGAAGGACAATGTCCGCAATCGTCGACTCACGGAGGCCGAGTACCGGACGCTGGGCGAGATGCTGGAGGAAGCAGCAAAGGACGAAAAGTACGCCATAACGGTCGACATCATTCGCCAGATCGCGCTGACCGGCTGCCGTCGCAGTGAAATAATCGGCCTCAGGTGGTCCGAAGTGGATACCGAGTCAAGCTGTTTGCGTCTAGCGGACAGCAAGGAAGGTGCATCGATCCGACCGATTGGACTTCCTGTGGTGGAATTCATGGACGCTCGAAAGAGGAAGAAGGCCGGCTCTTACGTTTTCCCGGGGTACGGGGATGATAACGCATTCGGCAGTTTCCCAAACCACTGGGAACAGTTATTCAGCAAATCGTCGCTTCCAAACTTCACGCCTCACGTGCTGCGTCACAGTTTTGCTAGCATCGCCAACGATCTCGGCTTCACCGAGGTTACGATCGCAGCGCTGGTCGGTCATTCAAAGGGTTCCGTCACCAGCAAGTACATCCATACACTCGACACCGCGCTCATCATGGCCGCCGATACAGTTTCGGGTTACATTCAAGGACTTCTTGACGGAGTAGAATTCAAGCAAACTGCCTACGCACTCGATCGCGACTCGCGGAAAGCGGCGTTGGCTCGTTTCTTAGCCCAAGCTGTTGGCGAGGGGGCCGCCGACGTTGACGAATCGGAGAGCATCGCTGCCTAGCGGGGCCTGCGATCCGCAGGCTACGTGCCCAAGGGTCTGTCGTTCGAATCGTTTCCGGCGCACCGGACGAGATCAAGCTGGGCACTCCCATGTATTTGTTGTTGCGGTATAATTCCGAAAGCTCTGCAGCTCATTCGGCTGCCGTTACGAAAAGTTCGCAGCCCGCCACGATTCGGAGGTGGCGCCGCGTCTATTGTGATGCCGGTCTCCCCCAACGGGTCTGCCGCTGAAATCAACTGAAAGCCTTCCTGAGGAGCTCTAAGAATAGCTTCGCATAACCTTCCAAGTTGGGCTGTGGTCATGTAATCTCATGCAACCGGCAGCTGTGCCGACGTACTTCTGGACTCCATTAATCAATTCGATTCTCACATCTAGCGCTTGGAACTGCTCTTATTGCCGGGTCGCGGACTAGAAGGCATAGAGGCAGCGCGTCCGTCTTGGTAGACCTTTGCATGCCGAAGAACAGATCAGATATTACCGCTAGCAAACTGTCGGACGATGTATTCGAAGGCCCGTTGGCCGCTTATTGGGTTGATGTCATTGGCGCATATGGAGATCCAATCCGCCGGACCATTGCCAACCCCATTATTGCGTACATATTGGATCATTTTTCGAAGGCTCCCCTTGCCGCGAACTCGATCGCGCCCGACAATCTGATTCAGAAGGCCTCGAAGAAAGTCCGGCCTATCCTCGAACAGTCGTGTCGGAAGCCGACAAGTCCGTCGGACTGGATGGTGGAATGGCATTCCAGCACTGACAAATTGACAACGATGTTTCCTGACATCGGCAGGTCGACGCTCTGGGACTTGGGCTGCGGTGAAGGCTACCTCGGAAGATGGTTGGGTGGATTGGGTGTTCGATACTTTGGTGTCGAACCCAGCCGTTATCTCTTCGAGGTCTGCAAGCGCAGAGCAACCCAAAACGAAACGTACTTCAATGACTCGATTGCTCAGTTCGTTCGCGAGCACGCCTCTACCGCTGAGAGGCCTTCCTTGATCAGTTTGATCGGTGTCTTGGACGGTCTTAGTGATCCACGACGCAATTTGCTGCAGCTGAGCCAACTGCTGCAAAGTCGCCAACTCTCTACCGTGCCTCTGCTGGTCGCAACTTTCGATCCCGATTATTTCTCGTCGAGCCTGCCGCGAAGTCGGGAGCAATATTCGAAGATGCGGCTTGGCAAGCACAATCATGGAATTGTGACGCGAGACATCGGTGAATGGGAACTGATCTTTTCAGAATGTGACTATTTCGTCATCGATCAGAGACCAATCCATCTGAATGCTCTTCCGGACTGTCTGCCCAGCTACATTTTGGACCTTTGGAAGGAGGAGGTGGTGGGGCCCAAAGATTTGGCTCACCAAGTATTGCCGCGGTACGCGCCCTTCTACTTCTGGATCCTGGTGCCGCGCCAGGAGCGCGCGCTCCATGCGGGTACGACTGGTCGGAAGCAGCGGGGTGGCGATGCGAAGTCCCTCGGTGAGTTCGTCGCCTTCAAAGCGGGAGACGTCATGGAAGTTACCGGGAATCTCGGGTCGCGCGTGCACTGGTTGAAAGAGGGTGGCGCCCGTTTAGAGTATGCCCACACCTTGAAGATGCTCTTCGGTGTTGACGAGCTGTTCGGTCAGATGGAGATGAGGCGAAACTACTTCTCGTCTCGCATCCTCGGGCCAGTTGTGGCCGAAGGTGATGTGGTCGTCCAGCGGTTCCGGTTCTCGGACCTTACCGAATTAATGGAAAGAGAGCGCTTTGTTGCCGGGCTCTTCATGAGTATGGTCGCGCATCTGGATACCGTTAGCTATACCCGGCTGATAACCAGTAGAAGGGTCACAAAGACGGAGCCGAAGTCCAAGGCGCTAACCAGTGAAGCCTTGACGCCTGTCCGAAACTGCGCCGCCGTGTTGCTGAATGCTTGCGCTAGAAGGCTTGCGGAGAAGGATTGGCCTGCGAATGGATACAGTGGTCGGATCTTGATCCGTCTGACCCAGGAAGACGTGCAAAGATCCATTTTTCACGACGCGTTGGAGCGTCGTAAGTCTGGCAGGATCACCGAGACCATCGAACAGTTCGTGCAATGCAATCTGATCGACTGCTTTTCGGCATCGCTCCTCACTAAGTTCAAGGCCGTCGATGTACCTCGCGACAACGCAGAAGAAGCAGTGGAGGCCGATGCTGAGAACGGTCTAGTCGCTTCGCTCAAGGAAGCCGATGGGGTGCAAGAAAACATCGCATTCGTAGACGACGATTTGCTTGAGTCCACGCATTTTCTGCATCTGGGTACGATCGCGGCTCGTCACATAAAGCGAGCCCTCAACGCAAGCAATGACGATTTCGACATAAAGTTCGTCGCGTACGCTGTTTCGGCCTGTCTCGGGAGCAAGACGGACAATTCGCATCTCGCCAATCATGTGCGCGGACAGAGGGCTGGGCGGCGGACAAAGGGCAATCAGACGCGGATACGAACGGTCGCGGAGATTAAGTCATTTCTGATGGACTATTTGAAAGCTGGGTCGGAAACGTTGCCTGAGGCAACCTTTCGGATGGTAGAAAATTTCATCGACCGATTGGTAGATGAGTTCAATTTCTACAAGAAGGATGGTTACGAGAAGGAATTCTCCACGTTTGTGCTCGTCAAGGACGTATGGGGACTTTTGGCATGCGTGATGAACGATAGACGTATCTGGCAAAGCTCGGACGTCCGGAAGAACAACATGTCTGAATATGTGAGAGGTTCCGCGCAGCGGCACCGGCTTTTGGCTTTTTTCCAGGAGTGCATCTATCGGCTGGCTGAAGAGTGTGGACTCCTAACTTACAGCGATGCCGCTATTTGATACTTTGATGCGCCGATTGGCCACCGCATCCAAGAAGTCACCATCGTGGGAGACTATCATCATGGCGCTTTGAATTGGTCTAAACCTGAGGAGTGCATTCACCAACGACGAAACCTGCTTATCGTCTAGACCGGCGCTGGGCTCGTCCAAGAGAAGTAATGGGGGTTCAGCCGCGAGGCTTGCGGCAATGCAGGTCAGACGGCGGATGGAGCGCGGCAGGTCGAATGGAGAACTATCGAGATATTCCGTTAAGCCGAGCTCTTCGGCGACCTTTATGGACAGGCATTCGTTTGGTCGGCCCACTCGGATCGCCGTTTCAAGAATCTCTTTTCGGACCGTAGGCAGATAGATTTGGTCGTCGGGGTTCTGAAATACATAGAGAGCGTTGCGGGCCCAAAGTTCTGGCCGACTTGGTTGCGGTGATTGCGCGCGCGATGTCGGTTCGAGAATTTCCATCGAACAATAGCTGGCGTTCAGTAAAGTTGCAACGCACTTCAACATTGTAGTCTTGCCCACCCCGTGCGGTCCGACAAGCGCAACGCGCTCGCCTTCGAACAGGTCGAAGGAAGTAGGTGGCAATGCGAACCCGGAATCGGGATATCGGAAACGGAGATTCCTCACTCTGAAAAAGGGACACTGGTCCGTCTTTTGAGGCTCATCCGACGAACCCTGCTCGTGTCCGGCGGGTACCATCCGGTTGAGCTGCTGTCGCACGCTGAACGAGATGCTGCGCGAGTCCCCCGCCTCGCGAAACTCCGTTAGTGGCTCCAGCCAAAGCGGTTTGCGCGCAAAAGTCTCCACCACGACCGAGTGCTTGGGCAAATACTGAAGCAGAGAATTCCGCACGCCGCGGATCGCGGACAGATCAAGGTTGTCATAGCACTGATCAATTGCGATCAAGGATGGTTTCTTGGCAGCAGCGAGTGCTATAGCCGTGCGCGCAGATTCCCCGCCCGAAAGCGTCGACGGATCGCGATCAAGAAGGTCCCTTAGTTCGAACGCTTCTATAACCTCCTCTATGGTGTCCCGCTTGGTTTCTGGAGCCGTGCCAAGGAACTGCCACGAAAGCTGAAGTTCGCCTAGAACCGTGCTCTTGATCCCGCTGAACAGGAGCGTCGGATCGGTCGGAACGTACGCGAAGGTTTGCGCGCGAGAGATTTCGGACATCTCCCTGAGGCTCCGGCCCTCGAGCGCGATTTCTCCTTGCGCCTGCTTCGGGTCCGCTAGAGCGCACAGAAGCAAACACAGGTTTGTCTTGCCCGTTCCGCTCGCGCCTACAATGGAGAGAACCTGTCCCGGTTCGATGGACAGAAGGCTGGGCCACTCCGACCACGCGCCGGAGATCGACCGCGTCCGTATGTTCCGCGCCTGGATCATAGGATGGCCTGTGAAATCCAGATCGGCAGCAGGATCGCAAACGGACTGCCTGCCCACACCAAGTCCGCGATGGTGGCGGGGCGGGTCGCCAGGGCGGGCATATCGCTCGTTCCGAAGCCTCTCGACACCAGCGCTGGTATGCGTCCCTCTGCCTCCAAGAAAGTGCTGACAACAACAGGTACGAGTATCGAAGGAAGCGCCTTGATGCGGGTGAAGAACCCGGGGCCAACGCTGATGCCACGCGCCTGCTGTGCGAGATACACCTTCTTCACTCGTCGCTCGATAGTGGCTGCGACAGCAACGCTCTGCGATGCGAACATGACAACCGACAAGGGAAGCTTCAATCTCATTAGGCCGTCTGCGAGATCGTCTCTCCGGGTATGAAACCAGTAGCTCGCCACGGCGGCCAGTAGAACGATCTTCAAGCTCACCTCGACTGCGTAAATTGCGCCCTCGAAGCGAAGCGGAATCAAACCTAAGAGCCAGCTATCAACGGGGTAGGATCTGTTTAGTACGCCGTGGATAACAAGCAGGGGCATCACGAAGGGAAGCGACCACTTCGCGACGAGCGACGCGGGGCGAATGCTGCCGAGCAAAAGCGTCAATTCCGCCATCATGAGCCCTGTCAGGAGCGCGAGTGAGCCGGGCGATAGAGCGGCAACCGCGATGTAGCTAGCAAGTGTGGCGGATGCCGCCAGTGGAGGCGAGATCACACGATGCTGCGGTATCACGTTATCGCTCTCCTGCGAGCTTGAGCCGGTCCGGTAGCCGACGAAGCAGAAGGTAGACCAAAGCTGCCGCGATGACCTTGTCGATACTGGAGACGATAATCGTTCCGGATATCACTGCCGTCCAGATATCCTGACCTGCAGCCATTAGAATTGCGTTCAGCGCCGTCGCGCCGTCGGTCACGCCGCCGAACATCACGACTGTGATGGGTGCGCTGACGATAGCCGAGACGATACCGATTGCCAGCCCCACTGCAAGGGCAGGAAGTAGTCGACTAAGCCAACCCCGACGAAAAGCATAGATGGCCATGAGCGCCACCACGATTTGTGTACCCGTGTAGAAGGGGATGGCCGGGTGTGTCACCACCCCTCCTATCAGATTGCTGACGACGCCAACGGAAACCACAAAGACCGGTGGCACGAATGCGGCCGCCAAAATCGTCCCGACCGTGTCCATGAAGATCGGCAAACTCAGCACGACGGCTATCTTGTTCAAACCAATGTTTAGCCCGATGCAGGCCGCCGCCAAAACGGAAGCCCGCGTTAAGTCTGCGGAACGGATTGTCACAACGTCCTCCTGCTTACGCCGAAGTAAATAAAGGGCGGAGGTGGAATTGGCAGGCGACTGCACAATTCTGCATGTGCAGAATTGACGTTCTGCTGCCGTCAGCGGTTGCCCGCGACGCCAAATTCCGGAGAGCGCATCCGCCGCAAGTAGCGGGACCGGCGCGTCACGTCAGATGTCGATCTAGCATCGGGATGCCGCGTGACAAGTGACGCGGTGATGCGCCGCGCATAATCGCGGCTTGTGGTGGGGATACCCATGTCAGCAATTACGATGCAAACGCATTCCGCAGAGATCCATGCTTTTGAGAATGCGCCGCCTCAAAGCCGAAATCTTTCGAAGGACAGGTCCAGCGAGTTCCCGGAGGCGATGAAGTTAATCGCGCGCCACGCGGCGATCGGACTGGGGGACGTTGTTACGATCGACGGGATCGAAATCGAACTGCATCCAGCGGTGTTGAGCCCGGTATTGACGAAAACCAGCCGTTTTCTGGCATCCACCGTCCTCGCGCTCGACGGCCTTCGCGGCAGGGTACTCGAAGTGGGGGTAGGCAGCGGATTTGTCCTTTGTCGCGTGGGAAAACACGAATCGGCCCTGGAGCTGTATGGGGTGGATATCAACGCCTCTGCCGTCGAGGTCGCGAAGCGCAACTTGGTGCGCAATGGGCTTGCCGGCGGCATCGTCATCGGCGATTTGTTCGGCGGGTTCGGCACGGACGCGAAGTTTGATACCGTAATTTTCAACCCACCGTTGCTCTTCGGGAAGGCGCGCGGACCACTGGAGTGCGCCATCTTCGATTGCGATGGTTTGGTGATCCGCAAGTTCCTGGAAGACGCAAAATCCCATTTGGAGCCCGGTGGTCAGTTGATCGTGCTTTCGACTGACCGGAACCATCGGCATGGTGCGCCGTCGTTCGAAAGCCTGATGTCGAGCCACGGATACGATCACAAGGTCGTCGCGACATTGGATCGCGGCTTCGAAGTGTATTCGGCCCATATTGCGGTGGTGCGGACATGAAAAACGAAGCATCCCGCTATAACATTGCTCATGTGAATGAGTGGAATTTCTTGCTGCACTGGAGCGCCATGTTGGCGGTTTTCCAGGCCCGGAAAGCTAAGGCGGACCAGCTCTTGCGCGCCATTCCGCCCATCACGGTCGAAGTCGATCCGGTTGACCACTGCAATCATCAGTGCCCTTGGTGCTTTACGCTCGCCCACCGAGCTACGGACCGGTTGTCCGAAGCGACGGTAAATAAGGTCATCAAAGAGCTTGGGCAAATGGGCGCGAAGTCCGTTCACTTCGCCGGAGGCGGCGAGCCGACGCTCTTCCGTCGTTTCGCGGCACGGCGAGGATCGAAGGATCCGAGTCCGGACAAGTCGGTTCAGACGCTACTCGATGCGGTGAAAAGCGCGGGACTCGTCGCCGGACTGATTACCAATGGCAGCACGCTGAGGATTCTCGACCCAGAATTCCTGACCAGTCGCTTGGCATGGATACGCGTGAGTATCGATGCTGGCACAGAGGCGCGGTATCAGGCGAAGCACCGGCCAAAAGGCCACACGCTGAAGGACGTTCATCTCGGGATCGCCGACGTCATTGGAAAGCGGGCGGCCGGCATCTACCCGACGATCGGCGCGAGCTTCATCTTCGAACAAAACACGTCTGAGATGAAGGACGAGATACTCAAGTTCGTTTCCGATTTGGCCGCGTTAGGGGCAGATTTCGTGCAGATCAAGCCGGAAAACAACAACCGAGGTGCCGATGCAGATCGCTTCCTGGCTTCGTTCAGGACCGAAATCGCGTCGAAGCTAAAGGGCGGTGTAACCTTGGCGATCATGAATGCGCCGCATCGACATTCAGCGCATGCGGGCTACTGCTGGTATTCGCACTTTGGCCCCGTCGTTGGCGCGACCGGTGACGTGTTCGCGTGCTGCTACACGTACGGTATGCCGGAATTCAGATACGGAAACCTAGATGAGTACGGGAACAGCTTCCAGAATTTATGGGGGTCCGCGGAGCGACTAAATCTCTCATCGACGATCGATCCGAAGGGTTGTCACACTTGTCGGCACCGGTCGTTCAATGAACTCGGCGACAGACTCTACCTGTTGGGCGAAGGCGCGTGGCACTCTGTTACCCAGCTTCTCGACTTGATCGACCGTGGAGCGGAGGTGGATCCGCAGCACCTTCCGGAGAATCTGCGCTGGATGGATGCGGGATTCGCCCAGTACCGGCGGCTGCGCTCGATCGGACACAATGATCTGCTGCAATATCCCGTTTACCGGCCGACAGAGTTCATCGGAGGCTAGTGATGAGCATTTCGGGAATGGTGTTTCCTCGCGATGTCGCGTGCATCGACGCAGGTTCAGAATGCGTACTTTTGCAGAGCGTGGATGTCGCAGCGGGCATTGGCGATCGTTTCCACGATAGCCTCATCGCGCCCGCCCGCGATGTCGCCTACTTCGTCGCGCGTGCCGCAGCTGTCGAGATTGTTTCGCTAGGCATCGTGATCCGGTCGTTCGCGATCGGTGTATCACGACCGCTTGCCGAAATGGCGGAAGTCTTCGACGGCGTCAAGCTTCTGACCGCGGAGCTTGGCGCGGAGAGCGCGATTGTCGCGTCTGGCGAAAATTATTTCTCTGCAGTGAACTCATCTATCACGATTTCCGCTATTGGCTACGGACGGGCGTCTCAGCTCATTAATCGCCGGATCAAGCCTGGCGACTTTGCATATCTGCTGGGAGAAGGATATCCCGGCAAAGCTCTGCGTGTTGGGGCGCCCGATGTTCTGCCGATCGGGCAACTGACGAAGCACCTGTCCCGAAGGAGTTTGCGGCAGGTGGTCCCTGTTGGATCAAGGGGCGTCCAGTACGATTTGAACGAGATCGTCGATTGTTTTGGCGTGACGCTCGGCGATCCTGATGATCTATGGAGACGTCCTGGGGGGCCAGGGCTCCAGTTTCTCGTGGTTTCGTCCGAAGAGATCGCTGATCGCAGGCTGCACTTCATCGGCAGGTTCGAACGCGCTAAAGACGAGTCCGCCTGATCTAATGGTGTTCATCAATCCATCGTTCCGCGTGTGGGGATGACCGCACCGCGGTGCGTGCACCGGTACATCCAGATGATAACCGCTTGATGAGTCATAGCCGAAACAGCCCCACGAATTTGGCTTCCTAGGCCTTTCTATCCGCTCCGAAATATTCCATCTGGCGCGACGACCCCAAAGTCGGCCCCTCGACCGAAGGGCCTCTTGATAATTGAAATTGCTAACTCTTCTACTTGGCGCGGGGGGTGGAGCAGCCCGGTAGCTCGTCAGGTTCAAACCCTATCTGTCGACTAAGTTAGCGAAGATATGCCCATCGCGGATAGTTCACCATCAGCGGTTTGTTTTTCCCTACAGCCGTGAGCTTCTATTTGTCGCCAGACTTCATCCTCGTCGGACGCCATATGACCGGATCTGCGATCCAGCGGTTGATGTCGGATTCGTGCCAGCCGGTTCCGTTGGTGCTGATCTTGAGCTGAGCCGGGAACGTGCCCTCGGCGATCTTGCGGTATATGGTGGACCGGGACAGCCCGGTCCTGGCGAGGACGGTTTTCAACCTGATGATACGGTCTGGTTCGCGCATGGCCGTGATGCCCTTCGCTGGTCGCTTCTGAGGTGTTGTGAGACCAGAGAGGCCAAACAGATGCAGGCGGACAATAGGAGTTCGCACGTAGCCAGGCGTGGCGTAGAGTCGGCGGCAAACGGGATGGGTCAAATTCCAAGGCCTCGGCCTCTGCCGAGATCGATTCCATGGACGAAGGCCAGATCCTGGCCGAGCCGGCGGCCTGATTCGAATACAATGCCGAGATCTTTCTTGCGTTCGGCGAGGATGGATTCCAGCTGCGGGTCGCGTGCGAGGCTTTTCGCCATTTCGCCCATCGCGGACCGCGTGGCCTTGTAGCCGGACATGTCGCCGGCTTCATACTGGCGCCGGCTGGTATGGTCGAGCTTCTGCCAACGCTCCACGAAGCGGTCGGCGCGACGGCCTGGATCAATGCGGAATTCGGTCTCGATCTGGAGCGCTCGGATGACGGCGTTGAGGCGCCCGCCGGCAGCTTCGCGGGCGAGTTCCGGGTTCTTCCTGTAAGCGGCTTCAGCATCTTGGGAGCCAAAGGGGCGCACTTCCTCGAAGGCTTGACGCGCCTTTTGCAGCTCTTTCACCTGTTCGCTACTCGCTCGGTTGCCCGTCTCCTGCGCCGCGAGGATCGCATCTACCGCGCGGGCATGGCGCACCAGCGCCCGTGTTCGGACGCGACGAGCGTCCGCTTCGGGATCTTCGCGCCGCTCGGCTGCCGGACCGCTGCTTTCCCTTTCCGGCTTTGCCTGTTCCGGCCTCCGTCCGCTATCCGGTCCGGCCACATCAGCCGGAGAGCGCAGGCCGTCGAAGATGTCGCGCAGCCTCTCGGGCATGATCTTGCGCACGATCTCGGCTACGCGATCGCGGAAGGTGATCCCACGCCGCTCGGCGTAGCTCTGGAGCGGATCGACGCGCTCGTAATCCGAGGCCATGTCCTTGGCCCGATCGCGGGAGAGGGTGCGGGTGAGCCGGTCCGCATTGGCAAAATCGTCGCGACCATAATGCAGGTCCACCCCGTTGCGATGCCGCGACAAGGCGACATAGCTGCTGTGGGCATCCATGCCGGGCGTCGCCAGGACATGGACGCGGTCGACGGTCATGCCCTGCGCCTTGTGGATCGTCGCCGCATAGCCATGGTCGATCCGGTTGTAGTCCTTGAGGTCGAAGCGCACGGATCGGCCATCGTCGACCTGCAAGGTCATGGATTGCGCGCTGACCTCTTCGACGGTCCCAAGCGTGCCATTCTTCACGCCCAGCCCGCGCTCGTTCTGCAGGAACATGACGCGGTCTCCGCTGGCGAAGTCTCTTGCCCCGCGCTCGACCGCTACTCGCACCTCTTCGCCGAGATCGCCAGCGGCCCGCATCCGCTCGCGCGCTGCCTCGTTCAGCACCCGGACCTCGTCATTGGTGTGGGTGAGGATGATCCGGCTTCGATCCGGCGATGCCTGCCGGTCACGGTCCCAGCCCTCGATCAGATCCCCTCGCGCCTGCTCGCGGGTCTGGGCCTCGTGCACCAAGCCGTGGGCGCGATAAGCTCCGAGCGCGTCGCCCACTTTGCCTGTCGCTAGATCGCGCGTGGCGTCGCGCTGCCAGTCCTCCCGCTGACGGCGCACGTCGCCGATTTCCGCCCCGCCATGACGCTCATGGATCGAGCGGAAGGCGGCCCCAGCTTCGATCGCCTGCAGCTGCTGCGGATCGCCGACCAGCACCACTTTGGCGCCAGCATCCGCCGCATGCGACAACACACGCTCGAGCTGGCGCGTGCCGACCATCCCCGCCTCGTCGAGAACAAGCACATCGCTCGATTTAAGCAGATCACGGCCCTGTCCCCAGCCGTGCTCCAGGCTGGCGATTGTGCGCGACGCAATGCCCGATCCGCTTTCGAGGTTTTCGGCTGCAATGCCGGACAGCGCCACGCCACGGACCTCGAAGCCTGCCGCTTCCCACGTCTCCCGCGCCACCCCCAGCATCGCGCTCTTTCCCGTCCCGGCATGGCCGACCACGACGCTGAGATCGCGTCTGTTCGTGACATGCGCTACTGCTTCAGCCTGCTCGGGCGAAAGCACCAAGCCGCGCGCTTCCGCGCGCGCCAAAGCTACCCTGCGCTCCGCATCTCGCACCTCATGGCGCTCCCGTTCCGCCATCAGTTTAGCGGCAAGGTGCAGACGCTGTTCAGTCTCGATCATTCCGCGGGTGGTGAACCGATCCTCGCCGCGACCGTCCTTGCCGAGTTCGACCAGCTCCGGCGCTCCCTGCATTGCGCCCACCACCTCATTGAACTGGTCGAGCCCGTCGCTGTGCCGGTGCGCGAACTTCGCCAGATCGCGGCGTGTGAATGTCGATTGCTGCTGGGTGATGGCGTCCAGCCCAATGATGGGATCGGTGATGATCCGCGCGCCATTGTCGCGCGCGATCTCGCGGTGCATCTCGGCGCGGTCGGCCTCGCCGCCTTCCCCTGCGATGCCCCGAAGCTCGATCCGTTTGGCGGGCGCGCCGATTTGGCTTTGCGGCTCCAGCACAATGCCCTGGGCTTCCAGACTGCGATGGTCGATCCTGGCGTCGATGTCGAGCTCTGCCAGCCGCTCGTTGGCAATCTCCGCCCAGCGTTCGCGCCAGCGCTCGACCATCTCCGTGCGATTCCAGTCCCGGACCTTCCGGCCAAAGCCGTTCTCGTCTACCGCGCGCATGGTGAGCATCACATGTGCATGAGGCTTGGGCAGGCCGTCCTCGGCCCTGTCCCAATGCACATTGAGATCGGCAACCATACCTACACCGACGAACTCGCCGCGAACGAAGTCACGAGCCAGCTCGATGCCCTGTGCCTCAGTCAGTTCTCGCGGAAGGGCGAACTCGACCTCACGAGCCAGCTGCGCGTCCTTCCGGACTTCGAACGCCTCGACATCGTTCCAAAGCCGCTCGCGGTCACTCCATGCCTCCGGCGCATTTTCCGGCAACATCACCTCGGAGTGAACGACGCCGCGCTTGGCGGAAAAATCCTGATCACGGCCCAGGCGCTCGTCACGCAACCGCGAGCCGGAGCGGTAAGCCGCCGATGCCACCGCGCTACTCCCGGCCTTCCGGCCAATGACCTTGACGTGAAAATGATAGATCGCCATCGCAGGCAGATCACTGGCACAGCGAAGCGCACGTCGGAACGACGTATAAGCGCGCCCTCCCTCGAAAAATTCTCGGGAGGGACTACCCCGTCTCAGGCTGTCCTGACAACCTTACAGCATTGTGCCGGTCGCCTAGCTATCATTTCTCCATCGACACTCATGGAGACGACGATGCGCAAACCAAGGGATTCTGATGCAGACCTAAAGGCACTCGAGGACAAGGCGCGAGGCCTGAAAACTCGCAAGGTGCGTCAGCTCGGCGAATTGGTTATCGCCACCGGGGCTGACACACTCACCGCTGAAGAACTGGCGGGCGCGCTGATCGTGCTTGCAGAAACGAAAGAGGCCGGAAAGAGGGAGGCTTGGCCCAGGCGTGGGGCCGCCTTTTTTCGAAGCCGGTCGCGACCAAATGCGCCAGCAACTGAACGCAACTTGGACGGCCCTTCGGCGCAACCGGGCGGCTCGCAACCAGCATCAGGCCGCAAGGGCGCGGCATGACATGCGCACGTGGCAAGTCGAGCGCCGCAAGCGCACGCGGCACCTCATCGAACTCGGCGGTCTCGTCGTTAAGTCTGGTATGGTAGAGCTGACCGGCGGTAATCGCGCCACGATCTTGGGCGCACTACTCTGCATCGCCGACAAGCTGAGCGGCGACGAGGGCGATAAAGCACGAGAGCTCGGGACAGCGAAGGGAATAAAGGAATTCGCTGCGACCCATACGCACATCGTCTCACGCCGCAGAACCGGGCATGACTGATGCGCAACGCGGAAACTCCATTATTTGCGGCGTTCCCCCGGGTTGGCCAATGCTAAAGCAACCGGACGTACATGGCCAAGGCAGCGAAGAAGACCGAAACGGAGTCCACAAGGCGCGATGGCCGCAAGGCGATGTTGACCCACATGAAGCCGGAGTTGATCAGAGAGGTGAAACGGGCCGCCGAGGCCGCCGACCAGAAGGCCTGGCAGTTCATCGAGAAGGGCGTCGAACGGGCGCTGAAGGCGAAGAGGGTGACGGCGGGCGCGCCATCGTCATGTCTTAGAAGATGAATTGCCACCGCTTCGCCGAACGGCCAAGGATTCAGGGTTCTCAGAATCGTATCTTTCCCCTAGGTTGAGCTGTGCTGAATGTCGCAACCCGCAGAGAACCTATTTGCCGCCCCCGCTCCGAAAGCGAAGACTCGACGGATCGCTCTACTACCGCCCTGATGAGGTCGAGGCGCAGCTCGCCGCCTTGGAGAAGCTGTCTCGCGACGATCTGCTGGCGAGATGCCGGATCGCGGACGCCTCAAGCCCGGATTACGTGCTCACCGAGTGCGTTCTGCATTTCCTGCGGGCCAGCCATCGGGACAACGGCCAGGCCCGCTTCGCCGCTCTGTACAGAATCCTCCTCGAGCGCGCGACCCGCCGCCTGCCGCGATCGGGCAACGAACGCCACCTCTCGTCGAGCCGGGCCGAGGTCAACGAGCTGGTGCTACATCGTCTCGACGTCCTCATTTCCGCCGACCGGGAAGCGTATTCGGAGCAGCTCGACTTCTTCGAGATCCGGTTCGACGGCGCCATCGCCAAGCTCCGCACCGACGCGCTGAGGAAGGTCGGGCGTCAGCAGAAACGTGATGTTCCCCTTCATGACGAAGAGACCGGAGAGCTGTCGGCCGACGTGGTCGAGGCGATCGGGAACTACAACCCGTTCGAGACCGAAAAAATCGAAGACCGGGATTACCGGAAGAGGTTGGACGGTGCGATTGACTCTCTGCCACCCCTACAGCAGAGGATCGTCCAAATGCTCCGCAAGGAAGTCCCTATCGATTCGACCAGCGACCCCTACGCCGTGACCATCTCGAAGACGCTGGGCAAGGTCGAGAAGACGATCAGAAGCAATCGCAACAAGGCCTTCGCCGTTCTGAGACGCATTCTGGAAGGAGATCAGCGATGAAATCCGTCCCGCTCGAAGAAGAAGTGCTGGACGCGTTCGCCGCCGAACCGAGCCACGATGCCGCGACCTTCCAGAGGTATCTGAGGGATTACCCGCAGTTCGCGGACGCCCTCATCGACCTTTCGCGCGAGCTGTCCCGCGAAATCGCGCAGGAAGAGCCTTTCTCCGGGCGGGAGACTGCCTGGATCGACGAAGCCGTGCGCAGATATTCCGGAGATCCGACCCCCGCCCCTTTCGCGGTGCCGACGGTTGAGCGACAGCGCGCGGCCGCGAAGGAGCTGCGTGTCCCGCGGCAGGTCATCACGGTGATCCTCGAGCGCAAGGTCGCGATCGAGACGGCTTCGTTGCGCACCCGTCGGCGATTGGCGATTCTGTTCGATGCGACCCTCGATGGCCTCGTTCAGTGGCTTTCGGGGCCGCAGCTGTCCGCCTTGCGGAGCCACAAGGCGGACACCCGGCCGTCGATCGGCGAGAAGATCAGTCTCGAACAGGCGCTGCGCGAGGCCAAGGTTTCGGAGGATGTCATCTCCGATCTGGTGTCGGAGGTAGACTGAAAGTGGACGCGGTCGAACTCGCAAGACAGAGGGCGGCCGACCTTCACCGGAAGGCTGTGGAGCTCGGCGGCGACCCTTGGCGTCCCTACGACTTCGCGGTGGCGGAGGCCAACCGGCGAGGCTTCGATGTCGAAGCGGCGTCTCCGGGCGCGGCCGTCCTCGAAGGAGGCCGGGCGACCCTCGTCCCTGCGGGTAACCTGATCGTTCACGAGGACTCCGGAAGCCCGTTCGATCAAGCCTTCCTGGTGCTGCACGAAATCGCGCATGCGGAACTGGGAGATGCCGCCGCCGACGAAGGGGCGGTCGAAATCGATCCGGCGCGCCCCGCGGAACCTTCGCCGACCGGCGTCGATCGCGTCGTCGATTATGGGCGGCGACAGCGGCGCGAGGTCCAGATGGACCTGTTCGCGAGGGAATTCCTTCTTCCTCGACCGGTAGCGAAGAAGCTGCATCTCGACGACGGAATTACGGCTTCGGAAATCGCCAAGCGTCTGGGCGCGCCTTTCGACGTGGTGGCGCAGCAACTCCTCGATGCGGTCCTCCTGCCGGCGATCGATCTTCCGCCGGAAAAGAGCGAGGCCGACAGATCCCTCAACAAGGAGCAGGCGGATGCCGCAGCCCATCGCGGCGAGGCCTACATGCTCGAGGCCGGTCCGGGCACCGGAAAGACGCAGACGCTGACCGCCAGGATCGAGTCGCTGCTGGCCGACGGGGTCGATCCGCGCCGCATCCTCGTCCTAACCTTTTCGAACAAGGCCGCAGGTGAAATGGCGGGCCGGCTGGCGTGCAAGCGTCCGATGGAGGCCTCGGCGATGTGGATCGGCACGTTCCACGCATTCGGCCTCGACATCATCCGCCGCTTTCACGTGGAGCTTGGGCTACCGCCCGACCCTCGGCTCATAGACAAGACCGAGGCGGTGGAGCTGATCGAAAACGAGTTTCCCAAGCTGGGGCTGCTGCACTACCGCAACCTGTACGATCCGACGCAGAAGATCGCCGATATTCTCGCGGCGATCTCGCGGGCCAAGGACGAGGTGGTCGATGCTGAAGAGTACGGCCGCCTGGCACAGGCGATGCGGGACAGCGCTCTCGCGGCGCGGATCGAGGAGGCCGACAAGGCGCTGGAAGTCGCGAAGGTCTATCGGTGCTACGAAACGCTGAAGCAGAACGCGCAATGCGTGGACTTCGGCGACCTCGTTTCCTTGCCGGTCCGCCTTCTGGAACAGAACGCCGCCGTTCGGGAGCATCTACGACAGGCGTACGACCACGTGCTGGTGGACGAATATCAGGACGTGAACCGGAGCAGCGTCCTGCTTCTGAAGGCGCTTTGCGGTGACGGCCGCAATCTCTGGGTCGTCGGTGACGCCAAGCAATCGATCTACCGCTTCCGCGGCGCGTCTTCGTTCAACATGCGGCGCTTCGGCCGAGAGGATTTCCCCGGCGGCAAGCGAGGCCGCCTGAAGAAGAACTACCGATCGACGCCGGAGATCGTCGATGTGTGCTCGCTGTTCGCGAGGCAGATGATCGCCGGCGGCGCGGATTCGTCCCTGATCGCGACCCGCAAGTCGGTCGGTGTTGCACCGGAATTCCGCACCGTGACCACGGCGGATCGGCAGCCTGCGGCCCTGGCCGATGCCATCAGCGCGATGACGACTCTCGGCTACGCCTTTTCGGATCAGGCGGTGCTGTGCACGGGCAACGAGAAATTGTCCGAGACCGGACGGGAACTCGAGCGGCTCGGCATTCCGGTGCTGTTTCTCGGGAGCCTGTTCGAACGCCCCGAGGTCAAGGATCTGCTGGCTTTCCTGTCCCTCCTGACCGATCGCAGGTCGATGGGTCTGCTGCGAATCGGATGCTGGCCCGAGTTCGCGATGACCATGGCCGACGTCGCGGCGCTGCTCGGCGCGTTGCGCGAGGACAAGTGGGAGCCGTTGTCGGGACTGCGGGATGCCACGGTCTTGAGCGGCGTGTCGGCGCAGGGTAGCGAAGCCGTGTCGAGACTGACGACGGCGCTCGACGGTTTCGAGAGCAAGTCCCCTCCATGGGATGTTTTGGCCGGACTTCTCCTTGATCGAACGCGGATCGCGGCGCGCCTAGCTGTCTCACCGACGGTCGCCGATCGCACGGCGGCCATCGCGATCTGGCAGTTCATGAATTTCGTCCGGGTTCAGCCCGCTGCGCTGGGCTTGCCGATCCGCCGGCTGCTGGATCGTGTCCGAAGACTGCTCCGCCTGGGAGACGACCGGGATCTGCGCCAATTGCCGGCCGCAGCGCAAGGCATCGACGCCGTGCGACTGATGACGATCCACGGCTCGAAAGGTCTGGAGTTCGGCGTCGTTCATCTGCCGGGAATGAACGTCAACACGCTGCCGCGCACGGCTGCGCCGCCTCCCTGTCTGCCCCCGGACGGAATGATCGAGGGGGCGTCGGGCACCGCGCTCGATATCTTCCGAGCGGGACAGGTCGAGGAGCAGGAGTGTCTATTCTACGTGGCATTGTCGCGGGCTGAGGAGCGGCTCTTCGTCTACGCGGCGACCCAAAACGCGCGAGGACACCGTCGCGAGCCTTCGGAATTCGTCGATCGCATCGCGCTCGTCGCGCGACATCTCGACGATCTGGCCGACTGCCCCGCACCTCCGGAAAAGTTGCCCATCCCGATAGAGATCGACGGCGTCGTCACGGTGAGCGGCTTCCAGATCGGTCTCTACGAGTCGTGCCAACGCCGCTTCTTCTACACGCATGTCCTGAACGTCGGCGGTCGCCGAACCCCGACGCCGTTCCTGCAATTGCACGAGGCGGTCCGCGCCGTCTTCAAGGAGATCGTTTCGCGGGGAGGTCCGGCTCCGAACGACAGCCAACTCGCGGGCCTTTTCGATCAGGCCTTTGCGGAGCGGAAGTTGAACGAGCACGGTTACGCCCAGGAATTCCGCGCGATGGCGTCGGACATGATCAGCTACTTCCTGGCTCAGCGCGCCGGTCTCGCCGCGACCGCGCCGGTCCCGTTGCGATTTTCCATCGACGCCGGCGAAATCGTCGTCACGCCGGACGACGTGCTGGTGCTGAAGGGCGGAATGCGGTCGTTCCGCAGAATCCAGACCGGCCACTACAGGGAAGACGACGTCAAGGAGATCGAGGCCGGGGCGTTCGCCATCGCCGTGCGGGCGAACTCGCCCGGTGCCGCCGTGCAGGTGCAGCATCTGTCCGATCACGAAACGTCCGACATCTCGTTCACGGAGAAGTCTCTGAAAACAAAAAGAAAACACCTCGAGGACGCGCTCTCCGGCATTCGCGCCGGCGCGTTTGCGCCGAACGTCTCCGTCTATACCTGCCCGAACTGCCCGGCCTTCTTCGTCTGTGGGCCGGTGCCGGCCGGCTCCTTCAGAAAAAAGTTCGCCTGAGATTACCGGTCTAGGTTTGCCGCACCGATTAGTGGGGTGAGGGCCGCAAGGCTCACCCAACCGATAGGTGCAACATGACCATGGACGACCCCTCTTCCCCGCCGGAGCACGGTAATCCGGCGGAACGTGCTCTGGAACACATCCACCACGCCGAACAGGACCTCGAAAAGGCCCACCAGCAGGAGCAGCGCGCCGAGCATGAGCTGGCCGACGCGGAACACGAACTCGAGGAAGCGCTCCATCCGCGCGAGTCCGAGATCGTCGTGAACGCGCGCAAGCGCACCGTGAAGGGCGACATCGTCAGCTTCGAGGAGATCGTGCAGATCGCCTTTCCCGGCTCGCACGATCCCGACGTGGCGTTCTCGATGACGTATCGCCACGCGGCATCGGATCCGCACGCCGGCGAGCTCGGCCCCGGCGGCCACGTCAAGGTCAAGAAAGAGGGGACGATCTTCAATGTCACAAAAACCATTCGATCGTAACCCCGACCTCCGCAAGCTGCGCGAGGACGGCTACCCGGTGCGGATCCGCGGCGGCCTCCTCGTGATGGAGGTGCCGTACGTCGACGCGAAGGGCGAGGTCAGGCTTGGGCGCCTGATCTCGTCCCTCACCTTGGCCGGCGACGTCACCCAGCGCCCCGATACGCACGTGGTGCAGTGGGACGGCGACTATCCGTGCGACAAGAACGGCAAGGAAATCGAAGCGCTGCGTCATACCAACGCCGTGGTCGATCTCGGCAACGGGCTGACGGCCCGGTTTTCCTTTTCCTGCAAGCCGCCCGAGGGCTACCCGGACTACCACGCCAAGATGACGACCTACGCCGGCGTCATCGCCGGCCCGGCGGCCGTGGTCAAACCGGAGCTCAAGCTTCGCTCCTACGCGGCGCCCGAGCCCGAGGACGACACCGTCTTCAACTACACCGAGACTGCGTCCGATCGCGTCGGCATCGGCGCCTTGACGGCGCTGCTCAAGAACGAGCGGGTGGTGTTCATTGGCCTCGGCGGCACCGGCGCCTACGCCTTCGACCTGGTCGCGAAAACACCGGTCGCCGAGATCCGGGCTATCGACAGCGACGACTTCCTGACGCACAACGCCTTCCGGACCCCCGGCGCCGCATCGCTCGACGAGCTGCGTCAGGTGCAGAAGAAGGTCCACTACCTCGCTGGCATCTATTCCAAGATGCACAGGAACATCGTTCCCTACCCGGTCGCGCTGGATCGGAGCAATCTTCACCTGCTCGACGGCGCGACCTTCGCCTTCATCAGCATGGATGCGGGAGAGCCGAAGAAGCTCGCAGTGCAGAAGTGCGAGGAGATGGGCATTCCCTTCGTCGACGTCGGCATGGGTCTCGAGTTGGTCGACGGATCGCTCGGCGGCATCCTGCGGGTGACCGCGAGCACGCCCGACATGAGGGCGCACGTGCACGGCGGCCGCATCTCGTTCGGTAGCGCCGGCGACGAGAACGACCTGTACGCCACCAATATCCAGGTGGCTGACCTGAACGCGCTCAACGCGGCGATGGCAGTCGTGAAGTGGAAGAAGATCCGCGGCTTCTATCGCGACCTGGAGCGGGAGCATCACTCCACCTACACGACCGACGGCAATATGCTGCTGAACGGTGACCGGTCATGATCAGGACCAGGCAGCTTAGACACCGCTTCGTCGAGACAATGCCCGACAGCATCGACCCCGGCGTGCTGTACCTGTCGATGGAGTATGCGACGGCGACTCATCGGTGCTGCTGCGGCTGCGGCGAGGAGGTCGTCACGCCGTTCAGTCCGGCGCAGTGGCAGATGTCGTTCGACGGAGATGCGGTCTCGCTGCACCCCTCGATCGGCAACTGGAATCTCCGCTGCCGCTCCCACTACGTGATCAGCGCAGGCCGGGTGATCGAGGCGCCGCAGTGGACGAAGGCACAGATTGAAGCCGGGCGCCGCCGCGACAAGGAAGCGCGCACGAAGTACCTCACCGGCACGCCCGTTGTGGCTGGCGTTTCCGTGCCAGGCGAGAAGCGGGGCAAACCGTCGTGGCTCGATCGGTTGATGGCCAGACTGAAGTCTGTCTTCACGGAGCTCTGACGAACGATACCGCCGACCGGACGCGAAACGCGGACGGTCGGCGAACCTGTGAACCGTCGATCCGACCGATTGGAGTGAATGATGGCGAAGAACGTGGTGATCTACTCGGACGGCACCGGCCAGGCCGGCGGCTTTCGCTTCGACGAGGCGCGCACGAACGTCTACAAGATGTACCGAGCGAGCCGCTGCGGCCCCGACTCGACCATCGATCCGCGCGAACAGGTCGCGTTCTACGACCCCGGCCTCGGCTCGCAGGCCGACGGCGCCAACATCTTCGGCAAGGCGCTGCGCTGGGTCCACAACACGGTGGCCCAGGCGACAGGCTTCGGCATCACGCGCAACCTGATCGACTGCTACGCCGCACTCATCCAGTTGTGGCGTCCCGGCGACCGCATCTTCATGATCGGATTTTCGAGGGGCGCGTACACCGTGCGCTGCCTGGCCGGCATCGTCGCGCGCTGCGGAATTCCGACGCATGCCGCCGACGATGCGAAGACTCCACTCAAGCTCGACGACGCGTCCGCGCGCGAACTCGCCGCCGAAGCGGTCAAGCACGTGTACCAGTTCACCGAGCCGAGGAAGATCGACAAGGCCACCGCGCGCCAGAAGTTCCTGCTCGAGACGCGCGAGCGTATCGCGCGCGCCTTCCGGCGGCGCTACGGATCGGCTGCCGCGGCCGTCCCGGACGACGCCAACGTCTATCCGTACTTCGTCGGCGTCTATGACACTGTCGCCGCGCTCGGCAACCTCCCGACCTTCCTGCTTTTCGCCGGCATCTTCGTCGCCGGCGTTGCCGTCTTCGCCGCCGTGATCCAGGCGCTGATCGGCTTCCTGCCCGCGGACAGCTTCTTCGCGCGCTTCACTTTCGGTGTCGTGTTCGGCGGCGTCATCGCGCTCGCGGCCCTGACCGCGTTGGCGGTCTACGTCTACACGCATCTGAAGTGGGACTTCTCGGTTGAGGGCTACGGTTGGGGCGACAAGCTGCGCACTGTCCACCTCAACGAACTGTGGATGCAATTCTACGACACCGAACTCAGCGCGAAGGTCAGCTATGCCAGGCACGCGATCTCGATCGACGAGAACAGGAAGGATTTCGCGCGCGTCGGGTGGTCCAGCCCGCGCGGTGCCGCGAAGGATGCTACCGGCCTGCAGTGGTTCGAGCAGGTCTGGTTCGCCGGCGACCACGCCGATGTCGGCGGCGGTTATCCGGAGAACGAGTCGCGGCTCTCGGACATAGCACTCGATTGGATGACGCGCTGGGCGGCGGCGGTCCCCGACGGTCTGAAGTTCGACCACAGCGTCTTGCGCGTGTGGCCGCATCCGGAGGGGCCGCAGCACGACGAGGTCGCTGCCGGCTTCGGCTCCATCCCGCGCTGGACTGGCATCACCTGGACCAAGAAGGGCCGTGACCTGCCCGACGCCGGCCTTCACGGCATAATCCACGGAAGCGTCTACCGGCGTTTCGATGCCGAAGCGGTCCGCCTGTTCGACGGATTCGGCAGATACCGCCCGACCGCTCTGGAGCGGCACGAAGACTTCGCGCGCTTCTGGCTCGCCGGCGCGAAATTTCCGGCCGATTCGTACGACCGTCAGAAGAACTTGGCCGGCGAGCCGCCTCGATTCACGGATGATGCACGTACCAACGGACAGGAGGTCTGAAGCGATGAAATGCGAAGTCGAGTTTTTGGCGGTCGGCGACACAGCAAAGCGGGCGACGCCATCGTCATCCGCTATGGCGAGCCGCACGACTACAAGCTGATGCTGGTGGACGGCGGTCACGGACAGACCGGCCGGTCAGCAACCCGCGCAGCCCGTCGAAAGGGTCATGGAGTGTCGGAGCCGAGGTGTCGTGTTCGTCTTGATTCCGAAGCACCCTGACATCGGAGTGGCCCGCGACACCAAGCAAGGCTCGACCGTAAGGCGGAGGCCGTCGCACACAAGGTCGTTGACACGGTCAAGCGGGCACTGGGCGAGCGAGGCCTCGGCTGCGCTTCTCCTCCTCCTCGATTGCCTTCTCGGCGAGATCCCGAAAGTCGCGGAAGGTCTTCAGCAGCACCTCGGCGTGATCCATGAAGCGTTTGAACTTCCAGTAATCGAACGCCTCGGCGACGACGTCGGTGCCGTTCTCCAACATCTTCGAATGCCAAAGCACGTGCGGCATGCCCTCTGGCGGGTCGGCTTTCTCGCCGGGAGAGTCGCCGCCGTAGCGCACCATCCAGCAGCCGTGCGCGATCAGGTTTCGCTCCTGCCGCATCTTGTCGAGCGCGTTCCACGTCGGCTGGATGTCGAGCTTGAGGTGCTCCTCGACGACACCCTTCACGAACTTGATGTTTTCGTGCGCCTTCTCCTTGGCGATCTGCAGCCTCCGTTTGTAGTCGGCCTGCTCGAGCACCCAGATGCACTCGATGATCGCGTTGTCGATGCGGGAAAAGATTACGACGGCGTCGGCGATCGCCAATCGCAGACGGACTGGTAAATCGAGCGACCAAGCTTCCTCGGGCTTCGCCATCCGCGACGGCGGACGCGCCTTCGGCGGCGTCTGCTTCGGCCCGTTTTTCTTCTTCGCCATAATGCCCTGCCGGATCAATGCGATGCGTGCGGTACTCGCCGTTCACATCCAAATGATGGCAAAAGGCCTGGTTTTGCGCTACTCCTGATGGCGACCGGATTACCGACCCGGAGTGCCGCGGCCACGACAAAAGCCGACCTATCTCGTTAGCCGGACAACGCATCGTCCCGGACGACTTGTGACCGAAAGCCATAAAGAATGACAGGCATCGCGCGGTGCCGAAAACCACGAAACCAGCTTGGTCCAAGCCCTCCAACGAGAAAGGAGTGTCGCTATGCACCTAAGCATTTCGATAGATCCACGTGTGGCCATGGCCATCGTGTATCTCGTAGCAACTACCCTCTAATAAGGAGGGGGGCCCGCACATCCGGCCGGTGTGCGGGCTCAGTTGTTTCAGGACTGCTGCTCGACATCCGGCATTCCGTCGAACGCTGTTCTGCGATCGCGCTCTTGGAGATCCGCGGCGGATGCTACGTCAGACGATCGCGAGATCGAGATCGTCGAGGATGGCGGCAAGCTCCGCACGGCAATCCACTAGAAGCGGCGCAGCGATTGCCTTCAGCTTCGGGAGCGCGCGCGCGTAGAGCGCGATGCAGCGCTCCTCGTTCAGGCGCGAAGGGTAAAGCACCCCATCCGGCGTTTCTGGATGATCGTGAAATGCGGCTGACCATCGTTGGGCCAAGGATTGATCCCGGGCACCTACGACGTCTGAGGGTATGCCCATCCGGAGCGGACCATCGCCAGTAAGATCGACCAGTATCAAAGGTTCCACTGGTACAATGCTTGCTAATGATCGTTTTTCGATCTCGTCGTAGGAAACTACGCAGGTAGCGCCACGACCGTCGGCGCGGTCCCGAAGGATCGTCTCGACAAAGGCAACCTTCGCGCTCGATCCAAGATAGACCACTCCAAATGCCTTTCCGGTCGGATCGCTGAAACGATTTAGGCCCGGTCCGTAGCCAAGAGGATCCGGAAATCGGGTTTCGTACATGCGCCTCCAGGTCGACCCGACCTGGATCGTCGCGGTCACCAGGGGCCGGGTTGTGAACGACGGATCGGGCAGCACGGGCCTCGTCATGTCAGCTAAACACGCCGCTCACTTGATTTCGGGCGACGTCCAGAACGGCCTTCTCTTCGCCGGCCTGCAGAGCATCCAGCGCGGTACGTCCGTCGAGTTCCGTGTGAGCGGTACGCAGAAAGCGGTAGACGGTCCAAGGCTGACCCAGCATCTTAAACAGGCTGGACAAACCAGGCAAAAGCTGTCCTTCGTCCGTCACCTGCCAGGCGGGGTACCTCACCGCGCGCGTCGCGGCTTGTAGTCCGAGCACCTCGCCCCGACGGCGCTTGACGTTGACAGTTTCGTGGGAAGCCCCGATCAGCGACCCGAATTCGCTCGCCGTGAGCATGTCGTTGCCCTTCAGTATCTCGGCTACCTTCGCTTCGCCCCGCTTCTTCGCCGCGTTGAGCGCCGCGTCGAGCGCATCCGGCTTTGCCACCGGCTCGGCGTCGCCCTCGGGCGTGATGCGGACAGTATAGTCGACGGCGCGACCCGCTCGCGCCGCCTTTTCGGCGACGTCGGCGTATCCAGCCAGAAGCTTGCCGAAAACTCGCTTCTTCCCCTTTCCGATCACCTTCATGATTACGTCGGAAACCGGCAGCTTGATTTCGTGTTTTCCGATCCTGAGGATTGCAACCTCACCCGTCGCCGGGTTCCGGACGAGGCGACTACGGCCGCGCTTCTTCTTCCCGATGTGAGGCGATGGATTCTGTCTACGAGTTTGGGCCATTGGGGATCTCCGTTGCTTTAGATGATGCTAACCTCCACTTCTGTCAAGTTCATCAGTTCTATCAGGTTAATCAAGCCCCAACCCGGTAATCTTCAAACGGCCCGATATTGATCGAGAAAGACGGTTTTTCAGGCCAACGAGGTGGTACACAGCAGCGGTCGTAAGCCGTCGCCGCCTTTTTCAGCGAGACCTTATTCCACCGTAGTTTTGGAGCTTCCGCGGACGGAAGTTGGGAATCCCTCCCTCTCCTCCAGGCTCGAAAGCCGTCCGCAACGCACCAACAGTCCCTCAGTTTTGATCATCGAGGCGTGCTCCCAAACGACGCTGCTTGATGTCTGTTTCGAGTTCGGCGGTGCGTTCGATCATGCTGTGGACGATCGTTTCACGGTCGCGTTGGGTTAGTCCGCGGATACCATGTTCTCGCAACTCCTCTTCGAGGATCGCGGCCATGATCGAAACTATGCTCATTCGCTCCAATCCTTCCATCGAAAGTTGAACGGCAGCAAGATCTGTACGGGGCGACTATTTCTCTTCCTTGGAGTTCGACCCCAAGGAGAATGATATGGAGGCCACGTCGCACACCGCTTCAATCAAGGAACGAGCCGCCCGAGCATCCCAGTCGATCTCGTCAATCGGCGCAGCCCAGAGTTCGGAATTGACGTAGGCTGCATGACGAGCTTTTACGCCCAGACCAGCTATAGTTCGTGCCGGTGTGGCCATAATGGCCTGCTCTATGGGCGCTAGACCAGCGAGCATGGTTTCAATTCGTTCGAGATGGTCTGTCGAGGCCGGATCGTACAAGGCTCGTATCTTGGCAATAGCCTCTTCGAGCTGCCTGCCCAACACGATCAAGCCTAAATCGTCGTCGGTTGCCTTGAACCGTATGTTGGCGAGGTCTGAAGTTGAGCGTCTAGAAGCGTTGTTAGGATTGTCGCCATCGCAGCGGCCAGAGTGAGAACCGACCTTGGCCTGAGACTTGTAAGACGGTTGAGACGAGGGGGTCTTCATTGCTCAGGCATCCTCATTGGACGGCAACATATGCACCCGGAAATTGCGCGGACGGCTCAGTTCGAAAATCTCGCGGCTATCCACATGAGATTTCATTCTCATACGGGTGAATAATACCCTTAAGAGGTGCATTTATAACCTTATAGTGGCGCTTTTGCTAGGGGTGTCGATGGTGATCTCATGATCACCTCTCGACAAATTCGGGCTGCTAGAGCGTTGCTTGGCTGGTCCCAGCAGCAACTCGCGGACAAGGCGATCGTGTCCCTGAACGCCGTTGCCAGGCTCGAGGGCGGTGTTGTGGATTCTCGGATAAGTACGGTGCAAGCTGTTCAGGACGCTTTGGTCAAAGCCGGCATAGAATTTCTCGATGCGGACCAAAAAGGCGAGGGTGTGAGGCTCAAGAGCCCCAAGGCTTAACCAGCCCCAAATCTATGCGCCCCACTTGCCTCGATCGACGGCGTCAGGGAACCCAGGTTCGCAACTCGAGCAAATCAATTGGCTTCTAACGACCAAACGCAACCGGGCGATGGCGCCTTTTGCTGAACGCAAATCTGATGAGCAATTGGGGGATGTACTTCGGGCTCTTCCCGGCTCCCGAGAGAGCTATCCAGTGGGTGGCGCACCCGACACGATTCGAACGTGTGGCCTTCGCCTTCGGAGGGCGACGCTCTATCCAGCTGAGCTACGGGTGCCTGCCTGCTTACGCAGTGCTTACGCGGAAACTTCGTGGCTGTGAAGCGATCCGCGCTGATTTACTAAGTCTTTGAAATTTCTATCTCTTTTTAGTCTCACGCTTCCGCAAAACGGCTTGACATCTGCCTTCGGAGGGCAACGCTCTATCCAGCTGAGCTACGGGTGCGTACGGCAAATCGTTTAGCCGATTGCCTGGGCGACGGCAACGGCCTTGGATGCTCCCCGGACCAGGCGGACGGGCCGCTCGCGCCGCGAGGCGCGGGGGCAGTTCGGCGGGGTGCGCGGCCGGACCGCTCCCGCCGACCCGCCTCACGCCGGCACGATGGTCTTGCCGATCGGCCACAGCGCCAGCCCGGCGAGCTTCAGATGGGCCCAGGCGAAGGGCAGGCCGACGATGCTTACCGCGAGCACGATTGCGGTCAGGAGGTGGCCGAGCGCCAGCCACCAGCCGGCCAGTACGAACCAGATGATGTTGCCGAGCAGCCCGAGAACGCCGGTTCCGACGTCTTCCATGCCGGTGAGCTGGTCGCGGCGGACGGCGCGCGAGCCGAACGGCAGCAGCGTATAGGCGGCGATGTTGAATGCGGCGCGGGACCAGGGCAGCCCGACGATCGTGATCGCCATGACGACCGCGGCGACCAGCCAGCCGAACGCCATGTAGGCGCCGCCGCACAGGATCCAGAGGATGTTCAGAAGCATGGAAACCGGCTGCATGACGACCTGCCAACTCCGTTGTTGCCGCTCCGGATATAGGAACGCGGCGCCAAGGCCGGTAGCGGGCCGGTCGTCGAAATCTGCGTGGCCTCGCGCCGCAGGCTCGGCCGGGGCGGCCAGGCGTTGACGGCGCCGCAAAGCCGGCTCAGCCGGCGGCCTGCAAGCTCCCTGCCGCCGCTTCTGGACCGAACAGCTTGCGCAGCTCGGCCGCCGGCTTCGGGGCGCTGAACAGGTAGCCCTGCATCTCCGTGCAGCCGAGCTGGCGCAGCGCCGTCTGCTGCGCCCCGGTCTCGACGCCCTCGGCCGTGGTCGTCATGTTGCTGGCGGTGGCGATGCTCACCACCGCCTGGACGATCGCCGACGAGCTGCCGGCGCCGATGTCGCTGACGAAGCAGCGGTCGATCTTGATCTTGTCGAACGGAAACCGCTTCAGATAACTCAGCGACGAATAGCCGGTGCCGAAATCGTCGAGTGCGATACGCACGCCCATGTCGTGCAACTGGTGCAGGATGCCGAGCGCGACGTCGTCGTCGCTGATCAGCACCGCCTCGGTGATCTCGACCTCGAGCCGTTCGGGCGCAAGACCGGCCGCCGACAGCGCGCCTGCGATCCGCAGCGCCAGGGTCGGCGATTTGAGCTGCACCGGCGAGACGTTCACGGCGATGCGGATGCCGGCGGGCCAATGCGCGGCCTCGGCGCAGGCGGTGCGCAACACCCAGTCGCCGATCTCGTTGATGAGCCCGGTGTCCTCGGCGAGCGGAATGAAGTCGAGCGGCGGCACCATCCCTCGCTCCGGATGACGCCAGCGCAACAGCGCCTCGCAGCCGGTCATGACGTTCTCGCTGAAGCCGAGCAGCGGCTGGTAATGCAGCTCGAACTGGCCTTCGGTGATCGCCCGGCGCAGGTCCTGCTGCAACTGCAGCCGCGCGCGCGCGGTTTCATCCATCGCGGGCTCGAAGAAACGGAAAGTGCGGCGGCCGCCGGCCTTGGCGGCATACATTGCGAGGTCGGCATTCTTGGTCAGCTGGTCGCGCTCGACGCCGTCATGGGGCGCCAGCGCGATGCCGATGCTGGCATCGGTCGACAATTGGTGGCCCAGGCATTTATAGGGCTTGCGGATCGCGTCGAGGATCTCCTTCACGGCCACGATGACCTCGTCCCGGTCCGCGACGGTGGTCAGCAGCACCGCGAATTCGTCGCCGCCGAGCCGGGCCACCATATCCTCCGGCGCGAGACAGCTCTCGATGCGCCGCGCGATCGTCTTCAACAGCTCGTCGCCGACATGATGGCCGAGCGAATCGTTGATGCCCTTGAACTCGTCGACATCGATATAGAGCAGCGCGAAGAAGGTGCCGTGGCGCGCGCGTTCCAGCTCCTCGTCGATGCGCTCCTGGAACAGCACGCGGTTCGGCAGCTCGGTCAACGCGTCGAAATGCGCGAGATGGGCGATCTTCTCGTCGGCCAGCCGCCGCTCCGTGGTGTCCTCGATCACGTTGATCAGATAGCGCGGCCGCTGCGCATCATCCGCGATGGCGATGCGCCGTGACGTGATGTAACGCAATCCCAGCCCCGGACTCTGCCAGGGATGTTCGGCGAGAAACAGCCCGTCCGACTGCTCCAGAGCCCGGTCGTCGTCCGCGGTCACCTTTTCCGCGACCGGTCGCGGCAGCAGGTCGAACGCCGTCTTGCCGACGATGTCCTCGCGCGGCACGCCGAAGCGCTGCTCGGTCGACTGGTTGACCAGTACATAGCGCCGGTCGCGGACGTCCTTGACCATGATGTGCGACGGGATGTGGTCGATGATCTCGCGCAGGAATGCGTAGTTGCGGTCGCGCTCCTGCTCGAGCCTGCGATGCTCGCTGATGTCCTCGATCGTCGTGACCCATCCGCCCGAGGCCAGCGGCTTGTCGATGATGTTGAAGAAGCGGCCGGCTCCGCCCTCCGCGATCATCTGCGACGTGCCGCCTGCCGCGGCTCTGTCGATGATGTCGGCGCAGAAGTCGGTCACGTCGCCGTTGAAGGATCCGCGCGCCTTGCAGTGCGCGATGACCTCGCTGAGGTGGGCGCCGGGCCTGATCACGTCCGTGGACAGGCCGAGCAGGTCGATGAAGCGCTGATTGAACATCACGACGCATGCGTTCGCGTCGAACGAGATCAGCCCCTGCGTCATGTTGTCCAGCGCAGTCTCGACCCTTTGCTTCTCGGTCTCCAGTTGACGCGTTGCCGCACGCCCCTGTCGCACGATCTGCCGGATCATCAGGGTGAACGTCACGGCGATGACGGCGATCGCAAGCACCGCCGCACCCACGATCAGCACCATCTGCGATCGCCAGTCCGCGAGCGCATCGTCGACCGGCCTATTGGCCGAGATGACGAGCGGAAAGCGCCCGATCCTGGAAGCCGACGCGATCTTCTCCAGGTTGTCGACGGAGCTCGTGAGCAGGGTCGTGCGCAGGCCACTCTCGGCGACCCCCTTCAGCAACTCGTCGTTCCCTATCCTGGCGCCCATCAGGGATTCGGCGTGCGGGTAGCGCGCCAGCACGGCGCCGTCGGAATGGACCAGCATGATCGACGAGCCCTTCCCGAGAGCCATCGATTCCAGGAACGTCTCGTAGGTGTGCGGATCCACGCGGCGGGTCAGCAAGCCAAGGAATTCCCCGTTGGCGCCGTTCAGGCGATGCGCGACGATGGTCGCCCAGCCGCCGGTGACGCGGCTCATGACCGGCAGGATCACGAAGCTGTCCGGCCGCGATGCCGATTGCAGGTCCTTGAAGTAGGAGCGGTCCGCGACGTTGATGGGCGGCAGTGGGTCGCTGGACGACCAGTTCACGAAATTGCCGTCGACGTCGACGATCGTGAGGTCTCCCATATAGGACAGGCCGCTGACCTGAGAGCGCAGCATCTCGCTGATCTCGGGTCTTGCCATCTCGGACCGGAACGCCTCCGGCGAACCGATCGACTCGAGCTGCATGCGGCGGATCGCATGCGAAACCGCGGTCTCGGCGTCTTCGAATTGCTGCGCGAAATGCCGGCTCAACAGCAGTACGGTGTTTTCGAGTTCGCGCTCGTTGTTGGCGATCGCACGCGCCCGAAAACCGCTGGCCATGACGATCGTCCCGATGACGATGGCTGCGATCAGAAGCGCTCCGCACGCGATCAGCCATGGCACCGGACCGCGCCAGAGGGACGTGCCAATCCATTCCGGCTCGCTACCGCCGGTCCCTGACGTGTCTGCTGCGCCTTGCATGCCTTGATCGACCCGGGAGGAAATGACTTGTTGCAAGCTCGCTTGATAACAAGGCACTGGTGCCGGTCCGGTTAGGAAATGCGGTTAGCCGTCGCTTAAGCGCGCGTCGAAACTTCGCGGCAAACGATAATTTCCGCATGTGGATACCGTGCGGCCTAGGCTGCTCCGGCGCCGCCGCGCAGAATTTCGGGGGTACTTGCAGCTCAGCGCGCCGCGCCCGGCTTGTTGCGAAGGCGGCCGACGACGCCGGTCGGAAAGAAATAGACGCTGGCGATGAACAGGAGGCCGAGCCACAGCAGCCAGCGGTCGGGGTGCAGCAGGCCGGGCAGCAGCGGCAGTCCGGCGTCCGCCGCCGCGGTCGAAGCGATCCCCATCAGGGCCTGCAGATAATTCTGCGCCAGGATGAAGATGGCAGCCCCAATGATGGCGCCGTAGATCGTGCCCATGCCGCCGATCACGACCATCAGCAGGATGTCGAGCATGATCGAGAAGCTGAGCGACGTGTCGGGGCCGGCATAGCGCAGCCAGAGTGCGTTCAGCATCCCCGCGCAGGCCGCGATCATGGCTGCGATGCAGTTGGCATAGGTGAGATGAAAGACCGTGCGATAGCCGAGCGCCTCGGCGCGGAAGCGGTTCTCGCGGATCGCCTGCAGCACGCGGCCGAACGGCGAGTTGACGACGCGCAGCAGGGCCAGGATCATCAGCGCGCAGGCCGACAGCACCAGGTAATAGGTCAGGATGCGACCGTTGATCGGGAAGCCGAACCAGTCCTTGCCGATGAACACCGTGCCCGGGCGCAACAGCTCGGGCAGCTGGAAGCTGCGGCCGTCCTCGCCGCCCGTCAGCCACGACAATTGCGATGCCAGCACCAGGAAGGCCGAGGCGACCGCGAGCGTGATCATGGCAAAGAAGATCGCCTCGACCCGCAGCGAGAACAGGCCGATCGCGAGCGCCAGCAGCAGCGCGAGCGGCAACCCGGCGGCGGCGGCAATTGCCACCGATGACCAGTTGGGACCGAGGCCATAGAGCGCGATCGCGACCGCGTAGGAGCCAATGCCGTAGAACATCGTATGCGCGAACGACACCGAGCCGGTATAGCCGAGCAGCAGATCGTAGGAGGCGACCAGCGCGGCAAAGATGCAGATCTTGGCGGCGACGTTGAGCGCCTTGGCGCCGGGGAAGATGAAGGGCGTCGCCAGCAGCGCCAGGATGATGACGGTGAGCAGGATGGACAGCGCGCGGCTGCGGGGCGGATCGCCGGACAGGATCATCATCGGCTGGTCACCGCATAGAGACCGCGCGGCCGCCACATCAGCACGGCGACCATCAGCAGGATGTTGGAGACGAGGGCGAGCTTGGGCACCAGGAAGCCGCCATAGTTGGCGACCATCGCAACCAGGACCGCGCCGATGAAGCAGCCGGTGATCGAGCCGAGCCCGCCGATGATCACGACGATGAACACCAGCACGGTGAGCTCGTCGCCGATCGAGGCATGCACCTGCTCGCGATACAGCCCCCACATCACGCCGCCGAGGCCGGCCAGCGCCGAGCCGGTCATGAACACGCCGAGGAACAGCCGGCGGATGCGATAGCCGAGCGCCTCGACCATCTCGCGGTTTTCGACACCGGCGCGGATTAACAGGCCGATCTTGGTCCGGTTCAGCACCAGCTCGATGGCGACGAAGATCGCGAAGCCGACGAGCATGGCCAGCAGCCGGTATTTCGAGATCGCGACGTCGCCGATGATGAAAGACCCGCGCAACGCCGCGGGCAGCGGCATGGGAATGATCTGCGGACCGAACAGCGCATACAGCGTCTGCTCGGCGACGATGAGTCCGCCGGTGGTCATCAGGATCTGCTTGAGGTGCTGGCCGTAGACCGGCAGCACCAGCACGCGCTCGACCACGAGGCCGAGTGCGCCGGTCACGCCCATCGACAGCAGCGCCGCCGGAACGAGGACGGCAAGGTTGGTCAGCAGCGAGTCGGACTGGGCCCAGCCCGCCAGTGGCAGCAGCACCAGCGTCGCAACGTAGGCGCCGACGGCGATGAAGGCACCGTGGCCGAAATTGAGCACGTCCATCAGGCCGAAGACGAGCGTCAGGCCCGAGGCCATAATGAAGATCATCATGCCCATCGCGAGGCTCGCGACCGTCAGGGTCACCCAGGAGCTCGCTGACCCGACCAGCGGGATCATCAGGAGCGCCAGCACGACCGGCAGCAGCAGCGGCGCGATGTCGCGCTTCGGTCTCGGCAGTGCCTCGGTCGCAGCGATCTCGCTCATTGATGCGCCTCCAGGCTGAGGCCGAGCAGGCGCTCCTGCAACGGCACGTCGGCCGCGAGCGCGGCCATCTCGCCGCGATGGACGATGGTGCCATTGTCCATCACAAGCACCTGGTCGCCGAGCTCGCGCGCGGCGTGGAAATTCTGTTCAACGAGGAGAATGGTTGCGCCACGGCGCTTGATCTCCTTGAGGCATTCGATCAGCGACACCACGATCGCCGGCGCCAGGCCCTTGGTGGGCTCGTCGATGAGGAGCAGCTTGCGCGGCTCGACGATGGCGCGGGCGATCGACAGCATCTGCTTCTGGCCGCCGGACAGGCTGCCGGCGCGCGACAGCCAGAACTTCTTCAAGGCGGGAAAGAAGCCGAAGATCCAGGCGAGCTGGGCATCGTCGAGCGGGCCGTTGCGCGCCGCCAGGATCAGGTTCTCCTTCACCGTGAGGTCGGAGAACACGGCCATGCTCTCGGGCACGTAGCCGACGCCGCGCTGCGCGATGTCGGGCGTTGCCAGCCTCTCGATCGGCTCGCCGGCGAGTGAGATGGTGCCGTTCCTGGCCTGCCAGAGGCCCATGATGGTGCGCAAGGTCGTGGTCTTGCCGGCGCCGTTGCGGCCGAGCAGCATCGTGGTCTGGCCCTCGGGCACCTCGAAGTCGACGCGCTGCAGGATGTGATAGCGTCCGATATAGGTCTCGACGCCCGCAAGCTTCAGTAGCGTGCTCATGCCGCACTCCGCGGCGCCACGCCAAGGTAGGCTTCCTGCACGATTGGCGAGGCGATGACCTCCGCGGGCGGACCGTCGGCGACCAGCTGTCCGTTGTGCAGCACGATGATGCGGTCGGCGAGCGAGCGCACGACGTCCATCTTGTGCTCGACCAGCAGGATGATCTTGCTCGTGTCCTGCTTGAGCCTGCCGATGAGGTCGAGCACGACCGGCACCTCGTCGATGCTCATGCCGGCGGTGGGCTCGTCGAACATGAAGACCTTCGGCTCCAGCGCCATCATCAGCGCGACTTCGAGCTTGCGCTGGTCGCCATGCGACAGCGTCGTCGCGGTGACGCTGCGGCGGCCGCCAAGCGCGACCTGGTCGAGGATCGCGTCCGCGCGCGCAATCAGGTCGCGCCGCGCCATCCAGGGGCGGAGCAGGTCATAGTGCACGCCGCTCTGCGCCTGCACAGCGAGCCGCACGTTCTCCTCGACGCTGAGATTGGGAAACAGGTTGGTGAGCTGGAACGCGCGTCCCAAGCCGGCGCGGGTGCGCAGCGGCGCCGAGAGACCGGTGATGTCGCGGCCGTCGAACAGGATGGAGCCCGAGGAGGCCGTCAGCTGGCCGGAGATCAGATTGAAATAGGTGGTCTTGCCGGCGCCGTTGGGGCCGACGATGGCGGTCAGCTCACCGGGCCTGAAGCTGCAACTGACGCTGTTGACCGCGACATGACCGCCGAAACGGATGGTGAGGTCGCGGGTTTCGAGGGTAAGGGCCATGTCGCCAGCTTGTCACTGCCAGTAAGAATGTGCCCGGCGCGAGGGCCGGGCACGCGATCCATTATCTCACCGCTTGTTGCGGATCGGCACCGCCATCTCGTCGATCTTGATCTCGCGCACCGGCTCGTTGACGGCCCAGGCAAGGTTCGGATCGACCTTGACGCGGAAGTGATACATGCTTTGCAGCGCCTGGTGATCCTCTTTCCGGAAGATCATCTTGCCCTTCGGCGTGTCGAACTCCATGCCCTCCATCGCCGCGATCAGCTTCTCGGTGTCGGTCGACTTGGCCTTGGTTACGGCGGTGACGACGGCCATCGCGGCCGAGAAGCCGCCGGCGGTGAAGAAGTCCGGCGGCGCGTTGAAGCGCTTCTGGTGCTCGGCCACCAGCCAGTCGTTCACCGGGTTCTTGGGAATGTCATAATAGTAGTAGGTGGCGCCTTCCATGCCGGGCAGACGCTTGTAGGCGGCAAGCGCCGGCAGGATGTTGCCGCCGGTCGACAGCTCTATGCCGTAGCGCTTCGGATCCATGTCCTGCAGCTTCGTCAGTGGATCGCCGGCGCCGGCCCAGATCACCCAGATGATCTTCTTGCCGGGCTTGTCCTTCAGCGCGTCGAACAGGCGCTGGCCGACGGCGGTGAAGTCGGTGGTGCTGGTCGGCACATATTCCTCGGCGCCCAGCGTCGCGCCGGTCTTGGCCAGCGCCTCCTTGAAGGCAGCGACGCCGTCGCGGCCGAAGGCATAGTCCTGCGCAAGGGTGGCGACCGTGACGCCGGGCTTGCCGATCGCGACCGCGTTGGAGATCGCGTCCTGTGAGGAGTTGCGGCCGGTGCGGAAGATGTAGCGGTTCCACTTCTCGCCCGTGATCTGGTCGGCGACCGCCGGCTCGACGATGAGGATCTTCTTGTTCTCCTCGGCGACCGGCAGATCGGCCAGCGCTGCGGCCGAGGAGGTCGTGCCGATCGCGATGTCGGCGCCATCGTCCTGATAGGCTTCGGAGAGCGCGGCCTTCGACAGGTCGGGCTTGCCCTGGTCGTCCTTGGTGATGATGACGATCTTGCGACCGTCGATCATGTTGGTGCCCTTGGTGGCATATTCGAAGCCGAGGCGGAGACCGGCTTCGGTCTGCTTGGCATAGGCCTCGAGCGGGCCGGTCTTGCCGTAGATGAGAGCGATTTTCAGATCATCGGCCTGGGCGGCGGTCGCCAGCAGGGCGGCGGTCAATGATGAAACAATACCTTTGAGAATATGTGACGTCTTCACGAGCCTTCCTCCCAGCTACTGGCGGCTGTTGCCTGCAACTGATAGTGTGCAGGCTCGGCCTGGGTCAAGGCGCTTTCGGCGGCAGCCCGTGACGGCTCATACCTTGGGTCGAAGGGTGTCGTCCTCCAAAAGCTCAGCGCCGATAGCGGCTGCTGCGCGCATAGACCTGGCGATTTTCCTGCACAGGGCGACTGGCGAGACTGATGCGCGCTTCGCTTGCAAGCGGGGCCGCCGGCTTCAGCTCCTCCAGGAAGATCGGACGCGAGAAGTAGTAGCCCTGCGCATAGCGGATCTTGGTCGCGGCCTGCAGATAGGCGAGCTCCTCGAACGACTCGATGCCCTCCGCGATCACCGTCATGCCCAGCGCCTCGCTCAGGGATTCGATAGCACGCAGGATGCCCTGGCTGCGCGGTCGCTTATGAATGTCGGTGATGAAGGAGCGGTCGATCTTGATCTCGTCCGCCGTGATGTCGGCGAGTGCCGACAGCGACGAATAGCCGATGCCGAAATCATCGATCGAGATGCCGACGCCGATCCCGCGCAGCAGCGGCACGATCTCGTCCTGGAAATGGCTGCGGGTCACGAACGCGTCCTCGGTGACCTCGATCATGAACCGCTTGGGGAAGCCCGTCGCCTCGATCGCCCGCGCGAAGGGCTGCATGAAGTCCGGGTTCGACGCCTGCTTGGCCGCGACGTTGATGCTGATCGTCGCCTCCGGCCCAAACGCGTCGTTGATCAGGTCGATCGACTTGACGATCTCGTCGAGCACGAGATGGGCGAGCTCGTCGATGAGACCGAGCTCGACCGCGAGGTTGATGAACGATCCGGGTGCCTGGATCACGCCTTCATTGTCGCGCAGCCGCACCAGCGCCTCGATGCCCTTGATCTCCTCGGTGCGGATGTCGACCTTGGCCTGGAACGCGCAGCAGAAGCGCTTCTCCAGGATCGCGAGCCGCAGCGACTGCTCGACCTTCATGCGCGCCAGCGCCTCGTGCTCCATCGCGCTGGAGAAGAAGGCCAGCGTGCCCTTGCCGCTGTTCTTGACGCGGTACATCGCCAGATCCGCGTTCTGGCGCAGCACGTCGTAGCTTGCGCCGTGCTCGGGAAACAGGCTGACTCCGACGGACGCGGAGGCGAACACCTCGGCGCCGTCGATGAAGAAGGGCGCGTTCAGGCGTTCCAGCATCGCGTGCAGGAATTCGGCGACCTCCTCGGCGCGCTCGATCGGATGCAGCAGCAGCAGGAACTCGTCGCCGCTGATGCGCGACAGCAGGTCCGACTCGCGCAGGTCGCGGCTGATGCGCTTGGCGAGCTCGACCAGCAGCGCATCGCCGGTGGCGTGGCCGTAATAGTCGTTGATGTACTTGAAATTGTCGAGGTCGAGAAAGGCGAGTGCGAAGCGTCCGTCGACGCGGCCGCGCCGGACCAGCAGGTCGGCGCGATGCTCGACCACGCGGCGCATCGGCAGGCCGGTCAACTCGTCGTAATAGGCGGCGCGAAACAACTGGTCCTCGAACTCCTTCTGCTCGCTGATATCGGCCGAGCTGGAGATGAGGACGGTCTGGTCGCCGATGCGAACCGGCCGATGCGCGGTCAGCAAGGTCTGCGCGCCGCGCTCGCCTGCCACTTTTTCCTCGCCGATCACCGTCCGACCCCGGCCGAGGATCTCGCGGCAGGCCGTGCGCCGGTTATGGAGATGCGGCGCTGAGAGGCCGTCGATGCTGTTGGCGGCGGCGCCGAGCTGGACGGCGGCCGTATCGTTGACCAGCAGAAAGCGACCATGCTCGTCCTGGACCGTGACGCCCGACGGCAGCTGGCTGAGGACGCTGCGCAGGAAGCGCAGCTCGGCCTCGGTCGAGCCCAGCCCCTCGTTCGGCCCGGGGGAAAAGTTGAATCGGTCGCTGCTGTACATGCGCCGATTGTGCAAAGTTCCCGCTTCATTTTAGTTAAGCGCTACGTAGAAACCCGGAACGCGCGAGCCAAGTCTCGGGAATGACGGAGCTTTGTGCCGCGGCGTCATTAACCGTTCCTGAATCGGAGCAGCGACGCGGCCGCGCGCATGCGGCGAAAGTGGTAGGCAGGAATGGCCGCCCGGCAGCCGGTTCAGCTTGGTGGCACGCGACACTGCAAGGTGCAGTGAAGGCCGGATTCGAGAAATCTGGTCTCGGTCCTGCCATCGAACGACGACAGCACGGACTTCAGCAATTTGCTTCCGAAACCGGGCTTGCCGATCGGACCGATCGGCGGACCCGCGGCCTCGTCCCAGGTCAGACGGAGGCGGTCCTCCTGCATCGTCCATGACACCTGAAGGAAGCCGCGCGGCGAGGCAAAGGCGCCGTATTTGCCGGCATTGGTCGCAAGCTCGTGAAAGATCAAAGCGAGGCTGACGGCGAGCTTGGCAGGCAGGAACAGCGGCGGGCCGTGGAGCTCGAAGCGGACATGGCCATATGGCCCGAGCTCCGAGACCAGCAGATCCTTCAGGTCGCAGCCCTGTCCGTCGGCGCGCGCGATCAGGTCGTCCGCGGTCGCGAGCGCGCGGATGCGCTGGTCGATGCGGCTCCACACCTGCGGCTGGTCGTACAGCACCTGATGCAGCACGGCGTGAATGGTGGAGGTCTTGTTCTTGAGCCGGTGGTGCAGCTCGTCGACCAGGAGCTTGCGATACTGCTCCTCCTGGGTGAGCCGCCGGGCGATCTCGCGCTGCTTGGCGGCCAGGCGCCGGTAGTGATCGACGCCCCAGATCACCAGCAGCGCCACGACCATATACATCGCCATCAGCGCGAGCCGGGCGCCATCGGCCGGACCGCCGCCAAAATCGAGCGTCAGGCCGAGCGCCGCGCCTGCGATCGCCGTCGCCAGGCCGACGCCCGATCCGCCCATCGCGGTGGCGAAGAAGACGGCCGGCAGGTAGGGCGTGAAGAACACGTCGGGCCGCAGATGCGCCATGCCGTAGCGGATCGCCGTGGCTGCGAGCAGGCACATCGCTGCAAACATGCAGCTCCATGTCAGGGAAGGCTGCTGCTCGCCGCGCCAAATCCGCTTGATGTCGTCGATGAGTCGCGTCATGGACATCCATGAGCCTCAACTGCGCAACCAAATTAAGGCCGACGTGGCGGTAATTTGTCCGGTTGATGGAGGCCGTCTTGCGTGTGCTGCAACCTGGCGCGCAGGATGATGGTTCCGCGGCGGAACTCAGGCGCTTGTTATTCCGCCGCCCAGAACGAGCACGCAGCAGCAAAGGAAGGAGCAGGGAATGGGACGGTTGGAGGGCAAGGTCGCCGTGATCACGGGTGCGACCAGCGGCATCGGCCTGCGCACGGCGGAAATCTTCGTAGCCGAGGGTGCGAAGGTCGTCGTCGCGGGCCGGCGCAGCGCCGAGGGCGAGGCGCTGGCGAGCAGGCTCGGGGCGAGCTGCGTGTTCCGGCAGACCGACGTCACGGTCGACGGGCAGATGCGGGCATTGATCGATGGCGCGGTCGAGCGCTTTGGCCGGCTCGATTGCGTGTTCAACAATGCGGGCGGTCCGGCGCAGACCGGCGGCATCGAAGGCCTCGACGCCGATCGGTTCGACCAGGCCATGGCGGTGCTGGTGCGCAGCGTCATGCTCGGCATGAAATACGCCGCGCCCCACATGAAGCGGCAAGGCTCCGGCAGCATCATCAACAACGGCTCGATCGCCGGCCGGCTCGCCGGCTTCTCCACCTCGGTGGTCTACAGCACGGCGAAGGCGGCGGTGATCCATCTGACGAAATGCGTGGCGATGGAGCTCGGCGAGTCCGGCGTGCGCGTCAACTCGATCTCGCCCGGACTGATCGCCACCGGCATCTTCGGCAAGGCGCTGGGCCTGTCGACCGAGGCGGCCGAGAAGACGCCGGAGACGATCCGCAACGCCTATGCCACGGCGCAGCCGATTCCGCGTGCCGGCCTGCCCGACGACATCGCCTACGCTGCGGTGTTTCTCGCCAGCGACGAATCGAGCTTCATCAACGGCCATGATCTCGTCATCGACGGTGCCATCACCGGCGGCCGCAACTGGAGCCAGCAGCAGCAGGGCTATCAGGCGATGCGCAAGCTGCTGGGGGATGCGGTGGAGTAGGGGACGGCGAAGTACACATTTCGTCATGCCCGGACATCCACGTCGCTCATCCGCGCATTGCAGCAGGATGAATGGCCGGGTCAAGCCCGGCCATGACGAGGAGGAAGACGAGGGGGAAAGAGTCCGCAACAAACCAAGATCCTTGGCGCCCTCGCTGCATCAATGCGCGCGGGTCACACCGCCTTCAGCATCACCTTCAGCCCGTCGCGCGGTTTCGGGATCGGCCAGACCTGCCAGTTCGGCTGATAGCCGGGGGCGAAGGAGACCTCGAGGTTGGCGAGGAAGTGCCGCGCGAAGCACTTCACCTGCATGTAGGCGAAGTGCAGGCCGAGGCACATGTGCGCGCCGCCGCCGAACGGCACCCAGGCGAAGCGGTGGCGGCCGCGCTGGGCCTCGTCGGTGAAGCGCATCGGGTCGAACCGCTCCGGCTCCGGCCAGATCTCCGGCATGTGATGGGTGTACATCGGGTTGATGCCGACGCCGGTGCCGGCGGGAATCGCGTAGCCCTTGAAGGTGAAATCCCGGATCGGACGGCGCGGCAGCGACGGCACCGGCGGCATCAGCCGCAGGGTCTCCTGGAACGCCATCTCGGTCAGCTTCATCTTCTCCAGATGCTCCGAGGTCATCGGTTCGTCCTTGGCGAGGCCGAGGCTCGTCACCTCGTCGCGCAGCTTCTGCTGCCACTGTGGATGCGCGGCGAGCTGGGCGACGAAGGAGGTCAGCGACGAGGTCAGCGTGTCGTGCGCCGCCATCATCAGGAAGCTCATGTGGTCGACGATGTCCTGCGTCGACAGCAACGCGCCGTGGTCATCGGTGGCGCGGCACAGATGCGAGAACAGATCGTCGCCATCGCCTTTCGCACGTCGCAACGGGATCTGCTCGGAGAAATAGGCGACGATGCGCTGCCGGCCCTTGACCCCGCGCGCCATCTGCGTGCCTGGCAGCGGCCTGCGGATCGGCGCCACCGAGGCCGCGACCATGTCGACGAAGGCGCGGTTGATGGCGTCGACCTCCGGCCCGATCTCGGTGCCGAGGAAGGACGTCGCGGCGAGGTCGAGCGTGAGCTGCTTGATCGCCGGATAGAACAGCATCTCGCCCGGATTTGCCTTCCACTGCGCGATGCGCGCGGCGATGCCGCGGTCGAGGCCGGCGAGATAGGACTTCATCGGCCCGGCCTTGAAGGCGACGGACAGCGCCTTGCGGTGCATGCGATGCTCGTCGAAGTCCAGCAGCATCAGGCCGCGCGGAAACAGCAGGTTGAGGATGTGGCCCCAGCCATGCGCGGACGAGAACAGCTTGGCCTGGTCGAACAGCACCAGCTCGTTGGCCTCGGGGCCGAGCAGCACGACGTTGACCTCGCCGAACATGTGGGTGCGGTAGACGGGGCCATACTTCCTGGCGTTGCGCTCGACGTGACCCTTGGGGTCGGCGAGGGTCTCGAACGTCTTGCCGATGATCGGCCAGCCTTCGTCGCCGGGGATATGGGTCAGTGAGTTGCGCCGCGGCGAGGTCAGGCGGAACGATGGCGTGGCCACACTTTGCATCGACATCAAGGAGGCTCCGTTTTCGAGGCGGCGGGGCGCGGCGACGCGCCGGCACATCATTGAAGGGCGGTTGCAGCCATCATGCAATACGCTGCGTTATTTCGTCTCGGTGTAGTTGTGCTGCATCGCACGCGTTGGCGATCTCGCGACGCGCTTCATGCGTCCGAGTCCTGCTGGACTTGCTGCCCCCCAAGCAGAGGGCACGGGGAATGCCGGGCGCTGGCCGCACCCATGGCCCGCCTGCAGAAAAAAATGCAGGCGGCAGGTACCACAGGTTCAGCCGAGGCATCCCGGCATTCCCCGCGCGATGGTTTTCACGGCTGCTTCGCGTTCTCCCCGGTGCGCCGGGCTTTTTGGCCACCGTTGCCTGCGCGACGCGTGAGCGCCGCTGCAAGCGTAACACCAGCATCGGGGTGCCAGGACCACGCGACTTGACCGTGCGCATCGCCGCCGTTCGTCCGCGCGGGATAACCACGCTGCGACATCGACACGCCCACCGCATCCCGCCTCAACGTTCGTGACGACCCGCGAAGCGCCCCTCTTAATCGAGACGGGACTGCGTTAAGGTATGCTTGATTCGGAAAAACGAAAGCAGAATATTTTTGCGCGCAGGACTGGACAGGGATGATGTGATTGAGGTGTTTCGTGAAATGAGTTTTTCGGCGCGCACCGCTTCATGGTGATGAGCCTGTGATCGACAGGCCGGCGCGGTGCGGTTTCGCCTTCTCAAAGGCGCTTTGCTGGAAGCGATTTGCCCGTCGGCCCCGACGGTCGCCAATACGTCCTGCTGTCGCTCGCCGGTGATGCCGCGATTTCGGCGGTCAATCCGCGCAGGGTCAGCGGATCATCTTTCGAGGCGGGCAAGCCTCGCCGCAGGCAGAAGCCGCCACGCGTTCCGACCTGGAGCCAAGTCCATCAGCCGCCCGATTTGTTGATCTTCTTCACCTTGGCGTCGGTTGCCTCGATCGAGGCCGCCAGCTCCAGGATCGCCTTCGCCAGGAGGTCGGCGGCCTCCTTGGGGTCCTGCGAACGTTCGGCGCGCAGCGCGTAGTTCTTGGCTGAGGAGAGCGACATTTGCGACCTTTCTCGCGGAAAAACCTGCCGGGTCGAGACGGCGGGCTGCCTGGCGCATCCTACGCGCGAGCGGTCCCCCGCAGACCGTGCGCGATTGGCGGCGAACATGGCAGGCCGGGGTTAAGAAAATCCTCGTGACGCCCGATCGCCGATGCGTTCTCGGCTGCGCGCGTAGCCGCGTCGCGCACGCGTCCGTTCGTCCCAAGGCGGCTATTTTCAAAGTGCGACGCCATGACGGTAGGCGAGTTTCGCGTGGCCATATATCCGTGTGCCCCGCCGCGTCACCTCAAGGGCGATCTGATCGCGGTCGATTCGGGTCATCAAGACGCCGAGGCAGTCATATCTCGCCGCTCCAATGTCGCGGCTGGTTTCGACGTGCAGCTGTAGGCGAGCCGGGTCTGGGCCGAAGTTGCGCACGATCGCGTCGTCGCCATAGAATCGCTTGATCGTGTCCTTGATGAAAATGATTTCATCAGCAGACACGGGGGCGGGCGGCCGTGGAAAGCATTGAGGTTTGGCAGCAGGCATGCCGCTCAAAGTAGCGCCCGGGCAGTTTGGAGCCAAGCCTCGCCGGCCCTATGGTTTGACGGTGCTCACGCTCATCGGCGAGCGCATGACAGTGCGCGTCAGGACCAGCCGCGCCTCAGAACTTGTAGGCGAGGCCGATCGTCGCCGTATGAGTTCGCGTCGTCACGTGCGCGGTGAAGCGGTCGTCGAACCCGACCCCGACGCCGCCGGCGACGAAGAAGGGCTGAGTCCAGGTGCCGAAATCGGCGTAGCGGTAGTCGGCCCGCACCAGCCAGCGGCCGCCGATCATGTGCTCGATGCCGCCGCCGACGGTCCATCCGACCCGGGTCGAGGCGTAGGTCTCATCGTGCGGACTGCCGAAGCAGAACGGGTTGCCGGGAACGATGGTGCAACTGGCGTTCAGCTCGAGGCGCTGCCACGCCACGCCGCCGCTGCCATAGACCAGCGTAGAGGGCGCGACCAGATAACCCAGACGGGCGCGCACGCTGCCGTCCCAGGTTTCCTTCACCGAGCCGGACGGCAGGCCGACCAGCGGCGTGCCGAAGAACAGCCCGGCCGTGCCCGGCAGCGCACTCGCCCGCTTGGTGTTGTCGGCCCAGCCAAAGTCGCCCTCGACGCCAGCCACCCATGACGGAGCGAACTGCCAGTTCACGCCGAGATAGCCGCCGATCCTGGCCGCCACACTGTCCATCGCCCCGCCGGTGCCTGCCGTCGGCACGAACACGCCGGCACCGAAGTTCGGGGAGATGTCGCTGGTCCGCCAATCATTGTCCGCCCAGCGGGCACCGACCGACACGCCGGCATAGACGCCGGTCCACGACGGCGCGGCGACGACCGGCGGTGCCTTCACCGGCAGGTCGGCCGCCTTCGCTGCTCCCGCCAGCGCGATGCTCGCGAACGCGAACGCAATCGCCGCTACTCCAGATCTCGTCATGCTTTGCCCTAGCGCGCGACGTCGATTCGACATGGTTGCGGCACCATCGCCGGTTGCATCGAACGCGGCAATTGCATCGCGATCGGCTGAGCCAAAAAGTTCGCGGTGTTGCTGGTGAGATACGTCGACTTGGCCGAAGCGACGTTGGACGGTCCACCCCGCCCGAGGTCGGCCCCCGCGTGCTCTTGACCCGTAAATCCACGGAGCCAAATGTTTACCACCCGGCCATCGGCCTCATCTAGCAACGGCCAGACCTGACGTCTGGTCAGCAGACAACGAGGGCAAGGGCATGAGCAATCAGTTGCTGGTGATCGAGGATGCCGAGGTGCATCTGTCGATCCTGCGCAAGATCGCCGCGCAGTGCGGCTACGAGGCGACCTGCGTGACCTCGGTCGGGGCTGCGGCGGAGGTGCTGCGCCAGCGGACCTTCGACTGCATCACCCTGGATCTGTCGCTCGGCGATCGCTGCGGCGCCGATATCCTGCTGCTGCTCAACGAGCTGAAATCGCGCACGCCGGTGATCTTCATCAGCGGCGCCGAGGACGCCACGCGCGAGGAGCACGTCCGGCTCGCGACCGTGCTCGGGCTCGTCGTCTATCCGCAATTCCAGAAGCCCGTCGACCTGCCGGCGCTCCGCGAGACACTGAAGCAGATCGCGACCATCGCCGACTGCGAGAGGCTGGTCGCGGCGGTGAGGTGAGGGCCATGGGTAGGGCGGATTAGCGCAGCGTAATCCGCCGTCAGGGTACGGCGTAGCGACCTGCCCACTTGGCATATACCATGCTCGATCGTGATACCGACGACGACCTGATGAAGTCTCTCGTGAGGGTCGGCGGATTACGCTGCGCTAATCCGCCCTACGCACCGTCGTTGATTCACCCTCGCTGCTTCGCCGCGGCCTGCTGCAGGTCCGGCGCATTCACCGCGGGAATCGCGACGCGGCCGGGTCCCGTCTGCGACAGCGCCGCGGCGGCCTTGTCGTTGTCCATGATCTTGGCCATCACGGCCTGGCCGGCGCGCTCGAAGATGGCGCGGTTCTCGATGACGAATTTCTGCGAGCGGCGCAGCCCGTCGATGTAGCCGTTGATCTCCGGCACGACGTAGCGCGCGACCATGTCCCAGCTGCGGCGCGTGTTCTCCGGATTGGCCCAGTCGTGCACGAAGCCGATGATGGCGCCGACACCGCCGGACACCTGCATCAGGTTCTTGATCGTCTTGACGAGGTCGTCGGGCGTGCCGATCGTCGACGCCGCGCCGTCGACGAAGGCGGTCTTGTCGACGGCTTCATCGGGCGAAGAGAACGGCTTCAGGCCCGGCCGCATCAGGGTGCCCACGGTATACTCGTTGTGCCAGCGCATCAGCCCAGGGCCGGCCTCGCGGCGCGCCTGCTCGCGCGTCTCGGCGATGTGCCAGGACAACAGCACGCGCCAGTTCGCGCGGCTCACGCTCGTGCCGTGCTTCTTCGCAGCATCCTCGGCGAACTCCCATTGCTGCGGCAGCGCCATCAGGCCCTGCGTCGACATCGAGCCGAGCGAGATGATGCCGATGCCGTATTTGCCCGCGAGCGTCATGCCGGACGGCGAGATCTGCGACGCCACGACGAACGGCATCTCCTCCTGCAAGGGGAGGATCTGCAGCGCTGCGTCATTCATCGTGAACCAGTCGCTCTTGGCGGTGACGCGTTCGCCGTTGAACAGGCGACGGATGATCGCGATCGCCTCGTCCTGACGGTCGCGCTGCGTCATCGGATCGATGCCGAGCGTGTGGGCATCGGAGGCGAGCGCGCCCGGGCCCGAGCCGAAGATGGCGCGGCCGCCGGTCATGTGATCGAGCTGCACCATCCGCTGCGCGACGTTGTAGGGATGATGATAGGGCAGCGAGATGACGCCGGTGCCGAGTCTGATGCGCTTGGTGCGCTCGCCGGCTGCGGCGAGAAACATCTCGGGCGAGGCAATCATTTCCCAGCCGCTGGAATGATGCTCGCCGCACCAGAACTCGTCATAGCCGAGCTCGTCGAGCTGAGAAACCAGATCGAGGTCGCGGCGGAATTGCAGCATCGGATGCTCGCCGATCGGATGATGCGGAGCGAGGAAAGCGCCAAATTTGAGCCGCGCCATGTGTGTTTTCTCCCAAGCGGAATTCGTTGTTGCTTGCCGATCAGGCTAGTTGGCGCCTCGGTGTGAGGCAATCATCTTGCCGCGCACGGCGACCGGTGCATGGCTGCCATTTGTTTGTTTACTGATCGCCGATCGGTGCTCACACTTCATTCGCGCGGAGCGATTCGCCATGTGATGATGCCGTCGAGCGCGTGGTGCGGGTCTTGCTGGTTGCGGCGCGCCTCGCTCTCACGTTCGCGGCGATTGACGTGCTCCGCGGTTCGCGTTTCGGTGATTGCTGCGTGAAGTGCCGCCTCGGCGTGGCATTTAGATCGCAGCAAGAACGAAATTCGCAATCAAATTGCTGAGGTCCGCAGTCTCGCGGGCTTTTTCTTTTGCGCTGCAGCAACCATCTGGGTGATGGTGGATTGTCTACCCGCTGACGTGAATACGTGAATGCCTAAGGAGCTTGCCGTTGTCCCTCGCTGAAAATGTTGAGTACTTGCGAAGGCTGCGCGAGCTGAACAGCATCACCGGATTTGCCGATTTTCATCGTCAGCCGCGTCGCGCCCCGGAGACTCCACTGATCGAGATCGAGCATTTCGGCACCAATCCTGGGCGCCTGAAGATGTTCGCCCATGTGCCGGCGCAGCGTCAGCCGCTGGCGCCGCTGGTCGTCGTGCTGCATGGCTGCGGGCAGGGCGCCGCCGAGTACGATCTCGGCGCCGGCTGGTCGACGCTCGCCAAGCATTTCGGCTTCGCGCTGCTGTTGCCGGAGCAGCAGCGGGTCAACAATCCGCAGCGCTGCTTCAACTGGTTTCAGTCGGAGGACATCACGCGCGACCAGGGCGAGGTCGCCTCGATCCGTGAGATGATCGCGCGCATGGTGGCGGACTATGCCATCGATCCCAGGCGCATCTACGTCACCGGCCTGTCGGCGGGCGGCGCGATGACCATGGCGCTGCTCTCCGCGCATCCCGAATTGTTCGCTGCCGGCGCCGTCATCGCCGGGCTGCCGTTCGGCACCGCGCGCAGCATGCGCGACGCGATCCTGCAGATGCGGATGCCGCCGGCGCGCCCCGCCGGCGAGCTCGGCGATCTCGTTCGCCGTGCCTCGAACCACCGCGGCAAGTGGCCGAAGCTGTCGGTGTGGCACGGCACAGCGGACTACACGGTGCATCCCGACAATGCGGGCGAGATCGTCAAGCAGTGGCTGGACCTGCACCATCTGCCGTTGGCGCCAATGGCCGCAGCCGAGGTGAACGGCTATCCGCATGAGCAATGGTGGAATGCCGACGGCGAGACCGTCGTGGAATCGTTCACGATTTCCAACATGGCGCATGGCACGCCGATCGGGCTCGCGGCCAACGACAAGCGCTATGGCAAGGCCGGACCGTTCCTGCTCGAGGCCGGCATTTCCTCGTCCTATCACATCGCGAAATTCTTCGGCGTCACCGATTGGATTCGTCCGCTCAAGGCGGCCACGACGTCGCCGAGCACGAAGCTGATCCCGCAGGTGTCGCCGATCTCGGCGGTGCCGGCCTTGACCAAGATCTTGCGACGCGCGGCGGACGCCCCATCCCCCGCTGCGGAGCCGGTCGACGTCAAGCCAGCCGAGATCAAAGTGGTCGAGCCCCGAATGTCGCCGACCGGCATGTTGCTCTCTGCACCGGCATCCGCTGCGGTCCCGCAGCCCAAGGTCGCGCCCGAGGCGCCGGCATCCGAGTCGCGGAAAGCGGCGAAGCCCAAGCCGGACCAGAAGCCGGAGTCCAAGCCCGTGGCCGTCTCCAAGCCCCCAGAGCCGAAACGGCTGGAGTCGTCGACCGGCGAATCTTCGATCAACGGCAGTGGCGCGACCGCCAAGCCGCGGCGCCGGACCATCAACGTCGCCGCCGTGATCGACCGTGCCCTGCAAGCGGCCGGCCTGAAGTAGACGCGCCGTAGCCGTTCATGGCTCGCGCGCGAGAGACGCGCGGGTCAGACGGTCCCCGTCAGGAACGGGTTCGTCATCCGCTCCTGGCCGAAGCTCGATCCGGCGCCATGGCCGCAGATGAAGCCGACGTCGTCGCCGAGCGGCAGCAGCTTGTCCTTGATCGAGCGGATCAGCGTGTCGTGGCTGCCGCCGGGCAGGTCGGTGCGGCCGACCGAGCCGTTGAACAAGACGTCGCCGACATGGGCGAAGCGCATTTCCTTGTTGAAGAACACGACGCTGCCCGGCGAATGGCCGGGGCAGTGCAGGATGTCGAAGACGAGCTCGCCGATCTCGACCGTATCGCCTTCCTCGAGCCAGCGGTCGGGCGTCACGTCGCGCACGCCCGTGATGCCGAAGCGCGCGCCACTGGCGACGACGTTGTCGAGCAGGAATTTGTCGGCGACATGCGGCCCCTCGATCGGCACCTTCAGCTGATCGCGCAGATCGGCCGCGCCGCCGACGTGATCGATATGGCCATGCGTCAGCCAGATCTTCTCCACGGTGACATTGGCCTGCGCGATCGCCGCCTGGATGTTCGGCACGTCGCCGCCGGGATCGATCACGATCGCCTTCTTCGTCGCCTCGCACCACAGGATGGTGCAGTTCTGCTCGAACGGCGTCACGGGCACGATCATCGCGCCGGCCTTCGCCCTGGTCTGGTTCTGCTCGGTCATGGCGCCAGCATGCCGATTTTTCGCAATGCGCCAAGTGAAAAACACCCTGCGGGCGGCGGCTCGACGTCCCGGCCAGGGCGACCAAGGGGGGCTTGTGAACCTGCCGCCGGTTCCTGCGTTGGGCCGCACGTTGCGAGCAGAAAGCGGTCGACATGGCGGAACAGGGCGCCTGGTGGCGCGAGGGGATCTTCTACCAGATCTATCCGCGCTCGTTCCAGGACAGCGACGGCGATGGGATCGGCGACCTCACCGGCATCATCCATCGCCTGCCCTATCTCTTGACGCTCGGTGTCGATGCGATCTGGCTGTCGCCGATCTTCACCTCGCCGATGGCCGATTTCGGCTATGACATCGCCGACTACACCGGCATCGATCCGCTGTTCGGGACGATGGAGGATTTCGACGCGCTGGTGAAGGCCGCGCATGACGGCGGCCTCAAGCTCATTCTCGATCTCGTGCCGAACCACACCTCCGATCAGCATCCCTGGTTCCTGCAGGCGCGCCGCTCGCGCGACGACCCGCACCGCGACTGGTACATCTGGCGCGATCCGGCCGCCGATGGCGGGCCGCCGAACAACTGGCTGTCCGAGTTCGGCGGCAGCGCCTGGCAGTTCGCGTCCCAGACCGGGCAGTACTACTATCACGCCTTCCTGGCGCAGCAGCCGGACCTGAACTGGCGCAATCCGCAGGTGCGGGCGGCGATCTATGACGTCATGCGGTTCTGGCTGCGCAAGGGCGTCGACGGCTTTCGCGTGGACGTGATCTGGCACCTCATCAAGGACGCCGAGTTTCGCGACAACCCGGCCAATCCCGAATATCACGGCGGAAGGCCGCCGCATGAGCAGATCCTGTCGCGCTACTCCGCCGACCAACCGGAAGTGCATGAGGTCGTCGCCGAGATGCGGCAGGTGATCGACGAATTCGACGACCGCGTGCTGATCGGCGAGATCTACCTGCCGCTGGAGCGGCTGATGACCTATTACGGCAAGGATCTCGGCGGCGCGCATCTGCCGTTCAATTTCGCGCTGCTGTCCGCGCCCTGGCATGCCCGCGAGATCGAGAGGATCATCGCCGACTACGAAGCCGCGCTGCCACCGGGCGCCTGGCCCAACTGGGTGCTCGGCAACCACGACCGGCCCCGGGTGGCGAGCCGTGTCGGACCCGAGCAGGCGCGGGTAGCGGCGATGCTGCTGGCGACCTTGCGCGGCACGCCGACGCTGTATTACGGCGACGAGATCGGGATGCATCAGGTCGCCATCAGCCCGGAGCAGGTGCGCGATCCCTTCGAGAAGAACGTGCCCGGCATCGGCGTCGGCCGCGACGGCTGCCGCACCCCGATGCAATGGAGCGCGCTGCCGCAGGCCGGCTTCAGCCAAGCCGCGCCGTGGCTGCCGGTTGCCGATGACTACATGCATGAGAATGTCGTCAATCTGACCGCCGACCGGCGCTCGATCCTCAATCTCACCCGTGCGCTCATTCGTCTGCGGAAGCAGCACCGCGTGCTCGTCACCGGGTCCTATCGGTCGGTCGCGGCGCAAGGCGATCTCCTGCTCTACCGCCGCGAAGACGACGGCGAGGTGCTGACCATCGCGCTCAATCTCGGCGGCGAGCCGGTTTCCATCGCGATCGAAGCAGGCGGCCTTACCGGCGAGATCCTGCTCTCGACCTGGCTCGACCGCGGCGGCGAACGCATCGACGGCACGCTGGATTTGCGCGGCAATGAGGGCGTGGTCGTCGGCAGGAGGACGTAGCCACGTCCCTGGCGAGGCGGCGGCGCGTCGCAATCGATGTCGTTGAGGCCCGATCGCAGGGCTTCGCTGGACGCCCTCAGCCGTATTGCTCGGGTCTTCCGCGCCGCCGTGTCCTCGGAATTGTTGAGGTTCCCACTGAATGGCGCCATATTGCGCGACAGATGCCGGGGAATCTTCGGCCTTCAAGGAGATGACGTGTACTGGTCTCCGAAATCGGTACTTCGCGGGAGTTCGAACTGATGAATACGCTGCCGCCGACGACGTCTGACAGTCTCACCGCGGCCGTGACCACGATCAATACGCCGCTGCCGGTCCGCATTGGCGAGGCGACGTTGCTGGCCTGCCTCAAGGCCGAGAAACTGGAGCCGAAATGGCGTGTCCACGTGCAGGCGTTCTTTGACGAAATTGATGCCTCTGTGATCCATCATCTCGTCCTCGACAAGGCTGTGACGTTCGAAGAACTATCGAAGGCGATCGACACTTGGCAGGTTGTGGGGTCCGAAAATGAGAGATGGGTCAGGGAAATGGCGGCCTTCGAGGTGGCAAGACCTCATGCAGAAGGCGCTGCTGTCCCTCGATAGCCTGGAGGGCGGCCCTGGGGCGTGGACGTTCGGGGGCGGCACGGCCCTGGCGCAGAGCTTCGATCATCGCATCAGCTACGACGTCGACATCTTTCTGGATTCGAGCACGGCCCTGAAGCGGCTCGCGCCGAACATGAATCCTGTCACGAAGGCCCTTTGCGATACGTGGCAATGGCCGGGCAAATATCTGAAGCTGATTCTCCGGGACGTAGGTGAGATCGATTTCTTGAATGCGCCCACCTTTACGGATCATCCGACGTATCCGTTGAGCTTCGGCGGCCGGATTATACCGGCGGAGCGACCGGCAGAGATTGCGACGAAAAAGTTGATCTATCGTGCATCGACCTACACGGCGCGCGACACGTTCGACCTTGCCGCGGTCTATCTCTATGATCGACCGGCGCTCGGCGAGATCGCGCAATCTCCGGCAATGACCCGCGATGTCGTATCGGCCGCACACAATCGTTTAAGTCTGGCAAGATATCAGTTCCAGGCGGAAATGCGAGACCTCATCAATTTGACGGCTCGCGGAGAGAAGTTCGTCGACACCTCCTGCGAAATGGCGTTGGAGGCGTTGGTCGAAATTCAGCGCCTCGTTCACGAACGAGATGCGCAGCCGAGCGGCTGAAGCCGTTCTCCTTGAAGACGCCCGTCATCAGTTGGTCGTCGATCGCCGCCGCGTCTTCCGCCGCTTTTTCACCGGGCTCTTCGTCTCGATATCGCTTCGCCGCAGCAGATAGTCCAATCCGCCGACGCGGTACCAGCGGTAGCCGTAGGGCTCGAGCACCAGGGTGTGGCGGCCGCGGTCGTCGGCCTGGCTGTGATCCTCCGACAGCAGATTGATCAGCAGCTTCCCGCCATCGTCCGGCAGTCCGGCATCGAAGCTGATCTCCCGCGGCTTCTCGTCGAGATTGTGCACGAACAGCACCGAGTTGTTGCGCCAGTCGTAGCGCATGATCAGCACGGCCGGATCCCTGGTCGCGATCACCTCGAAATCGCCCCAGCCGACTTCCGGCACCTCCTTGCGCATGCGGATGATGCGCTCGGTCCAGTTCAGCATGGAATTCGGATCACGCCGCTGCCGGGCGGCGTTGATGTGATCATAGCCATAGGGGCCGTGATCGATCACCGGAGACGCCGGCGCGTCGCTCTTGGTGAAGCCGCCATGCGGCTCGGTCGACCATTGCATCGGGGTGCGCGCGCAGTTGCGCTCGGCCAGGCTGAGATCGTCGCCCATCGCGAGCTCGTCGCCATAGCGGATCACGGGCGTGCCGGGCAAGGTGAACATCAGGCTGTAGGCGAGCTCGATGCGGCGGCGGTCGCCGCCGAGCATCGGCGCCAGCCGCCGCCGAATGCCGCGATCGTACAACTGCATGTTCTTGTCCGGGCCGAACGCCGCGAACACCGCCGCGCGCTGCGGCTTGGTCAGGCGTCCCAGATCGAGCTCGTCGTGATTGCGCAGGAACAGGCCCCATTGCGCCGAGGCCGGCCGCGCCTTCGTCTGATAAAGCGCCTCGGCCAGCGGCCGCGTGTCGGAGGCCGCCAGCGCGTAGAACAGATGCTGGTTGACGTGGAAGTTGAACATCATGTGCATGCGGTCGCCGTCGTCGCCGAAATACTCCATGTCGGTTTCCGGCAGCACGTTGGCTTCGGCCAGGATGATCGCTTCGCCCTGGCGCCATTGCAGGAATTCGCGGAAGGTCCTGAGCATGTCGTACTGCTCGACCGGCTTCCTGACATCGGCGCCCTTGGCCGCGATCACGAACGGAACCGCGTCCATGCGGAAGCCGGAGACGCCGAGCTGGATCCAGAAGCCCATGATCTTCAGGATCTCTGCCTGCACCTCGGGATTGGAGGTGTTGAGATCGGGCTGGAAGTCGTAGAAGCGGTGGAAGTACCAGGCGCCCGATTCCTTGTCGCGGGTCCAGGTCGACTTCTGCACGCCGGGAAACACCATCCCCTTGTCGGCATTGGCCGGCTTCTTGTCCGACCAGACATACCAGTCGCGGTAGCGGGCGCTCTTCGAGCTGCGGGCGTCGACGAACCAGGGATGCCGGTCGGAGGTGTGGTTGACGACGAGGTCGATGATCACCCGGATGCCGCGCTGCTTGCAGCCATGCGTGAACTGGACGAAATCACCGAGCGTGCCGTAGCGCGGGTCGACGCCGTAATAGTCGGCGACGTCGTAGCCGTCGTCGTGCTGCGGCGAGGGCTGGAACGGCATCAGCCAGATCGCGGTGATGCCGAGCCCGTGCAGATAGTCGAGCCGGCGCGTCAGCCCCTTGAAATCGCCGATGCCATCGCCGTCGGCGTCCATATAGGTGCCGACCGACAGACAGTAGAACACCGCGTTCTTGTACCAGAGATCGTCGATCATGGACGGCGCCTCGCTGCGCCGCCCGGCCGGCGGCCGCTTGTTAAGCGGAAGGCCGGCGTCAGGTTCCGGTTCCCGGGTGATCGGCGGACTTGGGCGACGCCTGGAATCGGTTATGCTGCGGCAATGGAATCGTCCGCCGCCAGGATCAGCCTCGTTCCCATCGACCGCCGCCAGTCGGAGACGGCGCTGGCGATCGCGCGCGGCACCTCGCGCCTGCTGCGCTCGCTCGGCTTTGCCACCATCAGCGAGCTGCCGCTGCCGTCGGGCCGTCGCGCCGACCTGGTGGCGCTGAACGAGCGCGGCGAGATCTGGATCGTCGAGATCAAGTCGTCGGTCGAGGATCTGCGCGCGGATCACAAATGGGAGGACTACCGTGCCCATTGCGACCGGCTGTTCTTCGCCTTCACGCAGGATCTGCCGTGCGATATCTTTCCGCAGGACACCGGCCTGATCGTCGCCGATGCCTATGGCGCCCACCTGCACTGCGAGGCGCCTGAGCACCGATTGCCGGCGCCGACGCGCAAGTTGATGACGGTACGCTTCGGGCTCGCGGCGGCGCAGCGGATCAACCGGCTGATCGACCCGCAGGGCCACGTGGACCTCTAGAGAATCCTCAAATGCGCTCCACTGGACGGGGTTTCCCCGTCTAGGTAGGTGACAGAGGCTCCGTCAGGTCGCGAGTCTCGAGATGAGAGACATCAGCATCGCTGAGAGCCGATCCGCATCACCGCCGGCCTGGCCGATCGCCGTCAGAAATTGGCGGCGACGAGATCGTAGGAGCCCCGGCTGCCGCGGACATAGAGCCGGGCGGCGGCGGCGCAGATCCGCTCGCGGTTGGAATCGAATGCGGTCAGAAAGCCCGACTCGTCGGGGCGGGCGTCGGGCTGCAGGCGTCTCAACGCACCCTCGTCGACGAAGAACGACGCTTCCATCGCGCTGTCATAGCCCCAGAACCGTACGGCACGTCGCGTGCGGTCATAGGAGCGGCTGTGATTTGGAAACTCAATCATGTGTGTGACCGATCAGGTTCGGAGGACACCGCGGTGAGGGCGGACGTCATCCAAGGGGCGTCGTTCGGCAATGGTCGCCGGCGACAAAGGGGTTGCGCGCATCTCAATCGAAAGCCGACGGCAACTCGCCGTGGCGGAAGAAGATCGTCGGCTCATCGTCATAGTCGCCCATGTCGGGATCGCCCGAGGATGAGAACGCGACGACGCCTGCCTTGCGGGACACCAGCCGTTCCGCAGTCCGGCGCGCGCTTGCTTCCGTCTTGCAGGCAATCGGCGTCTCGGCTTTCGCGCGTCCGCCCCGGCCGGCGCTGAACGCCTGAACGACATAGATCGTTTCGCGCGCCATGTTCTGTCCTTTGGACTATCGAGTACGGTCCGCCGCATCGGCACCGCATTGCGCGCGGGAGACTATCCAGACTGATGAGGACCGGAAATCCCCTAGCGCTTCTTCTTGTCACTGGAAAAATCCGGCTGCCACGCTCCGGCCTTCTGGCTCGGCGCTGCGGCAATGCTCTTGGGCTTTTCCTTCTTGGGTTTCTTGGCTTCGCGATTGCCTTTTTGCTGACCTTTGGCCATGTCGGTCTCCTCGACTCGGGTTGGAGCTGGTTCAACGCATCGAACGAGCGCCCCGTCGATCCTGCGTGCGCAGCGTCACTGCTGGTCGGCCGGGCGGCCATCGTCCACCGGTTGCCGATGCGGGCGTCGCGGTGGTCGGATCTACGAATGCAGTGCGGCAACTGCGAGCGCGAGAAGGATCAGCAGAAGCGGCACGATAATGGGTGGAACGATCCACTCGCTCAGTCGAAACTGCGGCATTGGCTACCCCTCGCGTGGTTTGCGGCGGGAGCGCTCGTGACCCTCAGTCACCGGTGAATGCCGTCGGAATGGCGGTGATCGCCATTGATACACCCTGGCTCCTGCAATAGCGAGCACCAAAGCGCAGCGACACGGTCCGATGACGCCAGGCCGCTCATCACGTCGTGCTGATGAGAAAGCGGTGGCTATTGCGGGCCGCAAGGCGCATGCTTCGAAAGACTTCGAAGTCGCGACAGCGACAGCGAAGCCGTTGCGAAAGGTAGGCGCAGATGAGCATCCGCTCGCGGCGCGAATTCGTCACCTTCAAACATCCGTTCCGGATCAGGAGCATCGAGCGTCTCTTGCCCGAGGGCACCTACGAGGTGGTCACGGACGAGGAACTGATCGAGGGATTGTCCTTTGCTGCCTACCGCCGGGTTGCGACGATGATGATGGTCCCGGTCGCCGGTTCGCGCGCCGCTGCCGTCGAGATGCTGTCCATCAGCTCGGTCGATCTTGCAGACGCGCAGCGTGTCGACGCGAGTGCGTCGGATGACTGACGAGCCGCTCGATCTCGACAGGCACCGCGGGATGAGCGCGCAGAAGGCCGTTGACCTCCGTCGCGCGTTGGCAGAGGCCGAAAGTCATGCGCGGGAGCTGCGCGAGCGGCAGGCCGTTCTCGAGCAGCACCTGCTCGCCAACGCGGCCGAGTCGTGGCCGGAAGCCGCCGCGAAGGCGCGCTATCTCCTGAACATCTACGCCGCAAGCCTTGCGGAACAGGATACCAGGCATCGGGAGCTGATCGCTGCCGTCCTGGCCGATTTCTCCCGGCTGACGGGGGAGAGCTGACGTCGGGCCGGCCATCGTGGCGCCTTCCAGATCCACCACCGGTGAATCCGCCCGCGCCCGATTCAGGACTATTGCCAGCGCGCGACAGCACCCGCTCGTCCCGGCCTCCTGGCAATTTCCCCGGCTCTGCCCGACAATTGCCCCGCATGGGGCGCAACATGCCGGAACATTTTTAAGGCTCGAGCGGTATCCAGCCCAGGGGTGCGGACAGGGACGACAGATGCGACGGGTGGTCTTGGCGTTGACACTGCTCTTCGCGACCGGAGTCCGCGCGGAGGAAATGGCGTTCTACGTCCTGGGCGTGGGCGCCGATTCCTGCGAGCGCTTCATCGCCGCCGCCGAGGAGCAGCCACCCGGCACCTACAAGGCCATCACCAGTGGCGACGGCCCCTACGTCAACGCCATCTCAAAATATCAGCAGTGGATGATGGGCTACGTGTCCGCCATCAACGCGGATCGCGGCGATGAGGGCCGGCAGATCAAGCTCGATCTGACCGAGGTCGACAGCTGGATGCGCAATTGGTGCAGCCGCAACCCGCGGCGCACCGTCTTCCATGCATTGCAGGCGTTCGTGAAGTCGCATTGACCCGCGGCGAGCAAAAAATCCGCCTATTTCGGCGCGCGCTTGGCGAGGATGCGCTGCAGGGTGCGGCGGTGCATGTTGAGCCGGCGCGCCGTTTCCGAGACGTTGCGGTTGCACATCTCATAGATGCGCTGGATGTGCTCCCAGCGGACACGGTCGGCCGACATCGGATTCTGCGGCAGCTCGGACTTTTCGCTGGTGGTCGACAGCAGCGCTGCAACGACGTCGTCGGCATCGGCCGGTTTGGCGAGATAGTCGACGGCGCCCATCTTCACCGCCGTCACGGCGGTGGCGATGTTGCCGTAGCCGGTCAGCACGATGGCGCGCGCTTCGGGACGCTTGCGCTTCAGCGCCGACACCACGTCGAGGCCGTTGCCGTCGCCCAGCCGGAGGTCGACCACGGCGAAGGCCGGCGCCGCCTTGCCGATCTGTGAAATACCTTCGGCGACGCTTTCGCAGGAGGTCACCGTGAAACCGCGGGTCTCCATGGCGCGCGACAGGCGCTCCAGGAACGGCTTGTCGTCCTCCACGATGAGGAGAGAGCGGTCCGGATGGTTCGTCAGTTCGGCGATGGCGCCCACGGTCATATCCTTGAGAAGAAGGCTCGATGGTTGCGAGACGATCTGGTCCATCCTCATATGGTCTGCCGAGTCGCCGCTGCCAAGATCGCGGGTTGCCGCAGTCTGCGGCGTGACGCCGCGCGGGGCCGGTGTGCTGTATGCCAGGACCGCGCCAGCGGCGGCTGCCCTGGAGGTTTCATTCCGGCTCCGCCTCGCCATTGTCGTCCTCGCTGGCCTCGAAGCGCCGCCGCGGCCAGACGATCTGGACCACGGCGCCATGGTCGGGGAAGGTGCGGTTGCTGAACGATACCTTGGCTCCGGTTCGCTCCAGCAGGGTGCGGGCGATGAACACGCCGAGCCCGAGGCCGCCGCCCTGGTTACCTCCCGGGCCGTCCTCGACGCTGGGCCGGCGTGACAGATAGGGCTCGCCGATCCGCTTCAGGATATCAGGCGCAAAGCCGGGGCCGTCGTCGGACACCACGATCTCGACCGTCTCGTTGTTCCACCAGGCGTTCACCTCGACGGCGTTGCGCGCGAAATCGACGGCGTTCTCCAGGATGTTGCCGACGCCATAGAGGATTGCGGGGTTGCGCGAGCCGACCGGCTCCTTGGCCGCGGTGACCGCGACGCGCACCTTGATGTCGACGCCAAAGTCGCGATGCGGTGCGACCGTCTCCTCGATCAAGGTCGACAGCTTCATCCGGTCGTACATCGACCCGATCGAGGACAGCTGGGTGATCTTGCCGAGAATGTCGCGGCAGCGCTGCGCCTGCTCGCGCAGGGTCTTGATGTCGGAGGTGACCTGGCTGTTGTCCTGCAGGGCGCGCTCCAACTCGCGCGAGATCAGCACGATGGTCGCGAGCGGGGTGCCCAGCTCGTGCGCGGCGGCCGCCGCGAGGCCGTCGAGCTGGGTGAGGTGCTGCTCGCGCGCCAGCACCAGCTCGGTCGCCGCCAACGCGTCCGACAGCTTGCGCGCCTCCTCGGTCACCTGGAACGCATAGAGGCTGGTGACCCCGATCGCGAGCGCGATCGAGAGCCAGACACCGAACAGATAGATCGGCGGGAAGATCAGCGGCTCCTCGCCTTCCCACGGCAGCGGCAGATGCATGAAGAACAAGGCGGTGGCGCAGGTGACGGCGAGCAGGCCGAGCATGATCGTCAGGCGGACGGGGAGGGCGGTCGCCGAGATCAGCACCGGGGCGAGGAACATGTAGGAGAAGGGATTCTCCAGCCCGCCGGTGAGATAGAGCAGCACCGTCAGCTCGATGATGTTGAGCGCGAGCAGGCCGCCGGCGTGGGCCGGCTCCAGCAACTGCATCGGGTTGAAGGCGATCTGCAGGCCGAGATTGAGCAGCGCCGAGATGCTGATCACCGCGAGACAGGGCACCACTGGCAGGTCGAACTCCAGGCCCTGCACCACGATGAAGATCGCGCTCAATTGACCGAGCGCGGCCAGCCAGCGCAGCCGCAGGATGGTGTCGAGCCGGACGCGCTGTCGCGGATGGCGATAGTCGGTGTCGGGCGTGTCGATGATCAGGGCGTCGTCGGTCATGACGGGAACCTAATGCCGCGCAAGCACGGCGACAAATCTGGCCCGCCGTTGGTGGCCTGTTGCGGTTTGCGGCACAATGCCTCAATGAACCCCTCCTATGACGCAAGATGACGCAGTGCCGACCCTCTCATCCGATTCCAGCTCGGTTTCCCCCGCGATTGCCGTGTCGCGGCTGACCAAGGTCTACAAGACGACGACCGCTGTCGACGGCGTCTCGTTTGCGATCCGCCGGGGCAGCATCACCGGGCTGCTCGGCGGCAACGGTGCCGGCAAGACCACGACGATTGCGATGATCATGGGGCTGGTGCAGCCGACCTCGGGCGAGGTCGCCGTGCTCGGCCACAGGATGCCGGACGAGGCTGCGGCCGTGCTGGGGCGGATGAATTTCGAGAGCCCCTATGTCGACATGCCGATGCGGCTCACGGTGCGGCAGAACCTCACCATCTTCGGCCGACTCTATGCAGTGGACCACCTCAAGGAGCGGATCGCCGAGCTCGCGGCGCAGCTCGACCTGAGCGACTTCATCGATCGGGCCAATGGCAAGCTCTCGGCCGGGCAGAAGACCCGCGTGGCGCTGGCGAAGGCGCTGATCAACGATCCCGAGCTGCTGCTGCTGGATGAGCCGACGGCCTCGCTCGATCCCGACACCGCCGACTGGGTGCGCGGCCATCTTGAGCGATACCGACAGCGCCGCGGCGCCACCATCCTGCTCGCCTCCCACAACATGCTCGAGGTCGAGCGTCTATGCGACCGCGTCATCATCATGAAGCGCGGCCGCATCGAGGACGACGACAGCCCGGCGCAGATCATGGCACGCTACAACCGCTCGACGCTCGAGGAGGTCTTTCTCGACGTCGCCCGCGGCCGCAACCGGGAGGCGGCGCAATGAACGATCTTTCGCTCCGCATCGCCCCGCACCGGATCGGCGCGATGATCCTGCGCTACTGGTATCTACTGCTGTCGTCCTGGCCGCGGCTGCTGGAGCTGATGTACTGGCCGACCTTGCAGATCATCACCTGGGGGTTTCTGCAGACCTACATCGCCGCCAATGCCGGCTTCTTCGCCCGCGCCGGCGGCACCCTGATCGGCGCGGTGATCCTGTGGGACATCCTGTTCCGCGGACAGCTCGGCTTCTCGATCTCCTTCCTGGAGGAGATGTGGGCGCGCAACATCGGCAACCTGATGATGAGTCCGCTGACCCCGATCGAATTCCTGCTGGCGCTGATGACGATGAGCCTGATCCGGCTGGCCATCGGCATCATTCCGATGACCCTGATCGCGGTCTGGTTCTTCGACTTCAACTTCTACAGCATCGGCCTGCCGCTGATCGCCTTCTTCTGCAACCTGATCTTCACCTCCTGGGCGGTCGGCATCTTCGTGTCGGGGCTGGTGCTGCGCAACGGGCTCGGCGCCGAAAGCATCGTCTGGACACTGATGTTCGCGCTGATGCCGCTGGCCTGCGTGTACTATCCCGTTCAGGTGCTGCCGCACTGGCTGCAACTGGTTGCCTGGTCCCTGCCGCCGACCTACGTGTTCGAGGGCATGCGCGCGCTGCTGGCGGATCACGTCTTCCGGTCCGACCTGATGCTGACCGCGCTCGGGCTCAATGCCGCCCTGCTGCTGGCGTCGTTTGCGGCATTCATTGCTCTCTTGCGCAGCGCACGCCGCGCCGGCTCGCTGCTGGCGGCAGGGGAATAATTGCGCTTTTCCCGTGGATTTCCGGGCTTTTTCGTCGCTTTGAGGCACCTTCTCGTACACCACCGCATTGACGCATAATTACGCATTCGGCAGTATGCTGCGCTGCAGAGAGGTTGAACGAGAATGCCGATAGGTGAGTTTGGCGGTGCACCGCCCCTGGCGTCGGAAGGCAGTCCGGTCCTGACGACGCCGATGTACTGGATGTACGAAATGGCGCATGCCTCGCTCAATCCGGCGCGCGCCGTCACCGACGCCACCAAGATCCTGTTTCAGAATCCGCTCAATCCCTGGGCCCACACCCAGATGGGCAAATCGGTCGCGGCGGCCTGCGAACTGTTCGAGCGCACCACACGCCGCTACGGCAAGCCCGAATGGGGACTCGACGAGACCGAGGTCAACGGCATCCGGACCCCGGTCGAGGTCCGCTCGATCTGGGAAAAGCCGTTCTGCAGGCTGCTCTATTTCGACCGCAAGCTGACCCGCCCCTTGCGCGCGCCGCAGCCCCGGCTGCTGATCGTGGCGCCGATGTCCGGCCATTACGCGACCCTGTTGCGCGGCACGGTGGAAGCGTTCCTGCCGACCCACGAGGTCTACATCACCGATTGGTCCGATGCGCGGATGGTCCCGCTGGCCGAAGGCCGCTTCGATCTCGACGACTACATCGACTATGTCATCGAGATGCTGCGCTTTCTCGGCACCAACATGCACGTCATGGCGGTGTGCCAGCCGGCGGTGCCGGTGCTGGCGGCGGTCTCGGTCATGGAGGCCGAGCGTGACCCGTTTGCGCCGATCTCGATGACCTTGATGGGCGGCCCCATCGACACCAGGCGCAACCCCACCGGCGTGAACAATCTCGCCCAGGAGCGCGGCATCGACTGGTTCCGCAACCACGTCATCACCAAGGTGCCGTTCCCGCATCCGGGCGTGATGCGCGACGTCTATCCGGGCTTCCTGCAGCTGAACGGCTTCATCAGCATGAATCTCGACCGCCATGTCGACGCCCACAAGGCGCTGTTCGCCAACCTGGTGAAGGGCGATGGCGATCAGGTCGACAAGCATCGCGACTTCTACGACGAGTATCTCGCCGTCATGGACCTGGCTGCGGAATATTATTTGCAGACGGTGGAGACGGTGTTCATCAAGCACGCGCTGCCGAAGGGCGAGATGACCCATCGCGGCACCCTGGTCGATCCGTCGAAGGTTACGCGTGTGGCGTTGATGACGGTCGAAGGCGAGAAGGACGATATCTCCGGTCTCGGTCAGACCGAGGCGACGCACGGACTCTGCTCGTCGATCCCGGATCACCGCCGGGTTCACTACGTGCAACCGGGTGTCGGTCACTACGGCGTGTTCAACGGCTCGCGATTCAAGTCGGAGATCGTGCCGCGCATCAACGATTTCATGTTGTCGGCAGCCGATCCGAAGTCGCTGCTCGCCATTGCGGCTGAATGAGCGAAGACGATGGTCACCGCGCCTCCGAATCCGGCTGCGCGGTAACCCTTTGAAGGGACGGTCGAAACCGAAACTCAGGAGTGACTCAAGCAGTGAATGTGGCGTCGCTTCTTGAGCGATGCTTTTGAATCTGAATTCATGTTTTCGGGGGCGCGCGAGGCCCAACTGCTAGGGTGCGGAACCTTCTGAACCCCTGTATGTTGGGCAAATGATTTGTTTTTGCGCCGAGCGCTTTCCCTGGCGGTGGATATGGCAAAATCCGGGCGAGCTCTTACCCCCCGGACTGACAGAAATGGCCACTCGCGCGCTACTCTATCGGCGGCCCGCCGAACCCTCGCGTCTTCTCGTCAAGCATGGCTCGCAAATCTACTCGATTAGATTGCGGCGTCACCGTCGTGCGCGACGTTATACCCTGAGAATTCATCCGTCGGATCGCGAGGCGATCCTCACGATGCCGCCGCGCGGCACCATCATCGAGGCGAAAGACTTCGCGCAGCGTCACGGCGCCTGGATCGCAGCCCGTCTAGGACGTCTGCCGAAGGCGGCGCCGTTCCTGCCGGGCACGTTGGTGCCGCTTCGCGGCGTGCCGCACAAGATCGTGCATCGCGCGGGCGAACGCGGCACGGTGTGGACCGAGACGCGAGACAGTGGCGAGAAGATCCTGTGCGTGGCCGGCGGGATCGAGCACACTGAACGCCGCGTGCTCGACTTCCTGAAGCGCGAGGCGCGCCGCGACCTGCAGAAGGCGGCCGACGCCTATGCCGAGCAGCTTGGCGTCAAGGTCAAGCGGCTGTCGATCCGCGACCAGTCCAGCCGCTGGGGCTCGTGCACCTCGGCCGGCTCGCTGTCGTTCTCGTGGCGCCTGATCCTGGCGCCGCCCTTCGTGCTCGATTATCTCGCCGCGCACGAGGTCGCGCATCTGATCGAGATGAACCACTCGCCGCGGTTCTGGAAGGTGTGTGGCCGGATCTGCGCCTCGGTCGAGCGCGCCAAGAAGTGGCTCGACACCTGCGGCAACGACCTGCATCGCTACGGCATCGACGATTGAGGTATCGACGACGGACCGCTCGACGATGTGAATCCCAATGGCCCGGCCGTCTGGTCCGGGCCATTTCTTCGTCGGGTTCCAATCTGCAACGATGAACTCAGAACCCGCCTGCGGACTATCGAATTCTTAAGCCTTCTCGCCTGCAGTCGGAGGATATTGCCCAATTCGGCGGCGCTTTAACGTGGCCGTAACGCTGCGCTCGCCAGATTTACCGCAATCAAACCCAAGGTGACGTCCCAGCGAGCTGCCGGGTCGTTCGCTGCAACCAAAGCGCAGATCGTTTCTCTCGAAACGTGCAGCGCGCCTCGAATCGAACGATGCTTGCAAGCGAGTTCCAACCGGCCGCATCCACACAATTGCTCTCGGCCGCGCTCGACGGTGTTTCCGAGGCGATTCTCTTTCTCGACGCGCAGGGCCACGTCCAGCACGCCAATCGGGCGGCGTCGGTGCTGCTGCGGCGTGAGCCGGCCGCTCTGGTCGGCGCCGACCTCGAAAGTCTGGGTCTGCCCGCGGATCTGATCCCGGCGATCGCGTGCGACGAGACGACCGACGCGCGGCAGGAGGCGGACCAGTCCGACGCCCGCGAAATGACGATGCGCCATGCCGACGGCGGGTGGACCCGCCTCCGCCTGTCGCTGTGCGCGCTCCCGCCGGGCCGGGAGGATCAGCCGGTCCGTTCGCTGCTGTTCATTCGTGACGTGACCACCGAAGTCGACATGCGCGAGCGCAATGCGCTGCTGACGTCGGTCGCCGACCGGACCAACCGGGCCGTCATCGTCACCGATCGCGATCTCAACGTCCTCTACACCAACGCCGCCTTTGCCAGCCTGTTCGGCTACACGCCTGAACAGGCGATCGGGCGCCGCGCCGAGGAGCTGCTGATCGGCCCCTGCACCGATCCCGCCATCGTCGACCGGCTGAGACAATGCCTCGAGGACGACCGTGGCATCGAAGAGGACGTGCTGGTCTACGACAAGGACGGCCGCGAGATCTGGACGACCGCCTATGTCAAGGCGCACCGGACCAAGCGGGGCAAGGTCAGATATCTGTTCGGGCTGCTCACGGACATCCGGGAGACCAAGCAGTTGCGCTCGCTGCAGCAGTTGATCATGGCGTCGCTGGCGTCCGACGTTTCGATCACGACCATCGCCGATCAGCTGTGCCGCCGGGTCGAAGAGCTCGCTCCGGACGCCGTCTGCTCGATCCTGCACGTCGATTCCGATGGGCACGTACATCCGCTCGGCGGCCCCAGCCTGCCGCCCGCTTATTCGGCCAGCCTCGACGGCGTCGCGATCGGGCCGGACGTCGGCTCCTGCGGCACCGCCGCCTATCTCTGCGAGCCGGTGCTGTCGCACGACATCGATAATGATCCGCGTTGGCAACCCTACAAGGCCGGCCCGCTCGCCGCCGGCCTGCGTGCCTGCTGGTCGTCGCCCATCAAGGGTAAGGATGGCCGCGTCATCGGCACCTTTGCCTTCTACTTCCGTGAATGCCGCGGCCCCAGTCCCTGGCACGAGCAGATCGTCGCCGCCTGCGTCCAGCTCGGCGCGCTCGCCATCGAGCGCCAGGAGGTCCGCTCGACGATCTCACAGGTCGCCTATCACGACATGCTGACGGGCCTGCCCAACCGGGCCCGCATCCCGTCGCTGATCGCCGAAGCCATCAAGGCGTGTCCGGACGGCGGACACGTCGCCGTGGCCTTCCTCGACGCCGACAATTTCAAGGACGTCAACGACACGCTGGGCCATGCCGCCGGCGACGAGTTCCTGGTCGGCTTCGCCAACCGCCTGCGAGCGCAGATCCGCCCCGGCGACATGCTGGGCCGGCTCGGCGGCGACGAGTTCGTGATCGTGCTGCAGAACCGCGATGCCCTGGAAGCCTCGCTCGCGGCGGCGCGCATCACCGCCGCGCTGGCGATGCCGCTGACGATCGGCAAGCGCCAAGTGCCGATGTCGGCGAGCATGGGGCTCAGCCTCTATCCTGATAATGCCAAGGACATCGAGACCCTGATCAAGCAGGCCGACGCCGCGATGTACAAGGCCAAGCGCGGCGGCCGGGCGACCTACCGCTTCTTCAGCGCCGACATCGACAAGCTCGCCGAAGAACGGCTGATGCATTCAACCGCGCTGCGCGAGGCGATCGCCAGCGAGGCCCTGACGCTGCACTATCAGCCGCAGATCCGCACCCGCGACGGCGCGATCCACGGCGTGGAAGCGCTGGCGCGCTGGCACGATCCGGTGCTCGGCGAGGTCTCGCCCGCCAAGTTCATTCCGCTCGCCGAGGAATGCGGCCTGATCGAGCAGATCGGCGTGTGGTCGATCAAGCTGGCCTGCCAGCAGATGGCGTCGTGGCGCCGCGCCGGTCTCGACATCCCCTGCATCTCGGTGAACCTGTCGCCGATCAACTTCCAGAACGTCAACCTGGCGGCGATGGTGGCGCAGATCCTGGCCGCCAACGACCTGCCGGCGAAGATGCTGATGCTGGAGATCACCGAAGGCGTCATCCTCAACGAGCGCGCCACCGTGATCGCGACCATGAACGAGCTGCGCAACATGGGCGTCGGCCTGTCGCTGGACGATTTCGGCACCGGCTATTCGAGCCTGAGCCGGCTGGCCCAGCTGCCGATCGACGAGCTGAAGATCGATCGCAGCTTCATGCGCGATTTCGAGAACGACAGCGGCACGCGGGCGATCGTGACCGCGGTCGTGCGCGTCGGCCAGAGCCTCGACGTGGCGGTGGTCGCCGAAGGTGTCGAGACCGAGCCGCAGCGCAAGCTGCTGGCCGAGCTCGGCTGCGATGCAATGCAGGGCTTCCTGTTCGCGCGGCCGATGGCCGCCAGCGCCTTCAGCCGCTGGCTGCTGGACTACAGCGCGCTGCGGGCGAGCCTGATGCTGCGGCAGATCGGGCGCAAACTGGCTCGAGCGTCCGGCGCGGCAACGGCCGAGCCGGCAGCGCGTCCCATCGCCGCAGCCGCCAGCTGAGAAGGGCGCATCCCCTCGCGGATGCGCCTCTCACCTCATCTTCGCCGGCTCAGCGCTTTCCACCGAACAATCGATCCACCAGCCAGCCGTCGAGGCCCGCGGCGGCTTCCGGCCGCGCGTTGCCGCGGCTCGCCGGCGCCGAGCGTGCGCTCGGTGCCGGCGCGGATGGCGCCGTGATCTGCGAGGCGATCTGCGCCAGGGTCGGGACCAGGCCCGAGCCCTGCGCGTTCGGCAGCGCCGCGACCGGCACGCCCTGATGCGCTGATCGCATGAAGCGGGTCCAGACCTCGACGGGCAGGCCGCCGCCGGTCGCCTTCTTGGTCGGCGAGTTGTCGTCATTGCCGAGCCAGACGCCGGTGACGAGATGCGCGGTGTAGCCGATGAACCAGGCGTCGCGGAAATCCTGGCTGGTGCCGGTCTTGCCGGCAGCGATCCAGCCCGGGATCTCCGCCTTCTTCGCGGTGCCGGAGATCAGCGTCTCCTGCATCATCTGATTCATCATCGCCGCGTTGCGCGGCTCGATCACCTGCACCGGCTGCTCGGTCTGGCGCATGTAGAGCAGCTTGCCGTCGAGCGTCCTGATCCGCGTCACCACATGCGGCGAGACGGTGAGGCCGCCATTGGAGAACGGCGCGTAGGCGCCGACCAGCTCGATCATCGACACCTCGGAGGTGCCGAGCGCGATCGACGGGTTGGGATCGAGCTTGGAGGCGATGCCGAGCCGGTGTGCGGTCCGCACCACGTTCTTCGGTCCGACCTCGAGGCCGACGCGCACCGCGACCGTGTTGAGCGACATCGCCAGCGCCTGGGTCAGCGTCACCGGGCCGAAATATTCGCGGGTGTAGTTCTCCGGCTTCCAGCCCTTCAGATCGAGCGGCGCGTCCTGGCGGACCGTGTCCGGCGTCAGGCCCTGCTCGATCGCGGTGAGATAGACGAACGGCTTGAACGCCGAGCCGGGCTGGCGTTTGGCGGTTACGGCGCGGTTGAACTGGCTGTCGGCATAGTTGCGGCCGCCGACCATGGCGCGCACGGCGCCGTCGGGGGTCATCGCCACCAGCGCGCCCTGGCTGACGTTGAACTTGACGCTCTTCGCCGCGAGCTCGTCGATGATGGCCGCTTCCGCCACGCTCTGCAGCTTCGGATCGATCGTGGTCTCCACCACGATCGACTCCTCGACTTGGCCGACGAGGTCGTCGAGCACCTCGCCGATCCAGTCGGCGACGTAGTTGATGGTGCCGGCGCCGGCCGGCTTCACCGCGACGGATGGATGCGCGATCTGGGCCTGCGCCTGGGCCTCGGTGATGAACTTGGCCTCCGCCATCGCCGCCAGCACGGTCTGGGCGCGCTTGGCCGCGCCCTCCGGGTTGCGGTTCGGCGCCAGCCGCGACGGCGACTTGACGAGACCTGCGAGCATCGCGGCTTCGCCGATCGTCACCTGCCGCGCCGACTTGCCAAAATAGCGCTGCGCCGCGGCCTCGACGCCGTAGGCGCCCGAGCCGAAATAGACCCGGTTGAGATACAGCTCGAGGATCTCGCGCTTGGAGTACTTGCGCTCCAGCCACAGCGCCAGCTCCGCCTCCTGCAGCTTGCGCGCCAGCGTGCGCTCCTGGGTCAGGAACAGGTTCTTGGCGAGCTGCTGCGTCAGGGTCGAGCCGCCCTGCGACACGCCGCGATGCAGGATGTTGGCGACGACGGCGCGGGCGATGCCGATCGGGTCGATGCCGAAATGCTGGTAGAAGCGGCGGTCCTCGATGGCGATGAACGCCTTCGGCAGATAGGGCGGCAGATCCTTCAGGGCGACGTTGGCGCCGGCCATCTCGCCACGCTGCGCCAGCATGGTGCCGTCATAGCCCACGATCTCGATCGTCGGCGGCCGCTTGGGGATCTCCAGCGATTGGATCGGCGGCAGATGCGCGCCGGCCCAGATCACGACGCCGACCAGCGCGATCACGCCCCACAGGCCGCAGACCAGCGCCCAGTAGAACATGCGCCCGATCGACATTCCCCAGCGCGACTTGCCCCGTCTCGGCTTTGGCTTTGGTGTCGAGGCCTTCGGCTCGCGCGCCGGCACATCGTCCTCGTCGTCGGGCTCGACCGGCCTTTTCTTTGCAGTCTTTGCAACTGACTTCTTGGGCGTGTCGTCGGAGGGAATGCGATCCTTGGGGTCGAGGCGCAGATCGGCCATCGCGGCCGCAAGACCGAATCGCGGCTCCTTGCGTCCGCCGCCCTGTTTCCGTCCCCGCGCCATACGCAACCCGAGCCCGCGACCCCGCCGTCCGACCACGGTAACGTCCGGAGTTTAAGGGGCAGTTAGAAAGATCTTAACGCGCGATTAGGAGTTTCGCGCCGCTAACGCCGCGTTATGGTTAAGCCAAGGTAAACAACAACAGGCGAGGGAGTTCATGGGCCATATCGATCCCACCAAGGAGGTGTTCGCGCAGTTTCGGGAGAACGACCGCCCGGGGCCGATCCACATGCTGAACCTGGTGCGGCTGCGCAGGGAGGCAGCCTATCCCGATGGACGCAAGGTCAGCGGCGCGGAAGCCTATGCCGCCTATGGCCGCGAGAGCGGCCCGGTGTTCGAACGCGTCGGCGGCCGCATCGTCTGGCAGGGCCGTTTCGAGCTGATGCTGATCGGTCCGCAGGACGAACGTTGGGATCGCTGCTTCATCGCGGAATATCCGAGCGTGCAGGCGTTCGTCGAGATGATTAGGGATCCCGTCTATCGCGAGGCGGTGAAGCACCGCCAGGCTGCGGTCGAAGACTCGCGCCTGATCCGCCACGCCGTGCTGCCGGTGGGCAAGAACTTTGGCGAGGTGCCGGCGGTGTAAGTCTGACTACACCCGCAAGATTGGTAGTTCCCAGTCGCCAAGCAAAAGGTACGTTCCCTCCCCCTGTGTGGGGGAGGGCTAGGGAGAGGGGGCGCTCCGGGCGACCGTCTCCGTGGCTACTCCCTCCCGAACCCTCCTCCCCCACAAGGGGGGAGGGAGCGCGGCAGTGGGCTGGGTGAGAGCGAATGCTGATCCAGAAGCGCCCGGGCGCGTCGCTCTGCTCGAAGACATCCGCGTTCTCAGCCTCCGTTGCCGCTTGCACGACACATAAGTTTATGCTTATGTGTCGGCATGATCGAGAGTGACATCTTCAGGGCCCTGGCTGATCCGACGCGATACGCGATCTTCGAGAAGCTGGCGAACGGCAGCATGAATGCCAGCGCGCTTCGCGAGGGTCTGACGATCAGCCAGCCGGCGATGTCCCAGCACCTCGCGGTTCTCCGAAGCGCGGGATTGGTGAGGGAAGAACGGCAGGGTCGCTTCGTCAACTATGAGGTCGATCCGGAGGGCTTGGCGCAGATCGCGCGCTGGCTGGCGAAGTACCGTGCCTACTGGCCGTCGCGGGTCGATGCGTTGAAGGCCGTGCTGAAGGACATGGACCAATGACCGATATCAAGGCTGACCTGCAGAGCGACGATCTGGTGCTCGACTACGAACTGGACGCGCCGCCGGAGAAGGTCTGGCGTGCCATCAGCATTCCTGCGCTGCGCGAGAACTGGCTGCCGCGCGGCGACCTCGCCGATGCTGCGCCAATCTCCGCGACGCCCGGCGAAGAAGTCCGCTACCGGATGCGCGACCACGAACCGCCGTTCCTGGAGAGCATCGTGACGTTCCAGGTCATGCCCAATGCCGAGGGCGGCACCAGGCTCAGAATCATTCACGGGTTGGTCGCCACGACGCTGATGCGGCGGACGCCGTCGGCGGCGAACAGCAACAGGCGCAGCCTGATGCGCGCGGCCTGATTCTCCAAGTCACCGACACCTCACTGAAACCGGGAGCTCGCGCATGCGCGACACGATGCAACTCGTCCCTATGGTCATCGAGCAGTCGAGCCGGGGAGAGCGATCCTTCGACATCTATTCGCGGCTGCTGCGCGAGCGGATCGTCTTCCTCAACGGCGAGGTCAACGATACGGTCTCCGCCCTGGTCTGCGCGCAACTGCTTTTCCTCGAGGCGGAGAACCCAAAGCGGCCGATCCATCTCTACATCAATTCACCCGGCGGCGTGATCACCAGCGGCCTGGCGATGTATGACACGATGCAATTCGTCAAAGCACCGGTGCACACGCTCTGCATGGGAACGGCGCGTTCGATGGGCTCGTTTCTTCTGATGGCGGGAGAGCCGGGCGAGCGGACGGCGCTGCCCAATGCAAGCCTTCACGTCCATCAGCCGCTCGGCGGCTTTCAGGGCCAGGCGTCCGACATCCTGATTCACGCGAGGGAGATGGAGCAGACCAAGCACCGCATGATCAGGCTCTACGCCGAGCATTGCGGGCGCAGCTATGAGGACGTCGAGCGCACCCTGGATCGCGATCACTTCATGACCGCGGACGAAGCCTTGCAGTGGGGCTTGATCGACCGCGTCGTCAAGCAACGCGACCTGGGTGACGTCATCAACGACTGATACTCCCTCGACGCGACGGCGGATCCTGCCGCAACAGCCGTCGTCACCCGCGATGCGGTCGAATGACCGTCGGCGAGCGCACGCAGCGGCGAACGGGCGCAACCCGTGCCGCAATGCAGAACGGGGCCGCGCCATCGCGCAGCCCCGTACCATCGATGTTGACCGCGTCATTCCGGGGCGAAGCGCAGCATCGAACCCGGAATCTCGAGGTTGGTTCGTCGCTGTCGCGACGCCCTGGAACGACGTCGAGTGCAGCTAGCCCGCCGCGCCCTTGTCCTCCAGGATCGGGCCGAACAGCTCCCAGCGCTCGCCGTTGAACTTCATCATCTGCAGTTGCTTGTTGACGCGATAGTCGGTCGGCGAGGTGTTGATCTTCATTCCCGGTAGCGAGAAGTCGCCGGTTACATCCTTCAGCGACGCCGCCTGCTTCATGACGTTCTCGTGCGTCAGGTTGTCGCCGCACATCTGCAGCACGGTGACCAGGAGCTGCGCGGTCGAATAGCCGTAGGTATTGAAGTTCGAGTTCTTGTCACCCTCGGGATAATACTTGGCCATGAAATCGAAATAGCGCTTCAGGCCCGGATCGTCCTTCCACTGCGGGTCGAGCGGATCCTTGCCGTAGTTGACGGAGATGACGCCCTTGGCAGCGTCGAGGCCCGCAGGCTGCATGACCGCGCCGACCGAGGTCGCGTTGATGTCGACAATGTGCACGGGGTGCCAATCGAGCTCATGGAGCTTCTTGATCGCCTGCGCGGCTTGTTTCGGCGTCGCGGCCGAGAACAACAGGTCGGCTCCCGCCGACTTGATCTTCAGGATCTGCGAGTCGATGGTCGGATCGGAAACCTCATAGGAGGCTTCGGACACGATCATCGTCGACGCCTTGTCGCCGAGGCCGGCCTTGATGCCGTTCAGGTAGTCCTTGCCGAGATCGTCATTCTGATAGAGCACGCCGATCTTGGCGTTGGGATGCTCCTTCAGAATATACTGGCCGTAGATGCGGCCCTCGGTGAAGTAGTTGGGATTGTACCCCATGGTCCACGGGAAGTTCTTGGGGTCCGTGAACTTGGTGGCGCCGGTGGCGGCGAACAACTGCGGCACCTTCTTGGCGTTGAGGTATTTCTGGACCGCGGCGTTGGACGGCGTGCCGATGATCTGGAAGGTCAGCAGAACTCCGTCGTCCTCGACCAGCTTGCGGACCTGCTCGACGGCCTTGGGCGGCGAATAGGCGTCGTCATACTGGATCAGCTTGATCTTGCGGCCGTTGATGCCGCCCTGCTCGTTGATCATGTTGAAATAGGCGGCCTGGGTCTTGCCGATCGAGGCATAGGCCGAGGCGGGACCCGAGAATGGCACGGTCTGGCCGATCTTGATCTCGGTGTCGGAGGCGCCGGGGTCGTACTTCTTCTGGGCCGAGGCTGACGTGACGGAGAGGGTGACGGCCAAAGCGGCCGCCCCTGCAAGACGGAAATATCCCTGTCGCATGGGGTCTATCGTTCCTCCTGATTTGTTATGCGGCTGGTCTGCCCGACCGGGGCGCCATCGCTGGGAGGGAGTGTGGAGGAAGGGCTGGGCGGACGCAAGGCGAGGGGAGCACGGGTGCGGCGGTTCCGTCGATGTCGCTATGATGAGCCCAACTGGCTCAACAAGTTCGGTGTCGTCCCGGCCAAGCCCGGCGTCGCGCAGCGACGTCGGGCGCAGAGCCGGGATCCATGGCCACAGGCCGTCGTGTGGCTACGGCTCGGAGTGGCGATCCTGCCCCAAAACGCAGCCTGGGATTATGGGCCCCGGATCGGCGCCGCGACGCGCTTGTGCGCGTCACGGCTTGTCCGGGACGACACAGAGGATGGAGATACAGCCCGGCTCAGCCCGCGAGCCAAACCAGCACCAGGCCGATCGTGGCCGGCACGCTCTGGATGAACAGGATCTTGCGGCTGGCGGTGGCGGCGCCATAGAGCCCGGCGACGAGCACGCAGAGCAGGAAGAAGATCTTGATCTGGAACGCGAAGGCCGGCGTCGGGTGCGCCAGGCCCCAGAACAGGCCGGCGGCGAGGAAGCCGTTGTAGAGGCCCTGATTGGCGCCGAGCACCTTGGTCTGCTCCGCGCGCTCCGGCGTGTTGTTGAACGCCCTCAAGCCGGCCGGTTTGGTCCAGAGAAACATCTCGAGTACCAGAATGTAGACGTGCAGCAGGCCGATCAGCCCGACGACGATGTCTGCAATCAATGCCATGGTTCGGCTCCCCCAAGCCTGCGTGGGCCGGCGCTGGTGCCGGTCCCCTCGTTCAAATCGAGCTCCCGAGCGGCGCAGGGCCGCGCGATGGTCGCTCATGCCGCCGGTTGAGCGGCCGCGTCGTCGTTCGCCAGCAGATGCAGCAGCGCGCTCTTGATCGCGGCCTGCCGGGTCGGCGCGTTGATCTGCGCGCCCAGGAGGTCGGTGACGTAGAACACGTCGCGGGCGCGTTCGCCGAAGGTGGCGACATGGGCCGAGGCGATGTTGAGATTCAGCTTCGAAATCGCGGTGGTCAGCTCGTACAGCAGGCCGGGGCGATCGAGGCCGGAGACCTCGATGACGGTGTAGAGCTCCGACCATTGATTGTTGATGGTGACCTCCGGCTCGACCGAGAATGCCTTGTGCTGCTTGCCCCGCGTGGTCCGCCGTGCCACCGCGTCGGGCAGCCGCAGCTTGCCCTCCAGCACCTGCTCGATGGTCTCGCCGATCCGCGTCGCGCGGCGGCCTTCGTCCTCGTCGCGCTCATATTCGCGGGAGATCGCGATGGTGTCGAGCGCGCGGCCGTCGGTCGTGGTGTAGATCTGGGCGTCGACGATGTTGGCGCCGGCCGAGGCGCAGGCGCCGGCGATGATCGACAGCAGCCAGGGATGGTCCATCGCGAAGATCGTCAGCTCGGTCACGCCGCGCGCCGGATCGAAGCCGACGTTGATCGCGAGCTTGTGGCCGGCATCCTCGCTCGATCGCACGAAGCGGGCATGGCGGATCTTGCGCGGCAGCTCGACCTTGAGCCAGTAGGCCGGATAGTGCCGGCCGATATAGGTGTTGAGCTCGTCCTCGGGCCAGTCGGTGAAGGCGTTGCGGAATTCGGCCTGCGCCGCGGTGATGCGCTTGGCGCGGTTGACCTCGGAGAAGCCGCCGGTCAGTACCGGCTCGGTCTCGTAATACAGCGTACGCAGGAGCTGCGCCTTCCAGCCGTTCCAGACGCCGGGGCCGACTCCGCGGATGTCGGCGGTGGTCAGGATGGTCAGCAGCTTCATCTGCTCGACGGACTGCACCACGGCGGCAAAATTCTCGATCGTCTTGCGGTCCGACAGGTCGCGCGACTGCGCCACCGTCGACATCGTCAGATGCTCCTCGATCAGCCAGGCGACCAGTTCGGTGTCGGCATTGTTGAAGCCGAGCCGCGGGCACAGCCGGCGCGCGATCTTGGCGCCGGCGATGGAATGGTCCTCGGGCCGCCCCTTGGCGACGTCGTGCAGCAGCACGGTGATGTAGATGACAGCGCGGTGCTCGGGCCGGATCTTGCGCATCAGGTCGGAGGCCAGGGTGAACTCGTCGATGCCGCCGCGCTCGATCTCCTGCAGGAACCCGATGCAGCGGATCAGGTGCTCGTCGACCGTGTAGTGATGATACATGTTGAACTGCATCATCGAGACGATGCGGCCGAAGGCGCGAATGAAGTGGCCGAGCACGCCGGTCTCGTTCATCCGCCGGAGCACGACCTCGGCATCGTTGGAGGTCAGGATCTCCATGAACAGCCGGTTGGCCTCGGGATCGTCGCGCAGCTCGGTGTTGATCAGGTTCAAGGAGCGCGTGACCGCGCGCATCGCGTCGGGATGGAAGGCGAGGTTGTGCTTCTGCGCCAGCCGGAAGATGCGGATCAGATTGACCGGATCGTGCTTGAAGACGTCGGGCGCGGCGAGGTTGATGCGGTTGTTGTCGACGATGAAGTCGTCGCTCTCCGGCACGCGCCGCCAGGTGGCGCCGGTGGTCAGGCGCGAGATCATCCGGCTCAGCACCGGCGCCGGCTTGGCCTGCTGGTCCTCGAGCTTGGCGCACAGGATGGCGGTGAGATTGCCGACCTCCTTGGCGACCAGGAAGTAGTGCTTCATGAAGCGCTCGACATCCTGCATGCCGGGATGGCTGGTGTAGCCCAGCCGCACCGCGATCTCGCGCTGCAGGTCGAACGACAGCCGTTCTTCCGGACGGCCGCTGACGAAATGCAGGTTGCAGCGCACCGACCACAGGAAGTCCGCGCAGCGCCGGAAGGTGCGGTATTCATGCGCGTCGAACACGCCGCGCTCGACCAATTCGGCGGTCTCGCGCACGCGGTAGACGTATTTGGCGATCCAGAACAGCGTGTGCAGGTCGCGCAGGCCGCCCTTGCCGTCCTTGACGTTGGGCTCGACCAGATAGCGCGACTGGCCGCCGCGGCGGTGCCGCTCCTCGCGCTCGGCGAGCTTGGCGGCGACGAACTCGGCTGCGGTGCCCTGCACGACCTCGCTGTCGAAGCGCGCGACCAGCTCGTCATAGAGCGGCCGGTCGCCCGCGAGATAGCGCGTCTCCAGGATGGCGGTGCGGATGGTCATGTCGCCGCGCGCTTGGCGGATCGACTCGTCGACCGAGCGGGTCGCGTGGCCGACCTTCAATCCCATGTCCCACAGCGAGTACAGAATGGCTTCGGCGACCTGCTCGCCCCAGGCGGTCTGCTTGTAGGGCAGGATGAACAGGAGATCGATGTCGGACTCCGGCGCCATCAGGCCGCGGCCATAGCCGCCGGTGGCGACCACCGCCATGCGCTCGGCGCCGCTCGGCACCTGCGAGCGATAGAGGTGCTGGGTGGCGGCGGCGTAGAGGATGCGAATGATCTCGTCCTGCACGAAGCAGAGCTGCTCGGCGCAGCGCCGGCCGTGGCGGTCCTTCAACAGTTGCGCCTGGGCCGCCGCGCGCGCCTTGACCAGCTCGGCCTTGAGGAATTGCACCACGGCGGCGCGGAACATGTCCTCGCGTCCCGAATGCTGCGCGGCCAACGCGTCGACCGCAGCCGCGATGCCGGCGCTGTCGAAATCGGAAAGGCTATCAGGGTGGGAATGGGGGGCGACGCTGTCCATGGATGCAACCGGATATCGAACAAGGCCTGTGCTGTCACGAAACTTCCAATGCAACAATCGATCCATGCTGTCATCGGTGCTCACGGGATGATGATCGTTCTGAACGGCGCCGTCGAAAGGAAAAGCAATTCTCGCGCGCCCCTGGCATAACTCATTGAAACAACAGCAATGTTTCTTGAGGGTTGGAGGGGTGACGATGGGTGGATTGTCGAGGCGCGGATTTGCTGCGGTTGCGGCCGTGGTTCTACTGGGATGCGGCGCTGCACGCGCAGCCGAGCCGGTGAAGGAGATCCGCTTGGATTGGGCGACCTACAATCCGGTGTCGCTGGTGCTGAAGCAGAAAGGACTTCTGGAGAAGGAGTTCGCCAAGGACGGCATCAGCATCGTCTGGGTGCAATCGGCCGGCTCCAACAAGGCGCTCGAATTCCTCAACGCCGGCTCGCTCGATTTCGGCTCGACCGCCGGCTCCGCCGCGCTGGTCGCCCGGATCAACGGCAACCCGATCAAGTCGGTCTACGTCTATTCGCGGCCCGAATGGACCGCGCTGGTCACGGGCAAGGATTCCAAGATTGCCTCCGTGGCCGACCTCAAGGGCAAGCGGGTCGCGGTGACCCGCGGCACCGATCCGCACATCTTCCTGGTGCGCGCGCTGCTGTCGGCGGGCCTCACCGACAAGGACATCACGCCGGTATTGCTGCAGCACGCCGACGGCAAGGCGGCGCTGATCCGCGGCGACGTCGACGCCTGGGCCGGGCTCGATCCGATGATGGCGCAGGCCGAGGTCGAGGAGGGCGCCAGGCTGTTCTACCGCAAGGCCGACGCCAACACCTGGGGCATCCTGAACGTGCGCGAGCAGTTCCTGAAGGATAATCCGGAGATCGTCCGCCGCGTGCTCGCCACCTACGAGGTCGCGCGCAAGGACGCGCTGGCCAACTACGACGACCTCAAGAAGACCTTCATCGCCGTCACGAAGCTGCCTGAGACGGTGGTCGACAAGCAGCTCAAGGAGCGCACCGAGCTGACCCATAGCCGCATCGGCGCACCCCAGCGCGAGTCGATTCTGGCTGCGGGCCTGGCGCTGCAGCAGGCCGGTGTCGTCGATGCCAAGGTGGATGTGAAGGCCACGCTGGACGCCCTGATCGACGACCAGGTCCCGTTGCCGACGAATTAGGACTTGCGCGGCTCGGGCAATAGGCCGCTGCGCCAAATCGCCTATGCCAAGAGCCGGCGATCAAAAACCGGTGTCGTCCCGGACAAGCTCGCCAACGCGATAGCGTTGGCGGGCGCAGATCCGGGACCCATAATCTGTGACGCCTGTTGTGAGGCAAAGCTGGAGCGGCATCTCGCTTCAATACGACGGCCGCGGAGTATGGGTCCCGGCCCAAGGCCGGGACGACAGCGATTGCTGGGCGCCGTCCTTGGTCACCATGCTGATCGGCCACCACGACTATCCGCCAACGCCACGCCTTGCATTCCCGCGCGAGACACTGTTCTCACTATGACCATGACCGTCGAATTGCAGGCACCCGCTTCGGCCGCCCCGACATCCCAGACCGCTACCACGCCGCGGCTCGCACGCTTCGCGCGGCCGCTGGTGGGCCTGCTGCTGCCGCTATCGCTCGCACTCGCCTGGGAGCTTGCCGTCCGGGCCGGCTGGTCCAACGGCCGGCTGGTGCCGCCGCCCTCGAAGGTCTTCACCACCATCGCCGAGCTCGCCCGCTCCGGCGAACTCTCCCGCCACATCACGATGACCTTGACCCGCGTCGGCATCGGCTTCGGCCTCGGCGTCGCCGCCGGCACGCTGCTCGGCGGCATCTGCGGCTATTGGGGTTTCGCGCGCCGGCTGGTCGATCCGACGATCCAGGCGCTGCGTGCGATTCCGTCGATCGCCTGGGTGCCGTTGTTCATTCTGTGGCTCGGCATCTTCGAGACCTCCAAGGTGGCGCTGATCGCAGTCGGCGTGTTCTTCCCGGTCTATCTCGGCCTGACCGGTGCCATTCTTTCGGTCGACCGCAAGATCGTCGAGGTCGGCCGCGTTTTCCGCCTGTCCGGACCGGCCATGATCCGCCGCATCCTGCTGCCGGCGGTGCTGCCGGCCTATGTGGTGGCGCTGCGCGTCGGCCTCGGCCTGGGGTGGATGTTCGTCGTTGCCGCCGAGTTCATGGGCGCCTCCGAAGGGCTCGGCTACCTCCTGATCGACGGCCAGCAGCTCGGCAAGCCGGCGCAGATCGTGGCGGCCATCGTCATCTTCGCGATCATCGGCAAGGTCACCGACTGGCTCCTGGAGATATCAACCGCGCCGCTGTTGCGCTGGCAGGACAGTTTCGCGCGCCAGAGCGGGGCGGCCTGATGCTGCAGCTCGCATCCGTCACCAAGGTCTATCCCAACGGTGTCCACGCGCTGGAGCGGTTCTCGGCCGGGATCCAGCTCGGCGAGATCATCGCCATCATCGGCGGCTCCGGCTGCGGCAAGTCGACGTTGTTGCGCACCATCGCCGGGCTCGACCGCGCCAGCGCCGGCGCCGTGACGCTCGACGGCGAGGCGATCATTGCGCCGCATCCCAAGGTCGGCATCATCTTCCAGGAGCCGCGGCTGCTGCCGTGGCTCACGGTCGCCGACAACATTGGCTTCGGCCTGTCCGAGCTGCCGGCAGCCGAGCGTCGCGACCGTGTCGCCCGCGCGCTGCAACGTGTGGGCCTCGCCGACAAGGCCAAGGTCTGGCCGCGCGAACTGTCCGGCGGCCAGGCGCAACGCGTCGCGATCGCCCGCGCATTGGTGGCGCAGCCGGAGGTGCTCCTGCTCGACGAGCCGTTCTCTGCGCTCGATGCCTTCACCCGCAAGGATCTGCAGGATCATCTGCTCGATCTCTGGGCCGATACGCGCCCGACGCTGGTGCTCGTGACCCACGACGTCGAGGAGGCCGTGGTGCTGGCCGACCGCGTGCTGGTGATGCGGCCGCATCCGGGCCGGCTGTTCGAGGAGATCACCATCAATCTGTCGCGGCCGCGCGACCGCAACGCGCCCTTGTTCGAGCAGTTCAAGCGGCATGTCTTGACCGCGCTGGACCGCTCGCTCGACCGGACGATGCCGGACACGCAGGGCAGGCGTGAGCCCGGCGGCGGCCTGTGGTGGTGACTTTGGCGGCCCGGCCCGGTACATCTCGTCTGAAATAAATCCGGGAGAGAACGACAAATGGATGCTGCCGAGCTGCGCGCCATGCAGGCGCCGATCAAGGAACGCTACAAGGCCGACCCGTCCGCCGCCGTGATCACCTTGAAGGCCAAGGGCGAGGTCGGGCAGGAGGGGCTGACCTGCAAGCTCGAGACCGGGCGCGCGATGGCGGTGGCCGGCCTGCATCCGGGGACCGGCGGCTCGGGGCTCGAGCTGTGTTCCGGCGACATGTTGCTGGAGGCTCTGGTGGCCTGCGCCGGCGTCACCTTGAAATCGGTCGCGACCGCAGTCGAGGTGCCGCTCAAGAGCGGCCACGTGTTCGCCGAAGGCGATCTCGATTTCCGCGGCACGCTCGGCGTCGACAAGGAGGCGCCGGTCGGCTTCCAGGAAATCCGTCTGCGCTTCGAGGTCGACACCGACGCGCCGCAGGACAAGCTCGACCTCCTGCTCAAGCTCACCGAGCGCTATTGCGTGGTCTATCAGACCATCAAGAACGGCCCGAAGGTGTCTGTCAGCTTGAAGCGGGTGTAGTGCGCGGCGGCGCTGCCTCTGAGGAGACAAGCTGTTGAGGCTCGCTCGGTCTGCGCCTCCCCCGCCTGCGGGGGAGGTCGCCTCGCATCGCCGAGGCGGGTGGGGGACTTCTCTCCACACGGCACACCCCATCATCGCCACCCGAGCCGCGCCCCCACCCCAGCCCTCCCCCGCAGGCGGGGAGGGAGCCCACCGCCTGCGCAGCATGAACTGATGTCCCTCGATCCCTCCTTCCTGCTGCTGCTGGCTCTGCGCATGGCGATCGCGGCGTCGTTCGTGGTGTCGGCGTCGATGATCGCCGAGCGCACCGGGCCCGTGATCGGCGCGCTGGTCGCGACGCTGCCGATCTCGGCGGGTCCGACCTACGTGTTCCTGGCGCTGGATCACGATGCCGCCTTCATCGCGCAGGGCGCGCTGACCAGCCTGCCGATCAATGCCGCGACGATCTTCCTCAGCCTTGCCTATGCCGTGCTGGCGCAGCGCCGCAGCGTGCTGGTGGCAAGCGCCACCGCGGTGGCGGTGTGGCTCGGTCTCGCCGCGCTGATCAAGAGCGTGCAATGGACGCTCTTGATGGGCATCGTCGCCAACATCGTCACTTTCGCGATCTGCCTGCCGTTGTTGCAGCGCTATCGCCATGCCAAGATGCCGCTGATCACGCGGCGCTGGTACGACGTGCCGCTGCGCGCTTCGCTGGTGGCAACGCTCGTCGCCACCGTCACCTCGGTGTCCGGCTGGGCCGGCCCCAGCGTCTCCGGCATCCTGGCGCTTTTTCCGATCGTCTTCACCTCGATGATGCTGATCCTGCAGCCGCGCATCGGCGGGCCCGCGACGGCGGCCGTGCTGGCCAACGGCGCCTACGGCCTGATCGGCTTCTCGCTCGCGGTGGTCGTGCTGCATCTCGGCAGCCTGCATCTGGGCGCCGTCGCCGGCCTGAGTGGTGCGCTGGCGACCTGCGTCGGCTGGAATCTCGGACTATGGTGGCTGGGGCGACGGAAGGTCGCTGCGGTCCGATAGGTCGCTCCACGTCATTGCGAGCGAAGCGAAGCAATCCAGGGCTGCGGGCGGGACTCTGGATTGCTTCGGCGCAAAGGCGCCTCGCAATGACGGAGGTTGTTGATCGATTGACCTCGCCACACTCGGTGTCATTCCGGGCTCGCGCTTTGCGCGCCCCGGAATGACGGCCAGCTATGACTTCGGCAATTTCGCCTTCAGCGCATACAGCGCGTCCATCGCCTCGCGCGGCGTCATCTCGTCCGGATGCAGCGCTTTCACGGCGGCGATCAGCTCTTCCGCCTCCTTCGACATCGCAGGCTCGGCTGCGGCGCGCGAGGGCACCGCGAACAGCGGCAGATCATCGACCAGCGCGCGGGCGTTCTGGCCGCGGTCGGCGGCCTCCAGTTTCGCCAGCACCGATTTGGCGCGGCTGATCACGGCCGGCGGCAGGCCCGCGAGCTTCGCCACCTGGATGCCGTAGGAGCGGTCGGCGGAGCCGGGCAGCACCTCGTGCAGGAACACGACGTCGCCCTGCCATTCCTTGACCCGCACCGTGGCGTTGAACAGCCGTGGTAGCTTGGCAGCGAGGGCTGTCAGCTCATGGTAATGCGTCGCGAACAGCGTGCGGCAGCGGTTGCTCTCGTGCAGATGCTCGATCGCGGCCCAGGCGATGGAGAGGCCGTCGAAGGTCGCGGTGCCGCGCCCGATCTCGTCGAGGATCACCAGCGCGCGCTCGCCGGCCTGGTTGAGGATCGCCGCGGTCTCGACCATCTCGACCATGAAGGTCGAGCGCCCGCGCGCCAGATCGTCGGCGGCGCCAACGCGCGAGAACAGCCGGTCGACGATGCCGATGCGGGCCCGGCTCGCCGGCACGAACGAGCCGATCTGCGCCAGCAGCGCAATCAGCGCGTTCTGGCGCAGGAAGGTGGACTTGCCCGCCATGTTCGGGCCGGTGAGCAGCCAGAGCTGACCGCTCTTGTGCCCCGGCGTCGGCGACAGGTCGCAGGAATTGGCGATGAACGGCTGCCCCTCACGCTTCAGCGCCTGCTCCACCACCGGATGACGGCCGCCCTCGATGGCGAAGCCGAGCGAGTCGTCGACCTCCGGGCGCACATAATTGTCGTCGACCGCGAGCTTCGCCAGCGCGGTCGCGACATCGAGCATCGCGAAGCCGTGCGCGGCGGCGCGCAGATCGTCGCCGATCGCGAGCGCCTGTGCGCACAGCCGGTCGAAGATCTCGAGCTCGAGATTGAGCGCGCGCTCGCCGGCATTCGCAATCTTGGCCTCGATCTCGCCGAGCTCTGATGTCGTGAAGCGCACCTGGCCCGCCAGCGTCTGGCGGTGGATGAAGGTCGCGTTCAACGGCGCCGACATCAGCTTGTCGCCGTGCTGCGCGGTGACCTCGACGAAATAGCCGAGCACATTGTTGTGCCGGATCTTCAGGGCCTTGACGCCGGTCTGGTCGGCGTAGCGCGCCTGCATCGAGGCGACGACGAGGCGCGAGGCGTCGCGCAGATTGCGGGTCTCGTCGAGCGTCGCGTCGTAGCCGGATCGGACGAAGCCGCCGTCGCGCTTGATCAGCGGCAGCTGCTCGTCAAGCGCGCGGGCGAACTCCTCGGCCAGCGCGCGCGCCGGCCGCGCCAGCGCGGCCATCACCGAGGCGATCTCCTGCGGCGGCTGGTCGAGCGCCGACAGCCGCGCCAGCGCCTGGTCGGCCGCAACGATACCGTCGCGCAGAGCGGCGAGATCGCGCGGACCGCCGCGGCCGACGGACAGCCGCGCCATAGCACGGGTCATGTCGGGCGCGCCGCGCAGGATGGAGCGGATGTCCTCGCGCGCGGCGCTGTCGGCGACGAAGACGTTGACGGCATCCAGCCGCCGGCCGATCTGCACCGGCTCCGTCAGCGGCGCGGCGAGCCGCTGCGCCAGCAGGCGCGAGCCGGCCGAGGTCACCGTGCAGTCGATCGCGTCGAGCAGCGAGCCGCGGCGCTCGCCGGCGAGCGTGCGCGTCAGTTCGAGGTTGGCGCGCGTCGCCGGATCGATCGCCATCGTGCTGCCGGTCGCCTCGCGCGCCGGCGGCGCCAGCGGCGGGCGCTGCCCCACTTGCGTACGTTCGACATAGGTGACGCAGGCGGCCGCCGCGGTCGCTTCCAAACGCGACAGCACCGCGAGGCCGTCCATGGTGGCGACCGCGAAATAGTCGCACAGCCGCCGTTCGGCGGTGGCCCCGTCGAACACGTCGCGCGTGAGCGGCGTCACCGCGGCGAGCTCGCGCAGCACCGGCTCGAACGCTTCGTCCGAGTACAGCGCGTCGGAGACGATGACTTCGTTGGGATTGATCCGTGCCAAGGTCGCCGTCAGCTCGGCGAACGCGCATTCGGTGACGATGAAGTCCGACGTCGAGATATCGATCCAGGCAAGCCCGAGCCGGTCGCCGCCGGAGGAGCCGCGGCTGCGCGCGATCGACAGCAGATAGTTGTTGGCGCGCGCATCGAGCAGATTGTCTTCCGTCAGCGTGCCCGGCGTGACCACGCGCACCACGCCGCGCTTGACCACGCTCTTGTTGCCGCGCGCCCGCGCCGCCGCCGGATCCTCCATCTGCTCGCAGACGGCGACGCGGATGCCTTGCGCGATCAAGCGATGCAGATAGTCCTCGGAGCGCTCCACCGGCACGCCGCACATCGGGATGTCCTGGCCCAGGTGCTTGCCGCGCTTGGTCAGCACGATGCCGAGCGCTTTCGAGGCGGCTTCCGCATCCTCGAAGAACAGCTCGTAGAAGTCGCCCATCCGGTAGAACAGCATCAGCCCCGGATGCGCTGCCTTGATGTCGAGATACTGCTCCATCATCGGCGTGAGCTTGGCCGGCGCCTCGGCGGGCGCGGCCGCAGGCATTGATTCTTGCGGAACCGGGGCGGAGATCGGCTGCTGGATCGTCATGGCGCGGAAACTAGCCAATTTGCCCGGACGGTCCTACCGCTTTGCAGGCGATGTCCCGGTTTTCCACGATGAGCGGTGCCTGCTGTTGCATCTCCCCCGCTTGCGGGGGAGATCGTATCGCATCGAAGATGCGATACGGGTGGGGGAAGTCTCTCCTCACGGGGATTCTCGCTTGGGGCGGCCCCCACCCCAACCCTCCCCCGCAAGCGGGGGAGGGGGCGCACCGCTCGCGTTGAGATAGCGTCGCATACGACAGCGCCGCGCATGCCACCCCGCGCTCCCGTCATTTGACCTGCCCCGATCGCACTCCTAAAACCGCCGTCAATTCTGACCAGAAACACGAAAGTTCGGGAGAGAGCGATGCGAGACGTGTTCATTTGTGATGCGGTGCGGACTCCGATCGGCCGGTTCGGCGGCGCGCTGGCCAAGGTGCGCACCGACGATCTCGCGGCCACCCCGCTCAAGGCGCTCAAGGCGAAGCATCCCAATCTCGACTGGGCTGCCGTCGACGAGGTGTTCTTCGGCTGCGCCAACCAGGCCGGCGAGGACAACCGCAACGTCGCGCGCATGGCGCTGCTGCTCGCGGGCCTGCCGGATTCAATTCCGGGCCAGACCTTGAACCGTCTCTGCGCCTCCGGTCTCGACGCGGTCGGCGCGGCGGGACGTGCGATCCGCGCCGGCGAGGTCGATCTCGCGATCGCGGGCGGCGTCGAATCCATGACGCGCGCGCCGTTCGTGCAGGGCAAGGCGACGGAGGCGTTCTCGCGCTCGGCCGAGATCTTCGACACCACGATCGGCTGGCGCTTCATCAATCCGCTGATGAAGCAGCAGTATGGCGTCGATTCGATGCCGGAGACCGGCGAGAACGTCGCCGAGGAATTCCAGGTCTCGCGCGCCGACCAGGACGCGTTCGCGATCCGCTCCCAGCAGCGCGCCGGAAAGGCCATCGCCTCGGGCTATTTCGCCGCCGAGATCACGCCGGTCATGGTGCCCGGCGGCAAGGCCGGCCCTGTGACGGTGGACAAGGACGAGCATCCGCGCCCCGAGACCACGCTCGAAGGTCTGGCCAAACTGAAGCCGATCGTGCGCAATCCGGGCACGGTCACCGCCGGCAATGCGTCGGGCGTCAATGACGGCGCCGCCGCCATGATCCTCGCTTCCGAAGCCGCCGTGAAGAAGCACGGCCTCACGCCGCGCGCGCGCGTTCTCGGCCTCGCCTCGGCCGGCGTGCCGCCCCGCATCATGGGCATCGGCCCGGTGCCGGCGGTGCGCAAGCTGATGGAGCGGCTCGGCCTCAAGATCACCGATTTCGACCTGATCGAGCTGAACGAGGCGTTCGCGTCCCAGGGCATCGCCTGCCTGCGCCAGCTCGGCGTCGCCGAGGACGCCGATTTCGTCAACCCGCATGGCGGCGCCATCGCGCTCGGTCATCCGCTCGGCATGAGCGGCGCGCGCATCGCGATGACCGCGGTGCACGGCCTCGAGGTCCGCGGCGGCAAGCGTGCGCTCGCCACGATGTGCGTCGGCGTCGGCCAGGGCGTCGCGCTGGCGATCGAGACGATCAACTGACGACGCGCTGAGCGCTTCGTCATTCCGGGCAGCCCGCAGGGCTGAACCCGGAATCTGGAGATGAGTCCTGCAATATCGAGATTCCGGGTTCGACGCTGGCGCGTCGCCCCCGGAATGACGGAGTCCTGACGATGACCATCTCCCGCGAACAGGACGTCACGCCGGCGGTGCTGGCGGTGATGGAGCGCACCGAGAACCCGCGGCTGCGCGAGATCATGGTGTCGCTGATCAAGCACCTGCACGGCTTCGTCCGCGATGTCAGGCTTACCGAGGTCGAATTTCGCGAAGCCGCCGCCATCATCGCCGAACTCGGTCAGCGCACCAACGACAGCCACAACGAAGTCGTGCTGATGGCCGGCTCGCTCGGCGTCTCGCCGCTGGTCTGCCTGCTCAACAATGGCGATGGCGGCAACACCGAGACCGCGCAGTCGCTGCTCGGCCCGTTCTGGCGGTTGAACTCGCCGCGCACTGATAACGGCGGCTCGATCGTGCGCTCGGCGACGCCCGGCCCGGCGCTGTTCGTGCACGGTCGCGTGGTCGATCCGAACGGCGCGCCGGTCGCCGGCGCCGAGGTCGACGTCTGGCACGCCTCGCCGGTCGGCTACTACGAGAACCAGGATCCCGATCAGGCCGACATGAACCTGCGCGGCAAGCTCGTGACCGATGCCGATGGCCGCTTCTGGTTTCGCTCGGTGATGATGGTCGGCTATCCCATCCCGACCGACGGGGTCGTCGGCCGCCTGCTGAAGGCGCAGGGCCGCCATCCCTATCGCCCGGCGCATCTGCATGCGCTGATCGTCAAGCCGGGATTCAAGGTCCTGATCTCGCAGGTCTACGACCCCAACGACCCGCACATCGACAGCGACGTGCAGTTCGGCGTCACGAAGGCGCTGCTCGGCAATTTCGTCCGCCACGACGAGCCGCATCCGACGGACGCCGACGTCACCACGCCCTGGTATTCGCTCGATCACGTCTACCGGTTGGAGATCGGCGACACCGTGCTGCCGCGCGCGCCGATCAAGTAGCGATTCGGAATATCCATGCTAGTGTGGGCAAGCTGCAACCCTGAAGGGACGGCGCCCACATGTCCTCCACCGACTTGCCGTCCGTTGCCAAGCCCGCCGCGTTGACGGCGACGATGCGTGAGGCGGGTGTGCTCGAGTCCGGCGCGGTCTCGGACGTCGCCGTGATCAGCGACCGGCCGATGCTGTTGTCGCGCATCATCCGCCTTGGCTTGTCGTATAGCGGCGCGGCCCCGGACGCGCCGAAGACGCTGATCCTGAAAATCCCGATGCCGGCCTTCGCCAAGACGCTGTGGCGGGGCGGGCGCCACGAGGTCAATTTTTATCGCGGACTGGCGCGGCTCATGCCGACGGGCCTGGTGCCCGGCTCTTACGGCGGCGCGTGGGACGAAGCCGCGCTCACCTGGCACTTGCTGCTCGAGGATCTCACCGACACGCACCAGACGGCGACGCCATGGCCGCTGCCGCCCGCGCTGCCCCAGGCCGAGGGGATCGTGCGGGCGCTGGCGCGGCTGCATGCGGCGTGGTGGGACGATCCGCGGCTCGGCGTGTCCATCGGCAGCTTCGCGACCGCGGACGAGCGCGCCGAGCGCAGCAGGACCTTTGCCGGCCACTATCAGCGCTTCGCCGATCAGTTGGGAGACCGCCTGAGCGCGGACCGGCGCGCGGTCTACGAACGCCTGATGGCGGCGACGCCGCGGCTCTCGGAACGCTATCTGTCGCGGCGAAACCTCAGCATTGCGCATGGCGACGCGCATGTCTGGAATTTTCTGGTGCCGAAGGCCGCCGACAGCGACGACGTGCGCGCCTTTGATTTCGACCAGTGGCGGATCGGCGTGCCCGCGAACGATCTCGCCTACATGATCGCGCTGCAAATCTATCCCGACCGTCGGGCGCGGATCGAGCGGCCGTTGCTCGACAGCTATCATCAGACATTGGTCGCAGGCGGTGTGACCGGCTACGACAGGGCGGCGCTGGATCAGGACTATCGTCTCGCCGTGCTCTGGCACATCGCCCAGCCGGTCTGGCAATGGGCGATCCAGCTCCCTCCGGTGATCTGGTGGAATAATCTCGAGCGCATCTTCCTCGCGTTCGACGATCTCGGCTGCCGCGAATTGCTGGACTGACGGCGCTTCCCTCGCACAGGGCCGCACGCGCGCGGCGAGGTCTTTGTCGCTACACGTCACTGCGGTGCATTTTGCCGGCGTCGCTACCAGCCCCCTTAACGATCACCAGAGATTGTTCGCCGGCCTTAAACCGCCGGCCAGCATCGGCGCGACATATCGGCATGGGCATGGCGTTCGACATGGTCACGGAAGGGAGCGGCGTTCTTGGATCGGGAGCTGGCTTGCTAAAGCACGGATATTGTGCTTTAACATTCCCGATGGCCGGAAGCACCTACGATCAGGCTGTTCGCTACCGTCTGCTCCTCTCCCCCGGGGCGCGGGACGCGATCGAGGCGACCTTCGCCGACTATGCCCGGATGATGGACATGCTCGACGAGATCGCTGCTGGCAAAGGCATCGGCGCCAATCTCGTCACGCTGCACGGCCATGCCTACGACCCGATCCGCAAGGCCACGCGGCTGCCGTCGCGCCTCGTCACGCTCGGCTTGCGCGACCGTGCCGCCTATCGCGCCGCCTCGAACTCGCGGCTGCCGCTCGACGACCGTCTGGTGAATGTCAGGAATGCCGGCATGTTGTCGCTCGGCACCGCGCGCGGTCGCTTCGCGATCCCGTTCGAGGTGACCGGCTACGTCGCGGGCTGGCCGCACGCGACGCCGGCGCAGCTCGTGCGCACGGACCAAGATGACTTCGAAGTCCATTTCGGCGTTACCGCAACGTCACACGCTCGTCTCAGCCCAACAGTCAGCCCACGAAAGGACCACGTCATGCTCGCCGAACACGCGCCGGCTCCCGACACGCTCCTGTCACGCGCCGGGCGCCTCATCGCCGGGATCGCCTATGGAGCGATCGAAAAGGCCGAGGACAAGAACCGGGTCGCGCTGGTCAGCCAGGCGATCCGCGAGATCGAGCAGGCCGAGCGCGAATCGCGCGAGAGCCTGTCGCATGCGCGCGCGGAGGAATATCGGCTCAATGCACGCCGCGCCGAGATCGAGCGCGAGACGACCGTGCTGGCCGAGCAGATCCGCGTCGCCATCGTCGAGCACCGCGACGATCTCGCCCGCGCCGGCATCGCCCGGCAGATGGATCTCGAAGCCCAGTTCGAGGTGCTGTCGAAGGCGATCGACGAGAATGCCGAGCGCATCGATGCGGTGCTGACGACCCTGCGTGCGATTCTGTCGAGCCTGCAGGACGCGCAGGCGCGTCTCGCCGAACTCGAACGCAGCGAGGCGCTCGCCGACCAGCCGAAGGCCACATCGCGCAAAGGGCCGGATGCCGGCCTCGCCAAGGCCGCGCGCGCCTCCCGCGTCATCGCCCGCGCCACCGGCGTGCCGGAAGGCATCCCGCCGTCGCCCGACATCGACGAATTGTCGAAGCTGAAGCGTGACAAGGACATCGCCGAGCGGCTGGCGCGGCTGAAATCGCAGAATTGAGCGGGCGGGGGCGCGTCGTCCCATGACCATCGTCGACCATTTCATGCAACCCGAGGTGCGGCCGTTCGCGATTGCCGCCGTGATGATCGTTCTGGTCGGCGGCGTCGAGATCGGCTCGATGCTGATCGGCCTGTCGATCAGCGAGCTGCTCGGCCAGACCGTCGATCTCGGTCACGACGGCCACAGCACCAGCGTCGGCCACGTGCTGTCCTGGATCAATGTCGGCGGCGTGCCGCTGATGATCTGCATCCTGCTCGCGCTCGGCATCTTCTCGATCACGGGCTTTCTGATCCAGGATGCCGCGCGGCTGGTGGCGGTGGCGCTGCCGCCAACGGCCGCGGGCGTGCTCGCCGCCGTCGTCACGGTGCCGCTGCTGCGGCGCTCGACGCGCTACGCGGCGCGGCTGGTGCCGCAGGATGAGAGCTATGCGGTCGGGCTGTCCGATCTCGTCGGCCGCACCGGCGAGGTGGCGGTCGGCCCGCTCGATGGCGGGCTGCCCGGCCGCGTCCGCGTCAAGGACGTCCACGGCAACTGGCACATGGTGACGGCCTCGGCCGCGCCGGACTCGCCGTCCTTGCCGGTGGGCGCGTCGGTTCTCCTCGTCGACCGCAAGGATGGCCGCTTCATCGCGATCGCCGCAGCCGACGAACTCACGAACTCCAAGACACCTTAGCTCCAAGACGCTTTCCTCAACCCGAAAGTAAATCCCATGTTTGATCTGGTTCTGCCTGCGTCGATCGGCGTTGTGCTGCTGGTCGTTCTCGGCACTGTCTTTGCCGTTCTCTACCATCGGTCCACCCGCGACGAGGCGTTCGTGCGCACCGGCCTGGGCGGCAAGAAGGTGGTGCTCGACGGCGGCGCGGTGGTGCTGCCGATCTTCCACTCCATCGCGCGCGTCAACCTCAAGACCTTGCGGCTCCGCGTCGAGCGCTCGAAGAAGGATTCGCTGATCACCAAGGACCGCATGCGCGTCGACATCGACGCCGAGTTCTACGTGCGCGTGAAGCCCGACGTGGATTCGATCGCACTGGCGGCGCAGACGCTCGGCGCCGTCACCAACAATGCCGAATTGCTGCGCGACCAGGTCGAGGCCAAGTTCGTCGACGGCCTGCGCTCGGTCGCGGCGACGATGGAGCTGTTGGACCTGCAGGAGAAGCGCTCGGATTTCGTCAAGCACGTCCAGGCCGCAGTCGAGGCCGACGTGCAGTCCAACGGCCTGGAGCTGGAATCGGTCTCGCTGACCAAGCTCGACCAGACCGACATCTCGTTCTTTAACGCCGAGAACTTCTTCGACGCCGAAGGCCTGACGCTGTTGAAGACGGTCACCGAGACGCGGCGCCGCGACCGCAACGCGATCGTACGCGACAATGAGGTCGCGATCGCGCAGAAGGACCTCGAGGCGCGCCAGCTCACGCTCCAGATCGAGCGCACCAAGAAGGAGGCCGAGCTCAGCCAGGAGCGCGACATCGCCAACAAGACCGCGAGCACCCGCGCCGAGGTCGCAAGCGCGACGCAGACGGCGTGGCAGACCGAGGAGAATGCGCGCATCGAGGCGCAGCAGAAGATCGCGCAGCGCGAGGCGGAAGCCTTGAAGGTGCGAGAGACCGCGGCGATCGAAAGCAATCTCGCGATCAACCGCCGCAAGACCGACGCCGACCGCGAGATCCAGATCGCGACGCAGGACAACGACATCCAGATCGCGACCAAGAGCAAGGAAACCTCGGAAGCGCGCGCGGTCGCCAAGGCGGCCGAGGCGCTTGCGGTCTCCGCGGAGGAAAAGGTGACGACGGCGCGCGCCATCGAAATCGCCGACCGCGAACGTCAGACCGCGGTCATGGCGGCGCGGAAAGAGGCCGAGCAGCGCTCGACCGGCATTACCGTTGCCGCCGAGGCAGAAAAGCGCGCCGCGGTCGATCGCGGCGAGGCGGCCAAGACCCTGGCCGAGGCGGAGGCCGAGGCCAACAAGATCAAGGCCGTCGGCGTGCGCCAGATCGGCGAGGCGGAAGCCGCGGTCATCCTGATGAAGAACGAAGCCCAGAACAAGCTCGGCAGCAACGTGATCGATTTCGAGCTCGCCAAGCAGCGCATCGCGACCATGCCGGCCGCGCTCGGCGAGATGGTCAAGCCGATCGCCAATCTGAAGGACGTTCGCATCCTGCACACCGGCGGCGCGTTCGGCGGCAATGGCGGTGCCGGCGGCAATGTCGGCTTCGGCGAAGGCCTCGCCGGCGAACTGCTGCGCGTGCACGCGCTGAAGCCGTTGATCGACGAGATCCTGGTGCAGTCCGGCTTCAAGCCCGGCGACGATCCGGTGCAGGCGCTGGCCGGCGTGATCCTGCCGACGGCCGAGGCCAGGCCCGCTGCCGCACCGGCGAAGATCGAGCCGCTGCAGAAGCCGTAGGCCAAAATGTGAAAAGGGAGGCCCCGGGGCTGGGGGCGGCGCTGGAGGAGCCACCGCCCCCGCCCGGCACATCACGAGTGGGGCGCTCATGAGGTGCAGTCCCTGCGCGCAACTCATACGCAGAGAACCGTGTGGGGTGAGCAGAAGATAGCCGGAAACGCGCCGGATTGAAGTTACAAATCCATCACGTCGCGGTCACCTTTTTGCTATCCCGCCCCCACCCTGTCTCGACAGCGCGCGCATTTTCCGTCGCGGGGGAAGCGGTCACTCCATGACGGCGTGGTCGGCCGGGGCGGACTGCGCGCGCAACGCGGTGCGCGTCGAGCCGATCATGACCGCGAGCGGGATCGAGACCAGGATGAACGTCATGACCAGCTGGTAGTCGTGCGAGAATGCCAGGATCTGCGCCTGCACGGTCACCATCGCGTCGGCCATCGCGCGCCCGGCATCGGTGGACAGGTTCAGGAGGCCGGCAACATTGGGCATCTGCAGCGCGTGATTGAACGGGTTGATGTGCTCGACCAGGATCGCGTGGTTGCGCCGTGTTCCCTCGGTGAGCTGCGCGATCGCGATCGAGATGCCGATCGAGCTTGCGACATTTCGCACCAGGGTCAGCATCGAGGTTCCATCAGTCCGCAACTCGCCCGGCAAGGTCAGGAATGCCACGGTCGAAAGCGGCACGAACACGAGGCCGAAGCCGAACCCCTGCATGATGCTGATGGTGATGATCTCGGGCACGCCAGTCTGGTCGGTCCACGCCGTCATCTGGAACAGCGACACTGCGGTCAGCGCCAGGCCGACGATGATCAGCGTGCGCGCCTCGATATAGCGCAAGAGACGCCCGACCAGCATCATCGCGACGAAGGTGCCGCAGCCGCGGGTCGCGAGCAGCACGCCGGCGGTGATGATGGGATAGCCGATGACGTTCTGCAGGAACGGCGACGACAGCGCCATGGTCGAGAAAAGCACGAGGCCCATCACCGTCATGAACACGCAGCCGCCGACGAAATTGCGGTCCTTGAACAGCGCGAACTGGATGAACGGCCGCTGCGTCGTCAGCGAATGCGCCAGGAAATAATAGAAGCCGACGGCGGCGATGATGAACTCGATGATGATCTCGTTGCTCTCCAGCCAGCCCTGGTCCTCGCCGCGGTCGAGCGCGATCTGCAGCGAGCCGATGCCGATGGCGAGCGCCGCGAAACCGAACCAGTCGAAGGTCAGCTCCGCGTTCGGCTTGGTCTCCTCCATGAACGCCATCAGGCCGAGCACGGTCACGGCGCCGAACGGCAGGTTGACGAAGAACACCCAATGCCAGGAATAGGTCTCGGTCAGCCAGGCGCCGAGCGACGGCCCCATGATCGGGCCGAGCATCACGCCCATGCCCCAGATCGCCATCGCCTTGGCGCGCTCATGCAGCGCGTAGGAGTCGAGCATGACCGCCTGCGACAGCGGCACCAGCGAGGCGCCGAACACGCCCTGCAGGAGGCGGAACAGCACCATCTGGGTGATGTCCTGGGCGAGCCCGCACATCACGGAGGCGATGGTGAAGCCGGCCGAGCAGACGATGAAGGTGCGCTTGCGGCCGAAGCGGTTGGCGATCCATCCCACCGGCGCGGTCATGATCGCGGCCGCGACGATGTAGGACGTCAGCACCCAGTTGATCTGGTCCTGCGAGGCCGACAGCGTGCCCTGCATGTAGGGCAGCGCGACGTTGGCGATGGTGGTGTCGAGCGCCTGCATGATCGTCGCCGTCATGGCGCAGATCGTCACCATGTTCCGGCGGAGGCCCGGAACTGCGGATGAGGCCGCAGGCGCGGTCATGACGCTACTCGTCCTTGTCCGCCGCGTGCGCCGATCCGAACAGCCCGGCCAGCGTGCGCTCGTGGCCGGTATCGATCGACACGTTGACGCTCATGCCGGCCTTGAGCTTCGCGACGAATCTGTCGGCCTTGTCGAAATAGATCCGGACCGGCACGCGCTGCACGACCTTGACGAAATTGCCGCTCGCATTTTGCGGCGGCAGGATCGCGAACTGCGCGCCGGTGCCCGGCGACAGCGAGCCGACCGTGCCCTTGAAGCGGTGGTTGGGGAAGGCATCGACGTCGAGCTCGACCGGCTGGCCGACCGCGACATAGGTGAAGTCGCTCTCCTTCGGGTTGGCGTCGACCCAGGGATTGCTGATGTCGATCACCGAGAACACCGGCGTGCCCGCGGCCACGAAGCGGCCGAGCTGGATCTGGTCGACCTGGGTCGCGATGCCCGGCATCGGCGCGCGCAAGGTGGTGTGGTCGAGGTCGCGCTGCGCGTCGTCCAGCTTGGCCTTTGCCTGGACGTAAGGCGGGAACTGCTCCAGCGGCAGATCGGGATTGCCGAGCAGCTGCGTTTTCGCGTTCGACAGCTGCTGCTTGATGTACTGCGCCTGTGCGCCGGCGGTCACCAGCGCATTCGCGGCATTGTCGAGGTCGAGCTGCGAGCCGAAATTGCTCTTGGCGAGCGTCTGCTTGCGCTCGACGTCCTTCTGCTTCAGGTCGATGCCCTGCTGCGCGAGATCGAGCATCTGGCCGTAGATCTTGATGTTGGCGGTGAGGTTGTCATAGCTGATGCGCGCCTGCTCCAGGGCCGCCTTGGCCTGGTCGACCGCCAGGCGATAGGGCACGGGGTCGATCTCGAACAGCTCGTCGCCCTTCTGCACCTGCTGGCCTTCCTTGACGACGACCTTGACGATCTTGCCGGAGATGTCTGGGGTGATGAGCACCTTCTGGGCGCCGACATAGGCGTCGTCGGTCGTCACGTAGCGGCCGCCATTGAGATACAGCACGAGGCCGCCGATGGCGGCGACGAGCGGCAGCACGACCAGCAGCAGCGTGCGACGGTAGCGGCGCAGCAATCCGGGGCGCGCCGGCTTCGCGTCGGCGGCCGCGGGCGGCGCCGCATCCGGGCTGGCCTTCTGGTCGGGGGCGAGTTTCAGGGCGGGCTCAGCCATAGCGCTGCTCCTTTCGCTGCTCGTCGCACAGCGACTGCAGCGCGTTTCTCACGTTTTCCTTGATGGCTTCGAGATGGGTCATCAGCCGCTCGGCATCACCGGCGCTGATGCCCTGGAGGGCGGTGTCGGTCAGATCGCCGCGCAGCACCGCGAGCTTCGCGAGCAGCGGGCGCGCGGCCTTCTTCAGATAGAGCCGGTTGACGCGACGGTCGCTGTCGTCGCCGCGCCGCTCGATCAGCCCGGCCTCGGCGAGCTTGTCGATCAGCCGTGTCAGCGTGATCGGCTGCATCTCCATCTGCTCGGCGAGCTCGGACTGCTTCATCCCCTCGTAGCGCTCGACCTTCGCCAGCACGGCCCATTGCGCCCGGGTCATGCCGAAGCGCGCCGCCTCCTTGTCGGCATAGGCGCGCACCAGGCGCTGCAGCTCGCCGAGCGTAAACAGGAAGTTCACGTCCACCGACGTGCGGGTCATGGCTGATCTCGATTCCAAGAGGGGGAACTAAGCTTTGGCTGTAATGAGCCTCGGATATGATAAGCAAGCTTATGAATATTTGATGGCTCTGCCGAGCGCACCCGCCCCGCCGCAGATGCATGGCTCGGCCGCGGCCTTTGGCGAGACCGGCCCGAGATGCTAGATTGTCGGCAATGACCCTCGCAAAGCCCACCTTCCCGGCGCCGGACCACGACCATGGCCGCTGCGCGGCCGATGCCCTGGACCATGCCGAGCGCATCTGCGCCCAGCGCGGCCAGAAGTTCACGCCGCAGCGCCGCCAGGTGTTGGAGGCGCTGCTGTCGAGCCACCGGCCGCTCGGCGCCTACGAGATCATCGAGGAACTTGCCAAGGTCGCCGCGCGGCCGGCGCCGATCACAGTCTATCGCGCGCTCGAGTTCCTGATGGCGAACGGCCTGGTGCACCGCATCGAGAGCCGCAACGCCTTCCTCGCCTGCGCCCATGACCACGAGCAGACCGCGCTGGTGGCGTTCCTGATCTGCGAGAGCTGCGGCGCCGTCGGCGAGGTTCCGGCGGCGCCGATCGCGGAAAGCCTGAAGCTGGCCGCCGCGGCATCGGGCTTCACGCCGAAACTGTCGGTCGTCGAGATCACCGGGCTGTGCGCCCATTGCCAGAAGGCGGCGTGAGAACGCTCACTGCGGCCCAAGCTGTACACGTGTGAATGACCGTCGTATTCGAGTTTCTGCGCGAGACCGGTGCGCGCAGGGAGAGGCCAGCACCGCCGCTCTACGTCCGCATCATCTCCGACCGACCAAGACAAAGCTGACCACACCTTGATGGCGGTCCAAAAAACGAAACGCGCCAGGGAGCCAACGTCCTCGTGTCCGCAACGTCAACCTCATCCGCCGCGACCCGGCCGCTCGGCCTGGGCGCGATCGCCGTCATCCTCGTGCTGTGCCTGTCCTGGGCGTTCAACCAGATCGCCGTGAAGCTCGCGCTGCCTGAAATTCCGCCGCTGCTGCAGGCCACCTTCCGTTCGCTCGGTGCGCTGCCGGTGCTGCTGGTGTTCGCGCGGGTGCGCGGCGTGAAGATGTTCGAGCGCGACGGCACGCTGGGGCTCGGCCTGGTGGCAGGCCTGCTGTTCGGCTTGGAATTCGTGCTGATCTATCAGGGCCTGCTGCTGACCTCGGCGTCGCGCGCCATCGTGTTCCTGTATACCGCGCCGTTCTTCGTCGCGCTCGGCTCGTTCCGCTTCCTCGGCGAACGGATGGGGCCGGCGCAATGGGGCGGGCTGGCGCTCAGCTTCACCGGTGTGGCGCTGGCGATCGGCATTCCCCAGACCGATGTCGACGGCCGCGTGCTGCTCGGCGATCTCCTGGTGGTCGGCGGCGGCCTGCTCTGGGGCGTGACCACGGTGTTCGTCAAAGGCACGCGGCTGCGCTTCATCGCGCCCGAGCGGGCATTGGGGTACCAGGTGGCGGTCTCCGTCCCGATCATGGCCCTGGCGGCGCTCATTGCCGGGGAGCGGTTGACCCAGGTTCCCAGCCCGTTCGTGATCGGCCTGATGGCCTACCAGTCGATCTGGGTGGTCGGGACCACGTTCACGATCTGGTTCGCCCTGATCAAGGCCTACTCGGCCAGCAAATTGTCGGCATTTACCTTCATCACCCCTTTATTCGGGGTGGTGGCGAGCTATTTCATCCTGCATGACGCCCTGACGCTGGCCTTTGGCCTGGCTGCCGTGCTTGTGATCGTTGGGCTTTTTCTCGTAAACCGCCCGAACCGCGTGGTCCTGGCCGCGACTGATCCATTGCTGAATGTCACCAAAACCTGATATCCGAGCGCCCATGAACAAGCCCGAGATCCTGACCGAGAACACTTCAGCGTCCGATGTCGCCGGACCCGCTCCCCGGCATCGGACCACCCGCGTCATGGTCGGCAACGTCGCCGTCGGCGGCGGCGCCCCGATCGTGGTGCAGTCGATGACCAACACCGACACCGCCGACGTCGACCAGACGGTGGCCCAGGTTGCAGCGCTGGCGCGCGCCGGGTCCGAGATGGTCCGCATCACGGTCGACCGCGAGGAGGCCGCCGCGGCCGTCCCGCAGATCCGCGAGCAGCTCGACAAGCGCGGCATCACCACGCCCTTGATCGGCGACTTCCACTATATCGGCCACAAGCTGCTGACCGACTATCCGGCCTGCGCCGAGGCGCTGGCGAAATACCGCATCAATCCCGGCAATGTCGGCTTCAAGGACAAGCGGGACACGCAATTCTCGACCATCATCGAGCTCGCCAACAAATACGGCAAGCCGGTCCGCATCGGCGCCAATTGGGGCTCGCTCGATCAGGAGCTGCTCAGCAAGCTGATGGACGAGAACGCGGCTTCCGCGAACCCGCGCGATGCGCGCGCGGTGATGCGCGAAGCCATGGTGCAGTCGGCATTGCTGTCGGCCGCCCGGGCCCAGGAGCTCGGCATGCCGAAGGACCGCATCATCCTGTCGGCCAAGGTCTCGGCCGTGCAGGACCTGATCGCGGTCTATCAGGACCTCGCCGCACGCTCCGACTACGCCATCCATCTCGGCCTCACCGAGGCCGGCATGGGCTCGAAGGGCATCGTCGCCTCCTCGGCGGCGCTCGGCATCCTGCTGCAGCAGGGCATCGGCGACACCATCCGCATCTCGCTGACCCCCGAGCCCGGCGGCGACCGCACCCTCGAAGTGCAGGTCGCGCAGGAGCTGTTGCAGACCATGGGCTTCCGCACCTTCGTGCCGCTGGTTGCGGCGTGCCCCGGCTGCGGCCGCACCACCTCGACCACGTTCCAGGAGCTGGCGCGCTCGATCCAGGACTTCATCCGCGAGGAGATGCCGGCCTGGAAGACGCAATATCCCGGCGTCGAGGCGCTCAACGTCGCCGTCATGGGCTGCATCGTCAACGGCCCCGGCGAATCCAAGCATGCCAATATCGGCATCTCCCTGCCCGGCACCGGCGAGGCCCCGGCCGCGCCGGTCTTCGTCGACGGCAAGAAGTTCCGCACCCTGCGCGGCCCCACCATCGCGGCCGACTTCAAGGCGCTCGTCATCGACTACATCGACCAGCGCTACGGCAGCGGCGCCAAGGCGCCGGAGAGCGTGACCGCGGCGGAGTAGGGCGGGCACGCTGGTCCCGGCTCAGCCAGCGGCGCCTCCTGTGCCGCTGGGTTGATCGCGCGGTTGCTTGCGGCGAGAAGGTCTGACCATTCGTTACTCCGTCACGCCCGGGCTTGTCCCGGGCATCCATGTCGTTCCGAGGATGCCGAGCGGCGTGGACGGCCGGGACGAGCCCGGCCATGACGATGTGGCAGCAGACGGGCGCACAACTCCGATCGTCATATGCGATCGCTCTGTCGCAGGCGAGGAGCTTGAGAAAGAGTCCTCGGCTAGATTTCATGTCCAATCGGCCTGCCGTGAGAGCGACAGTCGACCTGCAACCGACGGCTGCTTGTGCCGCGCGCCGCGGTCTGAAATTTTTGCATGCGGATCGGCTGCAACGCACGCCGTGATGTCGCGGTTGCCCCCATCAGAACGGCGCCGCCCCACTGCCGCCCGCATGATCAGCACCTTGAGGCCTGCTGAAGAGGACGCCTCGATGAATCTCGACATCCGCGAAATGGAACTTGCCGAGACCTCGCTGGTCATCGACTACTTCTATTCGTCGAGCATCGAGCAACTCGACCTGATGGGCATCGACCCGACGCGGATGCCGACCAGGCCGGTGTGGGCCGGACTCTTCCAGACCCTGTACGAGACGCCGTTGGCTGAGCGCGCGGCGCTGCTGGTGATCTGGCGGCTCGACGGCCGCGCCATCGGCTTTTCCAGCTGCGACCGCATCGTCTACGGCAACCGCGCCCACATGCATCTGCATATTACCGAGCCCGAGCTGCGCAGCCGCGGCCTCGGCACCGCATGCGTCCGCCGCAGCATCGATTTCTATTTCGAGAGGTTGCGGCTCAAGCAGCTGTTCTGCGAGCCGCACGCCTACAACACCGCCCCCAACCGTGCGCTGCAGAAGGCCGGCTTCCGTTACTTGAAGACCTACAAGACCGTGCCTGGTCCGATGAACTACCATCAGGCCGTGACGCGCTGGATGATCGAGCGGTGACGTGAGGCTCCCCTCCACGTCATTGCGAGCGCAGCGAAGCAATCCAGGGCCGCGCAAGGATTTCTGGATTGCTTCGCTGCGCTCGCAATGACGGCGTTTGCCGCAACATCGCGTCCTACAACCGCGTGACCAGCTCTCAGCTCCTACAGCGGCAACTCACCATACGAGCGATTGGCGAGGCTCGCTTCCTCCAGATCGAGATCGCGCTCGATGCGGCGGCGGGTCTCGTCGGTGATCTTGCCGTCGCGCAGCATCACGTGGATGAATTTGCGTTCTGCCGTGATCAGCTCGCGGGTCAGCTCGATGCCGAGCGCGGATGCGTCGTTGTCCTCGGGCTTCAGACCTTCCGGGAGCTGGTTGGTCCGGACCTTGTGGCGCGCCCGTAGCAGCCGCACCACCTCGTCCGACAGCTCGCGATCGCTGGTCATCGTCTCCAGCGACCGCAAGGCGCTGTCGAGCGCCTCGCGCCGGGCCGCGATCTCCTGCTCATGCTCGCGCTGATGCTCGGCGCGACCCTGGTTGCCGACCCCGAGCCAGCGCACGACGGCCGGCAGGGTCAGGCCGAGGCCGATCAGGGTGAAGAAGATCACGCCGAAGGCGATGAACAGGATCTGGTCGCGATAGGGAAACGCGTCGCCGGTCGACAGCGTCAGCGGAAGCGCCAGCGCGGTGGCGAGCGAGACCGTGCCGCGCACGCCGGTGAAGCCGATGATGAAGGTCTGCCGCCAGGGCGGCAAGGGATCGCGGGCTCGCAGCGACGAGCTCAGCAAACGCGGCAGGATAGTCGCCGGGAAGGTCCAGGCGAAGCGCGCGATCACGACGATGGCGAGCACCAGCGCGGTCGCGATCATGATGTCGTCGAGCGGAAAGACCTTCGACTTCTCGTAGATCAGCCGCATCTGGAAGCCGGTCAGCAGGAACAGCATGCCCTCGATGAGGTAGATCATCAGGTCCCAGAAGAAGATGCCCTGCAGGCGGGTCGCCGAGGAGATCCACAGCGGTCCGTTCCAGCTCATGTAGAGGCCGCAGGCCACCGTCGCGATCACGCCGGAGCCGCCGACATGCTCGGGGATCCAGAACGCCAGATACGGCGTCAGCACCGACAGGGTGATCTCGACCTGCGGGTCGCGGGCATAGTGACGGGCGCGCAGCATCAGCCAGCCGACGCCGATGCCGAACGCGATCTCGCCGACCACGATCAGGCCGAACTCGCCGGCCGCGACCGGAAAGGAGAAGGCGCCGGTGGTGATGGCGGCCACCGCGAAGCGATAGAGGATCAGCGCGGTCGCGTCATTGGCGAGGCCCTCGCCTTCGAGAATGACCATGACCCGGCGCGGCAGGTGCAGCCGGCGGGCGATGGCGAGCGGCGCCACGACGTCGGGCGGCGCCACGATGGCGCCGAGCAGGAAGCCGAGGCTCCAGGGCAGGCCGAGAAGATAGTGGGTCGCGGTGGCCACCATGGAGGCGGTGAAGATCACGCAGCCGACCGCGAGCAGCACGATCGGCCGCAGATTGCGCTTGAACTCGCGCCAGCTCATCGCGACGCTCGACGAATAGATCAGCGGCGGCAGCACTACCAGCAGCACGAGCTCGGGCGGCAGCGCGAACGCCGGCATGGTCGGCACGAAGGCGAGCGCGATGCCGGCGAGCATCAGGAGGATCGCCGGCGCCAGGTTGGCCCGCCGTGCAAGAAGTGCGGTTCCCGCCAACACGGCCAGCAGGATCAGGAATATCTGAAAGTGAGCTTCCATGGCTGGGGGCTTGGCGTCGTCGCGCCGGCGTCAATCCCGGAGGTCGTAGCGGTAGGACTTCGACACGATCTGCCAGCCGTCCTTCAGTTTCATCGCCACGAGATAGTCGGTGAAATAGCGCGGCGGCAGCTGGCAGCGCACCTTGATGAAGGCCGTCTTGTCGTCCGAACGATCGATGGTGACGATGAAGTCCTCGCGCGGCTTGCCCTCAGCCTTGGCCGATGGGCGCTTGCGCACCCAGGCCAGCCAGTCCGGCACGGTCAGGATCTTGAGCTCGCCATTCTCGACCCAGCGCAGGTCGGCGGTGGGGTGGAACACGGCACCGAGCTTGTCGGCGTCGCCCTCGTAGAGCGCATCGAAATAGCCCTGAACGACGGCCTCGACGGTGGAACGGTCTGTGCTCACGGCCAACTCCCTGGGAACCTGGACAAACAAGGATCGCATTCTCGATGCAAAACGGCGCTTGGCAAGGCATGAACTGGCGCCATTGCGCCAGCGACAGACTATAATGGCCGAGGCCAGGTCGATCGGGAATAAATCTGCGTGATCCCGGTCACAAGCCCAATGGGCTGCACTCTGATAGGCAGGTCCCAGCAGGTCTCCCAGCGGTATGGGGTAGGTACGATGTCTTGGTCACTTCGATTGGGCGGTTACATCCTGGCGGGAGCGCTGCTGCTGGTCGGCCACCCCGCGCTCGCCGACAAGCGGGTGGCGCTCGTCATCGGCAATTCCGCCTATCAGAACGTGCCGCAACTGACGAACCCCGCCAATGACGGCGCGGTGATGACGGCGACCTTCAAGAGCGCGGGCTTCGATGTCGTCGATTACCGGCGCGATCTGACCGCACGGGAGACCAGGCGGGCCTTGCGCGATTTCGCCGACGCCGCCCGCGATGCCGATATTGCGGTGGTCTACTACGCCGGCCACGGCATGGAGGTCGAAGGGGCGAACTATCTGATCCCGATCGACGCCCGGCTCGAGCGTGACACCGACGTTTATGACGAGACGCTGTCGCTCGACCGTATTCTGGTCGCCGTCGAGCCGGCGAAGAAGCTGCGCCTGGTCATTCTCGACGCCTGCCGCGACAACCCGTTCACGCGCAACATGCAGCGGACGGTGGCGACCCGCAGCCTCGGCCGCGGCCTCGCCAAGGTCGAGCCGACCAGCCCGAATACGCTGATCGCCTATTCCGCCAAGGCCGGCTCGACCGCGCAGGACGGCGACGGCAAGAACTCGCCGTTCACCCTGGCGCTGTCGCGGCACATCGCGACCCCCGGCCTCGACGTCCGCAAGGCGTTCGGCTTCGTCCGCGACGAGGTGCTGAAAGCGACCGCCAACCGCCAGGAGCCGTTCGTGTACGGCTCGCTCGGCGGCGAGGACGTGCCGCTGGTCCCTGGCGTGCCGCGCGTCGTCACGCAGATGCCGGTGACGCCGCCGCCGAGCCCGCAGGCCGACATCCGGCGCGATTACGAGCTCGCGATGCAGGTCGGCAACAAGGGCGCGCTGAACGCCTTCCTGGCGCAATATCCCGACGGATTCTACGCCAGCCTCGCCAAGTTGCAGCTCGACAAGCTCGCCGCCGAGGAGAATCGCGCCGCAGCTTCCGAAAAGGCCCGCGCCACTGAGGCCGAGCGGGCGCGGCTCGCCGCCGAGGGCGCGCGCAAGGAGACGCTCGCCAAGGCGGAGGCCGAGGCCAGGGCGGCGGAGCAGGCTCGGATTGTCGCTGAGAAGGCTAATCAGGTCGCGCAGCAGCAGGCGGCCGACGCCGAGAAGAAGCGCGGTGAGCAGCAGCTCGCTGCGGTCGACAATCCGCGGGCGGCGACCTCGCCCGGCGCGCCCACGCCCGCAGCACCGCAGCAGGGCCAGGTGGCCTCGCTCACCCCGGCCGCGCAGCCCGCCGATCTCGCCAAGTCGGTGCAGCTCGAGCTGCGCCGCGTCGGCTGCCTCACCGAGGATGCCGATGGCGACTGGGGCTCGGCCTCGCGCCGCTCGCTGTCGCAGTTCAACCGCTATGCCGGCACCAAGCTCGATACCCAGGCCGCCTCGGCCGATGCGCTGCAGGCGATCAAGCTCAAGCAGGCGCGCGTCTGCCCGCTGGTCTGCCAGCATGGCACCAAGCCGGACGGCGACCGCTGCGCCCGCATTGTTTGCGCCGAGGGTTCGTTCGTCAACGACGACAATGAATGCGAGAAGCGGCGCGACAGGAAGCCGGTCGCCAAGCGCGATGGCAGCGACGAAGATGTGCCGTCGCGCCGCCGCGCCCGTGCGGCGCCGGAGGCCGGCCTGCCGATGCCGGCTCCCGGTGCGGGCGTCGGGGTTGGGATCGGAGGTGGTGGCGGTCTCGGCGTCGGGACGGCCCCGGGCTACACCAAGCCGCAGACGCAAGCCGCCCGGCCGAAGTCGGGCGGGCAGATCTATTGCGACGCCTATCTGTGCCGCGCCGTCAGGCCCGGCTGCCGGCTGGAATATCGCGGCGGCGGCGGCCCGGCCAATAATGCCAGCGTCGAGGTGTGCAACTGATCAGGACGAGATTACGCTGGCGGCGATGTTGACCATCAGGGCGACCAGCGCGGTGTTGTAGACGAACGAGATGATGCCGTGCACGGTCGCGGTGCGGCGGATGATCTTGTCGGTGATGCCGACGTCGGAGACCTGGGCGGTCATGCCGATGATGAAGGAGAAGTAGACGAAGTCCCAGTAGTCGGCGTGCTCGTCCGTGTCGCCGCTCGGGAATTGCAGGCCGCCGGGCTTGGCGCCGCGGTAGTAGTCATGGGCGTAGTGCAGGGCGAAGGTCGCATGCACCGCGGCCCAGGACAGCGAGACGGTGAGCAGCGCCAGCGTCAGCGCCGGAGCGTCGCGCTTGGAAGCGCCGAGCTCGAGCACGATCGCAGCGATGCTGGCGAAGGCGCCGAGCGCCGTGACCAGCAGGATCACGAAACGGCCGTCGTCCTGCATGACCGCCTTGCGGCGGATGTGATGATGCTCGCTGCGCAGCATCATCGCCGCGACCAGCACGAGGTAGAGCGCGGTGAAGATGTCCCAGCTGATCAGGAGCCGCGTGATCAGGCGGAGTGCCGGTGGCAGCAGGAAGAACGCAACGATCGCGAGGCCCAGCGATATGAAGGTGCGCGGCCGCGCATAGATGACGCGCAGCGCAGCCGGCAGCCGCGTGAAGCGGGCGAGGTCCGGATCGTCGGGATGGACTCCGCCCAATGCCTCGCCTCAGCTCTTGCGTTCGGCGACGAAGTGCGCGGCGGCCCGCAGCACGTCGCCCTTGGCGCCGAAGACCGATAGCGCGGCATCGCCGCGGGCGAGCAGGTCGCGGACGCGCTGCCTGGCGCCCTCGACGCCGAGCTGGGTGACGAAGGTGGTCTTGCCGAGCTCGGCGTCGGCACCGGCTGGCTTGCCGAGGGTGGCGGCATCGCCCTCGACGTCGAGCAGGTCGTCGGCGATCTGGAAGGCTTCGCCGAGAGCGCGGCCGTAGTCGTCGAGCGCCTGGTACTCGGCCGCCGAGGCCTGGCCGAGCAGGGCGCCGGCGATGCAGCCGAAGCGGAGCAGGGCGCCGGTCTTCATCTGCTGGACGCGGGCGACGTCGACCGGGCCACTGTCGCCGAACCGGCCCTCGCCGGCGAGGTCGAGGATCTGGCCGCCGGCCATGCCGCCGACACCGGCGCAGCGGGCCAGCGCCCGGGTCAAAGCGAGGCGGACGCCGGCATCGGGATGGATCTCGTCGCGGGTGATGATGTCGAAGGCGATGGTCAGCAGTGCGTCGCCGGCCAGGATCGCGGTGGCGTCGTCATAGACCTTGTGCAGGGTCGGACGCCCGCGCCGCAGGTCGGAATTGTCCATCGCCGGCAGATCGTCGTGGATGAGCGAGTAGCAGTGGATGCATTCGAGCGCCGCGCCGGTCAGCAGCGCGCCCTTGCGCGGGACGCCGAACACGGCGGCGCTCTCGACCACCAGGAACGGGCGCAGCCGCTTGCCGCCGTTCAGGCTCGAATAGCGCATCGACTCGATCAGCCGCTTCGGCCTGATGATCTCGTCCGCCAGCGGCGCATCGCCGAGGAGCTCGCCGAGCAAGGCTTCGGTCTCTTCCGCGGTCTTGTCCAGGCGTTGGGTGAAGTCGGTGAGGGCCGTCGCAGTCATTTAACAAGAGCTCCAGGGGCAAAATTCGCCGGACAATCGTTGATGGCGGCGACTTCGTCAATTGCCGGAGCGGTGGCGGCTTTCGGCCGCAACGGCGGAAAAAAGCAGGAAACCACATCGAGATGTCGGATAATCCCGGCCAATTGTCCGCCCCCGCGGCGGCCCCAACCGAGCGACGCCTGCCCTTGCGTACCGTCAGAACCATCCTCGTGATCGCCGTGCTGGTGCTGCTCGTGCCCTATGCGCTGACGCCGTTCTATGCCGTGGGTCACCCCGTCTCGACCCTGATGCTGTGGCGGTCGGTGACGGGGCAGCCGGTGACGCGGCACTGGATCGACCTCTCGGCGATGTCGCCGTATTTGCCGCGCTCGGTGGTGGCCGCGGAGGATGCCAAATTCTGCAGCCATCACGGCATCGACTGGGGCGCGCTGCGCGAGGTCATGGACGATGCCGAGGACGGCGAGGTCTCGCGGGGCGGCTCGACCATCACCCAGCAGGTCGCCAAGAACCTGTTCCTGTGGCAGGGCCGCAGCTATGTTCGCAAGGCGCTGGAACTGCCGCTGGCGCTGTGGATCGACCTCGTCCTCGGCAAGCGGCGCATCCTCGAAATCTACCTCAACATCGCCGAGCTCGGTCCCAGCGGCCAATTCGGGGTGGAGGCGGGCGCCAATTACGCGTTCAACCGCTCGGCAGCTGGCTTAGGGCCGCGCGAGGCGGCGCTGATGGCCTCGATCCTGCCGAACCCCGTCCGGCGCAGCGCCCGGGCCCCGGGGCCGGGTGTGCGGCGGCTGTCGGCGACCTACATGGTGCGGGCCCAGGCCTCCAGCCTGCAGGCTTGCTGGGGGGAGCGGCGGTGAGGTCCGAGCGGGCGCAATTTTGGCCAAAAATGCCTCGGAGAGCCCTAGCCATGCCGCACCCCTTCCTCTATAAGCGCGGCCTTGATCGGCATCCGGGCTCGCCAGCTTCATGGCTGCAGCCGTCCTTTGCGGACGATGCCTTGCAAAAATACCCTAGAGGATACCGATATGGCCGTCCCCAGAAGAAAAACTTCGCCGTCGCGCCGCGGCATGCGCCGCTCGGCTGACGCCATCAAGAAGCCGACCTATGTCGAGGACAAGGATTCCGGCGAGCTGCGTCGTCCGCACCACCTGGACCTGAAGACCGGCATGTACAAGGGCCGCCAGGTCCTGAAGAAGAAAGACGCCTGATTGTCCGCGCGGGCCGCTTTCCAAGCTGCCCGAATTCGGCCATCGATGGGGTTGAAAGCGGTCCCGTGCGACGTGATTCGCCGGGACCGTTGCGTATCTATGTCGCGTGATCCCGTCTCGCTGTCATCATCTTCGCACCGATTGATTTTGCGCCGGGCCGCCGCCCGCGCCATCCAAGGCTTCAACCGATGTCCATGGTCGGTTTCCCGCTGCTGCTGATCCCGCTGGCGATCTACAACATGATCGTCTTCCTGATGCCGGGGGTCGCGTTCAGCGAGACGCTGCTGCGCCTTCAGCTTCCGTCCGGCGAGGTCTGGACGATCTCGCTCGGCGACATGCTGCTGGCCCTGGGCGTGCTGCTTCTGCTGCTCGAAATCATCAAGGCGGCGAAGCCAAACGGGAAATATCTGACCGATCATCTGCTGTCCCTGCTGGTCTTCGGCGGCGCCGCGGCGGAATTCGCGATGTGGCAGAAGTTCGGGAATTCGACTTTCCTGCTGCTGACCCTGCTGGCGATGGTCGATTTCTTCGGCGGAGTCTCGCTGCGCACCAAGCGCGCCGCCCGCTCAGTCGTCGCAGCTCCCGCTTCCATGCCGGCGCCGGCCGAAGCGACCGTGCCTGATCCGGAACCTCAGCCGATCGAGGAGCCGGCCAGAGAATCGGTCAAAGAACCGGCCAAGGCGGAGGTTGAGCCGGCGGAGGTTCAGAAGGCGGATGCTGCCGCGCCCGTCGTTGAAGAGCCGATCGATGCCGTGCCGGCTGCTGCTTCGGTCGCCGAGTCCGTGCTGCTCGACCGCTCGGTCCCCCGGCCGGCTCCCGCTCCGACGACCGGCTGGGTCGCGGAGGCAAAGGAGACCGAGACCGCCTCTCCGGGCGCTCCAGAGCCGCCCAAACCCGACGCGCCGAAGCCCTGAGGCGCAGGAGCGTGCCGCTCAGATCATTTCTCGGGTCCGGCCGCCGGCACGCGTGACCGGCTGAAGCCTCGCCGCATAGGCACTGTGGACGTCGGCAACCGCCGCGCGCCTGAGCGTGCGGGTTTGCGGCAGCTGCTCGGCGGTCGCGATCAGATGGGTCACGAAGCCGGCGTCGGGGCGTGCTGCGCGAACGATCCGCGCGCGAAGGTCATGGCTCGCATCGCTCGGCAGCAGCGTCACGGAGCGGGAGGTCTCCTCCGACCCATCCAGGCGATCGCCGTCCTGATCAATCGTTAACATTGTCCAACCACCGCCGGCGCGATTGTCGCGTTCTGGGACGCCGGAGCCTTTCGCTCCTCGATCTCGCAAGAGCAATGCCGTTCCAAGCGCTCTGGAGCGCTGCATGTTCCAAACATGGTTGACGCGTCTCGGACACGCGCTCGTCGCCTCGGCATGCTCTCCGTTAACCAGAGATGCGTAGTCTGATTCGCGAACTCGGCCGCCGCCGCTCGCGCGGATGCGCGCTGGCCGTTCCCAAATCAGCGCCGGTCCTGCCGGCCTGTGCCGAAACGAGGCGACCTTGACATCCGAATTGCCACAGACCGCGATGATCCTGGCGTCCCTGGGCCAAGCTGCCTTTGTCTGGGATCTGGCGAGCGACGTGATCGTCTGGAGCGATCACGTCGGGGCGGTGTTTGCCGACGTTCCGCTGCCGCAACTCTGCAACGGCGCCGAATTCAGCAAGCTCATCGAGCCGGACCGCAGCATCCGCTCCGAGATCCTGCACCAGGCGGCGCCGCTGCATGGCGCCGCCGGCACGCCGTACCGGATCGAATATGGCGTGCGCACCCACGCCGGTGCGCCATTGATCTGGGTCGAGGAGGCCGGCTGCTGGTTCGCCGGCCCCGATGGGCGGCCCTTGCGTGCCCAGGGCATCGTGCGGATCAACAACGAGCGCCACGCCCGCGAGGAGCAGCTGCTCAAGCTGTCACGGCACGATCCGCTGACCGGCGAGCTGAACCGAACGCATCTGCTGGCGACGCTTGCCGAGGTGATCGAGGAGTCGCAGCGGTTCCGCTTCTCCTGCGCCTTCATGCTGGTCGGCATCGATCATCTCGCGCGCATCAACGACGCCTTCGGCTTCGACGTCGCCGACGGCGTCGTGCTGGAGATCGCCCAGCGCATCCGGGGCCGGCTCCGCGGTGGCGACACGCTCGGGCGGTTCTCGGGCAACAAGTTCGGGCTGATCCTGAAGAACTGCACGATGGACGACATGACCACCGCGGCCGAGCGCTTTCTCGCGACCGTGCGCGACGAGGTGGTGCCGACCAAGTCAGGTCCGGTCGCCGTCACCGCGACGATCGGCGCCGTGAGCGTTCCCCGTCACGCCCGCTCGGTCGAGGAAGCGGTCAACCGCGCCCATGAGACGCTCGACGCCGCCAAGCGCCGCCGCATCGGATCGTTCTCGACCTGGCGGCCGAACGTGGAGCGCGACGCACAGCGCAAGGTCAACATCCGCGTCACCGACGAGATCGTGACCGCGCTCAATGAGCGGCGCATCGTCACAGCGTTCGAGCCCGTGGTGAATGCCAACACGCTTGCGCCCGCCTTCTATGAATGCCTGGTGCGGATGCGCCAGGATGACGGCCGGGCCTTGCTGGCGCCGGACGTCGTCCCAGTCGCCGAACGGCTCGGTTTGATCCGTCTGGTCGATCACCGCATTCTGGAGCTGGTGGTGGCGGAGCTCGCGAGCACGCCCGACGTCACCCTGAGCCTCAACATCTCGCCTGAGACCACCATGGATCCGGACTGGTGGGCCTCGATCGAGTCCATGATGCGCGCCCATCCTGGGGTCGCCGAACGGCTGATCGTCGAGATCACCGAGACGGTCGAGATCCAGGACGTCGACGATCTCCGCGGCTTCGTGACGCGGCTGAAAGATCTCGGCAGCCGAATCGCCATCGATGATTTCGGCGCCGGGCACACCTCGTTCCGCAATCTGCGCAAGCTCGGCGTCGACATCGTCAAGATCGACGGCGCCTTCGTGCAGAACCTCGTGCGCTCGGCTGACGACCGCGCCTTCGTGCAGACGCTGGTCGAGCTGGCGCGACGGCTGCAGATCAAGACGGTCGCGGAATGGGTGCAGGACGAGGCGTCGGTCGCGCTGCTGCGCGACTGGGGCTGCGATTACATCCAGGGCCGGGTGATTGGCCTCGCCTCGGTCGATCGGCCGTGGATCGGTAACGGCAGGGTGGAGCTGCCGGCGGCGGGTTGATCAGCCGCCGGCCCTTCGGCGTCAGCCTTGCTGCTCGTCCTTCTTCGGCTCCGACATGCGATCGAGCCGGTCCTGCATTTCCTTCATCTGACGGCGCAGCTCGTCGATGTTGTCGTCGGCGGCCGGGGCCGGCTCGGCGGCCTTCTCGTCGGCGCGCACCGGCGGCGTGAACGGCTTGAACATCGAGAACGTCTGCTGGAACAGCTCCATGTTGCGGCGCACCTGCTCCTCGAGCGGCGCGAATGGCGTCCCGCTGAAGGTGTCGGCGATCTGCTTGCGGAACTTCTCCTGTTCCCGGGTCAGGGTATCGATCGACTGCTCAAGGTACTTTGGCACCACCATCTGCATGCTGTCGCCGTAGAAGCGGATCAGCTGGCGCAGGAACGTGGTCGGCAGCAGGTTCTGGCCGGCCTTGTTCTCCTGCTCGAAGATGATCTGGGCGAGGACCGAGCGCGTGATGTCGTCGCCAGTCTTGGCGTCGTAGACCAGGAAATCCTCCCCGTTCTTAACCATCGAGGCCAGATCTTCGAGGGTCACGTAGGTACTCGTCCCGGTATTGTAGAGCCGCCGGTTCGCGTATTTCTTGATTGTGGTGGGTTGGTCAGATTTCGCCATGAGCTCACACATGCAAACCGAGAACAGGGAACCCGGCGGCGTCGCCGCAGGGCGAAGAGCTACGCAATGCAATAACGTAATCACTTTCGAGCGAGTTCGGCTACGGTTTTGTGCGGAACGGTTAATCCCGCAGCAGAAATCTTGCTCACGAAACGGCCAAGCATCCCAATTTGAATGCGCTGCAGCAGGAATTGCTGATGCCGCCAATTGACATGTCGCAACGACGTTAACAGGATGAAGGACGAAGGTTGCGCACTCGCCAATCCGGGGCTTGCGGAGGGCCGGCACGACCGTGAACTGAAAAGATCATTTTCATTTCAAATACCCTCGAGTCTCAAGCCCTCGCTTTCACGTCCAAGATCAAGAACCCCAGGAGATGCTCATGTCAGACGATGTCGTCATCGTCAGCGCCGCCCGCACCGCGGTTGGAAGTTTCAACGGTGCCTTCGCCAGTGTCCCGGCTCACGAATTGGGGGCGGTGGCCATCAAGGCCGCGCTGGAGCGCGCCGGCGTCGAGCCGGGCCGCGTCTCGGAGGTCATTATGGGCCAGATCCTGACTGCGGCGCAGGGCCAGAACCCGGCGCGCCAGGCTTCGATCGCCGCCGGCATTCCAGTCGAGAGCCCGGCCTGGGGCATCAACCAACTGTGCGGCTCCGGCCTGCGCTCCGTTGCGCTCGGCTACCAGGCGCTCGTCAATGGTGACTCCGACGTCGTGGTCGCCGGCGGCCAGGAGTCGATGAGCATGGCGGCGCATGCGCAATATCTGCGCGCCGGCGTGAAGATGGGCTCGCTCGATCTGGTCGACACGATGATCAAGGACGGCCTGTGGGACGCCTTCAACGGCTATCACATGGGCAACACCGCCGAGAACGTTGCGAAGCAATATCAGATCACGCGCGCGCAGCAGGACGAGTTCGCGGTTGCATCGCAGAACAAGGCCGAGGCGGCTCAGAAGGCCGGCAGGTTCAAGGACGAGATCGCGCCCGTGACGGTCAAGAGCCGCAAGGGTGACACCGTGGTCGACACCGATGAATATCCGCGTCATGGCGCGACGATCGAGGCCATGGCCAAGCTGCGTGCGGCGTTCGAGAAGGACGGCACGGTCACCGCCGGCAACGCGTCGGGCATCAATGACGGCGCGGCTGCCGTGGTGCTGATGACCGCCAAGCAGGCGGCCAAGGAGGGCAAGACCCCGCTGGCGCGGATCGTGTCCTGGGGCCAGGCCGGCGTCGACCCGAAGATCATGGGCACCGGCCCGATCCCGGCGTCGCGTTCGGCGCTGAAGAAGGCCGGCTGGAACATCGCCGACCTCGACCTGATCGAAGCGAACGAGGCGTTCGCCGCGCAGGCTTGCGCGGTGAACAAGGATCTCGGCTGGGATCCGGCCAAGGTCAACGTCAACGGCGGCGCGATCGCGATCGGCCATCCGATCGGTGCGTCCGGGGCGCGCGTGCTCGTGACTCTGCTGCACGAGATGCAGAAGCGCGACGCGAAGAAGGGTCTTGCCACGCTGTGCATCGGCGGCGGCATGGGCATCGCGCTGTGCGTTGCACGCGACTAAAAACCCGGCAGTGATTGCGAACCGTTCAGCCTTCGCAATCGCGTCCAGCTCAACTAAAGATCAACGCCCGGCGATCTCGCCGGGCGTTTTGTTCTTGATGTCCGTCAAACACGTCGCATAATCGACCACTAAAAAAATGGAGTTGAGCGAGCATGGACGGTCGTGCGGCAAGTTGATCGTCGCGCGGAGGTTCATGATCCAATAACAACGGCAAGCGCGGCGACAGCCAGAGGTTGTCCTGTGCGATCAGTCATCGAGGGAAGGATTCGACATGGCACGTGTGGCGTTGGTGACGGGGGGAACGCGCGGTATCGGAGCGGCGATCAGCAAGGCGCTGAAGGCGGCTGGATACAAGGTCGCGGCGAATTACGGCGGCAACGATGCCGCGGCGGAGAAGTTCAAGAGCGAGACCGAGATCCCCGTCTACAAATGGGACGTCAGCTCGTTCGAGGCCTGTGGCGAAGGCATCAAGAAGGTCGAAGCCGATCTCGGTCCGATCGATGTGCTGATCAACAATGCCGGCATCACCCGTGATACGGCCTTCCACAAGATGACGCTCGAGCAGTGGAGCGCGGTGATCAACACCAATCTCGGCTCGCTGTTCAACATGACCCGCCCGGTCATCGAGGGCATGCGCGCGCGCAAGTTCGGCCGCATCATCAACATCTCCTCGATCAACGGCCAGAAGGGCCAGTTCGGCCAGGTCAACTACTCCGCGGCGAAGGCCGGCGACATCGGCTTCACCAAGGCGCTCGCGCTGGAGACGGCCAAGGCCGGCGTCACCGTCAACGTGATCTGCCCGGGCTACATCAACACCGAGATGGTGCAGGCGGTGCCGAAGGACGTGCTCGAGAAAGCCATCCTGCCGCTGATTCCGGTGGGGCGCCTCGGCGAGCCCGAGGAGATCGCGCGCGCCGTGGTGTTCCTCGCCGCTGATGAGGCCGGAGCCATCACCGGTTCGACGCTGTCGGTCAATGGCGGCCAGTACATGGTGTGAGCCTCGCCGGCGGCGTTGCCTCCGGCCACCATCTGCGGTTAAGGAAAACCTGATGCCCGCGCTCGCCGCGGGCATTCACGTCTTGGACGCTCCCCGCACGGACGCAGGCGTGGGTGGCCGGCATGAGCCGGCCGTGACGGAGCCTGCCGCCTGATGTCCCAGCGCAATGCGACCCTGATCGGTCTGACCGCGATCCTGATGTGGTCGCTGCTCGCCTTGTTGACGGTGGCAACTGGCACGATCCCCGCCTTCCAGCTTGCGGCGATGACCTTCGCGATCGGCGGCGCGGTCGGCCTGCTCAGTCTGGTCCGCCGACCGGACGGGCTACGGGTGCTGCGGCAGCCGCTGACGGCGTGGGCCGTGGGCGTCGGCGGGCTGTTCGGTTATCACGCGCTGTACTTCCTGGCGCTGCGCTTCGCGCCGCCGGCAGAAGCCGGGCTGCTGAACTATCTTTGGCCGCTGCTGATCGTGCTATTTTCGGCCTTTCTGCCGGGGGAGCGGCTCGCGGTTCATCACGTGACCGGCGCCGTGATCGGGCTTGTCGGCACCGCGCTGCTGTTGCTCGGCAACGGTGCGAGCTTCGCTGCGAGCCAGTTGCCGGGGCTCGCGGCCGCCTTCGTCGCGGCGTTCGTGTGGGCGATCTATTCGGTGCTCTCGCGCCGTCTGAAGGCGGTGCCGACCGATGCCGTCGCCGGCTTCTGCATGGCGACGTCCGCGCTCGCGGCCCTGGTCCATGTTGCGGTCGAGCGAACGGTCTGGCCCGACGGCCCGACGCAGTGGCTCGCTGTTGCCGGTCTCGGCATCGGCCCGGTTGGCGCCGCGTTCTATGCCTGGGACATCGGGATGAAGCGCGGAGACATTCGCGTGCTCGGTGCCGCATCCTATGCGACGCCGCTGCTGTCGACGGCTTTCCTGATCGTTGCCGGCTATGCCCGGCCGAGCGCCGCCCTGGCGGTGGCCGCACTGCTGATTGCCGGCGGCGGTCTGGTCGCGGCCAAGGACATGTTCCTCCTGCGCAAGCGCTGACCGCGTCAGGTCGAGCGACGTCAGGCGGGGCCGGCTCGCATGCGGACTCGGCACGGCGGTCCGAATCCGCCGGTTATCCTTGCTGCGCACTTAACCTTGCGCAAAACCGGCACGCCGGCCGGTAGCTTACAACCGCCGATTACAGTTTGGCGCGGTCTGCACCTAACCCGCCCTTTACCCGTGCTGAGCGATAGTCCCTGCGAAATGGTGCTGACAACGGGGCGGCAATGCCGGACGTGAGACGTTACATGGCCCGCGCAGGGGAGTTGTTTCGCGTTCCCGCCGACAGTCCCGAACTGACGCGCGCGCAGTTCCAGGCGTTCTCCAAGCAGGTGCCGCTGCTCTATTTCATTCTCATCACCAACAGCCTGGCGCTCGCCTACACGTTCCTGCCGCTGGCGCCGACGTGGCTCACGATTTCGGTGCCGGCGTTGCTATCGACGATTACCGGCGCGCGCATGCTGTGGTGGCTGCGGCAGGGCGAGGCCGCCAGCAGCGACGCCGAGGTGCTGCGCAACCTGCGTGTCACCAACCGGATTGCCGGCCCGATCGGGGCGCTGTTCGTCGTCTGGTCCTTCGCGTTGTTCCCCTACGGCGACCCATTCGCCAAAGGGCAGGTCGCGTTCTACATGGCGGTCACGGTCATCGGCATCATCTTCTGCCTGATGCACCTGCGCTCCGCAGCCCTGATCGTGACCCTCGTGGTCATCGTGCCCTATGTCATCTTCTTCATGTCCACGGGCGTTCACGCGCTGCGGGCGATCGCGGTCAATCAGCTGCTCGTGTCCGGCGCGATGGTAACGGTGCTGTTCATCTATTATCGGGATTTCGCCGCGCTCGTCGCCAGCCGCAAATCGCTGCTCGCGGAGCAGGCGGCGACGCAAGCGCTGTCGGATGAAAACTTCCGCCTCGCCAATCTGGATTCGCTGACCGATCTGCCCAATCGCCGTCGCTTCTTCTCGGAGCTCACGCAAGCTTTCGCCGAGGCCGACCGGGACGGCACGCGGCTCGCCGTCGGCATCATCGATCTCGACGGCTTCAAGCCGATCAACGACACCTATGGGCACACGGTCGGCGACCGCGTGCTGATCGAGGCCGCGCGCCGCATCCGCGACGCCTGTGCCGGCCATGGCGGCCAGGTCCATCTCGCCCGGCTCGGCGGCGACGAGTTCGGACTGGTGGTCGCCGGCAATCCCACGGACGACGATCTGCTCAACCTCGGACGGCAGATCACCGACCTCATCAAGCTGCCCTATCAGTTCGACACGACCCATACCGGCCTGTCGTGCTCGACCGGCTTTGCGTTGTATCCGCGCTCGGCCATGGTTGCGGATGCGCTGTACGAATGCGCCGACTATGCGCTGTACCACGCCAAGCGCCGCGCCCGCGGCCAGGCCATCATCTTCTCGACCGAGCTCGAGGCGGAGATCCGCAGCCGCAGCGTGATCGAGCACCTGTTGCGCACGGCCGATTTCGACGCCGAGATGGACCTGGCGTTTCAGCCGATCATGGACGCGACGAATTCGCGCACCACCGGATTCGAGGTCCTGGCGCGCTGGCACAGCCCCAAGCTGGGTACGGTGTCGCCCGCAAGCTTCATCCCGGCCGCCGAGCGGATCGGCGTCATCCGCAGCCTGACGCGTTGTCTGCTGGTCAAGGCGCTCGCCGCCGCGCGGACCTGGCCGGACGACATTCGCGTGTCGTTCAATCTCTCCGCGCACGACATCTGTTCGCCGGATGGCGTCCTGCCGCTGCTGGCGGTCATCCATGCCAGCGGCGTGCCGCCGCGCCGCATCGAGTTCGAGATCACCGAGACCGCCGTCACCTTCGACTTCGCCCGCGCCGAGCAGTCGATCGCGGCATTGAAGGCGATCGGTTGCGGCATCTCGCTGGACGATTTCGGCACCGGCTACTCGTCGCTCAGTCACGTCCACCGGCTGCCGCTCGACAAGCTCAAGGTCGACCGCAGTTTCGTGAGCGACGTCAACGCCAACCCGATCAGCCACAAGATCATCAAGTCGCTGACCGGCCTCTGCGCCGACATGGAAATTTCGTGCGTCGTCGAGGGTGTCGAGACCAAGGAGCAGCTCGACAGCCTGCGACGTCTGGGCGCGGACTACATCCAGGGCTACTACTTCGCGAAGCCGATGCCGGCCGACGCGATTTCCGGCTTCCTCGCCCAGGAGCGCCAGCGCTTCGCCGAGCCGGCCGCGAAGGTCGCCGGCGCGAGCGCCTGACTCAGACCTCCGGCTCCCAGCCGGGCGGCGCAAGCTCGAATCCTTCGAACATGAAGCCCGGCGCCACCGTGCAGCCGACGAGCGTCCAATCGCCGGCGCTCTCGGCGGCCTGCCAGGCATGGGCGGGCACCACCGCCTGCGGCTGCTGGCCGGCTGCGAGGTCGATGCCCAGCGTCGTCGTTTGCGGCGCCTGGCCTTCGGCGGCGATCCGCAAGGTCAGCGGCGCACCGGCATAGAAGTGCCAGGTCTCGACCGCGTCGACCCTGTGCCAATGCGAACGCTCGCCGCGCGCGAGCAGGAAATAGATCAAGGTCGATGCGGCGCGGCCGGAGGCGTCGACGGCCGGATCGCGGAAGGTCTCGCGAAAATGTCCGCCCTCCGGATGAGGCTGCAGGCCGAGACGCGCGATGATGTCGGCAGCCGAGAGCGTGGCCATCGTCGTCCTCGCCGTTACGACTTGTTCTTGCGCTCGCGCAACTCGCCGAATACCTGCTCGGCGCTGGCGCCCTTCATGCGCAGCCGCACTGCGACGGCCGGATCGTCGGCGCGCAGGAACACGTTGGCGGTCTTCTCGTCGCCCAGCAGCGACGGAATGGTCGGCCGGTTGGCGGCACGCAGCCGCGTGACCTCCTCGGCGCGAGCCTTCAGCGCCGCGTTGTCGCCGTCGACGGTGAGGGCGAATTTGACGTTCGAGGCTGTGTATTCGTGGCCGCAATAGAGCCGGAAGTCGTCCGGCAGCGCGCGCAGCTTGAGAAGCGAGTCCCACATCATCGGATAGGTGCCCTCGAACACGCGGCCGCAGCCGACCGAGAACAGCGTGTCGGCCGCAAACAGCGCCTTGTCGGCATCGAACACGTAGGAGACGTGGTCGAGCGTATGGCCCGGCGTTTCCAGCACGCGCGCGAGCAACTCGCCGATCTTCACGACATCGCCATGGGCGACTCGCAGATCGACGTTGGCGATCGCCGTCGTCTTGTCGTGGGGCGCGACCACCCGGCAGCCATATTTCTGCTTGAGCTCGGCGACGCCGCCGACATGGTCGTGATGATGATGCGTGATCAGGATGTCGGTGAGCCTCCAGCCTTCGGCGTCCAATTGCCGGACGATCGGTCCGGCCTCGGGGGCGTCGATCGAGGCAGTCGCACCGGTCGCGGGGTCATGGATCAGATAGCCGAAATTGTCGGACAGGCAGGTGAAGGCGCGGATGTCGGCGGCCATGATGTCTCCGTCGGCGGGACCGGGCGAGGCACGATGGTCGCGCTCGCGATGCCAGAAGGTCGTGGAAGCGGAGCCCGGGCGCAGCGCTGCGGGGCGGCCTCCGATGTCCCGCGCAGAGATATGGCGTTAACGCTGGAGGCGCAACGCAATATTCGGCGCGCGGCAGCGCGCGCTCGCATGATACATTGACGTCATGGACGTGATCGATCTGCGAAATTTCTATTCGAGTCGCCTCGGGATCGTCGCGCGGCTCTTGATCAACCGCGGTATCCGCGCGCGCTGGCCGAGCGCGGCCGGGCAGCGGGTGCTCGGCGTCGGCTATCCCACGCCTTATCTGGGCCTGTTCCGCGAGGATTCCGAACGCTGCATCGCCTTCATGCCGGCGGCGCAGGGGGTGCTGAAATGGCCGACGGCGCGGCCGACGCTGGCCTCGCTGGTGGACGAGTTCTCGCTGCCGCTGCCCGATGCGGCGATCGACCGCATCCTGATCGTGCATGCGCTGGAGATGTCGGACGACCCGGCCGGGCTGCTGCGCGAGATGTGGCGGGTGCTGGCGCCGGCGGGACGCATGATCATCGTGATCCCGAACCGGCGCGGCGTCTGGACGCGGACCGACAACACGCCGTTCGGCCATGGCCGGCCCTATTCGCGCTCGCAGATCACGCAACTGCTGCGGCAGACCTGGTTCACGCCGACCGGCTGGGGCGAGGCGCTGTTCATGCCTCCGGTCGGCGGCTGGTTCCTGAAATCGGCGATGGCCTGGGAGCGCGTCGGCGCGGCGCTGTCGCTGCCGTTCGCCGGTGTCCACATCGTGGAGGCGACCAAGCAGGTCTACCGGGTGATCCCGGCGCGCCGCGAGCGCATTCGGCTGATCCCGCGGCTCGAACCGGTGCTGGCGCCGTCACCGTCGGCCCCCGGATCCGGTGGCGCCGGTCGCCGCGAGGTCGGTCCGCCGTCGCGCGAAGGATGATCCCGGGCCGTTTTCCTGCGCGCCTCCCGCGCAAAAAAAACGGGTGGGCTCAGAGCCCACCCGTTTCGTCATGATGGAGGGTAATCGCTATTCGCCCGGATTGAGGTCCTCGCTCGGCGCCGGTGCAGCAGCGGCTGCTTCAGCGCGCGGACCATGCGGACGCCGGCGGCGCCGCGGATAGCGCTCGGCAGCGCCCTCGAAGGCGGCCGGGGGATTGGCGATCTGCGGCTGCGGACCGGTGATGAAGGACGGCAGCCGATCGACGCCGCTGTCGGCGATGACGGGCTGGGGTTGCGGCTGCGGCTGGTACTGGACGGGCTGCGGCCGCTCCCGGTGCTCGCGCGGCTCCCGCTCGCGATGTTCGCGGGGTTCACGGTGTTCCCGCGGCTCGCGGTGTTCGCGCGGCTCGCGATGCTCACGCGCTTCGCGGTGCTCGCGCGGCTGCTGCTCGCGCTGATAGGGCTGGTTGTCGCCGCGCTCGCGCTGGCCGCCTTCGCGGTCGCGCATGAAGGGTTGGGGCTGAGGCTGCGGCTGGGCCGGAACGAAGCCGGGCTCCTGGCCGAAATGCGAGAAGCTCTCAGCGTCATCGTCGAGGTCGTCGACGGTCAGGTCCTCGGTGTTGCGCGGCTGCTGCGGCTGGTTCTGGCGGAACTGCTCCTGCGCGGCGGCAATCAGGCGGAAATAGTGCTCGGCGTGCTGGTAGTAGTTCTCGGCGGCTACGGGGTCACCCGAAGAGCGGGCGTCGCGGGCAAGCTGGACATATTTCTCGGCGACATGAGAGGCAGTGCCGCGGATCTTGATGTCCGGTCCATTGGACTCGAACACCCGGGTCAGCGGATTCTGGCCGCGCCGGTTATTGTTGTTGTTACCGCCGCTGTTCCGGTTGCGCATCCGCTTGTTGTTCTGACCGTTTCTCATGTCCTGCCTTTATTCCAACCCTGCGTTAGGAGCACCGATTGTCTGAGCACTGATTGTTATCGGAATACCGAGAGTGTATTGAAATACCTTCGCCGGGCTCGGACGCCTCGCGCGCGGTCCAAATGGTCCCATCCGACCCATGTCGGTTCCGACATGCCGGTTTGACCCATGCCGATGTGATCGACAGCCGATTCTCTCGACAAAAGCGCGTTCAAAACGCGTTCCCCACCCGCCAGCCCCTGGGACCGGCGAACCACGTCATTCAGCCAGCCAAGGCGACATGCGCCACGACCGACCCAGTTTGCTTAGCGTAAGACCTCAAGTGCAAAGTCAGGCTTTCGTTCGCTTTGCAGTCGCGGGCTGCGCAGCCATCCGGGCTCTCGCGCTCAGCAGATCTGCGTTCTGGAACCTATCGCCCGGCGCGGCTCTCTGGCATCTGACCGCGGCGGTGTTCCGTGAATACCGCTCGTCGTGGCCTGCACCGGTGCTATGGATGGAACGTAGTCGCTCCCGGGGGATATTCCAAGAGCTTTTTCTGCATTCCCCGACCTTTACCGGAGCTTTTTTAGGCCCATGACGGTTCGGGGAATACCGGCCAGATCGGCCCGGATCGTCGAGGAATCGGCCGTCAGGCCAGCCCTCACCATCAATGCAGCGACCTCGTCACTCTGGCCAAGCCCGACCTCCACGATGACAGCGCCGTCCGGCCGCAGCAGGGCCGCCGCCTGCGGGATCAGCGCGCGGTAGGCGTCGAGCCCGTCCTTGCCCCCGTCCAGGGCGCGCAGCGGATCATGAGTGCGCACCTCGACGTCGAGCTCGCTGATCTCGGACGATGGGATGTAGGGCGGGTTCGACACGATCAGGTCGAAACCCGCAGACAGCGCTGCGGCGTAGGAGCAGGCGACGAAGCCGGCGCGGTCGGCTAATCCGAGCGCGCGCGCATTATCCCGCGCGGTGGTCAGCGCGGCCAAGCTGATGTCGGTACCGAGTCCAAAGGCCCGCGGCAGCTCGGACAGCAGCGCCAGCAGGATCGCGCCGGAGCCCGTGCCGAGATCGGCGATGCGCAAGCGACGCTTCAGGTCGCCGCCGGCCGCGAGATGTTCCAGTGCCAGCTCGACGACAGTCTCTGTGTCCGGCCGCGGCACCAGCGTGTCGGCCGACAATCGCAGGTCCAGGCCCCAGAACTCTTTGGTGCCGAGGATGCGGGCGACCGGTTCGCCGGCCAGCCGGCGCTGCACCAGCGTTTCCAGGCGCTGCGCGTCGTCATGGGAGAGCTGTCGTCTCCCGTGCATCACGAGCCCGGTGAGCTCGAGCTGCAGCGCATGGCCGACCAGCAGCCGCGCATCGAGCTCGGGCGAGTCGAGGCCCGCATCTGCAAAGCGCGCGGCCAGGGCACGGCGGGCGGCATCGATCGTCACGCCGGCGATGAGGCCGGTCATCGCGCAAACTCCCTCCACGCGTCATCCCCGCGAACGCGGGGAGCCATACGCCGTGCCGTGGCGGGACGGGCGGTCGGAGTTGCCTTCTGTGACAGCCACGAAGGCCGGTGGTTAGGGGTCCCTGCGTTCGCCGGGACGACACCGTTTGTGTCGGGGCAGCGTCGCATCGCCTCCTGCAATGCGCCGGTGCGCATCACGCCGCAGCACCTTGCGCGGCGAGCTGCGCGGCCTGGTGCTCGGTCGTCAGCGCGTCGATGAGTTCGCCCAGCGCTTCGCCGGCGATCACCTGCGGCAGCTTGTAGAGCGTCAGGTTGATGCGGTGGTCGGTGACGCGCCCTTGCGGAAAATTATAGGTGCGGATGCGCTCCGAGCGGTCGCCCGAGCCGACTTTCTCCTTGCGCTCGGCCGAGCGGGCCGCGTCGACCTTCTGCCGCTCGGCGTCGTAGATGCGCGAGCGCAGGATGTTCATCGCGGAGGCGCGGTTCTTGTGCTGCGAGCGGCTGTCCTGCATCATCACGACGATCCCGGTCGGGATATGGGTGATGCGGATCGCCGATTCCGTCTTGTTGACGTGCTGGCCGCCGGCGCCTTGCGCGCGCATGGTCTCGATGCGCAGGTCGTCCGGCTTGATGTCGACGTCGACATCCTCGACCTCGGGCAGCACGGCGACTGTCGCCGCGGAGGTGTGGATGCGGCCCTGCGTCTCGGTATCGGGCACGCGCTGCACGCGGTGCACGCCGGATTCGAACTTCAGCTTGGCGAAGGCGCCGCGGCCCTGCACTTCGGCGACGATCTCCTTGTAGCCGCCGACGGTGCCTTCGGAGGCCGAGACCACCTCGACCTTCCAGCCCTGCAGGGCGGCGAAGCGCTCATACATCCGGAACAGGTCTCCGGCGAACAACGAGGCCTCGTCGCCGCCGGTGCCGGCGCGGATTTCGAGCACGACGTTGCGGTCGTCCATCGCATCCTTCGGCAGCAGCGCGACGCGGATCTTCTGCTCCAGCTCGCCGCGGCGCGCGATCAGTTCGTCGCGCTCGGCCTCGGCCATCGCGCGCATTTCGGCATCGGTGGTGGGATCGGCGATCAGCGCCTCGGTGTCGGCGAGCTCCTTGACGCCGGCGCGATAGGCCTTCACCGCGTCGATCAGCGGATTGAGCTCGGCCAGCTCACGGGTGATCTGCACGTAGCGGTCGGAATTGACCTGGCCGAGCAGCTCCGCCTCGAGCGAGGCGTGATGCGCGAGCAGGACATCCAGTTTGGCTTGGGGAAGCGACGACATGATGCAATCTGTTCTAGGAGCAAACGATACGAACGGAAGACGCGCAGGCCGCGACAGACCCGCTACAGCGCGAGGCCTTCGCTCTCGGCGAACTCGGTCAGCTTCTGCCGCATCGAGAAGCTGCCGGCCGGCGCGGCCAGCCATTCGGCCATCTTCGTCGCCGCCTTGCCGGCGTCGAGTTCGAGGATCATCGCCTTCACAGGGCCGTGTGCGGTGGCCGACAACGACAGCGAGCGGTAGCCGAGCGCGATCAGCGCCAATGCGCCGATCGGCTTGGAGGCCATCTCGCCGCACAGTGACACCGACCGCTTGGCGGCCTTGGCCTTGTGCACGATCTGCTGCAACGCCCGCAGGATCGGCGTCGACAGCGTGTCGAAGCGCTCGGAGACCTTGGCATTGCCGCGATCGACCGCGAACAGGAACTGGAACAGGTCGTTCGAGCCGACCGAGATGAAGTCGACCTTCGAAAGCAGCTCGTCGAGCTGATACAGCAGCGCCGGGACCTCGAGCATGGTGCCGACGTCGACGCGTTCCGGCAGCGTATGGCCGTGCTGGCGCAGATAGGTCAGCTCGCGCTCGACGATCGCCTTGGCCGTGTCGAACTCGGCGACTTCCGAGATCATCGGGAACATGATGCGCAGCGAGCGGCCGCCGCCGGCGCGCAGCAGCGCCCGGATCTGGCCGCGCAGCAGGCCCGGACGGTCGAGGCCGAGGCGGATCGCGCGCCAGCCGAGCGCCGGATTCTCCTCGATCACGGTCTCCATGTACGGCAGCGCCTTGTCGCCGCCGATGTCCAAGGTGCGGAACGTGACCGGCTTGTGGCCGGCGGCGTCGAGAACCGTGCGATACAGCGCCAGCTGGTCGCTCGAGCGCGGCAGGCTGGCGGACACCATGAATTGCAGCTCGGTGCGGAACAGGCCGATGCCGGCGCTGCCGGTGTCCTCGATGTGCGGCAGGTCGATGACCAGGCCGGCATTGATCATCAGCTCGACCGGCTGGCCGTCCTTGGTCACGCAGGGCTTGTTGCGCAGCTCGCCATATTGCGCCTGACGGCGGGCGCGGAAGCGCACCCGCTCGGCATAGGCGGATTCGATCTCCGACGACGGGCGCACATAGATCGAGCCTGAGGTGCCATCGACGATGATGGCGTCGCCGGGATCGGCGATGCCCGGCGCGTTCGGCACCTCGCCGACGGCGGGAATGCCGAGTGCGCGCGCCACGATCGCGACGTGCGAATTGGCGGTGCCTTCCTCGAGCACGAGGCCGCGCAGCCGCTTGCGGTCGTAGTCGAGCAGCGCCGCCGGACCCATCGCGCGTGCGATCAGGATGGCGTTGTCCGGCAGGTGCTCGCGCCGCGGCGCGTGGTCCTGGCCGACGAGCTGACGTAGCAGCCGGTAGCCGAGATCCTCGAGGTCGTGCAGCCGCTCGCGCAGATACGGATCGGTCGAGCGCAGCATGCGGGCGCGGGTGTCCGACTGCACGCGCTCGACGGCGGCTTCCGCCGTGAGGCCGGTCGCCACCGCCTCGTGCAGCTTGTGCGACCAGCCCTGGTCGTTGGCGAACATGCGATAGGCTTCGAGCACCTCGCGGTGCTCGCCGCCATCGGCGACGTCGCCGCGCTCCAGCATGCGGTCGAGGTCGGCGCGCAGCTTGAGCAGCGCGGCGTCGAGCCGCTTGATCTCCTTGGGCAGGTCCTCGGCGATGTAGTTGTTGATGACGACGCGCGGCTCGTGCAGCACGACATGGCCGAGCGCGATGCCATCGGACAGCACCGTGCCGGTCTTGTGGATCGAGTGCCGCGCCGCCGGCTCGGCGCCGGGCTGCGCCAGTGCTGCGAGCTCGCCGGAGGCGATCATCTCGGCGAGCACCATCGCGGTGGTCTGCAGCGCCTCGACCTCTTCCTCGACATAGGTGCGCTTGGCTCGGTTCTGCACCACCAGCACGCCGAGCGTGTTGCCGGCGCGCAGGATCGGCACGCCAAGGAAGGAGTGGTAGATCTCTTCGCCGGTCTCCGGCCGATACGAGAAGGCGGGATGGCTCTGCGCGTCGTTCAGGTTGAGCGGCGTCGCTTCGCTGGCGACGAGGCCGACGAGACCTTCATGCGCGCTCAGCACGGTCATGTGCACGGCGTCGCGGTTCAGACCTTCGGTGGCATAGAGCTCGAGCGTGTTGTCGACGCGCAGCACATAGACCGAGCAGACCTCCGCGACCATGTTGGCCGCGATCAGCACCACGATCTTGTCGAGCCGCTCCTGTGCCGAGACCTGCTCCGCCATGGTCTCGCGAAGCCGTCTGAGCAGGACGCGGGGGCCTCCCGACGCGCTTCGCATGTGGCACAATCCCCCTTCCTGGGGCCAGCCCGGCACGCGGCCGGATCTGGCGCTAAACTCGCGGCATCGAACAGCTTTCTCGATTCGGCACTATCGCACGCTCAGAGTGCCGGCCCGAACCAGAACAACCTTCACTGGAGCACAGTTTGCGGCTGCCATCCTGCGATGGCGTATAGCGAATTAGGGCTTGTTTTGCCAAGCAAAACGCCTGCCACCGCGGGCGGCGTCAACGGCTTTCGAACGATCTCCGGCCCGTCCCGCTGTCACAGAACGGGACAGGTGTGGTCGCGGAGGAGGATTTTCTAGGCCTGGTCCAGTCCGTAGAGCGTATGCAGCGTGCGGACGGCGAGCTCGGTGTAGGCGGCGTCGATCAGCACCGAGAACTTGATCTCGGAGGTCGTGATCGCGCGAATGTTGATGTTGCGGGCGGCGAGCGCGGCGAATCCCTTGGCGGCGACGCCGGCATGGCTGCGCATGCCCGATCCGATCACCGAGACCTTGGCGACGTCGGTCGCGGTATCCAGGCGCTGATAGCCGATCCTGTCCTTGGCCGCGGTGATGGTCTCGCGCGCGCGATTGTAATCGGTGGCCGGCACCGTGAAGGTGAGATCGGTGGTCTTGCCGTCTTCGGAGACGTTCTGGACGATCATGTCGACGTTGATATTGGCGTCCGCCAGTGGTCCGAAGATCGAGGCGGCGACGCCCGGCTTGTCCTCGATCTGGCGCACCGAGATCTGGGCCTCGTCCTTGGAGAAGGCGATGCCGGTCACGACGTGATTTTCCATGATTTGTTCCTCGCTGCAGATCAGCGTCCCCGGCGGCTGGTTGGCGTGCGGGTCGATATCCTCGGGCTTGTCGAATGAGGAGCGGACGAAGATCGGCATGTTGTGCACCATGCCCAGTTCCACCGAACGGACCTGCAGCACCTTGGCGCCCTGCGACGCCAGCTCCAGCATGTCCTCGAAGGCGATCTTGTCGAGCCGCTTGGCCTTCGGCACCACCCGGGGGTCGGTGGTATAGACGCCGTCGACGTCGGTATAGATGTCGCAGCGGTCGGCCTTGATGGCGGCCGCGATCGCCACCGCGGAGGTGTCCGAGCCGCCGCGGCCGAGCGTGGCGATTCGCCCGGTTTCGGCGTTGATGCCCTGGAAGCCGGCGATGACCGCGACCTCCTTGCGGTCGCGAAAGCGCTGGATCAGCTCGGAGCCGTCGATATCGACGATTCGCGCCGAGGCATGGGCGTCGCTGGTCTTGATCGGGATCTGCCAGCCCTGCCACGAGCGGGCCTGGATGCCCATGCTCTGCAGCACGATCGCCAGCAGGCCGGACGTGACCTGCTCGCCCGAGGCCACGACGGCATCGTATTCACGCGCATCGTGCATCGGCGACGCCTCGGTGCACCAGGCGACCAGTTCGTTGGTCTTGCCGGACATGGCCGAGACCACGACGGCGACCTCATGACCGGCGTCGACCTCGCGCTTGACGTGGCGCGCGACGTTGCGGATGCGGTCGATGTTGGCGACGGATGTGCCGCCGAATTTCAGCACGAGGCGACCCATGACGACGCGCTCATTCCCATCAGGAGGATAAGTTGACCGGCTGGGCGCGAAACCGGAGGCGCGCCAGCCGAAACGCGCGTATACATAGCGCCGCGGCTGGGGGCAAGACGGTTCCTTGTGGTGACAGGGTCAGGTAGAGGCTTTGGAATGGCGCGTTACATCGACGAAATCCTGCAACCCGGCGAGAAGGTGCTGTATTCGACCAATGCACATTGGATGTTCTACCTGCCGGCGATCGGGGCCTGGATCGTCGTGTTTGGATTGCTCGTCCTCTCCCGCATGACCGTGAACGACAATCTGGTTCTGCTGTGCCTGGCCACCGCCGCCGTCATCGCCATTGTTGCCCTGTATTGGACGGTCCGGGCCTGGTTCCATCGCCTGACCACCGAGACGGACGTCACCAATCGCCGTGTCGTGCACAAAACCGGTTTCATCAAGCGCCGTACCTTCGAGATGGCTCTCGACAAGGTCGAGAGCGTCGACGTCAACCAGACCATCATGGGACGGGTTCTCAATTACGGCGATGTCACCATCTTGGGTGTGGGCGAGGGCAAGGAAACCATTTCGACCATCGCGGAGCCGCTGGCGTTCCGGAACGCCATCACGGCGCGTTAGCCCGGTACGGCGCCGCAGCTTCGATCATTGAGTATTCAGCGATGACAATGCCTCAGGATTCCCGCAGCACTTCTGTTCCCTCCGGCTCGACCGTCGATCCGGCCGAGATCGCGAAGTTCTCCAAACTGTCCGAGACGTGGTGGGACCCCAAGGGCAAGATGGCGCCCCTGCACAAGATCAACCCGCTGCGCCTGACCTATATCCGCGATGCCGCCTGCCGGAAATTCGAGCGCAACGCCAAGAGCCTCAACTGCCTGTCGGGGCTGCGCATGCTCGACATCGGCTGCGGCGCGGGACTGCTGTGCGAGCCGTTCACGCGGCTGGGCGCGCAGGTCGTCGGCGTCGACCCCTCGGCCAGCAACATTGCCGCCGCCAGGCTGCATGCCGAGAAGGGTCATCTGTCGATCGACTACCGCTGCACCACGATCGAGGAGATGGACCCGCGCGAGCGCTTCGACATCGTGCTGGCGATGGAGGTCGTCGAGCACGTCACCGACGTCAGCGCCTTCCTCGGCCGCTGTGCCGCGGTGCTGAAGCCGGGCGGCATGATGGTGGTCTCGACCCTCAACCGCAACTGGAAGAGCTTTGCGCTCGCCATCGTCGGCGCCGAATACGTGCTGCGCTGGCTGCCGCGCGGCACGCATGAGTGGAGCAAGTTCGTCACGCCGGACGAGCTGACGAAATACCTGCTCGACAACCGCCTGGTCATCACCGAGCAGAGCGGCGTGGTCTACAGCCCGTTCGCCGACCGCTGGAGCCTGTCGACCGACATGGACGTGAACTACATGATGGTCGCCGAGCAGATGGTTTAGCGCGCGCGGCCAATCATCAGCTTGACCCGTCTGCCGCTCCATAACCGGTGTCGTCCCTGCGAACGCAGGGACCCATAACCACAGGGAGGGGTTTGAGGCACGCTAGGAGATCAGGTCGCTGAGATCGCGCCATTCAAGATTGTCGCGCTCGATCAGTTCGATTTTCCAATCACGCTTCCAGCGCTTGAGCTGCTTCTCGCGGGTGACCGCTTCCGCAGCAACAGTGTAGATTTCGACATAGACCAGCCGAAACACCCCGTACTTCTTCACGAACTCCGAGCCTTCGCCCTTGCGATGCTGCTCGAGCCGCGTCCGTAACGAGTTGGTCACACCGATGTACAGCGTACCGTGACGGCCGCTGGCGAGAATATAGACATAGTACATCGCCGCACCATCGCGTGGATGGATCGCCTAACCCAATTGAAGCCGGTGGTTATGGGTCCCTGCGTTCGCAGGGACGACACCGGATGTGTGGCGCGAGCTTACCACAAGACGCAATCCGTCCTGGCCCTTCCGGCGAGAGCTGCAATCCTGACATGCGGCTGAACCGCCTCACCGCTGTTGACCCAGCGCCCCGTGGTCGTCACGGTGCCAATCTCACTACTGCATTGTGCCGCATGCTCTCCATCACCTCGCTCTGGATTCCGTTCACGTTGGTTGCCGCCGCCGGCCAGGTCGCGCGCAATGCGATGCAGCGGTCGCTGACGGCGAAGCTCGGCACCTGGGGGGCGACCAATATCCGCTTCCTGTTCGGCTTTCCGTTCTCGCTGGTGTTCCTGACCGCGGTGCTGCTGGCCACCGGCGACCACCTGCCGTGGCCGCCGGCGGTGTTCTGGCCGTGGCTGCTGCTCGGTGCGCTCAGCCAGATCATCGCCACCGGGCTGATGCTATTGGCGATGACCGACCGCTCCTTCGTCGTCACCACGGCCTATCTGAAGACCGAAGCGATCCAGACCGCGATCTTCGGCTTCATCTTTCTCGGCGATCCGCTCTCGCTTCCAAAGATGATCGCGATCCTGATCGCCACTATCGGCGTCGTCATCACCGCGCTCAGGCCCGGCGGTGAGAAGAGCTTTGCCGAGTTGAGGCCGACCGTAACCGGCCTGGTTGCCGCGGCGTCGTTCGCCTTGTCGGCCGTCGGCTTCCGCGGCGCCATCATCACCGTCGACGGCGTGTCCTTCGTCACCGCCGCGTCGTACACGCTGGTCTGGGGCCTATTCTTGCAGACGGCGCTCCTCACCGTCTATCTGCTGGCGCGCGCGCCCGACATCCTGCGCGGAATCCTGTCGCTGTGGCGGCCGTCGATGATGGCCGGCTTCGTCGGCGCCTTCGCGTCGCAATTCTGGTTCCTGGCGTTCGCGCTGACCGCGGCCGCCAACGTCCGCACGCTCGCGCTGATCGAGGTACTGTTCGCGCAGGGCGTGTCGTACTATTCGTTCAAGCAGCCGGTTTCGCTGCGCGAGATCGGCGGCATCACGCTGATCGTCGCCGGCGTGGCGCTGCTGATCGCCGTGTAGTCAGCCCTTGATCGCGATCAGCACGGCGCCGGCCGCGATCAGGGCGATGCCGATCCAGCCCTGCAGGCTCGGTCGTTCGCCGAGAAACACGACGCCGAACAAGGCGACCAGCACGACGCTGAGTTTGTCGATCGGCGCGACCAGCGTCGCGGGTCCGAGCTTCAGGGCGCGGAAGTAGCACAGCCACGAGGCGCCGGTGCCGAGCGCCGACAGTGTCAGGAACACCCAGCTCTTGGTCGAGATCGGTCCCGGGCTGGTGAGCTGGCCTGTCGAAAACAGGATCAGCGCCAGCGTCACCAGCACGATCGCGGTGCGGATCAGCGTGGCAAGATCGGAGTTGAGACCTTCGACGCCAACCTTGGCGAAGATGGCGGTGAGGGCCGCAAACAGCGCGGAGAGGAGAGCCCAGAGCTGCCAGGACGAGGAGAGGGGGGACATGTCGTCACACCGGCGAAAGAGAGAGTGCAGGCCGAGATCTCTCCCCCGTCATTGCGAGCGAAGCGAAGCAATCCAGAATCTTTGCTCGGCGCTGGATTGCTTCGCTTCGCTCGCAATGACGGAGAGGGCGTCTCTATTGCTCAATTCCGGTCGTCCGGCAGCACCGGGATCGGCGCGACCTCGATGCCTTCCTCGATCAGTTCGCGGGCCTCGTCGAGCGAGGCCTCGCCATAGATCGGCCGGTGCTCGGTCTCGCCGTAATGCATCTTGCGGGCTTCGGTCGGGAATCGTTCGCCGACATCGTCGGCGTTCTTGACGATGTGGTCGCGCAGCTCCTTGAGCTTGGCGCGCAGCTCGCGCTCCTGCGCCATCATCAGCGCGGTCGATCCCGGCGGAATCACTTCCTGCGCTGGCGTCGGTGAGGCCGGTACCGGCACGGCCTCGCGGCCCTTCTTGCTGACGATGCGCGGCGCCATGATAGCCTTCTCGACCTTGGTCGAGCCGCAGGTCGGGCATTCCACCAGCTTGCGCTTCACCTGCGAATCGTAGGCCGAGGAGCTCTGGAACCAGCTTTCGAACGTATGGTCACGCTCGCAGCGCAGCGCATAGCGGATCATGCCGAGCCCCGCACCAGGTGCAGATAGTCCGGACCCGCGTTGGGGTCGGCGATGCCGAACCGGCGGCCGTGCTGCAGCGAAGGAATGGTCTGGCGCACGCTCTCGACCCGCGACGGATCGATGCGCGCCATGATCACGCCGGGCTCGACGCCGCCCTCGGCGAGAATCTCGCCCCATGGATCGATGATCAGCGAGTGGCCGAAGGTCTCGCGCTTGTTCTCGTGCAGGCCGCACTGGGCGGCGGCGAACACGAAGCATCCCGTCTCGATGGCGCGGGCGCGCAGCAGCGTGTGCCAGTGCGCCTCGCCGGTCTTGCGGGTGAAGGCGGAGGGCACGCTGATGAAGGAGGCGCCGCTCTCGGCCAGCGCACGATACAGCGCCGGGAAGCGCACGTCGTAGCAGATCGTCAGCCCCAGACGACCCCAGGGCAGATCCGAGATCACGGCCGTCTCGCCCGGTTGATAGTTGGCGGACTCGCGATAGCTCTCACCGCCCGGCAGATCGATGTCGAACATGTGGATCTTGTCGTAGCTCGCCAGCACGTTGCCCTCGGGGCCGATCAGGAACGAGCGGTTCACGGCCTTGTCTGCCGAGAAGCGCAGCGCCAGCGACCCGATGTGCAGATGGATGCCCAGCTCCTTGGCGAGCGCCTGGTAGGCTTTGAGAGAGGGATCGTCCGCCTCGCTCTTGAGCTGCTCGAACAGCGCCGTCCGGTTGAGCTGCATCATGTTGCTCACTTCCGGCGTCTGGACATACTCCGCGCCCTGCGCCACCGCTTCCCGGATCAGCCTGGTGCCCTGCTCGAGGCTCGGCTCGGGCAGGAGCGAGGTGCGCATCTGCACCATGGCGGCGGTAAAGCTGCGGTCGTTGCTCATGATGTCGCCTTGTCTCCCGCCAGCATGGCGTCGAGCCGGCCCTCGCGATCGAGCGCGTAGAGGTCGTCGCAGCCGCCGACATGGGTGTGGCCGATGAAGATCTGCGGAAAGGTCGAGCCTGGGCCGACACGATCATACATCTTCTGCCGAATCGTCGGATCCTTGCCCGCGTCATGCTCGGTGAAGGCAACGTTCTTGCGGGTCAGAAGCGATTTGGCGGCCGTGCAGTAGCCGCACCCCGGACGGGTATAGATTTCGATCGCAGCGGTCATGTCGCGCTCAGCTGTTTCAGAACGACAGATTATATGGGAGCGCGGGGCGCATCGACAACCCGGGCGAAAACCAGCACGCTGACCTCGGCCGCCTTGGCGCGCAGCAGAGCGCGGGCGCAGGCATCCACCGTCGCGCCGGTGGTCAGCACGTCGTCGACGATGACGATGCGGCGCCCCTGCACGTCATGCAAGCGGTCTGAAGATACCTGGAATGCGCCCTGCACATTGCTGGTGCGCTGGGCGCGCGACAACCCGACCTGCTGCTCGGTCGCCCGCACGCGGCGCAGCGCATCACCCTGCATGCGGACGCCGCTGGACCGGGCGACCGCCCGCGCCAGCGCGCCGGACTGGTTGTAGCGGCGGGAAAAGCCGCGCCGCCAATGCAGCGGCACGGGCAACACGAGGTCGGCCTCGGCCAGCAACTCGCGGCCGGCGCGCGCCATCCAGCGGCCCATGATCGGCGCCAGATCGGTGCGGTCCTGATATTTCAGCTGATGCACCAGGGTGCGGGCGACCTCGTCATAGCGCACGGCGGCGCGGGCGCGGGCGTACGCCGGCGGCGCCGCGATCGCTTCCATCGACAGCAGCTCGGGACCCGGATCGTAGACGAAGGGGATGCCGAGCTTCGGGCAATACGGCCGCTCGATGAACGACAATTTGCCCCAGCAGGCGGGACAGACGCCCTCGCCGTCGACCGGCTCGCGGCAGGCGATGCACAAGGTCGGCAGTGCAATGTCGAGCGCGAGCTTGGCTGCGTGGGCCATCACGCTGCAAACCGAACCAACAACGGAGCGAACGGGATCAGGCAAGGAGATCATGATGCTCGCCCAGGATGGCGCGCGCCGTCCTGCTCCTGCGTCCGTGCCCGCCGACGATCGCATCATATGCAGCTCGCATCTGGCGTGCGGCTTGACGAGGCGGCACGGCCCCGATGCCGGTGCCCATGCCCGGTGCCAGCAGGGAGGTGATTGGCCCGGCTTCGCTCGTGTTGTGCGCCTGGACCGCAATCAGAGCGGCCCGGAAGGCGAGATAGACGTTCGGTGTTCCGTCGATGCGCGATGGCACGCGCATGGTCGGAGCGCAAACGAGATAGCGAAGCTCCGGATGTCCGGTCGGGAGGATCACGGCCTGTCCGACCGGAAGCTCGCCATAATGTTGCGCGGCCAGCAGCTCGCGCAGCTCTGTCTCGACCTGCCAACCGAAGAAGCGCGCATAGTGCAAGTCGATGCCGCCATCCATGAAGCCGAAGCTGTTCGCCGGGCTGACGATGGCATCGGCCTGCTGTTCCAGAATGCTTCCGTGAGAGACCTGAACCTCGCCGACGCCCGCGAACGCGGACCGCCAGGCCTCGACCACCTCGATGCTGATGTCGCGAAGGTGGACCGTGAGCATGATCGCAATGAACTCGATCGGAGAACGCCGCTATTTTTTGGCTCGGGCCATCGTAGGTTAGCGTGGCCTCGGACGCGGCTCAAGCGGTGCATTGCCCGGCCACCAGGATCGGCGTAACCAGCCCCCATGACCCCGCCCGGCACCGCTCCCGTTCTGTTCGATCGCAGCTTGCTCGCGCTCAGGCTGCGGCGGGCTGCGCGCGCGCCCGAGACCTTCCTGCTGGAGCGCGTCGCCGAGGATATCGCGGATCGCCTTGCCGCGGTGAACCGGTCCTTCACCGCGGCTGCCGACGTCTGGACGCCGGCCGCCGGCTTGAAGCCGTATCTTTCGGGACGCCTCTCGCAGCTCGCGCATATCGCCGCGCCCGCCACCGCGGACGAGCGGCTGCCGTTGGCCGCGCAATCGCTCGATCTCGCGCTGTCGGCGCTGGCGTTTCAATTCGTCAACGATCTGCCCGGACTGCTGGTGCAGATTCGCCGGGCCTTGCGGCCCGATGGTCTGCTGCTGGCGGCGCTGATCGGCGGCGATACGCTGACCGAGCTCCGGCAATCCTTCGCCGCCGCCGAGGCCGAATGCGAGGGCGGCGTCTCGCCGCGTGTCGCGCCGTTCGCCGATCTGCGCGACATCGGCGGTCTGCTGCAGCGTGCCGGCTTCGCGCTGCCCGTCACCGACGTCGACCGCGTCGTGGTCCGCTATGCCAGCGCGCTCGGCCTGATGCAGGATCTCCGCCGCATGGGCGCGACCAACAGCCTGGTCGAGCGCCGTCGCACGCCGACGCGCCGCGCCACCCTGCTGCGCATGGCCGAGATCTATGCCGAGCGCTTCGCCGATCCCGACGGCCGCATCCGCGCCACCTTCGATATTATCTGGCTGTCAGGCTGGGCCCCGCACGAGAGCCAGCAGAAGCCGCTGAAGCCGGGTTCGGCGACGGTGAGCCTCGAGGCGGCAGTGAACCGGAGCCCGCGCGCGGGAGCTGATGAATAGCTACTCTCGTCATCGCCGGGCTTGACCCGGCGATCCATCCCTCTTGAAGAGTCCGAATGTCGATGGATGCGCGGGTCAAGCCCGCGCATGACGAGTGAGCGTGAGGCTATCGCGGCGCCTCACATCAGCAGATCGATCAGATGCGGCAGGAGCGGAATGTCCGCCGGGGGCATCGGGTAGTCGCGCAGCTTGTTCGGCCGCACCCAGGCGAGCTGCTGTCCCTCGCGCGCGGTGACCACGCCTTCCCAGCGCCGGCAGATGTAGAGCGGCATCAACAGATGGAACGTCTCATAGCCGTGGCTGGCAAACGTCAGCGGCGCGAGACAGGCCTCGCGCACGATGATGCCGAGCTCCTCGTCGAGCTCGCGGATCAGGCTGGCTTCGGGGCGCTCGCCGGGCTCGAGCTTGCCGCCGGGAAACTCCCAGAGTCCCGCGAGCGTCTTGCCGGGCGGCCGCTGCGCCAGCAGCACACGATTGTCGGCGTCGACGAGCGCGCAGGCGACCACGAGCGTGAGTTTCAGGTCGGGCATGGTCCGATCGGTTTGAGAGGGATGCGCCGGTCCGAGAACCAAGTGCGCCTGTTGAGGGAATCTTAACCTAGGCCGTTTCGAGCCCGGTTTCCACGGTCGAAATAAGCCAACCTTAATGGCCGGCCGCGTATTTTCACGGGTGAACGCCATGGCCTCCTCATGGTTTGTTAGGCATCATTCATGCGAATTTTATCCAGCCTGCTCGGCCGCCTGCGGCGCGACGTCAGCGGCAACGTCGCGGTGACGTTCGCGATCGTCTGCGTCCCGCTGATCACCGCGGTCGGCTGCGGCGTCGACTACAGCCGCGCCAACCAGATGCGCGCCAAACTGCAGGCGGCGGTCGACGCCGCCTCGGTCGGCGCGGTGTCCCGGACCTCGCCGGCCTTCATCGCCGCAGGCACGATGACCTCGGACGGCGTGATCGCCGCCGGCAATGACGACGCGGCGAAGATCTTCAACGGCAACATGTCGGGCACCTCAGGCTATACGCTGACCAGCCTGACGCCGGAGGTGAAGAAGGCCGGCTCGGTGCTGAGCGCCACCGTGTCGTTCACGGCCACCGTGCCGATGATGTTCATGAACATCGTCGGGTTCAAGACCATGACCCTGCAGGGCTCGTCGACGGCCAAGGCCTCGATGCCGAAATACATCGACTTCTACCTGCTGCTCGACAACTCGCCGTCGATGGGCGTGGCGGCGACGCCGGCGGACGTGACCAAGATGGTCAATGCGACATCGGACGCAAGATACGGCAGCAACCGCTATTGCGCCTTTGCCTGCCACGACTACAACGATTCGAACAACTTCTATAACCTCGCGAAGAGCATCGGCGTCACCACCCGGATCGACGTGCTGCGCAGCGCCACCCAGCAGCTGATGGACAAGGCGCAGCAGACCCAGACCTATCCGAACCAGTTCCGCATGGCGATCTATGATTTCGGTGCGGCGTCGAAGACGATCGGGTTGCGGTCGCTGTTCTCGCTCTCGTCGAGCCTCTCCAGCGCCAAGAGTGCCGCCGGGAACATCGACCTGATGGGCGTGTATGGCAACAACGATTCCTATACGGCAGACAAGGATACGCCGTTCACCAGCGTGTTGCCGGCGATCAACAACGAGATTGCGACACCGGGCGACGGCACGTCGGGTTCGCCGCTGAAATACCTGTTCTTCGTCTCCGATGGCGTCGCCGACGAGAGCAATGCCGCGTGCCTGAAGCCCAAGGCCGGCGGCAACCGCTGCCAGTCGCCGATCAATCCGGCGCTGTGCACGGCGCTGAAGAGCCGCGGCATCAAGATCGCCGTGCTCTACACGACCTACCTGCAGCTGCCGACGAACAACTGGTACATGAACTGGATCGATCCGTTCAACAAGGGGCCGTTCGGCCCCTCGCCGAACAGCGAGATTGCGCAGAACATGCAGGCGTGCGCGTCCGATGGGTTCTATTTCGAGGTGTCGCCGACCCAGGGCATCTCGGATGCGATGCAGAAATTGTTCGACAGGGCGGTCGCCGACGCACGGATCGCGGGTTGAGTTGGCGCGGATTGCAATCAAAAATGGCGTTGATCGCCGTCACGACCTGAGGTGAAATCCCATCGGGTGCTCGACCCGATGGGAGGTTCGCGTGATCAAGGCTGCTGCGCTGGCATGTGTGCTGACTGTGGCGTTCTCGGCGGGGGCTTCGGCCGCCAATTGCATCGTACCGCCGTTCTCGACGCTGGAAAACCAGACGGCTCAAGGGCACATGTACGCTAAAACCGGCAAGCGCTGCAGCATCGCAGTCCTGCACTCGCGCGGACCGATTTTCGGCGTCCGCGTGCTGTCTGCTGCGAGCCACGGCGTGGTCTCCGTGCAGGGGGCGCAGGTCGTGTACGTCTCGAAGCCGGGCTTCGTCGGCGAAGACCACTTTGCCTACGTCCGGCACGGGGCCGATATGCTCAATCGGCCGGTGACCAAGGGCGTCGAGGTCACCGTCCATGTCAGCCAGCAGCTCTGATCCCGGCGGCTACGAGCGGTAGTCGCCGTTGATCGCGACATATTCCTTGGTCAGGTCGCAGGTCAGCACGCGGTCGCGGCCCTTGCCGAGGCCGAGCGCCACCTTGATCTGCACCTTCTGCGCCTTCATCGCCTCGGAGACTTCCGTCTCGTCATAGGACGGATCGCGCGCGCCCTTGGAGGCGACGCGGATGCCGTTGAAGGAGATCGAGAGCTTGTCGCGGTCGGCCGGCTCGCCGGCCTTGCCGACGGCCATCACGACGCGGCCCCAATTGGCGTCCTCGCCGGCGATCGCGGTCTTGACCAGCGGCGAGTTGGCGATCGACATCGCGATTCTGCGCGCCGACGGCTTGCTCTTGGCGCCCTCGACGATGATCTCGACCAGCTTGCGGGCGCCCTCGCCGTCGCGCGCGACCTGCTCGGCGAGGTCGGCCAGCACGGCATTGAACGCCTTCACGAACGCCTTCGCGCGCGGATCGCTGGCGCGGCTGATCTTCGGTGCGCCCTTCGCCGCGGCGGCCCCGGTGGCGAAGGCGAGCAGCGTGTCGGATGTCGAGGTGTCGCCGTCGATCGTCACCGCGTTGAAGGTGTCCTCGACGCCGGCCTTGAGCAGGGCCTGCAGCGCGGGGGCCGAAATCGGCGCATCGGTGAAGATGAACGACAACATCGTCGCCATGTCGGGCGCGATCATGCCGGCGCCCTTGGCCATGCCGTTGATCGTCACCTTGGCCTTTCCGAGCTTGACGGTGGCGGTGGCGACCTTCGGGAAGGTGTCGGTGGTCATGATGGCGCGCGCTGCACCCATCCAGTCCTCAGGCGCCGCGGTGCCGGCCAACCCTTCGAGCACGCCGTCGAACTTGGTCGCATCCAGCGGCTCGCCGATCACGCCGGTCGAGGCGAGGAAGATCTCGTCCTGCTTGCAGCCGACCGCCTTGGCTGCGATCGCCGCCGTCAGGGCCGTCGACTGCTTGCCGGTCTTGCCGGTGAAGGCGTTGGCGTTGCCGGAGTTGACCACCAGCGCGCGCGCCTTGCCGCCCTTCAGCTTGGCCCGGCACCATTCGACCGGCGCCGACGGGCATTTCGACAGGGTGAACACGCCGGCCACGGTGGTGCCGGGATCGAGCAGCGCCAGCAGCACGTCGGTGCGGTTCTTGTAGCGGATGCCGGCCGCCGCAGTCGCGAGCTTGACGCCCGCAACGGCGGGCATGTCGGGGACATCGGTGGGGGCGAGCGGGGAGACGGCTGAGGACATCGGAGAGGCTTCCGGGAATGAGCGGGAAGCGCTCTGTATCATCTCGGTCGTCGTTGTGGGAGTGGATGTCACTGCACCCACTGCTGTCATCCCGGCGAACGCCGGGATCCATAACCACAGGGTCCAGTTGGGAGCCCCGGTATCGGCCGCGTGCCTGTTTCAAACATCACGCGGTATGGGTCCCGGCTTTCGCCGGGACGACACCACTTATGACGCGACCATGTCCCGTCTCAAGCCAAGTAGCCGAGCCGCTTACTTCTTCGCCGGCTCGGCCGGCTTCGCGTCCGCCGGCTTGGCGGCGTCGGCGGCCGGCTTGTCCAGGCGCTCGATCTTGGCGGCCTCGCGCAGCTTGCCGACGTAGTCGGCCTGGGCCTTGCGGGTGACGTAGGTCTCGATCTGGCCCTTGACCTGGTCGAACTCCGGCGGCTTGCGGCTGCGCTTTTCCTCGACCTTGATGACGTGCCAGCCGAACTGGGTCTTCACCGGATCGGAGATCTTGCCCGGCTCCAGCGAGAAGGCGACGTTGGCGAATTCCGGCACCATCTGCTCCTTGGTAAAGAAGCCGAGGTCGCCGCCGTCCGAGGCACCGGGATCCTTGGACTTCTTCTTGGCGAGTTCGGCGAAATCGGCGCCCTTGGCGAGTTCGGCCTTGACGGCCTTGGCGTCGTCCTCGGTCTCCACCAGAATATGGCGGGCGTGGACCTCCTGCTCGCCACCGATCTGCTTGGCGGCCTCCTCATAGACCTTCTTCATCGCGTCCGGCGTGGTCGCGGCCTTGCCCTCGCTGGCCAGCAGGCTGTCCATCAGCAGCCGGTTGCGGGTGAAGGCGAGGCGCTTCTTGAACTCCTCGGTATCGGCGACCTTCTTGTCCTCGGCCGCCTTGGCGACCAGCTTCATGTCGATCAGGAACGACAGCACGTTCTCGTCCTTGGTCGCCGGATCCATCTGCGCGAGGCTCTGTCCGAGCTCCTCCTCGGCGAGCGTCACGTCGCTCTTGCGGATCTCGGCGCCGTTCACCTTGGCCAGCACCGGGTTGGCATCGTCGGCGGCGCGTGCGGGCGCGGCAAGCAGGGACAACGCGAGACTTCCGGCGAGAGCGGTGGCAAGGCCGAGGCGCAGGCCGGTTTTCGTAACCGGGAACGACGTGGTCATGGAAAATCCTTGTTGAGAAGAGGGGGCTCGAGGGGGAGGCCTCAGGGCGGCCGGGACACTCGCCCAATCGCCGTGCCTTGGCAACGCGAAAAGTCTGTCAATTTCGTGAAATCGGCGACAGGTTGGCGACGACGGCCCCGCTGTCGGGCGCCGTTGACAACGTTCCCCCCCAGCCATATCTCTGCCCGGTCGCTTCAAGGGCGATGGCGCTTATTTTGCTGCGTTTTTGGCCGTTGAACCCTGGTTTGCCTGTCTCCCACTCATCTGGCGGACGCCGCCCGGCGCCGAAGGTCGAGGCTGGCGCGGGTGCTGCGGTGCATCACGTCGGGAACAGCAAACCCAAACCATGAGTTACGGCTGCAACGCAGACCCATAGAGGCAGGATTTCAGCAATGATCGGCGCGCTCGCCCGTAAGCTATTCGGCTCCGCCAACGACCGTCGCGTCAAGGGTTACCAGTCCCGTGTCAATGCCATCAATGCGCTGGAGCCGGAGCTCGCCAAGCTGACCGACGAGCAGCTCAAGGCGCGCACCGATGAGTTCAAGAAGCAGCTCGCCGACGGCAAGACGCTCGACGACATCCTGGTCCCGGCCTTCGCCACCGTCCGCGAGGCCTCCAAGCGCACCCTCGGCCAGCGCCATTTCGACGTCCAGCTGATCGGCGGCATGGTGCTGCACGAGGGCGACATCGCCGAGATGAAGACCGGCGAAGGCAAGACGCTGGTGGCGACCCTCGCGGTCTACCTCAACGCGCTCGCCGGCAAGGGCGTCCACGTCGTGACGGTGAACGACTACCTCGCCCGCCGCGACGCCGGCTGGATGAGCCAGATCTACGGCTTCCTCGGCCTGACCACAGGTGTGATCGTGCACGGCCTCGACGATGCCGAGCGCAAGGCGGCCTATGCCTGCGACATCACCTACGGCACCAACAACGAATACGGCTTCGACTATCTGCGCGACAACATGAAGTACCGGCTGGAGGACATGGTCCAGCGCGGGCACTTCTTCGCCATCGTCGACGAGGTGGACTCCATTCTCATCGATGAAGCGCGCACGCCGCTGATCATCTCCGGCCCGCTCGACGATCGCTCGGAGTTCTACAACACCATCGACACCTTCGTGCCGAAGCTCGACAAGACCGACTACGAGGTCGACGAGAAGCAGCGCACGGTGACGCTCACCGAAGCCGGCATGGAGAAGATCGAGACCCTGCTGCGCGATGCCGGCCAACTCAAGGGCGAGTCGCTCTACGACGTCGAGAACGTCTCCGTCGTGCACCACATCAACCAGGCGCTGCGCGCGCACACGCTGTTCACCCGCGACAAGGACTACATCGTCCGCGACGGCGAGGTCGTGATCATCGACGAATTCACCGGCCGCATGATGCCGGGCCGGCGCTATTCGGAAGGCCTGCACCAGGCGCTCGAGGCCAAGGAGCACCAGCCGGTGCAGCCCGAGAACCAGACGCTGGCCTCGATCACCTTCCAGAACTACTTCCGGATGTACGAGAAGCTCGCCGGCATGACCGGCACGGCGGCCACCGAGGCCGACGAGCTGTTCGACATCTACAAGCTCGAGGTGCTGGAGATCCCGACCAACCTGCCGGTCGCGCGTCTCGACGAGGACGACGAGGTCTATCGCACCCAGCAGGAGAAATACGCCGCCATCCTCGCCGAGATCGAGCGGGCGAATTCACGCCTGCAGCCGGTGCTGGTCGGCACCGCCTCGATCGAGAAGTCCGAGGTGCTGGCCGCCTATCTCAAGCAGCACGGCTACAAGCAGATCGATTTCGGCAGCGAGCGCGCGCTCGACAAGCTCTATGCCGCGGCCCGCGCCGGCAAGCCGGCAAAGCTGTTCGCGGTGCTGAACGCGCGCTTCCACGAGCAGGAAGCCTACATCGTGGCCGAAGCCGGCGTGCCTGGCGCGATCACGATCGCGACCAACATGGCCGGCCGCGGCACCGACATCAAGCTCGGCGGCTCGCTCGAGATGCGCCTGCAGCAGGAGACCGCCGGGATCACCGACGAGGCCGAGAAGGCCGCCAAGATCGAACAGATCAAGGCCGACATCGCCCGCTTCCGCGAGATCGTGCTGAAGGCCGAGGAGACGGTCGAGATCGAGCCCGCCAAGGGCTCGAAGGCGGCGAAGACCGTGACTAAGCCGGGCGGCCTCTACATCATCGGCTCCGAGCGCCATGAATCTCGCCGCATCGACAACCAGCTGCGCGGCCGCTCCGGCCGTCAGGGCGACCCCGGCCGGTCGAAATTCTTCCTGTCGCTGGAAGACGACCTGATGCGCATCTTCGGCTCCGACCGGCTCGACAGCATGCTGACCCGGCTCGGCCTGAAGGAAGGCGAGGCCATCATCCATCCCTGGATCAACAAGGCGCTGGAGAAGGCGCAGCAGAAGGTCGAGGCACGCAACTTCGACATCCGCAAGAACCTCCTGAAGTTCGACAACGTCCAGAACGACCAGCGCAAGGTGATCTTCGACCAGCGCGTCGAGCTGATGCAGGACGAGAGCGTGGTCGAGACGATCACCGACATGCGTCACGCCTTCATCGACGATCTCGTCGCCAAGCACGTTCCCGAGCACGCCTATGCCGAGCAGTGGGACGTCGCCGGCCTGAAAGAAGAGCTGAAGCGCGTGCTCGACATCGACCTGCCGGTCGACGAATGGGCGAAGGAAGAGGGCATCGCCGACGAGGAGCTGCTCAAGCGCATCGAGACCCACGCCGACGAGCGCATGGCCGCCAAGGTCGCGCAATGGGGCCCCGACGTGATGCGCTACGTCGAGAAGACCATCCTGCTGCAGACGCTCGACCACCTCTGGCGCGAGCACTTGGTGATGCTCGACCATTTGCGCCAGGTCATCGGCCTGCGCGGCTACGGCCAGCGCGATCCGCTGCAGGAGTACAAGTCGGAAGCCTTCACGCTGTTCGAGGCGATGATCGCGCATCTGCGCGAGGCCGTCACCGCGCAGCTGATGCGGGTCGAGATCGTGCCACCCGAGGAGCAGCAGCCGACGCTGCCGCCGATGCAGGCGCACCACGCCGATCCCAGCACCGGCGAGGACGAGATGGCCTTCGCGAACGTCTCCCTGGTGCCGTCCTCGGGGGCCGCTCCGGTCCCGGCCGAAGCACGCAACCCGAACGATCCCTCGACCTGGGGCAAGATCGGCCGCAACGAGGACTGCCCCTGCGGCTCCGGCAAGAAGTACAAGCACTGCCACGGCCGCTACGCGTAGCTGAAAGCCTTTGATGGTGGTGCGAAGATCCGAGAAGCCCGACGGAGACAGCCTTAAGGTGAAGCTGTCGCCAAACCTGTGGCCAGCCAAGTCTGCTGTGAGAATGGCTCTGGTTAACGGGGAGACGCAAGTGGAATCTCGAACGAAAATCAACCCTTAGTTGAGGTAGATCAATTTTGATTGCGACGCGACGTGTAGCCTTTCGAACAAAATGGGAGGCTTCCGATGATGATACGGTCGCATGAAGTCTTGATAATCTTGGCTTGTCTGTGCAGTAGCGCGAGCTATGCAGCCGAATCCCAAGCCGGGCCTTATATCCCTCCGCTACGGCCGCCTGAAGGCGTCAAACCTGCTCCAGAATACAAGCCGGGTCCGTTGTCTCCTGGGGAGTTACGCCCACCTCGCGAAATCCCGACCTACACGCCAAGGCCGGAACCTCCAGGCCCCATGACCCCTCCAAGCCGCTTTCCAAAGTGAGAACTTAGCGGGCATGGGTGAAAGCAATTCAGAGGCCTACAACCGCTTCGGGTTGCTTCGCTGCTTGTGCTCCTCGCGATAACGGAGGGTGGCTCTTACCGTGCCATCTAGTAGTCAAGCGGCCTTGGTCGTATCGACCCGCGCCCCTTCCGCAATCGTCCTTGGCGCGGCGTTGAGCTGCTCGATCGCGAACCCTGCCGCCTTCTTGTAGCCGGCCATGAAGGCGTCGCGCTCGGCCGGCGGGATGACCTCGTCAATATTGGTGAACGTCCCGCCGCAGCGCTCGTCGACCAGGTTGAGCAATCCGAACGGCCCGGCGCCGCGGTTGCGCAGGATGACCTGCGAAATCGGGCCGCACAGCTTCTCGTCATACGCCGAGAGCGCCGCCGGTGTGACGCCATGCGCCAGCAGCGAGGCGCCGAGCACGCGGGCGTCGACGATGGCCTGGCTGGCGCCGTTGCTCCCCGTCGGATACATCGCATGCGCGGCGTCGCCCATCAGCGCCACCGGACCGTCGACCCAGGTCGGCACCGGATCGCGGTCGATCATCGGGTTCTCATAGGCGCCGTCGGCGCCGGCGATCAATGCGGGCACGTCGAGCCAGTCATAGGTCCAGCCCGCGAAATGATGCGCAAACTCCTTGACCGGCACTTGGCGGAACCAGCCGGTCTGCTTCCAGCCCTCGGTGTTGTCCATCGTCACTTCCGCGATCCAGTTGATCAGCGCCAGCCCCGTCTTGGGGTCGGGATGCGAGATCGGATAGACCACGACGCGGTGGCGATGGGTGCCGAGTCCGACGAAGGATGATCCGGTGCGCATCGGCTTCGCCCAAGTGACGCCGCGCCACATCACCGCGCCGCCCCAATGGATCGGCGGCTGCGCCGGGTGCATCTGCGCGCGCACCGCCGAGTGGATGCCGTCGGCGCCGATCAGGAGCCGCCCGCGCTGCTCGGAGCGCAACCCATCGGCATGCTCGACGCGTGCGGTCACGGAGCCGTCCGCATGCTTCTCATAGCCGCTGACGCGGCTGCCGAGCCGTACGCAATCAGCGCCAGTCCGCTGCACCAGCCGGCTGTACAGCAGCATGTGCAGCTTGCCGCGGTGAACCGCATATTGCGGCCAGTTGTAGCCGGCAAGCAGCCCGCGCGGCTCGGAATAGATGTCGTTGCCGTTCAGCCCGACCAGCGCCCATTCCTTCGCGGGCACGCCGACCTGATCGAGATCGTCGGCGCCAATGCCCAGATCATACAGCTCGCGCACGGCATTGGGCTGCAGGTTGATGCCGACCCCGAGCGGCCGCATCTCGCGCACGCTCTCGTAGACCACGCAGGGCACGCCGATCTGCTGCAGGGTGAGTGCGGTCGCGAGGCCGCCGATGCCGCCGCCGGCGATGATGACAGGAAGGTCGGTCATGGGCATGGGTCCGTCGCGCCTGAACTCGGGAAACAAAGCTCGAAAGGAGGGTCGATAGGGATGCTGGCACGACGCGTGCAGCGCGCGGATCGCCTCCCTCGATCCATCCGTGGCCAGCGTTATCCGCCGGTCTGTGGCAAAGGCCTAATTCAGAAGGCCAGCCGAAACAAGGGGAATGGGCAATCCGCGCCGTCATGGTAGGCTGGTGCCATGCACCGTCCAACTCTCTCCCTCTGTGCGGCCCTGTTGCTGGCCGGTCTGGCGAGTCCCGCGACAGCCTTCGACGTCGAGGCTCATCGCGGCGGGCGGGCACTGCATCCGGAGAACACGCTGCAGGCCTTCGCCGCAGCGCTCGCGTTGGGCGTCGATACGCTGGAGCTCGATGTCGGCGCCACGGCCGACGGCGTGCTGGTCGTCTCGCACGAGCGGCGGCTCAATCCCGGTCTCGCCCGCGACGCTTCCGGCAACTACGTCGTGCCGCCCGGACCGCTGCTGATCGACCTGCCGCTGGCCGAGGTGCAGTCCTACGATGTCGGCCGGATTCGCCCCGGCAGCGACTATGCCAGGCAGTTTCCGGAGCAGCAGCCGCTCGCAGGCGACGTGCCGCCGCGCATTCCGACCCTGAAGCAGGTGTTCGATCTCGTCAGGCGCTCGGGAGACGACCATGTGCGTCTCAACATCGAGACCAAGCTCGATCCGGCGTTTCCCAACGAAGCGCCTGACCCGGCGCGGTTCGTCAGCCTGCTGCTCGGCCTGATCGATGCGGAGCAGTTCGCGGATCGCGTCATGATCCAGTCGTTCGACTGGCGCACCCTGCAGTTGGTACAGCAACGCGCACCTCGGATTCCAACCGTCTATTTGTCACTGCAGCGGGGCAAGGCGCCGACGGTGTCGTTGACCGAGGCCACCCGCTGGACCGCCGGCTTCAATCCTGCCGATCACGGTGGCTCGCTGCCGCGCACGATCAAAGCGGCCGGCGGCAAGGTGTGGTCACCCTATTTCGCCGACATCACGCCGGGGTTGGTCGCCGAAGCGCATGCGCTCGGGCTGCAGGTCGTGGTCTGGACCGTGAACAAGCCGGAGGACATGGCGCGACTGATCGACACCGGCGTCGATGGCATCATTTCCGATCGGCCGGATCTGTTGCGCAAGGCCTTGGCGGAGAAGGGCATCGCCTTGCCCGTCGCATCAGCAACCGGACCAAACTAGCAATGAACGGCGGAGGCCTGTCCGTTGCCTTCAACGCCCGGAGAGGTAGAGCGCGTCTCAGAACCGATAGTTGACGCCGAGGGTCGCGGCGTGAATGCGGTCCTTGACCTCGAAGCCCGTGATGTTGACGACCGGCACCGTGTTGGTCATTACGATGCCGCTTTTGCCGAAATCGTAATAGTTGTACTCGGCATTCACGGACCAGTGCGGGGCAAAGGCCCACTCCACACCTGCGCCCGCCGTCCATCCGGTTCGCATTGAGGTCGTGCTCGGATCGACGGCGACTCCAGACTGAAGGATGAACGGATCCTCGTTGCGCTCGCGCGTCCAGGCCGCGCCGCCGCGGGCATAGACCAGCCAGCGTTCGGCGTAGACATAGCCGAGCCGGGCCGTTGCAGAGCCCAGGAAATCGTTCGTCGTGATGAACTGCGACGGGCGAATCACACCGGTGATGCGATTTCGGACCGTGCCGCCATGGCTGGTTCGCAGGCTGCTCCAGGCAGCGCGGGCCTCGGCGCCGATCACCCAGGCCGGTGCGAACTGATAATCGCAACCGATTTGGCCGCCGCCAACAACGCCGGCCCTGCTGTAGTCTCTGACGGCTCCCAAATCGTTGATCGTGGTGTCGGTGCTGACGACTCCTCCGACGTGACCGCCGATGGAGCAACCGGTCCAGCTGAACCTGACCGGAATTGGAGCTTTGGCCGTGATCGGCAGATCGGCAGCAGCCGCCGCTGCACCGGACAAAGCGATCGCCGTTGAAGTCAGCAGAACCTTGAGCATTCCAAGACACCTCAGCACATTCGCGCTGAGGTGGTAGCACCTGATGGTAGTTCTGTATGTTGTCCGCCAGCAACATGCCGCAAAAATACGGGAACTTTGCTGGCGACTCGGGGCAGCTCACTCCATCACCACCTCGTGCCGGATCACGAACGGCGCGAGCAGCGTATGCACCTCGTTCTCGATCGCCTCGCGGCTTTCCGCCGGCACGTTGCGCAAGGTCACCGTCGCGATGCTGCCGTGGCTGCCGTGCGGGCCGACCTTGACGCTGCAATCGATGCCGCGGTCGGTGAGTTGCGACAGCACCTTGGTGAACACCCGCGTCGCGGCGTCCCAGCGCAGTTGCGGCTTGAACACCTTGCCGACGCCGGTCACCGGCATCGGATCGATCGGGATGATCTGCACCGGCACCGCGGCGCGCTCCGGAGTGCGGGCGCGTACCCAGTCCTCCAGCTCGCCCGGTTGCACGCTCGCGCCGGGCTTGAGCTGCACATAGCCGATCGGCAGCTCGCCCGCATAGGCGTCGGGCTGACCGACCACCGCGGCGAAGCCCACGGCCGGATGCTGGAACAGGATCTCCTCGATCGGCGCCGGATCGATGTTGTGGCCGCCGCGGATCACGAGGTCCTTGGCGCGGCCGGTGATCCAGAGGAATCCGTCGGCATCGAGCCGGCCGAGATCGCCGGAGTTGACCCAATGTCCCTGGACGAAGGCGCCCTTGTTGTGGGCGTCGTCGAGATAGCCGGAGAACACGCCGGGCCCGGCCATGATGACGACGCCGATCTCGTCCACGGCGCAGTCGCGCTCATAACGCCCGTCGGCATCGAGCTTGACGATCCGCACCTTGGCGTAAGGCAGCGGCAGGCCGACCGAGCCGAGCCGGATCGGCTGGTCCGGATAGGCCATGGTGTGCACGCTCGCGGTCTCGGTCATGCCGTAGACCTCGATCACCGGCAGCTTGAGCTTGTCCATGATCGCCTGCCCCACGGCGACCGGAATCGCCGAGCCGCCGCCCGCGGCATAGCGCAGACTGGAGATGTCGGCCGCACCTTGTGGCACAGCCAGAGTCGCGGCGAGCACGGTCGGCACGCTCGACAGCGTCTCCGGCTTGAAGCGCTCGACCAGGCCCCAGATGTTGCGCACCGCATTCGGATTGCGCCAGCCGGCGCCCGACAGCACGACGAGGGACCCGCCCGCCGACAGCGTCTGCAGCGCCTGGGTCAGCGATCCCCCGACATGGAATAGCGGCATGCCGAACAGCAAGGTGCCGCCGGGCTTGGCCTTCAGGACCAGGTTGATCCCCCAGGCCTGATAGACTTGGTTGCCATGGCTGTGGCGCACCAGCTTCGGCGTGCCGGTCGTGCCGCCGGTGTGGAAATAGGCGGCGGTGTCGCTGGCCTTGATCTGCCGGCCGCTGACGAGGTGGTCGCTCGGCTGCGCTCCGATCAGGTCGTTGAACGCGTGAATGCCGTTGGCGGGGTCACCGCCGCCGCCATGCACCTGCACGATCGCCTTGAGGTGCTTGAGGCCGCCGCGCACCTTCTCGACCTTCTGCCAGATGTCGGTGCCGGGCAGGGGGCCGAGCGCCACCAGCACCTTGGTCCTGGCGGCATCGAGAATCTCGGCGATCTGGTGCGGCTCGAGCAGCGGATTGACCGGGTTGGCGATGCCGGCGGCCTCGGCGCCGAACAGCGTGACGAAGGCGTCGGGCACCAAAGGCAGCATGAAGCTGACGACGTCGTCGGGACCGACTCCGAGCGCATGAAACATGTTCGCCGCCTGCGTCACCCGGGCGATGAAGTCGCGATAGGAGATCACCACCGGCGTGTCGGCCGGATCGGCGTTGGGCAGAAACTGGATCGCCGGCGCATCCGGGTTGACCGAGGCGCCGCACTTCAACGCCTCATAGGTGCTCTGCGCGGCGATCCGTTCGCCATACGGCGTCTGCTCGAAGGCGCGGATGTCAGCGGTGCTTGCGAATGTCGGATAATCGCTGCCGATGGCGCGATCGAGCAGGTGAATGCCCATGGCCTGTCCTCCCTGTGTCGTGTCCTCGTCCGGCGGTTTTGGTCCCGCCGGTGATCGCGCGCGGGCTCTATGCGGCCCGTTCGTCGCGATCGTCACAGGACAGGATGAGGGAGGATTCGTCTTGCGTCTATCCCGGCGTTGCCGGGCGGACCGCCCGATTTGCCGCAGGCGAGGAGACGAGGCGTGGTCAAGTCGTCTTGATGCGACGCGAAGACCGCTCCGATTTCCGCGTCATTGCGAGCGCAGCGAAGCAATCCAGGGTGGTGGGGGGGCTCTGGACTGCCTCGCTGCGCTCGCAATGACGGGAGGATAGAGCTTAGCCCTGAATGTCGGCAGCGCAGCGTGCCTCAGCTCGCCGCGTCGATCAGATTTTCCAAGAGCCGCTTCAGCTCGCCGGTGGCCTTGTCGCCGTAGTTCTCCAGGATGTGCGCCTCCTGGCTGGCGGCCAGCGAGTTCAGCCGCTTGCATAGCGCCTTGCCATGATCGCTGATGAACATCAGCACCTTGCGCCGGTCGTGGGCGTCCTGGCGGCGGTAGACCAGCGAGTCCGAGACCATGCGGTCGATCATCTTGGTCAGGGTCGGGTGGTTCAGCAGGACCGCGTCGGCGAGATCGCCCATCGAGTGCCCCTCGCCGTCGGAGAGCACCTTGAGGATGCGCCACTGCTCGACGGGCACGCCCTCGGTGCTCAGGCGCGACTCCAGCTGCCGGTTGATCTCCCGGTTGGCCTGCGCGAGCAGGTAGGCGAGATGTTCGGTGAGGGGGCTGTTGGGATGGGGCGGTTTGGCCACGGTGAACTTCGCTTGCGGTCCCGACTTGAATGAATGTCCGGCAGTTGCTGCCCGATCTATATGCATCCCAATTCTTGAACATTCAACATTTTCGAATAGGATATTTGCCGAACGCGTGCTGATTTTGACGGCGTATGACCGCCGGCCCACAATGGGCCAGGCGCGGTTGCGGCCAAGGAGTGGGTGTGCTCTCGACAGGATCTGTCACGGCCGGGCGTCTCCGTCTGCCGCCATCCCTGCTGTTCAGGAGCCCGCCCCGGCGGGCCGGCCTTCCTGCACTCGCCCCCTTCGCTCCTGACCGTATCCAGCGGCGCGGCTCCCAGAACAGGCTGCGCATCGGCAACTTCCTCACCTTCTCCGGGTCACCCGGCATCTGGGGCCCGGCCGCGACCAACAGCGCGTTGCTCGCGGTGTCCGACATCAACCGCCACGGTGGCATTCTCGGGCGCGAGATCGAGTTGTCGTTCTACGATTCCGGCGGGCCGGCGGACGAGGTGGCCGAGCGCGCCAGGGACGCGCTCGAATTCGACGACATCGACGTGGTCATGGGCTCGCATATCAGCGCGGTGAGGCTGGCGCTGCGCCGGCTCACCCGCGGGCGCATCCCGTATGTGTATACGCCGGTCTATGAAGGCGGCGAGCGCACGCCCGGCGTGATGGCGATCGGCGAGACGCCGCACAGCCAGACGCGCCCCGCCATCCACTGGCTGGCGGAGAACAAGCGCGCCCGGCGCTGGTATCTGATCGGCAGCGACTATGTCTGGCCGTGGCAGTCGCACCTCCAGACCAAGACCTTCATCACCGAGGCCGGCGGCCAGGTGGTCGGCGAGGAGTTCGTGCCGGTGGGCGAGGATGACCACGAGGCGCATCTGGCGCGGATCCGCGCTGCCAGGCCCGACGTCGTGCTGATCTCGCTGATCGGCACCGACAGCATTACCTTCAATCGCGCCTTCGGCGAGTCGGGCCTCGCCGCGACCACCCTGCGTCTCGCCGGCGCGGTGGACGAAACGGTGCTGCTCGGCATCGGCGCCGACAACACCGAGAACCTGTATTCGGCCTCCGGCTATTTCAGCTGCATCGGCTCCAAGGCCAATGACGCGTTCATGAGCCGCTACACCGCGATGTTCGGCGCCGATGCGCCGCCGGTCGGATCGGTCGGCCAGTCGAACTACGAGGGCCTGCGCTTTCTCAAGGCGGCCGCCGAGCGCGCCGGCTCGCTGTCCCTGCGACCGCTCGCTGCCGCCGGCCGCAACATCGTCTATTCCGGCGCGCGCGGCGAGGTGACGATCCGGCAGGGCCGCGCCGGCATGGCGATGCATCTCGCCGCGGCCGACGGGCTGGACTTCAAGATCATCCGCACGTTCTGAGTAACGCTGCGTCGAGCTTGGCCGGGCTGCGTGCCGCGGTCACCCTCCCCTGGAGGGGAGGGTCGCCTCACGGGGCGCGAAGCGGCGCGTGAGGCGGGGTGGGGTGATCTCTCCTCTGGAGCCGGCGCGTGGAGACATCACCCCACCCCGCTCGCCCGCTTCGCGTGCGATCGACCCTCCCCCTCCAGGGGAGGGTGAGCCATCACATTCGCGGCCGCCTGTTCAGTTCAGCCGCAAGGCAATCACGATGACAAGATCTGCCCTCACGCGGCCGCAGCCTTCTTGGCCTGTACGTCGACGGCAGCCGCCGGCGTACCTCCGACCTCACGAATCATCCGGCTGATCGCCTCCTGCGGCATCGGCTTGCCGAACAGGAAGCCCTGTACGCTGCTGCAGCCTTCCTCGCGCAGGAAGGCGAGATGCTGTTCGGTCTCGACGCCTTCGGCGAGCACCGGGATGTTGAGGCTGCGCCCGAGCAGCAGGGTCGCCTTGACGATCGCCGCGGCGTGCACGCTGGTCTCGACCGACTGGATGAAGCTCTTGTCGACCTTGATCTTGTCGAATGGAAACACCTGCAGGGTCGACAGCGACGAATAGCCGGTGCCGAAATCGTCCATCGCCACGGTGACGCCGATCGCCTTCAAGGCCTGCATCACCTGCAGCGCATGCTGGCGGTCGGCGATGATACCGGTCTCGGTCAGCTCGATCTCCAGCCGCTCCGGCGCCAATCCAGTCTCGCGCAGCACCTCGGCGACGCGCTTCGGCAGGTCGTGGTTGAGCTGCATCGGCGCGACGTTGACGGCGACCTTGAACGGCCGGCTCCAGGTCGCGGCGGTGGCGCAGGCGGTGCGCAGCACCCAGTCGCCGATGTCGACGATCAGCCCCGTTTGTTCGGCCATCGGAATGAAATCGTTCGGCGGCACGCGGCCCTTCACCGGATGGTTCCACCGCAGCAGCGCCTCGAAGCCGACGATGCCGCCGCTCTGCGTGTCGTTCTGAACTTGGTAGTGCAGCTCGAACTCGTTGCGCACCAGCGCGCGCTTGAGGTCGATCGCGAGCTCGGCGCGGCGCCGGCTGGCCTCGTCCATCGACGGCTCATAGGTGCAGATCTTGCCCTGGCCGAGACTCTTGGCGCGGTACATCGCGAGATCGGCGCGGGTGAGAAGCTCGTCCGAGGTCAGGCCGTGGTCGGGATGCAGCGCGATGCCGATACTGCAGCCGACCGAGAGGCTGCGCTCCTCCCACTCGACGGGCGCCAGCACCAGCGCGCGCATCCGCTCGGCGAACTTCGCCGCCTCGGTGCACGCGAAGATCTCGCTCTTGACGGCGACGAACTCGTCGCCGCCGATTCGCGCCAGGAACTCGCCCGGCTGCAGCGTCGATGCAATACGCTGTGCGATCACCGTCAGCACCGCATCGCCCGCGGCATGGCCGTGCGCGTCGTTGACGTCCTTGAAGCGATCGAGGTCGATCGCGAGCACCGCCAGATGCGCGGTCTCGTCGCCCTCGGTGAGCAGCGGCGCGAGCCGCTGGCCGAGGCCGCTGCGGTTCGGCAGGCCGGTCAGCGGGTCCTGCAGCGCCAATTGCCGATAGCCTTCGACCGCTTCCTGCGTCGCCTGCATGTCGATCATGTAGGCCGAGGCGGCCATCGCCATGATCAGGCCGATGCCGGTGACGACCGTGACCAGCATCAGGCTGTCCGACAGCGACTGCACCGGCGCGCTGCTGGCCGCCATGGGTGCCAGGGTCAACGCGAGCATGCCGGTGAAGTGCAGGCTCAGGATCGCAAGCACCATCGCGAGCGAGCTGCCATATTTGCAGAAGCGGGTGACCGGCCGCGCGATGCGGTTGGCGGCAACGGCACCGAACACCGTTGCAAGCGCGATCGAGAGCCACACCATCGGCACGTTCCAGGTCAGCACGCCGTCGAGCTTGAGCGCGCTCATGCCGCTGTAATGCATGGCGGCGATGCCGAAGCCGAACACCGCGCCGCCGGCCTCGATCAGCGGGCCGCGCTGGGTGCGTGTCGTGATGAAGAAGCCGAGCCACGCAAAGGCCACCGCCAGTCCGAGCGAGGCGAAGGTCATCGCCGGCTCGAACGAGCGGTATCCTGGCGTGTCGTAGCCGAGGACCGCGGCGAAGTGCGTGGTCCAGACCGTGCCACCGGCCACGAGGCCGGCCAGAAACAGCAGATGGAAGCGGCGGAGGCCGGCGTTGCGACGGACCCGCGCGAGCAGCCGCATGGACAGAATCGAGCCGAGCACGCAGACGAGCAGTGCGGCGGCGACGTAGCGCAGATCATGATCGGCGGGCAGGCAGGACAGGATCGTCAACATCGGCAATGTACCCTCGCTCAGCCGAGCTACGGTCCGCGGCGGGACCGGTTTTGGCACGCGCGATTCGCGGTTAGCGAAGCGTCAACGCGGGCAGCACCTCCGCCCGTGCCGATCCATGCAAGGGGTTTGGAATCCGACCATCGAGGCGCAAGGGCCGCCGCGCTGCAGGGAACTCGGGACATCGTGACGAAACTCCCAGTGCAGGCCGCAGGGCTCGCCGGCACACGGCCTTTTGCGATCCTCCGTGGCCGGAATGGGTTGCCGCTGCATGACGGAATTAATACGATCCGATGTCGTTCACATGAAATTTGGAGTGCCCGGATGCGTGCGCAGTCGCGAGCCCTGTCGAACCCGGTCGCCCTGTGGTGGGCGATGCTGACGCTCGTCAGCCTCGCCAACATCGTGTTCTGGTTCATCCTGTACCGGCAGCTCAACGGCGGCAGCAGTTCGTCGGGTCAGGCGTCCCAGACCAGTTCGATGCTGGCGCTGTCGGCGGCCTATGTGTTCGGCTGCGCCTTCCGCTCGGTGCTGCCGCGCGCCGACGTGCAGCGCATCTGCCTGGTCGACAGCTGGCTGTCGAGCGTGTTCATCGGCCGCACCGTCGCGACCATCGCCGAGATCGCCTTCGCGGCGCAGTGGGCCATCATCCTCGCGCAGCTCGGCGCGATCGCCGATGCCGAGACCGCGGTTAACATGGCCCGCATCATCGTGCCGCTGATCGTCGTCGCGGAGATCTGTTCCTGGTACGCCGTCGTCACCCGGAATTTCCTCTACAACGCGATCGAGAACTCGCTGTGGGCGGTGGCCTTCCTGTTCGTCGGCATCGGCCTCGGCCGGCTGCTGCCGGAGTTCGACGGCCTGGTGCGCGGCCTTCTGATCGCGGGCCTCGTCGGCATCGCCTGCTATCTCGCCTTCCTGGTCGTGATCGACGTCCCGATGTATGTGAAGCGCTGGCGCATCGAGCGCGCCGCCGGCACGCCACTCCTGCATCCGCTCGCCGGTCTGCGCGACTCCGCCACGCGTTGGACCGTCACCCACGAGTTCGAGCACTGGAAGGAAGAGATCGCCTGGATGTCGCTGTATTTCAGCGCCGCCGTCTGGGGCTCGCTGGCGCTATGCGCGCTCTCGGCGATGAACGATCCCCTGCCGCGAGATCGCGCGCAGGCCACCGGTGCACCGCCGGCCATCGTCCAGCACGACGCCGATCGATCCTGACGCGACATCCCGCCGTGACGATCACGGCGGGATGCCTGCCGGCCGAGCGGCGTTGCCTCAGCCATGCATCGCGAAGTGATGCGCGTCGTCCATCTGGACGATGTGGCTGTAGTCGGCGTGCGGCGCGTCGTGCACGGCCACCGGCGCGTGGTCGAAATTCGGCGGTACGATGCCGGTGTTGCCCGCATGGCCATGGTCGCCGAAATTGTCGACGATGATCGGGTTGTGCGACGAGCCCTCGCCGTGCAACGGGCCGGGGAAGCCGGGGCCCTGACTGCCCTGGACGTTGTCGGCGGACTGATGGATCGCCTGCGCGATCGAGTCCCAGAACCCGCCATGGCTGCCGCCGTCCTGTCCCGCATGAGCGATCTGGATGCTGCCGTCGCTGCGCAGGCCGTCCTGGGCCAGCTTGAAGACGTCGCCGATCGCCGCGCCGAGATCGCCATGGCTGAGGTCGTTGACCAGCGAGCCCAGGTCGTGGCCGATCGCGTCGAGCTGCTGCCCCAGAGAGTGGCTCAACTCGCCGGCGGTCTGTGCCAGCCCGTTGAGACCCTCGCCGACGAAATGGCCGACGCCATCGACGATGCCGGTGCCGACCGCATCGGCGCCGTGGGCGATGCCGGAGATCGCCTCGCCGATCGGTCCGCCGATCAGGTGGCCCGCCGCCGACGCCGTGTCGGTGACCACGCCGATGGCGCCGTCGGCCACCGCTACGCCGGCGTCGAAGCCGCCCTTCACCACGGCGCCTGCAGCGTCGAGCGCGTCCATGCCGACCTCGCCGGCCGTTCCGACGATGGTGCCGGCCATGCCGAGCGCGCCGTGGCCGACTGCGCCGGCCGCCTCCAGCCCGGCCTCGCCGAGGCCGACCGCGGTGTGTGCGAGGTCGCCGGCGACGTCGAGGGCGCCATGCGCCACGTCGCCACCGACCTTGAGCCCGCCGTCGACGATGTCGCCGCCGATATGCTTGACGTCGTTGATGACGCCGTCGATGTCGCCATGTACCAGGTGGCCGACCCCGGACGCCACGTCGCCGGCGACGTTGATCCCGGTATGGAGGACGTCGCCGCCGACATGGACCACGGTCGACGCGACGTCGCCTACGGTGTGAAGCAGGCCGCCGCCGATAGCCTCGGCACCGTGCCCGATCGCGCCGAGTACGCCGCCCACGGTATGGATGGCCTCGCCGCCGAGCGCGCCGATGCCATGCACCACGCTGCCCACGGCATGGGCCGCATCGCCGGCGACGTGCTCGACCGTATCGACCACGGCGCCCGCCGCACCGCCGACCGCACCCGCCACATCCTTCGCGACGTCCTTCACGTCGTCCACGGCGGAACTGACGGCATCTCCGATATCATCCCAAAAGCTCATGACCTGCTCCTCTCGGTTGCGTCACCTCGCCTCGGGTGACGCGCCGTTTGTCGCAGATCGCGTCCCGGCGCTCCGTGCGCGACATCACGCAGGCTGAGACGTGGCACGGCTCCGGCGCGAAGCCTGTCCGCAAGCCGCGTCATCCACCTCTTCGGGGGCCGCGGGGAGGGACATGCGTGGATGCCGGCGCAGGCCGGGCAACTAATTAGCAGGCCCTGATCGCGATCGTTCAGGGCGCATCGGTGTGATGCTCGGCGGCGGTTCAGGCGTGGCCGATCCAGCCATGCCAGGTCAGCGCTGTGAAGAATGGACGGGCATCGCGAAAGCCGCCGTCACGCAGGATGGCTTCATCCTCCCCTGGGCTCAGCATGTTGACGCTGGCATCGACGGTCGCGCGCATCGTCCTGGCCTGCTCGGGGTCTGTGCCGGACGCAACGGCATAGGCCGCGTACCGATCCAGCCACAGCGATCTCTCGACGGGCTCGTTGGGCAGGCAGCTATGGGCCACCACGAAAGGCGCTCCAGGGTGGAGCCGGTCGTGCACGGCGCGGACTGTCCGCAACCGTTCCGATGCTGCCAGAAAGTGCAGCGTCAGCAGGCATGTCGCCGCGTCAAACGGGCCGGCCGGCGCATCGTCGATGGTGCCCTCGATCAGTTCGACCCGGCTCGTCCGCGCGCCGAGCGTGCGTTCGGCGAGTCGCAGCATCTGCGGCGCCGGATCGACGCCGACGAAGGTCCACGATGGTTGCGCTTCCGCCAACGCGTTGAGCTCGAGCCCGCCGCCCGCGCCCAGCACGAGCACCCTCGCATGTTCGGGCGCCCGCTCGGCCAGCAGGACCGCCGTCATCCGGTGCAGCCCGTCGAGACCGGGCACGAAGCGACGTGGACCATCCGTGTAGCGCGCGACGAATTCGGGATCGGAAAACGCGCGGATGAACTGCTGAGCGCCGTCGGCAATGTCAGCCGGCATGACAAATGTCTCCTTTGCGAGGTCGCTTGCGTCGTTCGAGGCGGTCGTGGAAATCAGCGCTCAGCGCCGCCAGCGTGATGGCGCCGAGACGGGACAGCAGCAAGGTCTCGGCGGCCCGGATGGAGGTGTCGAGCGCCGCATTGACCGCCTGCTCGACGAGGCAGTCGGGAGTCTCGCTCCGATGGCCGATGGCGAACAGCGATGGGCGCCCGAGTGAATCGTAGACGTCGCGCAGGGTGACGGTCGCCAGATCGCAGGCGAGCGTCCAGCCGCCGCCATGGCCTTTCTCGGAGCGCACATAGCCGCTGTCCCGGAGGCCCGCCATGATTCTGCGGATCACGACCGGATTGGTCTGCATCATCGCTGCGAGGGCCTCGGACGTGACCGGACCGTCGTGCTCCGCCATGTGGAGCAGGACGTGCAGGATGCCGGACAACTGGCTGTTGGGTCTCATGTAACTTTTAATATGACATGATATTCCAGCCGTCAACCGGCCGGCCCGGCCATGAAGGCTTGGGCGCCGACGCTGGCGCCTCTGCCCGTCGGGCGATTCGGTTCTGCATCCCGCGTGCGGCCGGCGGGTCCATGCCTCCCAACGATGAGAAACGCGCTGCGCGGAAAAACTGAATTTGCCCGCGCGTTCAAGCTGATTTGGGCTGTCCAGTCCCATCAGTAAAAATATGCCGCTTCCAAATTTCGGAATTTCGTGATTTATTCCGTCCGTCCCGCCTCATCCACGAGGGGCGCTGCGCGGTCGTCACGAAGCGTGGAGTGCGGGATGTGATGGGCGGGCCGGTTTGCAGCGTGATCATTCGCGCGGACGAACAACATCGGCTCGCACGGTCAAGTCGCGTGGTCCTGACCTCCCGATGCTGAGGTCAAGCCGGCTGTTGATGCCCCGCGCATCTCGCCGGTGATGGGGGCAACACAGCCCGGTCCCCAGGGAGATCGCGAAGCAGCCGTTAAAACTATCGCGCAGGGAGGGCCGGGTCGTCCGGCTGGACCTGTGGTACCTGCCGCCTGCATTTTTTCGCAGGCGGGCCACGGGCCTCAGTCGAGGTCCGGCCTTCCCTGCACCCTCGCTTCGGAAGAGGGTGAGATCGATGCATCACTCGGACGCGCAGAGCGCCGCGAGGACAAACGCGCATATCCAGAAATGCAACGTGAGTTTGTTGACGATGATGGTGCTGCGCAAGCGATGCTCACCCTCCCCTGGAGGGGGAGGGTCGCCTCACGAGGAGCGAAGCGAAACGTGAGGCGGGGTGGGGTGATGTCTCCGCGCGCAAAAGCATGCGTGGAGAGCTCACCCCACCCCGCTCGCCCGCTTCGCGTGCGATCGACCCTCCCCCTCCAGGGGAGGGTGGCACCCGAGCGCGCGGCTAGCGTCCGGCGGACTCGATGTCTCGCAAAAAAAGCGGCGCTCGATGGACGGCTTACTATTTGAATCCTGCGAACCGGCTGTCGAACGAGTTCGACTGCAGCACTGGCACGGCGCCGGAGACCAGCGCGGTCTGGGTCTGCGCGGGGGCCGAGGCCGTGGTGGCGGGCGCGTCGCCGGCGGCGGGCTTGAACGGCGGCCGCGCGGCGGCCTGCCGGGTCTCGGCGGGCTTCGCCGCGACCGGCTTGGGCGCAGGCTTGATCTCGGCGGGCTTGATCTCCGAGGACCTGGCCTCCACGGTCTTGCTCTCGGGCTTCGCGGTCGCAGCCTTGGTGTCGGCCGCGGCATTGCCGCCGATCCCGACCTTGCGGGCGAGGCTCGACATGAAGCTCGGCTTCTCCGGCGCACTGACGGCTGCCACCCGGGTGGAGGGCGCCGCTGCGGGAGCCGGGGCCGCACTGGCCGGCACCGCGGCGACCTCGTCGGCGCCGGGCGCGCGCGGCGGGTTGACATGACCGGGGATCGTGCCTGGCGCCGGCGTGAAATTGGCGAGCGACAGGCCCGGCGCTTCGCCGGCATCGGACAGGCCGGTGGAGGCGCCCGGCACGCGGCTGGCGAAGATCGGATTCATGCCGCCATCGATGCCGGTGTTGAGCTTGGCGACCGGCGTGCCCTTGGCGACGAGCTTGGCATATTCCGCCTCGTCCGCCTGCTGCTTGTCGCGCACGGCGGCGGTGATCTCGTCCGGCACGACGTAGGCCGGGCACTTGGCGGAGGCGTCGAACACCGGATCATGCGTCGCGCCCGGCGGCTTCTGGGCGTCGAAGACGTACTTCTTCTCGCAGAAGTCGACCTTCGGCTCCTGCCGGGTGACTTCGAAATGGTCGTAGCCTTCCTTGATCATGCGCCAGAACGGCATGTTCGGATTGTTGCGGTGCCTGGCCATGTTCACAGGCGTCATCCGGAACGGATAGGCCTGGAACTGGAAGGCGCGCTGGCCGCCGAAGAAGGACTCGCGCCCGAGCGCATAGATCTCGGCGATCTGCTCGTCGGTCATCGCGAAGCAGCCGCGCGAGGAGCAGTCGCCATGCACCATCAGCTGCGAGCCGGTGCGGCCGAGCGCCTTGTCGAACGCGTTCGGATAGCCGGTGTTGAAGGACAGATAGTAGGCCGATTGCGGGTTCATCTGGCTCGGATTGATCGAGTAGAAGCCCTCCGGCGCCTGGCGGTCGCCCTCGCGCACCTTCGGTCCGAGATCGCCGGACCAGCGGCAGATCGGATAGGTCTTGAGCAGCGCGAACTTGCCCGAGCGGTCCTGCTTCCAGACCTCGAGCTCGGCTTCCTGCTTGAACACGCGGACCAGGATCGGCGACTGCAGATCCATGTCCTTCTCGCCCATCGTCGCGACGAGCTTCGGCGGCACAGGCTGGTTGGCCTTGGCGTTGGTGGCGAGCGCGACCTGATCGCTGTTGCAACCCGTCAGCAGCGCGCCGGCGGCCAACACCGCCGAGGTCATCAGAACCCGGACGAAAGCGCGGTTGATCAAAGCAAAGCTCCCCGCAAACCCGGCATGCCGCAACACCCCAGTCTCATCTCACGCGATCGGCCCGAAAGCTGGATAAATCACGGGTCGACCCTGCGTCATGCCGTCAAACCATTGATTAAAATTGTAGCCTTTGACCCCAAGCCTCGCAACCCGCGCTCCGGCGATGCCGAAAGGCCCCGGCCGCTTTGGTCAACAACTCCTAAACAGCAGACCCCGCCGGCGGGGCCGAAATGCGGCCAAACGGCTGGAAAGACTCACAAAACCGCGAGCGCCGGGAGCTCGGCTCCAGCCCGGTCAGCCGAGCTTGCGGCCGATGTCCATGAACTTCTGCCGGCGCTGCTTGCGGATCGCGTCGGCGTCGAGGCCCTTCAGCTCGTCGAACGCCTGGGCGATCGCCTCGCCGGTGGCGGCGATCATCGCCGCCGGGTCGCGGTGGGCGCCGCCGACCGGCTCCTTGATGACCGTGTCGACCACGTGGAAGCGGAGCATGTCCTGGGCGGTGATCTTCATGTTGTTGGCGGCTTCCTGCGCCTTGGTGCCGTCGCGCCACAGGATCGAGGAGGCGGCTTCCGGCGAGATCACGCTGTAGATCGCGTGCTCCAGCATCAGCACCCGGTTGGCGGTGGTCAGGGCGATGGCGCCACCCGACCCGCCCTCGCCAGTGATGATCGCGACATTCGGCACGCCGAGCGACAGGCAGGCGTCGGTGGAGCGGGCGATGGCCTCGGCCTGGCCGCGCTCCTCGGCGCCGAGGCCGGGATAGGCGCCGGCGGAATCGACCAGCGACAGCACCGGGATGCCGAACCGCTCGGCCATCTCCATCAGCCGGACCGCCTTGCGGTAGCCTTCCGGGCGGGCCATGCCGAAATTGTGCTTGAGGCGGGACTCGGTGGTGGCGCCCTTCTCCTGGCCCATCACGCAGATCGGCTCGCCGCGGAAGCGGCCGAAGCCGCCCAGCAAGGCGGCGTCCTCGCCGAACTTGCGGTCGCCGGCCAGCGGCGTGAACTCGGTGATCAGCCCGCTGACGAAATCGGTGAAATGCGGCCGCTGCGGGTGGCGCGCGACCATCGTCTTCTGCCAGGGCGTCAGGTTGGCGTAGAGCTCGGCCAGCGCCTGGCCGGCCTTCTCCTCGATCCGGCTGACCTCCTCGCCGATGTCGGTGCCGGAGGCGGCCATCGCCCGGAGTTCATCGACCTTGGAATCGAGCTCGGCAACGGGCTTTTCGAAATCGAGGTAGCTGCGCATGGGATCCGGCATGGAAGAGCTGAAGGAAGAGCGCTGGGAGACGGAATCGGTTCGGCCTTCGACCCGAAGCCGAAGGACTTCAGGAGCTTAGGGTACGATCGGTGCCCAGCCTCCAGGCATCGCGCCGGGATCGCGGGCAGGATGGCGCTCTTTCGGGGCAGACGGGCGCGAAGTCAAGCCGGCCGGGCGTCACGCCGGCGGATTTGGTTTCGGGAAGGTGTGAAGCGAGGTCAGGTCTCGGCCAGCGGGTGCAGGTCGCGCACCAGGCTCTTGAGCCGCTCCTCGACCACGTGGGTGTAGATCTGGGTGGTCGAGATGTCGGTGTGGCCGAGCAGGGTCTGGACGATGCGCAGGTCGGCGCCGTTGTGCAGCAGATGGCTGGCGAAGGCGTGGCGCAGCACGTGCGGCGACACCAGCCGGGCCGGCAGGCCGCTCGCCACCGCGAGCTCCTTGAGGTCGCGGGCGAAGTGCTGGCGGGTGAGGTGGCCGCTCTCGCCGAACGACGGAAACAGCCATTTGCCGAATGTCGCACTGGCCTTCTTCTCGGGCTTCAGCGCATCCAGGGCGGCGAGATAGTCGGCCATCGCCTGGCGCGAGGCCTGGTTCAGCGGCACCAGCCGCTCCTTGTTGCCCTTGCCGCGCACCACGATCATGCGGGCGTCGTTGCGCGCCGCGGTGCGCGGCAGCGCCACCAGCTCGGAGACGCGCAGGCCGGTCGCGTAGAGCACCTCGAGCAGGCAATACAGGCGAAGCGCGCGCAGCCGCTGCGCCGGCGAAGCGTCCGCGCCCTCGCTCAGCTCCTTGGCGCGGGTCAGCATCCGGTCGACATCGCCGATCGACAGCACCTTGGGCAGCGGCCGGCCGCGTTTCGGGCCCGACAGGATGGCAGCGGGATCGTCGCTGCGGATGCGCTCGCTCAGCAGGAAGCGAAACAGGTGCCGCATCGCCGACAGCCGCCGCGCCACGCTGGAGGATTTGAAACCCCTGGTGTCGAGATCGGCGAGATAGTCGCGCAAGGCCTGGGTGTCGGCCGTGGCGAAGCCGTTGGCCTTGCCGCCGAGAAATTCGGAGAGATCGGTGAGGTCGCGGCGATAGGCGTCCAGCGTGTTCTGACCGGCGCCCTGCTCGGCGGCCATCATGTCGAGGAACAGGCTCATCAGCCCGGCGTCGGAGGCCTTGACCTTCATGTCGTGAAATCCGCTGCGTCCGAGGCGATCGAATCACTACGAGGTATTCGTGCCGGCACGGCGAGCGGTGACTGCAAATCTGGCCGATATCGCGGCGCCCGGCCGCCTCAGACAACCGCAAAATTCTTAATCAATGCCCTGTGGCTTTTCGGTTCGTCGCAGCGCCGCCGCTCATCTCTTCTGGAACCTGTCCGGCGGGATCGTCACCGTCATCTCGCGCGGCTTCGGATTGACGAAATTCGCCAGCGCGTAGATCGCGCCATAGACCACGCCGACGATGACGGCGATGACGGTCAGGAAGCGGAACAGGCTGGGCATGTCGGTCGCGCAGGCTACCAGAAGGGGAACGGTTTCATCCAACATGTTCGCATCGGCCTTGCAAGCCCGTCGGGCAGACTGGGCAGCTCGCCTTGGCTCGGGGGACGGAACAGGATGCCTTTGAAAGCAGCAGGGGCTGGGTTAGAAGCCTGGAGATGACCGACACGACGCAACCCGCACCCAGCCCAGCCGCTCCGGAGGCCGCGATTCTCGCAGGCCTCGGCAAGCGGCTGATCGTGCTGGTCGGCATGATGGGTGTCGGCAAGTCGACCGTGGGCCGGCGGCTCGCGGCGCGGTTGCGGCTGCCCTTCGTCGATGCGGACACCGAGATCGAGACCGCGGCCGGCATGACCATACCGGAAATCTTCGAGTCGCGCGGCGAGGACTATTTCCGCAACGGCGAGGCCAGGGTGATCGCCCGCCTGCTCGAAAATGGTCCGGCGGTGCTGGCAACCGGTGGCGGCGCCTTCATGCGCGAGGAGACGCGGCGGCGCATCCAGGAGAAGGCGGTCTCGGTGTGGCTCAAGGCCGATGCCGACGTGATCATGCGCCGCGTCCGGCGGCGGGCCGACCGGCCGCTGCTGCAGACCGCCGATCCGGAAGGCACGGTCGCTCGCCTGCTCGTCGAGCGCGAGCCGGTCTACCAGCTTGCCGATCTCACGATCTGCTCGCGCGATGTGCCGCATGATCGCGTTGTCGAGGACTGCATGGAGGCGCTGCAGGCGTTCTTCTCGCCACCGGAGACCGAGGCGGGGCCGGCCGGACCACAACCCGATCCAGTTCAACCCGATCCTCCGCAGGCGATGGGCGCGCTCCGATGACAGCACCACTGAAGCATTCCGATCCGATCATCGTCGACGTCGCGCTCGGCGAGCGCGCCTATGACATCGTCATCGGCCGCGGCGTGCTGGCTTCACTCGGCCAGCGGATCGCGGCGCTGCGGCCCGGCGTGCGCACCGCCATCGTCACCGACCGTACCGTGGCCGCGCATTGGCTGAAGCCGGCCGAGGCGATCCTGGCGGAGGCGGGCATCCCGGCGTCCACGATCGTGGTCGATGAGGGCGAGGGCTCCAAGACCTATGCCGGCCTGGAGAAGGTCAGCGAGGCGCTGATCGCTGCCAGGATCGAGCGCAACGATCTCGTCATCGCGCTCGGCGGCGGGGTGGTCGGGGATCTCGCCGGCTTCGCGGCCGCCATCCTGCGCCGCGGCGTCGATTTCGTGCAGGTGCCGACCTCGCTGCTGGCGCAGGTCGATTCCTCCGTCGGCGGCAAGACCGGCATCAATTCGCCCCAGGGCAAGAACCTGCTCGGCGCCTTCCACCAACCGGTGCTGGTGATCGCCGACACGGCCGTGCTCGACACCCTGTCGCCGCGCCAGTTCCGCGCCGGCTATGCCGAGGTCGCAAAATACGGCCTGCTCGGCGATGCCAGCTTCTTCGCCTGGCTCGAGGCCAACCATGCCGACATCGTCAAGGGCGGTTCGGCGCGTGAGCACGCGGTCGCGACCTCCTGTCGCGCCAAGGCGGCGATCGTCGCCCGCGACGAGCGCGAGACCGGCGACCGGGCGCTGCTCAATCTCGGCCACACCTTCGGCCATGCGCTGGAGGCCGTGACCGGCTTCTCCGACCGGCTGTTCCACGGCGAGGGCGTCGCGGTCGGCATGGTGCTGGCGGCGCAGTTCTCGGCCGAACTCGGCATGCTGCCGCCCGACGACGTCGTCAGGATCGAGCGTCACCTTGCCGCGGTCGGTCTGCCGACCCATCTGCAGGACATCGCCGGCTTCGCCCAGGAGGGGATCGGCGACGCCGATCGGCTCTTGGCCTTGATGGCGCAGGACAAGAAGGTCAAGCGCGGCAAGCTCACCTTCATCCTGATGGAAGCCATCGGCCGCGCCGTCATCGCGAAGGACGTCGATCCGGCGCGCGTCCGCGACTTTCTCCAGGCCAAATTGCGCAGCAGAGGCTGATCCCGGGCTTTACGCCGTATTGAGCAGTGCCAACGGATCATCGGCGGCCTCCCTACAGAGCGACATCGGCGTCATGGACTGGTTCACACTCTCCGTCGTCATCCTCCTCCTCGCCGCCTCGGCCTTCTTTGCGCTGAGCGAGACCGCGCTGACCGGTGCCTCCCGCGCCTCGATGCTGCGGCTGTCGAAGCAGGGCAATCGCGATGCCGATGTGGTGTCGAGCCTGTTCGACATGCGCGAACGGCTGATCGGGGCCCTGCTGCTCGGCAACAACATCGCCAATATCGGCGCCTCCGCGCTGGCGACCGGTATTTTTACCGCCTGGTTCGGTGAGGTCGGCGTGCTCTACGCGACCGGCGTGATGACCGCGCTGGTCGTGATCTTTGCCGAGGTGCTGCCGAAGACGATCGCGATCAATGCGCCGGATCGCGTCTCGCTCGCGGTCGCCAGGCCGATGCGCGCGACTGTGTTCGTGCTCGGTCCGGTGCTTGCCGTGATCGAGGCGATCGTGCGCGGGCTGATGCGGCTGATCGGCTTCAAGGTCGGGGCCAATCAGCCGATCCTGTCGCCGACCGAACGCCTGCGCGGTGCCGTCGATCTGTTGCATCATGAAGGCAAGGTCGAGAAGCAGGACCGCGACATGCTCGGCGGCCTACTCGATCTGCGCGAATTGCAGGTGTCGGACGTGATGGTCCACCGCACCGAAATGGTGATGGTGAATGCGGACCTGCCGCAGGAGGAACTGGTGCGCGAGGTGCTCGCCACCGAGTACACACGCATCCCGCTGTGGCGCGGCACGCCAGAGAACATCATCGGCGTGCTGCATGCGAAGGACCTGCTGCGTGCGATTCGCGCCGCCGAGGGCGATGTGTCGCACATCGACGTTGCTTCACTGGCGCTCCCGCCGTGGTTCGTACCGGAGATGCGGTCCGTATCGGAACAGCTGAAGGCGTTCCGCCGGCGCAAGACGCATTTCGCGCTCGTGGTCGACGAGTATGGCGAGGTCGAAGGCATCGTCACGCTGGAGGATATTCTGGAGGAGATCGTCGGCGACATCTCCGACGAGCAAGATGTGCAGGTCGCGGGTGTGCGCCTGCAGCCGGACGGGTCCGTCGTCGTCGATGGCTCAGTGCCGATCCGCGATCTCAATCGCGCGATGGACTGGACGCTGCCCGATGAGGAAGCAACGACAGTTGCCGGTCTCGTCATTCACGAGGCGCGTTCGATCCCCGAGCGCGGCCAGAGCTTCACGTTCCACGGCTTCCGCTTTCGCGTGCTGCGCCGGGAGCGCAATCGCATCACCGCGCTGCGTATCGTACCGGTGCCGCGCGGCGAAACCGAGGAGGCGCGGCCGCGCCGTGCGGGCACGGCGTTCTAATTGGGGATCAAGCCTCGCCCGGCGCCTTCGCATGCAGCGCGAGCGCGTGCACCGAGCCGGCAAGTTCCGCTGCCAATGCGGCGTTGATCAGGCGGTGGCGATCGACACGGCTCTTGCCGGCGAAGGCCTGCGACACAATATACACGCGGAAATGGGTCTCACCGCTCGGCTGATGGCCCATATGGCCTTCATGCAGATGTGATTCGTCTTGAACATCGAGGCTTTCGGGCGAGAAAGCTTCGCGCAACTTATCGATGATAGCATCTCGGGTCCGCATGGTCTCTGGAAATACGCATCAAATTATTTTTCGTCAATCGGCGGTCCCCGCCTGAGGTATTCGCAATGTCAAGACTTGAAGCTTTTCGCGTTGCGTAGTCAAAGTCCGCCATGCCGATCGATTCAAACAAATTCTTCGACTCCATCCGCATCAAGCCCAAGAAACAGGCTGCGCGGCAGCCGGTGGTGCGCGAGGAGGCCCAGCCCTGTCAGTGGCCGGACTGCAAGAACAAGGGCTCGCATCGCGCGCCCAAGGGACGCGAGAACGCGCGCGAGTATTGGCACTTCTGTCTCGATCACGTGCGCGAGTACAACCAGTCCTACAATTTCTTCTCGGGGATGAACGCCGAAGCGGTCGCGCGCTATCAGAAGGATGCGCTGACCGGACACCGCCCGACCTGGAAGATGGGTGCCAACACGTCGGCCAAGCGCGGCACCGGCAGCGCCGAGGGCGATCTCGGCGATGCCGCCGATCCGTTCAGCGTATTCGCCGAGATCAACGGCCGCGGCAGTTGGCGTCCGGATCCCCGCTCGGCCCCCAAGGCCGAGACGCGCAAGGTCTTCAACGCCGAGCGCAAGGCGCTGCAGGTGATGGGCCTCGGTCCCGACGCGACGCTCGAGGATGTCAAGGTCAAGTACAAGGCGCTGGTGAAGCAGCACCATCCCGATGCCAATGGCGGCGACCGCTCCACCGAGGATCGCCTGATCGAGATCATCAAGGCCTACAACTACCTGAAGACGGTGGTGAAGGGCTGATGCGCGGCAGCGCGCGAGGCTGCCGCACGTCGCGTTGAAGGTATCAGGGCTTCGGCCCGATATAGGCCGAGCTCGGCCGGATCAACCGCCCGGTGCGCTGTTGCTCGCGGGCATGCGCCGTCCAGCCGGCGGCACGCGCCACCGCGAAGATCGGCGTGAACGCCTGGCGCGGAATCTGCAGCGCATCGAGCAGGATGGCGGTGAAGAACTCGACATTGGTGTCGAGCACGCGCTCCGGATTCTTCCGCCGCAGCGCTTGGCGGATGTAGGCCTCCACCTCGCTCGCAAACGGCAGGTCGGCCCCGCTGCCCGCCAGCCGCTCGATCGCGCTCTTGAGCACGTCGGCCCGCGGATCGCGCACGCGATAGATCCGATGCCCGAACCCCATCAGCCGCTCGCCACGGCCGAGCGCCGCGTCGACCCACGGCCTGATGTTGTCGCGCGTGCCGATCGCGTTGAGCATTTCCAGCACCGGCTCCGGCGCGCCGCCATGCAGCGGGCCGGTGAGCGCGCAATAGCCGGCGGTGACTGACGCGAACAGGTCGGCCTGGGTCGAGGCGACGACGCGCGCGGCGAAGGTCGAGGCGTTCATGCCGTGATCGCTGACGGTGACGAGATACGTGTCCAGCGCCGCCACCTCGCCGCTCTCGGGCGTGTCGCCGCGGACCATCCGCAACGTGTCTGCCGCGTGACCGGCGTCTGGGTCGGGCGCGATCGGCCTCGCTCCCTGGGCGCGCTGGACCAGGGCGCCGGCGATCACCGGGCAGGCGCCGACGATCGTGGCTTCGTCGTCGAGCCCGGGTTCGGACCGCAGCGCCGCGACGGCGGCGCGGAAGCCGTCGATGATCGACAGGCCGGAGGTCGCGGCGAGCAGCTCGGGCAGCCGGGCAAAGGCACGCTCGCGGGCACGGCCAAGGCTGGCGCGGACCTCGGCCTCGCCGACGGTGCGCTTCGTCGCCGCGCTCCATAGCCGGGCGGTCACGCCCTCGAAGCCGCTGGCGGCGGCGAGATCGGCCACACGCGCTCCGGCGATGATGAGCTCCCCCTGCTGGCCGTCGACGTGGCTGAGCACGGTCTCGGCGGCGGCGATGCCGTCGAGGCCGATCGGGGTCTTGCCGAGCTGGATGGTCATGGCGGGTCTCCTTCGAGAATGATCACGCTGACAAGATCCGCCCAGTCGACAACTTGATCAATCTTGATTAAGCTGATCAATATGAAAAAAGACAGCGGCCTTTACCTATCTGCCCGTGAAGCTTCGGCGGAGCTCGCGATCTCGCCGGCCACCCTCTACGCCTATGTCAGCCGCGGACTGGTCCGCTCCGAGCCGTCTCCGAATTCGCGCAGCAACCGCTATCGCGCCGAGGACATCCGAGCCCTGAAGGAAAGGCGCGCACCGGCCCCCGAGCCGCGCGCCTTCCGCAGCTTCGATGCGGACCTCCCCGTGTTCGATTCCGCCGTGTCGACGATCACCGAAGCCGGTCCGATCTATCGCGGCGTCAATTGCGTCGACCTGGCCGTGCGCGGCACGCTGGAGCATGCTGCGACGCTGCTGTGGGACGTGACCGCGCTCGATCCGTTTGCGCCAGGCAACCTTCCGGCCGTGTCGGAGGAGATGGGTTTCATCGCCGATGCTGCGCGGCGCGCGGCGCCGATCGACCGCGCCATCGCGGTACTGGCGCTGGCGACACATGCTGATCCCGCGGCTTTCAACCGCGCTCCCGACGGTCGGGCGCTGGTCGGCGCGCGCATCGTTCGGCTTGTGGTCGCAACCATGTTGAACCAGCCAGCGTCAGCCGATCCGCTCCATGTTCAGGTCGCGCGGAGCTGGGCGCCCGGACATGAACATGCGCCGGACCTGATCCGTCGCACCCTGGTGCTGCTGGCCGATCATGAGCTGAACGCGTCGACCTTCACCGTCCGCTGTGCGGCGTCGACGGGCCTCAGCCTCTACGATGCCGTCATCGCGGGTCTTGCGGCGCTCAAGGGACCGCAGCACGGCGGCGCCGGCGTCCTGGCGTCGCAGCTGGTGAAGGCACTCATCGATCGCGATGTCGCGCCGCTGATCCGCGAGCGGGTGGCGCTCGGCGAGCGCTTCGCCGGCTTCGGCCACGGCGTTTACAAGCACGGCGACCCTCGCGCCATCTCGCTCCTGGAGGCGCTGACGCGCGCCGGTGCGCCGCGCAAATTCACCCGCGAGGTGCCCGAGCGGATCGCGGAAGCGACCGGTGAATTCGTGAACATCGATTACGCGCTGGCCGTGCTGGTTCACAGCCTGCGGCTGCCCGCGGGAAGCGAGCTGGCGCTGTTCGCGATGGCGCGCTGCGTCGGCTGGATCGCCCATGCCTGCGAGCAGCTGCAGTTCGGCCGCCTGATCCGGCCGCGCGCCCGCTACACCGGACCCATCCCGGGGCGCGGCGCTACCCTGGAGACGCTCTAGCGACCGCCGTCCGCCTATTCCGCCGTGCCGGCCGCCAGCTGAGTTTCGCGTCGCTTCCGCACGAGCCACAGCACGAGCCAGACCACGATCGTGCCCGCGACAGTCGCGATGATCCAGGTGGACTTGGCGATATGGCTATGATGCGGAATGCCGCCATAACGGTGCAACAGCTGCACGGCGAACACTCCGGGCAGGACATGGGCGCAGGCCCACAGCACGATGGCAGGGATGTTCACGGCGTAGAAGCGGGGCGGAGGGATGTCGAGCGCGCCGGCCGTGATCGGTACGACGGCGCGGATCGGCGCGATAAAGCGGGCGAAGAAGATCGCCAGGGTGCCGAAACGGTGGAACAGGGCCTCGCTCTGCGCCACCAGGCGCGGATAGTTCGAGAACGGCCAGCTCGTCAAGATCTCGCGCTGCCTGCGATGGCCGACCCAGAACGCCCCGCCGTCCCCCAGCACCGCGCCCAGGATCGCCGCCGCCAGCACCCATTGCAGGGTCAGCTCGCCGCCCGGAATCAATGCGCTCAGCGCCAGGATGATGGTCGTGCCTGGAACCACCGAGCCCACGATCGGGATCGCCTCCAGCAGGGCGGCCAGAAACAGGGTGAGATAAGCCAGTCCCGCATGCGCTGAGACGAAGGCAATGAGGGGATCGAGCAGATGGGCCACGCGGTTCCTGTTGGTGCAGAGGGTGGGCGGGGAGCTCCTCCATAAGTAGGAACCCCGGCTCCGGGTGCCACGTCGAGATCCTGGGAAGAGCCGGTGGGCGGAAAGGTGGCACGATTCGCAGGGCAGCCTTTCGAAAACGACCACTCATGCCTATCTCGATGATATAACGACGGAACTTTGATCAAGGCTTAGGCTTCTGCCCGCGCGTGCTCTCTGCTAGGCTGGCGTCGAAGCCCTTCAACCGCAGCCAAACATGAAATCTGGTTTCGGGAATGCCCGGGACCTCGGAGGATGAATGACGACCGCCGCTACGACCAATGCGCAGGAGATGACCGGTGTGCCCGACATGAAGGTGTCGGTGCGGCAGGTGTTCGGGATCGACAGCGACCTTGAGGTGCCGGCCTTTTCCGCAAGCGACCCGCATGTTCCCGAAGTCGACGCCGACTACCGCTTCGACCGCGCCACCACCCTTGCGATCCTGGCTGGCTTCGCCAAGAACCGCCGCGTGATGGTGACTGGTTACCATGGGACGGGCAAGTCGACCCATATCGAGCAGGTCGCGGCGCGACTCAACTGGCCCTGCGTGCGCGTCAACCTCGACAGCCATATCAGCCGCATCGACCTCGTCGGCAAGGACGCGATCGTGGTGAAGGACGGCAAGCAGGTCACCGAATTTCGCGACGGCATCCTGCCCTGGGCGCTGCAGCACAACGTCGCGCTGGTGTTCGACGAATATGATGCCGGCCGCCCCGACGTGATGTTCGTGATCCAGCGCGTGCTCGAAGTGTCGGGCCGCCTGACCCTGCTCGACCAGAACAAGGTCATCAAGCCGCACCCGGCGTTCCGTCTGTTCGCGACCGCCAACACCATCGGGCTCGGCGACACTTCGGGCCTCTATCACGGCACCCAGCAGATCAACCAGGGCCAGATGGATCGCTGGTCGATCGTCACCACGCTCAACTACCTCGCCCATGACGAGGAGGTCGAGATCGTGCTGGCCAAGGCCAAGCACTATCAGAACCCGCAGGGTCGCGACACCGTCAACAAGATGGTGCGGCTCGCCGACCTCACGCGCAACGCCTTCGCCAATGGCGATCTGTCGACGGTGATGAGCCCGCGCACGGTGATCACCTGGGCCGAGAACGCCGAGATCTTCAGTGACATCGGCTTCGCCTTCCGTGTGACGTTCCTCAACAAGTGCGACGAGCTCGAGCGTCCGCTGGTCGCGGAATTCTATCAGCGCTGCTTCAATGCGGAGCTGCCGGAATCCTCCATCAACGTGGCGCTGAGCTGACACACCGGCGTCGTTCTGGCCTCGGGCCGGGACCCATACGCCGCGGCCTCTCTCGTCGGGTGATGCGGGAGAGCGAGTGCGAACAAACGAACGCCGGTGGTTATCGGGCCTGGCGTTCGCCGGGACGATAGCCGCAGGAATCAGATGACCACACCGAGCAACAAGCCCCGTCCTGGCGTCAAGGAAGCACCGACCGAACCTTTCAAGAGGTCGGTCACGGGGTGCCTGCGCGCGATCGCCAGGGCGCCTGAGCTCGAAGTCTCCTTCGCGGCCGAGCGTCCCGGCCTCGCGCCGGGCAAGGCCCGGCTGCCGGAGCCGGCGCGCAAGATGACCAAGCGCGACGCCGCCGTCGTGCGCGGCCATGCCGACTCGATCGCACTGAAGCTCGCCTGCCATGATCCGAAGATCCATCGCAAGCTGATCCCGGGCAATCCGCAGGCGCGTGGCGTGTTCGAGGCGGTCGAGCAGGCGCGTGTCGAGGCGATCGGTGCAAAACGCATGGCCGGCGTCGCCAAGAATCTCACGGCGATGCTCGACGACCATTTCCATCGCGGCAAGTATGACGAGATCACCGACCGCGCCGACGCACCGCTGTCGGATGCGCTGGCGATGCTGGTGCGCGAGCGGCTGACCGGCATGGCGCCGCCGAACGCGGCGCGCAAGGTGGTCGATCTCTGGCGTCCGTTCCTGGAGGACAGGATCGGCCAGCGCCTCGATGAACTCGGCCGTTTCACCGAGGACCAGGCCAAGTTCGGCGACTTGGTTCACGATCTGCTCTCGGCGCTGGATCTCGGCGACGAGCGCAACGCGGATTCGGAAGAGGACGAGGACAACGACGACAATCGCGATGGCGACAATGAGCAGTCCGGCGCCGAGGGCTCGCCGGATTCCGACGCTGCCCAGGAGATGAGCGCCGACCAGGCGCAGACGACGTCGGACGAGATGTCGGAGAGCGCGATGGAGGCGGCCCAGGCCTCGGCGTCTGACACGCTCGACGACGGCGAACTCGGCGACGACGAGACGCCGGGCGAGGCGACGCGTCCGAACCGCGGCGGCGCCAACGAGCCGCGCGGCCCCGAATATCACGCCTTCGCGCCGAAATTCGACGAGGTCATTGCCGCGGAAGACCTGTGCGACCATGACGAGCTGGAGCGGTTGCGCTCCTATCTCGACAAGCAGCTCGCGCATCTGCAGGGCATCGTGGCGCGGCTCGCCAACCGGCTGCAGCGCCGGCTGATGGCGCAGCAGAACCGCGCCTGGGAGTTCGATCTCGAGGAGGGCATCCTCGATCCGGCGCGGCTGTCGCGCGTCGTCATCGACCCCTATCAGCCGTTGTCATTCATGCGCGAGAAGGAAGCGACCTTCCGCGACACCGTGGTGACGCTGCTGCTCGACAATTCCGGCTCGATGCGTGGGCGGCCGATCACGGTGGCCGCGACCTGCGCCGACATTCTCGCGCGCACGCTGGAGCGCTGCGGCGTCAAGGTCGAGATCCTCGGATTCACGACGCGGGCATGGAAGGGCGGACAGTCGCGCGAGGCGTGGCTTGCCGCCGGCAAGCCGGCCAATCCCGGCCGCCTCAACGACCTCCGCCACATCATCTACAAATCGGCCGATGCGCCGTGGCGGCGGGCGCGCAAGAATCTCGGTCTGATGATGCGCGAGGGGTTGCTGAAAGAGAACATCGACGGCGAGGCGCTCGACTGGGCGCACAAGCGCCTGCTCGGGCGTGCCGAGCAGCGCAAGATCCTGATGATGATCTCGGACGGTGCGCCGGTCGATGACTCCACGCTGTCGGTCAATCCCGGTAACTATCTCGAGCGGCATCTGCGCCACATCATCGAGGAGATCGAGACCCGCTCGCCGGTCGAGCTGATCGCGATCGGCATCGGCCACGACGTCACGCGCTACTACCGTCGCGCGGTGACCATCGTCGATGCCGAGGAGCTCGGTGGCGCCATCACCGAGAAGCTCGCCGAATTGTTCACCGAGACCCACGCGGCGCCGCAGCCTGCGCCGGGGCAAAAGCGCAGGCTGCATTCGTAAGCGGCCGTCGGCCGGCTGCGTGCCTCCTCCGGCTCGGAGGAGGTGGGGGAGGGGGCTCCGCTAACGATGTCGCTGCAGGCGATTGCCGACCGCAGGCGCTTTCTCGCGCTGACCATCGGCGGAGTGTCGGCATTCGCATGGTCCGGGACGGCTGTTGCGCAGCTTGCGCCGGCGCCGGTTCGCAGACGCGTCACCATTGACGAGCACTCCGTCACATCGGCGGTCAAGATCGAGGTCAACGCGCGACCGCTGCCCTCGTTCGACCTCCGCGATCGGACGCATCTGCGCTTCGGGATGCTGCAATATCGCAGCGGCGTGGCGCTGACCTCGTCCTTTCCCGGCTTTGGCGGCCTGTCCGGCATCCGGCTCGATGCCAAGGGTGAACGCTTCCTCGCGGTCAGCGACAAGGGCGGCTGGTTCACTGGCCGCATTGCCTATTCCGGCCGCGAGATCGCGGGGCTCGCCGATGTCGAAGCGGCGCCGCTGCTTGGTCTGGACGGACGTCCCATCACCGATCGCGGTTGGTATGATTCCGAGTCGCTCGCGCGCGATGGAGACATCGTCTATGTCGGCCTCGAACGCGTCAACCAGCTCTTGCGCTACGACTTCGCCAAGGGTGGAACCGGCGCGCGCGGCGAGATCGTGCCGCTGCCGCCAGCCGCCAAGCGGCTGCCCCACAACAAGGGACTGGAGGCGTTGGTGGTCGTGCCGAAGGGCCTGCCGCTCGCCGGCACCCTGATCGCGCTCTCCGAGCGCGGTCTGGACCCGAACGGCAATCTGCTGGCCTTCCTGATCGGCGGACCGGCCGCGGGACAGTTCAGCATCGTTCGCAGCAACGACTTCGACGTCAGCGATGCCGTGCTGCTGCCGTCGGGCGATCTTCTGGTACTCGAACGCAAGTTCTCGCTGTTCAACGGGGTCGGCATTCGAATCCGCCGGCTGACGCTGGCGCAGATTGCGCCGGGCGCGCTGGTCGATGGTCCGGCGATCTTCTCCGCCGATCTCGGCCAGGAGATCGACAATCTCGAGGGCATCGATGCGCATGTGACGCCGGAGGGCGAGACCGTGCTGACGCTGGTGTCCGACGACAACTTCTCGATGATCCAGCGCACGCTCCTGCTGCAGTTCACGCTGATGGAGTGAGCTGCGACACCGCTGCGGCGGCTCGCGTTGACCGCGGCTCGTCCATGATCGACACTCGCGGCCATCAGATCATCGCGTCAACCGTCACAACCTGGAACTCAGCATGAGCGCCCTGTTCACTCCGATCAAGCTGCGCAGTCTCGAACTCGCCAACCGCATCATGGTGTCGCCGATGTGCCAGTACTCGGCCGAGAATGGCGCGGCCAATGACTGGCACTTCACCCACGTCAACACGCTGGCGCTGTCGGGCGCGGCGATGTTCTGCATCGAGGCGACGCATGTCGAGCCGATCGGGCGCATCACTCTCGGCTGTCTCGGGTTGTGGGACGATGTGACGGAAGCCGCGCTGAAGCCGATCCTGGCCTCGGTTCGCAAACATGCGAAGGCTGCGGTTGCGATGCAACTCGCCCATGCCGGCCGCAAGGGCTCCAGCCACAAGCCGTGGCATGGCGGACAGCAGATTCCGCTCGCGGACGGCGGATGGCAGACGGTCGCGCCGTCGGCCTTGCCGCACAAGGAGGGCGAGCTCGCGCCGGCGGCGCTCGATCTCGTGGGCCTGGCCCGCATCCGCGATGCGTTCGTTTCCGCATCGCAACGGGCGGCGCGCCTCGGCATCGACGCGATCGAGCTCCACGGCGCGCATGGCTATCTGTTGCATCAGTTTCTGTCGCCGATCGCCAACCAGCGCACCGACAGCTACGGCGGGTCTCTGGAGAATCGCATGCGCTTTCCGCTCGAAGTTTACGATGCGGTGCGCGCCGTCTTTCCTGCGGACAAGCCGGTCGGCATGCGTGTCTCGGCCACCGACTGGGTCGAGGGCGGCTGGGATCTCGAGCAGACCATCATATTTGCGCAAGCGCTGAAGCGCCGCGGCGCCGATTGGATCGACGTCTCCTCGGGCGGCGTGTCGCCGTTGCAGAAGATCACGCTCGGACCCGGCTATCAGGTGCCGTTCGCCGCGGCCGTGAAGCAGGCGACAGGGCTTCCCACCATGGCGGTCGGTCTCATCACGCAGGCGCAGCAGGCCGAGGAGATCGTGGCCTCGGGCAAGGCCGACATGGTCGCGCTGGCCCGCGGCATGCTCTATGACCCGCGCTGGGGCTGGCACGCGGCAGCAGAGCTCGGCGGACAAGTCGCCGCACCTCCGCAATATTGGCGTTCGCAGCCGTCGACGCAGAAGGAGCTGTTCGGCAAGACGACGTTCGGCGCACGCTGACCGCTCGCTTCCCGGTGTGATCGCTTGCCCCGGCGGTCAATTCCAGGTAGTGTGCGAAGGCGGTGCCGCGTGTGGCGGGTCATGGCAAGCGATGTTCGCCGAGCGGTTAGCGACAGACCAGGATCTCAGTAGCACCTCCAAGCGCGCCGGAGTCTGGCGCCGGCTTGGCGCGTTGCTGATCGACATGGTGGCCATCGCGGCCATTCTGCAGGTCTGCGCGTTGGTCCTTTTTCCGCTGAGCCACGGCCGCGTTCAGTTTGCCGACGGCATCTATGCCATCAGCTGCAGGAAGCTTGACGCGATCCCGCCCGGGGTCGCCGTGCCCGCCGATCTCAAGCCCAACCGGATCGTCGATTGCACAAACAGCGTGTTCGGCCTGCCCTCTGCCCGCATGGTGCGGGTCGCGCAGGTCACGCGGGACGGTCCGTTCACCAAGGAAGTCCACGTCGACAGCATGCTCGATGCGGAGGGCACTCCGGTCAAAGGACTCTCGCTCGGGATTTTCCTGCTGCCGCTGTTGCTGGTTCTGCGCGCCATATTCGACACGGCCGCCGGCACGCCCGGCCGAAGGATTTGTCGTATTCGTCTGGCGAGCGCCGATTGCAGTGCAGTGACGAATGCCGCGGCCGGGCGGCGTTACGGCCTGCTGCTCTTGGTCGTGAGTCCAGCGCTGATCTGGTCGGTCGTGGTATCATTCCTGGACATCGCCGCGTTGCCGGCATCCTTGCTCATTGGCGTGACGCTCGCATCGTATTGTCCGCTGCTGATCGTCGGCCTCGCTGCATGGCGGCAAGTCTACATGCGAAGGGACAGCTGGTACGACCAGTTCGCAACCACTGCCGTCTATTGCGTTGATCGCGGGTGGGTAAGTGCCGAGCCGTCAACTCCGCTCTCGCCCGCGCCGTTGAGCCCGCAGCGGAGCTACCTTGCCCGGCACTGGCGCGGTGAGCTGTCCTTGCCCGTGTCGTACTGGGTCAACGGAGCACTGCTCGGGGTGATTGCGACGCTCGCGATCGAAGTCGTGACCGCGCTGGTCGCGCAGCAGGGATTCGATGCGCAGCCGCTGCCGGCGCTCGTCCTGATGTGCGTGATATGGCTCTGCATCTTGTTGTTCACGCTTTGGCAGACCGTTGGCATCTGGCGCTCGTCGACGCGCTATAGCGGTGGCGACAACGGCGCGTGGGGCGGCCTGGCGAAGATCATGGTCGCGCTCGGCGTCGGAATCTCGGTTTGGCATTTCTTCACGCAAGGCCTGCCGCGGATCGCAGGCATTGCCGAAATCGTCGCCGGCGACAGCTCTCTGGGACCGCACCAATTCAAGGTCCTCGCCTCTGGCGAAATGCTGGAATTCACCGGTGGCATCAAGTACGGCACGGCCAAGGAGCTCGAAGGTTTCCTGAACGCGATGTCGGAGGTCAAGACGGTGCGGCTCGATTCGGCCGGCGGCCGCATCCGCGAGGCGCAACGGATGTCCGACCTGATCAAGGCGCGCGGATTGTCGACCCTGGTCGAGAAGCAATGCCTGTCGGCCTGCACCATTGTCTTCTTGGGCGGCAAGGACCGCATCGTCGTGTCAGATGCACGGCTCGGTTTCCATCAGCCCTCCTATCGCGGAATCACCGCTGCCGAGCGCAGCCGGACCATAGCGATCGAGGAGGAGCGGCTGCAGAACCTGGGGCTGTCCCGCGCCTTTGCCGAACGCGCCAATATGGCGGAGCCGAGCTCGATGTGGTTTCCTGACCATGCCGAACTGCTCAGGGAGCATGTCGCGACCCGCCTCGTGCCTGCGACCGCAACTGCCGCGGCTGCGTCGGCAACGAAGGTTCGAACCATCGCGGTGGATGGCGCCGCCCCGAACAGCGAGCAGTCGGCCGCACCTGCCCCGCCGCGGCCCACGGTTTACCTGCCGCCGGACCTCGTGCAGCGACTCCAGTCGGAGAAACCTCCCGGTCGCTTTCCATCACCCATGACGGGCCTCAAATAGCCGCGAGCTGCGCTGACGTGTGCTCGCCCCTCAAACAGTCGGTGATTGTCGGCGTCTCATGACGTGCTAGACTTCGCAGACCACGTGCGGCGATGCCGACTCGTCTGGTCGTGTTTCGTCTCGCGTGACGATGAGCGCATCACAAAGATGCGCCGCAATACAAACGCGAGAGGAAAGCGCCATGGAAATCGGATATTTCACGATGCCCTCGCATCCGCCGGAGTGCGGATTGAAGGAAGGGCAGGAATGGGATCTGCAGGTCCTGCGGTGGCTCGACGAGCTCGGCTATCAGGAAGCCTGGATCGGCGAGCATCACACCGCGCCCTGGGAGCCGCATCCGGCGCCTGACCTGATTCTGGCGCAGGCCTTCCGTGAAACCAAGAACATCCGGCTCGGGCCGGGCGGCTTCCTGCTGCCCTATCATCACCCGGCCGAGCTCGCCAATCGCGTCGCGATGCTCGATCACCTCTCCGACGGCCGGCTCAATTTCGGCATTGCCGCATCCGGCCTGCCGAGCGACTGGGCGATGTTCAACGTCGACGGCATGAGCGGCCAGAACCGCGAGATGACGCGCGAGGCGCTGGAGATCATCCTGAAGATGTGGTCCGAGGACGCGCCATGGACGTACAAGGGCAAGTACTGGACGGTGACCAAGCCCGACGTGATGTTCGACTTCCTCAAGCCGCACATCAAGCCGGTGCAGGCGCCGCATCCGCCGATCGGCGTCGCCGGCCTGTCGAAGAACTCCGATACGCTGAAGCTCGCCGGTGAGCGTGGCTTCATCCCGATGAGCCTCAACCTCAACCCCGCCTATGTGTCGTCGCACTGGGACTCGGTCGAGGCCGGCGCCGCGAAGTCCGGTCGCAAGCCCAGCCGCAGCGATTGGCGGCTGGTGCGCGAGGTGTTCGTCGCCGATACGGACGAGGAAGCCTGGCGTTTGTCCTCCGGCGACATGATGGGACGGATGATGGGCGAGTACTTCCTGCCCCTGCTCGGTCATTTCGGCTTCAAGGACTATCTGAAGCACTCACCCGACGTGCCGGATTCCGACGTGACGGTGGACTATTGCGCCAGGCGCAACTGGATCGTCGGCTCGCCGGCGACGGTGACCGAGAAGATCGAGAAGATCTGGCATGAGGTCGGCGGCTTCGGCACCCTGTGCGTGTTCGGCTTCGACTACAAGCACAGGCCGGAAGCCTGGCACAACTCGCTGCGCCTGTTGAAGCAGGAGGTGATGCCGAGATTGAGCCACCTCAATGCCGGCCTCACCAAGGCCGCCTAGTCTCTCTTGGCGCCAGCATTCACCCTCCCTTTCGGGCAATGCTGGCGTCAAAAGAAATGTAGCTAAAATTTTCGCGCGAGTGCAGCTTCAGATTTGACGTTTGGGTGACGGTCTTGCCGTTAGGACGGATCCAGGCGCCGAATCCGCCGCATGCGTGTGGCGGTCTGACATTGGGGGCAGGTCATGCGGTTTCGCGTCAGGAAGTTTGCCCATATCCTCGAACGCTCGGGTCTGGCTCTGGCGGGCGCCGCCTGCGGCGTCTTCGTCGGGGCCCATGTCGGCTCCAGCGTTCCGTTGCTGACCACACAGGGCTTTCTGATCGTGATGATGCTCTCTGGGGCACTGGGCTTCTATCTCGGCATCGACACGCCGCAACTGCCTTTTCATCCTCATGAGGAGAACTCGCCGGAGGCGAAGATCGATACGGCCGAATTTCTGAGCGCCTTCGGGACCTTCCTCGCAACCCTCACGGCGTTCTTCGCCGTTGCCATCATCATCCTGCGCGAAGATCCGCACATCGTCTGGACGTCGCTGATCATGGTCGGCTGGATCATCGGCGTGATCATGCAGATCGTTTCCGGCGCGATCGCCCGTCTGCGGCGCTGATTTTCCCTGTTCAATTTTTGGGCTAACGCTGTCGCGAGTTTCATCTTGCGGCGGCGATTATGATCGTGTGAGCCTTTGCATCAGGGGCTCGACCTGTGATGCCGCGTCGTTCGTGGACGCATTGCGCGACTGACACAGGTCCTGGCGACGTTTCCAAAGCGTTGCCCGCAGTCGTATTGGAGCCGTTCTACAGCGCTGCGCGCGGACGATCCAACAGTCCATGCGCCCAGAGCAGGCATCACATCAGAAGCTGCATGGCGATATCGCGCACCTTGGCGCGCTTGATGCATCGCGGCCGGCAATGACATTTGGGAAGTTCATCATGTTGAAACGGGTGCTGCTGGGTGTGGTCATTGGCTGCGGACTGTCCGCGGCGCAAGCGGAGGAGCCGAAGATCGGCGGCGTGGTCAACGCGGTGATCCAGCCCGAGCCGCCCGGCCTGATGCTGGCGATGGTCCAGAACGGCCCGACGCAGATGGTGTCCGGCAACATCTTCGAAGGCCTGCTGCGCTACAGTCCCAAGCTGGAGCCGCTGCCCGGCCTCGCCGAGAGCTGGACCATCAGCCCGGATGCCAAGGTCTACACCTTCAAGCTCAAGAAGGGCGTGACCTGGCACGACGGCAAGCCGTTCACGTCGGCCGACGTGCTGTTCTCGATCGACATGCTGAAGCAGACGCATGCGCGCGCTCGCAACAACCTCGCAATTGTCGAGAAGGTCGAGGCGCCGGATGATCTCACGGTGGTGTTCACGCTGAAGGAGCCGTTCGGTCCCTTCATCGGCATCTTCGAGGTCGGCTCGATGCCGATGGTGCCGAAGCACCTGTATGAAGGCACCGACTACAAGACCAATCCGAACAACAACGCGCCTGTTGGCACCGGCCCCTTCATGTTCAAGGAATGGCAGAAGGGATCCTTCATCCGGATGGTGAAAAATCCGAACTACCATGAGAAGGGCAAGCCCTATCTCGACGAGGTCTACTGGCAGATCATTCCCGACGCCGCCGCGCGCGCGGTTGCCTTCGAGACCGGCAAGGTCGACGTGCTGCCGGGCGGCTCGATCGAGAATTTCGACGTGCCGCGCGTCTCCAAGCTGTCGGGCGCCTGCGTCACCGGGGCCGGCTGGGAGTTCTTCTCGCCGCTGTCGTGGATGTGGCTCAACAACCGCCACCCGATCCTGGCCAACAAGAAGGTGCGCCAGGCCATCATGTATGCCATCGATCGCGACTTCGCCAAGGACGTGATCTGGAACGGCCTCGGCAAGGTCGCAACCGGACCTTCGGCATCGACCATCAAGTTCTATTCCGACGACGTGCCGAGATATCCGTACGACCCGGCCAAGGCCAAGGCGCTGCTCAAGGAGGCCGGCTACAAGGGCGAGAAGATTCGCATGCTGCCGCTCGCCTATGGCGAGACCTGGCAGCGCTGGGGCGAGGCGGTGAAGCAGAACCTTCAGGACGTCGGCATGAACATCGAGACGATCGCGACCGACGTGCCCGGCGGCAACCAGAAGATCATGGAGTGGGACTACGACATCGCCTTCACCTATCTGTATCAGTACGGCGATCCCGCGCTCGGCGTGTCCCGCAACTACATCACCTCGGCGATCGCCAAGGGCCAGCTCTTCAACAATGTCGAGGGCTATTCGAACCCGGAGGTCGACAAGCTGTTCGCGGAGGGCGCCACGGCGCCGACCGACGCCAAACGCAAGGAGGCCTATGACAAGGTGCAGAAGATCCTGGCTGAGGACGTGCCGGTGGCCTGGCTGCTCGAGCTCCAGTTCCCGACCATCACCAAGTGCAAGGTGAAGAACCTGATCACCACCGGCATCGGCGTCAACGACGGCTTCCGAGACGCTTGGCTCGACAAATAGTGGTGCACTCCGGGGCGCGGCCATGACCCCCGCTCCGGTGTTTCGCTGTCCCGCCGAGCTGACCTTCACGGACCTTTCATGCTCTCCTTCATCGCCCAGCGCGTCGTGAAAGGCGTCATCGTCCTTCTCGCCATCATCGTGCTGAATTTCTTCCTGATCCGGCTGGCGCCGGGCGATCCGGCCGTGGTCATGGCCGGCGAGGCCGGTGCCTCGGACCAGATCTTCGTGACGCAGTTGCGCGAAAAATTCGGCCTCGACCGTCCGCTGCCGGAGCAGCTCCTCATCTACGTCAAGGGTATCGCCAGCCTGGATCTCGGCTTCTCGTTCCGTCAGCAGGCGCCGGTCGCCAGGCTGATCGCCGAACGATTGCAGGCGACCCTGCTGCTGACGCTCACGGCGTTCGCGATCTCGCTCGGTCTCGGCATCCTGTTCGGCGCGCTCGCCGCGCGCTTCGCCGGCACGATCCTCGATACTGCAATTACCGTGCTCGCGTTGATCTTCTACGCGACGCCGCTGTTCTGGATCGCGCTGATCGCGATCCTGCTGTTCTCGGTCTGGGTCGATTGGTTGCCGAGCTTCGGCTATGAAACGGTCGGTGCCGGCTATACGGGAGTCCGCCACGCGCTCGACGTCGCCGCACATCTCGCGATGCCGGCTGCGACGCTCGGCCTGTTCTTCATGGCGACCTACACCCGCATGACCCGCGCTTCGATGCTCGAGGTCAAGCGGCTCGACTTCGTCAAGACCGCGCGCGCCAAGGGCCTGCGTGACGGCGTCATCCTGCGCCGCCACGTGCTGCGCAACGCGCTGCTGCCGGTGGTGACCCTCGCCGGCGTCCACGCCGGAACGCTGGTCGGCGGCGCGGTATTGACCGAGACCGTGTTCGCGTGGCCCGGCATCGGCCGGCTGATGTATGACGCGCTGATCCAGCGCGACTACAATCTCCTGCTCGGTGTGTTCGTGGTCTCCTCGGCGATGGTGCTGATCTTCAACCTCGTTACCGACCTCGTCTATCGCCTGGTCGATCCGCGCATCGAGTACGCGTCATGAGGCAGTTCTGGCGAACCATGCTGCGCAGCCCGAGCGGCATCATCGGGCTGATCATTCTCGCACTGGCGATCGGCGTCGCGGTGGCCGGCCCGTTCTACTTTCCCAACTCGCCGTGGCGCATGGCGCAGCGGCCGTTCGTTCCGCCGTTCACGCTGTCGAAGGTCCCGCTCGGCACCGATGCGCTCGGCCGCGACGTGCTCGCCGGTCTGATCTTCGGCGCGCGCGTCTCGCTGCTGGTCGGTCTCGTCTCGACACTCGTTGCGCTGATCGTCGGCGTGCCGCTCGGCGCCATCGCCGGCTATTTCGGCGGCCGCGTCGATGATGCGCTGATGCGCTTCACCGAGTTCTTCCAGACCATCCCGAGCTTCGCGCTCGCGATCGTGCTGGTCGCGATCCTGCAGCCGTCGATCTATTCGATCGTCGCCGCGATCGGCCTCGTCAGCTGGCCGCCGGTGGCGCGCCTCGTCCGCGGCGAGGTGCTGAGCCTGCGGACCCGCGAATATGTCCAGGCCGCGGTCGTCACCGGCCAGAGCAATGCCTGGATCATCTGGCGCGAGATCCTGCCCAACGCGCTGTCGCCTGTCATCGTGCTGGCCTCGTTGATGGTCGCGACGGCGATCCTCCTGGAGTCCTCGCTGTCGTTCCTCGGCCTCGGCGATCCCAACCTGATCTCCTGGGGCTACATGGTCGGCGCCGGCCGCACCGTCATTCGTCAGGCGTGGTGGATCACGGTGTTTCCTGGCGTCGCGATCCTGCTGTCGGTGCTCGGCCTCAATTTGATCGGCGAGGGCCTGAACGATGCGCTCAACCCGCGCCTGTCGCGCGAGGGCAGGTGAGCCGTGGCCGATCCCGTCGTTGCCATCCGCAGCCTCCGTATCGCTTTACCGCAGGGCGCCGAGCGCGCCCACGCCGTCGACGGCGTCTCCTTCGATCTTACCGCGGGCAGGATCGTCTGCGTGGTCGGCGAATCCGGCTCGGGCAAGTCGATGTGCGCGCATGCGCTGCTCGGGCTGCTGCCCGATACGGTGAAAGTCGAGAGCGGCGAGATTCGCTTCGAGGGGCGCGACCTGCTTGCCGTCGATGAGGACGGCTGGCGCGATCTGCGCGGCCGCCGCATCGCGATGGTGTTTCAGGAGCCGATGACCGCGCTCAATCCCTTGATGCGGATCGGCGAGCAACTGATGGAGGTGTTCGAGGCGCATGATCTGCTGAGCCCCCGCGAGCGCCGCGCCAAGGCGCTGGCGCTGGCGCGCGAGGTCGGCCTGCCCGATCCCGAACGGATCATCCGCGCCTATCCTCATCAGCTCTCCGGCGGCCAGCGCCAGCGTGCGATGATCGCGATGGCGCTGGCGCTCGAGCCTGCGGTGCTCGTCGCGGACGAGCCGACCACCGCGCTCGACGTGACGACGCAGGCGCAGATCCTCAAGCTGATCCGCAACCTGCAGGCCAGCCACAACATGGCGGTGATGTTCATCACCCATGATTTCGGCGTCGTCGCCGACATCGCCGACCAGGTCGTCGTTCTGCGCCATGGCAAGGTGGTGGAGGAGGGTACGGCCGCCGCCGTGCTCGGCCAGCCGCAGCATGACTACACCAAGGCGCTGCTCGCCGCCGTGCCGTCGTTCGACCCGCCGCCGCGTCAATCACGCGAGGCTGCGCCTCGGGCGGTGGAGGTGATCGGCCTCGACAAGACCTATGTGACGCCGACCGGCTGGTTCCGCCCGAGGCGCGAGACGCGCGCCGCGCATGCGGTCAATTTCGCGATCCACCAGGGCGAGACGCTCGGACTCGTCGGCGAGTCCGGCTCGGGGAAGTCATCCGTTGCGCGTCTGGTGATGCGGCTGATCGAGGCCGATCGCGGCACGGTGCGGATCGGCGATGTCGATCTCACGGCGCTGGAGGGGCGCGCCTTGCGCGCGCAGCGTCATCGCATCCAGATGATTTTCCAGGATCCGTTCGCCTCGCTCAACCCGCGCCGCAAGGTCGGCCGCATCATTGCCGACGGCATGGTCGCGCGCGGCACGCCGCTCGACGCGGCGCTGAAGCGCGCCCAGGAGCTGCTCGGCATGGTCGGGCTCGACGCCGGCGCCATCGGCCGCTATCCGCACGAATTCTCCGGCGGCCAGCGTCAGCGCATCGGCATTGCGCGCGCGCTCGCGCTGGATCCGGAGATCATCGTCGCGGACGAAGCAGTGTCGGCGCTCGATGTGTCAGTCCAGGCGCAGGTGTTGCGGCTCCTGGAAGATTTGAAGGCGCGCCTTGGTCTGTCGATGCTGTTCATCACGCATGACCTGCGGGTGGCTGCGCAGATCTGCGATCGGATCGCCGTCATGCAAAAGGGCGAGATCGTCGAGCTGAAGCCGACCGCGGCGCTGTTCGCCAATCCCGAACACGCCTATACGCGCGAGCTGCTCGCTGCCGTTCCCGGCCGCAAGCACGGTATGGCGTGATTTGCGTAAGCCGGCCGCGGGTCGGAACCATGGAGCATCGTGCCGGGTCGGGTTCAATTGCTTGCAACATCTTCGGCGTATTTGGATTATAATAAGACTGGACCCCGATGGGGCCGCAGGGTGGTCGCCCGAGCTGGTAAGCGCCAAGACAGCGGGCGCGTGCTCCCTCTACCCGAGGTCGTCATTGAACCGTGCCATGCTGCGCCAGTCTCGACAGGATGTCGCAGCGGCGTTCACCATCCCAACGAGGACTCTCATCATGTCGGAGCGCAAGCCAACGGCCGCCGTGCGCGAGGCTCAAAAAGCCTTCAAGCCGGCCGAGCCGACGAGAAGCGATTATGAAAAGGCGCAGAGCGCCTTCGATCAGAACCGCGAGCGACTGAAGGCCGAGCGATTGGCGCGTGAAGCGGCTGACGGCGCCGGCAAACAGCCGAAGAAGCTGGCGTGAACCGCCAGCCTCTTCCCGTCGATTTCGGCGGGCATGCCGTCGCTTGCTCAGCTGCGCGGGGGCGTAGCGGTAAGCTGGTCCCGCGGCCGTTCACGATCGGTGTGCGTCGAGGTCGTTGAGGGGAGCGCGCCCGGCCGCGCTGCAGGTACCTTCTTGACCGGCGCCGGCAGCAATCCTTCGCGGATGGCCTGCTTGCGCGCGACTTTGCGATGGCGCCTGATCGCATCGGATTTCTCGCGCGTCTTGCGTTCCGATGGCTTCTCATAGGACCTGCGGCGCTTCATCTCGCGGAATACGCCTTCGCGCTGCATCTTCCGCTTCAGGATGCGCAACGCCTTCTCGACGTCGTTGTCACGAACAAGAACCTGCAAAAGTGTCCTCCTTGTCTTCATCTCTATCGATGAAATTCGGTTGGCAAAGCCGATCGGCGCTGCGGCGGGGAGAGCGGCGCGCTCAGCAGAGCGGCGTCAATGAAACGTGTTGCTCACAATGTTATGAGTCACGATACGTGCGAGACACGGTGATCCCCTTCGTCGGAAGGCGGGAGCACGAGTGTCTCTCAGCCATCGATGGCCAAGCCGTTACCGATGGTGCTGTGAAGATAAGGGCAATCTGCTGATATTGCCAGCGCCAGCCGACTCAACGGTTCCGGCCTTCGGCAAACTATATTTGCCGCTCGGCCTTGTAATCCCCCAGAAAATCTCTACCTTGAGGTAGTTCGATTAGCCGCTGTGCCTTTCTGAATGTGCCTGTGGGCTATTTCCAAAAGTCATCGCTCAGTTGAATGAGATCGCGTGATGGTCGCGCGATGAATGATTTGGAGATAGACATGCAGGGTACGGTCAAGTGGTTCAATGGCCAGAAGGGCTTTGGTTTCATTCAGCCGCAGGATGGCGGGAACGACGTGTTCGTTCACATCAGCGCGGTTGAACGCGCTGGTCTCGCCGGTCTGGCTGAAGGCCAGAAAGTCAGTTTTGAGGTCAAGACGGACAAGATGCGCGGTAAAACCAGCGCAGAAAATCTCGCGCTGGTCTGATCGCACTGATCTGACGTCTCTGACGTCTTGGGCCATTTCACGGATGTACTGAAATGGCCGGTTTGCCCGCTCGATCCTGTATTGAGCGGGCTTTCTGCGTCTCGACGGTAACCCGCGTTTCCGGAAGGATCAGTCGATGGCCACCAAGAAGATGTCAGAACGCTCCCCCGAAAGCATTGCGCGGTCGGAGCGCCAGCGCGTCGCCGCCGAGGACGGGGCGAAGGCGCGCGCCGAATGGGATCAGCGCGCGACCGCGGTCCGCAAGAACATGGAGCGGCTGCGCGTGTTGCGGCTCGCCAAGGAAGCGGAAGCTGCGCAAGCGGGTTCTGACGCGGCGCCTGCGCCGAAGCGGCGGAAGAAGGTCGCTCGCTAGGGCGGTTTCGTCTCGCCTTCCGACGTCGGCTGCCCGGTGGAACTATCGGAACTTCAGATCCGTTGCCGGTGCTCGAACAGACGGGCGATCCATGCCTGATCATTACGTCTCAACCGCGTCCCGCGTACAGACCCGACCTTCGTACCGAGGAGGCTGACGTGGCCAAGTCGACAGCTACAGACGTTCGCATCGCCAAGGACGAGACGCAGCGTGGAGGCCAGACGATCGCATTCGCGCTCGCAATCGGCGCCACGCGGCAGGTCTGTCATCTCGAGACCTGCTTTTGCACCCGCAACCAGGCGTTCGCCTATCTGCAGCGAAACCGCACGGCGTTCGAGCAGATGGCGCGCGAGCAGTTCGCCCGTGGCGAGGTGACCGACGGCGTCATCCATCTGCACATGATCTGAGGCGATCCGCCACACGCGGGCCTCTGAAGACGCTGCCCGACGCGCAACGCGCCGTTGCTGCTACTCCGCCTTCTGTTTGACCGGAAGCGGGACGCGCTCATAGGACGCGGGCAGATTGACGGGCCGGTAGTCCTGCGATTCCGCGATCCGCATCAGCACGCTCTCGTGGATGAACGCGCCCTCGGGAATGAAGCGCGGCTCGCAATTCGGAACGTACAATCCGAAATGCGCCTTGCGCTCCGGCCACTCCTTGTACGTCGCGCTCTTCGGCAGCCATTCCAGCAGCCGCCAGGCCGGCGTCATCGAATCGTGCAGGGGGCCCTGGACGCTCGGCGCCACATAGGAGAACGGACTGTTCTTGCGCTGCACGCCCCAGGCGAGCTGATTCACCGTGCGCGGATTGACCGTCAGCCCGGCCTCGACCGCCTCGTCGATCATCCACAGCAGCGGATATTTCGAAGCCGCCGACCGCACCTCGGGATAGCCGCCGCCGACGTCGGAATGCACGCCGGCGAACCACACCTGTTTGGCGTCCTGCGGTCGCGCCTGCGCCTTGTTGAAGCGGTTCGGCGTGAAGGTCTGCGGCATCCCCCACGGCTTCAGCCGGAACATGCAGCGGCGCTCGTCGATCGCCGCAGCCTGACGGAAGATCTTCACGCTCGGGTTCTCGATCGTGAAGGCGAGCTCCTCGAGGCTCGGCAGCGCAAACAGCCGGTCGGTGCGCGGCACGATCACGCTCGCCACCGTGTCCCACACGCCGACGAAATGGATCGTCGGCCAGCGCGTCGAGGTGATCCGCGCGAACTGCGCGGCCTGGTCGGCGCGGCTCTCCGGGATCGGCCCGTCCTCCTCGGTGCTCTCGAGCTCCTTGGTGATGCCGCGCCCGGCCTTCGGATTGTCGGAGGAGTACTTCTTGTAGGCAATCACGCCTGGGCCGACGAGATTGATCTGACCCGGCGAGATCAGCCCGATCTTGTGGATCAGCCCGGCCAGCACGCGCACGGTGTAGGCGCCCCGCGAGAAGCCGAACAGGAAGATGCGATCGCCGTCCTGGTACTGCGTGGCCAGGAAAGAGTAGGCGTTGATGACGTTGTCGTCGAGGCCGTAGCCCGTCGCGAGCCCCAGCACCATGTTGAAATTGGCCTTGAAGCGATGCCAGCTGTCGGGCTGCGTCAACGTGCCGACGCCGGGATCGTAGAGCACGACCTGATGCGGTGTCGTCTTGTCGGTCTTGCGCAGGCACCGATAAAGCTTGAGCACGTTCGAGATGTTCTCGCTGATCTCGTTGCCGGTGCCGTCGCAGCAGATGACAATATTCTTCATGGCAAAGGAATGTCCGCAATAATGCTACCGCAACGAGTGTAGAGCATCCGGCTGGTGTTGGGGAGGTCGGTTCCCTATGGCACTTCGTCTGGGTCGCTGTTGCGCGCGGCGCGGCGGACATCGCGAAGTGACTGCGGGGCGCCGTTGTACGAACGGATGGTCACCCGACCAGTCCTGCCGCCCCACGCCTGCTGCCCGTGTCCAGAGTTGTCAGTTGGTCACGGCATCCGCAAGCAAAACGGCCGGATCTCTCGACCCGGCCGTTTCGACATCTCGTTCAGCTTGAAGCCGCGCCCGTGACGCGTCCGGCTTCTGCATCAATCCTGAATTTCGGCGCGCTCTCTCAGCTCGCCTTGGCGACCGGGGCAGCGTCCGCCGCCTTCTTCTCGATGGCGCGCTTCAGCTCCAGCGCGCGCGGCGACAGGGTCGCGGCGTTGGCCTTGAGCAGATAGGCATCGAGGCCGCCATTGTGGTCGACGCTCTTGAGCGCGTTGGTGGAGACGCGCAGGCGCACGTTGCGGCCGAGTGCATCCGAGATGAAGGTCACGTTGCACAGGTTCGGCAGGAAGCGCCGCTTGGTCTTGATGTTGGAGTGGCTGACCTTGTGGCCAACCTGGGGACCCTTGGCCGTCAGTTCACAGCGCCGCGACATGGCAATAAATCCTCTCTCATCCCCGCACCCTTCGTCCGCCTATGTCGGCGGGCCGCGGGGGTCCAAAACTCGTCCAGCTCGTCTCTGGGAGATGCGGTCGTATAGGGGGGATGCGGCTTTTCGTCAAGGTCTTGAAGGCCGCAGCGAATAGAGGGAGCCGGGCCGGCGAACCCGAAGGGCGCGACCCGTGCATCCTCCTGGTCGGGCCGAAATCGCCAACCAGCAGAAAAGCAGGCGTATAATCAATAGTATAGCCGATAGTTTAGACCATATAAAGGGCGCATTCGGACGTGATGGATGGATATCCCGCGAACAGTCCGAAATGCCGGAATGGCGGCATGCTGGCGCGGTCGGAGGTTCGCGGCTCGGTTCCGGCAGAGCTGCGGATGACGGTCTGAGTGCTGTTCAGCTGCAAAGCGCTGGACAAACCGCCATTGTCGGACGGTTCGCGTTGTTTGAAGGCGTTTTTGGCTTAAGTAGCAAGGACGGCGCGTCGGATCGGTCCGGCGCTCAGGCAGGCGGATCGGTAGGATCATTCGTCACGTGACCATCATCTCGGTTCCCTCATTTCTCTCCTGTCGCCTGGCCGCGGCCGGGGCAGCGCTCTGCCTGTTGTTGCTGGCGCAAAACGCCCAGGCGCAGGCTCGGTTGGACGCTCAATACGAGGCTTCCCTGGCTGGCATCCCCGTCGGCAAGGGCACCTGGGCGGTCGAGATCGGGGATGATCAGTATGGTGCCGCGGCTCAGGGCGGCACCGCCGGCCTGCTCAAGAGCTTCTCGCAAGGATCAGGCACCGGCTCGGTGCAGGGGCGCGTCGTCAACGGCGCCCTGGTCGGCCAGAGCTACCAGGCCTCGACCACGACGGGAAAGAAATCCGAGCAGATCCGCATCAATCTGCAGAACGGTACTGTGAAGGACTTCGCCATCGAGCCGGCGCCTCCGGTCGATCCCGACCGCATTCCGGTGACGGATGCCCACAAGCGTGGCGTGCTCGATCCGATGACGGCCTCTCTGGTGCGCGTGCCGGGCAACGGCGAGCTGCTGTCGCCGGACTCGTGCCGCGGCGCTGCGCCCGTGTTCGACGGACGCATGCGCTACGAGCTCAAGCTCGACTACAAGCGCATGGAGAACGTCAAGGCAGACAAGGGTTATCGTGGCCCGGCCCTGGTCTGCGCGATCTACTTCACGCCAGTCGCGGGCTACATCCCGGACCGGCCGGTCATCAAATATCTGGCTCAGGCCCGCAACATGGAGATCTTCTTCGTGCCGATCGCCGGCACCCGTGTGCTGGTGCCGTTCAAGATGGTGATCCCGACCCCGCTGGGGACCGCGATGCTGGAAGCGACGTCGTTCATCACCCAGGCGGCGCCGCACGTCGCCAAGACCCAGTAGTGCGTCGTTTCGCTGCTCCTCCACATCGGAATCTCGTCGTTGCGGCACAGCCCCGTCAGCGGCCGTGGCGTGAAGGCCTGACGGCATGCCGTCCGCTATCGCTTGAATCCGATGGAGATTCGGGGTTCGCGCTGCATGATCTCCGGACTGACGGGCTCATGAGCTCCGATTTGTCGGGACCCCCTATCGATACTGTCTGCTGCGCGTGAATCCGTTTGACTCTTCCCTGATTCTGATTCGACTCGGGATGCGCTGAACGCGCGCCAGTTCCATCGCGAAAGCGTTGCTTGTGGAGCCCGCGAAAACTTGATCTAGTGCTGGCTTGATGGCAGAGCGCGAGATGTTGCGGTGAACGAAGCCGGAAAGCCGACGGAGTCAGCGATTCCTTCGCGATTCGTTCTCAAGGCGTTCCGAAGCTTAAGCTGCGTCACTATATGCGTCACAATGTGAGACAGGGGTCAGCATCGCAGCCTCTCCAGACACACGATTATTCCGCATCCGTCGCGCGTGAACGGCGCGCTTCCAACGCCGGCTTCGAGACCCACATTTAACGAATGGCTTTTCCGTCCTCTTCGGCTGCCTCGCCTTTCGAGCGCACGTCCGACCGCGCTCCCGGAAGCGGCGTCACCGCCGTGCTCGGCCCCACCAACACCGGCAAGACGCATCTGGCGATCGAGCGCATGCTCGCGCATTCCTCCGGCATCATCGGACTGCCGCTGCGGCTGCTCGCGCGTGAGGTCTACAACAAGATCGCCGATCGCGTCGGCAGCGAGGCCGTCGCGCTGATCACCGGCGAGGAGAAGATCAAGCCGAAAAATCCGCGCTACTGGGTGTCGACCGTCGAAGCGATGCCCAGGGATCTCGACGTGTCGTTCCTGGCCGTCGACGAGATCCAGATCGCGTCCGATCTGGAGCGCGGCCACGTCTTCACCGACCGCATCCTCAATCGCCGCGGTCGCGACGAGACGCTGCTGCTGGGTGCTGCGACGATGCGCCCCATCATCGAGCGTCTGCTGCCGGGCGCGTCGATGGTGACGCGGCCACGATTGTCGCAACTCGAATTCGCCGGTGATCGCAAGATCACGCGACAGCCGCGCCGGACCGCTATCGTGGCGTTCTCGGCCGACGAGGTCTACGCCATCGCCGAGCTGATCCGCCGCCAGCATGGCGGCGCCGCTGTCGTGCTGGGATCGCTGTCGCCGCGAACCCGCAACGCGCAGGTGGCGATGTTCCAGAACGGTGACGTCGACTATCTCGTCGCCACCGATGCGGTCGGCATGGGGCTCAATCTCGACGTCGATCACGTCGCCTTCGCGTCCGACCGCAAATATGACGGCTATCAGTTCCGCCGGCTCACGCCGTCGGAATTTGCCCAGATCGCCGGCCGTGCCGGACGCGCGACGCGCAATGGCACGTTCGGCACCACCGGACGTTGTGCGCCATTCGAGCCCGAGCTGGTCAATGCGCTCCAGAACCATGCCTTCGATACCGTGAAGGTGCTGCAATGGCGCAACTCCCGGCTTGATTTCGCGTCCTTGAGCGCGCTTCAGGTCTCGCTGGCGGTCGCGCCGGCGCATGAGGCGCTGACGCGCGCGCCGATTGCGGAGGACCTGCGCGTGCTCGATCACGCCGCGCGCGATGCCGAGGTGCGCGACATCGCTCACGGCGCGGCCGCGGTCGAGCGTCTGTGGGAAACCTGCCAGATTCCCGACTATCGCAGGCTGTCGCCGGCCGCCCATGCGGAGCTGGTGACCACCGTGTTCGGCTTCCTGATGCAGAAGGGGCGTATTCCGGACGCCTGGTACGCGGCCCAGGTCGATCAGGCCGACCGCGTCGATGGCGACATCGATACGCTGTCGGGGCGGATTGCACAGATCCGTACCTGGACCTTCGTGGCCAACCGGCCCGACTGGCTGCGCGACCCTGATTATTGGCAGGGGATTACCCGCGAACTCGAAAATAAATTGTCAGACGCCCTTCATGAACGGCTCACGGAGCGTTTCGTTGATCGTCGTACCAGTGTATTGATGCGGCGCCTGCGGGAGAACAGTGTTTTGAATACGGAAATCGGCAAGACTGGCGAAGTGATCGTTGAAGGGCACGCGATCGGCCGCCTGGATGGATTCACCTTCGCGCCCGACGCCGCCGAAGCCGGCTCGGAGGCCAAGGCCTTGCAGGCTGCTGCCCAGAAGGCGCTGGCCGGCGAGATCGAGGCGCGCGCCGAGAAGCTGTCCAGCGCGCCTGACGAGCACATCGTGCTCACCGCCGACGGCACGGTGCGCTGGACCGGCGACGCGGTCGCCAAGCTGGTCGCGGCCGACGACGCGCTGCATCCGCGCCTGCGCATCATCGCCGACGAGCGGCTGACCGGTGCTGCGCGCGACAAGGTCCAGGCGCGACTCGATCTGTGGCTGAAGACGCATATCGAGAAGCTGCTCGGCCCGCTGTTCGAGTTGTCCAAGGCCGAGGACATCACCGGCATCGGCCGCGGCATCGCGTTCCAGCTGGTGGAGGCGCTCGGCGTCATCGAGCGCGCCAAGATCGCCGCCGAGATGAAGGATCTGGACCAGCCGTCGCGCGCCACCTTGCGCAAGTACGGCGTGCGCTTCGGTGCCTACCACATCTACGTCCCGGCGCTGCTCAAGCCCGCCGCGCGCGCGCTCGCTGCGCTGCTGTGGGCCGAGAAGCAGGGCAATGTCGACATGTCCGCGCTGACCGGCGCGCAGCATCTGGCGAGCTCGGGCCGGACCTCGTTCCCGGTCGACAAGGCGCTGCCGCGCGATGCCTATCGCGTGCTCGGCTACAAGCAGGCGGGCGAGCGCGCCGTGCGCGTCGACATCCTGGAGCGGCTGGCCGACCTGATTCGTCCCGCCCTGGCCTGGCGCGACAATGCACCGGGCGAAAAGCCGGCCGGCGCCTTCGACGGCCGCGGCTTCGTGGTGACGCAGGCGATGACCTCGCTCACCGGCTCGGCCGGCGAGGACTTCGCCTCGATCCTGCGCGCGCTCGGCTATCGCATGGAGAAGCGCCCGCCGCTGCCGCCCAAGCCGATTGAGAAGCCCGTCGAGGCTGCTGCCGTCGCAGAGGCTGCCGCTGCGGAAGCCGCTCCGGCTGAGCCGGCAGATGCGCAGGCCGTGCCGGCCGAGGACCTCGCAGTTGTCGCCGGCGAGCCGGCCGACGAGCAGGTTCCCACCGTCGCGGAGGCCGCCGTCGCTCCGGTGACCGAGCAGGCCGTCGCCGTGCCCGCGGTGGTCGGTGAGGAGCAGGCGGAAGCCGCGTCGGTGTCGGCCTTGGCATCGCTGCCGACCGTCGATTTCGTCACGCCGGATGTGGCGGACGAGGCGTCCGTGGCCGAGACGGCTACCGAAAGCGTCGTCGCCGAGGCGGAAACCGCCGTCGCTGCGGATGCGCCGCAGCCCGAAGCCGCTGAGGCCGTCGCGAACGAGGCAACGAGCATCGGCGACGCTTCGGCTGAAGCCGCCGCGGCGGAAACTGCTGCTGGATCGAACGCTACCGAGGCTTCTCCCGCCGAGGCCGCGCCTGCTGCCGAGCCCGTCCTGGTCGAGGTCTGGCGGCCGGGCGGGCGTTCGGAGGAGCGCCGGCCGCGCCACGACCATCATCATCGCGGCCGGCCCAACCGTCCGCAGCATGAGCGCGGGCAGGCCGCCGGCGGCGGCCAGGCACCGGCCGGGACCGCTCCGGCCGAGGGCGGCGAGGCGCGCGAGCGCCATCACCGCGGCCATGGCCGGCGCGACCGGATGAAGGAGTTCGGCAAGGACTTCCGCAAGGGCCCGCCGGAGGCTGGTGCGGCTCCACCAGCCGAGGGCGCATCGGCGCCGGCGCGCGAGGATCGCGGGCCGCGCCGCGATCATGATGCCAAGGGGCGCGACCAGAACCGGGATCGCAACAAGGGTGGCAAGTTCGGCGGTGACCGCGAGGGGCGCGGCGGCCGCGACTTCGGCAAGGGCGGCCGCGACAAGCGCGACAGCGGCCCGGCGCTGCGGCCCTACGCATCGAGCAGCGGCGGCGGCCGGGATCGCGACCGTCCGGTCGATCCCAATTCGCCGTTCGCCAAGCTCGCCGCGCTCAAGGAGCAACTCGCGGGGAACAACCGCAAGGACTGAGCGGCAAGATCGGTTGGCAAGATTGGTTGGAAGGACAACGCCGACGTCCGACACCCCGTCAGAGCGCCAGCGCCTCGACAAATGGCTGTGGCATGCGCGGCTGGTGAAGGCGCGCACCAGCGCCGCGGCGCTGGTGTCGTCGGGGCATGTCCGGGTTAATGGTGTGCGCGAGACCTCGCCGGGCCATGGGGTGAAGACCGGTGATGTGCTGACCATCGCGCTCGATCGCAGCGTGCGCGTGCTCAAGGTGACCGGCTTTGCCGAGCGTCGCGGCGATGCCGCCTCGGTGCGCGGACTGTACGATGATCTGGATGGCGGACGATCCTGATCGATTGCGCCAGAGCAATGTCCGGTTCAGTTCTTCGCCCCGCTTCACTTGCGGCACACCACGTCCTGCGCTAGTCCAAGCCAGCCGAATTGTCGATCCGTTCCGGAGCCTTGGATGACTTACGTCGTCACCGAAAACTGTATCAAGTGCAAATACACCGATTGCGTCGAGGTCTGCCCGGTAGACTGCTTCTACGAGGGCGACAACATGCTGGTCATTCATCCGGACGAATGCATCGATTGCGGCGTGTGCGAGCCGGAATGCCCGGCCGACGCGATCAAGCCGGATACCGAGCCGGGGCTGGAGAAGTGGCTGGGCGTGAACGCCGAATATGCCAAGTCCTGGCCCAACATCACCCAGAAGAAGGACCCGCCGGCCGACGCCAAGGAGCACGACGGCGAGGATGGAAAGTTCCAGAAATATTTTTCGTCGAAGCCCGGCGCCGGAGACTGACGGTCGTCTCGCTACCTGCGCGGCACCAGCGCGCCCCGTCCTGCGGGGCGCCATCGCGCCGATCGAAATCGTTGCGCGGAAACAATGGCCTAGAACACCTCATGCGGTGAGCGGGAACCGCTGCATGAGTTGTTCTATTCCGGCACGTTGCACTTAACCCTAACTTCGTGGATCCGTCACAATACCGCCCCTGCGGCCTCTAAATCATTGATTTTTGCGGCAAATGTGCTATATATAGCACATTCTCAGAGCCGAACCCGGCCATGCGTAACCTTTTTTGGCCGCCCTTTTAGGTTCCCGCAACATCAAACAGGGGCGTGGCAGTTCCGCGCGCAGGCTGTGTCACAGAAAACGCGTAAAAAGAGTGCTTCCAAGAGTACAAAAAAAGCCGCCGCGGCCAGCCGCAGCGTTTCCAAGGGCCGTGCCCGGGCTCCTGTAAAGGAGATTCGGGCTGCCGCGAAGGCCTCGGCTGCCAAGTCCACCAAGAACAAAAGAAGCGCAATGCCTGAAAAGACTGCCAAGACTGCCGCGAAAGCATCCGCCGCGAAGACCACTCTTGCAAAGGACTCTGTTGCCAAGGCTGCGCCTGCCAAGGCCGCCGCTGCGCCCAAGGCTGCCACCAAGACCGCCGTTCCCGCGGCCGCTGCCCCTGTTGCCAAGCCCGCCGTCGCCGCCAAGCCGGCTGTTCCCGCCGCGGCCGCGCCGCGCGTCGAGGAAAAGAAGCTGCCGACCCAGCGCCAGGGCTTCAAGACCAACGAATTCGTCGTCTATCCGGCTCACGGCGTCGGCCAGATCCTGGCCATCGAGGAGCAGGAGATCGCGGGCGCCAAGCTCGAGCTGTTCGTCATCAACTTCATCAAGGACAAGATGACGCTGCGGGTGCCGACCGCCAAGGTCGCCAATGTCGGCATGCGCAAGCTGTCCGACCCGGCGCTGGTGAAGAAGGCGCTGGAGACCCTGAAGGGCCGTGCCCGCGTCAAGCGCACCATGTGGTCGCGTCGCGCCCAGGAATACGAAGCGAAGATCAATTCGGGCGACATCGTCGCGATCGCGGAGGTCGTGCGCGATCTCTACCGTTCGGAGTCGCAGCCCGAGCAGTCCTACAGCGAACGCCAGCTCTACGAAGCGGCGCTCGACCGTCTGTCGCGCGAGATCGCCGTCGTGCAGCACTCGACCGAGACCGAGGCCGTCAAGGAGATCGAGACGCAGCTCGCCAAGAGCCCGCGCCGCGGTGCCAAGACCGAAGCCGATGCGGTCGCCGAAGGTGATGCGGAAGGCGAGGGTGACGACATCGATGGCGACGACACCGCCGTGGCCGACGAGGCCGCCTGATCGACCGTTTGCGTTTTCGAATTAGTTGCTTACGAAAGCCCGGCCGCAAGGTCGGGCTTTTTTGTTTGGGCGTGTCGCCTTGACGACGTCCCGCTACTGTTCTTGGATCGTCAGCTGCGGGGGTGTCTGCGCAGCGGGCGTCCCATGCTTTGCCTCGACATAGGGGGACGCCATGTCAAATCCGGTGCTTGGACTGGCATCCAGCCCTCTTGCTGAGCTCGTATTCGTCGACGTGTATCGCGACGGCGGTTCATACGATGCCCGTTTCGAGACCGTGGACGGTCAGCCGATCGCGCTCTGGCTGCAGCGATCGAGGATGCCCGATGCTGAGGGGCTGCACCACCGGGAGCTGTTCGTCCACGACGGACAGCAGGACCCGGACGATCTCCAGCCGGTGGCCATAGGCAGTGCGGAAGAGCAGGATGTTCTACATCGCCTCGACGAATTCGTGGTCGGCCACGGCTCCGGCTGCGATGTCGGCGCGCTTGCTCGTCTCGTAAAGATGATAGGCTACATTCGGCGCCGTGAGCCGGTTTTTCCTACTTCCCAGCTGGAACGACGTCCTCCGGAAAGCTGGCCGAGCTGAGCCGCCGCAGCCCCGTCACTCCACCACGATCTTGACGCGGTCGCGGACCTTGACCTGGGCGCGGGCGTCGAGGCCGTTGAGAACGCGGAAACGCTCGACCGGGCGGTCGACGCCGGTCATGCGGTGCGCAAGCGATTCGACGGTGTCGCCCGGCTGCACGGTGATCACCTTGATGCGCAGCGGCCGCGCCGACTGGATCTCCTCCAGGCTGAGCCGGCGGAACGAGTTCACCGTCTCCCGCGCATTGCGCTCGCTCTCGGTGGATTTCTGCCGCGAGGCGAAGATGAAGCGGTAGACGTCGCTGCCGACGCGCAACGCGTAGACCTTGAACTGCCAGGGATCGCCGCTCGCCGTGGTCGAGGCCGCCGGGAAGCCGTTGATCGTCAGCTCCTCGGTCGCCGACTTGTCGACGTTCTCCATCCAGCCGGAATTCAGATAGTCGCCGAGCGTCTGCTGGGCCGGCACGCGCACCACGTCGAAGCGCATCGCCTGCGCGCCGCCTTCGCGCACGCCGATCACCGCCTGCGCGGTGTTGTCGAGCGTGAAGTTCTCCGGCGCCTGGAAGGTGAAGCCGAGCTTCGGATGCAGGAAGCGCCGGCCGCGCACGAAGCCCTCGCTCGGGTCCTCGCCGTAGACGATGTTGTCGACTGCAGCCAAGTAGGTCTCGCGGTCATGCTCCCTGGCCTCGGGGGAGACGTATTGCTTGGCGATGGCGGCGGCGTTCTGCACCCGCTCCGGCGTCGCCGGATGCGACGACAGGAAGTCCTGCGCGCGCGGGTCGATTGCGACTTTACCGGCCTTCAACTCGGCATTGCGCTCCATCGAGCTCAGGAAGCGCGCCGCGCCGTAGGGATCGAACTTCGCCTTGGCGGAGATGCCGACGCCAATGCCGTCGGCCTCGAACTCCTGAGTGCGCGAGAAGCTCGCCATCGTCAGCTTGGTCTTGGCGAGCGCCAGCGCCGTCAGGTCCGGATCGTTGCCCATGTCTGAGACGACGCGGGTCACCACGGCGGCCTGCCGCGCCTGGTCCTCGCGGATCGCGGCATGGCGCGCCAGCACGTGCGCCATCTCGTGGCTCAGCACCGACGACAATTCGGAGGTGTCGTTGGCGAGCGCAATCAAGCCGCGTGTCACGTAGAGCTGGCCGGTCGGCAGCGCGAAGGCGTTGACCGCACCGGAATTCAGGATCGTGACCTTGTAGCCCTGGTCGGGGCGATCGGACACGGCCACGAGCCGGTCGACGATCTTGCCGATCAGGCCCTCGAGCTGGGGATCCTCATAGGCGCCGCCATAGGTTGCGAGAATGCGCTCGTGCTCGCGATCACTCGCCGGCGTCGTCTGCACCATCGCCGGCTTCGGCCGCGGCGTCGGCATCGGCGCCGTCGCCTGCTGCAACTTGCCCATGTCGCTGCAACCGGCCAACGCCAGTCCCAGGCACAGCAGCGCCGGTGCGATCCGCGAACCGCAGTTCATCACCGTCATGCGCTTTCGAACAGACAGGTTCACGTCGCTACTCACGTACCTCAGCGGTCAATTCCCGCTCAAAATCTCGATCTGGGCAGTCTGTGTCAGTTCCAGTCTCGGACCCGCATGCGCCTCAACCCAACCGCGCACGCGAACCTGCCGATTCGCAAGTGATTTGACGTCGATACCGGCACCTTCCAATACCGCCATCATACGCTTTGGAATAATCACCGCGAAGCCCCGTGTCCAGCTACGAGCGAAGTTCAGATAAGTTGTTGTCCCCGTCTGTCGTACGGACAACACCTTCCCTTCGACAACCGTAAATAGCCCTACGCGAGACAAAATATCGTCTGGACTTTCCGTGTTTTTTATGACGGTCCCAATCTTCCAGAGGCCGCGCCCGGCGCTGCGTGCCTCGGCTTCCGCCGCGCCCAGGCTGAGGGCGCAATCCCGGTCGGGCAGGTCGACCCCGCGCAGCACGGCGCCCTGCCGGAGCAGCTCGCTCTGCACTGGCTGGTCCGCGCCGGCCACGAACGCGAAGGCCCGCTGCCGGCCATAGCGGTCAGGGGTGTCGTCCTCTCCGCGCAGCACGACGTCGCGGCCGCGCAGCAGCACGCCCAACGCATCCATCGACGTCACGCGCTGCTCCTCCGGCGGCACCTCGATGCCGGCGAGCCTGACCTCGCGACCGTCGTCGAGACGGAAGCTGCGTGCATCGATGATCTCGCTGACGTGGCCTTCGCCGAGCTCCGCGAACATGCACGGTGTGGCGTGACTCGCCGACATCATCGCGATGGTCGCGACGCTCGCGCCGAGCGCGATCAGCCTCCGTCTGCTCCGCATCCTGCGCTCTCTCGTCATGCTGCATCATCGCACGAAATTTCCATTCCACTGAGCGGAAAGCGGCGACCGGCGACGCTTTTGCTGAGCGTGCTGAGCGCTTGCCGCATGCGAAAGCGTGGGCCATGATGCGAACTATCAAAGAGGCCGTCGCCATGTAGCGACGCGCCCGGCAGGGAGGATATCGATGAGCAGAACCATCCGCGGCGCGGCGGCGTCGTTGTTCATGCTGGCGTCGGCGCTGACGTTGTCCGCAGGCTTGGCGCATGCGCAGAGCAAGCCGCCGCTGAAGATCGGCGGCATTCTCGACATGTCGAGCCTCTACGCCGACATCACCGGTCCCGGCAGCGAGACCGCGGCGAAGATGGCGGTGGAGGATTTCGGCGGCGAGGTGCTGGGCCGCAAGATCGAGGTGATCGCGGCCGACCATCTCAACAAGGCTGATCTCGCCGCCAACATCGCGCGCGACATGCTCGACAACCAGGGCGTCGAGATGATCTGGGATGTCGCAGCCTCCGCCACCGCGCTGGCCGCCGGCGAGATCGCCAAGGCGCGCAACAAGATCATCATCTTCAATGGCCCCGGCTCTGTCAGGCTCTCCAACGAGGCCTGCGGCCCGTACACCGTGCACTACGTGTTCGACACTTTTGCGCAGGCCAACGTCACGGGCCTGGCGGCGGTGAAGTCTGGCCTCGACACCTGGTTCTTCCTGACCGCGGACTACGCGTTCGGCCAGGATCTGGAAAAGGACACCACCGCCGTGGTGGTGAAGTCGGGCGGCAAGGTGCTCGGCAGCGTGCGTCATCCGCTCAACACCTCGGACTTCTCCTCCTTTCTGCTGCAGGCGCAGGCCTCCAAGGCCAAGGTGATCGGGCTCGCCAATGCCGGCGGCGACACCATCAACGCGATCAAGCAGGCCGCCGAATTCGGCCTCGCCAAGGGCGGCCAGAAGCTGTCGCCGCTGCTCGCCTTCGTCTCCGACATCGACAGCGTCGGGCTCGAGACGGCGCAGGGGCTGCTGGTCGCGGAAGCGTTCTACTGGGATCTCAACGACGACACCCGCGCCTTCACCAAGCGCTTCATGGAGCGCACCAAGCGCGTGCCGACCTCGGCCCAGGCCGGCGTCTATTCCTCCGTCACGCACTATCTGAAAGCCGTGAAGGCCGCGGGCACCACGGATGCGGACGCCGTCATGAAGCTGATGCGGGCGACCCCGATCAACGACATGTTCGCCAAGGGCGGCCGCATTCGCGAGGATGGCCGCATGGTGCACGACATGTATCTGTTCGAGGTCAAGAAGCCATCGGAATCGAAGAGCAGGTCCGACGACTACAAGCTGCTCGCGACCGTGTCTGGCAACGAGGCGTTCCAGCCGCTGGAAGCGTCGCGCTGCCCGCTGGTGAAGAAGTGACGGCCGGGGCGACGGCATTCCGGGGCGCGCCTGCGCAAGGCGCAAACGCTGCCGCGACATCCGTCGTTCCGGGGCAACGCGCAGCGTTGAACCCGGAACCTCGATGTGAGTCCATCAGCTCGGGATTCCGGGTTCGACGCTGACGCGTCGCCCTGGAATGACGGAGACATAACACCGGGAAACAACAAGGAGCGCCGGCCATGACCACCAACACCACAGTTCTGCAGCACCTCGAGTCCGGCCTGCTCACGATCACGATGAACCGGCCGGAGCGGCGCAACGCGCTCAACAGCGACTTGACCAAGGGCCTGGTCGAGGCGGCGCATCGTGCGGCCAATGATCCGGATGTGCGCGCGGTGCTGCTCAAGGGCGCCGGCGGCACGTTCTGCGTCGGCGGCGACGTCAAGGCGATGGCCGAAGCCAAGACCGCGCCCTCGTTCGAGACCAAGGTGACGACCTTGCGCGAGCGCATGGAGGTGTCGCGGCTGCTGCACCAGATGCAGAAGCCGGTGGTGGCGCAGATCGACGGCGCGGCCGCCGGCGCCGGCCTGTCGATCGCGCTGGCCTGCGATCTGCGGGTGGCCGGCGAGTCGGCCAAGATCACGACGGCCTTCGCCAAGGTCGGGCTGTCGGGCGATTTCGGCGGCACCTATTTCCTCACGCAACTGCTCGGCAGCGCCAAGGCGCGGGAGCTGTATCTGACCTCGCCAGTCCTGACGGCGCAGGAGGCGCTCACCCTGGGCCTGGTCACCAAGGTCGTGCCCGACGCCGAGGTCGAAGCGGCCACGCGCGCGCTGGCGATGTCGCTGGCGCAGGGGCCGAGCGTGACGCTCGGCTACATCAAGCGCAACATCAACAATGCCGAGACGATGGCTCTGGAGGCCTGCTTCGACGCCGAGGCGATGCATCACTCGCGCTGCAGCGACACCGAGGATCACAGAGAGGCGGCCAGGGCGTTCGTCGAGAAGCGCGCGCCGGTGTTTCAGGGCCGATAGCTCCGCGTTCTCCGTCATTGCGAGCGCAGCAATCCAGGGTTATGGCCTGAGCTCTGGATTGCTTCGCGTCGCTCGCAATGACGCCGCGGGCTCGTGTGAACAGGGGATTCCGCAAAGAGGGCTGCGATGGCTTACCTCCACCTCCGTCAGATCTGCCTGGTCGCGCCCCGGCTCGAGCCGGTGGTCTCGGACATCGCCGCGATCATGGGGCTGGAGGTCTGCTACCGCGATCCGCATGTCGGCAAATACGGGCTGGAGAATGCGCTGCTGCCGGTCGGGCCGATCCTGCTCGAGGTGATCGCGCCGACCCGCGAGGACACCGCGGCGGGACGCTTCCTGGACAAGACCGGCGGCCGCGGCGGCTACATGGCGATCTTCGCCTGCGATGATCCCGATGGCCGTGCCGCCCGTGCCAACGAGATGGGTGTGCGGACCGCCAACGTCATCGATCATCCGCCCTATCACGGGGTGCAACTGCATCCCCGCGACTGCCGCGCCGCCTTCATCGAGCTCAATCACACCGAGGGCAGCGACGATGTGCTCGGCCCGTATCCGCCCGCCGGGCCGGATTGGACGCGAGCGATCCGCGGCGACGTGACGTCGGCGCTGACCGAGGTGGTGCTGCAGAGCCCCGCGCCGGCTTCACTTGCCGCACATTGGGGGCGCATTCTCGATGTGGTGCCGGCGGCCGGCAGCGATGGTGTTGAGCAGTTGTACTTGCCGAACGCCCGTATCCGTGTCGAACCCGGCGAGCGCGAACTCATGAGCGGCCTGACGTTCCGCGTCGCCGATGCTGCACGTGTGGCCGACGCTGCGCGCGCCCGTGGCTATGCGGTTTCAGGCGGTCGCTTCACAACTGGCGGCGTTGCCTTCGCGTTGCAGGGGGCGGTCGCCAAATAGTCGATCGGCATGCCCGAGCTTGACCGGGCATCCACGTTCGTCTTTCCTCGTATCAAGACGTCATGGCCGGGACGAGCCCGGCCATGACGTCGATCGAAGCTCGCGGTTCGTCACCGCCCCCTGAAGTTCGCGAAGCGCCGCTCCTCCGTTGCCTTGACGCCTTCCTTGAAATCCTCGGTCGCGCGCAGCCGGGTCTGTTCGGCGAGCTCGTGCTCGGTTGCTGCCATCACACGGTCGGCGAGATTGGCGCGCATCGTGGCGCGGGTCGACAGCAGGCCGAGCGGCGAGCATTCGGCGATTTCCGCGGCGAGCTTCATCGCAGCCGTCCGCACCTGGTCCTGCGGCACGCATTCATTGGCGAGGCCCATCCTCAGCGCTTCCTCGCCGGTGACGCGGCGGCTGGTGTAGAACATCAGCTCGGCGTTGTTCTTGCCGACCAGTTCCGGCAGCGTCACCGTCAGCCCGAAGCCGGGATGGAAGCCGAGCTTGGTGAAATTGGCGGAGAAGCGCGCTTCCGGACAGGTGACGCGGAAGTCGGCCGAGACGGCGAGGCCGAGCCCGCCGCCGATTGCGGCGCCGTGCACGGCGGCGACCACCGGTTTCTTGCAGCGGAAGATCCGCACCGCCTGCATGTAGAGATGGTTGATCGCCCCGAGGCTGTCGGTCGGATCGCCTTTGGCGCCGGCCGCTTCCTGCGCCTGGCGCGCCGGATCGGTGAAATTGGCGCCGGCGCAGAACGCCTTGCCCTGCGCCGCCAGCACCGAGGCGCGGATCTCGATGTCGCGGTCGAAGCCTTCGAGCGCGTCGGCGATCTGGTTGATCAGCGCAATGTCGAAGAAATTGAGCGGCGGCCGGCGAATCTCGATCAGGCCGACATGGCCGTGGATCTCGACGCCGATGTCAGGGAAGTGGGTCATGGTGGGTCTCCGATTCTGCTTCTCCAGCGTCATTGCGAGCGTAGCGAAGCAATCCAGACTGTTGGTGCGGTCCTGGATCGCTTCGCTGCGCTCGCGATGACGGAGCTACTTGCCCGTGGGCGCGGCTGCGACGATCGCGGCGTGTCGTCGACCCTCACCTTAATCCCAGCCCGCGCGCGATGATGCCGCGCAGCACCTCGGTGGTGCCGCCCTGGATCGTCAGCTTCGGCGCGGTCTGCATCGCAAAGGTCAGCTGGTTCTCCAAGGTTTCGCGATTTCCTGCGTTCTCCTCGACGAACGCGGCGAGGTCGCGGACGCGGTGCGGCAGCTGCTGCTCCCAGATCGTGCCGACGTCCTTGACGATCGAGGCCTCGACCACCGGCTCCTTGCCGGCCTGCAGCATGCCGGCGACCGACACCGACATCCGCCGCATCGTGTGCAGCTGAGCCACCAGCCGGCCGATGCCCTCCGCGCTGCGCGTGTCGGGGTTGGGACCGACCGCGCGCACCAGCTCGGTCAGCACGTAATAGGTTTCGAGGAAGCGCTCCGGTCCCGAGCGCTCATAGGCGAGCTCGGAGGTCGCTTGCTTCCAGGCGCCGTCGATCTCGCCGAGCTGATGATCGTCTGGCACGAAGGCGTCGGTGAAGACGACCTCGTTGAACTCCTTCTGCCCGGTGATCTGCCCAATCGGGTTCACTTTGATGCCGGGCGTTTTCATGTTCACCAGGAACTGCGTCAAGCCATGACGCCTGTTCTCCTTGGTCGACGGCGAGGTGCGGAAGATCGCGATCATGTAGTCGGCCATGTGCGCCGACGTGGTCCAGATCTTCGAGCCGTTGATCAGCCAGCCGCCCTCGGTCTTCGTCGCGCGTGTCTTGGCGGCGAACAGGTCGGAGCCCGAGTTCGGCTCGCTCATGCCGATCGCGAAGCACAGCTCGCCGCGGCAGATGCGCGGCAGGATGTCCATCTTGATATGCTCGGGCGCGTAGCGCAGCAGGATCGGCCCGCTCTGCCGGTCGGCGACGAAGAAGCGCCTGACCGGCGCGTTGGCGACGCGCATTTCCTCGGTCACGACGTAGCGCTCCAGGAACGAGCGCTCGTGGCCGCCATATTGCTTCGGCCAGGTCATGCCGATCCAGCCGCGCGCGCCGACGCGGGCTGCAAACTCGCGCGCGTCGGCGTCCTCGCGCTTGGGCTGGTACGGGTTGAAGGTGCCGGCCGCGATCTCATCAGCGAGGAAGGCGCGCACCTCCTTGCGCAGCTCCTCGCATTCCCTCGGCAGCCGGATCGGATCGAAACGAAGTGCGCTCATGCAACAATCCTCTTCGTGGTCAGCGCGAGGCGACCAGCGGCCACAGCTCATCGGCGCCGCGCGCAGCGACGCGCTTGCCGAGCTCGACGGCCCAATGACTCTCGGAGCCGAAATCGTCGCGCCAGGCCAGCGCGCGCAGCGAGAAGCGGTGCAGGATGTGCTCGGTGGTGAAGCCGATGGCTCCGTGGACCTGATGCGCGATCGCCGCGCCCTTCTCGGCGGCCTCGGCGCAGCGGATCTTGGCCGCGGCGGCTTCGAGAAACACCGCCTCGTCGAATGCGGCGGCCCGCGCGATCGCATCCGCGGCGGATGTCGCGGCCGCGCTCGCGGCGGCGCTCTCACCGGCCAGCCGTGCCAGGTTGTGCTGCACCGCCTGGAATTTGCCGATCGGCTTCTCGAAGGCGACGCGCTCACCCGCATAGTTGACGCTGATCGCGAGCAGCCGATCCAGCGCGCCGGCGATCTGCAGTCCGCGGGCGACGCCGCCCATCAGCATCAAGGTGGTGGCGTCGAAGCCGGCCGGTGCCGGCCGGCATGCCAGCGGCATGATCTTGTCGAACGTCACCGTGTCGCTGGGATCGTTGGCGAGGTTGAGGCCCGCGTCGATGCGCAGCCGCGCGGTCTCGACCAGCGCGATCGACACGCCGTCTCCGCCCTCGGCGAGCACGGCAACGTGCTGCGCCGTCCTTGCGAACGGCACGCCGCGGGCACGGCCGGACAAGGTGCCGTCAGTGTCGAGCGTGATCCGGTCTCTCGGATGAGCCGGCGCGATCGTCATGGCGCCGTCGGGGGAGGCAATGCCGCCTTGTTGCAGCAGCCAGCCCGCGAGCAGCGTCTCGGCCAGCGGCACCGCAATCGCAAAACGGCCGGCGGCATTGATGATCTCAAAGCCATCGGCGAGGTCAGTGCCGGCGCCGCCGAACTCCTCGCCCACCCAGGCGAGCGTCAGGCCGGCCTCGCTCAGCGCCCGCCACAGCGGTGCCGTCCAGCGGCCGTCCTTGTCGTGGTTGATCGTCTGCGGGTCGGCGAGATCGGCGAAGATCCTTTCCGCGGTCGCAACGACGATGTTCTCAGCTTCCGCCACAGCGCTCCTCGCCCTCGTTGTCGTCGGTCTCGGCGCGCCATGTCCTGCGCGCGCCGGCGATGTTTTGCCGGCATGATGAGCGCAAGCGACGGCCCTGACAAGCGTAGCCCGCTGCAGGGCCCCGTCCGCTCGCCGCATGGAGGCGAGCGATTTCCGCGCTGCGGAGATTGTGCCGATTTTGCAGATGCAGCGATGTTGGCTAAGAAGAAGCAAGGCAAACAGGGAGGTGCGGAATGGCTGAAGGTCTGTGCGCGGTCGTGACGGGGTCGGCGTCCGGCCTCGGAGCCGCGACCGCGTTGCTGCTGGCGAAGGCCGGCATGCGCATCGTCGTGAACTATTCGAACAGCAAGAGTGAAGCCGAGCAGACCGCTGATCTCTGCCGCAAGGAAGGAGTCGAGGTCGTCGTCATTCAAGGCGACGTGTCGCGCGATGAGGATTGCCGCAAGATCGTCGCCGCCGCTGCGGCTTGGGGCCGGCTGGATGCCCTCGTCAACAATGCCGGCACCACCAAGCACGTGCCGCACGATCAGCTCGATGGCCTTTCGGCGGAGGATTTCCAGCGCATCTTCGCAGTCAACACCATCGGCCCCTTCCAGATGGTGCGCGCCGCGCGGCCGCTGCTGGAAGCGGCGGCCAAGGCGACGGCGCGTGCGTCCGCGGTCGTCAACGTCTCGTCGGTAGCCGGCATCAGCGGCATCGGCTCGTCGGTCGCCTACGCCGCCAGCAAGGGCGCGCTGAACACGATGACGCTATCGCTGGCGCGCGCCCTGGCGCCTGCGATCCGCGTCAACACCGTCTGCCCCGGCTACATCGATACGCCCTGGTTCACCAAGGGCCGCGGCGAGGCCGGTGCCAAGCAGGTGCGCGATGCGGTGGTCGCGCGGGTGCCGTTGCGCGCGGCTTCATCCGCTGAGGACATCGCGCAGCTCGTGGCGTTCCTGGCGAGCCCGGCGTCAGGCCACATGACCGGCGAGGTCGTGCGCATGGATGCGGGGATGCATCTGTTGGGGTGAAATCGTCATGGCGAGCGGCCGCTGTGGTCGCTCGCGATGAGTGGCGCGAGGCCGTTACCGATTGAAATCGCGGATCGTGCCGCTCGCGACCAGCCTGTTCCAGATGAACAGCACCACGATCGCGCCGAGGGTTGCGGTCACGTAGCCCGCGCCCTGGTCGGGGCTGTAATGGCCGATGGCCTGCCCGATGGCGGTGGCGATGAACGCGCCGACGATTCCGAGCACGATGGTCAGGATGAAGCCGGAGGGATTGTTGGGACCCGGCGATAGAAGCCGCGCCAGGAAGCCGGCGACCAGCCCGACGATCAGAATGTGCAGCATGAGTCTCGTCCTTCCCGTCAACGATCGCGGAGCGTCAGATCCGGCCCGCCAACTCATGCTCGGTCGGCAGCCGACCGTCCGGCGTGAGCTGATCGATCACTTTCGGCAGGTACTGGCTCAGCCCGTTCAACAGCTCGTCGCGCGACAGCCCGCTCTGCGCGGTGAGCTGATCGATCTGATCGGCGCCGAGCGCATTGGCGAGATCGCCGGGCGAGATCGGCTTGTTCTCGCCGGGGGAGACCCAGGAGTTCGCGGTGTCGCCATGGCCTTTGTCCTGGAACTGGCGCAGGAGATCGCCGAGCCCGCCCGACAACACGCTGCCGGCCGCGCCGCCCGCAAGCAGGCCGCCCAGGCCGCCGGCGATGATGTTGCCGAGGCCGCCACCAAGCGCACCGCCGAGCGGTCCGCCTTGATTCCCGGTCGGCTGGGGCGGCGGGACTGGCGCAGGCGCCGCGTTCGGCTGCTGTCCATTCTGCGAGAAATGCTTCACCGCTTTCCACGCTAGCAAAGCGAGGATCGCCATCGTCATCGGCGACATGCCGCCGTTCTTCTGCGTGGTCGGATGACTCGGCCCGCTCGGGCCGTTCTGCATGCCGTTGAGGATATCGAGTAGACCCATGACCTGCTCCTGCGCCCCGCGCCGACAAACCTATGGGCTTGCACGCGGCGTTACAAGCCGCGGTCAGATTCGTCGCACAGGGGAACGTGTCGCGCGCGGCTCAGTTCCGGGCTTCGGCCCGTTTCGGCGCCTTGGCTCCGGGCGGTGCGGCTGCGGCCTGGCTCGGGCCGGTGAACATCCGCTTCAGCTCGTCGAGCTTCTCCGACAGGACCGGAAAGTTGCACGAGAACGAATCGCGGCGCCAGCCGTCCTTGGCGCATTGCGCTGCCTTGATGCGGGCGCGTGCCTCCACGTTCGACGCCGGCGGTGGCAATCCGCCCTGCGCGGTCGCGGCCGGGGGCTTGTTCGGCCGTTGCGGCGGCGGGGCCGGCATGGCCGGCTTCGGCGGCTCGATCGCGGCCCGCGCCGTCATGTCCCGGAGCGAGGGCTGGAGGTCCTGCGTTTGCGGCCGCGACATCATCGCCGAGCTCATGTTGGCGTGGCGCTGGCGCTCGAGGTATTGCGTATACTGCTGGTCGATGAACTTCTGCTCTTCGGCCGTGGGATTGGGGCCGGCGATGTCGAAGCTGCGATCCTGCATGAAGTCGTAATAGACGTAGCCGCCGCCCGGCTTCCGTCTCCCGGCAAATTTCGCGTTGCATTGCGCCAGCGCCGCCGTCTTCTCCTCCTTGGAGGCGGATTTCTCGGCGGCGTCGGCACACTCCTCGAAATCCGTCGGGGAGCGGCTCCACCATTCCGCATGCGCGCGTTGAGGTTGCACGGCAGGCAGGCAGGTGATCGCTGCAAAGACCAGTACTGGCAGGCGGGGTGGGTACACGAACGGTAATCCTCAGCGGCTCCCCGCCTCAGATGACGGGAGATTGTCGCCATTTTGCGGCGGGGTGTGACTCCAATGCTGCGTAAATTGAGACTTTCTTCTTTATCTGCCGTGGTTCCGTGATCTCGTTGCCACAGTCGGGCCGGCAATGACGGCAGCGCCGTTCGTGAATCGCGCCTTGCTGTGGCGCCGGAACGATACGCAGCATTTTTCCACCATTTTCATCCCGCCGTAGTTGACGAAACTAATCTTGACGTTGGAAAGATTGGTGTTGACGAGACCGGGCAAGCGCTCCTATGAATATCTTGACAATGGAAAGATGAGCTGCGCCGCCCGGTGCGGAGGAGAGGCTGCGATGAAAGTGTTCCTCACGGTCAAGCTGGCGCTGTTGCCGTTCGTCGCGTTCTGGACCCTGCTGGCCTGGCATCAGCCGGCATGGGCGGTGTGGTCCGCGCTGGCCCTGGCGCTCGCCGCCAACGTCTGGCGAGCCTCCCGGAGCGAGCTCGCGCTGCTGGAGCTCGGAAGCCTCGCCCTTTTCGTCGTGCTGGCGATCGCCAACGACGTCGCGCCGAATTGGACGGCCGGCAACGCGCTGTGGCTGTCCTTCGCAGGGCTCGGCCTCATCAGCTTCGCTTCGCTCGTCGTCGGCCGTCCCTGGACCGCGGACTATTCCCGCTCGGCCTATGCCGACAGCGCCTCGACGCCCCAATTCCACCTGATCAACATGATGATGACCGGGCTCTGGGGCGTCCTGTTCCTGGTCCTCGGCCTGTGCCGCTGGGCCGGCGTCGCCTCCTGGATCGCGACGATGATCGTCGTCGGCGGCGCGCTGATCTCGATCTTCGGCCCGCGCTTCGCAATTCGCCAGGCCTTGCTGCGCATGCGGGCCGCGCGCGAGGAGTGCCATTGGCCGGCACCGGGCTTCACCCCCGCGGCCGGCGTCGACTGCGACGTCGCGGTGATCGGCGCCGGAATCGGCGGGCTGACGGCCGCCGCCCTGCTCGCGGAGTCCGGGTTGAAGGTGAAGGTGTTCGATCACCACGTGGTGCCGGGCGGCTTCTGCCACACTTATCTTCGCAAGGCTCACCACGACAACAAGCCGGTGCTGTATCGCTTCGATGCAGGGCCGCACGATTTCTCCGGCGTCTGGCCGGGCGGGCCTGTCGACAGCGTGCTGCGCCGGCTCGGCGTCGCCGACCGCATCCAGTGGCGGCGGGTCACCCACTCCTACCGTCTCGCCGGCCGCCGCGTCGACGTGCCAGCGGACTGGCGTGCTTATGTCCGACTGCTCTGCGAGATGTTTCCCGCCAGCGCGGACGGGCTCACCCGGCTGTTCGACACCATCCATGCCATTTTCGAAAGCATGTACGCGACGGGGCAGGGTCGCAGCGGCATTCCCGGCATGCCCGCCACATTGGAGGAGATGCTGGCCTTCCCGCGCAAGCATCCGCAGGCGTTCAGGTGGATGAACCGGCCGTTCGACGAGCTCGTCGCCGCCCATGTCTCCGATCCCGAACTCATCGCCTATCTCAATGCGCTGTCGGGCTATCTCGGCGACGGCAGCGAGACGCTGAGCTGCGCCCAGATGGTCCCGATCTTCGGCTACTATTTCAAGGGCGGCTTCTATCCGGTCGGCGGCTCCGGCCGCCTCGCGGACGTGCTCGCCGAGGCGGTCACCGCCAGGGGGGGCGAGGTGCATCTGAAATCCAGGGTCACGCGCATCCTGGTCGAGGAGGGCCGCGCCGTTGGCGTCGTGCTCGGCAACGGCCGCACGGTTCGCGCGCAGGCGGTGGTCTCGAATGCCGATCTCGGCCGTACCTTCACCGAGCTTCTGAGTCCCGACGATCTGCCCGCCGGTTTTCGCGAGCGTGCCCGCACCCTCGCGCCGGCGACGTCGTGCTTCTCGGTGCATCTCGGCCTCGACATCGTGCCCGACATCGCGCCCGCCACGCATCTCGATACGCCGATGGGAATCGGCCTTGCCGTGATGTCCAAGCTCGACCCGTCGGCGGCGCCCGAAGGCCATGCCACGATGACGATCATCACCCTCGTGCCGCACGATCAGGCCACGCGCTGGTTTCCGGGCGAGGGCGGCGACGACTGGAAGGCGTGGCGGCGCTCGCCGGACTACGAGGCCCGCAAGCAGCAGCTCGGCGATGCCATGGTTGCCGCTGCCGCGACCGTCATTCCCGACTTGTCCAGGCATATCGTCTATCGGACCGACGCCAGCCCGGTGACCTATGCACGCTATGATCTCGCCAGCGCCGGCGCGATCTATGGCGTGGCGCAGTCGGGACGGCTGAAGGGCGCCAAGGCGCCGGTGCGCAATCTCGTCATCGCCGGCGGCGGCAATGCCGGAGCGGGCGTCGAGGCCGTGGTGATCTCGGGCGCGGAGGCGGCCGAGGCGCTGGTGCCGGGTCTGCTGGCGCGCGCATCGGCAGTCGCGTCGGACGCGGTGACGGCGCGGCCGCGGGCGGCCTGAGCGCGGCGCCTGCCGCAGCTCGGGCGTATCAAGGCGTATAGAGGTAGCGCAGCAGGGTGCGGCCGACGGTCTCCAGGCTCTGCGCCGAGCACTGCTCGATCGTATCCTGCGTGGTGTTGAAATAGGGCTCGTAGTCGAAGTCGATGACGAGGAAGCTCGGAATGCCGGCCTGCTGCAGCGCCGTGTGGTCGTCGCTGATCGGATACGCCGTGGGCTCCGGCGAGAACGCCGATGGCGCGATACGGCTGCCGATGCTCCAGAACCTCTTGACCTCGGGCAACGCCGAGTCCAGCGACGACGGCTCCGGCTGCAGCTTGAGATCCTTGTCGCAGACCATGTCGAAATCGACTGCCTTCTCCGGCTTGTGCGTCGGATAATAGGTCTTCAGGTTGGCCGCGAAATGCGGCGAGCCCAGCGGGCGCCAGGTCGGATCGCCGGCGCCGAGCGATTTCGGCCCCTCCTCGCCGTCGAAGAAGATCATGTCGATGCCGACGTCGGGCTTCGGCGACAGCGACAGCACGCGTGCGGTCTCGAGCAGCAGCGCCACCGCCGAGGCGGAGTTGTTGGCGCCCGGCATCGGTGCGTCCGGCGATTTGGGATCGCGATAGGCCTTGATGATGCTGTCGTAATGGGTGGCGACGATGACGCGCCGCGGGTTCTGCACCTGGAAGCGGGCGATGATGTTGGTCAGCGGGATCGCCTTGCCGTCATCGCCCTTGGCGGTGAAGCTCTGCGTGAGCACGGCGTCCGCCGCGCTCTTGGCCATCGCTGCCTTGATGTAGTCGATCGTTTTCTGATGTCCCGGCTCGCCCATCGATCGCGGCGTGAACCGCAGCAGATCGGCGATGACAGCCATTGCGCGCTGACCGTCCCACAATTCGATCTGCGCGTCCGCGGCGTAGGCGGTCGGCGATATCAGCAGCAATACGGCCGCTGTCGCGGTGGCGGCGAGGCGAGGCCAGAACTCAGTCATCCGCAAAGCTCTTCAATGATGAAAATCAGGACGTCTTCTTGCCGAAGGGAATGAACAGGATGCCGGCGCAGCCAGCCAGCGCCACGGCGAAATAATAGGTGATCGCGCGCGAGCCGATCGTCGGAATCAGCGCGAACGTCGTGACCAGCGTGCCGACGACGTTGCCGATGGTCGAGACGCCATAGACCAATCCGGCGACACGGCCGGCCTCGCCGGCCGAGCGCGTCAACAGGCTGACGGCGATCGGCGAGAAGGTGCCGAGCAGGGTCAGCGGCACCAGCAGCAGCGCGGTCGAGGCCATCAGCGTCGCCATCGGTCCGTCGCCGATGCTGTCGAGGATGTCGGCCATGACGGTGTCGGCGGTCGCCGGAACCAGCGCCATGTAGGCGGCGGCGATCAGGATCATGGTGCCGATGGTGCGCGTCGTCGGCTGCCGGTCGACGATGGCGCTGCCGGCGAAATAGCCGATCGCGAGCGCGCACAGCACGGTCGAGATCAGGCTGGCCCAGGCGCCGATGCCGCTGCCGAAATACGGGTTGAGGTAGCGGCTGCCGAGCATCTCGAAGCCCATCAGCACGCAGCCGACCAGGAACGAACAGAGATAGATCGCCAGCATGCCGGCGCGGGACACCGGCGCGCTCATGGCAGCTTCTTGTTGTGGCGCTCGATGCTCTTCAGCGCCTCGACCGGCGCGAAGTCGTCGGTCAGCACCTTGGCCTTGGCGTCGATCACCTGGCCGTTATCGATGTCGATGCGCTTGCGCTGCGCCAGCATGTCGGCGAGCTTGTAGCGGAAGCCGAATTCCTTGTCGCGCTCCTGCGCGATGGCGGCGAGATCCTCGGGCTTCCGCTCGTCGCCGGGATAGGCGACCATCACGATGTTGCCGCCGGCCTCGTAGAAGTCGACCTGCGGGAACACGCTGTGGATGGTCTTGACCGCGGCGTCGAACAGCATGGTCGACGGCTCGACGTTCTGCGCCACCACGCCGCCCTCGGCGAGATGCTCCTTGACGAGCTGGTAGAATTCCTTGGTCAGCAGGTGGAACGGCACGAACGGTCCGCGATAGGCGTCGATCAGGATGATGTCGTAGCGCTCCTTGGATTCCTGCACGAACAGCCGGCCGTCGCGGTTGGCGACGTGGAAGTTCGGCTCCTCCTTGATGCCGAAATATTTCTTGGCGAGCTCCAGCACGGTCGGGTCGAGCTCGACCGACGTCACCTGCACCTTGGGCAGGAAGCGGTGCAGGTACCAGGCGGTGCGGCCGCCGCCGAAGCCGATCTCCAGGACCGAGCTGACATTCTTTGCGTACATGACGCTCGCGGTCATGAAGCGGGTATAGTCGACCGGCAGATCGAGCTCGTCCTGGGTGTTGTAGACGCTCTCGGTATAGATGCGCCGGTTGTGACCGAACGTCATGCTGCGGTAGGGCGCCTGCTCATAGACATAGATGTTGTTGTAGAGCGACTCCTTCGACTCCAGCAGGTGGCGGGTGTCCTGCGCGCTTGCGGCGGCGATGGAGAGGAAGCTTGCGAACACGCCTGAAATGACCGACCGGATGAGCATCGACTTGTCTGTGTCCCTCGGCTGAAATGGGCAGGCGCGCTGGATCGAGCGGATCTCGTGGCGCCGGACGCCTGGCCCGGCCACGAGATGCGCTCAGGCACGACCAATACGGCAATCCCGAGGCCGGGTTCCGGATTGGCGCCGTTCTCTTAGACCATCGGCTGCCGTCCGGATAGTCAAACCGCCCCTCCCAAACGGGGGTGTGATCGGGCATGAGCGGCCCCGCTCTAACCGGGATCGCGCGGCTGCGTTCCCGTCGTCGTCCCGTCAGGGGATCCGAGCGTCGTTGTGCCCCGGTCGGCCGCCCGGTCCAGGCTCCGACCGGAGAGGCTTCCGGTCGGTGGCCGGGTCTGCTATGGAGGCGGCGAAGCAGGTGCACTTCGGTGCAGGCTCCGGTCCCGTAGCTCAGCTGGATAGAGCGGCGGTTTCCTAAACCGTAGGTCGCATGTTCGAGTCATGCCGGGATCGCCATCTGCCGCAGCCTTGCACGCGCAGACAATCTCCAGATCAAACCCAGGGCGCGCCTGATCCGGCCCGTTCGGGAATCGGGTGGAGCGCTTCGCTGCCATCGAGGAACTTCTCCGAGTGAGACGGCGGCCTGAGCCCCGTCCGCGCGGCGCGCGCAATCGCCGCCGAGATGCATCACCCTGGAGAGCTTTCCATGCATACGACCATCGAGCCGGGCATCCTCTATTTCGGGACGCCGGTCGTCCTCATCAGCACCGTCAACGAGGACGGCGGCTTCAATCTCGCGCCGATGTCGTCGGCATTCTGGCTCGGCTGGCGCTGCATGCTGGGCCTCGCCGCCGGATCGAAGACGCCGCAGAACATGCGCCGCACCGGCGAGTGCGTGCTGAACCTGCCGTCGGTCGATCTCGTCGCCGCCGTCGATCGCCTGGCGCTGACCACGGGATCGGACCCGGTGCCGGCGATGAAGCAGCGCAAGGGCTACCGCCACGTGTCCGACAAGTTCGCCGCCGCCGGGTTGACCGCAACGGCGTCGGAAACCGTTGCGGCTCCGCGCGTCGCGGAATGCGCGGTGCAGCTCGAAGCCCGCATCGAGTCGGTGCATGGCATCGCCGACGACGACGCGATCCTGAAGGGGCACATCCAGTGCTTCGAGGTGCGGGTGCAGCGGGTCCATGTCGATGAGGCCATCCTGATGGACGGTACGCGTGACCGCATCGACCCGGACAAATGGCGGCCGCTGATCATGAGCTTCCAGCAGTTCTATGGCCTGGGCGCGCGCCTTCACGAGTCGCGGCTGGGCACCATTCCGGAGGCGGCCTATCGCACGCCCGACGTCGAGCGCGCCCGCGAGGCGGCCATGCGAATGGAGGTGGCGGCAGGCTGAGCCGGCTCGGCCTGGAGTCTCGCCTGGAATCGCCCGGCCGCACGTTGAAGCTTGCATTCGAGTGCGAGAGGTGGGGACATCATGGGGGCTGTGGCTGTCGACCGGCTGCTGATCGAGGCGGCTGATCATTACAATGCGGGGCGCGCCGGTCCGGCCAAGGCGCTTTGCAGCGACATCCTCCAAGCGGTGCCGGATCATCTGCCGGCGCTGCATCTGTCCGCGATCCTCGCCTTCGCCGACGGCGGCATGGCGGAGGGTGCGGAGCTGCTCGGGCGCGTCTTCGCCCGCGATCCCCACCATGCGCCGGCCTATGTCACGCTCGGCGATGCGCTCGCGGTGAAAGGCGAGCGCAAGGGCGCCGCCGATGCGTTCGCGCGCGCAGCGGCTTTGCGGCCGCTCGATGCGGCGATTCACAGCAGGCTCGGCAGCGCGCTGCTCGAGCTGTCGCGCTTCGCCGAGGCCGAGGCCGCCTATCGCCATGCGCTGACGCTCGATCCCGCGCTCGGGCACGCGCGCTGGAATCTCGCGCTCGCCTTCAACCGGCAGGGGCGACTTGCCGAGGCGGAAGCGGCTTATCGCGAGTTGCTCGAGCGCGAGCCCTCCTATCCCGGTGCATGGCGGGCGCTGGCGCATGTGCTCGCCGACCAGGCCAGATATGACGAGGCCGTGCCCGCCTATCTGCATGCGCTGGCGGCGCAGCCGGCCGATGCCGGCCTGCATCTCAGCCTGGGCGATGTGCTCTACAAGCAGCGCGCCTTTGCCGAGGCCGCGGTACAGTATCGTCAGGCCTGCGATCTCGCGCCCGGCGATGCCAATGCCGCGCGATTGCTCGGGCACGCGCTGCATGAGGCCGACCGCCCGGCCGAGGCCGTCGAGGCCTATCGGCGCGCCGCCGTGCTCGATCCCACCGATGTGGTCGTGCTCAGCAATCTCGCGGCCTGCCTGTGCGGGACGGGCCAGCTCGATGCGGCCATTGCCGCCTGCGAGCACGCGCTGGCGCTGCAGCCCGATCACGCCCCGGCGCATACCAATCTGGGCATCATCCACGAGATGCGCGGCGAGACCATCGAGGCCGTCGCGGCGCATCGCCGCGCCGTCGCCTCCGATCCCGGTTACGCCAAGGGTCACGCCAACCTCGCGGTGGCGCTGCGCAACGCCGGCGACATCGACGCGGCGCTGGCCGCCTCGCATCGTGCGATCGCGCTGGCGCCCGACAATGCGCTCGCCCGCTACAATCACGCGCATTTCCTGCTGATGTGCGGCGACCTCGTGAACGGCTTTGCGGAGCATCGCTGGGGCCGCGACTGTCCGGACCTCTCCGCGGGCATGCCGCGCTTCGACGCGCCGGAATGGCAGGGCGCGCCGCTCGACGGACGCACGCTGCTGCTGTTCGCCGAATATGGCATCGGCGATGCGCTGCAATTCGTGCGCTACATCGATCGCGTCAGGATGATGGGGGGACCGGTCGTGCTGCAGGTGCAGCCGGCGATCGCGCCGCTGCTGCGCCGTCTGGAGGGCGTGACCGTGGTGCCACGCGGCGCGCCGCTGCCGCCATTCGATCTGCAGGCACCGCTGATGGATCTGCCGCGCATCTTCGGCACCACGCTGGAGACGATCCCGGCCGAGGTGCCTTATCTCGCGGCCGATCCGATCAAGATGGCCGCGTGGCGCAACGTGCTCGGGCGCGCGCCGTCGTTGAAGGTCGGCGTCGTCTGGGCCGGCAATCCCAGGCACAAGGGCGACCGCCAGCGCTCGCTCACCGCGCAGGCGGTGCTGCCGCGGCTGGTGATGCCGGGCGTGCAGCTCTATTCCTTGCAGAAGGAGCCGCGGCCGGACGATGCGCTAGGGCTCGCCGAGCTTGGCACCGACGTCATCGATCTCGCGCCGTTGCTGAGCGACTTCGCCGAGACCGCGGCCGCCGTCGCCGTGCTCGATCTCGTCATCTCCGTCGACACGTCGGTGGCGCATCTCGCCGGCGCGCTCGGCCGTCCGGTCTGGGTGCTCTTGCCCTATGCGCTCGACTGGCGCTGGTTGCGCGATCGCGCCGACACCCCGTGGTATCCGACCATGCGGCTGTTCAGGCAGGAGAAGCCGATGGCTTGGGACGGTGTGCTGGCGCGGACGGCAGGGGAGCTTGCGCGGCTGGCGGCAGGTGAGCGCGGGCCGTTGTTGCCCGGGCTGGTATGAGGCGGTGAGCGATGTCGAAGGCTGACAGGGCCTGACGCTTATCGCATGGCCATGCGTGCGAGACCGGTCTGATCCGAGCGCGTGGACGGAAACGACAATCGCCACAAGCTGAAGAGCATCGGGAGTTGGAAAACGAAGCTGATCGCCGCAGCGCCCGCCAGCACCTCGAAACGTTGTGCCTCGATCAGGGCCTTGGCGCTCGGGACCACGTGGACCAGGCCGTCGGCGACGTAGACAAGCGCAACAGTCCGCCAGATGTTGGCGGACAGCCAGCCCATCCTGAAGGCGTGATCGAACAGCGCGAGCAATCCGCCGAGCGCGAGCGTCGAGCTCGCCATGTGAGACGGCGTGTCGTAGAAGCCGGGCTCCAACGCGGCCTGGACGAACCAGAGTCCGTAGACCACCGCGACGATCTTCAGCAACATCAGTTCGTTCCCAGGCTCGCGAGCTTGTCGTCTGCCTCCGGGCAACCGATCGGATTGCGCCCCCTTGATCGGAGCAGGCACGCGCGACATCGAGCCTACGATGCGTGTCACGAAGGCTCTATTAATCGGCTCGCTTGGATTGTCCTGAACGAGCCGTTTTGCTCGCGCCTTTGATCCAGGTCCCGTGATGCAAGGGCCGGGCGCAGTTGCGGACATGGTGAAGGACCGCGTAGCCGGCCTACTGCTCCGCCAGCAACTCCCTCACCCTCGGCACCACCACCTTGCCATACAGCTCGATGCTCCGCATCAGTTTCGCATGCGGCAGCGGACCGGCTGAGTATTTCAGCTGAAACCGCGACAGGCCGAGCGCCTTGATCGTCGCGGCGATCTTCTGCGCCACGGTCTCCGGCGAGCCGACATAGAGCGAGCCGTGATCGGCCTCCTGGACGAACTCGTCGCGGCCCATCGGCGGCCAGCCTCGCTCGCGGCCGATGCGGTCGCGCATGGTCTTGTAGTCCGGCCACAGCTCCTCGCGCGCCACTTCGTCGGTGTCGGCGACATAGCCCGGCGAATGCACGCCGATCGGCTTCGTCTCGCGGCCGAACTGCTTGAGCGCGCGATGGTACAGCTCGACATAGGGCGCGAACCGTTTCGGGTCGCCGCCGATGATCGCGAGCATCAGCGGCAGCTCGTAATGCGCGGCGCGCACCACGGACTCGGGACTGCCGCCGACGCCGATCCAGGCCCTCAGCCGTCCATGCTCGACCGGCGGATAGACCAGTTGATCCCTGAGCGGCGGGCGCAACCGGCCCTGCCAGGTCAGTGGCTGCTGCGGCAGCAGGCTGACGAACAGATCGAGCTTCTCCTCGAACAGCGCCTCGTAGTCCTTGAGATCGAAGCCGAACAGCGGGAAGGACTCGGTGAACGAGCCGCGGCCGAGGATAACCTCGGCGCGGCCGTTCGACGCCGCGTCCAGCGTCGAGAAGCGCTGGAACACGCGGATCGGGTCATCCGAGCTCAGCACCGTCACCGCCGAGCCGAGCTTGATCTTCGTGGTGTGCGCGGCGATCGCCGCCAACGCCACCTCCGGCGCCGAGATCGCGAAATCGCCGCGATGGTGCTCGCCGAGCCCGATGAAATCGAGCCCGAGCTGGTCGGCGAGCACCGCCTCCGCGACGACGTCGCGGATCACCTGGGCATGCGAGGCCATCGCGCCCTCCGCGTTGCGGGTGACGTCGCCGAACGTGTCCAGGCCGAATTCGATCGCTGTGCTCATGTCTCATTCCGTTGCGTCGGGCCGTCATACGGCCTCTGCTCGTCAGCTGGAAGGGGCCGCACCGGATTGCAAGCGGAGGAAAGCGAAACACAAGGTTTCCGTGAGCTTGAGCGCATCACGAGAAGGTTGGGCCGTCGCCATTCTCCGTCATTCCGGGGCAATCGTCGATGCGCAGGCGCGGAGCGGCTGCGTGTTGACGATTGAACCCGGAATCTCGAAGTCGTTCAGAATGGACGCAAGACAATATCGAGATTCCGGGTTCAAGGCCTCTCGGCCTTGCCCCGGAATGACGGTGGTCGTGATACCGAGCGGATCAGACGGTCCGGACGACCGGCAAAAATTTTTTCTTTCGTTTTTCCAGAAAGTATGCTCTACTGCGCCCATCCTGCCTCATCGATGAGGGGCGTACGCGCGGTCGTCACGAGACGCGAGGCAGGGATGCGGTGGCCGTAGCGGGTCGCAGCGCGGTGTCGCGCCGACGAACGATCCGATGCGGACAGTCAAGTCGCGTGGTCCTGGCCTCCCGATGCTGAGGTCAAGCCGGATGATGGTGCGGAAGCGCATCACGCCGACGATGGGGGCAACACAGCCGGTCCCCAGGGAGAGCGCGAAGCAGCTGTTAAGACCATCGCGCAGGGAAGGCCGGGATGTTCCAGCCGAACCTGTGGTTCCTGCCGCCTGCATTTTTTTCGCAGGCGGGCCATGGGGGCGGCGAGCTCCCGGTCTTCCCTGCGCCCTCACGTTTTAGAGGGCACGCGATCCGGACAAAGCTCGGGCTTGAGCGGCCGCGAGGGTACGAACCCATGGCCTCGGCTGATGCGATTGCCGCCCGCGCCTCCTGCGCGGTCATGCCATGCCAAAAAATGGGCGTGTGGCCCGGCCGCGCATCACCTAGGCTCCGTTCATCGATCACACGGGATGACGTGCATGGCGGCGGGCAGCGACTATCAGATCTTCGAGGCGGGCGACGTCGTGCTGCAATCGGGCGTGACGTTCCCGTCGCTGCGGCTCGCCTACAAGACCTATGGCACGCTGAACGCGGCCAAGGACAACGTCATCCTCTATCCGACCTCGTTCGGCGCCCAGCATGTCGACACCGAGTGGCTGATCGCGCCCGGCGGCGCGCTCGATCCGAGCAGCTACTTCATCATCATTCCCAACCTGTTCGGCAATGGTCTGTCGTCGTCGCCTTCGAATACGCGCGAGCTGTTCGGCGACGCGCCGTTCCCGGCCATCAGCTATCACGACGCGGTCGCGGTGCAGCGCCGGCTCGTTGAGGAACAGTTCGGGATCAGCCGGATCGCGCTGGTCTATGGCTGGTCGATGGGCGGCATGCAGGCCTATCACTGGGCCGCCTGTCATCCGGACATGGTGGAGCGTGCGGCGGTGGTGTGCGGCAGCGCGCGCTGCTCGCCCTACAATCACCTGTTTCTCGACGCGGTGAAGGCGGCGCTGATGGCCGATCCCGCGTTTCGCAACGGCCGCTTCGCCGGGAAGCCGGTGGCCGGCCTGCGCGCGATGGGGCGGATCTATGCGGGCTGGGCGATGTCCTACGAGTTCTACCGCGACGAGGTCTGGCGCGAGCAGGGCTTCGGCTCGCAGGAGGACTATCTCGCCGCCACCTGGGACTTGGCCTTCGCGCATCGCGATGCCGACAACCTGCTGGCGCAGATCGCGATCTGGCAGGGCGGCGATATCAGCAGCTGCGCGGCGTTCGGCGGCGATCTGGATCGGGCGCTCGGCGCGATCACCGCCCGCATGTTGCTGATGCCGGGCCAGACCGACCGCTACTTCGATTGGCGCGACAACGAGCGAGAACTCCCCAAGCTCGTGAACGCCCGCTCCGCGGCGCTGCGGCCGATCCCGTCGATCCACGGCCACCGCGCGGGCAATCCGATCCGCATCCCGGCGGACCGCGATTTCATCAACGCCAACGTCTCCGCCCTTCTCCAGAGCTGACACCCGAGCTCGACATGACCGACGTGCCCACCGACGAATTCGCGCCCCGTCCGAAGCGGCTGACACCGCCGGTGCTGCAGCAGCTCTGCACGCGCTCCAACATGCAGGGCGCGCTACGCACGCTCAGCCATTACGGCGCGATCATCGGCGTGGGTGCGCTGATCGGAGCGATCGCATCGACGCATGGTGTGCTCTGGGCGCTGTCCTTGCTGCCGGTGCAGGGCGTGCTCATCGCGTTCCTGTTCATGGCGGTGCATGAGACCGCACACAAGACCGCCTTCGACAGCCGCAGGCTCAACCTCGCGGTCGGCTATCTCTCCGGCTTCCTGATCGGACTGCCTTATGAATATTACTGCCTGTTCCATTGGGAGCATCACCGCCACACCCAGGATCCCCTGCGCGATCCGGAGCTGATCGTCGGCCCCAAGCCGCGCTCCGAGACGCAACTCGCGATTGCCTATTCCGGCCTGGTCCAGGTGGCCGGCCGTCTCAGGCTGCTGCTGAAGCATGCGGTGACCGGCGAGGTGACGGTTCCGTGGGTCCCCGCGGGCCGCCGGGCGATCGTCGTGCGGGAGGCGCGCGCCTATGTCGCGGGCTATGCACTGCTGCTCATCGCCTCGCTGGTGCTGCACAGCGCGCTGCTGCTGTGGGTCTGGGTGCTGCCGCTGCTCGTCGGACAACTCATCCTGCGGCCCTATCTCTACGCCGAGCACACCGGCTGCGATCATGCGAGGAGCGCCTTCCAGAACACGCGGACCACCCTCACCACGCGGTTTGTGCATTGGCTGGCCTGGAACATGCCGTATCACGTCGAGCACCATGCCTATCCGGCGGTGCCGTTCCATGCGCTGCCGAAGCTGCACGCGATCGTCGACGGCGAGATCAAATATCGCGGGCAGGGATACGTCGCCGTGACGCGGCAGACCTGGGCGTGGTTTCGCGCGCAGTGGAAGGAAACGAAGTCTCATCCATGATGAGTTTGGATCCGAGTTATCGCCGCTCGGCCGGTGCGCTCCCTCTCCCGCTTGCGGGGGAGGGCTGGGGTGGGGGCGCCACAACGGCAGTCTTTCCAGAGCATCCCCCACCCGCATCGCATCTCTCGATGCGATGCGACCTCCCCCGCAAGCGGGGGAGGCGCAGACCGACCACGTCGCCAGGGATGTCAGCAAGCCATCGTGCCCGACCGGTGCGCGTCCTCCCGGCACGCCCCTTGTGGGAGAAGTGCAGTGATTGGCGTCGTGTTGATATGGTCGCAGCGACGCTGGCTCACCGCCATCGCTCGCGCATCCGCGCGCCGAGATCGATGCGCGGCCCGGAGCGCGCATATGCCGACCCCGGCTGCGCCCGCGGCCAGCTGGCGCGTTCGAACAGCGGCACCAGCGCTTCCGGAATGAACCGCGTGCGTGAGGCATAGACATGACGATCGCCGCGCACCGGCTGGCCGTGGACGAAGAACCGCTGCGGCACCAGGAGATGCAGATCGTCCTTGGCGCGGGTCATCGCGACATAGAGCAGCCGGCGCTCCTCCTCCAATTCGGCGCTGGAGCCGGCGCCGAGATCGGACGGCATGCAGCCGTCGACGACGTTGAGGACGTGCACGGAATTCCACTCCATGCCCTTGGCGGAATGGATGGTGGAGAGGATCAGATAGTCCTCGTCGAGCAAAGGCACGCCGGACTGATCGGAGGTGGCGTCGGGCGGGTCGAGCGTCAGCTCGGTGAGGAAACGCTCGCGCGACGGATAGCCGCTCGCGATCTGCTCGAGCTGCAGCAGGTCGGCGGTTCGCACCTCCGCATCCTCATGAACGCGCTCGAGATGCGGCTGATACCAGTGCCTGATACGCTCGATATCTCCGGGCCATTCCGAGACGCGCAGCTGCTCCAGTGTGCGCACGAACGCGGTCCAGTCATCGCCGGCGCGCGCCGGTGCGGACTGCTCGCAGAGGCGCGCGATCGGATCGGCACTGGCGCTGATGGCATCGAGCAGACGCTGCGCCGACGCCGGGCCGATGCCCGGGATCAGATGCAGCACGCGGAAGCCGGCGATGCGGTCGCGCGGATTGGCCACGAAGCGCAAGCAGGCCAGCACGTCCTTCACGTGGGCGGCATCGAGGAACTTCAGCCCGCCGAACTTCACGAACGGGATGTTGCGGCGCGTGAGCTCGAATTCCAAGGGACCGCTGTGCGACGACGTGCGGAACAGCACGGCCTGTTGCTTCAGCACGATGCCTTCCTCGCGCTTCGCCAGCACCTGCTCGACGATGTAGCGCGCCTGATCGGTCTCGTCGCTGACGGTCACGAGCTGCGGCTTGCGCGAACTCGTGCGGTCGGTCCACAAGTTCTTGGTGAAGCGCTCCCGCGCCAGCCCGATCACGCCGTTGGCCGCCGTGAGGATCGGCTGCGTCGAGCGGTAGTTGCGGTCCAGCGTGATGATGTCGGCGCGCGGACTGAACTGATCGGGAAATTCGAGGATGTTGCGCACGGTGGCGGCGCGGAAGGCGTAGATCGACTGCGCGTCGTCGCCGACCACCGTCAGTCCCGCGCCGTCGGGCTTCAAGCCGAGCAGGATCTGCGACTGCAGCCGGTTCGTGTCCTGATATTCGTCGACCAGCACGTGGTCGAAGCGATCGCCGATCTCGCGCGCGATGGTTTCGTCCGCCATCATCTGCGCCCAGTACAGCAGCAGGTCGTCGTAGTCGAGCACGGCATTGGCCTGCTTGGCTTCGACATAGGCGGCGAACAGGCCCTTCAGCTCGCCGGCCCATTCCGCGCACCACGGAAAATGCCGCACCAGTGCCTCGTCGAGCGGCATGTCGGCGTTGACGCAGCGCGAATAGATCGCAAGGCAGGTACCCTTGGTCGGGAAGCGTCGCTGCGTGTTGGACAAGCCGCGTTCGTGCCGCACCAGATTCATCAGGTCGGCGGAATCCTCGCGATCATGGATCGTGAACACAGGGTCGAGGCCGACGCGCTCGGCGTAGTCGCGCAGCATTCGCGCGCCCAGGCCATGAAACGTGCCGGCCCAGGTGAGCGCGGCCGTGATCGGCTCGGCCTTGCCGCCCAGCACCTTGCGGGCGATGCGCTCGACCCTGCGGCTCATCTCGCTCGCCGCGCGGCGCGAGAACGTCATCAACAGGATACGGCGCGGATCGGCGCCATTGACGAGCAGATGTGCGACGCGATGCGCGAGCGTGTTGGTCTTGCCCGAGCCCGCGCCGGCAATGATCAGCAGCGGCGGGCCAGGCGCGGCGCAGGCACCGCCATGCTCGACGGCGCGGCGCTGCTCCGGATTGAGATCGTCGAGATATGTCGCAGCCGTGGCCTGCACGAATCGTCCCTCAGCCTGCAAGAATCAGTGATTTGCGCCGCATGTGCAACGCGATGGCCCGGTCGCGGCAGCGTTTTACATGATTCGCAACCGGTCTTTTTTGTCACGGTTGCCCACAGAGCGTCTGCCAGCCGCTTGCGCTGGCGCGCTTGCACTCCTATCCAATCAGCCCCGTCACGAATCTCGGAAGAACACCGTGTCGAATTTTGCCTCCATCATCGCTGCTGAGCTCTCAGTCAAGGATGCCCAGGTCCAGGCCGCGATCGACCTGCTCGACGGCGGCGCGACCGTGCCGTTCATCGCGCGCTATCGCAAGGAGGCGACCGGCATGCTGGACGACACGCAGTTGCGTACGCTGGAGGAACGGCTGCGATATCTGCGCGAGATGGATGCACGGCGCACCGCGATCATCGAGAGCATCAAGGCGCAGGGCAAGATGACGCCCGAGATCGAGCTGGCGCTGGCGACCGCCGACACCAAGGCCCGGCTCGAGGACATCTATCTGCCGTTCAAGGAGAAGCGCCGCACCAAGGCGCAGATCGCGAAGGAGGCCGGGCTCGAGCCGCTCGCCGACATGCTGATCGGTGATCCGATGAAGGCGCCGGAGGTCGAGGCCAAGGCATTCATCAAGAAGGATGGCGACAACCCGGTCAAGGACGTCAAGGCCGCGCTCGACGGCGCCCGCGCGATCCTGGTCGAACGTTTCGCCGAGCATGCCGATCTCGTCGGCTCGCTGCGCGAGGAGATGTGGACCCGCGGCGCGGTGAAATCGTCCGTGCGGCATGGCAAGAAGACCGAGGGCGCCAAGTTCGCCGACTACTTCGATTTTTCCGAGCCGTTCACCAAGCTACCGTCGCACCGCATCCTGGCGATGTTGCGTGGCGAAAAGGAAGAGGTGCTGCAGCTCGATTTCGGCGATGGCGAGCCGGAGGATTCGAAGGACCCGACGCTGTATGAGAACCGCATCGCGGTGACCTTCGGCATCTCGCGCCAGGGCCGCCCCGCCGATCAGTTCCTGTCCGACTCCGTGCGCTGGGCCTGGCGGACTCGTATCAAGACCTCGCTGGCGCTCGATATCCGCATGCGGCTGTGGCAGGAGGCGGAGAAGGAGGCGGTGCGCGTGTTCGCGGCCAACCTGCGCGATCTCCTGCTTGCCGCGCCGGCCGGCGGCCGCGCCACGCTCGGGCTCGATCCCGGCTTCCGCACCGGCGTCAAGGTCGCGGTGATCGACCGCACCGGAAAGTTCGTCGATCACGCCACGATCTATCCGCACGAGCCGCAGCGGCAGTGGAACGAGAGCATGCTGACCCTGGCGCAGCTCTGCGTGAAGCACGGCATCGATCTCGTCGCGATCGGCAACGGCACGGCGTCGCGCGAGACCGAGAAGCTCGTCAACGATTTGATGAAGCTGAAGCCGGATCTCAAGCTGACCAAGGCGATCGTGTCGGAAGCCGGCGCGTCGGTCTATTCGGCCTCGGAGTTCGCTGCGAAGGAATTCCCCAATCTCGACGTCTCGATCCGCGGCGCCGTCTCGATCGCGCGCCGCCTGCAGGATCCGCTCGGCGAACTCGTCAAGGTGCCGCCGGCCTCGATCGGCGTCGGCCAGTATCAGCACGACCTCAACCAGTATGAGCTCGCCCGCGCGCTCGATGCCACCGTCGAGGACTGCGTGAATGCCGTCGGCGTCGATCTCAACACCGCCTCGGCGCCGCTGCTGGCGCGGGTGTCGGGCATCGGCGAGAGCCTGGCTCAGAACATCGTCGCGCATCGCGACGCCAACGGTCCGTTCCCGACCCGCGACAAGCTCAAGGAGGTGCCGCGGCTCGGACCGAAGGCGTTCGAGCAGTGCGCCGGCTTCCTGCGCATCCGCGATGGCGACAACCCGCTCGACGCCTCCGGTGTCCACCCGGAATCCTATCCGGTCGTGAAGAAGATTCTCGAGACGACCAAGAGCGACATCAAGGTGCTGATCGGCGACACCAAAACCTTGAAGACGCTCAATCCGGCGAAATTCGCCGACGAGCGCTTCGGCGTCCCGACCGTGACCGACATCATCAAGGAGCTGGAGAAGCCCGGCCGCGATCCGCGTCCGGAGTTCAAGACCGCGACCTTCCAGGAGGGCGTCGAGAAGATCACCCATCTCAAGCCCGGCATGATCCTGGAGGCGACCATCACCAACGTCGCGGCCTTCGGCGCCTTCGCCGATATCGGCGTGCACCAGGACGGCCTGATCCACATCTCGGCGATGTCCGAGAAGCGCATCAACGATCCGCGCGAGGTGGTGAAGCCGGGGCAGGTCGTGAAGGTCAAGGTGCTCGACGTCGATGTGCCGCGCAACCGCATCTCGCTGACGCTTCGGCTGTCCGATCCGCTGCCGGCCAAGGGCGAGAAGCGGACCAGCGCACGGCCGCCCGCGGGGCGCATGACCTCGCGTGAGGAGAAGCCGTCTGGCGGCGGCGCGTTCGCCGCGGCGATGGCCAAGGCCGCAGAGCGGCGCAAGGGTGCCTGAGGCGAATGGTGACGAGGCGCCGCGGAGGGAATGTCTCGTCTGCGGCGTCATATCTGCGTCGCCATGTCATTCGGCGTCGTGTCGTTGCGGTCTTCCCTATCTCCGCGGCCAGGCTTACCTTGGGCGGCGAGTTGTGAGTGGGGACCGCGCATGACGAACCGGACCGTGATCATTGCCGGCGCGACTGGGCTGGTGGGACGGGAGCTGCTTCGCGGTCTGCTTGCCGACCCGGCCGTGGATCATGTGCATGTCGTCGGCCGCCGCGCGCCGCCTGACCATTCGCCCAAGCTGACGGCGCATGTCGTGGATTTCACTGCGCTGCCGTCCCTGCCGCTGGCCGACGAGCTCTACCTGGCTCTCGGGACCACGATCAAGGTGGCCGGAAGCCAGGCCGCCTTCCGCGCCATCGATCACGACGCCAACCTCGCCGTCGCCAAGGCCGCGCTCGCGAGCGGCACCAGGCGCGTTGGTCTGGTCAGCGCGATGGGCGCCGACAGCAGGTCGCGCGTCTTCTACAGCCGGGTGAAAGGCGAGCTCGAGGACGATCTGACCGCGTTGCCCTTCGAGGGACTGGTGATCGCGCGGCCTTCGCTGCTGGTTGGCCCGCGGGCGGAGCTCGGACAGCCGAGTCATCCGGGCGAGGAATGGGGCAACAGGCTGAACAACATCATCGGCTTCCTGATCCCGGCGAACTACAAGCCCATCGCGGCGGCGGACGTCGCCAACGCGCTGCTGATGGCTGTTCCTACGGTTGCCGGCAAGCGAGTGATGCTGTCAGGGGCCATGCGCCGATGATCGAGCCTGCGGCTCTTGCGTAGCGGCCCGGTCTCGCTATTTACGATAAATCGAAATCTGATATCGCGCCGCGCCTCAAGCTCGGATCGACTGGTCGACACACCCGCCCCGTAGTTTTACGGCTCTCTCGCATGCGACTATCAGCGAGTGAATGGCTGGAGCGGGCAAGACGGGAATCGCATCTTAACATCTTAACCATATCTCGCTGTTAGTTGTGCATCGAGGAAAAACAGCCCGGTGTTTCATGCGCAGACAGCTGCTTGAATTTTGCTTCTTGGCATTGATGGGAACCCTGCTCGGATCCCAAGCGGCGACGGCGTCTCCGCGAATGGTGTCGCTGGTCTACAACTCGCAGATTCAGAACCCGCAGCAGGTCGGGTCGGACGAATTTCGCGTGAAGCTGCAGGCGTTGGCCGGCAAGCGGCTCATCATTGATGAGCGTGCGGGCAACGCATTCGGCAGCGAGGCGGCGGTGCTGGCTGCAACCCGGAGCGGCGCAGTGGACGTGGCCGTGGTGTCCGGCGGCATCGCCAGCGCGGTGGTCCCCGAGCTTGGCGTCTTCGACATCCCGTTCCTGTTCCGCGACACTGCGCATGCCAAGGCGGTTGCGCAAGGGCCGGTCGCCGCCGCGATCGGCGCCAAGTTCGCCGACAAGGGACTGGTGCTGCTGGCGCTGGGCAAGCAGGGCTTTCGCAATCTCACCAACTCGAAGCGCCCGGTCCGTACCGTCGATGACGTCAAGGGACTCAGGATCCGCGTGATCCCCAATCCGGTCTACCAGATGACCTTCAAGGCGCTCGGCGCCGACGTGATGCCGATGGATTTCCCGCTGGTCTATGCCGCGCTCAAGGACGGTCGGCTCGACGGTCAGGAAAATCCGGTTGCCACCATCGCGGCCAATCGCTTCGACGAGGTGCAGAAATATCTGACGCTCACCGGGCATTTCTTCGCGCCGATCGCCTTCGTCGCCAACCGCGCGATGTTCGACCATCTCGATGCGGCGGATCGTGATGCGCTGGTTGCCGCCGCCAAGGCGGCTGCGGAGGTCACCTGGCAGGCCCAGCTCGATGCGCAGAAGCTCGATGAGTTGCGCAAGACCGGCATGGAGGTGATCGAGACGTTCGACCGCAAGACCTTCGTCGATGCGGTCAGGCCGCTCGATGCCGACTTCGAGAAGCGCTTCGGCAAGGAGCTGCTCGCCACCATCAGGTCCACTCCGTGAAACAGCCGGGCAAATCGATGAAATTGTCTTCTCTGATGTCTTGGATCGGCGTCCGCCCGCGCATCTTCGGCGGCTTCGCCCTGATCCTGAGCTTCCTGGTGTTGCTCGGCGGCTTCGCCATGGTCCAGGTCGGCCGCATCGGCGGCACCGTGGATGAACTCGTTACCAGCGCGGCCGGGGACGCCGGCATGTCGCAGGTGCGTGCCGCGCTGCTCGGCGCCAACGGCGCGGTCGAGAGATTCGTCCGGACCTGGAACGTCGGTGACAAGGATGCGGCCAGCAAGGCCATCGACGCTGTCGGCGGTCTCGCCGATCAGGTCGAGAAGCAGTCCGGCAGCCTGAAGGTGCTGGCTGACGGCGTGGGGCCGGTACGGAGCGCGCTGGCGGCCTACCGCTCATCGTTCGCCGCCGCGGCCGAGGCCGTGGACCGCCTGCGGGCGGCGACGACCAAGACCGACGCATTGGGCGCCGTTGCCGGCATCAACATGGGCGGCATCCAGGTTGCCCTTGCCAATCGTGCGGGCAGCGAGCCGCTGATGAATCCGTTACGTCTGGCCAGCGTCGTCGACGCGGTTCGCATCGCGGTGATGCGCTATACCAACACGTTATCGAATGGCGATGCCGACGATGCCAGGCTCACCTTCGTCTATGCGAAGCTCGCGATTGCCGATACGGAGGGCGAGATCGCGGGTGTCGATGATGCCAAGCTGAAGGCGCTGGTTGCTGCGCTGAAAGAGGCTCTCACGGCGGATGCCGCCGCGCTCGAGGAGGTGATCAAGGTGGCCGCTGACCTGCGCGCCAAGCAGGCGGAGCTCGCCAAGGCGAGCGCCTCGATCGATACCCAGGTCAGCCAGATCAACCGGCAGCTTGGTGCCGCGCGTGCAGAGCAGGCCGCGAGGACCGGCGTCGCGGTCGAAGATACCAAGCAGACCGTGATCGTGACCGCAGCCGCAGCGGTGATATTCGGAGCGGTGCTGGCCTGGCTGATCGGCGCCAGCGTGTCGACCCCGATCCGCGGCATGACCGACCGCATGCAGTCGCTGGCGGCCGGCGAATTGGATCAGCCGATTCCCGGCGGCGAGCAGCGCGACGAGATCGGCCGGATGGCGCGCGCCGTGGAGATTTTCCGTGACAACGCGCTTGCCGTGCGCCGCATGGAGCAGGAGGCTGCGGCACAGCGTGAAGCTGCGGAGGCCGAGCGCGCCCGCATGATGTCCGATCTGGCTGGTCGATTCGAGCAGGGCATGCAGGGTGTCATCACCGGCGTCGGCGGGCGTGCGACCGAGATGGGCGAGAGCGCCAGCGAGCTGGCGCGCGTCGCCGAACGCGGCCGTGGCCTTGCGGAAGCGGTCGCCAGCCGGGCCGAGCAGGCCTCCGTCAATGTGCAGACCGTGGCCTCGGCGACCCAGGAGCTCGCGGCCTCGATCAGGGAGATCTCCTCCCAGGTCCAGCGCTCGGTCACGGTGTCGACCCGGGCGACGCACGAGACGCAGCGGACATCCGAGCTGATCGACGGGCTGTCCAGCGCGGCGGAGAGGATCGGCACCATCGTGCAGCTGATCCAGGCGATCGCGAGCCAGACCAACCTGCTGGCGCTCAACGCCACCATCGAGGCGGCGCGCGCCGGCGAGGCCGGCCGCGGATTTGCGATCGTCGCGAGCGAAGTGAAGAACCTGGCGTCGCAGACCGCGCAGGCGACGGAGCAGATCTCGAGCCAGATCGCGACCATCCAGAGCGCGACGCAGGAGACGGTCGGCGCGATCGCCCAGTTCGGCACGACCGTGCGGGAGATTGCCGAGATCTCCAATGCGATCGCCGCCGCGGTTGAGCAGCAGGGGGCGGCGACCAGCGAGATTGCCCGCAACGTCGAGCAGGCGGCCAGCGGTACGGCGGCGGTCACGCAGGAGATCGGCGACGTGCGCAACGTGGCCGGGCAAACCGATGCCGGCGCTGAAGCTGCGCTGGCGGCGGCCGCGGCGCTGCAGCAGCAGGCCGCTTCGCTGAAGAGCAATGTCGCCGACTTCCTGCAGACGATCCGGACCGCGGCCTGAGCTGCAAAGTCGGTGGCGACTGGAGTTGACGCAAGGAGCGCAGGCTCACACTCTGGGGCATGACCGGGCACCAGCCGCGTTCCCTTGCGTTTCCCGTCGACGGCGCGGACGTCGTGTCCGCGCTGTTCATGGCCCCGCCGCGGCCGCGCGCCTGTTTCGTGTTCGCCCATGGCGCGGGCGCCGGCATGACCCACGTCTTCATGAACCAAGCGGCCGCAAGCCTTGCCGCGCGCGGCATCGCGACGCTCCGCTTCCAGTTTCCCTATATGGAGAAGGGCAGCAAGCGCCCTGATCCGCCCGCGCTCGCCCACGCCGCGGTGCGGGCTGCCGTGGCGGAGGCTGCGCGGCTCTGTCCGGGGCTGCCGCTCGTTGCGGGCGGCAAGTCGTTCGGGGCGCGCATGACGTCGCAGGCGCAGAGTGCAGCGCCGCTGCCAGGCATAGCCGGGCTCGCCTTTCTCGGCTTTCCGCTTCACCCCGCCGGCAAGCCCTCCATCGCGCGCGCCGATCATCTCGATGCGATCGAGGTCCCGATGCTGTTCCTGCAGGGGACGCGCGACAAGCTGGCGGAGATGGAGCTGCTCGCGCCCGTCGTGAAGCGGCTGGGACCGCGCGCGACCTTGCATTGGATCGATCAGGCCGACCACGCCTTCCACGTGCCTGCGCGCTCCGGCCGGAATGATCAGGCCGTCATGGAGGACCTGACGGAGGCGTTTGCGGCGTGGCTGGAGACTCTCGAAGCGTGTGCCGGCTGACGCGCCGAGCGCCTCTTTCGGAAAAAATGGCATGAGAACAAAAATAGAACTTTTCTGCCGCCGGAGGTTGAGGCATAGTCCTATTGAAAGGTAGGGGAGGGGGTTCGATGAAGTCAGCAGTGGTGGCGCTATCGGTGTGCGCGCTTGGCGTGCTGATGATCTCTGCAGCTCCATCGCTCGCCGATGCCAGGCTGACCGGCATGGTGGTCGTGAAGGGAACTTGCCAGAAGCTCAGCGTCGCGGGAAAGGATCGCAGCTCGGAATGCAAGGGCGCGCTGCTCAATACCGACTATGACGATCAGCGCACCGGCTTCTACTTCACCTTGCTCGACGGCAGCGTGGTCACGTTCTCGAACCGCGGCGATCTGCAAGAGCAACCCGGGCCTGACAAGTTCGTCACGCCGGTCGACATGATGATCATTGGCCAAAGTCGCAAGACGATCAACAAGGTGACGGCCAAGGGGCAATGCCGCCACGGCAATCCATTCAAGGGACCCGACCTGCTCGAATGCACAGCCGACAGCGAGATCGGCCGTTTTGAAGGGCTATTTCTGTCCAATGGCGAGAAGCCGGTGATGCAGACCTTCTGAGGCCGTGACCCCTGCGCACAAGCAGGATGGGCCAGTAGGAGAGCTCGTCGCGGCGTCGCCGGTCGTCACTCGCCATCGTAAAGTCCACGCGGCAAATCCGGCCCGCTCGGCAATATCCACTTTGTCAGAAGATCGCGATGAGAAAGGCAGCTTCATCCGTTTGGCTGCTGGCCCTCGGCGCGGCGAGCCTGCCGGCCATGTCGGTCCGTGCAGAGGACGGATTGAAAGGGATCGAGACGTTTCACGGCCCCTGCAGGAAGCGCACGGTCGCGGCAAAGGACCGGACCGCCGATTGCAAGGGCGTTTAGCGCAACACGCGTTACAGTGATGGACGAGGCGGCTTGGAGCAAGACGCCCGGCCTCTGAGGCTGCGATCTCCCGACTCCTGAAAATTTGGCGCGACATCAAGCTCGAAATATTGCAACAAGTCGGCGTCGTGGGGTGAGGCCGGGTGTGCGGGTCGCCAGAACTTGGAGAGTGTGATGTTCCGATACGTTGGCGTCGTCCTGGGGCTGCTCTGGAGCCTCGTATCGATCAGCACCGCGTTGGCCGACGACGCCAAGCTCCGGATCGGCGTTCTCCGGCTGTCCTCGTCCGCGCCAGTGTTCATCGCGTTGGACAAAGGCTACTTCCGCGAAGCTGGACTGGACGTCGAGCTGAAGTTTTTCGATGCAGCGCAACCGATCGCCGTGGCGACGGCCACCGGCGACGTCGACGTCGGGGTGACCGCCTTCACCGCAGGACTGTATAACCTCGCAGGCAAGGGCGCGTTGAAGATCATCGCCGGTATGAGCCGTGACCGCCCGGGCTTTCCGCTGATTGGCTACTTTGCCAGCAACAAGGCCTATGAGGCAGGTCTCAGGACGCCGAAGGACATTGTCGGCAAACGCGTGGCGATGACCCAGGTCGGGTCGAGCTTTCACTATTCGGTGGGGCTGCTGGCCGAAAAATATGGCTTCAAGCTCGCCGACGTGAAGATCGTGCCGCTGCAGTCGATGTCCAACATGTCGGCGGCCATCAAAGGGGAAACCGTCGACGCGGCGCTGATGCCGGTTTCGGTCGCGCGCAAGCTGATGGAGGAGGGCGCCGTCAAGCATCTTGGCTGGGTCGGCGACGAGACGCCGTGGCAGGTCAGCGGCGTGTTCGCGGGGCCGAAAATCTTGGCCAACACGGCGCTGGTCGGTAAGCTGCTGGCGTCGCTTCAGCGCGCCGAGCGCGAGTATCATGATGTCGTGCTCGCCTCGGTCAAGGACGGCACCGCCGCCATCGACGACAAGACCAAACCGTTGCTCGAGATCATCGGCAAGTACACGAACCTGCCGGTCGAGCAGGTCGTGGGCAATTGCGCCTATATCGATCCCGACGGCAAGCTCGATGTGAAGAACATCGACAGCCAGATCAAATGGCTGCAGGCTCAGGGGTTCGCGGACCAGGGCTATGATGCGGCCGCGATCATCGCCAAAGACTTTGTGAAGCCGGATTGATGAAGGCAGGCGCAGCGCGGGCCTGCAGCGGGATCGCCTGATATGGACCTGATCGCCGAGACCATCAGCCACCGTTTCGACGCGCTCGATGTGCTCGATGGCGTGTCGTTCACGGTCGGAGGCGGCGAGGTGGTCGCCCTCGTTGGGCCGTCCGGCTGCGGCAAGAGCACGCTGCTGGCAATCCTCGGAGGGTTGTTGCAGCCAAGCAAGGGACAGGCGGTGCTGCGCGGAGCTCCGCCGCCCGGCAGCCTCAATCCCCTGACGTTCGTGTTCCAGGACTTCGCGCTGCTGCCGTGGGCAAGCGTCGCCGACAATGTCGCCTTTCCGCTCCTCCATACATCCCTGTCGACGCAGCAGCGCGCCGCCGCCGTCGACGATGCGTTGCGGCGAACCGGCCTGGCAGACTTCCGGACCGTCTATCCCAAGCAGTTGTCGGGCGGCATGCGACAGCGGGTCGGGATTGCCCGGGCGCTGGCGGTCCGCCCGGCGATCCTGCTGATGGATGAGCCGTTGTCGGCGCTGGACTCGCAGACCCGCGAGCTGCTGATGGAGGACTTCGTCGATCTGCTCGCCGACGGCACCATGGGCGCGGTCTATGTCACGCATAATCTCGAGGAGGCCGTGCGGCTCGCCGACCGCATCGTCGTGCTGTCGCGTCGTCCCGGCCGCATCCGGAAGGTCGTCAGCGTCCCGGCGACGCGGCGCAGCCGCGGCGATGCCGGAGTACGCGCGCAACTGCTGGACCTGCAGAACGAGCTCTGGGGGCTGATCCGGACCGAGGCAATCGATGCCGAGCGCGAGGTTCAGAATGCTTGAACGCTCCCCGGCCGGAACGCCTGAGGTCGTCGGCAAGCAGAGCCGGAAAGTGCCGTTCCGGGGCGGCGGCTTCACGCCGGCCGCAAGCCGATGGGCCGGCTGGTTCGCGCTCGCGGCGGCTCTCGGCCTGTGGCAACTCATCGGCAGCCTCGCACTGGTCAACCCATTGTTCCTGCCGGCGCCGCTGACGATCTTGCGCGCCCTGTATCGATTGGCCGAAAGCGGCGCGCTCTGGCAGCATGTCTCGGCATCGTTCGTGCGCATCGTATCCGGCTGGGCGCTCGGCACGGCCACCGGCATCGTCGTCGGCTTCGCGATCGGCCTCTGGCGCATTGCGCGCAGCATCGGCATCACTTTCGTCTCTGCGCTGTTTCCGATTCCGAAGATCGCCGTGCTGCCGCTGCTGATTCTTTGGCTCGGCATCGGCGAGCAGCCGAAGATCGCGACGATCGCGCTGGGCGTGTTCTTCTCGACCACGATCTCGGTCTATAGCGGCGTCGATGCGGTGCCGCGCAACCTGATCCGGATGGCGCAGAGCTTCAACGTGCCGTTCCCGACCATCGTCCGCCGCGTGATCTGGCCCGGCGCGCTGCCGTCGATCCTCGCCGGTTTCCGCATCACCGCGTCGGTCGCGCTGATGCTCGTGGTTTCGGCGGAGATGATCGGCGCCGAGACCGGCATCGGCACCTTCGTGCTGCAGGCCGGCAATCTGATGCAGACCGATCAGCTGATGGCGGGGATCCTGATCCTGTCGCTGTTCGGTCTCGCCGTCGGCCGGCTGATCAGCATGCTCGAAGCGCGGCTCCTGCGCTGGCGCTGATCCGGCGGTGTCAGGCGTTGCCGCGGTCTTCCCGGAACAAGTCGAGCTTCTCCTGCACCGGGCGATCCGAGAACGAGAACAGGACCGCATCCTCGTCCGGCTCATGGCTGACCCATTGCCAGCTCGGAACGACGAACAGGTCGCGCGGGCCCCATTCGAAGGTCTGGTCGCCGATGCGGCTGCGGCCCCTGCCTTCGATCGCGGTGAACACGGTCGCGTCGGTCGAGCGATAGCGCGCAGTCTTGAAGCCCTTCGGCAGCAGCTGGATGAAGGTGCCGATCGTCGGCATCGCGAAATCACCCGTCTCCGGGTTGGAGAATTTCAGCTTCAGCCCGTGGCAGGCGTCCCATTCCTCGCTCCGCTTCGCGTTCTCCAGCGCCTCGCGCGTATAGGCGTAGGGATAGTTGAAGATCGGCGATGTCCTGGATTTGCGCTTCGCATCGACCGGCAGCAGATTGTGGCCGTAGCGGGCGAAGCTGTCGCCCGCGGGGCGCGCGACCTTCTGCTGGTCCTCCTGCGCGCCTTGCGCGAACGACGCGTCGAGAAACTGCACAAGGGGAATGTCGAGGCCGTCGAGCCAGAACATCGGCTCGGTGGTCTCATTGCCGTGATCGTGCCAAGTCATCGACGGGGTGATGATGAAGTCGCCCGGCTCCATCAGGGTGCGCTCGCCCTCGACGGTCGTGAAGGCTCCCTTTCCTTCCAGCACGAAGCGCAATGCGGACTGGCTGTGCCGATGGGCGGGCGCAACATCGCCTGGGATCACCATCTGAACGCCGGCATAGAGCGAGGTGGTGATCTTGGACTGCCCGCGCAGTCCCGGATTCTCCAGGATCAGCACGCGCCGCTCGGCTTCCTTCGCCGTGATCAGCCGCCCGGCTTCGACCATGTAGTCGCGGATCGCCGCGAACTGCCACAGATGCGGGCGGCAGGCGCTCTTCGGCTCGGGCGTGATGAGATCGCTCATCACGGTCCACAGGGCCGTCATGTTTTCGCCGTCGATCTTCTTGTAGAACGCCTCGCGCTCCGGTGTCGAAACCGCGGCCATGCGCGCCTCCCATGATCAGATGTCGTTCTTGATTGACAGTATACTGCCAATTTGATTACCGTCAAATACAACCAGAGCTGTCGCATCGGGAGGACTGCCATGATGAAGCTGCACGGCTATTTCCGCAGCAGCGCATCCTATCGCGTCAGGATCGCGCTCAACCTCAAGGGTCTCACGGCCGAGCATCTGCCGCATCACCTCCGCAAGGGCGAGCAGCGCGCGCCCGCCTATCTCGCGCTCAACCCGCAGGGTCTGGTCCCGGCGCTCGAGGACGACAGCGGCGCCACGTTGATCCAGTCGCTTGCGATCATCGAATGGCTCGACGAGACTCATCCCGAGCCGCCGCTGCTGCCGAAGGATCCGTTGCGACGCGCCCAGGTCCGCGCCTTCGCGCAGGTGCTCGCCTGCGACACCCATCCGGTGCAGAACCTGAAGGTGCTGGCGCGGCTCCGGGAGCTCGGCCTGCCCGAGGACAAGGTCACGGCCTGGGCCGGCTGGGCCAACCGCGAGGGGCTCGCTGCCTGCGAAGCGCTGATCAAGCATGAGCCTGGCCCATTCTGTTTCGGTGCGGCGCCAACCTTGGCCGATCTCTGCCTGGTGCCGCAGCTCGGCAATGCACGCCGCTTCGGCGTCGATGTCGCAGCGTTTCCGCGCCTGCTGCAGGCCGAAGCCGCGGCGAAGGCACTGCCGGCCTTCGCCGCTGCTGCTCCGGAGCGTCAGCCCGATGCCGAGTAGGCCGCCCGACATCACCATGGACGCAGTCTACACCAAGCCGGGCTATCTGTTCCGGCGGATGCAGCAGATTGCCGTGTCCATCTTCGTTGAGGAGTGCCGCGAGTTCGACCTGACGCCGGTGCAATATGCAGCGCTGGTCGCGATCCAGACGCACCCCGGCATCGATGCCACCAGGCTGTCGGCGGTGATCGCCTTCGACCGTTCGACGCTCGGCAGCGTGATCGAGCGGCTGGAGAGCAAGGGCCATATCGAGCGCAGGCCGTCGGCCGAGGACAAGCGCGTCAAGCTGCTTTATCTGACCAGGGCGGGCGGAGCACTGCTCCGTGCGATCATGCCGGCGGTCGATCGCGCCCAGGCCCGCATGCTGGCGCCGCTGAAGGCCGCGGATCGCAAGATGCTGATGGCGTTGCTGGCGCAGCTCGTCGATCTCAACAACGAGGTGTCGCGGGTGCCGCTGCGCGCCGAGGATGCGCTGGAGCATCTCGGCAAAACCGGCTGATCGCGGAACTCCGCAGTTGTCGGGCGCAAGGCGTAGGCTCACAGCCGCATCACCGCCTGACGATCGATCTTGCCGGTGCCCGTCTTCGGCAATTCGTCGATGAAGACGATCTCGCGCGGATATTTGTAGGGCAGCAGTTTCGCCTTCACGTAGTCCTGCAGCGCCTTGACGGACGGGATTTGGTCGGGGGATCCGCCGTTGGTGACCACCACGGCCTTCAGGCTCATGCGACGATCCGGCAGCTCGTGCGCAAACACGGCGCATTCTCTGATATCGGGATGCTCGGCGAGGCAGAGCTCGACCTCGAGCGGATAGACCCATTGGCCGGAGATCTTGACCAGGTCGTCGGCGCGGCCGCGAAAGAAATGGAAGCCGTCGGCATCGCGCACGAAACGGTCGCCGGTGTAGATCCAGCCGCCATCGCGGATCGTCTCCGCGGTCTTGTCCGGACGGTTCCAGTAGAGCGGCGTGTTGGAGTCGCCGCGTACCCAGAGAATGCCCTCTTCGCCGTTGGCGACCTCGCGTCCTTCGCCGTCGCGCAGCGCGATCTCGTAGCCGGGAACGCGCAGTCCGGCGGCGCCGAGCTTCTTGCGGTCCTCGCGGTTCGAGAGATAGACGTGGAGAACCTCGGTCGAGCCGAGACCTTCGACGATCTCCAAGCCGGTCAGGCTCTTCCAGCCGTTGAAGACCTCGGCCGAGAGCACCTCGGCCGCGGAAACCGCGAGCCGCAGTGACGAGACGTCGGCCTGCTTCGCACCCTCGGCCTTGGTGAGCGCGGTGTAGAGCGTCGGCAGGCCGAAGAACACGGTCGGTCGGAAGCGGCCGATCGCATCGAAGATGGCGGCGGGTTTCGGCTGGCCGGGCAGCAGCAGCGTCGTCGCTCCGGCCGAGAATGGAAAGGTGATCGCATTGCCGAAGCCGTAGGCGAAGAAGATCTTGGGCACCGAGAAGCAGATGTCGTCCGGCTTGAGCCGCAGCACGTTGCGGGCGAACGCCTGCTCGCTATAGGCCATGTCGTGCTGCAGATGGACGATGCCCTTGGGGCGTCCGGTCGAGCCGGACGAATACATCCAGAATGCCATCTCGTCGCGGTGGGTGTCGGCCTCCGCCAACTGATCGGTGAAGTTGGGCAGCCACGCATCGACCGCAACCGTCGTTGCGACGGCGGTGGCCGGCGCCTCGCCATTGACGACGACCAGTGTGCGCAGCGCGGTCTCGGCGCATGCCTGTGCGTCGAACCGTGCGGCAAACTCGGCGTCGGCGACGGCGATCTTGGCGCCGGAATCAGCGAGATAGAATTGCAGCAGACCCGGCGGCGTCAATGTGTTGATCAGCAGCGGCACGAAGCCGGCGCGCACTGCGCCGAAGAACGCGGCCGGATAGGCCGGTGTATCGTCGAGGAACAGCAGGACCCGTTCGCCGCGGCTGAGCCCGAGCGCGGTGAAGCCGTTGCCCCAACGGCAGGCGTCGGCACACAGCTCGGCATAGCTGCGCTGGCCGGCCGGACCGATCAGCGCAGTCTTGTTGGCGTTGCCCTTGGCGAGGTTGTCGAACAGCACGCGGCTGGCATTGTAGCGGGCGGGAATTGCGAAGCCGATCTCGCGCGCGCCGGCGCTGTCGCGCGGAACCTGGTCGGCGATCTCTCTCGTCATGCGCGTGCTCCCGTGCTCCGAGATGCCTCGTAGCGGGCCATGAACTGCGGAGCCATCGCGCGCAGCCTGGTATCATCGATGCGCCCGGACCGGGTGATGTAGCTGTAGGCAAAATCCAACAGGCTGAGCGTCATGTGAGCCGGGAAGGACTCATACCAGTCGCTGCTGGTCCGGGCCGCCGTCACCAGCTTCTTCACGATCGGCTGGCGCTCGGCCTGATAGCGGGCGAGGCCGTCAGAGAGGCTGGTCTCGGCATCGAGCGCCTTGGCGAGCGCGATCGCGTCCTCGATCGCCAGCCGCGTCCCGGAGCCGATCGAGAAGTGCGCCGTATGCAGCGCGTCGCCGATCAGCACCATGTTCCGGTGCCACCAGTGCTCATTCCAGACCCAGGGGAAATTGCGCCATACCGATCGGTTGGAGACCAGCGCGTGACCGTCGAGCGTGGCGGCGAACACCTGCTCGCAGACGCGCCGGGATTCATCGACCGACATCTCGGCGAAGCCATGGGCGTGCCACGTGGCGCGATCGCATTCCACCAGGAACGTGCTCATGTCCGGCGAATAGCGATAATGGTGCGCGTTGAAGCTGCCGCGGTCGGTCGCGACGAAGGTCTGCGACAGCGTGGCAAAGGTCTTCGACGTGCCGTACCATGCGAACTTGTTGCTGGAGTAGGAGACGGAGAAGCCGAAATCGCCTTCGAAGCTGCGGCGAACCAGCGAGTTCAGCCCGTCGGCAGCGACGATGAGGTCGTAGCCTGCGAGCTGGTCCAGCGACTGGATGGTCGTGCCGTAGCGGGCGACGACGCCCACGCTCTCGGCGCGGGCCTGCAGCAGCTTCAACAGCTCGAGCCGGCCGATCGCGGAAAAGCCGACGCCGTCGATCTCGACAGTCTCGCCGCGCAGATTGAGCGTGATGTTGCGCCAGCTCTCCATGTGCGGCGCGATCGCGTCCACGGTGTCGGGATCGTCGGCGCGCAGGAATTCGAGCGCCTGATCGGAGAACACGACGCCAAAGCCCCAGGTCGCCCCGGCCGGGTTCTGCTCGAACAGATCGACCACGGCGGCGGGGTGCCGCTTCTTCCAGAGATAGGCGAAATACAGCCCGCCAGGGCCGCCGCCGAGCACGGCGATGCGCAAGGGCGTCCTCCACATTGACAGTATACTGTTTATTTTGGATCGGAGACTAATCCCTCATCTCGATCGAGGCCAGGGAAATCTTATTGCTGGAGATCGGGCCGGCGGCCGCAAGTCATCCCGACCGGCCTCTGCCGAAGATCGCGTCGAGCGCGGCGAAATATGTGCTTTCGACCAGCTCCGGCGCATGCCGGCCGAGCGCCTCCATCTTCACGCCCGAATTGATCTCGAGCACCTGCCAGTGTCCATCGGCCAGCACGAGGTCGACCGATGCGTAGCGGATGCCGATGACGCGTGCCGCCGCGGTGGCGAGTGCGGCACAGAGGTCCCGCTGCGCGCCTGGTTCGAGCAGCACTGGCTGAGCTCCGAATTCGAGATTGTGCCGCCAGCTCAGCAGGCGCTGCTCGCCGCGCGGCACGACGGCGCGCAAGGCCGACGCGTCGAATTCCGCATCGAGGCGCCGCAGGAGCTGGGCGTGCCCCGTGGCCGGAGTGGCCGCCAGCGCGAGGGCGAGCAGCGGCTGCACGCCATCGCCGGCCACGATGGGGCGCTGCTTGCGGTAGACGATCAGGGACGCGTCATCGAGCTGCACGACACGGACTTCGTCGACGATGTCCATGAGCGGCGCGATCGCGACATTCGCGCCGGTCTCGAAGATGCTGTTCACTGCGCGCAGCAGGTCATCCTTCGCCGTGACGCGGACCACCGACCGTCCAGAGGTCCCCTCGTTGGGCTTGACCACCAGCCCGCGCGGATGCGTTTCGAGCAGCGCCAGCGCGGCCTCGGCCATCTGCCCCGACTGGCCGCCGAGGGCCGGCGCCAGAAAGAATGCGTGTGGAACCGCGGCAATCCCGTCGGCTCTCAGCAGCGCCGAGGTCGCCGCCTTGTCACAGGCCAGTCTGTGCGCCACCGCACTGTTCAGGCCGAGATCATAGCCGAAGATCAGGTGACGCCGGGTGGCATCCTCGAGCACCAGCAGCCAGCCGTCCTCCCGCACGTCGAGCGCGATGCCTCGTTCGGCGCAGTAGCGGGTGATGGCGGCGAGCTGGGCCTGCGGATGGTTAATCATTGCTCAAGGATTGGGCCAGAGATGCGGAATTAAAGTGCTGGAAAATCGGAATATCGGCAAGTAAATTACCCATATCGTTTGTGTACGAACGAATGCCCGATCGAGGCGAATCCGGACATCAGCCGGCATGCATTTGATCGTGATCAATGGTGCGTCCATGCGGGTTGATTATTCGCTGTTTTCACGTACATCAGGCGCCGAAATCGCTGGATCTATAGGGGTTTTGCGGTCCTGCCTCCGTCACGACTTGTTTCTTCCAACTTCAGCCCACGTGAAAAAACAAACGACATGAGCGCGTTCTATAAAGAGAAAGTTCTTTCCGTTCACCACTGGACGGACACCCTGTTCTCCTTCCGAGCCACCCGCGATGCGGGCTTCCGCTTCCAGAATGGTCAGTTCGCGATGATCGGCCTCGAGGTCGAGGGCCGCCCGCTGCTGCGCGCCTACAGCATGGCCAGCGCCAATCACGAGGAGGAACTCGAGTTCTTCAGCATCAAGGTGCAAGACGGACCGCTGACCTCCCGGCTGCAGAAGATCAAGGAAGGCGACACCATCCTGGTCGGCCGCAAGGCGACCGGCACGCTGATCCCCGACAACCTGCTGCCCGGCAGCCGGCTTCTGCTGCTGTCGACCGGCACCGGCCTTGCCCCGTTCGCCAGCCTGATCAAGGACCCCGACGTCTACGAGCGGTTCGAGAGCATCGTGCTGGTCCATGGCTGCCGCCAGGTCGCCGAGCTCGCCTATGGCGAGAGCGTCGTCGCCAAGCTGCGCGAGGACGAGTTGTTCGGAGAACTGCTCGACGGCAAGCTGCAGTATTATCCGACCGTCACACGCGAGCCGTTCCGCAACCGTGGCCGCATCACCGACCTGATCTCGTCGCAGCAGCTGTTCAACGATATCGGCCAGCATGAGCTCGATATCGCCAAGGACCGTATCATGATGTGCGGCAGCCCGGCGATGCTGGAGGAACTCAAGACCATGTTCGAGTCGCGCGGCTTCCTCGAAGGCAGCGGCAACGAGCCGGGCCATTTCGTGATCGAGAAGGCCTTCGTCGAGCGCTGAGCCGTCGCCCCTTCGTCTCCGACTTTTCTGAAAGAGCGCCTCGACGCAATCGGGGCGCTCTTTTCGTTGGCAATATCCTCCTTGCGCGTTTCGAAGCGGCTGTGCGATTTTCGGCAGCAAGACCGGACCTGCAGACGTCCGGCGCGACACAGGGAGGGGACTTGGACTGCCTGAGCGGCGGCCATCCCCGATACAATAAGGGGTACGGCCATGGATTCCATCGTTCGCAGACAGACGCTCGGTGACCTCCTGCGGCGGAGCGCGGCGCGCACGCCGGGAAAGACGGCCGTGATCTGCGGCGAGGTCAGCTGGACCTACGCCGAGTTCAACGCCATCGTCGACCGCCTCGCGGCCGGCCTCGCCACCCGCGGTGTCGGCAAGGGCGAGCGCGTGGCCATCCTCGCCCGCAATTCGCATGCCTTCGCGGCCTTGCGCTTCGCGCTGGCGCGGCTCGGCGCCGTGCTGGTGCCGATCAACTTCATGCTCAAGCCCGAGGAGGTTGCCTACATCCTCAAGCATGCCGGCGCGCGGCTGCTGGCGACCGACAGCGGCTTTGCCGGCGTGGCCCGCGCCGCCAAGACGCTGGTGCCGGCGGTCGAGCAGATGATCTGGCTGCCGTCGGAAGGTCCGAGCGAGCGGCAAAGCGACATGATCGACTTTGCGGAGCTCGCGGCGTCGACGGCGACGGTGCCTGCCGTCGAGATCGCCGGAAGCGACGTCGCGCAGATCGTCTACACCTCTGGTACGGAGTCGCTGCCGAAGGGCGCCATGCTCACCCATGACGCCGTCATTTGGCAGTATGTGAGCTGTATCGTCGATGCTGGCATCGCCGCCGATGACGTCACCCTGCACGCGCTGCCGCTGTATCATTGCGCGCAGCTCGACGTGTTCTTCGGCCCTTCGATCTATGTCGGCGCGACCAACATCATCACGGCGTTTCCGACGCCCGACAATCTGCTGCCGCTGATCGCGAAATATCGGATCACATCGTTCTTCGCGCCGCCCACCGTCTGGATCTCGATCCTGCGCTCGCCGCTGTTCGAGACCACCGACGTATCCACCTTGCGCAAGGGCTATTACGGCGCCTCGATCATGCCGGTCGAGGTGCTGCGCGAGCTGGCGCAGCGGCTGCCCAAGGTGCGGCTGTGGAATCTCTACGGCCAGACCGAGATCGCTCCGCTGGCGACGATGCTCGGACCCGAGGATCAACTGCGCAAGCCGGGCTCTTGCGGCCGCGCCGTGCTCAACGTCGAGACGCGGGTCGTCGATGACGACATGAATGATGTCGCACCAGGCGAGGTCGGCGAGGTCGTGCACCGCTCGCCGCATCTGATGCTCGGCTACTTCCACGACGACGAGCGCACCGCCGCCGCCTTCCAGGGCGACTGGTTTCACTCCGGCGATCTCGCGACCATCGACGGGGAAGGCTACATCACCATCGTCGATCGCAAGAAGGACATGATCAAGACCGGCGGTGAGAACGTCGCCAGCCGCGAGGTCGAGGAGGCGCTCTATCTGATCCCGGAAGTGTCGGAGGTCGCCGTCGTCGGCCTGCCGCATCCGCGCTGGGTCGAGGCCGTTGTGGCGATGGTCGTGGTCAAGTCCGGCTGTGAGCTGACCGAGGCGGCCGTGCTCGAGCAGGCTTCGGCCAGGCTGGCCTCGTTCAAGACGCCGAAGCGGATCGTGTTCGTCGATGCGCTGCCCAAGAACCCCAGCGGCAAGCTGCTGAAGCGGCAGTTGCGCGAGACGCATTCGGGGCTGTTTGCGCAGGGGTAAGCGGCTGCCGTCGTCGAGCAACGCGTAGCGGCGCCGGGAGTCCCGGAGGCCGGCCCGGCGCTGCGGCTCGATCCCGCAGCGCGGCAGTCGATAGAAGGCGGCTATCGACGTTGTGATATGATCGATGGCCGATTGCGCGCGCTTGTGTAACGATTGCTTCGCGATATCAGTAGTATCGTGATTATCGATCTTCCACGAGCCGCCCCGAGGCCTTCCATGGATACGCTGCTGCTCCCGTTTTCGCCGCGCTTCATCGTGCTGACGATCTGCGCCACGGCGACCGCTTTGCTGCTGATCCTCGGCATCTACGACCGCAAGATCTTTGATCTCGTCCTGATCCCGCTGTTGATCTTCGGCGCGCTCACCCTGCTCGGCGTGCGCGACCTCATGCAGAAGAGCCACGCGGTGCTGCGCAACTACCCGATCGCGGCACACCTGCGTTTCCTGCTCGAGGAGATGCGGCCTGAGATGCGGCAGTATTTCTTCGAGAGCGAGAAGGACGGCATGCCGTTCTCGCGCGACACCCGTGCGGTGGTCTATCAGCGCGCCAAGATGGTGCTCGACAAGCGCCCGTTCGGCACCCAGGAAGACGTCTACCGCGAGGGCTATGAATGGATGCACCATTCGATGTCGCCCAAGCCGCGTGCGGAGGAAAAATACCGCATCACCATCGGCGGCCCCGACTGCGCAAAACCCTATTCCGCCTCGGTGTTCAACATCTCGGCGATGAGCTTTGGCGCCCTGAGCCCGAATGCGGTGCGCGCACTCAATGGTGGCGCCAAGCGCGGCGGCTTCGCGCACGACACCGGCGAGGGCGGCTTCAGCCCGTACCATGCCGAGATGGGCGGCGACATCATCTGGGAGATCGGATCCGGCTATTTCGGCTGCCGCCGCCATGACGGCACGTTCGACCCCGACGCGTTCGCGCGGGTCGCAGCCGCCGAGCAGATCAAGATGGTCGAGCTCAAGATCAGCCAGGGCGCCAAGCCCGGCCACGGCGGCGTGCTGCCGGCGGCGAAGGTGTCCGAGGAGATCTCCAAGATCCGCGGCGTCGCGATGGGCGAGGACTGCATCTCGCCGGCGGCGCACCGCGCGTTCTCGACGCCAATCGGGATGATGCAGTTCATCGGCGAGATGCGGCGGCTGTCGGGCGGCAAGCCGGCCGGCTTCAAGCTGTGCATTGGCCATCCCTGGGAGTTCCTTGCGATCTGCAAGGCGATGCTGGAGACCGGCATCTATCCCGACTTCATCGTGGTCGACGGCAATGAGGGCGGCACCGGCGCGGCGCCGCTGGAGTTCATGGACCACCTCGGCATGCCGATGCGCGAGGGCGTCAATTTCGTGCACAATGCGCTGGTCGGGCTGAACGTCCGCGATCGTATCAAGATCGGCGCCTCCGGCAAGATCGCCACCGCCTTCGACATGGCGCGCGCGATGTCGATCGGCGCCGACTGGTGCAACTCGGCGCGCGGCTTCATGTTCGCGCTCGGCTGCATCCAGTCCTTGAGCTGCCACACCGACCGCTGCCCAACGGGCGTCGCGACGCAGGATCCGACGCGCGCCCGCGCGCTGGTCGTGCCGCACAAGCTCGACCGCGTCTACAACTATCATCACGCGACCCTGCATGCGCTGGCCGAGCTGCTCGCCGCCGCCGGCCTCGAGCATCCGCAGGATCTGCGGCCCATCCACTTCTCACAGCGGACGTCGACCACCGATGTCTCCTCCTTTGCCAAGCTGTATCCATCGCTGCGGCCGGGCGAACTGCTCGAGGGCACCCAGGACGTCCGCTTCCGCGACGCCTGGGCGATGGCGCGAGCCGATACGTTTGCGGCGGTGCAGTGAAACGCCTTGCGTGATCGTTCTTGGGAACTTTCCGGCTCCAATTCCATCTAAGCCACGTGTACTCAGCTTGGATGATCGACAATGCCTTGGACCACAGCGACCACGGTCTCCGCGGCGACGAGCGGCGAGGATGACCTGATCCGACGGGCGAAAGCCCGCGACGAGGCGGCCATTCGGGCCATCCTGCAGGCCAACAACCGCCGCCTGTTCCGGATCGCCCGCGGCATCCTGCGCAACGACAGCGAGGCGGAGGACGTCGTGCAGGAAACCTATGTCCGGGCACTCACCCACCTGGACGCGTTTCGCGGCCAGTCCAGCCTGTCGACGTGGCTGGTTCGCATCGCGATGAACGAGGCGATGGGGCGGCTGCGCGGGCGGCGACCGGCACTGCAACTGGATGCGGAGCGAGAGAACAAGCCTCGGGCCGAGGTCATCCAATTTCCCGCCACGTCGAGCGATCCGGAGAAGTCGGTGGCGCAGCGCCAGATCCAGGCCGTTGTCGAACGGGCGATCGATGACCTGTCCGAGCCGTTTCGCCTGGTGTTCATCGCCCGCGTGATCGAGGAGATGAGCATCGACGAGACGGCGGACTTGCTCGGATTGAAGCCCGAGACCGTGAAGACGCGCCTGCATCGCGCCCGCGGCATGTTGCGCGAGAACGTCGAAAAAGAGATCGGTCCCGTCCTTCTGGACGCGTTTCCCTTCGCCGGCCCGCGTTGCGAGCGGCTGACCGAGGCCGTGCTCGATCGTCTTCGACGTCCGACCTGAAGATTCTCGGGAACGTCGGCTCCCGCTTTTCATCCAATCCCTGTGCAGTCATTCACCCGCCGGCCACGAGGTCCGGCGGCACAGGAGATGAGAACCATGTTCAAGCATATCGGTACGATCGCCCTCGCGCTCTGCCTCACGAGCAGCGTCGCCCTGTCGCAGGGCGCCAAGCTCAGCGATCCGCAGATCGCGCATATCGCCTACACCGCCGGCGAAATCGACATCAAGGCGGCGAAGCAGGCCTTGGACAAGTCCGGCAGCAAGGAGGTCAAGGAGTTCGCGCAAGGCATGGTGCGGGACCACGAGGCGGTCAACAAGCAGGCCCTCGCCCTGGTCAAGAAGCTGAAAGTGACGCCGGAAGACAACGATACCAGCCGCGCGCTGTCGAAGCAGGCGAGCGAGAAGCTCGACGAGCTCAGCAAGCTCAAGGGCGCGGCATTCGACAAGGCCTATATCGCCAACGAGGTCGCCTACCACAAGACGGTGAACGGCGCGCTGGAGACGCAGCTCATTCCGTCCGCAACCAACGCCGAGCTGAAGGAGTTGCTGCAGACCGGCTTGAAGCTCTTCCAGGGCCACGAGCAGCACGCCGAGCATGTCGCGGCGGATCTGAAGTAGGACGATCCGATGCTGTCAGGACGCATCACTCTCGTGAGTGTGGTTGTGCTCGCCGCCATGAGCGTTCCGGCGCGCGCTGCCACGATCCGGATCTTGGTGGACAAGCTCGAATTCTCGCCGGCCGCGGCTTCGGCCAAGGTCGGCGATACCGTCGAATGGGTCAACAAGGATGCGCTGGCTCATACGGCCACGGCGCGGGATGGCGCCTTCGATGTCACTTTGCCGCCGAGCAAGACGGTGAGCTCGGTCCTCAAGAAGGCGGGCACGGTCGACTACTACTGCCGCTTTCATCCCAACATGAAGGCGACACTGACCATCGCGCCGTGACGCCGTTGGCCTCAATGCGGGTTCTCCAGGCTGAAGGTCTCGGACTGCTCGTCATAGGCGAACAGCTCGGCATAGCGGCCCCATGACACGATGGTGTGCAAGGTCTCGTCGGCGTAGTGCTCGGACATGTAGTCCTCGAGCTCGATGCGGAAGCGCGCAGCCGGAGCGGCGTGCGAGGGGCGGTCGTCGAGCACGCGGCGGATCAGCCCCATCAGCGGCACGTTCTCCATCAAATGCTTCGCGAACAGCTTCTTGCGCTCGTCGGTCTCCTGATGGGCGAACCGCCGCCCGTCCTCGGTCAAGGTCAGGTCGCCTTCACTGAGCTGGGCGAAGCGCAAGAGCTGCAGCGCCTCGGCCAGCGGAAAGATCTCGTCGACCTCGAGCTGCAGATGGCCCGCCAGCACCGGCAGGTCGGCATGCCCATTATAGGGTTCGCCGGCTAGCGTCTCGATCAGGCCGGAGATCGAGTTCGACGACACGTGGTTGAGCACCATGCCCACGCCGGCGCTGGCGGTGCTCGGCAGCTTCGGCTCGGGCCGCTGCGTCATGCGGGCATAGAGACTGTCGACGAGCTGGCGGAACGCGGGATCGAGCCGGTTGCGCGGATGCGGCAGGTCGATCCTGAACTCGGCGGCGACGCGGCCGGGATTGGACGAGAACACCAGGACGCGGTCGCACATCAGCACCGCTTCCTCGATGTTATGCGTCACCATCAGCACCGACTTGATCGGCAGCCGGCCGTCGGTCCAGAGATCGACGAGGTCGGTGCGCAGCGTCTCGGCGGTGAGCACGTCGAGCGCGGAGAACGGCTCGTCCATCAGCAGGAGGTCAGGATGCACGACGAGCGCGCGGGCGAAGCCGACGCGCTGGCGCATGCCGCCGGACAGCTCTTTTGGAAAAGCCGATTCGAAACCGTCGAGACCTATCAGGTCGATCGCGGCCAGCGCGCGTTTGCGCCGCTCGGCACTGTCGACACCGAGCGCCTCCAGGCCGAGTTCGACGTTTTGCAGCACGGTGAGCCAGGGAAACAGCGCGAACGACTGGAACACCATGGCGACGCCAACAGGGGGGCCGGCGATGATCTCGCCGCGGCATCGTGCTTCGCCTGAGGATGGCGACACCAGGCCGGCGATGATCCGCAGCAGGGTCGACTTGCCCGAGCCGGAGCGTCCGAGCAGGCCGACGATTTCGCCGGCTCGGATCGTGAGGTCGACCTTCTCCAGCACGACGAGATCCTCGCCGCTGCCCTTTGGGAAGAGCCGGCTGACGCTCTTGATCTCGATCAGCGATGTGTCCTTGACCTGGTCGCGCATGATGATCTCTCCCGGTCAGCCGAGCCGCAGCCGGCGCTCGCCGAAGGCATACAGCGGCCGCCACAGCAGCCGGTTGAACAGAGTGACGAGGATGCACATCACGGCAATGCCGAGTACCACGCGCGGAAAGTCGCCGCGCTCCGTCGCCGCGGCGATGTAGGCGCCGAGCCCCGACGCCGTCAGATGCGTGTCGCCCCAGCTCGCGACCTCTGCGACGATCGCCGCGTTCCATGAGCCGCCCGAGGCGGTGATGGCGCCGGTGATGTAATAGGGGAAGATTCCGGGCAGCACGACCTTGAACCACCAGCGCCAGCCGGTCAGGTGCAGGCTCGCGGCCGCCTCGCGCAGGTCGGTCGGGAAGGCGCTGGCACCGGCGATGACGTTGAATAGGATGTACCATTGCGTGCCCAGGATCATCAGCGGGCTCAGCCAGACATTGGCGTCGAGGCGAAAGCGCACGATCAGCACGACGAACACCGGGAAGGCGAGGTTGGCCGGGAAGGCGGCGAGGAACTGCGCCAGCGGCTGGATGCGCTCAGCGAGCTTGGGCCGCAGCCCGATCCAGACGCCGACGGGGACCCAGATCAGCGACGCCAGCCCGATCAGCACCACCACGCGGATCAGCGTGATCAGGCCATAGCCGATGGCGGAGAGGACATCGGCGGGCGCCAGCGTGGCCGAGAGGTAGAGGTACGTCTTCCAGCCGGCATAGGCGCAACCGAGAACGACGACGGCGAGCCAGAGGCCGTCGACGAGCTGCGACGGTGGCGCGTGCCGCACCGGGCCGCTCCAGGTTTTAGGCCAGTTGATCCGCAGGTTCGAGACGGCGCGATTGACCGCGGCGAACGGGACGGACAGCGAGCGCAGCGCGCGGGTGCGCCGGAACAGGTCGAGCATCCACGAGCTCGGCGGATTGCCCGAGGCGGTCTGCTCGAAGCGGAATTTGTCGGCCCAGGCCACGATCGGACGGAACAGCAGCTGATCGTAGGCGGTGATGACCAGCAGCATGGTCAGCAGCGCGGCGCCGATCGCGGCGAGATCCTTCTGCTGAATTGCCAGCGCGACGTAGGAGCCGATGCCGGGCAGGGTGACGGTGGTGTTGCCGACCGTGATCGCCTCGGAGGCCACGACGAAGAACCAGCCGCCGGACATCGACATCATCGCATTCCAGATCAGGCCGGGCATCGCATAGGGGACGTCGAGCCGCCAGAAGCGCTGCCAGCCGGAGAGGTGGAAGCTGCGCGTCGCCTCCTCCAGATCCTTCGGCACGTTGCGCATCGACTGGTACATGCTGAAGGTCATGTTCCAGGCCTGGCTGGTGAAGATCGCGAACACGCAGGCGAGCTCGGCGCCCAGCACCTTGCCGGGGAGCAGGTTCATGAAGAACACGACGGTGAAGGTGAGGAAGCCGAGGATCGGCACCGACTGCAGGATGTCGAGCAGCGGGATCAGCACGATCTCGGCGCGCCGGCTCTTGGCCGCCAGCGCGGCGTAGACGAAGGTGAACACGAGCGAGCACGCGATCGCGAGCAGCATGCGCAAGGTCGTGCGCAGCGCGTAGAGCGGAAGGTTGGCCGGATCGAGCGACACCGGGGCGGTATCCAGCGCCGACAGCGGCTGGGTGGTCTGCTCGCCGCCATAGACGATCAGCACCATCGCGCCCACCACGATCACCAGCGCGACCACGTCCCAGATGTTGGGACGGACGGCGTCGCGCAGCACTGTGGTCCGGAGCTCCTGAAGCATCATCGGCGTGTCTCGTCTCGTCGTCCGCAGCCATCGGCGGTGGCTGCGGACGGTGCTTGTCATGGCGTATGGGCTGGTTCGCGCCGGCTGGGGCTGCCGACCGAATCCGTACCCTAAGTGCCCTGTGTGATGGTTTGATATCAAGCGGCGGCGGCCGGGATCCGGTACCACATGTCGGCCTATCAAAGGATACGCAGGCCGCGTCTTCACGTTCCCGCGACATCGGCTGTCCGGGGTATGCCTGATCGCGCGCCACTCGCTCGATCTGCGCCTCCGCCGCGTGCGAGGGAGGTCGCATCGCATGGCAGATGCGAAGCGGGTGCGAGAATGCTCCGGCGGGGCGCACTGTCGTTGCGGCGACAGCACGGGTTCAGCTACCCCACATTCGGCTCGCCGCCCTCCGGCGCGAGCCTGGTCGCCAGGATCTTGTCGATGCGGCGGCCGTCGAGGTCGATGATCTCGAAGCGCCACCCCTGCAGCTCGAAGCTCTGGCCGACCTCGGGCACGCTGCCGAAGTGCTGCAGCACCAGGCCGGCGACGGTGTGATAGCCGCGATGTGGCGGCACCTCGATGGCGAGGACGTCGGCGAACTCGTCGAGCGGCATCCAGCCGGAGACCAGCAGCGAGCCGTCGTCGCGGCGGACGCAGGCGGGCTCGGGGGGACCCTGCTCGGACGAGAATGCGCCGACGATCGACTCCAGAATATCCGCCGCGGTCACGACGCCTTCGAACGCGCCGTATTCGTCGTGGACCAGCCCCATATGCACGGGCGCTACCTTGAGGATCGCGATCACGTCGCGCGCATCGACGGTGGAGGGAATGATCGGCACCTCGCGCACCAGGTTGCGCAGGTCCGGCGTCTCGTCGCGCAGATAGGCCGCCAGCAGGTCCTTGGCCTGGAGCACGCCGATCGGACGGTCGCGCTCGCCGTCCGACACCGGCAGGCGCGAATGCGGGCTCCTGGCGAGCAGCTCGCGAATGGCCTTGGGATCGTCGTTGAGGTCGACGACGTCGACCTCGGGACGCGGCGTCATGATGGCGCCGACCGGGCGGTCGCCGAGCCGCATCACGCCCGCGATCATCTCCTTCTCGCCCGGCTCGAGCACGCCGGCAGTCTCGGCCTCGCGCACCAGATGATGGATCTCCGCCTCCGAGACCTTCTCCTCGGCCTCGCCGGAACGGCCGAGCAGCGTCAGGATCAGCTTGCCGGAAAGGTCGAGCAGGACCACCAGCGGCAGCGACACCTTGGCGAGCACCTGCATGGCCGGCGCGACGCGGACGGCAATCGCCTCGGGATCACGCAGCGCGAGCTGCTTCGGCACCAGCTCGCCGACGATCAGCGTGGCATAGGTGATGATGGTGACGACCAGGCCGACGCCGACGATGTCGGCGACGGAAGCCGACAGGCCGAGCTCCAGCAGCGATTGCGTCAGGCGCTGGCCGAGCGTGGCGCCCGAGAACGCGCCGGAGAGCACGCCGACCAGGGTGATGCCGATCTGCACCGTCGACAGGAATCGCCCCGGGTCGGACGCCAGCGTCAGCGCCCGCCGCGCGCCGGACACGCCTTTCTCGGCCAGCATGGCCAGCCGGGCCGGCCGCGACGAGACGATCGCGAGTTCGGACATCGACAACAGCCCGTTGACGACGATGAGGACGACGATGATGGCGAGTTCGACTGAGAGCATTTCGACCTGTGAGCGCCCGAAGGGGCGGGGAATGGAGACAGGTCCTAGCATATGGGGATGGCAAGCGCCCAATGCCGCATTGCGGTAAGCGCATGGGGGACTGCACCCTGGCGGCAGGTCAGCTTGGCGCACCGACGGGCGCATCATCCTCCGCTGTCGTCCCGGCCTTGAGCCCGGACGACACCCATTTGTGGCGCGAATTGTGGCTCTCATCGGCGCTCGACTGCCGGCCTCGACGGCGGCGCAGCCTGTCGCCCTCAGAAATCCCCGTGCAACCGCCCGGAGAAGATCGACACCGGGCCGCGGTCGGCGTTGTAGGCGGGGTTGTTGACGAACTGGTAGTCCGCCGTGAAGGTCAGGTATTTGTTGATCGAGTAGGCGTAGTAGGCCTCGATGATGTTCTCGCGCCGATAGTTCAGCGCACCATCGCCGATCAGCGGGCCGAGGCCGCCGGCGGCGAGGAAGGCGCGGTGGTCGCGCGACAGCCCGTTGGTCACGCCGGCGAGGCCGATCGTATCATCGGGACGGCCCCAGCGCGTGCCCTTGATCGAGGTGCCGAACGACAGGCTGTTGTCGATGTCGGTGAAGGCCATGATCTCGGTCTTGCCGTCGTTCCAGCTCCAGCGGCCGAACAGGCCGAGCTCGTCTGACAGCGCCTGGTCGAAAGAGACGACGTAGCCGTATTTGGGGCGGCCGCGGCGGGTCTGGGTGATGTCGGCATTGAGCGCGGGATTGTCCAGCGTCTCGCGGTAGCTGCCGGAGAAGGTGTTGTTGAAGAAGCCGATGGTGCGCAGGTGGCCCGGCTGTGAGAACAGCTGATAGCGCGTCTCCAGCTCGACGACATAGCTGCCGCGCCTGAACACGTTCGTGTCGAAATTGTTGGAGTTCGAGGTGGCGTCGACCAGGAAATAGCCGGCGCGCAGCGCCCAGTTCCTCTGGTTCAGCTCGGCGGTGGCGCCATAGGTCAGGCCGAGCTTGTCGGCGGCGTAGTCGAAGGCACCGGGCGCCCAGATCGACCAGTTCATGAAGTCCTTGCGCGCATCCTTGGCGTAGGCGTTGCCGTCGAACACGTCGAGCACCGGAAATTTGCCGATCTGCACCGTGAGACGCGAGATGTCCTGCTTGCCGGAGAGCTGCAGCTGGCCGCTGCCGAGCTGCTCCTGCTCGCCGCCGAAGCCGAAGGTCTGGCGCAGGAACAGCCGCGAGGTGTTGTAGTGCGGATAGGGGAAGTCGGACTTCTGCGCTTCGCCATTGGGGAAGCCGCCGAGTCCGACGGTGTTGCTGAGGCCGAAGCCCTGCAGCAGCTCGGGATTGTAGTAGACCTCGCCGCCGTCCCACAGCCGCGCGTTGATGTACAGGCTGTTGCTCCAGGTCTCCTGGAATTGGCGCGCGGGTGTCAGGCTGTTGGCGCCGGTGTAGGCGGCGCGGAACGCCGGATAGCCCTGGCCGATCACGGTCGCCTGGCCGTGGATCTCCCAGCGGTCGGATTCGGGATCGGACGGATCGCTCTTGAGCTTCAGGTCGGGACCGCTGGCGAAGTCGAGCTTCCGGTTGAGCCCGACCCGCAGGGTCTGGAAGTCGAGTTGCGAATTGTAGCTGGCTCCGTTGGAGAAGCGGACGCCACCGTTCTCGAAATGGCTGTAGAGATATTCGAGGCGCCAGCTCCAATGCGGCGCAAAGCTGCGTTCGATGCCGGCGCCGGCGGCCCAGCCGAGCCGCGTCGTCAGCAGTTTCTCGGTGTCGCCGGCTGCATTGGTGTTGATGAAGCGGCCGCCGGTCCAGGCAAGGCCGCCGGTGGCATAGACCAGCCAGTCGCCCCTGATGTAGCCGACGCGGCCGCGGGCGGTGGCGACATAGTCCCACAGCTCCGAGACGTTCGAGCCGGGCGTGCCGAGCATCGCGACGGTGTGGTTGGAGGTGAGATAGTTCGGAAAGCTGAAATCACCCTCGAGCCCGAGCAACAGCCCGGAGCGGGTGACCCAGTTGTAGCCGGCCTGAACGCCGCCGGTGAGACCGCTGAACGGGCTGCCGGTGCTGACCGTGCCGCTCGGGTCCGTCAGGGTCGCCCGGCCGTGGTCACGTGTATAGCCGGCATGGACGCCGACATAGAGGCCGGTCCAGTCGAACACCGTTTGCGCCATCCGGGCCTTGACCGGCAGGTCGGCGGCAGCGGCGGGGGCAGCGAGCGCGGCGATCATGGCGCCGGCCGCGATCACTTCCCGGGTGCAGTTCGAACGGATCATGGCGGCGGATTCCCAAGGCAAGGCAAACGACACAGGCAACGTCACAACTGATTGCCCGCGCACAGTCACGAGAAGATTACGGAGTCGTCGATGTTTGATCGGAAGTGTGGATGACACGCGGCAATTCAGGGATGATTTATATTGCGATTAATTCGCAAGAGCAAGCGTGGGGCGATCTGACCCGGTTTCTGATCGAGGGTGTTGCGCCCACGCAACAATCGGCCCGCCCGGGCGGCCGGGCGGGCTGTCGAGATCGCAGATCGGGGCAGGTAGACGCCCGGCCTTGGCGAATTTGGCGAGGCGAGCCTTGGCCGCGGCTGGGCGGGGCGCGACGAAAGCCCAGCATCAATAGCCGCAGGCCCTGACCCGGCCGACATACTGGCCGTAGACGTTGTACTGCGGCACCCAGCGGCAGTACCGATAGCCACCGCCATAGTAGTAGCCGTCGTTGCTGGCGGCGATGGCGCTGCCGACGACGGCGGCGCCGACGAGGCCGGCACCGACGCCCCAGCCCCAATGGTGATGATGGAAGCCGTTGGCCGCGGCAGGCGTCGACGTTGCGGCGATGCTGCCGGTCACGGCGAGAGCGGTCAGCGCGAGGGCGGCAATCTTGGTCTTGATCGACATGGTGAAGGCTCCTGTTTGTTGTTGCGGCGGCCGGCGTCGGCCGCTTGCCAAATTGGACGGAGCCTTTTCGAAACCGGTTCGAATCGCCTGATCGCGATCGACGCCGTTCGAAGATTCATCAGAAGATCCAGAGTGTTATCTCTGGCTCAGCCGCCCGACAGGGGGCCGCGGCCAAGCGCGTTCACGTCGAAGTTATCGATGTCGTCCAGCAGCGCACAGAACGCCCGCGCGCCGTGGTCGAGCACGCGCTCGCCCTTCTCCGCCGACGCCTGCGTGGCATCGCCGACCGCGCCGCCCGCATTCAGGTCCTGCGTCTGCCAGGCCATCGGCGCCGGCCGCTGCGTCGAGAGCACCTTGTAGGTCGTTTCCATCTCAGCGCCGCGCGAGGAGAATGCGGCGATCGCATCGCTGCGCACCAGCGTGGGATGGCGGGCCAGCATGATCGAGGTCTCGACGGCGCCGCCGTGAATGCCGTGCCGCAGCTCATCGGGCGAGAACAGGCCGTCGGGCGCACCGAAGCGCGACCACGACGTCGTCACCACCAGCATGCGGTGATCAGCGCGCAGATCCTGTGCGACCAGGGTCATCGCGGCACTGTTGCCGCCATGGCTGGTGACGATCACGAGCTTCCTGATCCCGGCGCGCGCGACGCTGTCGCCGAGCGCACGCCAGCTCCGCAGCGCGACCTCGGTCGGCATGGTCAGCGTGCCCGGATAGTCGATATGCTCGGTCGAGATCCCCACTGGCTGCACCGGCAGGACCGTCACCGGCAGCGCCGGCGGCAACAGCGCCCGCACCTGGGCGAGATAGGCCTCGGCGATGTAGACGTCGGTGCCGAGAGGCAAGTGCGGGCCGTGCTGCTCGGTGGCGGCGAGCGGCAGCACTGCGATCCAGCGCGCGCTCTCGGGCGTTCCCGCCTCGGACGTTGCCAAAGCGGGCCAGTGCAGCTCGGTCCAGTCGCGGGGCGGCAGGGTCATCGCGCGGGCAGTTTCCTTCGTCCGTGGGGCAGGGTAGGTATCGCTCGAACGATCTTAACATGTTCAGCCAGAAAGAACCGGGGAGACCAGACATGGCGCAGGCGCTTCTGCCGCGAACGTTAATGGCGGCATTGCTGGTCCTCGGCGGGACTTTGGGCGGGATGATCTCGGCGGCCCATGCCCAGACTCTGGACAAGGTCTCGTTCGGCACCAACTGGGTCGCCGAGGCCGAGCATGGCGGCTTCTTCCAGGCGGTCGCCGACGGCACCTACAAGCGCTACGGTCTGGACGTGACGATCGTGCCGGGCGGTCCGAACGAGAACAACCGCATGCTGCTGATCTCGGGCAAGATCGAGTTCTTCATGGCCGCGAACACGCTGATGTCGTTCGACGCGGTCGCCAACAACGTGCCGGTGGTGTCGATCGCGGCGATGTTCCAGAAGGACCCGCAGGTGTTCCTGACCCACCCGGAGTCCAGGATCACCAAGCTCGACGAGCTGAAGCCGCTGACCCTGTTCGTCTCCAAGGAAGGCATCTCCAGCTACTATCAATGGCTGAAATCGGAATACGGTTTCTCCGAGAAGAACGTCCGCCCCTACACGTTCAATCCGCAGCCCTTCATCGCCACGCCGCAGAGCGCAATGCAGGGCTATGTCACGTCGGAGCCGTTCGCGGTCGAGCGCGCCGCCGGCTTCAAGCCCGGCGTGATCCTGCTCGCAGACAACGGCTTCAACACCTATTCGACCCTGATCGAGACGCGCCGCGACCTGATCGAGAGCAAGCCGGACCTGGTGCAGCGTTTCGTCGATGCCTCGATCATCGGCTGGTACAACTACATCTACGGCGACAATTCCGCGGGCAATGCGCTGATCAAGAAGATGAACCCGGAGATGACCGACGACCTGCTGGCCTATTCGGTCGCCAAGATGAAGGAGTACGGCATCGTCGATTCCGGCGACAGCGTGGAGAAGGGCATCGGCGCCATGACGGAGGAGCGCATCGCCAGCTTCTTCGACAAGATGGTGCGGGCCGGCGTGGTCAAGTCGACGATCGACTATCGCAAGTCCTACACGTTGCGTTTCGTCAACAAGAGCGTCGGCATCGATCTCCGGCCGAAGAAGTAGGACGCTTGAGCGGCACTTTCAGCAAATGAGCTCACCCCTTTCGTCCGAGCGCGCCGTCGCGACCGCGGTACGCCTGCGCGGCGTCACCAAGGTGTACGAGTCCGGCGTCGCCGCGCTGGGGCCGATCGATCTGACCATCGCCAAAGGCGAGTTCGTCTCGCTGCTCGGCCCCTCCGGCTGCGGCAAGTCGACGGCGCTGCGGCTGATCGCAGGCCTCGCGCGCCCGAGCGGCGGCGCGGTCGATGTCGCGGCGTCCGCGTCCGAGACGCATCCGGGCCATCGCATCGGCTTCGTGTTCCAGGAGCCGACCTTGATGCCCTGGACCAGCGTGCGCGACAATGTCGGATTGCCGTTGAAGCTTGCGCATGTCCCGGCCATGGAGGCGCGGCCGCGGATCGATGCGGCCTTGGCGCAGGTCGGCCTGTCGGATTTTGCCGATGCTTTCCCGCGCGAATTGTCCGGCGGCATGAAGATGCGCGCCTCGCTGGCGCGGGCGCTGGTGACGCGGCCCGACATCCTGCTGATGGACGAGCCGTTCGCGGCCCTCGACGAGATCACGCGCTTTCGCCTCAACAACGACCTGCTGGCGCTGTGGCGCAGCCTGAACATGACCGTCCTGTTCGTCACCCATTCGGTGTTCGAGTCGGTCTACCTGTCGCAGCGCGTGCTGGTGATGACGGCGCGGCCCGGCCGGCTCAGTGCCGAAATCCGGATCGACGTCGACTCGCGCGATGATGCGTTCCGGGCCTCGCCGGACTACGCCGCATACTGCCGTCGCGTCTCCGACGCGTTGGCGCCGGCCTACACCGGAGTGCATGCGCTGTGAGCGGTGCCTCCGAGCGAGCGACATCCGTTGCGGGCGAGCGGCTGGCGAGCCTCGCCTTTCCGGCCTTGGTTTTCGTCGCAGCGATGACGGCGTGGGAGTTGGTGGTGCGCGTCAACGGCATCCAGCCCTATGTGCTGCCGGGCCCGCTGCTCATCCTGAAGACGTTGGTTGCCGACTGGGACATTCTGGCGCAGTCGCTGCTGACGACACTGGTCACCACGCTCGAAGGCTTCATCGCTGCCGCGCTCGGCGGCATCGCGCTGGCGCTGTTGTTCAACCAGTCGAGATGGCTGGAATGGGCGCTGTTTCCCTATGCCGTGGTGCTGCAGGTCACCCCCGTGATCGCGGTCGCGCCGCTGCTCCTGATCTATCTGCCGCAGCAGACCGCGGTGGTCGTATGCGCCTGGATCGTCGGCTTCTTCCCGGTGCTGTCCAACACCGCGCTCGGGCTCAACTCGGTCGATCGCAATCTCGCCGGCCTGTTCCAGCTCTACGGCGCCTCGCGCTGGCAGACCTTGCGCTATCTGAAATTGCCCGCCGCTCTGCCCTACATTCTCGGCGGTCTGCGCATCGCCGGCGGCCTGTCGCTGATCGGCGCCGTCGTCGCCGAGATCGCCGCGGGCAGCGCCGGCGCGGGCTCAGGGCTCGCCTATCGCATCGCCGAATCCGGCTATCGTCTCAACATACCCCGCATGTTCGCAGCGCTGGTGCTGCTGTCGGTCGCCGGGATTGTCATCTATGGCTTGCTGGCGCTAGTTTCGCACCTCGTTTTGCGGCGCTGGCACGAGAGCGCGCTTGGAAAGGACAACTGATGGCGGCTACTTCGTCTGACAAGATCGATGTTCTGATCTATGGGCCGCTGCGGCCGATCCTGGAGAAAGGGTTCCCGGACGGCTTCACCGTGCACCATGCGACGACGCAGGCCGATCTCGAAGCGCTGCCGGCGGACGTGAAAGGGCGGATCCGCGGCGTCGCCGTGACCTTCCACACCGTGAAGACCGATGCCGCCGTGATGGCGATGCTGCCGAAGCTGGAGATGATCGCAAGCTTCGGCGTCGGCTATGACCATATCGCGGCCGCCCATGCCGGCCAGCACGGCATCATCGTCACCAACACGCCGGACGTGCTGACCGAGGAGGTCGCCGACGTCGCGCTCGGCCTGCTGATCGCCACCTGCCGCGAGTTCATCAAGGCCGATCGCTTCGTGCGCTCCGGCGAGTGGATGTCGAAGCCCTATCCGCTGAGCGTCGGCTCGCTGCGCGACCGCACCGTCGGCATGGTCGGCATGGGCCGCATCGGCCAGGCGATCGCGCGCCGGCTCGAAGCCTCGCTGGTGCCGGTGGTCTATCACTCGCGCAACCCGGCGGCGGGCGTCACCAACAAGCACTATCCCGACCTGCTCGCGATGGCCAGGGACGTCGACACGCTCATCGTGATCGTGCCCGGCGGCGCCGGCACCAACAAAATCGTCAACGCCGAGGTGCTGAAGGCGCTGGGGCCGCGGGGCGTCGTCGTCAACGTCGCCCGCGGCTCGGTGATCGACGAGCAGGCTTTGGTCGCGGCGCTGAAGTCCGGCACGATTCTCGGGGCCGGCCTCGACGTGTTCGAGAAGGAGCCGGCGGTGCCGGACGCGCTCAAGGCGATGGACAATGTCGTGCTGCTGCCACACATCGGCTCGGCTGCCATCGTAACCCGCAACGCGATGGATCAGCTGGTGGTCGACAATCTCAAGGTCTGGTTTGCCGGCAAGCCGCCGCTGACGCCCGTTCCGGAAACGCCGGTGAAAGGCCGCTGATGAAACGCTCGCTCCCAATGCTGATCGCGCTGCTGTCGTCAGTGGCGAGCGTCCCTGCCGTCGCGCAGGACGCCGCCGGCCTGAAGAAAGCGATGATCGGGCAGTGGGAGCTTGCGACCACCGAGCGCAGCAAGACCTGCGTCGTGACGTTGAAGCCGGACGCGGCGCCGCGCGGGCAGAAGCTCGAGCTGGAGCCGAGCTGCGCCGCCGCGCTGCCCTTCACCAAGGACATCGCCGGCTGGAACGTGAAGGGCCTCGACATCGTCAGTCTCCAGGCCGCCAATGGCGAAGCGGTGATCGACTTCACCGAGGTCGAGGCCGGCATCTTCGAGGGACTGCGCCAGGGCGAAGGCGTCTACATCCTGCAGAACCTGGCGGCGGCGCGGTCGCTGGCGAAATCGATGGACCAGATGATCGGCGACTGGGCGATGGTCCGCGGCAATGGCGCCACGATCTGCAGCCTGGTGCTGACCAACAACGACGCCGGCCACGACAATTTCCAAGTGTTCGTGAAGCCGAAATGCGACCCCATGATCGCAGCGTTCGCGCCGAGCCAGTGGCGGCTCGAGCACGGCCAGATGATGCTGATGTCGGACCGCGGCGAGACCTGGCGGTTCGAGGCGGACGACAATGCGCAGTGGCGGCTGGTGCCCGACAGCGCCAATCCGCTGATCATGCTCAGGCAGTAGGACGAGACGCGCGCCGTTGAGCGCCCTTGCCGCGCGGCGGGCAAGCTTCTTCCGGCATCGGATTTGGTTAACGGCCGGTTACACGCCTGTTCCACTGATTGGAACTTGTTGTTTACGCATCTTGCGTCTGATGGTTGTACTCCATCGAGGGGGACCGCCATGCGTGAGTTGTTGCGCCGGTTCAACAGGTCGCTGCCGTCGTTCAGCCTCAACGACAAGATCTCTGCGGCTGCGGCCGCGTTCGCCGTCCTGGTGATGCTGTCGACACTGGGCGCGCTGTCGGCGCTGCGCGAGCAGCGCCTGTTCTACGATCGGCTCGAAGCGCTTTCCATTGCAGCCCGCAACATCGAGCGCACCAACGCGCTGATCTACGCGGTCGTGATGGAATCGCGCGGCATCTACATGTCGTTGGACCGCACCGTCGCGCGGCGCTACGCCGATTCGCAGCTTGCGAAGATCGCGCAGCTGAGCAAGGTGGTCGACGAATGGGAAAGCCGGGTCACAGATGACGACGCCGCGCTGTTCGCCCCGTTCAGGAAGCGGATCGATCAGTTCGTCGCATTCCGCACCGAGATGGCGCGGCAGACGATCTCGGTCGGATCGTCGGCGGCGCGCGAGCTCGGCGACAATGACGAGAATCGCGCGGTGCGCACCGCGCTCAACGAGGACCTCGAGAAATTGTCGCGGCTCTATGCCGACCGCACCCGCGAGCTCGGCGAGGCGGCCGACGCGCGCGGCATGGCCGCGTTCTATCTGGGCGCGCTCGGGGCGGTGATCATCGTGCTGATCGCGGCCGCGGCGCTGGCGCTGCGCTGGGGCGTGCTGATGCCGCTGCTGGACATCGCCCGCGTCACCGACCGCATCGCCGCCGGCCGCATCAAGCTCAAGATTCCCCATGCGCGGCGCCATGACGAGATCGGACGGGTCGCCCATGCGGTGGAGACTTTCCAGAACGGCGCCTTCCGGATTCAGGAGCTCGAGCAGCACGAGGTCGAGATCGAGCGCCAGCACGCCGACATCCTGCGCGAGCACGAGCGGCTGGAGCAGGGCGCGCTCAGCAACCAGCAGCGTCTGGATGCCGCGGTCGCCAACATGGCCCAGGGCCTGATCATGCTCGACAGCTTCGGCTACGTGCTGATCGTCAACGAGCAGTACCGCAAGCTCTACGGCCTTCCTGCCTCGGTTGCGAAGCCCGGTGCGCATGTACGCGAGATTCTCGCACATCGCGCCAAGCTAGGCCTGCTGCGCGAGAAGCCGTCGGAGTTCCTCGCCGCGCTACGGGAGCGCATGAAGGAGCGACGGGCCGAGATCGTCGAGGTCGAGCTCGCCGACGGCCGCATCATCCGCATCTCGGAGCGTCCGATGGACGGCGGCGGCTGGATCGCCACTCATGAGGATTTCACCGCGCAGCGCCGTGCCGAGCGCAAGCTCGCGCGCGCCGAATATTTCCTCGCCGCATTGCTGGAGAACATCCCGCAGGCGGTGCTGGCCAAGGATGCGCAGTCGCTGCGCTACATGTTCGTCAATCGCGCCGCCGAGCGCCTGTTCGGCGTGCCACGCACCGACATCATCGGCCGCACGCCGGGCGAACTGTTCTCCGCGCCGACCGGCGCAATCCTCGAGGAAGCCGCCCGCGACCAGCTCGCAGGGCGCGGCGACGATGAGCCGCGAGCCCATAGCATCCTCACACCCGGGAACGGTCCGCGCGACATCGTCGTGCGCCGGCTGCCGGTCTCGATCGGCGAGGGCGAGCCGAAATATCTCCTCAGCATCATCGAGGACCGCACCCAGGATCAGCGCGTGGCGGCATGATGCGTCACGTGGCAAGGCCGTGGATTGCCCTGCCTTGACGTCGCCTTGATCTGCATCAAGAACGGCCGCGCCGGGCGGACTAGCGTGCCCGGAACGGAGGCCTGTCCATGATCCGACGTCTGGGGATTCCCTTTGCTACCCGCCTCGGCGCTGCGGCGCTGCTCACGCTCGCCGTCGTCGCGCCGGTGCATCAGGCTGCCGCGCAGGACGTACTCGGCGGAGCGATCCTCGGCGGCGCCGGCGGAGCGATCCTGGGCGGCGCGATCGGCGGCGGCCGGGGCGCTGCGATCGGCGCCGTGATCGGGGCCGGTACCGGAGCTGCAATCGCGGCCGATGGCGAGCGCCGTCGTGGCGGTTATTATTCCTATCGCAATGGCTGCTATTTGCAGCGCGGCGACGGGTCATGGGTCCGCGCACACCCGCGCTACTGCTACTAAGCCTTATCCGTCGGCCGAATCGGCCGCTTGGCGGCGCGACGAACGCGCGGCCGGTGGCTTTGTCGCGCGCTCCAGCGCGTTGATGACGCGCGGATCCTCGCAATGCGCGACGTTGAAGCGCATCATCGTCGCGGCGGATTGCGCCGCGCTGAAGACGTCGCCGGGCGCGAGCACCACGTGTTCATCGAGCGCGGCCTGGGCCACCTCGATTGCCGTACAGCCGTCCGGCAACCTGCACCACAGATGAAAGCCGCCGCGCGGCATCAGCCATGGGGCGATACCGATGCGCTGCAGCCGTGCCGCCACGCGCGGCCGTGCTCGCCCAAGCCGTGCGCGCAGCTCCTCGACGTGCTTGCGGTAGCTGCCGCTGGTCAGCACCTGGGTCAGGGTCTCCGCGGCGAATTGTCCGGGACCGCCGAAGCCGGTCGCGATCTGCAGGTCGATCAGCGGTTCGATCCAGTCCGCGCGCGCCGCGATGTATCCGCAGCGCACCGAGGCCGACAGTGTCTTGGAGAAGCTGCCGACCAGGATCACCCGCGTCAGCCCGTCGAGTGCGGCGAGCCGCGGCGACGGCTCGGGTTCGAAATCGCCGTAGATGTCGTCCTCGACGATGATCGTGTCATGCGCCGACGCGGCGTTGAGCAGCCGGTGCGCCGTCTGCAGCGACAGCGTCGCCCCGGTCGGATTGTGCAGACCGGAGTTGGTGATGTAGAGCCGCGGGCGCTCGGCCGCGAGTATCGCCTCGAACTGCCCGATGTCGGGTCCGCCCGGCGTCATCGGCACGCTGATGATCCGCGCCTGATGCGCGCGCAGCAGCGCGAGGAAGTTGAAGTAGCAGGGATCGTCGACCAGCACGGCGTCGCCGGCACGCAGCAGCATGCGGCAGATCAGGTCGATCGCCTGCGTGCCAGACGAGGTCAGCACCAACTGCTCGCTGAACGCGTCGATGCCGATGCCGGCAAGGCGGCCCTGCAGCAGCCGTCGTAGCGCCGGCGATCCTCGCGCTGCGCCGTAGTCGCTCAGCACAGGGCCGGCGCTGCGCGCCAGCGCGCGGACCGCGCGCCGCAGCGCGTCCTGCGGCATCCACTCGGCCGGCAGCCAGCCGCAGCCGGGCGTCAGCGTTCCCGGTCCGGCGTCGAGCGACTGCCGCGACACCCAGAACGGGTCGACCGCGCGCGGGCGGCGCGGCTCGCGATCGGCGAGGGCCAGCGGCGGCAGCGCCGTGTCGGCGACATAGAAGCCGGAGCAGCGCCGGGCACGGATCACGCCCTCGGCGGCGAGCCGGTCATAGGCCTCGACCACCGTGGCCGGCGACACGCCCATCGCCGCGGCGAAGGCGCGGATCGAGGGCAGGCGCTGGCCGGCGCTGAGCGCGCGCGTCGCCAGACGCTGGCGGATCGCATCGACCACGGCGATGGTCCGCGAGCCGCCTCGGCGGGAGTCGGGCGTCCCTGGTCCCAAGTGTGTTGCCCTTTGCATCAGTACAGATTGTGGAAATTGTATCGGTTTGTCGCTGCCGCAACAAGCCTGATCGGGCTATGGGATCTGCGAGGAGGAGCCGTGCATGAAGGGTTCGATCGAAGGCTGGGGGAACGGCATCATCGGCATGGCGATCTTCAGCGGCTCGCTGCCGGCGACGCGGGTGGCACTGGAGGGCTTTTCGCCGCTGTTCCTGACGGGCGCACGCGCGACGCTCGCGGCCGTGCTGGGCGCGCTTTGTCTCACGCTGTTGCGGCAGCCGCTTCCCGGCCGGCGCGACCTGATGTCGCTGGCGGTCGTGTCGCTCGGTGTCGTCATCGGCTTTCCGCTGCTCACCGCCCTGGCGCTCCAGCACATCACCTCGGCCCATGCGATCGTGTTCGTCGGTCTGCTGCCGTTGTCGACCGCCTTGTTCGGCGTGCTGCGCGGCGGCGAGCGGCCGCGGCCGTTGTTCTGGCTGTTCGCAGCACTTGGCGCTGCGGCGGTCTCGGGCTTCGCCCTGTCGCGGGACGGCGTCGCGGCGCCGATCGGCGATCTCGCGATGATCGCTGCGATCGTCGTCTGCGGCCTGGGCTATGCCGAGGGCGCCATGCTCACGCGCCGGCTCGGCGGCTGGCAGGTGATCTCGTGGGCGCTGCTGTTGTCTGCACCGCTGATGCTGTCGATGGCGGTGCTGACGCTGCCCGGCGCGTCACACGACATCACGGCCGCGGCGTGGCTGGGCCTCGCCTACGTCTCCGTCTTCAGCATGTTCGTCGGCTTCGCCTTCTGGTACCGCGGGCTCGCGCGCGGCGGCACTGCGACGGTGGGCCAACTGCAACTGCTGCAGCCCTTCCTCGGCCTCGGCTTCGCGAGCCTGCTGCTGCATGAGCCGGTGTCGGCAACGATGATTGCCGCAGCCGGAATCGTCGTCGTCTGTGTGGCAATGGCGCGCCGCTGGGCATGAGCCGTCGGCGGCTATTTGCGATGATAGAGTCCAGTGAAGCTGACGCCGGCACCGCCGCAATCATTGTTGTCCTCGACCAGCAGAAGCGCGCCGATTCGCTGCAGGCGCACGCGGCATTCGTCGCCGGCATTCGGCCGCTCGAACGGTGTGCTGCCGTCGTCGACGAAGGCGATCAGGCCGCCCTTGGGCTCTGCCGTTGCGCCGAGCGATCCGTTGCGCAACTCGCGCCCGGCCGGCAACACCTGATCGCCTTCGATCCTGAGCCGGTTGCCGGCCTCCTTCCTGATCGTCAGTCCCCCTCCAGGGTGCTCCCAGCTTCCGGACCAGTCGGCCGTCGCCGGCGCGGCCATCGGCTCGACAGAGGTGAGGGCTGCGCGCGGCAACCAGCCGGTGGTCCAGATCTGGGCCTTCGCATGCGGCTGCTGGTAGCTGACGCAGACGAAATCGCCGCGGGTCCTTCCGATCAGCACGAGGTCGTCGCGGACGAGGTACGCCTTCTTCCGGCAGGCCTCGGTCGCGGCGGGACAGCCTGCGGCCTTGAAGTCATCGTCATAGGGGCTCTTGACGAAGTTCACGCGTGGCTGGCCACTCACTTTGGCGACGACGAGCGGCCGCGCATCGTCCCAGCCGATGCCATTGCAATTGGCGGGATCGTTGGCGTCGTAGGCAGCCGCCGCCGTGACGGTCAGGACGCTCAGGATCAGTCCGATGAAGGGCGCGCGCATCCGTCATTCCTCTCCACGCTTCGCCCGCATTAGCCGGCGCGGGAAGACGTCCGGTTCAAACCGGCCCGACGTTTCGTCCATCCCGCGGCGATCTTTTGGCAGCTCCGACCGCAGCACGCTGCATGCGTCGTCTCGTCGGCGTCGCGCCTTCACATCACCCCGATGCTCTTCAGGCTGGTGTGGCCATTCCTTCCGACGATGATGTGGTCGTGAACCGTGATGCCCAGCGGCTTGGCGATCTCCACGATCGTCTTGGTCATCCGGATGTCGGCCTGCGACGGCGTCGGATCGCCCGAAGGGTGATTGTGCACCAGGATGATCGCAGTGGCCGACAATTCGAGCGCGCGCTTGATCACCTCGCGCGGATAGACCGGCGTGTGATCGACGGTGCCGGTCTGCTGCACCTCGTCGGCGATCAGCTGGTTGCGCTTGTCGAGAAACAACAGCCTGAACTGCTCCTTGTCGGCGAACGCCATGCTGGTGCGGCAATAGGTGATGACGTCCTGCCATGACGCCAGCGCGTGCTTCTGCCGCACCTCGCCCTTGGCGATGCGGTGCGCGGCGGCGGCGATCAGCTTGAGCTGGGTGATCGAGGCGTCGCCGACGCCGTCGATCTCGCGCAGCCGCGGCTCCGGCGCGTGGATCACCTCGGCGAACGATCCGAACGTCTTGAGCAGCGCCTTCGCCAGCGGCTTGACGTCGCGCCGCGGCAGCGCGGCGAACAGCACCATCTCCAGCAGCTCGTAGTCGTTGAGGGCGTCGGGACCGGCGCTGTGAAAGCGCTCACGCAGCCGCTGCCGGTGGCCGTGATAGTGCGGCGTGTCCGGCGGCGTATCGTTGGGAGGAGGGGCTTTCTCGGGCATCGGCATCAGCATGCCGTGACGCCGCATTTTTGCAACCTCGAAGTGCTCGCGCCCCGCAGGGCGCAGCCTTGCTAGGCCGCGCGTCCGGTCAACACGATGGCGAGGCCGACGATGAGCGAAAATGCTGTGGGGTAGAAGGTGAGCGCAAAGCCGAAGGCGCGGCCCGCGGCGCCGCTGGCATAGCCGAGCCAGAACAGCAGCCGCCCGAGACCGAACAGGATCACGAGCGTGAGCAGCACCGGACGACGTCCTTCTCGTCCGTCGGGCGATCCTGCTTATGGCTGCAGACTGCCGATGAAGGCGTCGATGCTGGCGAGGGCCGGCCTCTGGTCGCCGGCGAACATCCAATGGTCGGCGCCGTCGAGCTCGACGAAGCGCGCGTGGCGGATATGGCTGGCGAGATGCCGCCCGGCCCCGACGAGCACGGCGCGATCGTGGCGACGGTGCAGCACCAGGGTCGGTGCAGCGACCCGGGCGAGCAGGTGGCGGACGTCCGTATCCCTGAAGGCTTCGAGCAGGCCCTTGATGGCGCCGGGGCTGGACGCCGCGCGAAGCAGTCCGGCCCACCAGGCGCGCGCCTGGGGATCGCCAGCCAGACTCGGAGCGAATGTCTCGATGCCGGCGGGGCCGCCCCATTCGGCCACCAGCTGCCGCAGCCAGATGCCGTACTGGCTGGCCTGCAGCGCATGCGGATAGCCGGGCGCGGCGCTGCCCTTGGCGAGCGAGGCGAACAGGATCAGCCCGGCGACACGTTCGGGATGGTCGGCCGCGAAGGTGATGCAGGCCGGTCCGCCCTCGGAGGCGCCGAGCAGCACCGTGCGCCGGCTGCCGGCGGCGTCGAGCACGGTCGCGATGTCGCGCGCCGTCGCCTCCACGCTGGGGCTGAAACCGACCCGGTCGGAGAGCCCGATGCCGCGGCGATCGAACAGGATCAGGCGGCCGATTCTGGCGAGCGCGGACAGCAAGGCCCGACAGTGCGGCTCCTCCCAGATCCGCTCGACATGCGAGACGAAGCCGGGCAGCAGCAGAATGTCCTGCGAACCTGTGCCGTAGGTCTGATAGGCGAGATGAACGCCGCCGCCCAGGACATAGCGCGTCGGCGGTGCGCTGTCGCCTGGCGGCGCAACGCCCTGCGCCAGCAGCGCCAGCGTGTCGGTTTCGGGGGCGACACCGAGCTCGTCGCGCAGGCGCTGCGTCAGGGCGTCGAGATGGCGCTGGGCGGCGGCGCGGTCGCCGGCCAGCATCAGGCTGCGGATCAGGGCGCGGCCATAGACCTCGCTGAGCGGGTCGAACGCGACGAGGCGTCCGGCGTGGGCCGCAGCCGCGGCATGGTCGCCGGCCGCGCTGCGATCCCGCACCACGCGCTCCAGCGCCTGGACCGCCCGGCCGCGCAAGGCTTCACGCCGGAAGAACGCCCATTCCTCGAACTGCGGACAGTCGCCGGGCGCGAAGCCGTCCAGGAAGTCACTGGAATAGAGGCGGCAGGCCAGCTCGAATTCGCCGCGGTCGCAAGCCGTTTCGAACAGCGCCGATTGGACCTCCAGCTCGACCGCTTCCGCCCACCGAATCGTCGCGCGATCGATGGTGAGGCAGCCGTCGCCGAGTGTGAGCTGGAGCCGGTGCAGCAGGCGGCGCAGCCGCGCCCGCGCGACCTCCTCGGAACACTCCGGCCAGAGCATCGTCGCCAGGACGTCCCGCGCGACAGGGCCTTTGGCCTCCGCCAGATAGACCAGCAGAGCGAGGCCCTTGCGCAGCGCCAGCGGGCACGGCTGGCCGTCGCGATGCAGCTCGGGAAAGCCTAATGTCCGGACGCGGAACTGAACCATCGGGGGTGCGACCTGGGTGGCTGCGTTCGGGGGACGCTCGGGGGACGGTCGATTGGTAAGGGCTCAGGCTCGCGCGAGACGCGACCGATCCCAGGATCTGGCGTCTCGATCACGGCCACGCCGTCCTCGCAGCAACAAGGAAACCTTCATGTCCGGGCGTCTCCTCATCATGCTCTACGCCGTCGCGAGCTATGCCGTCTTTCTTGGGTCGTTCGTGTGGGCGGTCGGTTTCGTCGGCAATTACAACTATCTCACGGCCAAGTCGATCGATGTGGGCGTGTCCAGCGCCGTGACCGAGGCCGTCGTCGTCGACGCGCTGCTGCTGGCGCTGTTCGCGATCCAGCACAGCGTGATGGCGCGGCCGGCGTTCAAGCGCGCGTTGACGCGCATCATTCCGGCGGCGGCCGAGCGCAGCACCTATGTGCTGCTGTCCAGCCTGATCCTGCTGCTGCTGTTCTGGCAATGGCGTCCGATCCCGAATCCGGTCTGGCACGTCGAGGGTGTCGCAGCGGGCGTGCTGACCGGCGTGCATTGGCTCGGCTGGCTGATCGCGCTCTCCTCGACCTACATGATCGATCATTTCGATCTGTTCGGCCTCCGCCAGGCCGTGCTCGCCCTCCGCGGCAGCGCCGGGACGGCGCAGCCTTTCAGAACGCCGCTGCTGTATCGGCTGGTGCGCCACCCGCTGATGCTGGGCTTCCTGCTCGCCTTCTGGGCCACGCCGGAGATGTCGGTCGGCCACCTGCTGTTCGCCGCCCTCAGCACGGCCTACATCCTGGTCGGGCTGCAGCTCGAGGAGCGCGATCTGATCGCCCAGTTCGGCGACACCTACCAGCGCTACCGCCGGCGGGTGCCGATGCTGCTGCCGCGACTGATCGGCGGCCGGCGGACCGCCGAGACGGAGACGGAGGCGGAGGCGCGCGGCGCGCAGTAGCCGGCGCCGGCTCGACGTCCGCAGGGCTCGTCGGGCACGCTCGCTTTTGATCACGGCTTGCCCGGTGCCGCGCCCACGCAGACGTGAATTGGTGCGGGGACCTCAGCACCTATGTCGGGCTTGAATGCTGCGATGCAAAATCACAGCTCGACAGCCTCCGTTCTCATAAGGCCCTATGGCCTGCCTGTTCAGTCCGAGAGAGATCCGCGTTGACCACCATCACGTCCGATTCCGGCGACTCGCTGTCGGCCTGGATCACGCTGTTATTGGCCTTTTCCTGCGGGCTGATCGTCGCCAACATCTATTACGCGCAGCCGCTGATCGGGCCGATCAGCGCCGAGCTTGGGCTGCGGCCGCAGCTCGCGGGACTGCTGGTGACGATGAGCCAGATCGGATACGGCGCAGGTCTCTTGTTCGTGGTGCCGCTCGGCGATCTCATCGAGAACCGCAAGCTCGTCATCATGACCATCATCGTCGGCGCGGCCGCGCTCGGTTGTGCGGCCCTGGCGACGAGCCCGTCGACATTCCTGCTCTCGGCGCTGCTGATCGGCTTCGGCTCGGTCGCGGTGCAGATCCTGATCCCCTATGCCGGGCATATGGCGCCGGAGGCGATCCGCGGCCGCACCGTCGGCAACGTCACCACCGGCCTGATGCTCGGCATCATGCTGGCACGGCCGCTTGCGAGTTTCGTCGCGGCGCATGCCTCCTGGCACGTGATCTATGCGGCCTCGGCGCTCGCCATGGTGATCCTGGCCGGGGTGTTGCGCCTCGCCCTGCCGCCGCGTGAGCCGCAGGCGCGGCTGAGCTACGGCCAGCTGCTCGGCTCGATGGTCGAGCTCTATCGCGACACGCCGGCGCTGCGCCGCCGCGCGCTCTACCAGGCCGCGCTGTTCGGCGGCTTCAGCGTGTTCTGGACCACGTCCCCGCTGCTGCTGGCCGGGTCCGATTTCCGGATGTCGCAGACCGGCATCGCCCTGTTCGCGCTGGCCGGCGTCGCCGGCGCGATTATGGCGCCGGTCGCCGGCCGCATCGCCGATCGCGGCTGGACGCGACCGGCGACCGTCGCATCGATGCTGATGTGCGCGATCGGCTTCGCGTTGACGCTTTCGGTTCCACTCGGAACGAACGGGTCGCTGGCCACGCTGGTGATCGCCGCCATCGCCATCGATTGCGGCGCGCAGCTCAGTCTCATCCTCGGCTATCGCGTGCTGTTCGTGCTCGGCGCCGGCCAGCGCAGCCGGCTGAACGGGCTCTATATGACCACCTTCTTCGTCGCCGGGGCGGCGGGCTCCGGGATCGGTGCCTGGGCATATGCGCATGGCGGCTGGACGGCCGCCGCCGCGCTCGGCACGGCGCTGCCGCTCGCGGCGCTGGCCTATCAGTTCACCGAGCCGAAATGATCAGAACGGGCTGCGCTTGAGCCCGGGCACCAGCGCCGCCAGCCGGTCCTTGATCCAGGGTGCGGGCGGCAACTTGCCTGTGGGCATCTCGACCGCGGCGGCCGGGTTGCGGCTTACGGCCAACGTGAGGGTCGCCAGATAGTGATCGCGCTCCTCCTTCACCGCGCAATGCGCGCGGTGTTCGGGATCGGCCTCGGTCGCGACGCGGTCGTTGGCATTGATGACGAGCCGTTGCTTCGGCCGTCCCGTGTAGTCGGGCACGTTGGTGTAGATGAACTCGTTCAGCGCCTCGGGAAAGAAGGTTTGTCCGGTCAGCACCGTGGCCTCGTCGACAAACACCCTGAAGTGGATGTGCGTCGCGCGGCCGGCATACCAGCCGGGATAGATGGTCCTGAAGCCGGCCCAGCCGGCGGCGTCGGCCATCTGCGTGCCGCGCAGGAACGTCTTTCCGCTCTGGTCGAGCTTGTGAGTGTCGCTCTGGCCAGGATAGCCCGAATAGATGCCGCGGGCATCGCAGTGCCAGATGTCGACGCGCGCGCCGGGGAGTGGCGCGCAGGAGCCGGCCTCGATGACGCGAAGGCGCAGCCTGAGCGGCACGCCCGGCCGGTCCTCAGCGATCTCGGCGCGCACCAGCTTGGGATCGAGATAATAGGGACCGGATTCCGACTGCGGCGTCAGGATGCAGGCGTCGTCGGCATTCGCCGATGCGGGAGCTGTCTCCGACGCTGCGCGCGCCGGCGGCGTCAGCAGCGCTGCGCCCGCCGAGAGCAGGCCGAGAACGCCACGGCGTGTTGCGTTGGTCAGAGCAGCCTCCCGCAGTCGCATGCGATGGAAGCGGTAGTCGATCAGCCGGGCATGGCAACAATCGGACGCCCGGCGGCCATTCGGCCAGGAGCCCGCTCACACCTGCGTCAGCGGCTTCTCTCCATGGCGCTCCGAGAGCGTGAAGATCTCGACGCCGTCGGCGGTGACGCCGACCGAATGCTCGAACTGCGCCGACAGCGAGCGGTCCCGCGTCACCGCGGTCCAGCCGTCGGACAGGATCTTCACATGCGGCTTGCCGAGATTGATCATCGGCTCGATGGTGAAGAACATGCCGGGCTTGAGCAGCACGCCCTCGCCGGGACGGCCGACATGGATGATGTTCGGCTCGTCATGGAACAGCCGGCCGAGACCATGGCCGCAGAAGTCGCGCACCACGCTCATGCCCTGCGGCTCGACGAAGCTCTGGATCGCATGGCCGATGTCGCCGGTGGTGGCGCCGGGCTTCACCGCGGCGATGCCGCGCATCATCGATTCGTAGGTGACCTCGATCAGCCGCTCGGCCTTGCGCGCGATCGGGCCGATCGCATACATGCGGCTGGAATCGCCGTACCAGCCGTCGACGATGAAGGTGACGTCGACATTGAGGATGTCGCCTTCCTTCAGCGGCCGGTCGTTCGGCATGCCGTGGCAGACCACGTGGTTGATCGACGTGCAGGTCGAGTAGCGATAGCCACGATACATCAGCGTCGCCGGATAGGCGCCGTGGCTGAAGGCGAAGTCCCGGACGAAATCGTCGATCCGCGAGGTCGGCACGCCCGGCTTGACGATGTCGGTGAGCGCATCGAGGCACTTCGACACCAGCGCGCCGGCCTTGCGCATGCCGGCAAAGCCGCTCGGGCCGTGCAGCTTGATCTGGCCGTTCTTGCGCGCAGCGGTGTCGGTCGCTTCGATATAGTTCATGGGCCTGTTTCGTTCTCAGGGGTGTCGCAGGGTGATCGCCTAATTTAATGATCGTGCCGGCCGGTGCAAGCCGGGTGTGCACGGCCGGATCTGCCGCCTAGCCGGTCGGCACCTCCAGCGTGGTCTCCACCGGCAGCGCACCTCCGCGAACGCGAAGCTCTCGCACCGGATACGGCACCCTGATGCCCTCGCGCTTGAAGGCCTCCCACAGCGCCAGCATCACCTCGCTCTTGACGCTGTCCATGTAGCTGGGGTCGGCGATCCATGTGGTCAGCGAGAACTTCATGCCGGCCTCGGTGAACTCGGTCAGCAGGCAGTTCGGCGCCTTCGATTTCAAGGTGCGCGGCGTCTCGGCCGCGATCTCGGTGGCGAGCTTGCAGACGACCCGGGGATCGGCGTCGTAGTTGGTGCCGAAATTGACCTTCACCAGCGTGTTCTTGTCGGTGTAGGTCCAGTTGGTCACCTTCTGGGTGACGAGGTCCTCGTTCGGGATCAGGAACTCGCGGCCGTCGCCGGCGGCGACCGAGATATAGCGCGTGTTCATCGCGCTGATGCGTCCCGAGCTGTCGCCGATGGTGACGAGATCGCCCGGCTTCACCGATTTGTCGGCCAGCAGGATGATGCCCGCGACGAAATTGGCGACGATGCGCTGCAGGCCGAGGCCGATACCGACACCGGCGGCGCCGGAGAAGATCGCGAGCGCCGACAGGTTGATGCCGACCGCGCTGATCGCAATCGCGACGCCGAGGATCATCAGGCCCATGCGGACCATCTTGATCAGGAGCACCTGGATCGACGGCGTCAGGTCCGTCGAGCGCGTGATGCGGCTCTCGACGAAATTGCTGGCGATGTTGGTCAGCCACAGCACCGCGAGCAGCAGCACGCCGAGCTTGATCACCAGCAGCGGCGTCAGCCTGAGGCCGCCGAGCACGACAGAGATGGAATCGAGCGCGTCGACGACGTTGTCGAGCTGGCCGATGATGCTGAGCGCGGCCACCAGCCAGGCCGAGATCGACACGATCTGCACGATGAAGGTGCTGCGGATCACCGAGGTGATCAGCCGGATCACGAGCCAGGCGAGCGCCAGCTTGAGCGCGACGGCGAGCAGGTAGCTGCGGCTCGGCCAGGTCCACAGCAACATGCCGGTGCGGGCGATCCGCATCAGGATCACGAACACGACCGTGGTGACGCTCTCCAGCAGCACCCGTAGCAGCTGCCGCAGCGGGCCAGGCCAGCCCATCGCCAGCGAAGTCAGGTCGATGCGCGCACGCACGGCGGCGCTCGCCGCAAAGGCGATGCCGGCGCCGCTCAGCACCAGTCCGAGTTGAAGATAGAACCACGGCGAGGTGACCTCGGCGCCGATCGAGCGGCCAACGGTCTGCAGGAAGTCGAGAACGTCTTTCAGGTCGAGGTCCATCAGCGGGGTCTCGGAGGGGAACAGTGGCGCGGGTTGGCCGGATCAGCGGAATTTAGTTCGTTTTCGTCACAGGCGATTGCCGCGAAATATACCCCGAACGCGGGCAAGGATGGAAAAATGGGCATATCGCCGCGATAAGAGCAAATCCGGTTGGCGTGCAAGTGTGGCGACGATAAGGATGTAAAACTCGGATCCATCAACGTTTTTTCATGTCATCCCTCGACGCCGTCAGCATTGCGATCCTCCTCGGTGCGGTCCTCGTGATGGCCGGCATCCTGTCGAGCCTGCTGGCGTTGCGCTTCGGCGCACCGCTGCTGCTGGTGTTCCTGGTGATCGGCATGCTGGCGGGCGATTCCGGCCCTGGTCATATCGAATTTCAGGACGTCCGTACCACCTATCTGGTGGGCTCCGTCGCGCTGGCGCTGATCCTGTTCGACGGCGGTCTGCGTACGCGCTTCCAGAGCATCCGCACCGTGCTGGCGCCCTCGATGGTGCTTGCGACCGTCGGCGTGCTGATGACCGCCTTCATCACCGCGCCCGTGGCGAAATATGCCCTCGACCTCGGCTGGACCGAGGCGATGCTGGTCGGCGCCGTCATCGCCTCGACGGATGCGGCGGCCGTGTTCCTGCTGGTCCACGCCCAGGGCCTGCGGCTGCGCCCGCGTGTCGGTGCCACGCTGGAGGCGGAGTCCGGCAGCAATGATCCGTTCGCGGTGTTCCTCACCCTGATGCTGGTCGAGCTGATCTCGGTCGGTCACGGGTCGTTCGGACATTTCGTGTTCGAGCTGATCCGCGAGGCGGTGCTCGGCACGCTGTTCGGCATCGTCGGCGGCCGCCTCGTCGTCATCGGCCTCAACAAGGTCGCGCTGCCGCAGGGCCTCCACGCGCCGTTCGTGACCACGGCCGCGCTGGTGATCTTCGGCATGGCGCAGATCGCCCACGGCTCCGGCTTCCTCGCGGTCTATCTCGCCGGCCTCATCGTCGGCAACCGGCCGACCCGCGCGCACAACTCTGTCGTCACCTTCCTCGATGCCGCGACGTGGCTCGCCCAGATCGTGATGTTCGTGCTGCTCGGGCTGCTGGTGTCGCCGCAGCGGCTGCTCGACAGCCTCCTGCCGGCGATTGCTGTTGCGCTGATGCTGATGCTGGTGGCGCGACCCGTTGCGGTGTTTGTCTGCCTCTATCCGTTCCGCTTCAACTGGCGGGAGAAGGCGTTCATCGCCTGGACCGGCCTGCGCGGCGCGGTCGCGATCTTCCTCGCCTCGATCCCGCTGCTGGTCGGCCTGTCCAGCGCCTATCTCTATTTCGACGTCGCGTTCGTAGTCGTGATCATCTCGCTGCTGGCGCAGGGCTGGACGCTCGGCGTGGCCGCGCGCAAGCTGCACGTGGCGCTGCCGCGCACCGACCGGGGCCCGCGCCGCATCGAGCTCGATCTGCCCGGCCAGCTCGAGCAGCAGCTGGTCGGCTATTCGATCCGCTCCAAGAGCCTGTACTTCCGCCGCGGCCTGATCCCGTCCTGGTCGAAGCCGACCCTGGTGATCCGCAACGAGCAGATTCTGTCGCCGCCCGAGGCCGAGCCGATCGCGCCGGGGGACTATCTCTATCTGCTGGCGCCGCCGGAAAAGGCCGAGTCGCTCGACCGCTTCTTCGTCGACATGCCGCCGTCGGCCGCGCCCGACCCGCATCTGCTCGGCGACTTCATGGTCTCGGCCGAGCATACGCTCGACGAGGTCGCCGGCATCTACGGCGTCAAGCTCGGCGAGGGCGAGGACAAGCTGACGCTCGCCGACTATTTCGACATCCATCTCGACAACGCGCCGAAGGAAGGCGCGACCGTGGCGCTCGACACCATCGTGCTGGTCGCCCGCTCGATCTCCGGCGGCCGGGTCAACGTAGTCGGACTGCGTCTGCCGGAGGACGAGGAGGATGTGCCGGTGCTGACGCGCAAGGAGCGGATGAAGCGCAAGCTGGCCAGTGTCTGGTCGTCGGTCGCAGGGGTGTGAGCGTCATTCTGCCGCCGGCAGGACGGCGATCGAGATCGCATTCTCCGGCGCGCCGCTGACCTGCAGCACGAAAGGCTTTGATCCCAGCTCGTACTTCATGGTCTTGCGAATGCCGTCGCAATCGGTGGCGCCGCTGAAGCCGGCCGGCTTGAGGATCTTGCCGTCCTGCACCACGTCGATCCAGGCCGCGGCCGACAGGCTGATGGTGTAGACGCCGGCCTTGGGCGCTCCGGCGATCCGCGTGAGGCCGGCGAAGCTGCCGTCCCTGGGCGCGCGCTCCGGCGGCATCGCCAGCTTGGCGTCAGCCGTCGGACGCAGCTCCAGCACAATCCCGGTCGCGGGAATAACGGCCATCTCGGCGCCAGATACGAGCTTCTCGCGCTCGGCTGCGGTCAGCGCGGCGTGCTCGCGCGCGATGTCCCATTTGAACTTGTCGCAGCCGCTCGGTTCGGCGGCAACCGCAGCCGAGCTCGCGGCCACCGTAACGAGGAAGGCGGTCGTGGCGGGACGGATCAGGATCATGACGGACTCGCGACTGTTACGCCGCGCAGCGGCGCGCGGCATCTTGTTACCGCGATAACAGGAGGTGGAGGGACCGTCATCCCCTTCGATCGCCGCGCTGACGGCGCGAGCAATATCATCCTATGGCAATCGTCCCGCCGCTGCGACTCCCAATCACGGCAGCGTCGGCCGAATCAATTCTTGGCGTCCGGCGCATGCAGCACCGCTCGGCAGCCAGGCGGCAGTTGCGCCATCGTCAGCGGTTGCGGCGGCTTAGGGGGCTCTTTCGGCGGCAGCGGATGCAGCACCGCATCCGAGAACCAATAGTCGAGGTCGCCGCAGCCATCACCGCCCTCCTGGTTGGCCTGGCCGTGGCAGTCCGGATTGCCCGGCGGGCACACCATGCGGATGTGGAAGTGATAGTCGTGGCCCCACCACGGCCGCACCTTGGTGAGCCAGCTACGGTCCCCCCTCGCGTCCCGGCACAGCGCCTTCTTGATCGCGGCGTTGACGAAGATGCGCTGCACCGACGGCTCCTGGGCCGCGGCGCGGATCACGGCGACGTGGCCCTTCGTGAACACCCGCGGATCGACATCGAGGCGATCAGGCCGAACCATCATGACCGCCGACATCTCCTCGCGCTCGTTGCGCGACAGCCTATGGTCGGGCATCGGCGTCAGCCAGATGTCGGCGTCGAGCCCGATTTGATGGCTGGCATGGCCGGACAGCGCTGGTCCGCCGCGCGGCTGGCCGATGTCGCCGACCAGGATGCCGGGCCAGCCGGCATCCTTGTGCGCGCGGGTCGCCAGCCGCTTCAGCAGCGCGATCAGGTTGGGATGGCCGAAATTGCGGTTGCGCGACAGCCGCATCACCTGCCAGCCCTCGCCGTTGACCGGCATTCGCTCGGCTCCGGCGATGCAGCCGCGATTATAGGTGCCGATCACCCTGGTCGGTTGCGCCGACGGCAGGATCCTCCGGGCGAACAGCTCCTTGGCCGGCGTATTCGGATCGTCCGGATGCGCCAATGGCGGCAGGGCCTTTGGCTCGACGCTGCCCTTGTCCTGGGCATGGGCCGGGGCCGCCGCGGCAATGACGGCCGAACTGATGATGGCGACCAGAATCAGGCGGACATGCATGGCGCCAGTGTAGCGTCTGCCGACCGGCCGAGGTTGCCCAATTCTACGTCAACAGCGGGTCATTCGAGCCGTTTTAACCTGGCTCTAACCCTGCTGCCGGATTGGCGGAACCGGCTGAACACGGCTCAATTGCGTGAGTTCGTTCGGTAAACGAACAATAACCGCAGGGCCATTGCACGGTATGCGGGTCTTTTCTGGCCCGTGGCAACCGACGTCACTTATCGCTGGTTGTACAGCAGCCCTTGGTTGATCCTCCGCGCAGGTCTCAACTCTCCAAATGCGCGAGTGCATCCACCTGTTCCCGTAACCAGTGGCTGTCGCGCCCTGCATCAAGATACCATTTTTTCAGAAACGTGGCCGAAAACTGCCGTTCGAGAAGGAGAGTGAGGCACGCGATGCGGCCCGTTCGGCCACCCACGGCAAAAAAGCGCAATCGCGTGCCAAGCGCCCGCGATGCAGTTCACCCGGTCAAGCCAAGCCCGAGATTGCGTTGGCACAATTTGCGCAAGCTCGCCCCCGTCGATGAGATCGGCGGCAAGTGCGCCGAAGTGGCGATGGCTGAGGCGAAGAAGGCGCATGATCGGCTCATCGAAGCGATCGACATTCTTCCCGAGGGGATCGTGTTCCTCGACGCCGACGGCCGCTACATTCTCTGGAACAAGAAATACGCCGAAATCTACAACCGCAGCTCGGACCTGTTCGAATCCGGCGCCCGGCTGCAGGATACGATCCGGATCGGCGTTGCCCGCGGCGACTATCCGGAAGCCGCGGGCCGCGAGGAGGAGTGGATCGCCGAGCGGCTCGAAAAGCTGTTCCATCCGAGCGGTCGCCACGAGCAGAAGCTGTCGGACGGCCGTACCATCCTGATCGAGGAGCGTCTGACCGGTGATGGCGGCATCGTTGGCCTGCGCGTCGACATCACCGAATTGAAGCAGCGCGAGGAGTCGTTCCGCCTGCTGTTCGACGGCAATCCGGTGCCGATGATCGTCTGCGCGACGGATGACGGGCGCGTGCTCGGCGTCAACGAAGCGGCGGCCCAGCATTACGGCTACAGCCGGGACGCCTTCGAGCGGCTCAGCATCCGCAGCCTGCAGGCCTATGATAGTGAGCCGCCCTGGGCAGGCGAGCAGTCCAGCGAGGAGCAGGCGGCGCGCACCTGGAAGCATGTCCGCGCCGATGGCGCCCTGATCGATCTCGCGATCTATTCGCGCCATCTCGTCCACAACGCCCAGCCCGCGGTGCTGCTGGCGCTGATGGACATCACCGAACGCAAGCGCGCCGAGGCGCGGCTCGCCTTCCTGGCCCAGCACGACGCACTGACCGGCCTGCCGAGCCGCAACCTGCTGCGCCAGAAGATCGATGACAAGCTCACCCAGATGCGGCGCGGCTCCGAGAAGATCGCCGTGCTGGTGCTCGGCCTCGATAATTTCAAGTCGATCAACGATACCCTCGGCCACGCGGTCGGCGACCGGCTGTTGCGCGGGGTCGGCAAGCGGCTGCGCTCGGTCCTGCGTCAGGAGGACATCGTCGCGCGACTGAACTCCGACGAGTTCGCGGTGGTGCAGGGCGGGCAGGCGCGGCCGGAGGATGCGGCCCAGCTCTGCCGCCGGCTGCTGGAGGCGATCGCCGATCCCTATCTCATCGACGGCAGTTCGGTGACGATCGGTGCCACGATCGGCATCGCCATGGCGCCGAACGATGGCGACGACGCCGAGAAGCTGCTCAAGAATGCCGACATGGCGCTGTCGCGCGCGAAGAACGAGACGCGCGGCTCCTTCAGCTATTTCGAATCCGGCATGGATGCGCGGGCGCAGAGCCGGCGCAAGATCGAATCCGAGCTGCGCGAGGCCATCCAGCGCGACGTGCTGCAGCCGCATTATCAGCCGCTGATCGACCTCTCGACCGGACGCATCACCGGTTTCGAGGCGCTGGCGCGCTGGCCGCATCCAGAGCGCGGCATGATCCCGCCGTCGGAGTTCATCCCGGTCGCCGAGGAGACCGGCCTGATCTCGGCGCTCGGCCGCGCGATGTTGCGGCACGCCTGCAACGACGCCGCGAAATGGCCGGACGACGTCCGTGTCGCCGTGAACATGTCGCCGCTGCAGTTCCGCGTCGGCAACGTGCTGTCGCTGGTGATGGACGTGCTGAAGCAGTCCGGCCTGCCGCCGAGCCGGCTCGAGCTCGAGATCACCGAGACGCTGGTGCTGGAGAAGAGCGGCCAGGTGCTGGCCACCCTGCATGCGCTGCGCGCGCTGGGCGTGCGCATCTCGATGGACGATTTCGGCACTGGCTATTCCAGCCTGAGCTATCTGCGCAGCTTTCCGTTCGACAAGATCAAGGTCGATCAGTCCTTCATCCGCGGTCTCGCGGCCAATCGCGAGGCGCAGGCGATCGTCCGCTCGATCGTCAGCCTGGGCAAGGGGCTCGGCGTCATCATCACGGCCGAGGGCGTCGAGACCGAGGCGGAGCTGCGCTGTCTGCGCGCCGAGGGCTGCCATGAAGGGCAGGGCTATCTGTTCAGCCGGCCCCGGCCCAATGTCGACATCGTCCGGCTCTTGCAGGCGCAGCGGGATGCCATGGACGGTACCTCACCCGGCAACGCGCTGGTGGCTTGAGCGAGCGACGTTGGCCGCTGTTGGACGCGCCTCGAAGCGCCGCCGATAGGCCGCGGGCGACGTTCCGACGATGCGCCGGAAAGCGACGCGAAACGTTTCGAGCGACCGGTAGCCGCACTGCGCCGAGATGTCCGCCAGGGAGAGCGTCGCATTCTCCAGCAGCTCCCGCGCCCGCGTCATGCGCTCCTGCTGCAGCCAGGCCGCAGGGCTCGCGCCCGTGCTGTCCTGGAACGCCCGCAGCAAGGTCCGCTCGCTCATCCCGGCGCGTTTTGCCATCGCGCTGACCGCAATCGGCTGCGCCAGTCGCCCCCGTGCCCAATCCATGACGTCGCCGATCGTCCGTCCCGGGCGGGCCTGGACCGGTGCGACGACGTATTGCGCCTGCCCGCCGTCCCGGTGCGGCGGCATCACCAGCCGCCGGGCAACGCTGTTCGCAACCTTGCTGCCGAAATCGCGCCGGACCAGATGCAGGCAGGCGTCGATGCCCGCCGCGCTGCCGGCCGAGGTGATGACATTGCCCTCGTCGACATAGAGCGTGTCCTCTTCGACGCGAATATTCGGATAGAGCCGCTTCAGGTCGGGAATGTGCCGCCAATGCGTGGTGGCGCGCCTGCCGTCGAGCAGGCCAGCGGCGGCCAGAACGAACACGCCGGAGCAGATCGACAAGCACCGCGCGCCGCGCGCGGCCGCCTGCGCGATGGCGCGCAGCAGGCGCTGGGGCGGCCGCTCGGTGCGATCGCGCCATCCTGGAACGATGATCGTGCTGGCTTGCTTCAGGCGTGACAGGGGCGCGCCGGCCTCGACCACGATGCCGCCGGTCGCGCGGGCACGCCGCGCTTCGGCAGAGACCACCGTGAACCGGTACCAAGGGAAGTCGAACTCCGGCCGCGGCAGCCCGAAGACTTCGACCGCGATGCCGAACTCGAACGTGCACAGCCCGTCATAGGTGATGACGGCGACCAATCCCGGATTCGGGTGTGGAGCATGGGTTGCGGCGCGGGGCATTGGCGGAAACTTACCGAACTTTGTCCGATCCGTCACTTGGGTCGCCCCGCGTAGCGCGCGAGATTGGAGGAGCTCACGCAACGTCGCAGGAGAGAGACGATGACGACCCATGTCACCGAGGTGCCCGCAGCCCCGTCAGCCCAGGCGCTCGCCCATTTCGAGGCGATGCTCTCATTCGAGACCGATTGCTGGGACGTGCACGAGAGTCTGCATGCAGCAGCTCCGGACTTCATCCTGGTGGATGTCAGGGGCCCGGCCTCGTTTGCCAAGGGGCACATCACCGGCGCCATCAACATCCCGCACCGGACCATGACCGCGGAGCGGATGGCCGAGTACGCGAAGGACAGGCTGTTCGTGGTCTACTGCGCCGGCCCGCACTGCAACGGCGCCAACCGCGCCGCGATCCGGCTTGCGCGGCTGGGACGGCCCGTGAAGATGATGATCGGCGGCATCACCGGCTGGCTCGAGGAGGGCTTTGCACTCGCGACCGGCGATTGAAGCGGAGGCCCGGCTGTTACCTCATCACCAGCGTCGTCCCCGCGAACGCGGGGACGACACCGATTTTGGAGCTCGCCGCCTTGGAAGGCTGCGAGCCAAGAGGGCGGGATGGCGAAAGTCGCCCGCTACGCCGCCTTGCGCAGGCCGGCGAGGAAGGTGTCGACGCTCTTGAACAGGTCGTTCGCACGCTTGCCGAGGTCGCGCGTGGCGACCATGACGTGGTCGGCGAGCTCGCGTGACTGCTCGGCGGCGTCACTGGCGCCGACGACGTTCTGCGACACCTCGTTGGTCCCGGACGCCGCCTGCTGGACGCTGCGCGCGATCTCGCGCGTCGCCGAGTCTTGCTGCTCGACGGCGGCGGCGATGGTCGCGGCAATGCCGCTGATCTCCTGGATCGTTGTGCTGATGCCGCCGATGGCGGTCACGCAGTCGGACGTCGCGGCCTGGATCGAGGTGACCTGGCCGGCGATCTCCTCCGTCGCCTTGGCGGTCTGTCCGGCCAGCTCCTTGACCTCGGCTGCCACGACCGCGAAGCCGCGGCCCGCCTCGCCGGCACGCGCCGCCTCGATGGTCGCGTTGAGCGCCAGCAGGTTGGTCTGGCTCGCGATCGCGTCGATCAGGCGCAACACGTCGCCGATCCTCTCGGCGGCTGCGGCGAGGCTGCCGACCATCTCGGTGGTCTGGCGCGCCTTGACGACCGCGGCATCGGCCACCTTGCTGGAATGCGCGACCTGGCGACCGATCTCGGTCACCGAGGAGGCGAGCTCCTCGGAGGCCGCAGCGACGGTCGACACGCCGCTCGAGGCTTCCTCGGACGCGGCCGCGGCGGCCGCTGCGCGCTGCGAGGTGCCGTTGACGCTGACCGTGATCTCGTGGACGACGCGCTCCATGTCCGCCGTGGCCTTGGCAACCGAGGACACCACGCCCTTGACGTCGGCCTCGAACCGGTCGGCCATCTGCCGCTGCAGCGCCTGCTTCTCCTGCTCGGCGCGGTGTTGCGTCGCCTCCTGCGCCTCGCGCAGGCTGGCCGTCTCGATCATGTTGCGGCGGAACACGTCGACCGCCTGCGCCATCGTGCCGAGCTCGTCCTTGCGCTGGCCGCCGGGGATCGCGACCTCGGTGTCGCCGCTCGACAGCCGGTGCATGACGGCGGTGATGGCGACCAGCGGGCGCGAGATGCCGCGAGCGACGAACAGCGCGACGATGACGGCGAGCAGCAGGATTACGACCGTGCCGATGATCAGCTGCTGCTGCGCGCTGGCGGCGGCGGCCTCATAGGCGGTGGTGTCCTTGATCAGCTCCAGCACGGCGATCGGGTCGCCGGCGTAGTTCCTGATCTGGCCAGCATAGACCGCGGCGGGCTTGCCGGCCAGGGTGGCATCGCGCAGCAGCGCCGTGCCCTTGAACACCGCGAGCACCTCGTCCGGGGTGGCGACGGTCTCGTCGCCGAACGTCGAGGACAGCCGCTTCGGCTGGCCGTCGTTGATCCAGTAGACGGCGAGATCGATGCCGAAGCGCTGCTTGGCGCGCTCGACGAATTCCTTGCCGAAGGCGGCGCCGACGTCGACGGTCGCGATCACCTTGCCGTCGCGCACGATCGGGGTCATGCCGAAGATGCCGAGCGACAGCCGGCTCTGCTCGACGCCGGCGATCAGGCGGCCGGTCTGGTTGGCCTGCACCACGGTGATGCGGCGCTTCGAGGTGTCGTCGCCGAACACCTTGGGCTCATGCACGCGATAGAAATTGGTGGCCGGCGGCGCCCATACGTTCACCAGCGGAATGCCCTGCGCCTTCAGCGACGTCATGGCGCCGCCGAGCAGGGCGCCAAGCGCGTCGCGGTCGCCCTTGAGGTAGGCGTCGGCGATCGGGGGCAGCGCCGCCAGGGTGGAGCTGACCGCCAGCGCGGCGCGGCCTTCATAGTCGATGCCGGCCGACACGCTGTCGAACTGCAGCTTGAGTTGCTGCTCCAGCGCCAGTCGGGTCAGAGCGCGCTGCTGGATGACGGAGAAGGTGCCGAGCACGGCACAGGCGATGGCGACGGTCAGCGAGAGCGCGATGATCAGGCGGGCGGAGATCGACCGGAGGCGGGACATTCGGGGCATTCCTTGCTTTGCAGCAAGGGTCTCAGGATACCATTAAGGAACAGATACCGTAGTTGCACGGGAGCGCTGGTTCCGCTTTGGAATCCGGATTTTCTTCAGCCTATCGTGCTGATGAAACCAGAGAGGGGGGCGGGCCCGCGCCTCAGCTATCCACCTTGAGGGCGGCGATGAAGGCTTCCTGCGGGATGTCGACCTTGCCGAACTGCCGCATCTTCTTCTTGCCTTCCTTCTGCTTCTCCAGAAGCTTGCGCTTGCGGGTGATGTCGCCGCCGTAGCACTTCGCGGTGACGTCCTTGCGCAGCGCGCGCACGGTCTCGCGCGCGATCACCTTGCCGCCGATCGCCGCCTGGATCGGGATCTGGAACATGTGCGGCGGAATCAGGTCCTTCATCTTCTCGACCATGGCGCGTCCCCGGCCTTCGGCGCGGGTCCGGTGCACCAGCATCGACAGCGCATCGACCGGCTCGTTGTTGACGAGGATCTGCATCTTGACGAGATCGGCCGGCTTGTAGTCGGTCAAATGATAGTCGAACGAGGCGTAGCCCTTGGAGACCGATTTCAGCCGGTCGTAGAAGTCGAACACCACCTCGTTGAGCGGCAGGTCGTATTTGACCATCGCGCGGCTGCCGACGTAAGTCAGCTCCTTCTGATTGCCGCGGCGGTCCTGGCAGAGCTTGAGCACGCTGCCGAGATATTCGTCCGGCGTCAGGATCGTCGCCTCGATCCAGGGCTCCTGGATCTCGGCGATCTTGACCACGTCGGGCATGTCGACCGGGTTGTGGATCTCGATCTCCTCGCCGTCGGTCAGCTTCATCTTGTAGATGACGCTCGGCGCGGTCGCGATCAGGTTGAGATCGAACTCGCGGGAGAGACGCTCCTGGATGATCTCCAGATGCAAGAGGCCGAGGAAGCCGCAGCGGAAGCCGAAGCCGAGCGCGGCGGACGTCTCCATCTCGAACGAGAAGCTGGCGTCGTTGAGCCTGAGCTTGCCCATCGCCGCGCGAAGAGTCTCGAAATCGTCGGCGTCGACCGGGAACAGGCCGCAGAACACGACAGGGATCGCCGGCTTGAAGCCCGGCAGCATCTCGGAGACCGGCTTGCGGTCGTCGGTGATGGTGTCGCCGACGCGGGTGTCGGCCACCTCCTTGATCGCGGCGGTGATGAAGCCGATCTCGCCGGGCCCGAGCTCGTCGACCTGCGTCATCTTCGGCGTGAAGAAGCCGACGCGCTCGACGTCATAGGCGGCCCCGGTGCCCATCATCCGGACGCGCTGGCCCTTCTTCATCACGCCGTCGACGATGCGCACCAGCACGACGACGCCGAGATAGACGTCGTACCAGCTGTCGACCAGCAGCGCCTTCAGGGTCGCCTCGCGGTCGCCCTTGGGCGGCGGCAGGCGGGTGACGATCGCCTCCAGCACGTCGGGAATGCCGAGGCCGGTCTTGGCGGAGATCATCACCGCGTCGGAGGCGTCGATACCGATCACGTCCTCGATCTGCTGCTTGATCTTCTCGGGCTCGGCCGCCGGCAGGTCGATCTTGTTGAGGACCGGGACGATCTCGTGATTGTTGTCGAGCGCCTGATAGACGTTGGCGAGCGTCTGCGCCTCGACGCCCTGGCTGGCGTCGACCACCAGCAGCGAGCCCTCGCAGGCCGCCAGCGACCGCGAGACTTCGTAGGCGAAGTCGACGTGGCCGGGCGTGTCCATCAGGTTGAAGATGTAATCCTTGCCGTCCTTGGCATGGTAACGCAGGCGCACGGTCTGCGCCTTGATGGTGATGCCGCGCTCGCGCTCGATGTCCATCGAATCGAGCACCTGCTCCTTGCCCGCCATCTCGCGGTCCGACAGCCCGCCCGTCATCTGGATCAGGCGGTCGGCCAAAGTGGACTTTCCATGGTCGATATGGGCGACGATGGAGAAGTTGCGGATGTTGGGAATGGGGGCGGTCGTCATGGGTCGCGCAGATAGCACCCCAAGCCCCTCACCAGCAACCATATTGCTGAATTTCCAGGGGCTTTCTTCACGGCAAGCTGATTCCCCGCGCCGCCAAAACAGGCTACCGAGGGCGGATGTCGAGTACCTCTCTTCCGCCTCTCGCGGCGAGCATGCGCGGCCGTCTCGGACCGCGGCGAATCTCCGCCTGGCTGGTGGCGCGCGCCACGGCGCCGGCAACGTCGCTCTGGGTCGTCGTCACCTTCGCGGTCGTCCATGCCGTGCTGTGGACGGCGATCCTGACCAATCTGAAGGCGGCGCAGGACGTCCATATGGACGTCGCCGAGGCCTATGCCTGGGGCAGCCGCTTCCTGCTCGGCTACGGCAAGCATCCGCCGCTGTCGGGCTGGATCGCCGGGCTGTGGTTCGCGGTGTTTCCGGTCAAGGACTGGGCGAGCTATGCGCTGGCGATGGCCGTGAACGGCAGCGGTCTCGTCATCGTCTGGCTCGCGAGCCTCAAGGTGGTCGACCGCCGCCGCGCCTTCTTCGTCGTGGTGATGGTCGCGCTGTACCCGATCTTCAATTTCAAGGGCTTCAAGTACAACGCCGACCTGGTCCAGCTGCTGACCCTGCCGCTGCTGGTGCTGGCCTATCTCAACGCGTTCGAAAAGCGCAGCGCCGCCTCCGGCCTGTGGCTCGGCCTCGCCGGCGCGGCGGCGCTGATGACCAAATACTGGGTGCTGACCATGATCGGCGCCATCGGCCTTGCGGCGCTGCTGCACCCGGAACGGTTGCGCTTTCTGGCGTCGCCCGCGCCGTGGGTCGCGATCGTCACCATGCTGGTGGCGATGATCCCGCATCTGGTGTGGCTGTGGCGGGTAGATTTCGTCGCCATCACCTATGCCGGGGATGTCTATACGCTGTCGGACCGCGGCCGCGCCGCCGAGCTCGTGCTCGGCTATGTCGGCCACAATCTGGCGCTGCTGGCTTTGCCGGTGGCGCTGGCGGCGCTGGTGATGGCCTGGCCGCCGCGATTCGCCTTCTGCAACTGGCGCGGCGGTCCCAATCCCGGCGTGAATGTAAGCCAGGCGATCAATGTTTGGCTGGTGCAGGCGATCGTTGCCGTCGGGCCGCCGCTCGGCGGCCTCGCCTTCACGATCTACATGAAGACCGATTGGGGCATCTCGCTGTTCTTCCTGGTGCCGCTGGCACTGGTCGCAATTCCCGCGCTGCGGCTGCGATCGGTCATGCTGCCGCGGCTCGCCGCCGTCTGGCTCGTCCTGTCGCTGCTCACGCTGATCGCCTCGCCCTGGATCGCCCGGCGCGAGATGGCCGCCAATCCGAACGGCGCCACCGGCTATGGCGCCCGTTCGGAGCTGGCGCGGGAGCTGACCAAGGCCTGGCATGCCCGATTCGGCTCGCCCTGGCCGCTGGTGGCCGGCTTTGCCGAGATGAACACGCCGATGACCTTCTACAGCCCGGACCACCCAAGGCCGTTCACGGTGCCCACCACGCCCGAGGAGACCTGGAGTTCCGGCCTGAGCGCGCTGGAGGACCTCAAGCGCGAGGGGTTCATCGGCATCTGCGACACCACCGACAACCGGATCGCGGCCTGCGAGGCCTGGATGGCCAAGGAGGCCCCGAAAGCCGAGCCGCTGGTCATGACCACGCAGCGCTTCTTCCACGGCCAGGCGGGCCCTGCAATCGTTTGGAAGGTGTATATTCAGGCATCGGGGGGATAGCTCCGCGGTCGTCCCGGCCAAGCGCTCCTGCGCGCGAGGCCTCCCGATCACCGGAGCAGGGAATCGAGCTGGCGGATCAGCTCTCCGACCCGGCCTCCTCCGGGCGGCGGACCAGGATAACGCCTGAGGACGTCCACGACCTCTCGAGAAGCAAGGAGCCGTGATCGCGCGAGGTAGTCGGCGCCGACGGCGGGAACGTCTCCGGCCGAGATTTCGAAAGCTCGCGCCGCGTGGCCGGCAGCTCCGAGGATGTGCTTGACCTGGGAAGGGTTCGCGAGGGGATGAAGGAAGCCCGCGCCCGCCGCGGCGAGGGCAGCGCGAGCGGCCTCATAGGCCGCGCGCAACCCTTCATCGCGGGCTTCGGTTGCCGCCCGCTGCGCCGCCCACGCGCTATCCCGTAGGGATTTGCTCCGACTCCCGCCGCTCGCAAAGCTTCGGGCGGCCTGTATTGCGGCTCGTGCACGAAGATCATCCGGTCGGTCGCGTTCGAAGATCGCCAGCGCCGGATGTGCAGAGAGGGCCGCGTATTCAGCCACGGCTCGCAGGTCTGCCTCGCTCAGCCGAATAGTGCTACTGGACATGCCATCCTTACCGCGTCGCTATGCGAGGATAGGCGCAAATCGGGTAGAATGCCCCATTGCGGCATGGCGAAACGCGTTTCGGGAGGCCCTTACACGCCTTCTTCGTGGAACTTGTCGTTCACCAGGTCGGTGATCGCCTGCAGCGCGGCCTCCGCCTCGGGCCCGGTGGCGGAGACCAGGATCTTGGTTCCCGGCGCCGCCGCCAGCATCATCAGGCCCATGATCGAGCGGCCGCCGACGGTCTCGCCGCCGCGCGTCACCCAGACCTCGGCCTGGAACTTCTCGACCATCTGCACGAATTTCGCCGAGGCCCGCGCATGCAGGCCGCGCTTGTTGGTGATCAGCAGCTCCCGCGAGATGGCTCCGGCAGGGACAGCCGGGCCGGCGACGTTGTCCTGCTGAGCATCCTCGTCGCTCATTTGCCGGCGAGCACGCGGCTGGCGATGGTGACGTATTTGCGTCCCGCCTCCTGCGCCATCGCGATGGCGTCGGGCAGCGAGCGCTCCTCGCGCACCTTGGCGAGCTTCACCAGCATGGGCAGGTTGATGCCCGCGAGCACCTCGACCTTGGGCCGGCTCATGCAGGAGATGGCGAGGTTCGACGGCGTGCCGCCGAACATGTCGGTGAGAATGGCGACACCGTCCCCGGTGTCGACGCGGTTCACGGCTTCGATGATGTCGCTGCGACAGAGATCGGAATCATCGTCGGCGCCAATCGTGACCGCTTCGATTTGTTTTTGAGGACCCATGACGTGTTCCAGCGCCGCCCTGAACTCGTCGGCGAGGCGCCCATGGGTCACCAGTACCAGGCCAATCATCGGATACTCCTCGCGGGCGCCTTGGGTGCACCGCACGAACGCGCCACTTTGACCATCCGGAGCCCTCGCGCAAGAGGGCATATTCGCGAGTCTCCCGGATTCTGGCATACAGAATGGGAGGGGGCGGCGGTCTACTCGGTCGCGATAGTGGGGCTGATATGGTTACCAATTTGCCCCACACAATCGGCCGAAAGATTACCGGAACATGAAAGCTTGAGTGGTAATTAGTTCCGCTGCAACCAGCGGGAGGGGTGAGAAGCCCGGGCCGACAGGTATCCGTGGCAATTCGATACCGTTGAGATGAATCCGAAGCGATTCGGCGTTCGGCAGGCGGGCAGCGTCCTCGGCCATCAGGTCAACCACAAGCCCAAGTTTCGCCTCCGACACATGGTCGCAGGCGCGGATTCCAAGGCCGCGGATCTCGATCAGCCCGGCCAGAGCGGGCGCGGGGCTCACCCACATTTCCCCGCCGCGTGTGGCGAGATGAACACGGTCGTCGCCCACCAGAACCGTTGGCGGCAGCTGTCCCGCGCGCCCGGCGAGGATCAGATCGAAGGCGAGTCGGGATTTACCGGAACCGGAGGGGCCCCGGATCAGGACGGCCTGCTCCCCCACCTGGACGGCAGACGCATGGATGCTCGCCGTTTCGTTCGTCACGACGCCGGCAGCCGGACGACGAAGCGAGCCCCGGCCGAGGTCGGATGTCCGTCGGCGTCAACAGGGCCGGGCCGGTTCTCGGCCCAGATCCGCCCGCCATGGGCGTCGATGATCTGCTTGGAGATCGACAGGCCCAGCCCGGAATTCTGGCCAAAGCCCTGGTGCGGCCGGTCGGTATAGAACCGCTCGAAGATGCGCTGCAGGGCGTCCTCGCGAATGCCGGGACCGTCATCATCGACGGTGATCTCGATCTCCGAGCGCACGCGCCGGCAGGTGATGCGCACCTTGCCGCCGGCCGCGGAGAACGATTGCGCGTTCGAGAGAAGGTTGGAGATCACCTGGCCGAGCCGCGAATCATGACCGGGCACCGAGAAGGTGTCGTTGGCGCCGCGGCCCTCGAAGCGGACCTCGACGGTGACGTCGGTTCCGAGCTTGGTCTCGTTGGCGACCGAGGTCAGCGTGTTCAGCAGCCGGCGCAGATCGACCAGGGTCATGTCCTGGCGCTGCAGCTCGGCATCGAGCCGGCTGGCGTCGGAAATGTCGGAGATCAGCCGGTCGAGCCGCTTCACGTCGTGCTCGATCACGGCGAGCAGGCGGGCGCGGCTGTTGTCGTTGCGCGCCAGCGGCAGCGTCTCGACCGCCGAGCGCAGCGAGGTCAGCGGGTTCTTGAGCTCGTGGGCAACATCGGCGGCGAACATCTCGATCGCCTCGATGCGGTTGTAGAGCGCGTCCGTCATGTCGCGCAGCGCCCCGGAGAGATGGCCGATCTCGTCGCGGCGGCGGGTGAAGTCGGGGATCTCGACGCGGGTCTTGATGCGGCGGCGGACCCGCTCGGCACTGTCGGCGAGCCGGCGCACCGGACCGGCGATGGTGCTGGCGAGCAGCAGCGACAGCACGATCATGACGGCGGAGGCGACGCCGCCGACCTTCAGAATGGCAAGACGCTCGGCGGTGACCATCTGGTCGATGTCGTCGCCCTGCGTCGACAGCATCAGGGCGCCGTGGATGGTGCGCGAGCGCTGCACCGACACCGCGACCGAGACGATCACTTCGCCGCGCGAATTGACCCTCACCATGCTGCGCTTCTGGCCCTTCAGCGCGTCGGCGACTTCCTCGTAGCCGTTGCCGTTCTCCGGGCCATATTCGCGGTACAGCGGCAGGTCGCCGCGATTGAGCCAGGTGCGTACCGAGATCAGCGCACGCTCGACGAAGCCGGGCTTCTCGCTCGACGGCGGCGGCAGGTCGAAGCGCAGCACGTTCTCCAGGTTGCGGCTGTCGAGCAGGAGCCCGCCATTCGGATCATAGATGCGCGCGCGCGTCTTGGTCGGCGAGATCAGCGTGCGCAGCACCGGCGCGACGCGTTCCGGATTGATCGGGAAGTCGAGCGGCGAATATTCGTCCGGCGCGCCGTAGCTCTCGCCGGGCTTGAGATCGAGCAGGCGCTCGGGATCGATGGTGATGGTGTTGGTCTGCACCGTGGCCGAGGCGGCGATGGCGCCGGCGATGATCTCGGCCTGCACCAGGAGGCTCTGCGCACGCGCATCGATCAGGCCGGCGCGGAACTGCGACAGGTACAGGATGCTTGCAACCAGTGCGAGCAGGCCGGCGATGTTCAGCGAGACGATGCGGCGGGTGAGGCTCGAGAACGACAGCGCGAACAGGAACTGTCCGGCGCGGCGCAGCCAGCTCAGCGGACGCTGCCAGCCGGAGACGTGCGGGGTCTCGTCCGCCGCCTCGGACGCGATCGCGGCGGCGGCGTCGTGGGCATTCACGGCTGGGTCAAGCTGCGTGCGATCGAGCAATGTGAGTGCTCCGATTCCGAATTTCGTAGGGGTTGTGCGGCGAATTCCCGCGAGAACTCGACTTGCCGCACCCGAATTCGCCGCAACAATGGCCCCGTTCCGGCATCTGCGCTCGGACAAACGCGCAGGAGGCGTAGCCTATCCAATCGAGACCGCGACGTCAGCGCGCAATTTCGCATGACGTCGCGCAAGGCAATGCTTCAGGTCCCTTGCTGCAGGGCTTCAGGTTTCCTTGAAGCGATAGCCGACGCCGTAGAGGGTCTCGATCATCTCGAACTCCTCGTCGACCATCTTGAACTTCTTGCGCAGCCGCTTGATGTGGCTGTCGATGGTGCGGTCGTCGACATAGACTTGGTCGTCATAGGCCGCGTCCATCAGCGCATTGCGGCTCTTGACCACGCCCGGACGTTGCGCCAGCGCCTGCAGGATCAGGAACTCGGTGACGGTCAGCGTGACCGGCTCGTTCTTCCAGGTGCAGGTGTGACGCTCCGGATCCATGCGCAGCAGGCCGCGATCGAGCGCCTTGGCGTCGTTCTCCTTCGGCAGAGCCGTCGGATCCTTCGGCTGCGAGCGGCGCAGCACGGCCTTGACGCGCTCCACCAGCAGGCGCTGCGAGAACGGTTTGCGGATGAAGTCGTCCGCGCCCATCTTCAGGCCGAACAGCTCGTCGATCTCCTCGTCCTTGGAGGTGAGGAAGATCACCGGCAGGTCGGACTTCTGGCGAAGCCGCCGCAACGTCTCCATGCCGTCCATGCGCGGCATCTTGATGTCGAGGATGGCGAGGTCAGGCTGGCTGGTCCGAAAACCGTCGAGCGCCGACGCACCATCGGTATAGGTCATGATCCGATAACCCTCGGCCTCGAGCGCGATGGAGACGGATGTCAGAATGTTGCGGTCGTCATCGACCAAGGCGATTGTGGGCATGAGCCTGCTTTCAGAGTCTGGTTACGCCGAGACTTCGAGAATCAAGATAAGGGCCGCATATTTGGGCTTCGAACATGGTCAACGAGCAATGCAAGCTGGGCTGAAGTGTGACCGAGTTCCACAAATACCATGGCAAAGTCTTGTGCCGCGCCCAGGTTTGTGGCCCGTTTAGCCGAAAAAAGGCCTTCATTGCAACTGGATGGACGAGGGAAAAGACGATGTCTGCGAGCTTTAACCCTAACCGCGTGACGCAATCCCTGCTGCGCCGAAGCCGGCAGGGCGCACTTGCGACCTTGATGGTTGGTACGGGCGATCCCTACTGCTCCCTCGTCAACGTCGCCACCGCGTCCGATGGTGCTCCGATCATCCTGATCTCGCGATTAGCTGTACACACCAGGAATGTACTTGCCGATTCGCGCGTATCGCTGATGCTCGATGAACGGGCGCCGGGCGATCCGCTGGAGGGAACTCGCATCATGCTGTCGGGCAAGGCCGAGCAGGCCACCGACGACAATCGCGAGATGATGCGCCGTCGGTATCTCAATGCGCATCCGTCCGCTGCGGACTATGCGGATTTCGCCGACTTCTCGTTCTTCGTGATTCGTCCGTCAGGCGCGCATCTCGTCGCCGGATTCGGCCGCATCGTCGATCTCAAGCCCGAGCAGTTTCACACGGATATCTCCGATGCTGATGAACTGATTCTGGCAGAGCAGGGCGCTGTCGATCACATGAACGAAGATCACCGCGAGGCGCTCGCCCTCTACGCGACGAAGCTGCTCGGCGCCGAAGCCGCGGAGTGGCGGTGTAGCGGCTGTGACCCGGAAGGATTGGATCTGATGGCCGACGGCAAGACGCTACGGCTCGGGTTTCCCGAGCGCGTAACCACGCCCGGGGCGTTGCGCAAGATGCTTGTGCGGCTTGCTGACGAGGCACGCGCGAAGTGAGGTGTAGTTCGAGCCCGCTTTGATGGCTGTGTTCATCCTCTCGTGACGAAAGACGACAAAGTTCACGCATGAACGCAGTTGCGGTGAAGCTCGATGAGTACGCTCCCTGTCCAGCGGAGGGTAAGCGCCGCGCAAACCCATTGGCGTGGGCGCGAGTGAGCTCGTTGACGTCGCGGCCGGGCGAAGTCGGGATTATGTGATCCCGCAAGCGCGAGGCAATCGTGAATGGAAGCTGGCTGATCGGGTGGGCGACGACACGGCTGATCACCGACGCATTCCGTCGGCTCGGGCGGCGTCCCTTGATCGGTTGCAGCGAGGCGGTGCGACGGGCGTTGGCCGGATGCTCGGTCTTCGCCTTGGTCTTCGCTTGCCGGCGCGAATTCGTCGATTTGAGCGTCGTTCGTCGTTCTCGTGAAACCCAACCGCGCTGATATATCTGTTGCGTTGCAGCAACTCGGCGGGGCGGAGGCGGCTGCTGCTGGAATGTGCATGGCGTGGCAAAACATGAGCTACGTACATCACGGTTTGCCAATAACCAATTGGGCCGGATCGTCTTGGCAAGACCAGCGTTGATCAGTATTAGGTCGGCGACCGCGCTTCGATAAGGCGATGTAACGGCAACGGTCACCGCGCAACGCGCGCGACTGCGCGCAACAGATGCGGGCTCTCAGGAGGGATCTTCGTGCAAGAGACGGGTATTCGCAACGGCGCCTTCGGTGCCGACAAGTTCGGCTTAAAGAACCTCAAGCAGGTGCACTGGAATCTCGGCGCTCCCCAGCTCTATCAGTATTCGCTGGCGGCGGGCGAGGCGGTGCTGTCGGCCGACGGGGCGCTGTGCGCGGATACTGGCGAGTTCACCGGCCGCAGCCCGAAGGACAAGTTCACGGTGCGCGACGCCTCCACCGAAAAGATGTGGTGGGCGGGCAACCAGGCGATCACGCCCGAGCAGTTCGAGGCGCTGCATCAGGACTTCATCAAGCACGCCGAAGGCAAGACCCTGTTTGCGCAGGATCTCTATGGCGGCGCCGATCCGAGCTTCCGCATCAAGACGCGCGTCTTCACCGAACTCGCCTGGCATTCGCTGTTCATCCGCACGCTTCTGATCCGCCCCGAGAAGATCGAGCTCGACACCTTCGTGCCGGAGCTCACGATCATCGACATGCCGAGCTTCCGTGCCGACCCGAAACGCCACGGCGTGCGCTCGCAGAACGTCGTCGCGATCGATTTCGCCCGCAAGATCGTCCTGATCGGCGGGTCCTATTATGCCGGCGAGATGAAGAAGAGCGTGTTCACCACGCTCAACTACTACCTGCCCGAACGCGGCGTGATGCCGATGCACTGCTCGGCCAATGTCGGTTCGAACGGCGACACCGCTGTCTTCTTCGGCCTGTCCGGCACCGGCAAGACGACGCTGTCGGCCGATCCGAACCGCACCTTGATCGGCGACGACGAGCATGGCTGGGGACCGTCCGGCGTGTTCAACTTCGAAGGCGGCTGCTACGCCAAGTGCATCAAGCTGTCGCAGGAAGCCGAGCCGCAGATCTATGCGGCGTCGACCCGGTTCGGTGCGGTGCTCGAGAACGTCGTGCTCGATGAGGATACGCGCGTTCCCGATTTCGACGACGGCTCCAAGACGGAGAACACCCGCTCGGCCTATCCGCTCGACTACATCCCGAACGCCTCGCGCACCGGCCGCGCGCCGCATCCGAAGAACGTCGTGATGCTCGCCGCCGACGCCTTCGGCGTGCTGCCGCCGATCGCAAAGCTCTCGCCGGCGCAGGCGATGTACCATTTCCTGTCCGGCTACACCGCCAAGGTCGCGGGCACCGAGCGCGGCTTGGGCTCCGAGCCGCAGCCGGAATTCTCGACCTGCTTCGGCTCGCCGTTCCTGCCGCTCGATCCGTCCGTCTACGGCAACATGCTGCGGCAGCTGATCGCCGAGCACAATGTCGACTGCTGGCTGGTCAACACCGGCTGGACCGGCGGCAAGTATGGCACGGGCTCGCGCATGCCGATCAAGGTGACGCGCGCGCTGCTGACGGCGGCGCTCGACGGCAGCTTGCGCAACGTCGAGTTCCGCACCGACAAATATTTCGGCTTCGCGGTGCCGACCGCGCTGCCGGGCGTGCCGACCGAGATCCTCGACCCGGTCAACACCTGGAAGGACAAGGCCGAGTTCGACAAGACTGCGCGCGCGCTGGTCGGCATGTTCCAGAAGAATTTTGCCAAGTTCGAAGCCCAGGTCGATGCCGAGGTCCGTAACGCCGCGCCGGATCTGAAGCTGGCGGCGGAGTAGGGCTGCAAACGTCAAGGGGGCGGTCGCGTTGCGGCTGACCCCACATTTTCCCGCTCCGCCCCGTTCAATGCACGAGAGGCGCGAGCTCAAGCCATACCTGTCGTCCCGGCTCAAGGCCGGGACGACGCCGTTTTCTTGGCTTGCGTCCCGGCTTTCACGCCTTGAAATACGCAATCTGCGTCGTCGTCGCGAGCAGCCGGCCGGACGGCGACCACAGCTCGCCATGCTGGTCCTGATAGCTGCGGTTGAAAATCTTGGCGTCGGCGGTCGCGAGCACGTGCGTGATGTCCTCGGCCGCGAGCTCGTCCCGGCTGACGTGGAAATAGGTCGTCAGCGACACCGTGCCGAACGGCACCAGCTGGCCGCGGGCGTGGAAGACGCGGCCGAAGAAGGCGTCCGACATCGATAGCACCGACAGGCAGTCGAGCTTGCGCGGCTTGCGGTCGGAGATCCACAGCCGGGAATAGCTGCTGTGCGGCTCCCCCGACGACGATGCACCAAACGTTGGACGGCCCTCGATGAAGCGGAAATCGTACTGCTTGGTCCAGGACATGTTCGTGTCGGGATGTCGCTTGACCTGATCGAACGGCGGCGCCTCGGGCTTTGTGGCCGGCTGATGCGACCAGGACGGCCGGCGCTCGGCGAACACGGCGGTGGCGAGCGTCGCCGCGTCAGAGTCGCCCTGGCTCAGCTCGACGCACCAATGCTGCGAGGAGCGGTTGGCTTTCACCAACCGCACGTCGAGATCGAACGGCCCTTCCGCGATCGGCGCGCAATAGTTCACCGTCATCGCCAGCGGATCGCCCTGAATTTGCGGATGCTGGATCAACGCGCGCAGCACGGTCGCCGCCGTGACGCCGCCAAACGGGCCGACGAACGCCCAGTAATCCGGGCTGGTCCTTCCCTGCCAGCGGCAGTCGCCGGCGGTGACGCGGGTGGCCTCGTCGAACAGGTGGCTCGTGCTTTCAGGAGGCATGGTTCGTCTGCACCTCGACTGGCGTGCCGTCCCACCGCCGAAATTCAATCGTTTCGGTCGGTTCGCCGTATTGCTGATAGCTTGCAAGATCATCGGATGGATCATCCGAGATCCAGGCGTCTGTGATGTTGCCGCCGATACGCCGGACCGTGATGACGCTGATATTCGTCATGAGGTCGGTCACCAGGCGCTCGGTGGCTTCGGCCTCACTCAATCCGGACAGGTCCGCCAGGATGCTGCCGTGGGTATGCCAGGGGTAGCCATCGAACCCCATGGTCAGATCGCCGTCGGGGCAGATGACCAGAAACTTCAGCTGGCCGTCGGGGCTGACATATTCGCGCTCTTGCATCGACAGTGACTACTCTCGATCTCTGCCGTCATTGCGAGGAGCCCTTGCGACGAAGCAATCCAGTGTTCTTGTTCGGCCCTGGATTGCTTCGCTTCGCTCGCAATGACGACGGGTAGGTCTCACCGCTCACGCCCGCTGCGCTTGCACCGGCGCCATCGCCAGCCCGACCGGCACGTTCCAGATGTCGTCGGCATATTCGCGGATGGTGCGGTCGGAGGAGAACCAGGCCATGCGCGCGACGTTGAGGATCGAGGCGCGGTTCCAGGCCGGCACGGTCTGCCAGCGCGCATCGATGCCGCGCTGGGCCTCGTAGTAGGAATCGAAATCGGCCGAGACCATGTAGTGGTCGAGATGGCGCAGCGCATGGGCGATCGGCTCGAATCGGCCGGGTTCGTCTGGCGAGAACGCACCGGTCGCGATCGCATCGATCGCGCGCGCCAGCCTCGGTGACCGGTGGATCACGTCGGACGCGTCCAGTCCCTGCTTGCGGCGGAGCATGACCTCGTCGGCCTCCATGCCGAAGATCGCGATGTTGTCGGCGCCGACATTGTCGCGGATCTCGATATTGGCGCCGTCCAGCGTGCCGATGGTAAGGGCGCCGTTCAGCGCCAGCTTCATGTTGCCGGTGCCGGACGCCTCCATGCCGGCGGTCGAGATCTGCTCGGACAGGTCGGCTGCGGGAATGATCGTTTCCGCCAGGCTGACATTGTAGTCGGCCATGAACACGACCTTCAGCTTGCCGCCGATCGCGGGATCGTTATTGACGACCTCCGCGACGTCGTTGATCAGCTTGATGATCAGCTTGGCATAGCGGTAGCTCGCCGCCGCCTTGCCGGCGAAGATCTTCACCCGCGGCACCCAGTTAGCTTGCTGGTCGTCCTTGATGTCCAGATACAGCGCGACCGCTTCGAGGATGTTCAGGAGCTGGCGCTTGTATTCGTGAATGCGCTTGATCTGCACGTCGAACAGCGCGCCCGGGTCGAGGCGCACGTTCATGCGCTCGCCGATCAGACGCGCCAGCTGCACCTTGTTGTGGTGCTTCACGGCGCGGAACTTCTGGTGGAAGCCGGCGTCGGCGACGTAGCTCTCGAGGCTCGAGAGCAAGGTCGGATCGTCGACGACGGCGTCGCCGCAGGCCTCGCGCAAGAGGTTCGTCAGCTTGGGATTGGCCAGCATCAGCCAGCGGCGGAAAGTGATGCCGTTGGTCTTGTTGGTGATGCGGCCGGGATAGAGATGATTGAGATCGTGGAACACGGTCTCCTTCATCAGGTCGGAATGCATCGCCGAGACGCCGTTGATGCGGTGCGAGCCGACGAAGGCGAGCTGGCCCATGCGCACGCGGCGGCCGCTCTTCTCGTCGATCAGGGACACCGAGGCGCGGTAGTCGATGTCACCCGGTGCGCGCTGCTCGGCGAGCGCGAGATGCTGCGCATTGATGCGATAGATGATCTCGAGATGGCGCGGCAGCAGCCGCTCGAACAGCTCGACCGGCCAGGTCTCGAGCGCTTCGGGCAGCAGCGTGTGGTTGGTATAGGACAAGGTCGCGATGGTGATCTTCCACGCCTCGTCCCAGCGGAAATTGTGCAGGTCGACCAGGATCCGCATCAGTTCGGCCACGGCGAGCGAGGGGTGCGTGTCGTTGAGCTGCACCGCGGCCTTCTGCGCCAGGCTGCGCAACTGGCCGTCGGAGCCGAGATGGCGCTTGACGAGATCTTGCAGCGAAGCCGAGACGAAGAAATATTCCTGGCGCAGCCGCAGCTCGCGTCCCGCCGGGCTCTCGTCGTTCGGATACAGGAATTTGCAGATCGCCTCGGCGCGCGCTTCTTCTGCCGAGGCGCCGAGATAGTCGCCGGAGTTGAACACGTCGAGCTTCAGCGGATCGGGCGAGCGCGCCGACCATAGCCTGAGCGCATTCACGTGCTGGCCGCGCCAGCCGACGATCGGCGTGTCATAGGCCACCGCCTGCACGGTCTCGCCGGGATGCCAGATCGCGCGGGCCCGGCCCTTGTCGTCGATGTGCTCGACGCCGCCGCCGAAATGAACGTGATAGACCACCTCGGGGCGCTGGAACTCCCAGGGATTGCCGAACGACAGCCAGACGTCGGGATATTCGTGCTGCCAGCCGTCGACGATGACCTGGCGGAACAGGCCGAAATCATAGCGGATGCCGTAGCCGATCGCCGGGATCTGCAAGGTCGACATGCTTTCCATGAAGCACGCCGCGAGCCGTCCGAGGCCGCCATTGCCGAGCGCGGCATCGGGCTCGCATTTGCGCAGGTCCATCAGGCCGACGCCGAGATCGCCGAGCGCGGTCTCGAACACCTTCATCAGGCCCATGTTGTTGAGCGCGTCGGTGAACAGGCGGCCGATCAGGAATTCGAGGCTGAGATAATAGACCCGCTTGCGCCCGGCGTCGTAGCTCTCCTTGTCCGCGGTCAGCCAGCGATGCACGATGCGGTCGCGCAAGGTCAGCGCCGCGGCGTGGTACCAGTCCTGCTGCGTCGCCTGGCTCGCCTCCTTGCCGATGGCGAGGCGAAGCTTGGCCAGGATGTCGCTCTTGATCTCCGCGACCGCCAATTCGTCGACGGGCTGGCCGGTGCTTACGAAGCTGCGCTGGGACGGCTGATCTGTCACCTTGGAAACCTGTGATGCTACGAGGAACCGGTAAAAGCATACGATGGTTGCGCGCGGTCCGAAACCCGGGGAAAGGCTGGTCCGCACAGCAAGGTGATGGAAAATGATGCAAAAACGGGGCCGGAGTTCCGGGGGCGGAACGCGCTAGGATGGTGCAGGTGCGTCGTGGAGTTGAGGGCTCTCCCCATCGTCATCCCGGCGAAAGCCGGGATCCCGGCTCACGTTGTGAGGCGAGCGACGAACATCTGCTCGATCCGACGGCGCCAATCCGGCTCGTATTCCGCGTTCATGCCTTCGGCCCGCAGTACGGCCGCGGCGAACGCCTGCGGAGAGGGCGGTTGGCCGTCCAGCATCAGGTCGTCCGCGGTGAGGCGGCTGCAAAAGCCCCAGTCCACGCATAGGTCGCGCAGCAGCCAGTCGAGACGCTTGCGCAGGGCTGCATCGGTTTCGGTGTTGGAATTCTCCATGAGAGCGGCGCGCCTCCTTTGAGAAGGGATGGACAATCGGCCAGGAACAAATTAAGAACAATTTAGCAAGCGATCGTTATCCTGACAGCGATTTGATCCGCCAGCCCCCGGCATCAGTGCATCCCGCGAGGACACCCATGTCCAATATCGCCTTCGATCCCCTGGCCCTGACCCGCATTGCCGACTTCGCGCGCAGCCTGACGCGGCTGCACAAGGCCGCGCGGCGGCGGGCCGTCGACGACGACCAGATCGACCGCGCGTTCAATGCGGTGTGCATGTCGGTCTGGGGCTACACCACCGACGACATTTCCGACGATCTGTTCTCGGCCACCGACCACACCTTTCTCGATGGCCTCGACGAGGCGCGGGCGCGCATCTTCGCCGCCGAGCAGGGCTACGACCTGGTCGACGACGAGGGCATGCTGACCGATTGGTGGGGCTTCTGCTGGATGATCCTGGCCGAGAAACGCGGCCTGCTGACGCCGGACAACCGCGCCGCCGCGCGGGCGGCGATCGAGGAGAAATATCTGGAAGCGCCGAACGTCATCGGCGTGATCGTCGCGCGCTAGGTCAGCATTCCGTCATTGCGAGCGCAGCGAAGCAATCCAGGGTGGTGTGTCGGGACTCTGGATTGCTTCGCTCGCCCGCAATGACGAGTCCCCGGGCTCAATCCACATCCGCGCGCTTGGCGCGGCCGGTGGCCGGCTTCGGCGCGATCGTCAGCGGCGGCGCGACGCTGACATTGCTGGCGCTGGCCTCCGGCGGCGGCATCGCGGCGAGCGCATCGGCCGCCAGCATCTCGGCGCGCACCGGTGCGACCTTCATCTCGCTCAGCTTGGCCCGCATGTCCGAGTTCAGCCCGGGATAGGAGGCGACCGGCTTGAAATCGGCCGGCTGGCCGCCGCTGCCGCGCGTGCCCGAATAGGCGACGAGGCCGTCGCTGGTGGCGACGACGTCGCCGGGGCGCAGCGAGGTGTCGAGCGACAGGTCGACCGGCGCCAGCCCGGCCGGATCGCGGCCGTTGCAGGTGCAGTCGGCGCGCAGCGCCTGGCGATAGGCGAACGCGTTCTCGCTGTCGGCATAGCGCTCGCCGTTCGCCGCCGTGGCGTAGTCGATGTTGGAGCCGAAATAGATCCTGGTCGGGCTGGCCGGGCAGAACGCCTGGCACATCTGGGCCGGCGAGGCGAGGCCCCGCGTCAGCGGAAAATAGCGGCCGTCGCAGGTGCGCACGCAGAACGCTGCGCCCGATCCGCCGCTCGCGGCGCGCGGCTGGGCGGAGGCCTGCGGGTTGGTGCCGAACGGATCGGCGAAGAAGCCGCCTTGCGCCGGCCGCTGCGATTGCGGCTTGTTGAAGCCGCCGAACAGGAAGTCGAACAGGCCCTGGGCCGACGCCATTCGCGGCGCCAGCGCGCCGGCCGCGACGAGGCCGACCGTCGCCGCGACAGCGACGTGGCGGGACCTCCGCCGAAACGACAACACGCTACGCAACGCCCGCTCCATCGCCAGGATCTTCACCGCAAAGCCACGCCGTGACGCGGCAACCCGCGTCGCTCGATCATGTGCGATCGAACGCGCCTTGCCCAAGGCATGGCGCCATCAGCTTTGCGGTAACCTTAACGGGCGTTGGTAAATGAGCGGTATGCGCGGGTCGCGAATTGCGCCGCGCGCCAGGCGCCTCAGAGGAATTCGTGCGCCTTGTAGAGCGCCTGGAACGGCAGGCCGGCCTGGGCGAAGGTCTCGGCGGCGCCTTCCTCGCGGTCGACCATGGTGAACACCAGCGCCACCTCGGCGCCGGCCTCGCGCAGGGTTTCCACCGCCTTCATCGCCGAGCCGCCGGTGGTGGTGACGTCCTCGACCACGACGATGCGTTTTCCCGCCAGGGTCTCGTCCCGGGTCAGGCCCTCGATCGCGAGCCTGGCGCCGTGCTCCTTCGGCTTCTTGCGCACGAAGAAGGCCGCGATCGGATGGCCCTTGATCCAGGAGATCTGGGCGATCGCGCCGGCGAGCGGCACCGCGCCCATCTCCAGGCCGCCGATATAATCGAAGCCTGCGTCCTTCAGCGCCTCATAGGTGAGCTCGGCGAGCAAGGTGGCGCCCTCCGGGTCCATCATGGTTGGCTTCAGGTTGAAATAGAAATCGCTCTTGCGGCCGGAGGCCAGCGTGACCTCGCCACGGCCGAACGAGCGCCTGCGGATGATCTCGAGGAGGCGGGCGCGGGAGGCGGATTTGGACACGGCGTTTCCCCTGAGGGTGGATTCTTGAGTGGCGCAATCTATCGGGGGCGGGCGGCGGAGACCAGCCGCCACGATGTCCCATCAACAACGGTACGTTTGAAGCCGGATGCAGTTTCGAGCTAATGGGAGCCCGCGACCAAGCAAGGACGGTTGGGAAGGATGCCCCGCATGACGATCGAGCTGTACACCTGGAACACCCCAAACGGGCGCAAAATCTCGGTCGCGCTGGAGGAGATGGGGCTGCCCTACCGCGTCGTTCCGGTCGACATCACCAAGGGCGCCCAGATGGCGCCGGAATTCCTGGCGATCAGCCCCAACAACAAGATCCCGGCGATCGTCGATCCCGACGGCCCCGACGGCAAGCCGGTCAGCGTGTTCGAATCCGGCGCCATCCTGCTCTACCTGGCTGAGAAGACCGGCCAGTTCCTGCCGAAATCCCTCGCCGAGCGGATCCCGGTCTATGAATGGCTGATGTGGCAGATGGGCGGTTTCGGCCCGATGCCCGGCCAGGTGCACCATTTCATCGCGCTGACCAACGAACAGGACCGCGCCTACGGGCTCAAGCGATACATGGCCGAGACGGTCCGGCTCTATGGCGTGCTCGACCGCCGGCTGGCGCAGCACGAGTTCGTCGCAGGCGCTCTCTCGATCGCCGACTTCGCCATCGTCGGCTGGGCCTGGCGCCACCCGCGCCACAAGGTGGATCTCGCCGACTTCCCGAACGTCAAGCGCTGGTACGACACCTTGATGGCCCGCCCCGCCGTGAAGCGCGGCATGGAAGCTAAGCTGGACTGAGAAGCTCATCGGCCGTTCCTTGCCGACGATGACTTCCGAGATCTTTCCGCACGCGCGGTGCCCCCTCTCCCGCTCTCGTCCGCCTTTGCCGAGAGGCTTCGGCGGACAAGGTGGGGGAGCCGATGGAAATCACCCCCGCCGCGCCTCCAGCGCCATGCGCACCGCAAGTCCCGCGAGCACCGTGCCCATCAGATAGCGCTGCACGAGCGCCCAGCTCGGCCGTGTTGCCAGGAACAGCGCGATCGATCCCGCCGCCATGGCGATCATGGCGTTGACGCTGACGCTGATCACGATCTGGATCGCGCCGAGCACCACCGACTGCGTCAGCACGCTGCCGACAGCGGGATCGATGAACTGCGGCAGCAGCGCCAGATACAGCATCGCGATCTTCGGGTTCAGCAGATTGGTGACGAGCCCCATCAGGAACAGCCTGCGTGGGCTGTCGATGGCGAGCGTCCTCACCTGGAAGGGCGAGCGTCCACCCGGCTTCACCGCCTGCCACGCCAGATAGAGCAGGTAGGCAGCGCCGGCGAGGCGCAGCGCGTCATAGGCGAACGGCACGGCAAACAGCAGCGCCGTGATGCCGAACGCCGCGGCCAGCATGTAGACCAGAAAGCCGACAGCAACGCCGCCGAGCGAGACCAGGCCCGCGACGTGACCCTGCGTGATCGAGCGCGAGATCAGATAGATCATGTTCGGCCCTGGTGTCAGCACCATGCCGAGCGAGACGAGGGCGAAGGCGAGCAGGGATGATGTGTGCGGCATCACTGGTTCGATGATCGGGATCTCTGCCGCTGCTTTAGCGCGGACGATCACGCATCGTCATCCGGTCAATTGCACCGAGAGCAATCAGCCCGCCGCCGGCGGCGCGACGTCCAGCGCAGGCAGCGGTCTGCCGGAGCGGTCGAACACACCGGCGATGCTCAACGCCAGCAGGACCAGCAGAATGGCCGCCGCGAGCGGCACGGAGTGCCCGATCATGGCGAGCAGGCAGGCTCCCAGCGCGATCACGAGGCCGATCTCCAGCGGCGCGATCGGCTCGCCGGCGTCGCTCCGCGCCTTCCAGTGGATCGCAATCCCCGCCGCCACCATCGGCATGTCATAGATCATCGCATAGGGCGTGGCGATGATGCTGCCGACCGCGACCAGCGCGATCGCCTGCTGCGTTGAGCCGCGTCGCCAGGCATCCCAGACCATCACGACGACGGAGCAGGACAACAGGAGCTGAACCAGGTAGCCGATCGGCGGCGGCGCGCCGAGCGCGTGCAAGCCAGCGATGACCGTCGGCATCATGTGATCGAGGCTGACCTGGTTGGCCTGCAATTGCGCCTGATAGCTCGGAAATTTCACGATCCATTCGAGCCAGATCCACGGATCGAGCGCAGCGCTGGTGACGACCGCGACGATCACGGTCGTGGCGATGGCCGAGAGGATGGCGCGCCAGTTGCGTGACGCCAGCAGCACGACCGGCATCAGCAGCACGAATTGTGGCTTGTAGGCGAGCAGGCCGAGCAGCGTGCCGGCAACGATCGGGTGGCACGCGAGCAGGCGCAATCCGCCGATCAGCAAGGCCGCCGACAGGAAACCGTTCTGGCCGGTGATCGCGTTGATGAGCGTGGTTGGCGCCGCGAGCAGCGCCAGAGAGGTTAACGAGCGCCAATCGCGCCCCAGCGTCGCCAGGCCATAAAGCGCGAAGGTGACCGAGATCCAGCAGACATAGGCTACCGGCAGCGCCAGCATGCCCAGGGGTATCAGCACCAGCAGGAAGGTCGGCGGATAGGGATAGGGAAAGCCGCCGCCGCCCAGCGTCGGATCCAGCATCTGCTGATAGCGCGCGAGCGCAACCGGATCGTAGATGCCGGCGCCGGACAGCGCGGCAAATCTGCCGAACGACCATAGCCCGAAGAAGTCGCCAAACGCCGGCTGCGGCGACGACAGCGCCCAGCCGACGAGATAGGCGCCGTTGTAGAGCGCCATCGCGACCAGCAGGATCAGCACCGCGCGCCGGTCGCGCGTCTTGGGGTGAGCTGCGGATGAGGTCGCGGTCATGGTGCTCTTCGTTCTGCGCCCTCGGCGCAGTCGTGGCATGGGGATGATCGGAGCTGTCAGCGATCGCTCGCGTGCGGTGCCTCTCCAACCTTGCCAGGGTGCGCTGCACGTCGTGTTACCGTCCGTCCATCCGGCCAGGCGCGATCTCATCGTGCCTAACGAGGGGTAAAATCGCCGCGTTCCGAGTGACCGTGAACAGGGGACGGCGTCATCGCTCCGCATCGGGCAACGCGCTCGTCAAGATTTATATTGCTATTTTTCAGAAATCGTGCTCTATTCAGCGCATCCCGTCCTCATGCAGAGGGGCGTACGCGTCGTCACGATACGTTGAGGCGGGGAGCGGTGGCCGCGGGCCTGTCAGGTGCTGATGCGCTGGACGATTGGCAGCTCGCGGACGTTCAAGCCGTGTGGTCCTGGCGCCCCGAAGCTGGCGCCAAGCCTGCGTGACATCACGTGTCGCGCTGGTGACGGGGGCAAACAAGCCGGTCCCCGGGGAGAGCGCGGAGCAGACGTTAAGCCCATCGCGCAGGGAGGGCCGGGTCTGTCCGGCTGAACCTGTGGTACCTGCCGCCTGCATTTTTTTCCGCAGGCGGGCCACGGGCCTCAGCCGAGGCCCGGCCTTCCCTGCGCCCTCTGCAAAATTCAGAGGGCGAACGACATGCATCCCTCGAGCAAATCATGCTGCGAGAAGGCTGAGGCATGTCTACGGCTGCGCGTTGCAGCCAATGATCATCGTATCAGGGAGCATCAAACGGATGCGTATGAGGGCTGCGTTGCGAGGCACGCTGCCCACCCTCCCCTGGAGGGGGAGGGTGGCCTCTCATGAGCGCAGCGAATGGGAGGTGGGGTGGGGTGATCTCTCCACAGGCGCCAGCGCCCGCGGCTCACCCCACCCCGCTCGCCCGCTTTGCGCGCGATCGACCCTCCCCCTCCAGGGGAGGGTGGCATCTCGCTCGTGGACGGATTTCGGCGCTTGTGATGACGAAGCAGAGATCACCGCGATCAGCTCAATGCGCCTCGTCCCAATTGTCGGCGGCCCGCGCATCGACATGCAGCGGCACCGACAGCAGCACCGCCGGGAAGGGGGCGTCCTGCATGACGTGCTGCACCACCGGCAAGGTCGCGGCGACCTCGTCGTTCGGTACCTCGAAGATCAGTTCGTCATGCACCTGCAGCAGCATCTGAGCCGACAGCTTCTTTTGTGCCAGGGCCTCCTCGACGCGGGTCATGGCGCGCCGGATGATGTCGGCCGCGGTGCCCTGCAGCCGCGCGTTGATCGCGGCGCGCTCGTTGAAGGCGCGCACCGAGGCGTTGGAGGCCTTGATCTCGGGGTAATGGCACTTGCGGCCGAACAACGTGGTGACATAGCCGTGCTTGCGGCAGAACTCCCGGGTCGCGTCCATGTAGTCGCGAATGCCGGGGAAGCGCTCGAAATAGCGCTTGATGTAGGCCGATGCCTCCTCGCGGGCGATGCCGAGCTGGTTGGCGAGGCCGAACGCGGAGATGCCGTAGATGATGCCGAAATTGATCGCCTTGGCGCGGCGGCGCACCTCGCTCGGCATGTCCTTGATCGGCACGCCGAACATCTCGGATGCCGTCATCGCGTGGATGTCGAGCCCGTCCTTGAACGCCTGTTTCAGCACGGGGATGTCGGCGATCTCCGCGAGCAGCCGCAACTCGATCTGCGAGTAGTCGGCCGACACCAGCTTATGGCCCGGCGTCGCGATGAAGGCGCGGCGGATCTTGCGGCCATCTTCGGTCCGCACCGGGATGTTCTGCAGATTCGGCTCGTTCGACGACAGCCGGCCGGTGGTGGTCGCCGCCAGCGCGTAAGTGGTGTGCACGCGATGCGTCTGCGGGTTGACATAGGTCGGCAGCGCATCGGTATAGGTCGATTTCAGCTTCGAGACCTGGCGCCATTCCAGGATCTTGCGCGCGAAATCGTTGCCCTGCTCGGCGAGGTCATCGAGGATGGAGGCAGAGGTCGACCAGGCGCCGGTCTTGGTCTTGGTGCCGCCCGACAGGCCCATCTTGCCGAACAGGATGTCGCCGATCTGCTTCGGGCTGCCGACATTGATCGGCTCGCCGGCCAGCTCCTGCAACTCGGCCTCGACGCGCGCCGCGGTCTGGGCGAAGTCGCCGGACAGGCGCGACAGCACCTGGCGGTCGATCGAGATGCCGCGCCGCTCCATGCGCGCCAGCACCGACACCAGCGGCCGCTCCAGGGTCTCGTAGACCGCGGTCATGCGCTCCGCCGTGAGGCGCGGCTTCAGCACGCGCCAGACCCGATGGATGACATCGGCGGCTTCCGCGGAATGCGCGGTCGCGCGATCGATGGCGACCTGCTCGAAGGTCAGCTTGTTCCGGCCGCTCCCGATCAGCTCACCTTCACTGATCATGGCGTGTCCGAGCACGTGCTCGGACAGCGAGTCGAGCTTCTGCGATCCACGTCCGGCATCCAGCGCGTAGCTCATCAGCTGCACGTCGTCGGTGTTGGTCAGGGTGATGCCGGCCTGCGCCAGCATCACGGCCGTGAACTTGATGTTGAAGCCGATCTTGAGCAGGCCGGCCGATTCCAGGATGGGGGTCAGGGCAGCGAGCGCCTCGCTGTCCCTGATCTGGCCAGGTGCGAGCCCGGCATCGAACAGGCCGCCGCCATCGCCGGCCTGGCGATGCGCCAGCGGGATGTAGCAGGCGTCGTTCGGCGCCAGCGCCAACGCGATGCCGCACAGGCTGGCCTGCATCGGATCGATCGAGCTGGCTTTGACGTCGATGGTGACCCGACCGAAGTCATGGACGCGGGCGAGCCACGCATTCAGCTCCGGTACGGTGCGCACGGTCTGATATTTATCGCGATCGATCCGCGCGCTCTTGGCCGCCTCGGCCCTGGACTCGGCGAGGCTGGCGGGGGTGCCTTTGCTCATCGCCGACTTGTCGGTGCGCGGGTCACCGCCTCTAGAGCTCCCTCCCCCCTTGGTTGGGGATGGGGGGGCTGCGGCGGCACCGTTCGTGGGGCGCCCCCCTCCCTGACCCTCCCCCACAGGGGGGGAGGAAACAGAGGCAGCAGTGCCCGCACCACTCTTCAACTGTTCATCCGCCGACACGTCGGCCGGATCGATGTGCGAATACTCGGCGACGCGGCGCGTCAGCGTGGTGAACTCCATCGCCTTGAGGAAGGCGATCAGCTTGCGCGGATCGGGCTCGTGCACCGCGAGGTCGTCGAGTGGCACATCGAGCACGACCTTGTCGTCGAGCAGCACCAACTGGCGCGAGATCCGCGCCTTCTCGGCGTTCTCGATCAGAGCCTCGCGCCGCTTCGGCTGCTTGATCTCGCCCGCGCGCGTCAGCAGGCCTTCGAGATCGCCATAGTCGGTGATCAACTGCGCGGCGGTCTTGATGCCGATGCCGGGCACGCCCGGCACGTTGTCGGTGGAATCGCCGGCCAGCGCCTGCACCTCGACGACCTTCTCCGGCGGCACGCCGAACTTCTCGATCACCTCGGCGACCCCGATGCGTCGGTCCTTCATCGTGTCGTACATCGTGACGCAGTCGTTGACGAGCTGCATCAAATCCTTGTCGGAGGACACGATGGTGGTGGTGGCGCCGCGCTCGCAGGCAAGCCGCGCATAAGTCGCGATCAGGTCGTCCGCCTCAAAGCCCGACTGCTCCAGGCACGGCAGGTCGAAGGCGCGGACGGCCTCGCGGATCAGCGCGAATTGCGGGATCAGGTCGTCGGGCGCCGGCGGCCGGTGCGCCTTGTAGTCGGCGTAGATCTTGTTGCGGAACGTGACCTCGGACTTGTCGAACACGATGGCCAGATGCGTCGGTCGGTCGGTCTCGGGCATGTCGCGCAGCAGCTTCCACAGCATGTTGCAGAAGCCGAGCACGGCATTGACCTGCAGCCCGTCGGACTTGCGGTTGAGCGGCGGCAGCGCGTGATAGGCGCGGAAGATGTACGACGAGCCGTCGACCAGGAACACATGGTCGCCGTTGGCCGCGCCCTTCGCCAAATTCTTGGCGGCGGCAGGCACAGGGGCGGCGGGCGTAGCGGCGGCTTTCTGGGGAGCTTTGGGCATGGCCGCAATGTAGGGATTTTCGCTCGCATTGACAGCCGTGACGACGCCATGCGCACCGGATTTTTCCGCTCCTCAGTCCGGTCGGACGCAGCGGGTCAGGAACTCCATGACGGCGCGAATGAGGGGCGTGCGCCTGAGGTCGCGATGAACGATGAGCCAGATGTCCCTGCTGATGGCCGCGCCGGCTTCGAAGCGGGTGAGGTCGGGATCATGATCGCCGACAAAATGCGGCAGGGCGGCGAGCCCCAGCCCTGCGCGCGCCGCTGCGGCCTGGCTCTCGAGATCGCTGCTCCGAAACACGATCGGGCGCTGCCCGGCGACCGCCTTCAGCCATTGCTGCTGGGGTGCCGAGTCCATGCTGGCATCATAGGCGATGAATCCGAGCGCATGCTGCGGCGTCTCCTTGAGATAGTGCGGCGCGCCGTAGAGGTTGAAGCCGAAGCGGCCGATCTTGCGTGCGATCAGGCCGGGCTCGTCGGGACGGGACAGTCGCAGAGCGATGTCGGCTTCCCGTCGGTTGAGCGAGGCGCTGCGCTTCTCGCCGATCAGCTTGATGATGATGGCGGGATGCCGCCGGTGCAGCTCGACCAGCCGTGGCGCGATCAGCCTGTTGGCGAGCGTCGGCGGCGCGCTGACCGAGACCTCACCGGCCAGACCGGGACGCGATGCGACCACGGCGCGCTCGATCGCGAACGCGGCCTGCTCCATCGGGCCGGCGGCCGCGGCGAGGCGGCGGCCGTCCTCGGTCAGCTCATAGGCCCGCGCTCGGCGGTCGACCAGCTTCAGCCCGGTGGCCCGTTCCAGGGCCGCGACCCGGCGGGCCACCGTGACATGATCGACGCCGAGACCACGTGCGGCGGCCGACAGCGTGCCCTCGCGGGCCAGCGTCACGAAGTGGTGAAGGTCGGTCCAGTCGATCCGCATGTTCGAATATTCACAATAGGGGAGTCAAATTGGGCAATTCCGCAGAATGCCAACGCTGACCACACTGTCCGGATCAAGGCAAGATGTGTGGAGACGGGCATGGTTGCTATCGTTCGACTGAAGGCACCGGGTGGCGCGGAGAATCTGGTGTTGGAGAATGTTGAGCTGCCGGCGCCGGGCGCCAACGAGATCCGGCTGCGCCACACCGCGATCGGCGTGAACTTCATCGATATCTATCAGCGCAGCGGCCTCTATCCGCTGCCCGATGGAATTCCTGGGGTCGAAGGGGCGGGGATCGTGACGGCGAAAGGCGCGGACGTGACAGAGTTGTCCGTCGGCGACCGCGTCGCCTATGCCGGCGCCCCGGTCGGCGCCTATGCCTCGGAGCGAAATCTGCCCGCCTGGCGCGCGATGCCGCTGCCCGACGCCGTGTCTGAAGCGAGCGCTGCGTCGACCCTGCTGAAAGGCATCACCGCGGTGATGCTGCTCAATCGTACCTATGCCGTCGGAGCCGGAACGACGCTGTTGGTGCACAGTGCCGCCGGCGGGCTCGGCCAGGTGCTGACGCGAATGGCTCGGCTGCGCGGCGCGACCGTCATCGGCACGGTGAGCTCGGAGGCCAAGGCGGAGCTCGCGCGTGCCGCCGGCGCGCGCCATCTGATCGTCGGCCGGGATGCTGACTTTGTCGATGCCGTGAAGCGATTGACCGACGGGCGCGGCGTCGATGTCGCCTACGATGGCGTCGGCGGCAAGACGCTTGCGCAAACGCTCGCCTGCGTCAGGCCGTTCGGGACGGTCGCCAGCATCGGTCAGTCCGGCGGTCCAATTCCAAGCCTTGCCGTCGAGGAGCTGGGGCCGCGCCGCAGCCTGTCGCTGGCACGCCCGAGCGTGATGGCCCATGTCAACGATGTCGCCGACTATCGCAGGGATGCGGCGACGGTTCTCGCCGCGCTCGCCAATGGCGATCTCGTCGGCCACGGCACCGTGTATCCGCTGGCGCGGGTCGTCGAGGCCCATATCGATCTGGAGAGCGGCCGCAGCCGTGGCGCGCTGCTTCTGGTGCCCTGACGGTGACGCTACTCCGCCGGCTGCAACACGGCTCTTGGCTTCGGCGGCGCGATCCAGAATGCGATCGGGCGCTCGAACAGGAAGCGTGCGCCGAGGCGCAACGCGAGGCGCCAGATCGCGAGCGCGCCGAGCACGCCGGCGATGGTCACGAGCAGGGAGATCGTGCCGATGTCGGCGATGGCGCCCGTCTTCAGCAACAAGGTGCGGGTCGCCGCCATCGGCAGGAAGAAGGCGAGATAGATCACGATCGAATGCTCGCCGCAGAACCGCAATGCGTTGAGGAGCTGCGCGCGCGCCAGCAGCGTGCCGGCGATGATGATGGCGACGGCGCCGGCATAGCCGAGCATGAGGGAGACAGCCGGCCATTCGCTGACACCGAGGTTCACCAGCGACTGGTTGATCACCGCCCAGGCGAGCAGGCCGACGATGGCGAGCATCGGCTGCGCCCGCGCGCGATCCGACAGCGCGAAGATGGCAGGCGCGAACAGATAGCCCGAATAGATATAGACGAAGCGGGCGCAGAATTCGTCGATCACGGTCCAGCCGGTGACGATGTGCGCCATTTCGAGGCCGGCCGCGACGCCCCAGATCACCGGCGCCGGCAGCTTTCGTGTCAGTTTGATGACGACGAAGAAGATCGGCAGCAGATAGATGAACCACAGCGTGCCGAACGGCTCGATGAAGGATTCCAGGTACAGGTAGCCGGCGTGCGGCCAGTCGGACGCGGCGGCGAAGCCGGGCGCCTTGAAGCCGAACTGGATGGTCACCCACAGCACGTAGAAGTAGGCGAAATGCACCACCTTGCGGTCGAGATAGGTACGCCAGTCCCGGTCGATCACCAGTGGCAGAAACAGGCCGGAAATCAGGAAGAAGTCGGGCATCCGGAACGGCTTGGCGAAGGCGACGACGGCGTGCATGAAGCCGGTCTCGCCGGCGGCGAGCTCGACGCCGAGCACCGAGTGCATCATCACCACCATGATGATGCAGATACCCTTGGCGTAGTCCACCCAGTCGATGCGCGTCTCGGTTCCGGCCGTTTTCGGCGTACCATTCGCGGTCATGCTGTCCCTCTTTGGCGCGGAGCTGCCGCATTGTCGGGCAGAGCCGTTAATACTCCTCCTTGTCATCCAAACGTCATGCCGTTTTCTAAATTCCCCTTGAACCGCAAATGGTTTAAGACGCGAAAGTATTAACCTTGAAGGATGGGTTTCGATGCGAATTGCGATGATCGGCACGGGCTATGTGGGTCTGGTGTCCGGTGCCTGCTTCGCCGATTTCGGTCACCAGGTGACCTGCGTGGACAAGGACGAGAGCAAGATCGCCGCGCTGCATCGCGGAGAAATCCCGATCTTCGAGCCCGGCCTGGATGCGCTGGTCGCGGCCAACGTCAAGGCCAAGCGGCTCGATTTCACCACGGACCTCAAGCAGCCGGTCGCGGAGGCCGACGCCGTTTTCATCGCGGTTGGTACGCCGTCGCGCCGCGGCGACGGACACGCCGACCTCACCTACGTCTATGCCGCCGCGCGCGAGATCGCGGCCTCGCTCACCGGCTTCACCGTGGTCGTGACGAAGTCGACGGTGCCGGTCGGCACCGGCGACGAGGTCGAGCGCATCATCCGCGAGACCAATCCGACGGCCGATGTCGTCGTCGCCTCCAATCCGGAATTTCTGCGCGAAGGTGCTGCGATCCGCGATTTCAAATGGCCGGATCGCATCGTCGTCGGCACCGCGGACGAGCGTGGCCGCAAGGTGCTCGGCGACATCTATCGCCCGCTGTCGTTGAACCAGGCGCCGATGATGTACACCGAGCGCCGCACCGCCGAGCTGATCAAATACGCCGCCAATGCGTTCCTCGCCACCAAGATCACCTTCATCAACGAGGTCGCCGATCTCGCCGAGAAGGTCGGCGCCGACGTGCAGGAGGTGGCGCGCGGCATCGGTCTCGACAACCGCATCGGCTCCAAATTCCTGCATGCCGGTCCGGGCTTCGGCGGTTCGTGCTTCCCGAAGGACACGCGTGCGCTGATCAAGATCGCGCAGGACTACGACACGCAGCTGCGCATCGTCGAATCGGTGCTGGCGGTGAACGACAACCGCAAGCGCGCGATGGCGCGCAAGGTGGCGCATGCCGTCGGCGGCAATCTGCGCGGCAAGACAGTCGCGGTGCTCGGCCTCACCTTCAAGCCGGAGACCGACGACATGCGCGAGGCACCGTCGATCCCGCTGGTGACCGGTCTGCTCGACATGGGCGCCAAGGTCCGCGCGCATGATCCCGTCGGCATCGAGCAGGCCAAGAAGGAGCTGCCGGAGATCGCCTACTACGACGATCCCTATGAGTGCGCGACCGGCGCCGATGCGATGGTGCTGGTCACCGAGTGGGTGCAGTACCGCGCCATGGATCTCGATCGCCTCAAGGAGGTGATGGCGCATCCGGTCGTCGTCGACTTGCGCAATGTCTACCGCCCCGACGAGATGGCCGCCCACGGCTTCGTCTACGAGAGCGTCGGCAGGCCGTCGGTGAAGGGCGGTTGACATGGCATTGTCATACCCCGCGCAGGCGGGGTATCCAGTACGCCCGATCTTCGTGATCCGCGAGATTTGCGCTTACTGGATCATCCGCCTTCGCGGGTGATGACGGGTTGCTGCTATTGCCCCTTCGCTTCGACACACCGCTGCCCATCGATGCCGTGCTGGATGAACTGTCCGGCACGCTCGAACGCAGCAACACCGCCGTGCTGGTGGCGCCGCCCGGCGCCGGCAAGACCACGCGGGTGCCGCTGGCCTTGCGTGATGCAGTCTGGGTTGGGGACAAGAAGATCATCGTGCTGGAGCCGCGCCGGATCGCGGCCCGCGCCAGCGCCGAGCGGATGGCGAAGTCGCTCGGCGAGCGCGTAGGCGAAACCGTCGGCTATCGCGTGCGCTTCGGCTCGAAGGTCTCGCGCGCGACCCGCATCGAGGTCGTCACCGAGGGCATCTTCACCCGGCAGATCCTCGATGATCCCGAACTGACCGGCGTCGCTGCCGTGCTGTTCGACGAATTCCACGAGCGCTCGCTCGACGCCGATCTCGGCCTCGCATTGGCGCGCGATGCGCAGCAGGGGCTGCGCGAGGATCTCCGTATCCTCGTGATGTCGGCGACGCTCGACGGCGCCCGCGTCGCCAGACTGCTCGGCAATGCGCCGGTGGTCGAGAGCGAGGGCCGCGCCTATCCGGTCGAGACCCGTTATGTCGGCCGCAAGCCGGATGCGCCGGTCGAGCGCCAGATGGCCGAGACCATCGCCAGCGCGCTGCGCGCCGATGCCGGCTCCGTGCTGGCGTTCCTGCCGGGCGCGGCCGAGATCCGGCGTACCCAGACCATGCTCGCCGAGCGCGTTCATGATGCCAGCGTTGAGATCGTGCCGCTGTTCGGCGCACTCGATTCCGCCGTCCAGGACCGCGCCATCTCGCCCGCCCCGAAAGGGCAGCGCAAGGTGGTGCTGGCGACCTCGATTGCCGAGACCTCGCTGACCATCGAAGGCGTCCGCATCGTGGTCGATTCCGGTCTCGCCCGGGTGCCGCGCTACGAGCCGGACATCGGCCTCACCAGGCTGGAGACGGTGCGGGCTTCGCGCGCCGCTGTCGATCAGCGCCGCGGCCGCGCCGGCCGCACCGAGCCTGGCGTCTGCTACCGGCTATGGGACGAGCCGCAGACGGCCTCGCTGGCGGCCTATACGCAGCCGGAAATCCTCAGCGCCGACCTGTCCTCGCTGGTGCTCGACCTGGCGCAATGGGGTGTCAATGACCCCTCCGCGCTGAGCTTCCTCGATCCGCCGCCACAACCGGCTTGGAAGGAGGCAAGGGACCTGCTGCGCGAGCTCGATGCGCTCGATGCCGATGGCAGGCTGACCGACGAGGGCCGGCGGCTGCGGGCGCTGGCGCTGCCGCCGCGGCTGGCGCGGATGATCGTCGATGCCGCCGACCACGGCGCGGCGGCGCAGGCCGCCGACATCGCCGCCATCCTGACCGAGCGCGGGCTGGGCGGCGACAGCGTCGATCTCGAGGTGCGGCTCGATCAGTTCCGCCGCGACCGCTCGCCGCGCGCGCAAAGTGCCCGCGACCTTGCGCGGCGGTGGGCGCAGCAGGTGTCGTCCGCGTCCGCCCGCGCCGGAGACGCGGACATCTCCACCGGCCTGATGCTCGCCTTCGCCTTTCCCGACCGGGTCGCGCGCAATCGCGGCAATGGCAGCTTCGTGCTCGCCAATGGCCGCGGCGCCGCCGTCGACCCCGCCTCGTCGCTGGCGCGCGTGCCCTATATCGCGGTCGGTGAGCTGACGGGAACGGCGGCCAGCGGCCGCATCCTGCTGGCGGCGCCGCTGGCGATCGAGGATATCGAGCGGCATTTTGCTGCACATATCGAAGCGAGAGACGAGGTCAGCTTCGATCAAAACGCGATGGCGTTGCGGGCGCGCCGCCGGCGCAAGCTGCATGCGATCACCATGGCCGATGCGCCAGTCGCGCTGACGCCGTCGGAGGAGACCGCGCGCATCTTCGCGGAGGGGATCTGCGCGGCTGGGCTCGACCGGCTGCCCTGGTCGAAGGCCGCCAGGCAGTGGCGTGACCGCGTCACCTTCCTGCGCAAGGCGGAAGGCGACAGTTGGCCGGACCTGTCGGAGGCGGGCCTCGCCGAGCGGCGCGAGGACTGGCTGGTGCCGCTGCTCGCCGACAAGACCTCGCTCAAGGATGTCTCGCCCGGCGACGTCTCCGACGCCGTGATGGCGCTGCTGCCCTGGGATCTCCGCGCCCGGCTCGACCGGGAGGCGCCGACCCATTTCGAGGCGCCGACCGGCACCATGCTGGCGATCGACTACGAGGCCGAGCAGGGGCCCACCATCGCGGTGCGGCTGCAGGAGCTGTTCGGCCTGAACGTCCATCCCTCGATCGCGCGCGGCGCGGTGCCCCTGGTGCTGGAGCTGCTGTCGCCGGCGCAGCGGCCGGTGCAGGTGACGCGCGATCTGCCCGGCTTCTGGCGCGGCTCCTATGCCGCGGTCCGCACCGACCTGCGCGGCCGCTATCCGCGCCATCCTTGGCCCGACGATCCGGCCCATGCCGAGCCGACCCGGCGGGCCAAGCCGCGGGGGACGTAGCTCATGCAAATTGTACCGCCGCCGTCGTTGTCGTTAACGCTTCACTCATCGTTTTCGCCAAAATGGCGGCGGCAGCCGGTCGCTCGCAGTCGCCCGTCAGCGGCTTTGATGGTCAAATCGGTTGCGGGGTAAAGTCGGGCGTTTGCGTCATGCGTAACATAATGATCTTCGCGGCCGTTCTCGTCGGTCTCGGCACCTTCATGGCGCAACTGGCCGATCGCCTGACCCCCGCGTCGGCATCCGCGACGCCGTCCGCGCGGGTTGCCACGGCGGAACCGTCTGCTGCGGGCCAGCGCAGCCTGAGCATTCCGACCGACCGCCGCGGTCACTTCCGCGCCGACGGCCGCATCGACGGCCAGCGCATCAGCTTCATGGTCGATACCGGCGCCTCGATGGTCGCGCTGAACGAGAGCTCGGCCGCCCGTTTCGGCCTGCGTCCGGCGCGCGGCGACTACACCGCCACCGTCACCACGGCCAACGGCACCGTGAAGGCCGCCCGGGCCAGGCTTGCGATGGTCGAGCTCGGCGAGCTCACCGTGCGTGACGTCGATGCCCTGGTGCTGCCCGATACGGCGCTGTCGGAGAATCTGCTTGGCCTGTCGTTCCTGTCCAAGCTGAAGCGTTTCGCCTACGCCAACGGCCAGATGGTGCTGGAGCAGTAGGCTGCACCGAAGCGGAATGTTGTTTCGCGCGTCACCGGCCCCCACATACCGGCAGGCAGGCCGATCCCGAGTCGCAGTCATTGAATAGTTCGTCGGGTGGCCTACTCGAGCGGTCCTGCCCGATTGTTGCCTGCATTCCTCTGCCTTCTGACACTGTTGTCTGACGTCGTGCTAAGCACGAATGCCTTCTTCCATTGATGTGATATTGCCGAGGCCGTCTCCAGATGTTTCCGAAACCCAAGCCCGTCCTGGTTCCCAATACCTACGCCTTCGAATCCGAGCCGATGGTGAAGCCGACGGGCTTCCGCGAGTATGACGCGCGCTGGCTGTTCAACAAGGAGATCAATCTGATGGGGGTGCAGGCGCTCGGCATGGGGCTGGGCGCGCTGATCGCCGAACGCGGCGTCAAGCAGGAGATCGTGACCGGGCACGATTTCCGCGGCTACTCCGCCTCGATCAAATACGCCCTGATCTCGGGCCTGATGGCCGCCGGCTGCAAGGTGCATGACATCGGCCTTGCCGTGACGCCGATGGCCTATTTCGCCCAGTTCGATCTCGACGTGCCCTGCGTCGCCATGGTGACCGCCTCGCACAACGACAACGGCTGGACCGGCGTGAAGATGGGGGCCAACCGCCCGCTCACCTTCGGCCCCGAAGAGATGACCCGGCTCAAGGAGATCGTGCTCGAGGCCGCGTTCAAGAATGGCAGCGGCGGCTCCTATCAGTTCCATGAGAATTATCCGGCGCGCTACATCGCCGACCTCACCAGCCGTCCCAAGCTGAAGCGCAGGCTGAAGGTGGTCGCGGCCTGCGGCAACGGCACCGCGGGCGCGTTCGCGCCGCAGGTGCTGGAGGCGATCGGCTGCGAGGTTGTCCCGCTCGACACCGAGCTCGATCACACCTTCCCGAAATACAATCCCAATCCCGAAGACATGGAGATGCTGCACGCCATCCGCGATGCCGTGCTCGCGCACGAGGCCGATGTCGGCCTCGGCTTCGATGGCGACGGCGATCGCTGCGGCGTGGTCGACAATACCGGCGAGGAGATCTTCGCCGACAAGGTCGGCGTGATGCTGGCGCGCGACATGTCGGCGATCCACAAGGACGCGCAGTTCGTCGTCGACGTGAAGTCAACCGGCCTGTTCATGACCGATCCGGTGCTGCAGGCGCAGGGCGCGAAGACCGCCTACTGGAAGACCGGCCATTCCTACATGAAGCGCCGCACCAACGAGCTCGGTGCGCTCGCCGGCTTCGAGAAGTCGGGCCACTTCTTCTTCAACCGCCCGTTCGGGCGAGGCTATGACGACGGTCTGGTCTCGGCGATCGCGATCTGCGAGATGCTCGACCGGGCGCCGGGCAAGTCGATGGCCGACCTGAAGAACGCGCTGCCAAAGACCTGGTCGTCGCCGACCATGTCGCCGCATTGTGGCGACGAGGTCAAATACGGCGTCGCCGACGCTGTCGTGAAGCACTTCCAGGCGCTGCAGCAGCGGGGCGGCAAGGTGGCGGGGCAGAAGATCCGCGATCTCGTCACCGTCAACGGCGTCCGCGTCACCGTCGAGGACGGCAGCTGGGGTCTGGTGCGAGCGTCATCCAACAAGCCCGAGCTCGTGGTGGTGGTCGAAAGCCCGGTGTCCGAGCAGCGCATGCACGACATGTTCGAGGCGGTCAACGAGGTGCTGCGGACGCATCCCGAAGTCGGCGCCTACAACCAGACGATCTGAGGCCGCGTCGATGATGTCGCGCTAGGGCGCTGATCCCATCCTACTCGATGGGATCAAGCGGCCCTCAGGGAGCTCAGGAACTGATCGACCTCGGATTTGAGCCGGGTCGATTGCGAGGTGAGTCCGGTCGCGGACTCCAGCAGGCGCGAGGCGGCGCTGCCGGTCTCGTCGGAGGCACGGGTCACGCTGCCCATGCTTTGGCTGACCAGCCGCGTGCCTTCGGCCGCCTGCTGCACGTTGCCGGAAATTTCTCCGGTGGCGAGGCCCTGCTGCTCGACCGCGGTGGCGATCTCCTTGGAGATGTCGTCGATCTCGGCAATCGTTCCCCCGATCGCCTGGATGGCGGAGACGGCGTCACCCGTTGCGCTCTGGATGCTCTGCACCTGGCTGGAAATTTCCTCGGTGGCCTTCGCGGTCTGGTTGGCGAGTGCCTTGACCTCGCTTGCCACGACGGCAAAGCCCTTGCCGTGCTCGCCGGCGCGCGCCGCCTCAATGGTGGCGTTCAGCGCCAGCAGGTTGGTCTGGCTGGCGATCGTCTGGATCAGCGTCACCACCTCGCCGATCTTCTGAGTGCCGGCAGCCAGGCTCGCGACCACGGTGTTGGTGCGGCGAGCTTCGTCCGCCGCTTTCGCGGCGATCTCCGCCGACCGCGTCACCTGCTGTGAGATACTGTTGATCGACGCAGTCAGCTCTTCCGTTGCGGCAGCGACCGTCTCGACATTGGTCGACGCCTGTTGCGAGGCGCCGGCCGCGGCCGACGTCTGGCGCGAGGACTCCGCGCTGCTCCGGCTCATCGACGAGGACAGGCTCTGCATCTCGTTGGCGGCGACGGCCACCGCCTCGACGATGCCGCCGATCTTGCGCTCGAAGCCTTCCGCAAGCTCGCGACGGGCAAGATCAGCCTGCTGCTTGACGCGTTGCTCGGCCTCGAACCGCTCGGCGGTGGCGCGCGCCTCGGCAGCGATCGCCGATTCGGCTTCCGCGGTCTTGCGCGCGCTGGTTTCGAACAACTGCGTCAGCTTGAGCGCAAGGGCGATGAGAACACCGGCCTCGATCAGCAGGATGACCGCATGCAGCACAACGCGGCCGAAATCAGCGCCGCCCGGGTAGATCGCTGCAGGAAAGACGAAGTTCAGGACCAGATGGTGAAGCGCGACGGCGACGGTGCCGGCCAGGATCGGCCGGTAGTCGCAATATGCGACCAGACAGGCGAGCGCGGCGAAAAAATACATGTGCATGTCGATCTGCCAGGCATGTCCGGACATCTGGTAGACAAGCACAGATACACCGCCCATGACGGCGACCGCGACCGTGAGCTGGGTCGACAAGGTGTCGCCGGCGCTGCGCCAGGAAAGGGTCGCCACCACCGCCATGACGACCATGAGCATGGTCGGCATCAGCCAGTCGCCGCGCGACAGCCCGATGATGAGGGAGAGCGGAACGTGAACCCAGAGTACCGCCAGCAGAAGCTTGCTGGTCGTGTGCCGGAGGGTTGCCAGATCGCTGGTCTCGACGTTCATTTCCGATTCCCCCAAAGAGATCATTTTGCAAGGCAGGCGGAGACCGCCTGCGGATCGATGATGAGCCAGGCTCCGGCCTCGCGCAGCCGCGCCGAGCCGTCGTGTTCGCCGGGACGAACGACCAGCAGCGATGAAATGGTCGTTGTGCGCACGAGCGCGGCGTCAGCCGAGGCCGCAGCGAGCATCGCGTGTTGCGCGCTCCACCAAGGTGGGAAAGCGACGGCCACGATTTCGCTCCCCGCGCGCACTTGGAGTGACAGCGCTGCGACCGCGACAAAGCTCGCGATCAGAAGCGCCGTGGCATTGAGCCACGGGCGCGAAGACGGAGGTATGGTTGCACCGGACGTCATCACATCCAAGAATAGAGGGATGGGAATAACTTCCGGTAAACGTTCGTTAGGGATGACGACTGGAGTTCGGGACGCCGGCGCTGCAACGTCCAAGCGGCCCGGAATGCTCGGCTCAGACCGGCGGCACCGGCAGCGCCGTGACCGACTTGATCTTCTCCATGGCGAAGCGCGAGGTGACGTTCTTCAGGGGCACCGCGCTGATCAGCTTCTTGTAGAAGACATCGTAGCTCTGCATGTCCGCAACGACGACGCGCAGCATGTAGTCGACGTCGCCGGCCATCCGGTAAAACTCCATCACCTCCGGCATCGAGCTGACCGCCTCGGCGAATTTGCGCAGCCAGGCCTCGGAATGGTCGGCACTCTCCACCGACACGAACACGGAGATGCCGAGCCCGATCTTGTTCTGATCGACCAGGGCCACCCGGCGCAGGATCACGCCATCGGCCTCCAGCCGCTGGATGCGCTTCCAGCACGGTGTCGACGACAATCCGACCCGATCGCCGATCTCGGCGACGGAGAGCGATGCGTCCTCCTGCAGGACCATCAGAATCTTGCGGTCAATGGCATCGAGCCGGCGATTGGCCTCGGAGCCTTGGGCGGCGACATCGGTCATGGAGAAACTTGTTCCATAGGAAGGCTATAAAACCCTCATATAGAGAAAATCGTTCCAAGGCAAGGATCGGCCGTTCAGCCCTTTGCGGCCGGGTCTGGCCGTTTCCGCAGAGGGCCGGGCTGGTTTCCTGTTACCGCTCGTCGTTCTCCTTCAGCCAGCGGCCGACCAGATGATGAGCAATGGCGAACGGATGCGGTCCCGCCAAGCCATCCGGATGCTGCCGCAGTAGCATCTGCCGGGCCTCGTCGCGGCTGAACCAGCGCACGTCCTCGAGCTCGGTGCGGTCGATGACGATGTCTTCGTTGAGCGCTCGGGCGCTGCAACCGATCATCAACGACGACGGATAGGGCCAAGGCTGGGTCATGTAATAGGTCACGTCGGTACAGCGAATGCCCGATTCTTCGAACACCTCGCGCCGGACGGCGTCCTCGATCGTCTCAGCCGCCTCGACGAAGCCGGCGAGGCAGGAATACATGCCGGCCGGAAACTGCTTCTGCCGCCCGAGCAGGCACTTGTCGCCCGAGGCGACCAGCGAGATCACGACCGGATCGGTGCGCGGGAAATGCTCCGTCTTGCAGCTCGGGCATTCGCGCTTCCAGCCGCCCTCGCGCATCGCGGTCTTGGCGCCGCAATTTGCGCAGAAGCCGTGGCGCTGATGCCATGATACCAGGGACTTCGCCATCGCGATCGTCGCCAACTGGTCGACCGGGATCGCGCCCTGCATCGCCACCCCGCGCAGCTCGGTGACCGCCACATCGTCGCGCCCGGCGAGCTTCTCGACGGCCGCCGGCGAGATGCCCATGCCGAACACCGCCGCGCCGTCCTGCAGCCCGAGGAAGATCGTTCCCGGATTGGCACCGAACTTCAGCGCCTCGTCGATCGACAGCAGCGCGCGCAGCTTGTCGCCCTCGCGCTTCAGCACCAGCGAATCGCGATGCACGACATAGGCCCGCGTCGACGGCTTGCTCTCGAAGCCGAGCAGCCTCTCGTCATGGAAGCGCAGATGGGCGGCGCGATCGATCGGATGGCCGACGAAGGCCGGCTTGCCCAACGGAAACAAGTCGAATGGCGACATCTCTCACCCTAGCCAGATCTTGCGCCTGATAGCGCTGATGAACTGCTGCACCTCCTGCGCATCGTGGGGCACAGGCGGCGCGGCGCCCCACACCGGTCGCGGCCAGGCCACGTCACTTGTGCGTCGCGCGATGATGTGGACGTGCAACTGCGGCACCATGTTGCCGAGCGCGGCGACGTTGAGCTTGTCGCATTTGGTGATCTCTTTGAGCGCGCGTGACGCCCGCGTGATCTCGGTCATCAGCTGCGCCTGCGCGACCTCGTCGAGATCGATGATCTCGACCGCGCCCTCGCGCCGCGGCACCAGCAGCAGCCAAGGATAGTTCGCGTCCTTGATCACCAGCACGCGGGACAGCGGCAGGTCGCCAATGTCGATCGTATCCTTCGCAAGTTGCGGATGCAGCGACCAGGCTGATTCGGGCATGCGGCGGTTCCTGGCGGATGGTCAGGTGGGGAGCTCGCGGGCACCTAAAGCCTTTCCGAGCTGCGGCACAAGCCCGCGGGGCGGTAGACTAGGCCGGCGAAGCTCGCGCTTGCTTTCCGGACCATTTGGCCCCAAATAGGCAGCGGGAGATTGGCGGTGGACGAGCCACTCGCCAACCGGGTCAGGTCCGGAAGGAAGCAGCCCTAACGAGGTCCGGATCGGGTCGCTCGTCAGTCTCCTACCTGTTTTCTCGAGCGAATCGCGCAAAGATGGCGGGGACCCCGCGCAGGGCGGGCGCTCGACCGCGCTCCGGCTGATTGCGTCGACGATCGCGATCGATGCCGGCCTGGAATGCTCACTTGCGGATCGCTCGATGACCGACGCTGGCGCCCCACCTGTTCCGCCTGACAGCGCCGACGCTCCCGCCAAGCCCTACCGGGTGCTGGCGCGCAAATACCGCCCCTCCAGCTTCGCAGATCTGATCGGCCAGGAGGCCGTGGTGCGCACCGTCTCGAACGCGTTCGAGACCGGCCGGATTCCCCAGGCCTGGATTCTGACCGGCGTCCGCGGCGTCGGCAAGACGACCACCGCCCGCATTCTCGCCCGCGCATTGAATTACGAGCTGCCGGACGGCTCGGTGAAGGGGCCGACCATCCATATGCCGGTGCTCGGCACCCATTGCCAGGCGATCATGGAAAGCCGGCACATGGACATCCTCGAGATGGACGCGGCGTCCCACACCGGCGTCGATGACGTCCGCCAGATCAATGACAGCGTCCGCTATGCGCCGGCCAGCGCGCGCTACAAGGTCTACATCATCGACGAAGTCCACATGCTGTCGACAGCGGCGTTCAACGCCTTCCTGAAGACCTTGGAGGAGCCGCCGGAGCACGCCAAGTTCGTGTTTGCGACCACCGAGATCCGCAAAGTGCCGGTGACGGTGCTGTCGCGCTGCCAGCGCTTCGATCTGCGCCGCGTCGAGGCCGACGTGCTGATGAAGCATCTTTCGGGCATCGCGACCAAGGAAGGCGTGACGATCGAGCCCGAGGCGCTCGGCATCATCGCGCGCGCCGCCGAAGGCTCGGTGCGCGATTCGTTGTCGCTGCTCGATCAGGCGATCGCGCACAGCGCCGGCGAAGTCCGCGCCGACGATGTCCGTCAGATGCTGGGCCTCGCCGACCGCACCCGCGTGATCGACCTGTTCCACCATCTCGCCAGCGGCGACATCGCCGCCGCCTTCAAGGAATTCCGCGAGCAATATGACGTCGGCGCCGACCCCGTGGTCGTGCTGTCGGATCTGGCCGAGTTCGTGAACTTCGTCACCCGGGTGAAGGTCGTGCCGGCCACGGCCGACAACGTCGCCTTCAGCGAGACCGAGCGGCTGCGCGCGCGCGACTTCGCCACCAAGCTGTCGATGCGGGTGCTGTCGCGGATGTGGCAGATGCTGCTCAAGGGCATCGCCGAGACCCAAGGTGCGACGCGCCCGGCCGCCGCCGCGGAAATGGTGCTGGTACGGATTGCCTACGCGGCCGATCTGCCGACGCCCGACGAAGCCATTCGGATGATCGACCAGAACGGCGGCGGATCTCCCGTTGTCACGAACGGCGGCGGAGCGCGTGCTGCGCCGGCATCCACCATGAGCGCGGGAACGCCGCCTGTGATGACGTCGGCGCCGATGCAGGCGCCGCGCGCGCAAGGCCCGACGCTCGCCGCGGTCGGCGGTTCGATGCGCCCGCAGGCGATGTCGTCACAGCCGGCGCCGGCAACACACGACCAGCCCGCGCTACGCATCGCGAGCTTTCAGGAACTCGTCGCGCTGGCCGGCAAGAATCGTGACCTGATCACCAAGAGCGCGCTGGAGATGGACGTGCGGCTGGTCCGCTTCGAGGAGGGACGGCTGGAGATCGCGCTGGAACGGACGGCGCAGCGCTCGCTTGTCTCGGACCTCGGCCGCAAGCTGGAAGACTGGACCGGCCGGCGCTGGACGGTGATCGTTTCCAACGAGCCGGGTCAGGCGACCTTGCGCGAGCAGAATCTGCGCGCCAAGAGCGAGCGAGAGGCGGCGGCGGAGGCCGATCCGCGCGTACAGGAGATCCTGGCGCGGTTCCCGGGCACCAAGGTGGTCGAAGTGCGCCGGCTCGCCCCCGAGCCGCCCGAATCGGACGCCAGTGCTGTCGAGCCGCCCGACGAGTCCGACGATGATGATTTCTAGAGCATGATCCGGAAAAGTGGAAACCGGTTTTCCTCGCGACAAACGCCAGAGGCGTTTGCGCGGAGATCATGCTCAACAAGGTGGCTGATGATGAGGTGCTCCGATGGCTGACTTTCTCGGCATGATGAAACAGGCGGCGCAGCTGCAGACGAAGATGCAGGAGATGCAGGAGGAACTCGGCAACGTCGAGGTCGAGGGCATCTCGGGCGGCGGTCTGGTTGCCGTGCGCATGACCGCCAAGATGGACGTGAAGAGCATCAAGATCGATCCGTCGCTGCTCAAGCCGGATGAGGCCGAGATCCTGGAGGACCTGCTGGTGACCGCGCATGGCGATGCACGGCGCAAGGCGGAAGCCGCGATGCAGGAGAAGATGCAGGCCATCACCGGCAAGCTCGGCCTGCCGCCCGGCTTCGGTTTTGGTTAGTTGACCTGATGACATTCGTGAACTGATGGCCGTCGCTGGTCCTGAGATCGAACGCCTGATCCAGCTGCTCGCGCGCCTGCCCGGCCTCGGGCCGCGTTCGGCGCGGCGCGCCGCCCTGCATCTGATCAAGAAGCGCGAGGCGCTGATGGTGCCGCTTGCCTCGGCGCTGCAGGTCGCGATCGATCGCATCCAGGTCTGCAAGACCTGCGGCAACATCGATACGCAGAATCCCTGCACGGTGTGCACCGATCCGCGGCGCGATCCCGCGATGATCGTCGTCGTCGCCGATGTCGCCGACCTCTGGGCGCTGGAGCGCGCCAAGGCCTCGAACGGCCGCTATCACGTGCTCGGCGGCACCTTGTCGCCGCTCGACGGAGTCGGTCCGCAGGATCTCACCATCGACGCGCTGGTGCAGCGCGCGCATGCGCCGGAGGTGCAGGAGATCATCCTCGCTCTGAACGCGACGGTCGACGGCCAGACGACGGCGCACTACATCACCGACCTCCTGCAGGAGGCGAACGTCAAGGTCACGCGGCTGGCGCATGGCGTGCCGGTCGGCGGCGAGCTCGACTATCTCGACGAAGGCACGCTCTCGGCCGCGATGCGGCAGCGGACCTTGTTCTAAGCACAGACGGAAGTGAATTGATGACGAAACGCGGATTCGGCAAACGGCTGGCTTTGGGCGCGATTCTGGCGGCACTCTCGGCGCCGTCGGTGCTGGCGCAGCAAAGCGAGGCACCGCAGAAGGCGGGGCGTCCGCTCAATGCCGGTGACGTGCTGTCGGGCGAGCTGACGGCGCTGAAGCTGAAAGGCGCCAAATCGGGCCAGCCCTCCGCCGCCTATCAGATCACCAGCGAGCCGCGCCGCCTGCCGCCGCCGAGCGGGCTGTGCAATCTCGAGACCGGACCGGAGACGTTCCAGCTCGTCACCGCGAACACGGCGCAGGCCTCGCAGCTCAAGGGCCTGCTCGGCAAGCAGATCGCGGTCAAGGTCGACGAGATCGCCTGCGCCCAGGATGCGGGGCAGATGAGTGAGGCGGTCGTGACCAAGTGGAGCTTGGTGAAGCGGTGACACTTGGGACGCTGCGAGCGCCGCCTCCTGACTTCTGCAGTCATCGCTCGGCTCGACCGGGCGATCCAGTACGCCGCGGCCCTCGGTTGATAGCTGACGTCTCTGGAATACTGGGTCATCCGCCTTCGCGAGTGACGACAGTTGACGGTGAGGCGGCAGCTACAACTTCACCGGCCCCAAATCATCGAAATGCCCACGCCGTTGCAGCCAAGCGAGCAGCACGAGGCTCGGGATCGCGACGAGCACGCAGATGACGAAGAATGCAGGCCAGCCGGTCGCTTTCGCCACATAGCCCGCGCCCGATGACAGATAGGTTCGTCCAACCGCGGCGAGCGCGGTGAGCAGCGCATATTGGGTCGCGGTGTGCAGCGGGTTCTGGCACAGCGCAGAGAGATAGGCGACGAAGATCACGGTGCCGATCGCGCTGGTGAGGTTCTCCGCAGAGATCGCCAGCGCCAGCGCCCACTGATTGACGCCGACGATGGCGAGCCATGAGAACGACAGGTTGGCCAGCGCCTGCACGATGCCGCCGATCCACAGGCTGATGGCGAGCGAATAGCGCCGCGCGACGAAACCGCCGGCAAAGCCGCCGGCGAGCGTGGCGGCGAGGCCGACGCCTTTCACGATCGCGGCGTAGTCGACCTTGCTGAAGCCGAGATCGATCACGAACGGCGCGGTCATCGTGCCGGAGAAGGCGTCGGTGAACTTGAACAGCACGACGAAGGCGAGCGCCGTGAGCGCATCACGTCGGCCGAGGAACTCGACGAAGGCCCCGGCAGCCGCATGCATCACGCGGGTGAGCGCGGTGTCCGCCCCCATCGCGGCCTCCGCCTGCTGCGACTGGGCCGGCTCGGTCGCCGCGAGGGCCGTGATCGTGCCGATCAGCACCAGTCCGGCCATCGCAACATAGCCCCACATCCAGGACGACGGACGCGTCAGCCCCGAGTTCTCGAATGCACTGACCACCACCAGTGCGCCGGCGGTCGAGACCAGCATGCCGATGCGGTAGGCGGCGACATACGCCGCCATGCCCGCGGCCTGCTCACTCTCCGGCAGGCTCTCGACGCGGAAGGCGTCGACCACGATGTCCTGGGTCGCCGACATCGCGGCGACCAGCAGCGCGGCCAGCGCCACCATGAACGGCGCGTGCGCCGGATCGGTCAACGCCAGCAGCAGGATGGCGGCGATCAGCAGCAGTTGCGCGAACACCAGCCAGCCGCGCCGCCGCCCGAAGGCGCGCGTCAGCAGCGGCACGTGCAGCGCGTCGACCAGCGGCGCCCAGAGGAATTTCAGCGTGTAGGGCGTGCCGACGAGCGCGAACAACCCGATGGTCCCGAGGTCGACGCCGAGCTCGCGCATCCAGATCTGCAAGGTCGAGCCGGACAGCGCCAGCGGCAGCCCCGACGAAAATCCGAGGAACAGCACCACGAGCACGCGCGGCTGCAGATAGACGGCCATGCTCTCGCGCCAGGTGGGGGCTTTTGGCGCAGCCTCGGGCTTTGCGCCGGTCGCGGTGATGTCGGAAGAAGCCTCAGGTACGGTCATGGGTGGGTGGTAGCAGATTTGCGCAAGAAACGCTCTCCATCTCAGCTGTCATCGTCCGCGAGCCGGGCGATGACAGTCTTGGCAAAATTCAAGCTGCGACAAGGGCGAGCTACCCAATCACTCCCCCGCCTGCGCGCGTCCCGCCAGCGGAAACAAATCCGGCGCGGTGCCTGTAGCTGGCGCGATGCGTGGTGACGCCACCGGCGTGTCCTGTTTGCTGAAGTCGAGCTCCTCGATCCGCGCGGCGCGCTTCTCGATCTTGTCGGCCGAGATGAGGATCTGGCGGATGTCCTCGCCGACATCGCCGAAATGCTTCTGCAGCTTGAGCACGCGCTCGCGCAGGCGGCCGAGATCGTCCCCGAGATGGATCACCTCGTTGCGGATCTGGTCGGCGGCGTCGCGGATGCGTGCGTCCTTCATGATCTGCTGCATGACCTGGATCGCGAGCATCAGCAGCGACGGCGACACCAGCACGACGCGCGCGCGATACGCTTTCTGGATGACGTCGTCGAAGCCATCATGGATCTCGGCATAGACCGATTCCGACGGCACGAACATCAGCGCGGTGTCCTGCGTCTCGCCGACCACCAGATATTTCTCCGCGATGTCGTTGACGTGACGCAGCACGTCGGTACGCAGGCGCTGTGCGGCGGTGCGCTTCTCCTCGTCCGTCTCCGCATCATGCAGCGCGGTCACGGCTTCCAACGGAAACTTGGCGTCGATGCACAGCGGTCGCGCGTCGGGCAGGAACACGACGCAGTCCGGCCGCTTGCCGCTGGCGAGCGTGTACTGGAACGCGTAGCTGCCCTTCGGCAGTCCGTCCTGCACGATCGCCTCCATCCGCGCCTGGCCGAACGCGCCGCGCGACTGCTTGTTGGCGAGGACGTCGCGCAGGGTCGCGACCTGGGTCGTCAGCTCGCTGAGATCACGGTGGGCATTGTCGATGATGCCGAGCCGCTCGTGCAGCACGCGCAGACTATCCATGGTGTGGCGCGTACTCTGCTCCATCGACTGTCCGACGCGATGAGTCACCGCATCGAGCCGCTCGTTGACGCTGCGGGCAAGATCAACCTGCCGGCCGGCGAGCAGCTGCGCCATCGCGTCGACCCGGCCGGAGGCCTCGCTCTGGACGCGGATCATCTCGCTGAACCGATGTTCGATCTCATCGCTGCGCATCGCCTGCTGGGCCGCGAGCTCGGCGCCGCGCCGGCCGGAACGCACCACGGCCGCCACGATCATCACGAGCAGCAGCACCACCAGCAAGCCAAATCCGATCAGCGCATCGCTGGCGCGGACCGGAAGGTCGCCGATCATGATGACGACAGGATTGAGAGACTGGCTGGCGGCGGTCATCACGCCCGTCTATCCGATTCGCACAAGCTCGCGAACGAAGCGAGAACATTTATGGTTAAGGCCGGGTTAAGAATCATGGTTAACGAGGCATTGAAATTCATGGTTAGCGAAGTCTTAACCGCGAGCCATCACATTGACCGCGCCGGTTCCGCGGCTTAAATCGCGCGCCATGTCCCTAAGAGAAATCATCATCCTGCCGGACCGGCAGTTGCGGCTGGTGTCCAAGCCGGTCGAGAAGGTCACGCCGGAGATCCGGCAGCTGGTCGACGACATGTTTCAGACCATGTACGACGCGCCTGGCATCGGGCTCGCAGCGATTCAGGTCGCGCAGCCGCTGCGCGTCATCACCATGGATCTGGCCAAGCCCGACGCGAACGGCGAAGGCAAGCGCGAGCCGCGCGTCTTCATCAATCCGGAGATCGTTGCCAAGTCGGACGAGCTGTCGGTCTACGAGGAAGGCTGCCTGTCGATCCCCGAATATTACGAGGAGGTCGAGCGGCCGGCGCGCGTGCGCGTGCGCTTCACCGATCTCGACGGGCTGGTTCGCGAGGAGGATGCCGAGGGGCTCTACGCCACCTGCATCCAGCATGAGATCGACCATCTCAACGGCGTGCTGTTCATCGACTATCTGTCGAAGCTCAAGCGCGACCGCGTGATGAAGAAGTTCGCCAAGGCCGCCAAGCGCGCCAGCGAGTAACGATCAACTCTCTCCTCCGTCATGCCCGGGCTTGACCCGGGCATCCACGTCGCGCCGCGCGTTACAGGCAGCTCGACGTGGATGACCGGGACAAGCCCGGCCATGACGCGGAGGATTCGGCAATGCAGGATCTTCCACCAGATGCCGCTTCGCCTGATCTTCATGGGCACGCCGGATTTCGCCGTGCCGACCCTGCTCGAACTCGCCGGCCACGGCCACGAGATCGCGGCGGTCTATACGCGCGCGCCCAAACCCGGCGGCCGCCGCGGCCTGGCGCTGGTGCCGACGCCGATCGAGACCGAGGCGCGCCGGCTCGGCATTCCCGTGCTCACGCCGAAGACGCTGAAGACCGAGGACGCGCTGGCTGGGTTCCGCGCCCATGAGGCCGATGCCGCCGTTGTTGTCGCCTATGGCATGATCCTGCCGCAGGCGATTCTCGATGCACCGAAACTCGGCTGCTACAACCTCCACGCCTCGTTGCTGCCACGCTGGCGCGGCGCCGCGCCGATCAACCGTGCCATCATGGCAGGGGACGCTGAAAGCGGCGTGATGGTCATGAAGATGGATGTCGGTCTCGACACCGGCGACGTTGCGATGGCCGAGCGTCTGCCCATCACTGACGCGATGACGGCGTCCGATCTGCACGATCGCCTCTCGCGGATCGGTGCCGACCTGATGGTGCGCGCGATGGCGGCGCTGGAGCGCGGCGGGCTGACGTTGACGAAGCAGGCCGAGGGGGGCGTCACCTACGCTGCCAAGATCGAGAAGGCGGAGGCGCGGATCGATTGGACGAAGCCGGCGCATGCGGTGCTGCGGCACATCCACGGCCTGTCGCCGTTCCCCGGCGCCTGGAGCGAGGTCACGCTCGATGGCGAGGCGGTGCGTTTGAAGTTCCTGCGCTGCGCGCTCGCCAGCGGCGCGGGCGAGCCGGGCGCCGTGCTCGACGAGCAGCTCACCATCGCCTGCGCCGACGGCGCGATCCGCATCACCGAGCTGCAGCGCGCCGGCAAGGGCCCGATGAAGGCCGCGGATTTCCTGCGCGGCACCCCATTGAATCGCGGTGCTCGTTTTTCGTAACGCTGTCATACCCCGCGAAAGCGGGGTATCCAGTACGCCGAGACGTGCATTGTCGCGCCGAGACGTCGGCGAATACTGGATCGTCCGCCTGTGCGGGCGATGACGGCAGCAATAGACCGAATGCCCCGCTACAAGCTCACCATCGAATATGACGGCGCGCCGTTCTGCGGCTGGCAGCTGCAGGAGACCTTGCCGTCGGTGCAGGGCGCGCTCGAAGCGGCGGTGCAGGCGACCTGCGGCGTGCCCACGCGTGTGCACGGCTCGGGCCGCACCGACGCCGGCGTCCACGCTACCGGCCAGGTTGCGCATTGCGACATCGCCAAGGAGTTCCGCCCGGACAAGCTGCGCGACGCGCTCAACGCGCATCTGCGGCCGAACCCGGTCGCGGTGCTCGCCGCCGAGATCGTGCCCGACACCTTCGAAGCGCGGTTCTCCGCGCGCAGGCGGCACTACCGTTACCGGATCGTCAATCGCCGCTCCAACCTCGCGCTGGAGGTCGGCCGCGTCTGGCGGGTGCCGCAGCGGCTCGATTCCGATGCAATGCATGCAGCCGCGCAGCGGCTGATCGGCAAGCACGACTTCACGACGTTCCGCGATACCGAATGCCAGGCGAAATCGCCGGAGAAGACGCTGGATCAGCTCGACGTCGTGAGGGACGGCGATGCGATCACCATCCTCACCTCCGCCCGCTCCTATCTGCATAGCCAGGTCCGCTCGATGGTCGGCTCACTGGTGTGGGTCGGGCAGGGTCGCTGGACCGCCGATGATCTGGCCGCCGCGCTCGCCGCGCGCAACCGCGCCGCCTGCGGCGTCGTCGCGCCGCCGGAAGGGCTTTACCTCGTGAAGGTCGACTACTAATTGCGGCCGCTCCACTCGATATCGCTGCCGCGGAGACGTCCTGGATTCCTTCGCTGCGTTCGCAATGATGCGCAGAGAGGGGGTCACGCGAAGTAGCGATCGAGAATGCCGCGATAGATCTTCGTCAAGGTCGCGATGTCGGCGACCGAGGCGCGCTCGTCGATCTGGTGCATGGTCTGGCCGACCAGGCCGAACTCGATCACCGGGCAGTAGCTCGAAATGAAACGCGCGTCCGAGGTGCCGCCGGTGGTCGACAGCTCCGGCTTGCGGCCCGTCACGCTCTCGATCGCGGCGACGGCGAGCTCGGTGAACGGTCCGGGCTTGGTCAGGAACACGTTGGAGTTCGACGGCAGCCAGTCGATGCGGGCGCGGATGCGATTGCCGCAGGCCTTCGTCAGCCGCTCTTCGACCAGCGCGCGCAGCGTCTCCTGCGTATGGCAGTCATTGTAGCGGATGTTGAATTTCGCCCGCGCCAGGCCCGGGATGACGTTGCTGGCGGTGTTGCCGACATCGACGGTGGTGAATTCGAGATTCGACGGCTGGAACTGCGCGCTGCCGTTGTCGAGCGGTTCGTCCGACAAGGCCACGATCAGGCGCGAGATGTCCGGCACCGGGTTGGAGGCACGGTGCGGGTAGGCGACGTGGCCCTGCTTGCCCTCGACGATCAAGGTGCCGGACTGCGAGCCGCGGCGGCCGATCTTGATGCAGTCGCCCATGACCTCTTGATTGGACGGCTCGCCGAGCACGCAATGGTCGAACCGCTCGCCGCGCTCGGCCGCCCACTTCAACAGCTTGATGGTGCCGTTGATCGAGACGTCCTCCTCGTCGCCGGTGATCAGGAACGAGATCGAGCCCTTCGGCTGTCCGCTGTGATCGCGCAGATAGTCGAGCGCAGCCGCGACGCTGCAGGCGATGCCGCCCTTCATGTCAACGGCGCCGCGGCCATAGATGTAGCCGTCCTTCACCTCGCCCGAGAACGCCGGCAGGCTCCACGCCGCTTCATCACCGGGCGGCACGACATCGGTGTGACCGGCGAAGGTGATGTGCGGCCCGTCGGTGCCGATGCGGGCATAGAGGTTGTCGATGTCGGCCGTGCCTGCTTCGGAGAACGTCACGCGATGCGTCGTGAAGCCCGCGTCTTTCAGCAGGGCCTCGAGCACGCCGAGCGCGCCGGCATCGGCCGGGGTCACGGAGGGGCAGCGGATCAGGTCGCGGGTGATGGCGAGGGCATCGGTCATGCCTTTCGCTTAACATGCTATTTTGCCGGCGGGCTAGTGCTGCCGATTGCCGCTTCCCCTCGCGGCGGGCTCGCAACGTGCGGGGTGAACTCCAGCTCCTTGTGCTGGTTCCAGGCGGGCGCGGGCGGTCTTGGCTGGCCGGAGCGTTCGCTGGATCGGACCTTCGGCAACGGGTTGGGCCCGAAGCGATTGGTCCAGGGATCGCCGGCAAGGCAGTACAATTCGATGAAGGCCCACAGCGAGAGCAGCGCACCAGCGCCGCCCACGATCGCTGGAATGACCGTCCCGGGAATGCGCTCCGCGTACTGGTTGACCAGCCCGGGCACGACGAAGAACGGAACCGTCCACCAGCCGCTCCTGTCGCGGTCATGCAGCCGCTTGATGGCGCCTGCGGCAAACACCCAGACGAACACGGGGGTGAGGATGACGTGGAAGGTGGCGGGGACGATATCGGCGCGGGTCAAGCCGCGAAAGGTGTCCGGGTCGAGGACCGCGAAGATGTCGGTCAGATTGAAGCTGAAGGCCGTCGGGCCGCCCAGCAGCCTGCTCGCGCCCGCCACCAGCGCGGCGGCAAAGACCATCCAGCAGAGCACCACCAGCAACGACAGCCAGAGCTTGGCGCGGTTGATCCGGCCGTGGAAGCGAAACAGAAACCAGGTCCAGTCCATGGACGTCCTCCGGACCGATGGCTTGGCCGGCCCGGAGATTCGTTGCCGCGGCCGCAGCCGCGGTTCAATCAGTCGCGCAACAGCTCGTTGATCGAGGTCTTGGAGCGGGTGCGCTCGTCGACGCGCTTGACGATGACGGCGCAGGCGGTGGAGGGGCCGATCTGGCCGTTCTTCATCGGCTTGCCCGGCAGCGCGCCCGGCACCACGACGGCATATTCCGGCACCTCGCCGACGAAAACCTCGCCCGTCTCGCGGTCGACGATCTTGGTCGACGCGCCCAGGAAAACGCCCATCGACAGCACCGCCCCCTTGCGTACGACCACGCCCTCGGCAACCTCCGAGCGCGCGCCGATGAAGCAGTCATCCTCGATGATCACGGGGCCGGCCTGCAGCGGCTCAAGCACGCCGCCGATGCCGACGCCGCCGGAGATGTGCACGCGCTTGCCGATCTGGGCGCAGGAGCCGACCGTCGACCAAGTGTCGACCATGGTCGCCTCGTCGACATAGGCGCCGAGATTGACGAAGGACGGCATCAGCACGACGTTCCTGGCGATGTAGGCCGAGCGGCGCACGATCGCGCCGGGCACGGCGCGGAAGCCGGCGTCGCGAAAGCGGTTCTCGCCCCAGCCCTCGAACTTCGACGGCACCTTGTCCCACCACGACGCCTGGCCGGGGCCGCCGGGGATCACGCTCATGTCGTTGAGGCGGAACGACAGCAGCACGGCCTTCTTGAGCCACTGGTTGACGCTCCACTTGCCGTCAGTGCCGCGCTCAGCGACCCGGGCCTCGCCCTTGTCGAGCAGTTCCAGCGCGCTCTCCACGGCGTCGCGGACCTCGCCCTTGGTCGTGGTCGAGACGCCATCACGGGCATCGAAGGCGCTGTTGATGGTGGATTCCAGGGCGGACAGTGACATCGGTCGATCCTCGCTTGGTCCCTGGGCAGAAAGCCGGGGACGGCCGTGTACGAGCATGGTGGGCAGGGCGGCTTTTTCGGGATTTGGACCCGGAGAGTCAAGGACGCATCGGTGGCGGGGGCCGTCCGCGCGGGAGGTGCGGCTTATCATGCTCCGTCATTCCGGGATGGTCCGAAGGACCAGGCCCGGAATCTCGAGATTCCGGGTTCGATGCTTCGCATCGCCCCGGAATGACAGCTCAATGCGTGGCGGGTTTCACCCCACCAGCCGCTGCAAGAACCCGGTCAGATCGTCCGTGACATGATCGACATGCGGATCATCGCGCCCCGCCAGCTCCCAGTCCTCGCGCACCACCTCCTTGGTGCCGTCGGGCACGACCAGCACGGTCGTCATGCCGAGGTCGTGCGGGACGACGAGATTGCGGGCGAGATCCTCGAACATCGTGGCCCTGGCAGGATCGACGTCATGGAGCTTGAGGAATTTGTCATAGGTCTCGCGCGCCGGCTTCGGCGTCAACTCGGCGGCGATGATGTCGAATACGCCGTGGAAATGCGCGGCAATGCCGAGCCGCGCCAGCACCGCGTCGACGTGGTCGAGCGAGCCGTTGGTCAGGATCAGCTTGCGCCCCGGCAGCTTCTCGATCGCCGCGCCCATCGCCGGGTTCGGCTCCAGCGGCGAGTGGTCGATCTTGTGCACGTAGGCGAGGAAGTCGTCGGCGTGCACGCCGTGCTCGGTCATCATGCCGCGCATCGTGGTGCCGTAGCGGCGGTAGTAGTCCTTCTGGATGCGGCGCGCCTCCTCCGCATCGACCTTGAGCCAGTTGGAGACGAACTCGCCGATCCTGGCATCGACCTGCTGCCACAGATTGACGTGATGCGGATACAGCGTGTTGTCGAGGTCGAACACCCAGGTGTCGACGTGATCGAAGGCGCGAGGGGATTTTGTCATGTGGGCGTCGGTCCATCCTGCCTTCGGTCATCATGCCCGGCTAGGGCGGCATATTCCGCTGTCGTCCCGGCGAACGCCGGGACCCATACCGCGGAAGCTATCTTGCGGCATGATGGCTGATGCCGATGGCCCAAACCTCGGCCGGTGGTTATGGATCCCGGCGTTCGCCGGGATGACAGCTGTGGGTGTGGTGGCAACGTGGGCAACATCGCTATGCCCATCACGGCAACCCGAAGCGCAGCGTCTTGCCGCCGCGGGTGATGTCGACGGCGGTGAATCCGGTGGCGGTGAAGCCGCGGCTCGGGCAGTCGCCCTGCTCTGATGTCTCGAACTTGTTCTCGCGGGTGCAGAGCTGCACCAGCCCGCCCCAGTTCAGCGGCTTGTTCTTCAGTTTGATGGTGCGGTTCTCATCGTCGACCGCCTCGGCGAAGCTGTAGACCTTCTTCGGCTGCCCGGTGATGTCGGGATGCAGGCATTTGCCGGCATCGATGCGGTACCAGCCGCGGCTGACCACCGTGCGGCCGTCGTCGGTGCCGACCGCCGCCATGACCTTGTGCGGGGTGTCGTTGCACCAGGTCAGCCCGGTGGGTGAGGGCGTCTGCACCGCGTCCACCATGGTCGCGAAGAAATTCGGCTGCGACACGACGTCGGATGACAGCCCGCGGCTTTTCAGGAACGCCGCGAGCGCGGCTTGCGTCTTCGGCCCGTCGACGCCGTCGATCGGCGAGGCGTCATAGCCGGCGATGCCGAGCAGCCGCTGGATGCCGGCGAGCCGCGCCTGCTCGTCGTCATATTCGGCGCTCTCGGCGAGATAGGCGATCAGGGTGCCGTCGTCGGCCTTGCTCGGCGTCACCTGCGTGAACGCCGCCGGCGTCTGACCGGTGCGGCACTGGCGGGCGGCGGCGATGACGAAATTGTCCGCCGCCACGCACAGCTGATCGTTGCCGTTCTCGGCGAGCGGCGACGCGCCGTAGAGGCTGAGCGCGCGTGCATGCAGGAGAATGCGGTCGGCGGTCATCGTCCCCTGCAGCACCACGCGGCAGGTCGCCGGATCGAGCCGGAACCAGCCGCGGGTCGCGGTTGCCGCCTTCTCGTCGATGCCGATTGCGGCCTCGACGACGTAGCTCATTCGGTTGCAGAGCTTGAGGTCGGCGCGGGCGGGGGTGAGGGAGGCGAACAAGGCCAGAAGGATCACAGTGAGGCTGAGCGGAGCGCGAGTCCGGAAGGGTTTGATACGCCCCGCTCTCTCCCCATCGTCATGCCCGGGCTTGACCCGGGCATCCATGTTTCTCGCTCCGAACTCGCCGAACAACGTGGATGGCCGGGCTGTCTGCATTGCGAAGACGCGCTCCGCGCTTTCGCCCGGCCATGACGGAGAGAGTTGGCGGGAAGTGCTCACTTGTGGATCAGCGTGCCCGTGCCCTGGTTGGTGAACAGCTCGAGCAGCACGGCATGCTGCACCTTGCCGTCCAGGATGACGACGCCCTGCACGCCCTGTTCGAGTGCGTAGATGCAGGTCTCGACCTTCGGGATCATGCCGCCGGAGATGGTGCCGTCGGCGATCAGCTTGCGTGCGTCCTTCACCGACAATTCCGGAATCAGCTTCTTCGACTTGTCGAGCACGCCGGGCACGTCGGTGAGCAGCAGGAGGCGCTTGGCCTTCAGCGCACCGGCCACGGCCCCGGCGAACGTATCGGCGTTCACGTTGAAGGTCTGGCCTTCCTTCGAGGTCGCCAGCGGTGCGAGGATCGGGATCAGCTCGTAGCCGATCAGCTGATTCAGCAGCGTCAGATCGACCTTGTCCGGCTCGCCGACGAAGCCGAGATCGACCACCTTCTCGATGTGACTGTCGGGATCGACCATGGTGCGGGTCGCCTTGACCGCGCGCACCATGTTGCCGTCCTTGCCGCACAGCCCGACGGCCTTGCCGCCGGCCTCGTTGATGTAGCCGACCAGCTGCTTGTTGATCGAGCCGGCCAGCACCATCTCGACGATCTCGATCGTCGCCGCGTCCGTGATGCGCAGGCCGGCGGCGAATTCGGAGACGATGCCGAGGCGCTTGAGCATGGTCGCGATCTGCGGGCCGCCGCCATGCACCACCACCGGATTGATCGCGGTCTGCTCCAGCAGCACGATGTCGCGCGCGAACGCTTTTGCGGTGTCCTCGTCGCCCATGGCGTGGCCGCCATATTTGATGACGATGGTTTCGTCGTCGTACTCCTGCATGTGCGGGAGCGCTTCGGACAGGATGCGGGCCTGATCGAGCGGGCTGATGGTGGTCGCGTCGGTCATGTCTGGGAGGTCTCGGCTGTCGGGGGCGTCGCGCCGCGTTCTAGCCGATTGCCGCCCGCGGCGCAAAGCGCCGGATCACGCCCGCCGCGGCCACAGCGCGCAGACCGCGAGTGCGAGCCAGCTCGCGATCTGCAAGCTACCGCCGATCGGCGCCGCGAACGGAAACAGCCGGTCGCCGGTGAACTGCCGCATCAGGAGGTCGCTGGCGAACAGGGCCGGGCCGAGCACGAAGCCGATCGCCGTGACCAGGCCGATGCGCCGATGAACCACGCCGCGCTCTGCCAGCGCGATGGTGCCGAGCAGGGCGCAGGCGTGGAACAGCAGCATGGTGGAGGCGGTCGCGAGCCGCGCTGCGTCGGGCTCGTGCGCGGCCTTGGCCGCCAGCGCGACGCCGGCGGCGCCCATCAGCCCGGCCATTGCGACCAGGATTCGCCACGGCGTCATCATGTGCTGCGCTCTTCCAGCAGCCGCACCATGGCGGCACGCAGCTCCGGCATGCCGGTGCCGGATCGCGACGACGTCGCCAGCACCTGAGGAAACGCCGCCGGATGCTTGGCGAGCGCGGCCTCGGTCTCGGCGATCCGGCTTGCGAGCTCAGCCGGCTTGATCTGGTCGGCCTTGGTGAGGACGAGCTGATAGCTGACGGCGGACCGGTCCAGCGTCTTGAGGATCTCCTGATCGACTTCCTTCAGCCCATGACGGGCATCGATCAGCACATAGACGCGGGCGAGCGAGGCGCGGCCGAGCAGGAATTTGTGGATCAGCTCGGTCCAGGACGCGACCTTGGTCTTCGCCGCGGCGGCATATCCATAGCCGGGCATGTCGACCAGCCGCAGCGGCGCATGCTCGGGCCCCTCGAAGAAGATCAGCTCCTGGGTGCGGCCCGGCGTATGCGAGGTGCGCGCGAGCGCGTTCTGGCCGGTCAGCGCGTTGATCAGGCTGGACTTGCCGACATTGGAGCGGCCAGCGAAGGCGACCTCGATCGCCCCCATCGGCGGCAGGCTTTCGATCGAGGGAGATGCATGGGTGAAGCGCCACGATTGGGCGAACAGCTTGCGGCCTTTTTCGATCAGGCGCTCGTCGGTGTCGTGGCTGGTGGTCATGACAAGGCCTCGCTCTTCGTCATGCCCGGGCTTGACCCGGGCATCCACGCCCATTGCGCGGGATATCAAAACGTGGATGGCCGGGACAAGCCCGGCCATGACGGTAGATGGTTGGTTGCTTCAGCGGCTCACGCCGCCTTACTCGTCACGCCGCTTTTTTTTTGAACGTGCCGCGGATGTTGTCGAACAACTCCACCTTCACGCCATTGCGGCGCATGATGAAGCCCTGCTGCAGCACCGAAAGCGTGTTGTTCCAGGCCCAGTAGATCACGAGGCCGGCCGGGAAGCCCGCGAGCATGAAGGTGAAGATCAGCGGCATCCAGTTGAAGATCATCGCCTGGGTCGGGTCGGGCGGCGTCGGGTTCAGCTTCATCTGGAACCACATCGTGATGCCCATGATGATCGGCCAGATGCCGAGCGCGAGGTAGTGGCCGAACAGCGGCAGCTGGGTCGGATCGAACGGGATCAGGCCGAACAGCGTAAACAGGTTTGTCGGATCCGGCGCCGAGAGGTCCTTGATCCAGCTGATGAACGGCGCGTGCCGCATCTCGATCGTGACGAAGAGAACCTTGTAGAGCGAGAAGAACACCGGGATCTGCAGCACGACCGGGAGACAGCCGGCGACTGGGTTGATCTTCTCCTTCTTGTAGATCTCCATCATCTCCTGCTGCTGCTTCATCCGGTCGTCCGGATAGCGCTCTTTCAGCGCCTGGAGCTGCGGCTGGATCGCCTTCATCTTGGCCATCGAGGCATAGGACTTGTTGGCCAGCGGGAAGAACAGGGCCTTCACCAGCACCGTCACCAGCAGGATCGAGACGCCGAAATTGCCGAAGAAGCGGAAGAAGAAGTCGAGCGCCAGGAACATCGGCTTGGTCAGGAAGTAGAACCAGCCCCAGTCGATCAGGAGATCGAAATGGTTCAGCGCGAGCTTCTGATTGTAGCCGCCGAGGCCGCCGATCGGGAAGTTGATGCCGACCACGCCGGCCTCCTTGGCGCCGGCGAACAGCCGGGTGGAGACGCTGGCCGAGCCGCCGGCCGGCACCGTCTGCGGGGTCTCGACATAGTCGGTCTGGTAGCGATGCTGGTTGTCGACCAGCTTCGACGAATAGTTTGCCTGCAGCCGCGCATCGGTCATCGGCAACAGCGCCGCCGCCCAATATTTGTCGGTGATGCCGAGCCAGCCATTGGTGACGTCGAACTTCGCCGCCTTCTCGTCGTCCATCTTCTTGTAGGTGAACTCCTGCAGGCCCTTCTCGCCGAGATAGCCGATCAGGCCTTCGTGCAGGATGTAATAGCCCGACACGTGCGGCGTGCCGTGACGCGAGATCAGGCCGTAGGGATACAGCGTCACCGGTGCGTTGCCGGCGTTGGTGACGTCGTCCTTGATGGTGAAGAGATAGTGATCGTCGACGCTGATGGTGCGCTGGAAAGTCAGGCCGTCGCCGTTGGTGGTGGTCAGCTTCACCGGGGTCGACGGCGTCAGCGCATTCGAGCCGTCCTGCTGCCAGACGGTGTTCTGGTCGGGCACCTGCACCTTGGCGCCGGCGGCGTTCACCCAGCCGAACTCGGCATAATAGGGCTCGGCGGTGTTGGACGGGGAGAACAGCACGATCGCCGGCGATTTCGGATCGACCGTCTCGCGGTACTGCACGAAGGCCAGGTCGTCGATGCGTGCGCCCTTGAGCGAGATGCTGCCGGTCAGCCGCGGTGTGTCGATCTTGACGCGCGGCGTGGCGGCGATGGCGGTGTCGCGCGGCATCACGCCGGTGCTGGTCACGGCGCCGCCCGGCGCGCTCGGGCTGCCGGTCGCGGCCGCACCCGGCTGCGGGGTGGCCGACGGCGCGGCGCTGTCAGGCTGCGTTGCCGGCGCCTGCTTCTTCGCGAGCTCGGCCTGCATCTGGGCCTGCGCGCGCTGCTTCTCCATCTGCGGTCCGTTGTAGAAGACCTGCCAAAGGATCAGCACGAGGCCGGACAGAATGACGGCGAGGATGGTGTTGCGATTGTCGGTCATCGTTTTCTTATCGTCTCGTCGTTCAATCCGGTTTGCGGGAATGCGCGTCCGGTGCGGGAGCGTTTGGCTTGTCCGCATCCGACGGCTTGCGCGGCTGCGGCTTGGCCTGCGGCCGGTCGAGGCGGCGGAGCGTCGCCTGGAGATCGGCGAGCATGGTCTGGAAGTCGCGTGACAAGGCATCCCGCCGGCCGACCAGCACGTAGTCAGTGTGCGGCCGCATCGACAGGGGATCGAGCCGTTTCACAAGCTCGCGCAGCCGCCGACGGATGCGATTACGCTCCGTGGCGGTGCCATTCTTCTTGGTGACGGTAAAGCCGATCCGGACCGGGCCCCGGTCCGGCCGTTCCCGGCGCTGGACGACGAAGGCAGGGCTGTTCGCCCGCACGCCATCGGCAACGGCGAGGAAGTCCGCCCGCTGCCGTAGCCGATCCATGATGGAAATCTCCGGGACAGACGCCCTGGCTTCAGGCGCTGAGACGCTTGCGGCCCCGGGCGCGACGCGCGGCAAGGACCTTGCGGCCGCCGGTGGTGGCGAGACGGGCGCGGAAGCCGTGACGGCGCTTGCGCACCAGTTTGCTGGGTTGATAAGTCCGCTTCACGGGTCGTTCTCCGCTGACGGGCAATTTGCCAGTTGACAACTTGCCTGCTTGAAATGTCGATTGATGTCCGATGATGTTTACGGGCCCGAAATGGACCGCTGCCGGCCCTGAAATCGAGCCGCTCCCGGGCGAGCCGGGTCATCGCGGACGGTTGGCGCGGCTTATAAGGGAGCGTCCTGCCTTCGTCAATCGCGGCAAGACGTCATAGGCGGTGCAGGGATCGACGACGCCGAGATCTCGTCAAGACCTTCGTCACCAGCCGTGGGTCAGCGTCGCGAACGACACGAGGCAGGACGAGAACGCAAGTCCCTGCGCACAAGACCCTGCGCACACGACGAAGGCAAGAATGGCTTCGGCGCGGCGGGGTTGAAGACGTTAGAGATCGTGCAGTTTCGGGTTCCATTATGAACGATTTGGAAACCGGAACATGAGCGATCCGTAATTTGACCGGACTCCGGTGCAGTCCCATCTTGCGGTCCCGTAAGGGTGGGGTGTCTCTTACAAGGGCGATACGTGACCGAGAGCGACAACCAGCCAATCCTGGAGCGCCTGCGACCGAAACGGTCGCGGCGGCTCGGCTTGTCTGGAAAGCTGCTGCTGTTGACCATTCCGCTGGTGATGATCGCGGAGGTGCTGATCTACGTGCCGGCGATCGCCAATTTCTGGACCAACCGGCTCAACGACCGCCTGGCGGCCGCAAATACCGCTGCCCTGGTGCTCGACGCCGCGCCGTCCGGCATGGTGCCGGATTCGCTGGCGCGGCAGATCCTCACCTCCATCAACGCGCGCGGCGTCGCCATCAAGATGGGCCAGCAGCGCCGTCTGCTCGCGAGCGCCGACCTGCCCGCCTCGATCGACCACGACTTCGACATGCGCGACATGACGGCGTGGTCGTCGATCGTGAACTCGCTGACGATGATGACGGAGACCGGCGACCACACCATGCGGGTGATCGGACCGGCGCCCGGCCGAGCCCAGTTCATCGAGGTCGTCACCGACGAGAAGCCGCTGCGCAAGGCGATGTACCGGTTCTCGCGCAACCTGCTCGGCGTGTCGCTGCTGCTGGCGGTGCTGACCGCGGCGCTGGTCTATCTTGCCCTGCATTTCCTGTTCGTGCGGCCGATGCGGCGTCTCACCGCGAGCCTCGTCGGCTTCCACGAAAATCCGGAGAGCGTGGCGCGAATCATCGTGCCGAGCCAGCGTTCCGACGAGATCGGCGTCGCCGAGCGCGAGCTCGCCGACATGCAGCGCGACCTCGTCTCGATGCTGCATCAGAAGAGCCGGCTCGCCGCGCTCGGCCTCGCCGTGTCCAAGATCAACCACGATCTGCGCAACCTCTTGGCCTCGTCGCAGCTGCTGTCGGATCAGCTCGCCAGCGTGCCGGATCCGCGGGTGCAGCGCTTCGCGCCGAAGCTGATGCGCTCGCTGGAGCGCGCCATCGCGTTCTGCCAGTCGACGCTGTCCTACGGCAAGGTCCAGGAGCCGGCGCCGGACCGCCGCATGGTGGTGGTCGAGCCCGTCGTCGCCGAGGTGCGAGAGACCGCCGGCCTGTCGCCGGATGCCTCGATCACCTGGATCGCGGCGATCGAGCGCGGGCTGAAGATCGATGCCGATCCCGACCAGCTGTTCCGCGTGCTGCTCAACCTGGTGCGCAATGCCGCCCAGGCCCTGGACAGCCTCGCGGCGGACGCCGGCGTGCGCCAGATCCGCATCACCGGCCGCCGCGAAGGCGGGGTGGCGATCCTGGAGGTCTCGGACACGGGTCCCGGTGTCCCGGCGAAGGTGCGGGAGCACCTGTTCGAGGCCTTCCGCGGTGCCGGTCGTCCGGGCGGCTCGGGGCTGGGCCTTGCGATTGCGGCCGAATTGGTCCGGGCCCATGATGGCGACATCCAACTGGTCGAAGGGACCCTGGGGGCGACCTTCCGAATCACGATCCCCGACCGTCCTGTCGAGTTGCAGACCTTCTGGACCGAGCGCGCCAGCGCCTGAACCCGATCGGCCTCACCTGCCATTCCGGCGGGCGATGCCGCAGGCGTCGAGCGCGGAACTCCTGGCGTGTCGGAACGAAGCCCGTCCGCTCCGGCCATGCCGAACCGCACCGGCGCGTCTGCGGAAAAATGGTCGCAAAATGTCCCGCTCCAGCCTTGCCAAGCGGTCTCCGAGCCGTTAGTCAGGGGCCCTTCGCGAGGCCTGCCGGCGTTTGCCGCTCCGGCCTTCCGGGATCCGGCCCCTGGCCCGGAGCCTGCCAAATGCGAAAAACGCGCCCGTAGCTCAGCTGGATAGAGCATCAGACTACGAATCTGAGGGTCGGACGTTCGAATCGTTCCGGGCGCGCCATTTGCCGATGATCCACACCACGTTCAGTTCGCACGTCCATCGCTTCCGATCGATGCGTCGATCGGCGGATCTCGGGTGCGCAGGAGAACAATCTTGAGTCGCTTCTGGTCCGAGCTCGTTCATCGGCTGTCGCCCTATGTGCCCGGCGAGCAGCCGCAGATCCCGGGCCTGGTCAAGCTCAACACCAATGAGAGTCCGTTCGGGCCCTCGCCGAAGGCGATCGGGGCCATACGGGCCGCCGCGGCCGACACCTTGCGCCTCTATCCCGATCCCCAGGCAACGAGGCTGCGCGAGGCCCTCGCGGCCTATCACAAGGTCTCACCCGAGCAGGTGTTGGTCGGCAACGGTTCGGATGAGGTGCTGGCGCATGCCTTCGCGGCGCTCCTGAAGCAGCCGGCGCCGCTTCTGTTCCCTGACGTGACCTACAGCTTCTATCCGGTCTACTGCCGGCTGCTCGGAATCGACTACGCGACCGTTCCGCTCGATGCCGAGATGCGCGTGCGTATCGACGATTATGTCGGCCGTCCCGGCCCGGTGATCATCGCCAATCCGAACGCACCGACCGGAATTGCGCTGTCGCGTGCCGAGATCGCACGGCTGGTTGCTGCCCGCAGCGACGCGGCCGTCGTCATCGACGAGGCCTATGTCGATTTCGGCGCCGAGACCGCGATCCCCTTGATCTCCGAGCATCCCAACCTGCTGGTGGTGCAGACGATGTCGAAATCGCGCGCGCTCGCAGGACTCCGCGTCGGCTACGCGATCGGCGACGCCGCGCTGATCGAAGGCCTGACGCGGGTCAAGGACAGCTTCAACTCCTACCCGCTCGGCCGCCCCGCCCAGGCCGGCGCGATCGCCTCGATCGAGGACGACGCTCATTTCCAGCAGGCGCGCTCGGTCATCATGAAGAACCGCGCGGACCTCACCGCCGCGCTGGTTCGTCTCGGCTTCGAGGTGCTGCCGTCCAGCGCCAATTTCGTCTTCGCCCGGCATCCGGACCATTCCGGCCAGGCGCTGTCCGCAGCGTTGCGCCAGCGCGCCGTGCTCGTCCGCCATTTCACCGCCCCGCGGATCGTGGACTATCTGCGTATCACCATCGGCTCGGAGACGGAGCTCGCGCGGCTGACGGACGCGCTGCGCGAGGTGTTGGCGCAGAATGATTGAGGGCCGTGGCTGAGACGACGATCGGTCGGAGCCGATCCGCCACGGCCGGCACACTCTGCGACGTCTGGATGCCATTGCTCCAAGACATCAGGCCCGGATCGCGCGCGCAATCGCCAGTAGCCGCGGCACCTGCACCTCAATGTCCGCCGTCACCTCGCGGTCGAGCCTGTCGCGCCAGCGCGCAGGAATCGCCGCCAGCCCATGGGTGGCGCCGGCCAGCATGCCCGCGAGCGCACCCGTCGTGTCGGCATCGCCGCCCTGGTTGACGGTCTGCACAAGGCATTCGGTGAACGAGTCGGCGGCAAGATAGTGGTGCAGCACGGTCTGCATGGTGTCGACGACGAAGGCCGAGCTCCGCCCCGGATAGGGGACGAAGCTGAAGGCGCGGTGCTTGCCGATCAGAGCATCGGCTTCGCGGCGGACGGCGTCCTGGCCCTCACCCAGCAGCAAGGCGTGAGTCATGCGCACCAGCGCGATGCAGGCGTCGTCCGACAGCGGATGATGGTGCGTGGCGCGTGCCTGCGCCAGCGTCCAGGTCTCGGCGTTGTCCGGTGCCTCGAGCGTCGCGAGCGCCACCGGCAGCACGCGCATCGCCGCGCCATTGCCGGCGTCGCCTTCGGCGTAGACGCCTTCGACCGTGCCGTGCATGACGTAGCGGCGGATGCCGCGGCGGCAGGTGTTGCCGACATCGGCCGGCCCGGTCCGGAGCCAGGCGGCAAACTCCTCGCAGACGTCGCGCGCGTCGAAGCCGCGCTTGCGGATCAGCGAGCGTCCCAGCGCCAGCGACATCTCGGTGTCGTCGGTGACCTCCCCCGGCCTGAGCTTGAGCCAGCCGCCGCCGATGATGTCGCGATGCACGCCGTATTGCGCGACGATCTCGCCTCGGGTCATGAACTCGACGGTGGCGCCGAGCGCGTCGCCGATGGCAAAGCCGAGATAGGCCGCGAGCGCGCGTTCCTCGACGTCGGGTGCGGTCATGCTGCGATCCGCTCACACATAGTCGACGCTCACGCGGTAGTCGCCGCCGATCACGAGGTATTCGCCTTCGCCCTTCAGCGCATGTGACGACAGCAGGCCGTTGAAGAACACGATCTTGCTGACGGGAATCCGCGCGGTGAGGATCATGTCGCCGAAGCAGCCCGCAGTGTCGCGGTCGGAGGAGAACGAGACGAGGTTGTTGAGCCGGACCACCGCCTCGCGCCGCGTTGTTCGCGCCACGATCCAATGCTCGTCGAACGAATTGACGCCGCGATGCAGCGTCAGATGCGTCTCGCCTGGAAAGGCGAAGCGGCGGATCGCCCATTGGCAGAATTCGAACAGCAGATCGAGCTGCACCCAGATCGCATTGTTGTGGAAGCGGCTCGACATCTTCTCCTGGACATAGGTCGTCCAGGCCCGGCTTGCCACGCGTTCGATGATCTCCTTGTGGTAGGACGGACCGAGGCCGAACCGGCTCTCGACCCAGCCCTTGAGCACGGCGCCTTCCGGGCCGTTGCTGTCGAAGCCCCAGCCCTGGATCAGCCGCAGGAAGGACGAGCGGAAACGCCGCTGGCCGCCGGACGTCGCGGCGCGTTGCTCGGGATCGAGGCCGAACATCGCCATCATGTAGGCCGAGAAGGCCTGGCCGGCCTCGTTGAGATGCTCCGCCTGCGCGAGCATCGTGAACAGGCTGGGGTTCATCTCGGTGACGCCCCAGATGTGCAGCGGCGCCGCGCTGTCGTTGAAGGCGCAGCTCGCCAGCCATTCCGAGGGACGTCCCACGAGATTGGTCGAATGGCCGATGCCGCGCCGTGCTTCGTCGTTCATGACGCGCATGATGCCGCGTCGGATGCGAACAGGAAAGTCTACGGCGGTGACACCGGCGAGGAGCGATTGATTGTCAGCTGCAGCCGCCGCAGCCGCCGCCACCACCGCCTCCACCACCACCTCCGCAACCGCCACCGCCGCAACCACCGCCACTGCTGCTCAGCGCCTTGGATGTTGCCAGCACCGAAGCGTAGGCGGTGCCGGACAGCACCGCCGCGCCGGTCAGTGCGACGGCCAGTAGCAATTCATGCTCGCGCGGGGCGCGGGCTGCGCGCGCATGCGTCGCCTGATAGCTCCGCAGCACCTCGTTGCCGGCGTATGTGCGGGAGGGCGCCTTTGCGATCATCGCCGCGCCCAGCGCCGTAAGACCGAGTAGTAGTATTAGAAAGCCTACGTCGTGTTGCCGCGAAGCGCCGACGAGGACCTTGATCAGTCCGAACAGGATGAGCGCGCCGACGAATGGCAACACGGTCTTGCGGAATGCCACCATCTGGCTGTCGGTCGGTGCATAGCCGAGAGCCTCCAGCCGCGCCTGAATGCGCGCCGCAAGCGGCGCAAGCGCCTGCTGGAATTCCTGCCGTGTCATCTCCGGGCGGAGTGCAAGCCGCGGCGGACGGTCCATCAGCGCCGCCAGCGACGTCTGATCAGTCACTGTTATTTTGTGATCGCGGGCGGTGAAGGTTGCTGCGCCGTTCGCAGCGAAGCCGAGCAGCACGGTATCGCCGAAACGTGGCGCGCCGCCGGCGAGATAGGCCAGCTCGAGCTCGTTCAAAGGCGGCTGGGGCTTGGCCGCGGCCGGGCCGATCGTGCCGCGTAGGGCGAAGGCCTTGAGGAAAATGATGGCGCCGAGAACGATGTAGACGAGTAGGAATGGGCCGGCCGTCCAGTCGAACGGATTGAGCGCCATATTCATCTCCTGAACAGCCGCCGCAGCCATGCGCGGGGCCGGGGCAGAATGAGCCAATGGGTGAGGTCGGTGACGTGATAGCGCGGTCCGGCGAAGCGGATGTGTGTCGCAGGCCACAGATCGGGGCTGGGCGGACCGAAGAAGCGTTCATGCAGTGCCAGCGTCTCGGCATATTGCCGGCGGTAGGTCATCTGCGCCTGCGGTCCGCCGGGCGTCGGATCATGATGCAGCGGGGCCTGGAGCCGTTCGCCGCACCAGATCACCCAATAGTCGCGCGAATAGATCAGATGCTGGTGCCAGACCTCGTCAACCACCTCGCTGGGCGTCACCGGCGTCGGCGAAACCATCGCGAGAAAGCAGAAGCGGCGATAGGCCTCGATCGCGGCCCGGGCCTCATCGAGGCTCCAGCCATGGTCGCGCGCCAACCGCTGGGTGAAGTTGAACGGCGTATCCGGCTCGAAATCATGCGCGGCAATGCGCTGCCATAAGTCCTGTCGCGCAGGTGCCCAGTCCGGCTCGTCGGCCTGGACATCGACCTTGACCTGCGCGCGTCGCACCGAAGGCTCCCGGAGATCGTGCACGGCAGCACCTTAGCATAGATGCGCGCCGAGTTCCACGGGGGCAGGCGTCGCCGGCAGGTATGCTGAATATCAGCCTCCAAGACGGACCCTGGTCTGTGCCAATTTGCGCCACTCGGCGTCGAGTTGGGCCGAAAGGTCGCGCGCCGCATCCGGTGAGAGCAGTCGCGCGATGGCCGGGGCCTCGATCGGATCGACCGCGGGGAGCGTGGCACAGCCCAGATTGGCAAGGCTCGCACGGAGCGGCGGGTGGGTCGAGTTCGGGTCCTCCATGGACTCCTCCTCGATCGTCTTGGCCGCAGCAGCGGTGAGCGCATCATGGTCGCGGATGTCGACGAGATGGGTCGACATGCGCTGCAGCGGCGTCGCCGGCAGGCTGATGGCGCCGAGCATGTCGGTCTCCAAGGGAGAGAACACCAGCTCGCGCAGTCGCGCCACGCCACCGGCGATCAGCACGAGCGATCGCGCCATCTCGGATGGTCCCATAAGCGCGGCCGCGCGCCGGTCGGCGGCCAGCTCATTCTGACGTGAGAGTGCGAGATACTCCCTGTTGACCCATCCAAGCACGGCACGCAGCAGCCGTGCTGCAATCCGGCCGGTGATGGTGCGATCGGGGTTCGCATAATGCAGAACGTTCTCGCAGGCGCGCAGAAAGTCGAACAGATTGCCGGCCCCGGTGATGTGACGCAGCTCGGCATGGGCAACCTCGTGGGCGATGGTGGCGCGGATTGCCCGCTCGTCGAGGATCATCAGCAGCGGCAGTCCGACGGTCATCGTGACGTGCTGGCGGAAGATGCCGGCATAGCCGCGCGCTTCGCTGATCGACGCATTGAACTCGGCGTCGAACCGCAGCGTGCGCGTCGGCTTGGCGAAGGCTGGATCGAGCTCCTGCCAGATCCGCCAGAGCGCGGGCGCCATTGCTTCGTCCAGGACGTTGCTCCGCTCGCGCCGGGCCGGCACGAAAAGAATTCCGAGCGCCAGCGCGACGGCGGCCGCGACCACGCAGAACATGATGGGGGCGGTGATGAGCGCAACTCTCGTGTAGTCGTCCAGCGCGATCAGCCAGATGAACAGCAATCCGGCGGCCAGCGCGACGACCGGCAGAACAGCGTAGCGCCCGAGCAGCAGGATGCATGACAGAACGAGACGCTTCATTCACACGCCCGGTACGCCGTCCTCGGGCCGCACCAGCTTGATGTCCTGTGCTGCGGCCCACGACCAGATGTCCTGGCGCTTCAGCGCGGTTGCCATCAACTCCGGAAACTGATGCGGCGTGCAGGCGAACACCGGACAGCCGAGCGCGGCCAGGATCGCGGCGTGCTTGGCGTCGTAGGCCGGGCGGCCGTCGTCGTTGAGCGCGAGCAGCACGATCAGGTTGACGCCCGACGAGACCAGCGCCTTGGCGCGGGCCAGCATCTGCTCGGCGATGCCGCCCTCGATGAGGTCGCTGATCAGCACCATGTGCGTGCGCGCCGGCTCGCGCACCAGGCGCTCGCAATAGGCCAGCGCCTGGTTGATGTCGGTGCCGCCGCCGAGCTGCACCGAGAACAGCACCTCGACCGGATCGGCCAGCTCCTCGGTGAGGTCGATGATGTTGGTGTCGAACACCACGAGCTTCATCGCGGTCGCCGGGATCGAGGCCAGCACCGCGGCGAAGATCGAGGAGTAGACGACGGAGGTGCCCATCGAGCCCGACTGGTCGACGCACAGGATCACCTCCTCAAGATTGGTCCGGCGCGCGGCGCGCGCGTGCCCGATCAATGTCTCCGGTACGATGGTGCGATGCTCGGCCTGCCAGTGGCGCAGGTTCTTGCCGATCGTGCGCGGCCAGTCGATGTCGCCGGCGCGCGGTCGGCGGGTGCGGCGGCGGCGGTCGACCGCACCGCGGATCGTCTCGGTGGTGCGGGCATCGAGCTTTTCCATCAGCTCCTTGACGACCTTGGCGACGACTTGGCGCGCCGTCGACTTGGTCTTCTCCGGCATCACCGAGCGCAGCGCCATGAGGTCGGCGACGAGATGCACGTCGGCTTCGAGGGCTGCGAGAAACTCAGGCTGCAGCAGCATCTCCTTCAGGCCGAGCCGCTCGAACGCGTCCTTCTGGATCACCTGCACGACCGGTGCCGGAAAGAACTCCCTGATGTCGCCGAGCCAGCTCGCGACGCGCGGCGCCGAGCCGCCGAGACCGCCGCGTCGGCCGCCGCCGCGCTTGCCGCCGGAGCCGGCGTCATAGAGTCCGGCCAGTGCCGCATCGAGGCGCCGATCGCGATCGGACAGGCCGGCCTGGTCGTCGCCGCCAAGCACGAGGCGCCAGCGGCGGTTGCGCTCGGCATCAGCGTCGTCGCTCATCGATTGGCCTCCTTGATCGGCCGGTCGGCGCCGAGGATGGTCAGCAGCAAGGGCAGGGCCGCGTCGAAGCCGGCGGCGGTGGCCGGCAGCGGCGCGGGCGGCAGCAGCGGGCTGGCGTCGGAGGTGGAGCCGACGGCCAGCGGCCGCTGCCTGGCCAGTTCGTCCAGCAGGCGCCGCCGCTCGTTGCGGTCGAAGCTCGCGAAGGCACGGCGCATCACCGGCAGCAGGTTGTTGAACGCCTCGTCGTCGATCGCAGCCAGCCAGCCGTCGATGATCCGGCGCAGCATCTGGTCGTGCAGCAGCACCTGGCCGCTCTGGCCGAGAAACCCGTCGAGCCAGTCGCCGGCCTCCAGCGTCGGCACGCTGTGGGACAGCGCGCGCGACAGTGCCAGCGCGGTCTGCTCCGGTGACACGATGCCCTGATCGTACAGCACGCGGTTCGCCAGGCCCTTCAACAGCGGATGCGCCGCCGCATCGGCGGCGACGTGCAGCAGCGCGCGGCTCCAGCCGTCGCGCAGGCCGCGATCCTCGATCAGTCCGATCGCGACGTCGAGCCGCGCCAGCCTGCCGCGGAGATCGGCGGCGACGTCGGCCTGCAGGCTGCGGCAGGCATAGACGAGGCCGGCACAGATCGCCTCGACGAGGCTGGTCACCAGCAGGCGCAGCGCCTCGGTCGGCAGCGCCCGTGCGGTGCCGTAGCGCAGGATTTCGGCGAGCGGCGGCACGGCCTCGGTGAGATCGGCAACATCGCTTGTCGCGGCCGAGCGCTGCTGCAGCAGCGCGATCGTCGTCTCGGCCGCCTCGCTCAGACCCGCTTCGAGACAGCCGCGCACCATGGCCGCGACGGTGTTCAACGAGGTCGCCGCCTGTGCGTGGGTGACGGCGGCATTGCCCGCAGCCTGCGCGACGGTGGTGCCGTGCACCAGCGCCTCGACGAGACGCACTGAGAATTCCGGCTCCCAGCGCAGGCGCCAGTTCTCGCGAAAGGTGCCGCGGCTCTGTCCCGATCCCTGCAACCGTCCCCACGGCACCTGGATCAGGCCCAGCCGGTGCAGGAGCTGCGACTTGGCAAGCCCGGCCTCGCTGCGCAGGTCGAGCGCGATGTCGGTGTCGAGCGCCTCGGGCTTCAGCTTCAGCTTGCGCTGCCAGCGCGCGAGATCGGCGGCGAGCGGCATCTGCGGCACGCTGTCGTCGATCTCGCCGACACGTTGCCCGATGATGAGCTGCTGCTCGATCAGGCGGAACGGCGCCGTCTCGCCCTCGCAGAGCGTTGCAAGGCTCGCCTCGCGCATCTCGGCCAATCCCGGCAAAGCGACGTCGCGCAACGCGGCCAGCGTGATCGCGAGCCGGGACGCCTCGATGACAGATGCCGTCGATGCCGGCCGCCCGTGCCGCCGCAGCAGCTCCGCAACACGGGCCTGCCAGCGGGTCGTGAAGCCGGTGGCGTCGAGCGCGGCGGCCTGGCCGTGCTGCAGTCCCTGCCACAGATGCGCGTACCAGCCCGGCGAAATTACGCCGGCGCCATAGCCGGACGCGGCCGCGAGGCGCGTCTCCGTCCACGGCACCCAGGTGGCGGTGACCTTGACCTGCGGCAGCCCCTTCAGCAGCGCGCGATCATCCTTCAGCGCCACTTTCCGCCGCAGTGCCGGCACGTGCCAGGCGCCGCAGATGACGGCAACGGCCCCGTCCTGCTCGCCGAGCGCCGCCGCGATTTCCAAGCGCATATGCGCTTCGCGGCGCAGCTCGCGCCGGGCTTCATCGGCAGGCTGGTAGCGCAGCGGATCGATCTTCTCGCGCAACGCCGCGATCGCGGCTTCCAGCGCGGCAAAAATCTCCGGACCATGCGCCCCCTGTTCGACGATCGCATTCCACCAGGACTCGCTGTCGTCATAGCCGGCAAGGGTGGCGAGATAGGCCAGCGGATCGCGCCGGATCTGCGCCAGCTCAGGATCGACCGTGTCCGGCTCATCTGGCGCAGGCGCATCGGCGTCCTCCGGCGCGGCCTCGCTTTCATTGCCCTCCGGCTGCTTCGGCTTGGCCCGTTCGGCGAGGCGGTAGGACGCCGGCAGGTCGATGAAGCGGACCGGCCGTCCCCTCGCCAGCGCCCAGCGGATCGCCTGCCATTCGGGCGAGAACAGCGCGAACGGAAAGAAGCTCGCATTGGCGGCATCGTCCTGGGCGTGGACCAGCAGCGCGATCGGCGGCGCCATCGCGGGCGAGGCGGCGAACGCGATCAGCTCATCGGCATCCGGCGGCCCTTCGATCAGCACCACGGCCGGATCGGCCGCGTCCAGCGCTGATAGCACGGCGCGCGCCGATCCCGGCCCGTGATGCCGGATGCCGAGCAGATGCAGGCGATCGTGCTGCGGCGCGGCCATGTCAGATCACGTCGCGGATCGCGCCGTACAGATCGGCCCACGGCTTGCGCTCGCGCACCACCGTTTCGAGATATTCCTGCAGCACGACCTTGTCCTGCACCGGATCCTTGACGATGGCGCCGACGAGGTTCGCCGCCATGCTCTGCGCATCGATCACGCCGGAGCCGAAATGGCCGGCTTCCGCCCAGGCGCCGATGGTCACCGCGATGGCCTCCGCCGTCGACAGCGAGCCCGACGGCGACTTCAGCTTGAGCCGGCCGTCGAGCGTCTGGCCGTCGCGCAGCTCGCGGAACACCGTGACGATGCGCATGATCTCCTGGTCGGCCGGCGCGATCTTCGGCAGCTCGAGGCCGCCGCCGATTTCGCCGACGCGCTTGGTGACGATCCTCACCTCCTCATCGAGGTCGGCCGGCAGCGGCAGCACCACGACGTTGAAGCGCCGCTTCAGCGCCGAGGACAATTCGTTGACGCCCTTGTCGCGCGCATTCGCCGTCGCGATCATGTTGAAGCCGCGCCGGGCGTGAACGGCGTCGTTGATCTCCGCGATCGGCATCAGCTTCTCCGACAGCACCGTGATCAGCGTGTCCTGCACGTCCGACGGCATGCGGGTCAGCTCCTCGAAGCGTACGATCCGCCCCGCTTCCATCGCGCGCATCAAGGGCGTCGCCACCATGGCCTCGCGCGAGGGGCCCTTGGCTAGTAGCAGCGCGTAGTTCCAGCCGTAGCGGATCTGGTTCTCGTCGGTGCCGGCCGTGCATTGCACGATCAGCTCGGACGAGCCGGAGATCGCGGCGGCGAGATGTTCGGAGACCCACGACTTCGCCGTGCCGGGCACGCCGAGGATCAACAGCGCGCGGTCGGTCGCGAGCGTCGCCACCGCGGTCTCGATCAGCCGGCGGTTGCCGATATATTTCGGCGTGATCTCGACGCCCGATTTGGTGCGGCCGCCCATCAGATAGGTCACGACCGCCTGTGGCGACAGCCGCCATTGCGCCGGCCGCGCCCGCGTGTCCTCCTGCGCCAACGCCTCGAGCTCGTGGGCATGCAATGCTTCCGCGGAGCGGCGCAGCTGGCCGTCGCTTGGGCTCGCATCAGCGTTTGTCATGGGCGTGCTCCGGACTGTTTGATGGTGCGTTACGTCGGCAACGCGAGAACGAGGTCGGTGAAATCCTTGGCCGCGCGCGCGGTCGCGGGGGACAGCGGGGTGAGCGTGGCGACGAAGGCGGGCATCGTCGCGCGCGGCATCAGCGCAGCCATGAGCACCAGCCGGCCGTCGTCCTTCTGCGCCGCCGGCGTCGTCGCGTCGGCGAGGTCCTGAATCGCCTTCTGCCAGGCCGGCGATGCGAGCACGCGTTCGGCGACCTGCGGCGCGAGCGGCTGGCGGGCCTTCGCCGCCAAGGACATCAGCGCATATCCGTGCAGTGCGTCACCGCCGCAGAGGCGCGCGCCGATGATGCGCAGCACGGTGTCGTCATCGCCCTCGGCCGCGGCGGCATCCATCAGGAGCGTGAGCACGCGGTGCTCGGACGGCGGCAGTGAAGCGATCAGCGCCTCGGGCGGCGCGCCGACCGCCGTGGCGAGCGCGGTGAGCCGCAGCCCGCCGAACAGCCGCTCGCGCAACGCCTCGGCCTCCTGCCATTTCAGGCCGTCGGCCGGCAGCTTGAAGGTCACTGTCGACGCCGCGCCGAGGCCGATCTTGGCCAGCAACGAGCCCGCGCGCTGGAAGCACCGCGCGGCCTCGGTCAGCCGGGCGCCGTGCTCGGTGCGTTCGGCGATCCGGGTCAGGAGCTGTGCGGCGAGCTGCTTGACGCTGTCGGCGCGATCGGCGCTCAGGCTCTCCAGAAACGGCCGATCATCGGGGCCGAGGCCGACCATCAGTGCATCGAGCAGCGCAGCGCGGACCGGCGCGGGCTCGCTCTTCCAGACCGATTCGATCAGCGCGCGGCCGTCGGCGGGATTGTTGCGGCGCTGCTCCGCCACGAAGGCGCGGCGCTGCGTCTTCGGGAAGGTGGTCCAGTTCTCCATGGTGATGCGTTCGAAGAACAGGCCCTTGGTGGCATCGTCATCGGCGTCGGAGGCGATCAGCGCCAGATAAGCGCGCTCGGCGAGGCCTTGGTCCTCGGCATTGGCTTTGATGTGCGGCACGAAATCCGGCAGATCGAATGGATGCAGCCGGCAGCCGGCGGCCTGGATACGGCGCAGCGCGAGCGGCAAGGCGCTCGACGCCAGCGACTTCTCGACGCTGCGCGCCAATGCCTTGAGCGCGCGCCGCGCCGCCTCGGGCAGGATGGGCCGCGCGTCCTGGTGCAGCCGCAGGGCGGCATCCGCCATGGGATCGGCGACAGGCGCCGTCGCGCCGGCGAAGCGCTGCCATTGCGCGGCCAGCGCAAGGAGTGGCAGCGCGGGCTCGCGTCCGTGTGGCAACAGTTCGGCCAGCGCCGGCGGCGTCGTCAAGGGCTGCCGCGCCAGGCCAAGCAGGAAGGATTGGCGCAGGCGGGCATGGCTCTGGGGATCGATCGCGCTCGCCATCGTCAGCCCTCGTGATGCCAGCGGCCGAGCGCCGTTTCGGCGGCCAGCACCTGCGCAATGCGGCCGTCCCACAGGCACAGCAGCGACAGGTCCTCGAGGCCGAGCAGCGGCGTCAGTTGGTCGAACTGGCCGCGCTCCACCGCGATCGCAGCTCCGGCCTCGTCGGCGATGACGAGCGCACCCTTTCCCGCGGTGTGAAGCGTGACGCCCGCGAGCAGCAGCGGCCAGCGATCGAGCCACGGCAGCGCGGCGAGCCGCGCCGTGTAGTCCTGCAGCGCTGGGGCGAGCCCCGGCGATGGCCGCGGCCAGGTCGCGGTCGCCGCGGTCTTGCGGCTCGCCAGCAGCCCGCGCAACGGCGCGGCCGACGGATAGAACACGACCTCGCCGTCGATGATCTCCCCCGGCGCGAACGGAAATCCGGCGCCGCCGCCGGACACCGGCACGAAATCGATCAGCACCGCGGCGCGCGGCTGGCCGGGGTCATCGCCCGTGTTGACGAGCCACGTCTCCAGCCTGCGCAGCTTGTCCGGCTGCACTTCGGACAGGTTGGCGGCAACGATCCACACGCTGCTCGCGCGCGGGGCCGTGGCGTCCGCCAGCAGCTCCTCGCGGCGCAGCGACCAGCCGACCGCGCGTCGGACATCCTCGCGCAGCGGTGCCGGCAGCCGGTCCTGATGCCGGTAGGCCGAGGCGATCAGGGACATGGTGCCGAGCTGCTCGATGGCGAGATCGGCGCGGCGATCCTCTCCGACGCGAAACAGTTCGGATGAGAGCTGGTCGAGCCGCGCAGCGAGGCCGCCGGCCTTGGCGTCGACCAGTCGCGTCGACAGCGTGCGCGCGGCGGACGCGGCGCGGGCGGCGAAATCGGCAAGCCCCTGGTTGAGCTGATCCGCGATCCAGCGCTCCAGCTCGTCGAGTCCGGCGAGGATCGCCGCCTCGCGCTCGGCCCTGATCCGCTCGCGCTGCGCCTCGGCGCGCGCGGCAGCCTTTGGGTCGGCGGGAGCAATCGTCGCGGCCTCTGCCAGGGCAGCATCGAGCGACGGTGGCGCGCCCGCATCGTCGCCCTCCGGCTTGGGCTTGCCCGGTGCGCGGCCGCTCGCGCCGCGCCGCCGCGCGCTCCAATCCTCGACCCATTGCGGCGGGCTGGTGGTCTCGAACCGCTCGGGCTTGTCGACCCGCTGCCACAGCACCGCCAGCACGTGCTTGCAGGGAAACTTGCGGCTCGGGCAGGTGCATTTGTAGCCGCTGCCGTCGGCCGCGGCGACCACGCGATACGGCGTCGCGCCGGAGCCCTGGCATTCGCCCCACAGCACCTCGGCATCGCTGCTCGCGGCCAGCATTGGCCAGTTGGCAGGCTTCACGAGCTTCAGCGCTGCGGCGAGCGAGGCCTGATCAGGCGCGAGCCCTTCGATTCGTTCGCGTGTCAGAGACACCCACTCTCCCAACCGGCTGATCGCGCGATGCCGCACTCCCTAGCAGATGGCGGCGGAGCCGCACAACAATTCCAGCGCGATGCCTGCTGATTTCGCTTCGCGTCGCACGGGAAAGAAACTGAGCGATCTGCGCAACGCTCGTCGCGTCACGCGCACGCCGGCGGAACTGCGGAGTTTCCTGGGCGGGCATGAGGCGGGCGCGATATCTCCGACGCCGCGGTGAGCTCGCGCACCGGACGCTCTGAAATCGCCGCCGCTCATACGGAACTACATCGCCGTTTCGCCGTCGGAACGGCTCGTCCGTGAAGCACATCAGCGCGCTGTCGGGCCCGTTGTCTTCCATCACATCGAACCCCGCTGCTCGCGCGCGCTGTGTTCAGCACGGAGGCCATCAGCATGGCCGCCCTTGGAATTTTTCCCGGCCATGCACTGGTGAGATGCCCGGATCATCCGCGTCGTACTGTAATCCTGCGGTAAGGCCGTGACGCTAGCTTCAACGCGTCCTTGATCGAGGTCACATCGGTTTGCCATCGACAGCGTGTCATGATGAGCATTGCTCGCCGTCTCTCGATGTGGCGTTCGATCGGAAGGACATTGGAGCGCCGCCGCAGACCCGAAAGCCCGGCCTGATCAGGTCGGCTCCGTCCCACCTGCGGCACCTTCCATCATGATCTGGCGCCGCATGGCTTCGAACGTCGTCGGAGTCCAGTGAGCAGGCCGTTCGGTTTGTGTCCCAGCCCCACACGTCCGAACGGCCTGCCATGATGGAGCTCGCGGCGGTGCTCGCGCTCACATGCTCGTTGTGCATCTGCCATCCGCCGTCTGTAATGATGCGGTAAGCCGCAGACACGAGTCTCCCGCAGCGACGGCCGAGCCGATCGCAAGGAGAACCCAATGAAACGAATTTGCGCGCTCATGATCATGGCCTCGACCATCGCAGGCACGATCGCCACGCCGGCCAACGCTGGCGGGAATCGCGGAGCGGCGGTCGCCGCCGGCGTCGTCGGAGGTCTGGCGATCGGAGCCCTGATCGGTTCGGCGGCAACCGCCCGTTCCGCGCCCACCTATGTCTACAGCTACGACGACTATCCGCCGCCGCGGGTCGTCTATCGTCGTCACCGCGTCTATGAGTACGACGCGGAATACGGCAACTATGGCGACGGCTATTTGTCCGGCTACCGGGACGGCTATTCCGACGGATCCTGGGACAACGACTGAGACCGCCGCCCGAGCGCAAGGTCCCGCCGACGCGGGACCTCGTCCTTGATCCGAATGTTCGGATCCGCTGACGAGGCTGCCGCGTGCGGCGTTGCCTCAACCCTATGGTTCCTTCCGCCGTGTCACCAGGAATGCCACCACCGTTCGTGTGCATCCTGTCCAGCCGAGCAGCCGCGCCTGCACCGCGAACTCGCGCTTGACGTAGGTGCCGGATCGGGCGGCCACCGCTTCCGCGGCGCCGATGCAATCCGCCTGGTCACGGAAGCACAACGAAATCCAGCCTTCGCTGCCAGAGTCCGCACCGGTCTCGTGGATCGAGACGGGCAGACCGTAAGCGGGATGATCAGCGCTGTAGAAGGCGGTTGCGAGCGCGAGACTCTCGGTGCCGCCGACATGCTCGAGCGGCTTCCCCGTCAACTCCCGCCATTGGCGCGTCGCTTCCCGCGCGGTCTGCTGGTAGAAGGTGCGACCTTCCTCATAGCCGTGCCTGTTGCGGTAGAAGGCGTGGAGCGGCGCCGCGACGATCGCAGCCAGGACGGCGATCCCGACCGTCAGCACCGCGATGTTGACGGTGTGGAAGCGCGCGATCGGATAGCTTGCGCCGCAGACGATCACCACGACGAACAGGAACAGCCCCTGCAGCGCCCATAGCGACGGCAGGTCGGTGCCCATGATCAGCGCGTTGATGACGGGCAGGCCGACCGTGCCGATGGCGATATAGGACAACAGCCGGAGGCCGCCGTTCAGCGCGGCCATCTCCGTGGTGAAAGACCTGATCCTGGCGCCGGCGACGATCAGCCAGGTGGCAGCCGGAACGGCCATCGCGGCCGCGAGCCCCAGCACGAAGAACAGGGCATCCCGCGACGATGTCGCCAGGGTGGAGCGCGCGTGCATCAGCGCGTGCTGGATGGGCGCCGCGTCATGTCCGACGAGCCAGTCGAGATGCATCGACAGCGCGGCGAGGCCTGCGGCCGTGGAGATCCATGGCGACGCCGAGGTGAAATAGGCGCGTCGCTGCGGATGCGCCATGGCGGCGAATGCGAAGCTCACCACCAGAAAGATCGAGTAGTACTTGCCGAGCAGCGCGAGCGCGGCCGTCAGGCCGGCGGCGGCCGCCCAGGGCAGCGTTCGCGTTTCGAACGCGCGCAGGAAGCAGTAGGTGGCGAGCGGCCACGTCGCCAATTGCACCGAGTTCGCGTTGAAGCGCTGGGCGTGAAACTGATAGGCTGGCGTCAGCATCAGCAGCAGCAGCACGATCACCCGCTTGTCCCCGACGACGAAGCGGCGCGAAATCAGGTCGACGAACCACAGCGCCAGCGCCGCATTGGTCATCGCCATCAGGTGGAACGACCAGTCGGAAAGAGGGAAGACGGCGGTCCAGGCACCGGCGATCCAGCCCATCAGCGGCGGATGCTTGTCGTAGCCCCAGGCGAACTGCCGTCCGAATGTCCAGGTCTCGATCACGTCGGGATGCAGGCCGGCGCCGGCGTAGGCGATCGAGAGATAGGCCGTCCACACGGCCACGAAGCACACCAGCAGCAGCGGCACGGCCCAGCCGGCCTCGATGCCGTCGAGCCAACGCAGGAACGGACGGCGCCAGGCCGCCGGATGACAGTCCGACCGTTCGGCGACGGTCGAGAACGCAAAGCCATGGAACATGTCGATGTTGATCAATGATGAGGCGACGGATGTGACGCGCGATCGGCAGCCGCGGCCGACAAGAATGGCTGATCGCCCGGTGTGTCCGGTCGATCATGCGGCAGGCTTCATGCGGGCGAATCCTCGGCGCGTATTTGAATGCCAGTCTAGGCCGAGACGATTACGAAAGGCTGACGTCGAAAATCGGATCAACGCGGCATGGCACGTCATACCACTGCAATCGCGCCGGCCGAGAAGTCGTTCCGCTTGCAACTGAGATATCGCGATGGAGGCTCGATCAGCCCTGGCAGAACGGCTCGACTTCGATTAGGCGCTGAAGAAAACAACGGTACCACAATGCCTCCGACGTAATCCTATTGTAATCCGTCTGTAATGATAGGAACAGCCGATTGTCGATGTTGCGGGAGGATGGCGTGCGCGTTCTGGTCGTTGAGGACGATCCCCAGCTCGGGCTCTGGCTGCGGGATGCACTCGCGACGGCGTTCGGCTCGTCGGACATCGTCACGACGCTCGACGAGGCGCGGGCGGCGATCGCGGTGCGCAATTTCGAGCTCGTGGTGATTGACCGCGGACTACCGGACGGCGACGGGCTGGCGTTATTGCCGGACCTGCGGCAGCAGAAGCCGAGCCCCGCGACCGTGGTGCTGACGGCGCTCGACGACCCCGCCGACATCGCGCGTGCGCTCGACGAGGGCGCGGACGACTACGTCGCCAAGCCGTTCGAGCCGATCGAGCTGGTGGCACGGGCGAGGGCGGTGCTGCGCCGGCTGTTTCTCGACCGCGGCGCGATGGTCTCGATCGCCAATCTGGGCTTCGACATCGTCAATCGCGCGGTCTGCGTCGACCAGGCGCCGATCGTGGTGCCCAGGCGCGAACTGGCGATCCTCGAGGCGCTGGTTCGCCGCAGCGGGCGGGTGGTGCTGCGCGAGACCTTGGAGACCGCTGCCTACGGCTTCGAGGACGAGATCCAGTCGAACGCAATCGAGGCCCATGTGTCGCGGCTGCGCCGCCGCCTGCGCGAAGCCAATTGCAGGGCGACGATCAGGCCGGTGCGCGGCCTCGGCTATCTCCTGAGCGGCGAGTGACGCAGGTGAGGTGGCAGAAGCTCAGCCGTATCCGCCGCTCCATCACGCTGCTCTCCGCGACGCTGATTGCGGTCGTCACCACCATCATGCTGATCTGCGCCGCTGCCTTGCTGATCCGCTTCGGCGGCGACGATGACGGCACGTGGGGCGCGGCCGACGTTGCCGATGCGCTGAAGGAGGCCGTGGCTCGCGATGCTGGCGGCCAATTGCTCGTGAAGCAGACGCCCCGGCTCGACACGATCATGCAGGACTTCCCGACGTTCTGGTACGTCGTCTCCGACAAGAGCGGCGAGGTGAGCTACGGGCCGATTCCGAAATGGCGACCGCACAAGGGTCCGTCGTCGCAGAACGGCACCAGCTTCCTGGCCTATGCGATCGACGGCGAGACCCGGCGCCTGAAACGGATGATGGCGGTCCGCAATACGCCGGTCGGCGAGGTCTTGATCGAGACCGGCGGCGTCGCCTACACGTCGACGCAGCTGATGACGGGCACCTTGACCGACGCGACCATCGTCGCGCTTCCGATCATCCTGGTCCTGGTCGCGACCGTGCTGGCGGCGCTGTTGTTCGTGCCGACGCTGATCGCCCGCCCGGTGCGTGCGGTCGCACGCGCGGCCGAGATGATCGACGGCGTGCCCGACGGCCGAAGGCTGCCCGAGCGGGACGCGCCGGCCGAATTGCTGCCGCTGGTCACCGCCTTCAACCGCGCCTTGTCGCGCATCGACCACGCCGCCGAGGCGCAGCGCAACTTCCTGTCCAATGCCGCCCACGAGCTGCGGACCCCGCTGACCAACGCCCGCACCATGCTGGAGGCGGTGCCGGATGCCGGCCTGCGCGCCAAACTGGTCGGCGAGAACCAGAAGCTGTCGTCGATCGTCACCATGCTGCTGCAACTGGCGCGGATTTCGCTGGAGCCGGACGAGCTGGGCGAGATCGACCTGGTCGCGTTGGCGCGGCGCGTCACCGCCGAGCACGTGCCGATGGCGCTGCAGGCCGGGCTCGAGATCGGCTTCGCCGGCTGCGATGCGCCGGTCCGGATCCGCGGCTCGGAGCCGGCGATCGCGGTCGCGCTCTCCAACCTGATCAGGAATGCGGTCGCGCATGCCGGCGCGGGCGGTCCGATCCTCGTCGAGGTCGACGCCGCGGCGCGCCTGCGCGTGATCGATTCGGGGCCCGGCCTGCAATCCGATCAGCCCGAACGCCTGCTGCGGCCGTTCGAGCGCGGCCACACCCGCGGCGAAGGCATGGGGCTCGGGCTTTCGATCGTCTCGCAGGTCATGGCGACGCATCAGGGCGGCGTCGCGCTGCGCGAGACGCCGGGCGGCGGCACCACGGTCGAGCTCAGCTTCGCGCGCGCCGCGCCTTCGCAAGGCGGCGCTGCGGATGCGACATTGCCGGCCGTCCGGCGCACGGCCGATCAGGCGGGATTGCCGCCGCGCTCCTGATGCCGGGACGTCGCTTCCGGCGGTTCGGCGCTCAGCGCGGCTCCCTGCTCCGCTGCCACTTCAGGAAGTCGCTGTAGAGTCGCGCGGCCTCGTCCGGCGACATCCTCGCCTGCGCCTTGCGCTCGTCGAGAAACTTGCGGAATTCGGCCGGGTTGGCATCCTGGCCCGGCGACTGCATCGCGCGGGCGCCATCGAGCCATTCCTGCGCCGCCTTGAAGCGGACCAGGCCCTGCACCGGCGCCGACAGCACGGTGTCGCGCCATTTCGGATGCCGCGGCGGCGATTGCAGCACCTGGATCTTGCCGAACAGCGCGTCGACGAACCGCGCCGTGCGGCGATAGCGCTCGCTGTTCTCCGGCCAGTTGTAGACCATCAGCACGGTCGAGGCGGCGACGGTCTCGACCTTGGTGCCCGGCGGCACCAGGTTCGGATATTCCTCGGACGAGAATGACGACGGCAGATAGATGTCCTGCAGCGCGTGGTCATAGGGGATCGTCAAGAGATGCAGCCGGCCGCCCTCGTTCTTGATGCCCTTGATGATCGGCGCGTCCTTCGACACCGATGCGATCCAGGCGTCGCCCTGGCCGTCGATCAGCTTTTGCAGCCCGCCGGTCGGATCGGTCTGGGAGTCGATGTCGGCGCGAATGCCGAGCCGGCGGAAGATCGTGCGCGCTGCCGGCAGGCCGATCGAGCGCTCGGCGAACACCCGCCGTCCATTGAGATCCTCCAGCGAGCGGATCTCGCGCCGCGCGACGATGTGGACGTCGTTGTGGAAGAGCTGCGCGATGTAGCGCACGCGCTGGGCAATGTCTGGAATGTTGTATTCCGTCTTCACGAATTCCAGCGCGTCGGTGGTGACGAAGCCCATGTCGATGTTCTTCAACATGATGATGTCGATGAGGTTCTGCGCCGAGCCCCTGCCGAGGATCGGCAGCACGCGCAGGCTCTCGCCCTCGTCGAGCACCGCGGCCATGTCGGAGCCCATGACCGACATCGGCCCGCCGATCGGCGCGGTGATCACGGTGACGGTGCCGGAGTTCAGCGCCTCGCGGTCCGGCAGCGTACCGACGGCGCCGCCGGTGGGCGGGCGCTGCGGCAATTGCTGCGCTCGGGCGCTGCCAGACAGCGCCACGAGGGATGACAGACCACATGCAAATACGAATGCGCCAACAGTTACGCGCGCGACACGATTCACCGAACGCTTCCTCGATACATTCTAAATTGACAGTGGACTTAGCAGTTCGATCCCGGCCGAAGTTTGGCCGTGAGGTGGCGATCCGCGAGATGCTGCAAAGTCGCCCGGCCCGCTTCACCGCTGTGCTGAAAATGCGGTGCAGGAGCGTGATCGGGTGTTGCGATCGAGGACCGGCACTGAGCGCGCCGAGTCCTCCATCACAGGCCCTGTTCGGTGGAGAACGACCGTCCTGCGTGCGTGTCGAAACGTCGCACGCCTGGCGCTGAATGGTGGCGTCGCGCGCCGGCGCTCACGCGCTCGCCGCGTCGAGCCGCGCGACCTGGTCCGCGGTCAGCGCGAGCTCCGTCGCCGCCACCAGCGTGTCGACGTGCTCGGGCCTGGTGGCGCTGGCGATCGGCGCCGTCACCGAGGGCTTGGCCAGCAGCCACGCCAGCGCGATCGAGGCCTGCTGCGCTCCGGTCTCCCTTGCGACCGCGTCCAGCGCGGCGAGGATGCGCATGCCGCGCTCGTTCATGTATTTCGGGATGCCGCGCTGTCCGCGCGGGCTCTTGCCGAAATCGGCCTCCGAGCGATACTTGCCGGTGAGGAAGCCGGCGGCCAGCGAGAAGAAGGTGATGACGCCGACGCCGTAGTTCTCGCAGACGCGTTGCAGCGCGCCTTCGTAGGATGCGCGCTCGGCGAGGCTGTATTCCGGCTGCAGGCTCTCATAGCGCGGCAAGCCGCTCTTCGCCGACAGCTCGAGCGCGGCCTGCAGCCGCTCCGCCGAGAAGTTCGAGGCGCCGATGACCCGCACCTTGCCGGCCTTGATCAGCCTGTCATAGGCCGCCAGCGTCTCCTCCTGCGGCGTCGTCTCGTCGTCCTTGTGCGACTGATAGAGATCGATCACGTCGGTCTGCAGCCGGCGCAGGCTGTCCTCCACCGCGCGCGCGATGTAGTCGGCCTTCAGCCCGACCTTGCCGTCGCCCATGTCCATGCCGACCTTGGTGGCGAGGATGACACGATCGCGATTGCCGCGCAGCTTCATCCATTTGCCGATGATGGTCTCGGACTCGCCGCCGCTGTGGCCGGGCACCCAGCGCGAATAGACGTCCGCCGTGTCGAGGAAGTTGATCCCGGACTCCAGCACCTTGTCGAGCAGGCGGAACGAGGCCGCCTCGTCCACCGTCCAGCCGAACACGTTGCAGCCGAAGCAAAGGGGCGGAACGTTGAGGCCGGAACGGCCGAGCGGGCGCATCTTCATGGGAGGCTCTCGATCTGAATGATGTTGGCTGCATCCGTCGCGGACGCCTGCCGCAGATTGCCGTCATTCGTCGCGCGAGACCAGCGCGGCAGGAGCATGGCGGGCCCGCCCGGCCGCATCCAAACCGTGGCACGGCTGCCCCGAAGTGGGTCCGGCAGCGTCAGACTTTTCACTCACTTGCCGATGATGGTCGCAGCCTGCGAACGCCTCGCAGCTGGAGACGCGGGGGGCCATGATCAAGGAGTCCGTCTGATGAACACGCTGACCCATGACCAGCTCGGGCTGAGCTCAGATGGTCTCATGATGCCCGATCCGGCCGCGGCGGCGAAGAACACGACGACCAATATGGCTGCGGCTGCCTCGCCTGTCGTGCTGCCGCCCGGCGCGGTGTCGGATCCGGTGGTACACGCCGACGGCTCCGAGACCGTCTCGGTTCACACCGGCGGGCTCACCTTCAACCTCACCTTCGATGCCGCCGCCGCGGCCGCGCCCGAAAGCTTCCGCGCCGGCGTCGAGCAGGCGGCGGCGATCCTGTCCTCGGCGATCACCGATCAGGCCACGGTCAACCTCGCGATCGATTTCGCCGGCACCGGCGGCGGGGCCGGCGCCAATGTCTCCAATGGCGTGCTCACCAGCTACGCGCAGCTCCGAACCGATCTGCAGGACCACGCGGCGGCCGGCGACACGGTGTTCGACAACCTGCCGACGGGGCGGGCAGTGCAGGGCCATTCCCAGGTGTTCGTCGCCAACGCCCAGGCCAAGGTGCTCGGGCTCATCGATCCAAACAGCACGACGACGGAGGACGGCTTCGCCGTCTTCAACACCGACATCCCGACGCAGTCGCTGGTCGGCGTCGCGCTGCACGAACTGTCGCATGCGCTGGGACGGGTGCCGTCGCCGGGCAATCTCGACATCTTCGACCTGTTCGACTTCACCAAGCCGGGGCAGCATCTGATCAACAACAGCATCAGCTCGGCGCCTCCCGCGTATTTCTCGCTCGACGGCGGGCTCACCAAGATCGCCGATTACGGCCAGATGTCGGACCCGGCCGACTTCCTCAACACCGGCATCCAGGGCGCCCGCGATCCCTTGAACGAATTCTATAATCCGACCACGTCGCAGACGCTGTCGCCGATCGATCGCGTGGTGCTGGAGACGCTCGGCTACAATATCTCGACCCCCGACACGCAGGCGCTGCTCGCCCAGATCCCGCACGCCGCCGGGGTCGCCGCACCGGTGCAGACGCCGCAGCAGGCCGTCGCGATCGCCTCCGCGGTGGCCGCCGAGACGGCCGCCAGCCTCACCAAGCTGGGTGATGCCGCCGGCGCCGCGCAGGTGCTGGCGAATGCCCAGGCCGACGCTGCTGCGCTGAATGGCGCCGATGCCGGCGCGAACCATGACCAAGCAACGGCCTATGCGTCCTATTCCGCCGAGCCGCACCACGATCCGATGATGCTCGCGATGCATCTGCACGCGATCAGCGCGAACTGAGGCGGTCGCTACCAGCAGAGGATCGATTGGGCGCGAGAAGGCCATCGCGTAGTCGATCTAAGTCATGCCCGCCATTTCATCGTCGTCATGGCCGGGCTTGCCCCGGCCATCCACGTCGCACTCGCCTGAACTGAAAGGCGTGATGTAGCCAAGCGATCGGGCGGATCGGAGGTGCGGTCCGCTCACGATCGATCGCATGTGTCCGACGCGACAGGTCAGGATCGCTCGCGGTCGCGTTGTCGGTCGAGTTGACGCAAATAGCTCAAGCCGCAGACGGTCAGCCGGCCGGGATCATGCACGCCCTGATCGGCCATCCCGCGCATGTGCCGCGCCAGCGCGCCGCGTCCCCTGGTCCAGATCGTGTCTGGCCATGCGGCGATAGATCTGCATCGCTCGCGAGAGCGGCTTGGCAAGTTCGATCCGAGGCATCGAAGTCAACGGAAGCTGGCGGCGATCGTTCCGAATGCCGGCCCATCATCGGAGCCAACTGGTGCGCCGCTGATTTTCGCTCACGCGCAAACGATGCGGATGGTCCCCGCGTTCGGCTCCTACCGATAGACGACGACCGCTGCTGGCGGGTTGACCTCGACCTCAGTCTCCGACCGCCATGTCAAGACATCTCCGGGGCAAAAGCACCAAGTCTGGACGCGTCGCATATTGCACGGTTCACGGGAACTCGCGTATCTTTCAGGTAGCGCGAATACGACGGTGATTACTCGGGGGCGAGGCGATCGTTGGGCGCTGGGGGATCGTTCATGGAAATGAAGTTCGCTTTGCGTGCGGCGCTGATGGGGGCTGCCATGGCGCTGCTCGGTGGATGTGCGATGTCGCCGGAGGGCCTGAATTCGCGCGACGTCGCCGACAGCAAAAGCTTTTCCGAAAGTTACGAGGAGATCTTCCGCCGCTTGAGCGAGACCGGCAAGCGCTGTTATCCGCCCGTCCGGGTCTTTGGCAATCCGGGCAACCCGGGCGGGGGACAGATCGAATCTGAAGGCGAGCTACACCGCGACCGCGGCTTTGCGGAGTTTCGCCTGGTCGCAGGCAGCTATGGGGTCCGGATGAACTACTTCGTCGCGGCGCGCATCGAAAAGTCCGGCTCCGGATCGCGCGTGACCATCAAGGTCAGCAACCCGATGGGAGCGGGCCCCCTGAGCGACCGCATCTACCGCTGGGCCGGTGGGGACTCGAGCTGCTAGCTCCGAGCTTCAAGAGCTGCCGTAATGACCAAGAAGCTCGAGCCGATGCATCCCGGAGAGGTTCTGCGCGAGGAGTTCCTGGTTACGCTCGAGATGTGAGCGGGCGCTCTCGCCAAGATTCCGGGCGGCTTGAGGACCGGAGGCTTGGCGTGTCCGCGGGCAGGGGGATCTCAAGCTTCGTGCACTGTCACCGTGACCGCGGGGCGGCGAGCTGGCCGATCGCCCGCCGCGTCCCGGCACGGCAGATCAGGATTGGTCGGAGCCGCGTTGTCGGTCGAGCTTGCGCAGATAGCTGAGGCCGCAGACGGTCAGCCGGCCGGGATCATGCACGCCTTGTTCGGCCAGTCCGCGGATATGCCGCGCCAGGGCGCGCCGCGCTCCCTGGTCCAGATCGTGTCTGGCCACGTGACGATAGATCTGCATCGCTCGAACGAGCGGCTTTGCGAGTTCGATCTCAGGCATCCGGGCCAACGAGCGGCGACGGCGATGGTTCCGACGCATCAGGGCGCAGACGCCGGCTTGGCCGGGCGCAGCGTGACGACGACGGGAATGGCGATCGCGTAGATGGCGACGACCGACAGCCAGATCGCCCCGGGCCATTCGTCCCTGACGGCGAAGTACAGGCTCGAGAAGCCGAGCGGCGCAACGATCGAGGCGAGGCTGACCGTGGCGGCGAGCACGCCCTGGAACTGGCCCTGCAAATGTGCGTCGACCTGACGGGTGGCGATCGACTGCAGGGCCGGCATGCCCATGCCGCCGAGCGCGAACAGCGGCGTCGCGCCAAACACCATCCAGCTCTGGTTGGCGAACGCCATGGCGGTGAGGGCCGTGCAGACACAGGTCACTCCGGTCAGGATGGCGCCGCGCTCGGTCAGCAATCTCACGGCCGGACCGGGAAGGAATATTTGGGCCAGCATCTGGCACACCCCGAAGGTGCCGAGCGACAGGCCGATCCAAAGACCGCTCCAGTGGAAGGTATCGCCGCCCCACAGCGCCCAGCAGACGCCATAGGCCTCGCCGGTCGCGCTGAACAGGAAGAAGAGGAGAACGACCGGCAGCAGGCTCTTGACGGCGAACACCCAGCGCAGTGGCCGCAGCGGGTTCAGAACTGCGATCTCGATCTTGCCAGGGCCCCGCGGTCGCGATTCCGGCAGCATCAGCAACGCCAGAAGGACGTTGCATCCGTTCAAGGCCGCCGCCACGACGAACGGCAGCCGCAGCCAATGGTCGCCGAGCGCGCCGCCGAGCACGGGCCCGATGATGAATCCCATGCCGAACATCGCATTGAGGAGGCCGAAGCGGCGGGCCCGCTCGTCCTCGCGCGAGACGTCGGTGATGTAGGCGGTGGCCACCGAGACGTTGGCGCTGGTGATGCCGGCGATGGCGCGACCGAGCAGGAGCATCCAGAGATCGGGCGCAGCCGCCAGGAACAGGTAGTTGACGATGGCGCCGGCCAGCGAGACCAGCAGCAGCGTGCGCCGGCCGAGCCGATCGCTCAGCGAGCCCAGCACCGGGGCGCAGATGAACTGCATCGCGGCGTAGAGCGCCGTCATGACGCCGAGAAGGAACGCCACGTCGCCGGTGTGGGTCACGTCGTGCAGCAGCGCCGGCAGGATCGGAAAGATCAGCCCGATGCCGGCGGCATCGAGCACGATGGTGAGATAGATGACGGCAACAGCCCTGGTCATGGCGCGCTCCGGTCGACGCGAGCCGATGGCGCAAACACGCGCGACCGCTCGCTGGAGCCTGACGATCCGTCAGGCGATTGATGTGTGGGAGACGCTGGGCCGGTCCATGCCAGAAAGGCAGATGGACGGCTTGTACTCGGCCGCAGGCAACGGCCGCTTTTCGCGACAGGCGCCATCTATACGTGACGATCGGGCAGCGCAAGCCGCTTTTTCCGAACGACGATCGGCGCATTCAATGCATATTCATCGATCCATCGCCGGAGCTCTGCCTCAATCTGCAGACCGAGTACGACGTCCGCGAGGCGCGATCTCGGCAAGATTCTCGATCGCATCGAGACGGTGAACAAGCCGCGGGCGGTTTGAGCGGACAGGTCGGGCGATGGCAGGCGGATGTGGATGGGCTGCGCGGGACGTCTCGTGATCCGCCCCGGCAATGCGCCGTATCTTCACTGCACTCCTGGCCGGTCATCGAGAGTCCCCGTCCTGCCACCATGCGGCGGCGCGTCGTCACGCGTCCTCGGCGGACGGACGTCGCGTTGGATCAGCGGGGTGAGCAGGTGCTCGGCGAGGTAGAGGGACGCAAGCGGTCGCAGGTGCGCATTGTCGAAGCTCACGAGACCCTCGCGCCGGTTGCGATCGAGATAGATGAGGCAGCCTTCTCGATTGCAGAAGAAGTCATGAAGGCTCTGGTACTCGAACGGTTCGTTGGCCTGGAGCTCGTCTCGAAATGCCTTGTCGATGCCAAGCGCATGCTGGTCGAGGTGCGTCGAGATTCGTGCCGGTGTGAACTTCCAATAGTGCTGCATGACCACCTTGAAGAGGAACGGTTCCCAATGAGGCACCAGTCCGAGCACGATCACCCGTTTCACGCCGATCCGTTTGATGTCCCGAGACACCTCGCGCAGGTACTCGGTATCGAAGGAATTGTTGAATGAGATGACCACGACATCAGGAACGACCTCTTTGATTGTCGACAGCGCAAAGGAGTTGGACATCTCGCAGTAGTCGGTCGTCAGTCTGGTCAGATCGATTGGGTGTGGACGGCACCCCGACGCATAAACGAGCAGCAGGGACGTATCGGACGGAAGCGTCTTCCGTAAGCCGTGGAAGAGATGCGCCGAATGAGAGTCGCCCCAGAGCAGCACCGTTCTGCGAGAGTGGCTAGTGTAGCAGTCCGGGCTGATGCCGTCCCGAGGGACGCGCGTGGGAAGCGCACTCTCGAAGTTGTAGAAGTTGCATTGGTTCTGGTTGATTTCCACCAGCTCTTCCCGAGCCGGCGACACGCCCGTGCGGAATGAGTCGAAATAGGCTGCGTAGCTGTTCAGATCGCCCGGCTTGAAGGTCCAGCCGTAGGTCATGGTCAGGGCGCCGATTCCTGCGAGCGTCGCCGAGGCACCGCAGAGCAGTGGGACCGACCGCAAGGGCGATTGCCCAAACCGGATCGGACGTTCCAGAAATCGATAGGTGATCCAGGCCAAACCGGCGCTTAGCGCGATGACGCTGGATCGAAGCGGTGCGGAGCCTGCCTCGCCCATCCAGGCGCGAGTCAGGACGAGCAGAGGCCAATGCCAGAGATAGAGCGGGTAGCTGATCAGCCCGATTCCGACCAGGAAAGGATGCGAAAGAACGTGTCGGGCGACCCAGCTATACGGTCCGGCGCCGACGAGCATGCAGGTCGCTGCGACAGGCAGCAGGGCTGCCCACCCGGGAAATGGAGTACTTCTCGAAATCAGGATCAGGCTCGCCGCCAATAGGACTATTCCCGACGCCGCGAGCCGATCGGAAATGGGTGATCGAAGCCCCGTGTCAGGGACAGCGCCGAAGAGCGGCCGGGTGTATGGGGACGACGCTATCGCCAGCAGGCCGCCTGCAAACAGCTCCCATGCTCGCGTAAGCGGGGAGTAGAAGGCCTCGGTCGGGCTGGTGCTCATGGCTTTGATGTTCAGCAGAAATGATCCGACGAGCAGCAGCCCCACGAGGTACGGCAGGGTGCGCTTCCTTGTCCGCCAGCACAGCCACAGCAGCACCGGCCAGAGGATGTAATATTGCTCTTCGATGCCCAGCGACCATAGGTGAAGCAGCGGCTTCGTTTCCGCGGCCAGGTCGAAATAGTTGGCCTCCTTCCAGAACAGCAGGTTCGCGGCAAATCCGGCGCTCGCCGCGACCTGCTTGCCGAGCTCCTTGTATTCGTCAGTGTATAGAAAAATGCATCCGAGCAGGAGGGCGGTAAGAAGAACCACGATGAGGGCTGGGAAGATGCGCTTGACGCGACGCGCGTAGAAGGTCCGAAGACGAAATGATCCGTTCGCCAGGTCTGCAACGATGATCGAGGTGATCAAGAACCCGGATATGACGAAGAAGATGTCGACTCCTATGAAGCCGCCGCGAAGCACATGCGGAAAGGCGTGGAACACGACGACGGACATGACTGCGACAGCTCTCAGTCCGTCGATATCCGGCCTGTAGGCCGTGCCGACCACGGGAACCGGTTTCGAGCCGGCCACTGGCGCGTGCATGTGCGCTCTCTCCCCAAAAGAACGTTCGGCTTCCAATCGTCTTGGCTGCAATCAAACTCGCGAAAATGTCTGTTGTACAATTATGGCGGACAGTGCGGGGCAAACGCAATCATGAATGAGCGTCGTGAGGAGGTGGTCGCCATCGGTGGCGAACGTCGGCCCGTCCGTGCTCATCAGTTCTCTGTCGGCCCGACGGGCAATTCCCGCATCCCCGTTATGCGCAGATTGCCCGTCGAGCCAGTTTGTCGCACGCTGTTCGGCTTGCATCGATCGTCACGGAGCGTAGCAGCGGGGAGCGGTGGACGTGTCGGGCTCGGGGCTTTCGCGCAAGCGGGCCGACGAATGAGCCTAGTGCGTACGGTCAAGTCGCGTGGTCGTGGCCTCCCGATGCTGAGGTCAAGCCGGTCGATGATGCGTCAGACGCGTCTCGGCGGTGATGGGGGCAAGACAGCCCGGTCCCCAGGGAGATCGCGAAGCAGCCGTTAAAACCAGCGCGCGGGGAAGGCCGGGTCGTCCGGCTGAACCGTGGTACCTGCCGCCTGCATTTTTTTCTGCAGGCGGGCCACGGGCCTCAGTCGAGGTCCGGTCTTCCCCGCGCCCTCTCGTTTGTCGAGGGCGATGTCGGCAGCATGACCCGGGCGCGGATGCGTCGCGGGGCTGCGGCGGGCTGTTTGGGAAGATCGTGGAGTGGATGTGGTGCGTGGGCGTGGATACGTCGCGCTTGCGATGCTCATCACGCCTGTGAGGTGAAACGGCCATGCGACACACTGAGTGTCGTCCCGGCCTTGAGCCGGCAACTGTTATGTTGATGGAGTGATCGCATAAGGTTTTCGGTCGCGCATCATGGCATTCAGGATGGTTAGAAGCTTCCTGGCGACGGCGA